>NZ_RZTV01000005.1:0-545691 GCF_003997555.1 Mesorhizobium sp. M1A.T.Ca.IN.004.03.1.1 | reverse complement strand
GACGAACCGACTTACGAAAACGCCACCCCATGACATCGCCCCCTCATTGCCCCTGAACAGCTTAACCCCGTCCACGATGTGAGCGTCTGTTTCTTCCGTGGCGTTTGCTGGCTTTGCCAGAGGCGCAACGACGCTCGACAAGTCGGTCGGTTTGTAACGTCGGCCTGGCTCGGCCAGAATGACGCGCGCTAGGCGCTTCACCCGGCCTTTGGCGATCTTCCCCGGTGTCGGGAGGTTCGGCGAGCCGGGGAGGCGCAACAGCCTGTCGATGTTCTGCACAGCATCGCCGCCGAGCTCGTGGGCCAGCGCTCTACCCTGGCCCTCCGCCCATGAGAGGAATTGGGCCGGGTCCAGCTTTTCCTTGAGCAGCCAGAGATATTGGAAACCGCCGCCTGAATCGACAATCACGGTCGGAGGGATGGCGCCGGCCTTAAGTCTCTCTGCCTGCGCGGCAAGCGTGTCACGCGCTCGCTCCACTTCAACGCCGTCGGCGGGATCGACGTCGGCATAAACGGCTCGTATCCGACCGATATGTTCCTTGCGTAGTTTCCCTTGCGGGGCGGTCGCGCCCGGTTCGTTTGCGGTGAGATAGAGATTTGCAGTTCCACTGTGCCGGTCGACGAACTCGGCAATCCCGCTCCAATCGCCTGCGGCGAAGGTGCGCGCGGCGATGGGCGGCCCGCTGTCAACAGTGGGATCGAAGGCAACGAGGTTGTGGCGCCCCGTTGCGTCGATCATTTTGAGGAACTGGATCGCTTCAGTTGCCGCCGGCGAGATGGCCGGGGGCCGGGCCTTTCCGACGACGTCGCCAAAGACCGATGGTTGCGCGGGTGTGGGGACGTGCTGTATATTCACCGGGTCCAAATACCTTTCAGGCCGGTGCGCTCTGCCAGGAGCGGCCGGCCGTTGTTTTTCAGGTGTTGTCGACTGCCAGATAGAGCCGCGCCGGGCGCGGCGGTGGGGCCGCCTGCAGCGCGTCGTCCACGAGCTCGGCGAGGCTCGGCACGGTCACGACGAGCGGCCCACCTGGTGTAACGCGGCAGCCATGCAGCCGCCCTTCCGCAACACGGTTTCGAACCCAATCGGATGACCGGGCGACGATCTCGCCGGCTTCTGCGATCGACACGAAAGCCCGGTCGCGCCAAGGCACATATTCGGTCTTCTGGATTTGCATTTTGGTCGCCTTCCTACTGTGAGGACGCTATGGTGCGGGCGCAATTCGCGCCGAAAAAGGGGCGTGCCTGCTGTCCCTTTTGGCGTGGGAGGTGGCAACACGTTCCGCAGCCATCTTGGCGTCCAGCTTCTCGAGGTCGAGGATGACGTCGAGCAGGATCCGCGCCGAGTGCTCGGCTGCCTCGGCGCGCGACAGCCCGGCATAGGCAACATAGGCGTGCGAGAAAATTCGCCTGAACCTCTTTTCGCGCTTTTCGACTTTGTCTTTGGTCGCCGGTTCGCCGAGCCATTTCGCGGCGAGCGCTGCCGGATTTCGGTGCTCGCCCCCGAAGCGGTGCCGCGCCGCCGCATAGATGACGATTTCGAAAAGATCGGTGCGCGGCCGGCCCAAGTTGGCCGGTCCGAAAGACTTCCGCCACTCTCGCAGCCACGGCTCGACGTCGACTTCGGTGGCGTACTTAACAAGGCGCTCAACGTCGGCCGGCGAGCCATCCAACGCGCATCCGGACGCACTCAGCATGGCGATTGCGAGATCCCGAACATTGCCCGGGCCAAACAACTCGACGATGTCTTCGGGACCGCGGTCGAGATCCGTGAGCGCGCGTTGCAACAGCGATTGCGCAGCCACGGCTACGCCTCCCAAGCTGCGCGGGATCGTTCAGACCGCTTTGCGCGAGCGGCAGCGCCACGATTGGACGGCGTCCAAGATTCGGCCGTCTTGACTAGGGCAATCAGGCTCGACGTCTCGACGAGCGTACGCCCGGCCAAACGCCGGAAGTTCAGCCGCCCTTCAGCGGCAAAGCGATAGAGAGATGCGGGTGATACGCCGGCGATTTCTGCCGCCGTGGTGAGCGGCAGCATTGGGCGCTGTTGCCACGGGACATTGATAGAAGTTGCGGGCGCGCGAGATGACGCTGAAGCGGGCATGGCCGTCCTTTGCTTTGGATGGGGCGCCGCTTTCCAGTCCAGGACAGCCGGTTCAGCAGAAGAATCAATATCGGCGCGATATGCCTTTTAACGTAGCATAAATCGCCAAGGCATCAAGTCTCTCACTATAATAACATGCGGATCGGGAATTATTCTGTATTACAGAATCCAATCTATATTGCCAAGGCGGCGCGACGCGCCAGTTCCTCCGTCGCGTCCACGATGAACGCCGAATAATGCCGCTCGATCATCTCCGAACTCGTGTCATGAAGCGCCGCGACCAGGCGAACGGGCAAGCCCGCCTTTAGCCCGCGCACGATCGACGAGTGCCGGAAAGCATACATGATGGTGTCCGCCGGCACGCCGGCGCGCTCGACCGTGACTGCCCACCAGTTGTCGACCTCGTAGGCCGGTCCCCACGGACGCCGGTGGTCTTTCTCCCATTTCACCGGACCGACGCTGCGGTACGCCCAACGCTCCAGAAGCGGCTCATCAGCCTGGCGACCGGTCACCGCCGGCCGAAGCTTGTCCAGCGTCTCGGCGGTGATGGGGACCGACACTGGCGGCCTGGCTTTGGCCGAACGGCCTTTCGACGATCCAGGCATCATCATGCGCAGCTTGTCGATCTGAAGATCCCCTACGCGGAGCCGTCGCATCTGAGAGTGCCGCGCTCCAGTGACCCCGGCCACCAAGACCAGACGGCCGAAATCTTCATCGACTTCGAACGCCGCGGTGATGGTCGAGCGAATTTGCTCATCGGACAGTAGCTGCTTGCGGGCGTCATCGGTGACGCTCATTGCGCGCGTCCCCACCTTGATCTCGGCAGCCAGGTGCGCGGGCAGTTCGCGCCGGTGGCGCTCGGCGGCGTCGTTCAGCGCCGCGCGAAGATCATTCATGAGCCGGTTCACGGTCGACGGCGCGATCGGCTTGGGATTGTCCTCGCCCTCGTCGAGCTCGACGAAGCCGCTGATGGGCAATCTACCGCGCCAGCTTTCGAGATCGCTTGCCCGGAGCTTCGCCAAGGGCAGCGCGGCAAATTCTTTGTCGGAGAGAACATGGCGGGTCAGGCGCCCTTCTGCATTGCCGCCTTCGCGGGCGGAGCGCTTTTTGCGCTTGGCGACGTAGCTCTCGACGGCCGTTCGCACGGTCGGAACGCTCGAGCCGTTTGCGGCCGACTGCGCGGCAGCATATTGCCGCCTGCTCCAATCAAGCGCCGCGGTGACTGCAGCACGGTAGGTGAGCGCGCCAGCCGGCGCGCCGTCGTCATCAGCGCTACCAAGCTTCTCTTCGACGCGGCGGCCGTCGGCGACCATCTTGGCGATCCAGACACCAGCGCCGCGGTTCGGCTTTCTATAGCCCAGGCTCACACCACCCCGGCCGCCGCTGACGCCGCCCCAATACGGGTTTTTTCGCGGGTCTAGACGGGCGCGCTTCGAAGGGCTATCGATCTTGGAAGTTCGCTGTCCCACAGAGCGTCCCACACAGATTTGAGAGATGACTGTGATAAGCATAACGGCAAGTGGCTGGGAAACAAGGCTTTCAGGATATCATGTTTATCCACGACCGGCCTTCACTCCGCCCTCCGAAGGCAGAGGTCACAAGTTCGAATCTTGTCGGGTGCGCCAACTATTGGCACCGCTGGCTGCCAGCACTGGCCGGCTAGGCGACCGCAGTTTCCGCGACGCCGTCCGCGCAGCTCAGATAGCGCCAAAGGTCAGGGCACGATGCCGCGGCAGGCCCAGGCGACGCTGGCGAAAGACCTCGGCCCATCGGCACGACCGGCCTCATAGGCCTCGTGGACTGCAGCCTCGGTGCGGGTCCGCTCGGCGGCGTCGAGCGTGGTCATATATTTGCCGAGCGGGCCTTCGCCGGCGGCAATCGGCGCCCAGTAGTCGTCGAAATTCTGGTAATCCATGCGGATCATCAGCTCGGTTTCGGTGACGTCGGTCAGGCCCTGTTCGACAAAGGTCCGCTTCATTTCGCCGGGCTGCATCATCGGCTGAAAGCAGTAGCGATTGCGCATCTGGCGGCCGCTTTCGCTGAGCGCGGCAACGGTGTCAATCATCATGCGCATGGCCGGCATGCCGCCGAGGTGATCCCACACCACGGCCGCGACCACGCCGCCAGGCCGCGTCACGCGGCGCATCTCGGCCACCGCCTTGCCGGTCTCCGGCACGAAGTGAAGGACCAGCAGCGCCAGCGCACGGTCGAACACATTGTCCTCGAAAGGCAGCGCCGTGGCGTCCGCCTGCTCAATAGTGATGCGCGGATCGGTGTTCCTCTCCTTGGCCGCCGCGACGAAGACGGCTGAGAAGTCGATGGCCTGGATTTCGGCGAGATCGCGCGACTTCGCCAGTTCGAAGGTCAGGCTGCCGGTGCCGCAGCCGACTTCGAGGATCTTCTCGCCGCCGGCCAGGCCGACGAAGTCGATGAACTTGGGCGCGAGCCTGCGGCTCCAGCGGCCCATGAGTTGCTCATAGCCGGATGCGGCGTGAACGGTGAAGCTTGATGTCATCCCGTCCTCCCTTGCTGGTTTCAGCCTAGACCCACGCGGGAACCATGCCAAGCAACGAAACCAGCCTCGGTCCCGAGATCGCACAGGTGGGCGTTGGCAGGAGCATACGATGCCGAGGCCGAGCGCCAGTCCGCTCTATCGCAACCAGATTGCCGCCGAGCGAGCCCGGATCGCCGAGATGAACGCGCCGGCGGAGGCGTTGCCAGTCCGCCGCCGAATCCAGTCATGGCCCGGCTTTTCGCCGCCGCAAGCGAGGATGCCGACGTGTTCCGCAGCGTGATCGAGATCGCCATGTGCGCTTCGCAGCCGCAGATCACCAGAGCGCATATGGCGGCAAAACTGGCCGAGTTGGGCGGCCGCCCCATGCCGCCCATGCCAGCATCATCGGTCGCGCGGATGGCATGCCTGCCTGCCGGCCGATCTTGTCGCAGTCCGGATTGGGACTTGTCCGGGACGTCAACGAGCGGAGACTTCGCTCACGCGGACATCGTTTTGCCGGTCGAAAGCGCTTCGAACACCTCACCGGTTTCGGCCACGAGCGTCTGCATCAATTCGCCCGCAGGAAGCTCCCGGTTCAAGGCGGCCGCCTGCCCATAGAGATGGAAGGCGTAATCTCCTTTTGCACCGGCCTCGCCGAGCGGAGCGCTGAGCGCAACCATTTGCGGGAAGTCGGGGAGGCGCGCCCGGTTCACCTCCATCTCCAAGGCGAAGCGGGTGCGTCTTGCCCGCGCCGCGCGGCCGGTGAAGGCATCGGTGACCATCGTGTCCATGTCCGTGGCGGCGCGGATCAGGGCTCGGCGCGGTCCGTCGGTGCCGGCCTCGTCGCAAGACAGGAAGCCGGTGCCGATCTGCACGCCGCTGGCGCCAAGCGCGAAGGCGGCCGCTATGCCGCGGCCGTCGGCGATGCCTCCGGCGGCAATGACCGGCAGCTTGACGGCATCCACGACCTGGGGAACCAGCGCCAACGTTCCCACGCCGTCACCGGGACGGTTGGGGGCGTGCGATCCCCTGTGGCCACCTGCCTCCCAGCCCTGAGCTATGACCGCGTCGGCTCCGCTGTCGGCGAGTTGGCGCGCCTCGGCGACATTCGTCGCGGTGCTGAGAACCACGATCCCCGCCTGCTTCAACTTGGCGACCGCGGCCGCGTCCGGAATGCCGAAATGGAAGCTGACGACCGGTGGCCGGATCTCGAGCAGCAGTTCAAGCTTTTCTTCGTCGAAACCCGGTCCGCTCGGCGGAAGCCTACGCGAGGGTTCGTCGAGCGACAGCTCCTCGTAGTAGGGCCGCAACCTGTCGATGACCTGGGTCAGTACGGCGTCGCTGGTGTCTGGTCTGGGAAAAACAAAGAAATTGAGGTTGAAGGGACGCTCGGTCGAGGCGCGCAGCTGGCGCGCAGCGGTGCGCAAGCCGTCCGGCAGCATCGATGCGCAGCCGAGCGATCCCAGCCCGCCGGCGTTGCTCACCGCGGCGGCGAGTTCCGGAGTCGCCGAGCCGGCCATCGGAGCCTGGATGATCGGGTGCTCGATCTTTAAGAGATCGCATAAACGACGGTTCGGCCACACGAGCGTTTTTCCTGTGTCGGGAAAGGAACACGCGCAATCCATCATAGGCCTGGATCAAGACGGGGTCACCGGAATTGTGCGAGGCACGCTCCCACGCTCTCCCGCTCCACCAGCGGGCATTCAAGCTTGGTGATGGGATAGCGGCCGCGGCCGGGCGTCGGCGGCGCCTCCAATTGCTCGATCGCCCATTGGCCCATCGCCAGATGCGGTAGGATCGATGTGGTCAGCGGCGGGGAGAGGTGGCGGGCGATCTCCTCATCGTCATAGCCGATCACGGAAATGTCCTCGGGGATATGCAGCCCCGCCTCCTTCAGCGCTTCGTAACAGCCGATCGCCGTGCGGTCGTTCTGGCAGAAGATGGCGGTCGGGCGGTCCTTCAGCGCAAGCAGCTTCACCGTCGCGGCATAACCGGCGCTGGCCGACCAGTCGCCCTCCACCACCAGGTCCGGATCGAAGGGGATATCGGCGGTGGCCAAAGCGCGGCGATAGCCCTTCAGCCGATCCTGCGCCGCCTGCATCCACGGCTCGCCGGTGATGGTGGCGATGCGGCGGTGGCCGCGGCTGATCAGATGCCGGGTGGAGCTCTGGCCGCCGGCGATCTCGGAAGGCACCACGGCCGGGAAGGCATAGTCGGCGGTGTAACAGTTGAGCAGGATGACCGGAATGTCGAGGCTGTAGAGGAACTCGGGCGCTGTGATCTCGCGGGTGAAGATGGTCATGTAGATCAGCGCCGAGAGGCCGCGCCGGGTGAGCGCCTGGATGGCACGCGGCTCCATGACGGTGTCACCCATGGTCTGCGCCACCAGGAGCACGTTGCCGGCATTCCACGAGGCCTGGCGCGCGCCCTCGATGGCCACCACCGCCTCGGGGCTGGTGGCGAGCTGGTCGACGGCAAAGCCGATAACGCCATCCAGCCCTTCGAAGGGCGTGACGGGCGGACGCAACGCTGAAAAGACCGGCGGCGAATAGCCCAGCGCTCTAGCTGCCTCGATCACGCGGTCGCGCGTCTGCTGCGACAGCCTGATGCCCGGCGAATTGTTGAGCACGAAAGAGACCGTCGCCTGCGAACAGCCGGCGGCCCTCGCTATATCGGTCATGGTGACCCGGCCCTTGGGCTTGGCCGAGGCCTTGCGGCGTCTGGACGTTTCCCGTGGATCGCGCAGTTGCGTCGGTTCGCTCATGGTCTTTTCCCAAACCTGCCGGGCTGTTCCGCAAAGCCCGCCACCGAGCGGGTATGCTTATAACTATTATCACTAACAAGGGCGTTGGCACCAGCCACGGCACGCGGCGACAAAATGGCCAAAAAGGTTAGCAAAGCTGTCAATTTTCCCGAGTTTTGCCGACCCGACCAGCGCAAATCCTGCTTCCGCTGGCGCCCACCGCGGCACTCGGTTCGCCGTGGCTGGGGCGCCGGTCCGATCCCGCGACTAATACTATTTACTAATATCGGTAAGCGATCTACTGTCAACGCGTCGCCGGGCGAGCTGCGGCGACGGCATCTGGGAGGAGCGCAGGTTCGCTGCCCGGCAATTTGCCGGAAGAGGGCTGCCCTCATCCTCACGAAAATGTCAGACAAATCGGACTATTTACGAACGTCAAATCTGTGTCTAGTGTTTCGGTCGCGGCTGGATCGGCCCCGGACTTAGGTGCCAGACCCTTGAGGAGGAGGGCGTCCAGGCCGCAGCCGAGACAGCAGCGATGAGTTTCAAAAGGGAGGTTGAAGCATGAAATCCATGATACGCAACGCGTCCGTCGCCGCGGCGGCCTTGGCTATTGGCCTGACGGCCAGCGCAGCCGTGCGCGCCGACGACAAGCCGACGCTGGCCTTTGTCGTCAACGGCGCGTCAGACTTCTGGAAGGCGGCGGAAGCCGGCGTGAAGAAGGCGCAGGGCGAACTGCCCGACTACAATCTCGAGCTGAAATATCCCGAGCAGTCGTCGGTCGCCATCCAGCAGCGCCTGATGGACGACCTTGTGACGGCCGGCGTGAAGGGCATCATGGTGTCGGCGGTCGACCCCAAGACCTCGACCGACGGGCTGAACAAGATCGCGTCGCAGACGGCTCTGTTCACCACCGACAGCGACGCCCCGCAGACCAAGCGCGTCGCCTATATCGGCTCGTCCAACGTCGATGCCGGCAAGCAGGCGGCCGAGATCGCCAAGAAGGCGATGCCGAACGGCGGCAAGTGCCTGGGCTTCGTCGGCCTGCTCGGCGCCGACAATGCCAAGGAGCGCATCGAGGGCATGAAGGAGGGGCTTGCCGGCAGCAAGATCGAGCTGGTGGACGTGCGCGGCGACGACATCGACCAGGCACGGGCCAAGAAGAATGTCGAGGACGCGCTGGTCGCCAGCCCCGACATCACCTGCATGGTCGGCTTCTACTCCTACAATACGCCGCGCATCTATGAGGCGCTTCGCGACGCCGGCAAGCTCGGCCAGATCACCGTCGTCGGCTTCGACGACGATCCGATCACGCTGGGGGGCGTCAAGGAAGGCACGGTTGCCGCGACCGTGGTGCAGCAGCCCTTCGAATGGGCCTATCAGGGCATGAAGCTGATGGCCGCCTACCTCAAGGGCGACAAGTCGGGCATTCCGGCCAACGGCTTGATCATCGTGCCGACCAAGATCATCGGCAAGGACGATGTCGACGCCTATGCCGCAAACCTGAAGGCGATGGCCGGCAAGTAATCGATGCACAGTTGCGCCGGCTCAAGCTTCGCCTTGAGCCGGCGTCCGTATTGACGGGCCGCATGCGGCCCGTCAGTCTGCAGTCTACCGGCTGCCGATAAGCGCGATGAACAATGGCGTGATGAATTATTCCGACCCATCCATCGTCCAATCCGCTCCGTTCCTGAGCCTCGAGGCCGTGCGCAAGACCTATCCCGGCGTCGTGGCGCTGGACGGGTTCTCGATGGAGGTCAGGCCGGGCGAGGTGATCGGGCTGGTCGGCGAAAACGGCGCCGGCAAATCGACATTGATGAAGATCCTCGGCGGCGTGACGCGGCCGGACAGCGGCACCGTCACCGTCGACGGCGTCGCGCATGACGGCTTGACCGTGGAAGCCAGCATCGGCTCCGGCATCGCCTTCGTGCATCAGGAACTCAACCTGTTCGAAAACCTCGACGTCGCCGCCAACATCTTCTTCGGCCGCGAGCCGCTGAAGGCCGGGCCGCTGAGGCTGGTCGACCGCGCCAAGCTGCGCGAGATGGTGGCGCCGCTCCTGAAACGCGTCGGCGCCAATTTCTCGGCCGACGCGCCGGTCGCCTCGCTGTCGCTGGCGCAGCAGCAGATGGTCGAGATCGCCAAGGCGCTGTCGATCAAGGCGCGGCTGGTGATCCTCGACGAGCCGACCTCCAGCCTGCCGATCGCCGAGACCGAAAAGCTGCTCGACGTGATCAAGGGACTGCGGGCGGAAGGCATCAGCGTCATCTTCATCTCGCACCGCCTGCACGAGGTCGAGCGCGTCGCCGACCGCGTCGTGGTGCTGCGCGACGGCATGCTGGCCGGCACGCTGCCGAAGAGCGACATCAATCACGACCAGATGGTCAAGCTGATGATCGGGCGCATGCTTAAGCAGCGCGAGAAAGCAGCGGAGGCGGGGCGCGCGCCGGGCGGCGTCGCGCTCTCGGCAACAGCGGTGCGCACCAGCGCCTATCCCGATCACCCGGTCGACCTGGAGCTTCGGCGCGGCGAAATCCTCGGGCTTGCCGGCCTGGTCGGCTCCGGCCGCACGGAGCTCGCGCGCGTCCTGTTCGGCATCGACGAGCGGCTCGGCGGCAGTGTCGCGCTGGACGGCAAGGCGCTCAATGTCGGATCGGCCGCCGATGCGGTGGCGAGCGGCATCTTCCTGGTGCCCGAAGACCGCAAGCTGACCGGCATCCTGCTCGATCTCTCGATCGCGCAGAACATTTCGCTGCCCAATCTGCCGGCGCATGCGAAGCGCTCGCTGGTGTCGACCAGCGCGGAGCTCGCCACCGCCGAGAAGCAGAAGAAGGATCTCGGCATCAAGGCGCCATCGGTCCTGACCCGCACCGGCACGCTGTCCGGCGGCAACCAGCAGAAGGTGGTTCTGGCCAAATGGCTGGCGATGAACCCCAAGGTGATGATCCTCGACGAGCCGACGCGCGGCATCGATATCGGCGCCAAGGCCGAGATCTACGCGCTGATGCGGGCGCTGGCCGATGCCGGCGTCGCGGTGCTGATGATCTCCAGCGACATGGAGGAGGTGATCGGCGTCTCGGACCGCATCGCGGTCATGCATGAGGGGCAGATCTCCGGCATCCTCGACCGGGACGATTTCAGCCAGGAGAACGTGCTGTTGCTGGCAGTGGGCAAGAAGCCGAAGCTGGCGCAAGCCGCGGGAGGAGCGCAATGAGCAAGAAAGACCTCGGCCTGCTGGTCCTGATCCTGGTGGTCGGTGCGGTGGTCACGGCTATAAATCCGCGCTTCCTCTCGACGATCAATCTCGCCAACACCTCCAACCTGGTCGCGCTGTTCGGCATCCTTTCGATCGGCCAGGCCTTCGTCATCATCACCGGCGGCATCGAGCTTTCGGTCGGTTCGCTGATCGCGCTGCTCGGCACGCTGTTCATCGACTTCATCGCCGTGCGCGAGATGGACTGGCCGTTGGCCTTCGTGCTGATCATCGTGCTCGGCGCCATCATCGGCTTCGTGCATGGCTGGCTGATCACGCGGCTCAAGATGCAGCCCTTCGTGGTGACGCTTTGCGGCCTGCTGATCTACCGCGGCGTGGCCCGCTTCTACACCGCCGACGGCACGGCGGGCTTCGCTTTCGGCCAGAATTTCCCGGATCTCGAATTTCTGACCGCCGGCCGCTCCGGCGGGTTGCCGAATTCCTTCATCGCGCTGATCGTGATCGCCATCGTCATGTGGGTGGTGCTGCACCGCTCGGTGTTCGGACGCTATCTCTATGCCATCGGCAAGAATGAGGAAGCGGCGAAGTATTCGGGCATCCGCACCGGGCGCGTGGTGATCGCGGCATACGTGATCTGCGGTGTGCTGACGGCGCTGTCGGCGATCTACTTCGCCATGTACACGCGCTCGATCTCGCCGGCGAGCCACGGCCAGTTCTATGAGCTCTACGCCATCGCCGCGGCGGTGCTCGGCGGCTTCTCGCTGCGCGGCGGCGAGGGCTCGCTCGTAGGCGTCATCCTCGGCACCGTGCTGCTGCAGGAACTGCAAAACCTCGTCAATCTGCTCGGCATCCCGTCCTCACTGAACTTCGCGGTGATGGGCGGCGTCATCCTGATCGGCGTGCTGGTCGACCAGCAGTGGGGTGTGTTCCGCGCCCGGCGGCGGATGATGGAGGCGTCGCGCCGGAATGTCGCCGGCGCGCCGGCGGAGTAGCTTCCCTCGTCCGATCTCGGTAGGCAGCGGGGCAAATTCCAACTTCGCGTGCTGCACACATTTTTTTGGCGTTGGCGCCGACATCAACAAGTCTCGGCCCAACCTCCCACTCGCAAGCCGGCATCACCTGAATCAATACACCTCAGATCATGTCCGAAAGGTCCGAAAACGCCATCGCCTTGCGCAGCACCTCGGCGAAACGCTCGCCGGCGATCTCTCTGGCGCCGCTGTTGTCGATGGAGGTGACATCCGGCCCGGAAAGCGTCACGCTGGTGCTGCGCGCCAGACGCGCCAGCACCTCGCCGCGCGATTCACGGCCGCGCGCCGCCAGCCGCTCGGCGAGGATCTCCGGCGCAGCGGTGATCTCGACCACCGCCAGGTTGGCATAGCGCTCACGCAGCGCCGGGATGACGGCACGGGAAACGTTGGCAACGGCGACATGACCATTGGCGATCGCCCAATCGACATCGGCCGGCAGGCCATAGCGCAGGCCGTGCGCGTCCCAGCAGATGACGAAGGCGCCGTCCGCTTCCGCCTCGGCGAAGGCGGCGTCGGCCAGCGTATCGTGGTCCTCGCTGGCGGAGTCGCTCGGACGGGTGATGACGCGGCGGACGAACTCCAGCCCCGTCTCGCCGGCAAAATGCGCCTTGGCGTAGCCGATCACCGTGTCCTTGCCGGCGCCGCTCGGCCCGACCACCACGACGAAGACGCCGTTGCGGATCGGAAGGGTCTCGGTGAGCTCTCGTTCGATCAGCGCAGAAACCATCATGCGACGCGCCTGCCCTGACGCCAGACGTTGCGCACGACCGGCACATGCTGGTCGACGCGCACGCGCACGAGGTCGGCGCGCCGGCCGGGCTCGATGACACCGCGATCGCTAAGGCCGACCGCTTCCGCTGGGTTCTTCGAGACCATGGCGACCGCCTGCGGCAGCGAAATGCCTTCCACGACATCGCCGAGGAAGAAGGCGGACTGGATCAGGCTGAAGGGGATATAGTCGGACGACAGGATGTCGAGCAAACCGTCGCCGGCAAGCGAGCGCGCCGACACATTGCCCGAATGCGAGGAGCCGCGCATGACGTTGGGCGCGCCCATCAGCACGCCGAGCCCTGCCGCCTTCGAGGCTCTCGCTGCTTCCTCGGTGGTCGGGAATTCGGCAACGCGCACGCCCTGCTCCACCGCCTCGTCGACATGGCCGGCTGTCGCATCGTCGTGGCTGGCAAGCACGATGCCGCGCTCGCGGCAGGCGGCGGAAATGAAGACGCGGTTCGGCCCGGAATTCTTGGCCGATTCGGCCATACGCTTCGCGCAGAATTTCTCGAAGTCGCGGTCGGTCAGCTTCAGTTTGCGCTGGTAGCAATAGGCGTAGGTCTCGAGATCGACGAACTGGCGCGGGCCCGGCGCGTGGTCCATCAGCGAGGCGAGCTTCACCCTGTCGTCGGTCTCGAAATTGGCGAAGGCCTCGAGGCAGTCCGGCGCCGAGACCTCGCAGCGCAGATGGATGAAGTGGTCGGCCCTGAGCCGATCCTGGCGCACGCTGTCCTCGATCGCATCGGCGAGCTTGCGCACGTCGTCGGACTTCAGGTCGGCATCCTCGTCCATGCCGACGCGCAAGGCGTCGAGCACCGTGGTGATGCCGGCGGTCGCCACCTGCGCATCGTGGGCGAGCACGGCGGCGATCGGGTTCCAGCGCACTTTCGGACGCGGCGCGTAATGGCCTTCGAGGTGATCGGTGTGCAGTTCTACGAGACCTGGGATGATGTAGTCGCCGCCCATGTCCTCGCCGGTGCGGGCCGCACCCAGCTCGATCGCGGCGATCAGCCCATCGCGCAGCAGCAGCGAGCCCGCGACGATCTCGTCGGGCAGCACGATGCGGGCATTGTTCAAAACGGTCTCGGCGGTCATTTCAGCAGTCCTATCTCAGGCGGGCGGACATCAGGCGGTTTTTCTGGCCGGGCCGCGTCCAAGCACGTGGTGCGAGAGCACCATGAAGGGCGCGCCCGGTTCGGTTTCGACGAACAGCGTCAGCGCATCCACCGGCACCGGACGCTGCAGCACATCCGCGAACAGGCTGTCGATTGCAGCGCGAAGGCGCGGGCTTTCCTGTGGCCCGACCCGTCCGGAGAGCGTCATGTGGAAGCGGAACGTCTCGAAGACGTAGGGATAACCCCACTGGCAGAGGTTGCGGAACTCATCCGGCTTCAGCGAGTCTGGGCTGCGGCGCTCGATCTCGGCCTCGGTCAGCGGCGCACGGAAGCGGTCGAAAGCGCGCACGACCTCGCCGGCGAAACTGTTGAGCGGCTCGAAAGGACTTCCCGGCACGAGCGCGAAAAAGCCGTCGATCTGACCGACGACCAGACGCGGGACGACGACTGGTGCCGTGGCCTCGGCGAAATCGTCGAGCGCCGCCCGCAGCGAGGCTTCCGTTTCGCTGGGCGCCAGCCGGAACGGCGCCTTCAGCGTCGCGTGGAACCCATAGCGCCGTGCCGAGGCGGTGTGGAAGGCAACTTCCGCCGCCGACAGGTCACCCACACCCTCGACCGGCCGCGTCGGCGCGCCGAACGGGTCGCGCCCCAGCCAGTTAGCGGCAATCCGCGCCAGCGGCTCATCCTGCCTCGGGGTAAAGTAAATGGCATAGCGCATCGAAAATCCTCGTCAGACCGCTGCCATAGGTGATTTCCATGACGGATTGACGAAGCTTTCATGGGTTTTCGAAGGCAACCCAGGCTCCGGCGGTCCTTAGCCGACGATTTTCCCGAACTGGACCAACAGGTTGAGGGCTATGAAAAATCTCACGCCTTCATCAGCCACTCATGCTCGGCGGCGTTGTGGAATTTCCATGTCCGCTTCGGGCCGGCCATGACATTGAGATAATAGAGATCATAGCCGTGGCAGGCCGCACACGGGTGGTAGCCCTTCGGCACCAGCACGACATCGCCGTCCTCGATCGCCATCGCCTCGTCCAGATCGCGCACGCCATTTCTGTCGGCGTCGGTGTAGACGCGCTGGAAGGCGAAACCCTGCGGCGGGTTGAGGCGGTGATAATAGGTCTCCTCGAGATAGGACTCGGCCGGCAGATTGTCCTGGTCGTGTTTGTGCGGCGGATAGCTGGAGGTATGGCCGCCGGGCGTGATGACCTCGACCACCAGCAGCGAGTCGGCCGGCTTGCCCTCGGGCAGGATGTTGGTGACGTAGCGGGTGTTGGTGCCCTTGCCGCGCACTTCCTGACCGAGATCGTCGGGCGCAATGACGCGGGCGGGCAGGCTGCCGCCAAGACCGGGCGCCGAGCAGACGGCAAGCTCCAGCTCGGTGTCGGCGGTCACTGCCCAGTCGGAGCCTTGCGGCACATAGACCGACCAGGGCTTGCCTTCGAAGGGCGACATGCGCTCGCCGAGCAGGCCGAGATCCTTGCCGCCGGCCGCAGCCTTGCCCTTGCCGGTGACGAACACCAGGCAGACCTCGCGCTCGCCCGTCTTGCCGGCGGCCGTCTCGCCCGGCCGCAACCGGTGGAGATCGAAACCCACGTAAGTCCAGCCCGCGCTTTGCGGGGTGACGTGGGCGACGTGGCCGTGGCCCTTGTCGGCCTTGACGAGCAGTTTCGACATTTTTGTCTCCTGGGTCATTCCTTCGGCTCGGCCGGAGGCTTGGGCTCCTCGGCCGGCTTGTAGAGGTAGAAGAACTGCCACACCGCGTAACCGGCGAAGCCGAGCGCGATTACCCCCCAGAACGGCGTGCCGGAGGCGAATTCGATCACCGACCAGATTAGGCAGACGGCGACGACGGCAATGCGCCGCCACAGCGGTCGGAAGAAGGGGTGTTCATAGTCTTTCATCGCGCCAATCCGGGACTTGTCCAAACGCATCAGATAGAGCGAGCGGCCGGACGATCCACCGCTTACGCCGGGAAGCCCTGCGTCTCGACCGTATAGCCGGCGGCCGTCATCACCCGCATCAGCTCCTTATGGCCGACCTCAGCCATCCTCAGCGGCGGGTTCTTTTTCGGATCCTGCTCGGCCTCGACCACGAACCAGCCTTCATAGCCGTAGTCGGCGAAGCGTTGGACGATCGCGCCGAAATCGAGCGAGCCGTCGCCGGGCACGGTGAAGGCGCCGAGCGCGACGGCATCGAGGAAGGACTGTTTCGTGCGGTCGAGCCCGTCGATCACGTTCATGCGCACGTCCTTCACATGGACGTGGTTGATGCGCTTGTGGTGGTTGTCGATGGCGCGCAACACATTGCCGCCGGCGAAGGCGAGGTGGCCGGCATCGAGCAGCAGCGGGATGCCCTCGCCCGAATGATGGATGAAGGAATCGAGTTCCGGCTCGGTCTCGATCACGGCCGCCATGTGATGATGGTAGGAAAGCGGCATACCCTGGTCGGCGCACCATTCGCCGAATTCGGTGACGCGGCGGCCATAGGCCTTCATCTCGTCGCCGGAAAGCCGTGGCTTGGTGGCAAGAGGCTTGGTGCGGTCACCCTGGATGGAGCGGCCGACCTCGCCATAGACTATGCAGGGCGCGTTGACCGCCTTGAACAGGTCGATCATCGGCTGGATGCGATCCTTGTTGCTTGCCAGGTCCTCATCGACCAGCGTGCCGGAGAACCAGCCGCCGCAGAGCGTGACGTCGGCCTCTTTCAGGATCGGCAGCATCACCTTCGGGTCGTTGGGGAAGCGGCGGCCCATCTCCATGCCGGTGAAGCCGGCCGAGCGCGACTGGCGCAAACACTCCTCCAGCGACACATCATCGCTCAATTCCACGAGATCGTCGTTCCACCACGCGATGGGAGACATGCCCAGTTTGGCTTTCAAGTCGTCACTCCAGGTTCGGATCGTTCAACTTTCGCTCGTCGGCGCTGCCCTCATCCGCCTGCCGGCACCTTCTCCCTGGAAATGACGGGGAGAAGGGACAGGCTTCAGCGGTGGCGGCCCCCTTCACGGGGAGCAGGGCAAGGGTGAGGGGCAGCGCCAGCTTCAATCACCTAAGCTCTGCATGAGCTTTTTCTCGTCATACGCCTTGCGCGCGGCGTTCACCTGCGGCCGCGACGAGACTTCCGGCACGGCAACATCCCACCAGTGGCCGCCGGCCTCGGTCGACACCAGCGGATCGGTGTCGATGACCAGCACGGTGGTCTTGTCGTGGCCCTTCGCCTTGGCGAGCGCCGTCTCGAGTTCAGCAATCGAGGCCACCTTCTCGGCGACGGCACCGAGGCTTGCCGCATGGGCGACGAAGTCGACGTCGGGCATCACCTCGTGGCGAGCGTCCTTCAAAAGATTGTTGAAGCTGGCGCCGCCGGTCGCCATCTGCAGCCGGTTGATGCAGCCATAGCCGCGATTGTCGAGCAACACGATGGTGAGTTTCAGGCCGAGCATCACCGACGTCGCGATCTCGGAGTTGAGCATCAGATAGGAGCCGTCGCCGACCATGACGACGACTTCCTGGTCGGGTTTCGCCATCTTGACGCCGAGTCCGCCGGCGATCTCGTAGCCCATGGTCGAG
The DNA here is from genome assembly GCF_003997555.1 of Mesorhizobium sp. M1A.T.Ca.IN.004.03.1.1. Lineage (NCBI taxonomy): Bacteria > Pseudomonadati > Pseudomonadota > Alphaproteobacteria > Hyphomicrobiales > Phyllobacteriaceae > Mesorhizobium > Mesorhizobium sp. M1A.T.Ca.IN.004.03.1.1. The sequence goes on along the minus strand of NZ_RZTV01000005.1, from coordinate 528,651 downwards.
AAGCCGTATTCGGCGTGATAGGAACCGGGCGCGCCCGCTTGCCAGAGCTTGTGCAATTCGCCGGGCAGCCCGCCGGCGGCATGCAAAAGCGTGACGCCCGAGCCCATCACGCGTTGCACGGCGCCGATCACCTGCGCGTCGGAGGGACAGGCGGCGTTGGTCGAGGCCGTCACCTTGGCGGCGGCAGCCTGCCATTCCGTCTTGCCCTTCAGCGCATTGTCGGTCCAGGCGGTCGGCGCCTTCCAGCCCTTCAGCGCGGCGGAAAGCTCGGCGAGCCCTTCGGTGGCGTCGGCAACCAGCGGCAGCGCCCAGTGCTTGCCGGCATCGAAGACCTGGGTATTGAGCCCGATGATGGTGCGGCCGGCATTCTTGAACAGCGCCCAGGAGCCGGTGGTGAAGTCCTGCAGCCTGGTGCCGACGGCAAGAACCACATCGGCCTCTTCCGCCAGCCGGTTGGCCGCTGAGGTGCCGGTGACGCCGACGGCCGCCATGTTGAGCGGATGATCGTCGGGCAGCGAGGATTTGCCGCCTTGGGTCTCGCAAACCGGAATGCCGGCGCCCTGCACCAGCTTGGCCAGCTCTCCGGAAGCCTGCGAATAGAGGACGCCGCCGCCGGCGATCACCAGCGGCTTCTTGGCGTTCTTCAGCGCCGCCACGGCGACGGCCAGCTCGTTGCGATCCGGGCGCAGCCGGCGTGGCGTCCAGACGCGCTCGGCAAACAGGCTTTCCGGATAATCATAGGCCTCCGCCTGCACGTCCTGGCAGAGCGAAAGCGTGACCGGGCCGCATTCGGCCGGATCGGTCAGCACCTGCATGGCGCGGTTCAGCGCCGGGATGATCTGCTCCGGCCGCGTGATGCGGTCGAAATAGCGCGAGACGGGGCGGAAGCAATCGTTGACGCTCGCCGTGCCGTCGGAGAAATCTTCGGCCTGCTGCAGCACCGGGTCGGGCAAGCGGTTGGCGAAGACATCGCCGGGAAGCAGCAGCACCGGTAAGCGATTGACGTGGGCGAGCGCCGCAGCCGTCACCATGTTGAGCGCGCCGGGGCCGATCGAGGTGGTCGCGGCCATGAAGCGGCGGCGGAAATTCGCCTTGCCGTAAGCAATCGCCGCATGCGCCATCGCCTGCTCGTTATGGGCGCGGAAGGTCGGCAGCTCGTCGCGGACCTGGTAGAGCGCCTCGCCGATGCCGGCGACATTGCCGTGGCCGAAGATCGCCCAGACGCCGCCGAAGATCGGCACCTTCTTGCCGTCGATCTCGGTCATCTGGCGGCTGAGAAAGCGGGTCAGCGCCTGCGCCATCGTCAGGCGAACGGTGTTGGTCATTGTCGTTTCCTCCGGCTTTCCCTGTGCCGCCTAATATGCTGCCCGTTCTTCTTATGCTGCTTTGCGGCCGCGCGCTGCAAGCCATGCCTCGGTCAATTGCTCGAAGCGCGAGGCCATGTCGGCGACAGCCTCGTCATCCGAGATCTTGCCGGCCAGCCATTGTTCGGCGGCATTGACAAAGATGGTGCGACCGACGGCAAATCCCTTGACGATCGGCGCATTGGCGGTGGCGGCAAAGGCGGCGACCAGCTCGTCCTGCGGCGCCTCCAGACCGAGCAGCACGACGCCGCGGCACCACGGATCATTCTTGACGATCACCTGCTCTATCCTGGCCCAGGCCCCTGCCGAGGCTTGCGGCTCGAGCTTCCACCAGTCGGGCTTGATGCCCAGCGCATAGAGTTCTTCAAGGGCGCGCGGAATGGTGGTGTCGTCGAGCGTGCCGTGCTTGCCGGCGATGATCTCGACGAGCAGTTCCCTGCCGACTTTCCGCGCCGCCTCGAACAGGGCTCGCAGTTTTTGCTGCTGCTCTGTCTTCAGCGCCTCCGGATCATCCGGATGATAGAAGCAGAGGCACTTGATGCAATGGTCGACCGGCCATTCGGTGAGCTGCGAGCCGACGTCCTGCGAGAATTCGAAGCGCAGCGGCCGCGATCCGGGCAATTCGACCGGCCGACCGAGCCAGGCAAAGGGATGGCGGGCGAACTCGAACATGGCATCGCGGCCGTATTTCTCATCGATCAGCATGCCGTAGCCGTCGCGACCGGCGGCGACCTTGGCCGCCGCCTTGACGGTGAGCACCTTGAAGTCGGGGATGCGCGAGACATCTGCACCGACCCTGGCGGCGACATCTTCCAGCTGGACGCGGTGGTCGCAAGCGAGCGCCATCAGCGAAGGGATGTCGCGCCGCCGCGTCGTCGCCCAATGGATGTGGTTGATTGCCTCGTCCTTGCGCAGCGCCAGATGCTTGCTGCCGTGCTTCAGAAAAAACTGCAGCTCCTCGAAGGTCGGATATTCCGGCGCGCACAGCAGGCGCGACACGGCGAAGGCGCCGCAGGCATTGGCCCAGGTCGCCGCCGTGGCAAAGCTTTCGCCGCCGAGCCAGCCGCGCAGGAAGCCCGACATGAAGGCGTCGCCGGCGCCGAGCACGTTGTAGATCTCGATCGGGAAGCCCTCGCCGACGACGCCGTCCTCGAGGTCGTCGCTGATCGGCCCGTCATAGACGATGCAGCCTTTGGCACCGCGCTTGAGCACGATGGTAGCGGCCGACAGCGTGCGGATCGTCTTAAGCGCGCTCAAACAATCGTCGGCGCCGGAGGCGATCATGATTTCCTCCTCGGTGCCGACGATGAGGTCGCAATCGGGCAGCACCGTCTTCAGCTGCGCCGAGACCCGGTCCGACTTGACGTAGCGCTCGAAGCCCTCTGCATGGCCGGCGAGCCCCCAGAGGTTCGGGCGGTAGTCGATGTCGAACACGACCTTGCCGCCCTTGGCCTTCATCAAACGGATCGCCTTGCGCTGTGCGGCATCCGAGTTGGGACGCGAGAAATGGGTGCCGGTGACGACCACGGCGCGCGCCGAGGCGATGAAAGCCTCGTCGATGTCCTCTTCGGCGAGCGCCATATCGGCGCAATCCGAACGATAAAAAATCATCGGCGAGACGCCTTCGTCCTCGACGGAAAGCAGCACCAGCGCCGTCAGCCGTTCCTTGTCGGTCTTCAGGCCGTCGACCGAGACGCCCTCACGCCTGAGCTGCTCGCGGATGAAACGGCCCATCTGCTCGTCGCCGACGCGAGTGAGCAGCGCCGAGCGCAGGCCGAGCCTTGCCGTGCCGACGGAGATATTGGCCGGGCAGCCGCCGACCGACTTGGCGAAGGAGGTTATGTCCTCCAGACGCGAGCCGATCTGCTGGCCGTAGAGATCGACAGAGGCGCGGCCGATCGTGATGACGTCGAGCGGCGGATATTTCGCTTCCACGGCTTCGCCCATTCGAACCTCCCATCGGCTTTGTTGTGCAGAGCAGCGTCGTTTTGGGCAGCACGCGCGAACGGCGGCGTGACACCGTCAATATGAAATAATAATTCCAATCTATAGTCAATATGGAATGAGTGTTCCCTGATGGAAAAACGCCCGTTCGGGGCCGCTCAGGCCTTGCGCTTGCGGCCGGCGTCGCGCCGCTTTTCGCCGACGGCAACGGTCAGCGCCATGGCAAGCGCCATCGTTGCCGACAAAGAGCGGAAGCCGCCGAAATCGGATTCGGCCACCTCGAACCAGACCTTGGCGAATTGGGCGAGCGGCGAGAACGAGCTGTCGGTGATGGCGACGATGGGCACGCCCTGCTCGGCCATCGAGCGCGTCTCCTCGATGGTCGCAGGCGCGTAAGGCGAGAAGCTGATGGCGATGACGGCGTCGCGCGGCGTGGCGAAGCCGATCATCTCGGCATTCAAGCCCGCGGCCGACTCGATCAGTTGGTTGCGGATCTTGAGCTTGCCAAGCGCGTAGGCGATGTAGGAGGCGACCGGATAGGAGCGGCGCTTGGCCAGCACATAGATCGTCTCGGCCTTTGCCAGCAGCGTGATCGCCTGTTCGAAATGCACATCGTTCAGCGCGCGCGAAATGTCGCTGAGCGAGGTGCTGGCGGCAGCCACGAAGCCGTCGAAGATCGCCCGGTGTCCGGCGCCTTCCTCGGCCTTGGCGCGCAGCGCCGCCAGCCGCTCGTCATAAGACGAATTGCGTTCGCGCAGCCGCTCGCGAAACACCTGCTGCAGGCTGGTGAAACCGTCGAAGCCGAGCTGCTGGGCGAAGCGGATCAGCGTCGAGGGCTGGACGCCGGCGGAAGCCGCGATACTCGCCGCCGTGCCGAAGGCGATGTCGTCGGGATTGTCCAGCGCATAGGCGGCGATCTGCGCGATGCGCTTGGGCAGACTGGTGCGCCGCTCCAGGATCGTCGTGCGCAAGGTCTCGAAATCGCGAGGCACCCGTCCGTCCATCGTCGCTCCGCCCACGGCCATGCTGGTGTTCCCTCTCCTGCCTCATCATAGCGGTTTCGCGCAAGAACACCATAAAAAATGATTTGGACGTTCCATTCTCGGCTGAAATGGATTAATTCATCCATGCGAATTCTTCCCCTTCAGCGGAGACAATCGACATGGTCGGAGTGGGCCTCATCGGCACGGGCTTCATGGGCAAGTGCCACGCCATTGCCTGGAACGCGGTCGGCACCGTCTTTCCCGATGTCGAGAAGGCGAGGCTGGTGCATCTGGGTGAGGTCAATGACGAGCTTGCAAAGCGCAAAGCGGCCGAGTTCGGCTTCACTCGAGGCTCGGGCGACTGGCGTGCCGTCGTCAACGATCCGGAGGTCGATGTCGTGTCGCTGACCACGCCCAACCAGTTCCATCCGGAAATGGCGATCGCCATCCTCGACGCCGGCAAGCACCTGTGGTGCGAGAAGCCGATGGCACCGAGTTTTGCCGAGGCCGAGGCGATGGCAAAGGCAGCGACCAAATCCGGCAAGGCTGCCGTGCTCGGCTACAACTACATTCAGAACCCGGCCATCCGCCACATCGGCGCGCTGCTTGAGGAAAAGATCATCGGCGATGTCAATCTCGTGCGCATCGAGATGGACGAAGATTTCATGGCCGATCCCGAGGCGCTGTTCTTCTGGAAGCATGAGGCGGCTTCCGGTTATGGCGCGCTCGACGATTTCGCGGTGCATCCGCTGTCGCTGATCAAAGTGCTGTTCGGCCGCGTCGCTCGCGTCATGTGCGACATGGCGAAACCCTATGCCGACCGGCGCGTCGCCTCCGGCGGCCGCCGTGCGGTCGAGACCTACGATATCGCCAGTGTTCTGATGCATCTGGAGAACGGTGTCGCCGGTACGCTGCTGGTCAACCGCTCGGCCTGGGGCCGCAAGGGCCGTATCGCCCTCCAGATCTTCGGCTCGAAAGGCTCGATCCTCTACGACCAGGAGCGAATGAACGAGTTCCAACTTTATCTGACCGCCGACCGGCCGACCGAGCAGGGCTACCGCACGATCCTGCTGGCGCCGCACCACAAGCCCTACGATTCCTTCGTGCCGGCGCCCGGCCACGGCCTCGGCTTCAACGACCTTAAGATCATCGAATGCCGCGAGCTTTTGATGCGGATCGCCGGCAAGCCGGCGCGGACCATCGACTTCGACGAGGGGCTGGAGATCGAGCGGACCGTGCATGCGATGGCGCGTTCGTTCCAGGAACAGCGCTGGGTGGATGTGAGGTGAGCTGGCTCCCCTTCAGGTGCCGGCGGCGGCTGCTGCATTGATCTCCCAGCCGTCCACCCAAACCTGCCGCAGTTGATCGCCTTCGCCTTTGAACCATAGGCCGGTCGGCTGGCAATCCTCGATGCGGTCGCTGCGGAAATTGCGGATGGCCTGGCGCAGTTCGCACCAAGCGACGATGTTGGCGGTCTCGGCGTAGTAGATCAGCGCGATCGGACGGACGATACGCTGTGTGTCGCGGCCGGCTTCGTCGCGGTAGGCAAGGTCGAGCTTCTCCTCGTCGCGGATGGCGCGGCGCACCAGAGCCAGATCGACCGCCGCGGCCGCAGGCGCAAAACCCCAGGCATGAAGTGCGTTGGCGTCGAGCGTCTGGCGCAAGGGCGGCGGCACCGCGCCGGAGATCTTGGCGCCGACGCGCTTTGCCGCCTGCTTGAGCTCGTCATCGCCGGTGCGTTCCAGCAGCGCCAGCGACAGCACGATCGCCTCCATCTCCTCGATCGAAAACATCAGCGGCGGCAGGTCGAAGCCGGGGCGCAGGATATAGCCGATGCCGCGCCCGCCCTCGATCGGCACGCGCATCGCCTGCAGGGCTGCGATGTCGCGATAGACGGAGCGCACCGTCACTTCCAGTTGCTCGGCAATCGTCGCCGCGGTCACCGGCTTCTTGGCCAGCCGCAGGATCTGGATAATTTCGAACAGACGCGAGGCCTTGCGCATTTTTCCACTCGATCGTAACGCAACTGACACACCCCCGTCAGTTGGGACGACCTATAGGGCCGCGCATCGGTTTGAAAATCAACAGATTCCTCAGCGTCCTTGGCGGGCGCTGCGACAGGCAACTGACATGAGTTACACGGAAAATCTCTGGCTATTCTTCATCCTGCTGTTCGGCATCATCGCCGTTCCAGGCATGGACATGCTGTTCGTGCTGGCCAATGCGCTGACCGGGGGGCGCGACAGGGGGCTGGCGGCGACCGGCGGCATTATGCTCGGCGGCGTAGTGCATACGTTGAACGGGGCGATCGGCGTCGGGCTGCTGATTCATTTCGTGCCGGTCCTGTTCAAACCGCTGCTGATCGCCGGCGCCGCTTATATGGCCTATATCGGAATTTCGCTGATGCGCAGCTCGATCACCATCAGCGATGACGGGCCCGCCGGCAGCCGCTCCGCCTGGAAAGCCTTTCGCCAGGGATTGGTCACCTGCCTGATCAACCCCAAGGCCTATCTGTTTATCCTTGCCGTCTATCCGCAGTTCCTGAAGCCGGTTTACGGTCCGATCTGGATGCAGGCGACCATCATGGGACTGCTGACTGTCGTCACACAAGCAGGAATCTACGGCGGCCTCGCCATCACCGCCGGGCGCAGCCGGGCGCTTCTGGTCGGCAATCCGCGGGCAACGGTCATTGCCGGCCGTGCGGCCGGGCTGCTTCTATTCGCGGTCTCGGTATTCACCGCATGGGAAGGGCTGAGGGCGGCGTGAACGCCGCCCTCGCCAGGGTTGTCAGGCGGCGCCCTGACGGGTGGCGAGCAGTTCGCGCTTCACCGACCGGCGCCACTCGACGGCGCCGGCAAGTCCGTGCAGCACCGTTTCGGTGGTCGCCCAATCGATGCAGCCGTCGGTGATGCTCTGGCCGTAGGTGAGCTGCTTGCTGGGCACGACGTCCTGACGGCCGGCGACGAGATTGCTCTCGATCATGACTCCGATGATGCGCTCGTCGCCCGCTGCGACCTGGCCCGCCACGTCGTGCGCGACTTTCGGCTGGTTCTCCGGCTTCTTGCCGCTGTTGGCGTGGCTGACATCGATCATCAGGCGCGGCGCGATGCCGATGCGGCCGAGCTCCGCGGCGGCCGCGTCGACGCTTGCCGCGTCGTAGTTCGGCGCCACGCCGCCACGCAGAATGACATGGCAGTCTTCGTTGCCGGTCGTCGCCGCGATCGCGCTGCGGCCGCCCTTGGTCACCGCCATGAAATGATGCGGCTGGGCGGCGGACTTCACCGCCTCGCCGGCGATTCTCAGATTGCCGTCGGTGCCGTTCTTGAAACCGACCGGGCAAGAGAGGCCCGACGCCAGCTCGCGGTGGATCTGGCTTTCGGTCGTGCGCGCGCCGATGGCGCCCCAGGCGACGAGGTCGGCGATGTATTGCGGCGTCGTCATGTCGAGGAATTCCGTCGCCGCCGGCAGGCCGAGATTGTTGACGGCGGAAAGCACGTTGCGCGCCATCCGCAAGCCTTTGTCGATGTTGAAGCTGCCGTCGAGATCGGGATCGTTGATCAGGCCCTTCCAGCCGACCGTGGTGCGCGGCTTCTCGAAATAGACGCGCATGACGATCTCGAGCCGGTCGGCCAGGGCCTCGCGCAGCGCCGCCAGACGGCTGGCGTAGTCCACGGCGGCGACCGGATCGTGGATGGAACAAGGGCCGACGATGACGACCAGTCGATCGTCGGCCCCGGTCAGGATGGAATGGATGGCGTTGCGCGAGGCGGCAACGGTGCGCGTCGCCGTGAGCGAGCGCGGTATCTCGCGCATCACGTCGTCCGGCGTGCTCAGGACTTTGAGTTCCTTGACCCGTAGGTCGTCTGTGGTGGTCAACACGGCTTTCTGCTCCTGGTTAGGAGACCTGCCGGCTGAAACGAAAAAGCCGCCAGGTCTGGCGGCTTTTCGGATTAGATGCTGCAATCTTCAGATCGAGCGCAATCCTCCCGCCGCCAGCGAGCTACCGTAGCTAAAGTACCAAAACGAGGCGGTCAGGTGGATCATGCGGCTCATATAGTCGATGCCGCGGCGCTTGTCACGTCCTCATGAAGCTAAGCATTTGCTTGGTTTGCGCCGTGCTCCGTGGCCTCGGGAAAAATAGAGCATCATGCAGCGGTTCACGGTTCATGCAGACCATGGATCGAAAAGTTCGATTGCAAAGCCTTCGAAATCCTTCGAATTACGCGTTGCCAAGGTGAGCTGCTTCGCAATCGCGGTGGCGGCGATCAGACCGTCCATCGACGACAGACCGTGACCGCGGCGCTTGGCAATGCCCATCAGGTCGCCCCAGGCCAAGGCAACGGCTTCGTCCACCGGCAAAACCCTTTGCTCGAAGCGCTGCGGCAAATCTCGAGCGAGCCATTCGGCCAGTGCCTCTCGTTTGCGGCCCTCATCCATGAGGGAAACGCCGCGCCGGATCTCGGCGATCGACACGACGCTGATGAATGATCGATCCTCATCAAGCCCGTCCAGCCACTTTAGAACGCCTACATCCGGCGCCGGCCTCGTCACCTCTGACAGGACATTGGTATCGAGCAGAAGCCTCAAAGCGGCTGATCACGCGGTTCGTCGGGTTGACGCTCAAGGTCGAGATCGGCGCCGCGCAGCGGCGACTCCAGGAGGAACTCCGCAAGCGTTCCTTTGCGGGCGGTCTTCCGCCGCCATTCCTCTGCGGACACGACGACAACGCTTGGTTTGCCGTTACGGGTGATCGTCTGAGGCGAAGATTGCGCCCGATCTATTACCTCCGAGAGCCGGGCCTTTGCCCCAGCGACCGTCCAGCTCGTATCTTCTTTCGGTCCGGGCAGCATCTCAATCTCATGACTACTCTGACCATCTTGACTATACCGGAATAGCGATGCTGCGGCAACAGGGGCTCTCAGGGGCCGCGTACCTTTGGGCGCACGAGGCTGATCACATCTCCACCCATAGCTGGCCGGCTTCTGGCGTAAGGCTACTCGTGTCACTACTCCCCGATCACGCCAGCTATGTTTTGATCATAATCGACCAGCGAGCCGGTCATGACGCCGGCCTGCGGGCTGAGCATATAGGTGATCAGCCGGGCAAGCTGCGCCGGCTTGACCAACTGGCCCATCGGCTGCGCGGCCTCGGCCTTTTCCAGCCAGTCGTCCGGCGCATCGTGCCACTTCTTCTGCACGATCGCCTCGCCCTCGGTATCCATCCAGCCGGGCAGCACCGCGTTGCAGCGGATGCGGTTTTTCCGGTAGGAGCTGGCGACATTCTTGGTCAGCGTCATCAGCGCGCCCTTGCTGGTCGAATAGGGCGTCAGGAAGGACTGGCCGGCATGCGCCGACATCGACAGCACGTTGACGATCGAGCCCGGCACCCTGCGCTCCAGGAGATGCGCGACGAGGCCTTGCATCAGGAAAAAGGGGCCGCGCACATTGGTGTCGAAGATCTGGTCGAAAAGCTCTTCCGATGTCTCGACCAACGAGCCGCGGGCCGAAGTGGCGGCGGCGTTGACCAGCGCGTTCAAAGTGCCGAAATGCGCGAGCGCCGTTGCGACGGCGCGCTTGCAGTCGGCGACCTTGGCGACATCGGCGCTGATGAAGATGGCATCGACACCGTTCATCTTGAGCGCTGCGACCGCCTTGTCACCTTTGTCCTGCGAGCGGCCGACCAGCGCCAGCGCGCGGCAACCCTCGTCGGCCAAGGCTTCCGCCACGGCGAAGCCGATGCCCTGCGCGCCGCCGGTGACGATGGCGCGCGTTTCTGAATTGCGACCGGCTAGACCGTTCATCGCTCTGGCTCCTGTAATCGAGTTTCAAACCTTCAGGCGACGCGGACGGTCTTGCCTGTCTTGGCAGACTCCAAGGCGGCATCAGCCAGCTTCAAGGCGACCAGCCCGTCCTTGCCGCTCGGCGCCGCCTTCTTGCCGGCAGTCGCGGCGGCGATGAAGGAAGCGATCTCGTTGGCGTAGGCGTCGATGTAGCGGGTCATGAAGAAATCGTGCAGCGGCGGGCGCGTGTAGCCCTTGTCGTTGGCGAGTTCGATCGACACCGGCCGCTGATTCTCGGCCGCAACCATGCCCTTCGAGCCGTGCGCCTCGATGCGCTGGTCGTAGCCATAGGTGGCGCGGCGCGAGTTGGAGATGACGGCCTGCTTGCCGGACGCGGTTTCCAGAATGACGCTGACGGAGTCGAAATCGCCCGCTTCGCCGATCTTCTTGTCGACCAGCACCGAGGCGTGCGCGCTGACGGCAACCGGCTCTTCGCCGAGCAGGAAGCGCGCCATGTCGAAATCATGGATGGTCATGTCGCGAAAAATGCCGCCGGATCGCGCGATGTAGTCGAGCGGCGGCGCGCCCGGATCACGCGAGGTGATGGTGACCATCTCGACATCGCCGATGGCGCCGTCGTCGATCGCCTTGCGGACGGCGGCGAAATGCGGGTCGAAGCGGCGGTTGAAGCCGACCATCAGCGTAGCGCCGGCCTTGTCGACCACGGCCAGGCACTGCTCGACGCGCTTGACGTCGAGGTCGATCGGCTTCTCGCAGAAGATCGCCTTGCCGGCCCTGGCGAAGCGCTCGATGAGGTCGGCGTGAGTGTCGGTCGGCGTGCAGATGATGACGGCGTCGATGTCCTTGGCCTGCTCGATGGCGTCGATGCTGCACACCTCGGCCCCATAGGCGGAGGCAAGCTCCGTCGCCGCTTTCTCGAAGGCGTCCGCCACGGCCACCAGCTTGGCCTGCGGGTTTGAGGCTACGGCGCGGGCATGCACCTTGCCGATACGGCCGGCGCCGAGAAGAGCGAAGCGGAGAGTCATGGAATGTCCTTTGAGGGTGGCTCTAAAACGTGTCCGCGCCGGCCGGCGCGGACGATTTGGTCTGGTCCCGTCGTGGCGCCTGGTCAGGCGGCCTGAAGCTCCGCCTGCCCGGTCTTGGCGCCGGTGATGTAAGCGACGATGTCGTTGCCGTCGGTGTCCTGCTTGCGCAAATTGGCGACGATGCGGCCGCGCCGGAAGACGACGATGCGGTCGACCAGGTCGAAGACCTGGCGCATGTTGTGGCTGATCAGGATCAGCGGCTCGCCGTTCTCCTTCAGCGTGCGGATGATGTTTTCGACCTGCGCCGTTTCCTGCACGCCAAGCGCTGCGGTCGGCTCGTCCATGATGATCAGCTTGGAGGCGAAGGTTGCGGTCCTGGCGATCGCCACGCATTGGCGCTGGCCGCCCGACATGTGGCGGATGGTGCTGGAAAGGTTCGGGATCTTCACCGCGGTGCGGATCAGCGCCGCTTCCGTCGCCCTGCGCATCGCCTTGCGGTCGAGAATCGAGAAGGGGCCGAGGTTGAAAAGCACCTTCTCCCGGCCGAGGAAGAGGTTCGACGGCACGTCGAGGTCGTCGGCCAGAGCCAGGTTCTGGAACACGGTCTCGATGCCGGCCTCGCGCGCCTCGATCGGGCCGGCGAAGTTCACTTCCTTGCCGTCGAACCAGATCTTGCCGTCGGTGCGCTGCTCGACGCCGGTGATCTGGCGCACGAAGGTCGACTTGCCGGCGCCGTTGTCGCCCATGATGGCGACATGCTCGCCCTTGCGCAGCTCGAAATTCGCCTCCTGCAGCGCGTGAACGCCGCCATAATGCTTGGTGAGGTTTTCGGTCTTCAGAACGATATCGGACATGGTCAAGCTCCTATCGCCCGGCGGCGCTGGCGCCATTGATCGAGAACGACTGCGCCGACGATGATCACGCCCTTGACCATCTCCTGGTAGTAGGCGTCGAGGCGCAGGAAGGTGAAGCCGGAGATGATGACGCCGAAGATCAGCGAGCCGATCACCGTGCCTATGATAGACCCGCGGCCGCCCGAGAGCGAGACGCCGCCGATGACCGCCATGGCGATGGCGTCGAGCTCGTACATCACGCCCATGCCGGCCTGGGCAGTGAGGTTCTTGGAGGAGAGCACCACCGCGGCGATCGAGGCGAGGATGCCGGCAATCACATAGACCAGCACCTTGTGGTTGGCGATCTTGATGCCGGACATGCGCGCGGCGTCCTCGTTGGAGCCAATGGCGTAACAATGCTTGCCGTATCGGGTGTAGCTCAGGATGAGCTGGAACAGGATCGCCAGTGAAATGAAGATGATGACCGGCATCAGCCCCTTGCCGATGGCCGCGAAGCTGTCGGTCGGGAACGAGATCGGTTGGCCCTTCGACCACCATTTGGCGATGCCGCGCGCCGTGACCATCATGCCGAGCGTGGCGATGAACGGCGGAATGCGGGTGTAGGCGATCAGGGCGCCGTTGATCAGGCCGGCAATCAGCCCGCAGCCGATCGCGACCAGCAGCGGCACGATGACCGCCAGGTCGGTCCATCCGTAGTCAATGAACATCGCCTTCGGGTTGGGATTGCCGTTGACGGTCGCAACCTGCGCGAAACTCATGGCGATCATGGCGGTGGCGCCGACGATCGAGCCCGAGGACAGGTCGATGCCGCCGCAGATGATCACCTGCGTGACGCCGATGGCGATGATGCCGACGATCGACACCTGCAGGATGATGATCTGCAGCCGCTGCTCGTTGAAAATAGCATCGACGTTATCGCGGGTGTTGAAGAGGAAGCTGTCGCCGAGGAAGACGCGGCCGATCAGCTCGAATGCGCCGACCAGGATGACCAGCGCCAGAAACACGTTGAACTCGGCAGGCCAGGGGCGCTTTTTGGCGTCATAGCTCAGCCCGCCAATGCCATGCGATGTCTGTGACACGTCTTCTTCCTCCGAATGACCGCGCCCGCTCTCCCGCCCGGTCGGGCGGGAGAAGGAAGGGAGCGACGCTGCTCTGTCTGCAGCCGATTTCAGCCAACTCGATGCGTCGGAGCGCCGCTCCAGGGTTTGTCCTCACGCAAGTCCGTACGGAAAACTTCCTGGAATTGCGTTGGCGCGACCTCAGTTCTTCTTCAGGAACTTGTCGATGTTCGCCGGCGTCACGAGCTGGAAGGGGATGTAGACCTTGCGCTCCACCTTCTCGCCCTTGGCGAGCTTCAGCGCCGCATCGAGCGCGCCCGCGCCCTGGCCCGCCGCGTCCTGGAAGACCGTGACGTCGAGATCGCCCGCCTGCATCGCGGCCAGCGCGTCCTGGGTTGCGTCGACGCCGCCGACCACGACCGACTTCATGTCGATATTGGCGGCCTTCATCGCCTGGATGGCGCCGATGGCGCTTTCGTCATTGTTGGCGATGACGCCGTCGAACGGCTTGCCGGACGACAGCCAGTTGGTCATCAGGTTCTGCGCTTCGTCACGCTTCCAGTTCGAGGTCTGCTTGTCGATGATTTTGATGAAGTTGCAGTCCGGCGTGGCAATCACTTCATCGATATCCTTAGTGCGCTGCACCGCCGCCTGATTGGATAGCTCGCCCATGATCACATAGACATTGGCTTCCTTCTTGCCGGCTTCCTTGAACAGCCGGCAGATTTCCTTGGTCTCGAGCGTGCCGGACTCGGCCTCATTGGACGCGACGAAAGCCTGGTTGTCGGGCAGCTTGTCGACATTGACCGGCTCGCGGTTGACATAGACCAGCGGGATCTTGGCCGCGGCCGCCGCATCCGACATCGCCTGGGTGGCCGAAGTGTCGACCGGGTTGACGATGATCGCGTCGACGCCCGAAGCGGCGAAGTTCTTGATCTGGTCGAGCTGCTTGGCCACGTCGTTCTGCGCGTCCTCGACCTGCAGTTCGACGCCGTCCATGCCCTTGGCCTGGGCGATCATGCCGTTGCGCAGCACCGTCAGGAAATTGTCGTCGAAAAGAGCCATCGAGACGCCGATCTTGGCGGCGAAGGCGGACGAACACATCAGCGCCGAAAGCGCGACGCCCAAAAGCAGTTTCTTCATTTTAGTTTCTCCTCCACTTGGTGTCCGGCTGCACCGATTGAACCGGAATCCCCGATGTTACCGGGGAATCTCTCCCATGGCCCTTCCGGCGGCGTTTTCCTCGCATAATGGAACGCCTGGTCCTCTGTTTGAAACAGATGTTCCGGAACGAAAGAACCAAAATACCCAGTTGGTGAAATATTTATTCCATTTCGCTTACAGCCGTCAAGGGAGATTCGAAATGGGCGTGCCGGTTTTTCGATGAAGACAAGCGTGCAGCGCCCTCGCGGCCGGGCATGCAAACGTTCTGCGGCGGACTTCCGGGCAATTTCACGGCGCGAAAGAATTCCATCAGCCTGATGGATCACATCATTCCGACGGAAGGCGGCTTAGATGTTTTCCGGCAGATAGATGTCGAAGGGGAGAAAAGTCTGGCCGGGCGCATTGGCGGCGCCGGTCTCGATGGCATGCGCCATCAGCCCGACAAGCTCGCGGCAGAGCGCCGCCAGCGGGGTCGAGATCACCATGGTCAGGATGTTGTCGGCAAGTGCCGCGCGCGACTCCGCATTGATCTCGTTGCAGACGACCACCGGCATATGCGCCGGCTTCGCCGCCCTCAACGCCGCGACCGCGCCCTCCATGCCGCCGCCGGCGACGTAGCAGCCGGCAAGGTCGGGATGCCGAGCCAGAAGCTCGAGCATCGCATCATGCGTCACCTGGTTGGCCTCCAGGTTGACCAGCGTCTCCATCACAGTGAAATCCGGCGCATGCTCGCGAAAATAGGAGCGGAAGCCGATCTCGCGCAGCTCGTGACCATGAAAACGGTGGCTGCCGACGAAAAGCGCGACCTTGCCTGGCTTGCTGGCGGCCTTGGCGATCATCCAGGCCGCGGTGCGTCCGACCTTGCGGTTGTCGAGCCCGACATAGCCTTCACGGATGCCGGCGGCGAAGTCGGAGAGCAGCGAAAAGACCGGCTGCCCTCGCGCCTTCAGCGCCTCGACCACCGCCGTCAGGGTGGGATGGTCCGGACCGACCACGGCGATGGCCCTGGATTTCGCCGCCAGCTTGCGCATCTGGGCGGCGATCTCATCGGGCGCCAGCGAAGCGGCGAAGTCGATCGTCGCAGTGCCCCGGAAACGTTGCGATTGCGAGACGGCAAGCTCCAGCTCGCGCGCGAAATCGCCGTAGAAAACGTCATTGCCGCGCAGCAGCAGGAAGCCGAGACGATATTCGGGCAACTCCTGGCGCATGCGCTGCCTGATCAGGCCAGCGGCGTGATAGCCGATGTCGGTCGCCGCCTCGTAGACGCGACGCGCCGTCTCCTCGCGCACCGGCAGGCGATTGTTCAACACCCGGTCGACCGTGGCGACGCTGAAGCCTGAAACGCGCGCGAGATCGGTGATTGTCGGCCGCTTTGCCATGAGTGCTCCATCGCTTGCCCGACTCAGATTAGCCCAATCTGATAGAAAATGATAGAATCTATCTTTGAGACATTGAGGCTATCATGACTTGGCGCTATGGTGAAGTCGAAGCCAGCCATGGGCGAGGCGCGGCATTGCCGAGGGCCATTCGCCAGGTGCTGATGGAGGACCCCGCAATGACGGCAATCACGTCTCCGGCGCCGTCCGGACGCGACTACAGCCTGACCGGCCGCGACGCCAAGCGCGCGATCGAGAACGGTCTTTCGGCGGCCCAGTGGTACCACACCGAGATCCCGCGCAAGCAGATGAAGGAGCTGATGCAGCGCTCCGACCAGCCCGCTATCCGAGACACCATCATCTGGCTCGGTGCGCTGTTCCTCAGTGGCGCGGGCGGCGCTTGGTTCTGGGGCAGCTGGTGGTGCGTGCCGTTCTTCTTTGTCTATGGCACGCTGTACGGTTCCTCGACCGACTCCCGCTGGCACGAATGCGGTCACGGCACGGCCTTCCGCACCCAATGGATGAACGATGCGGTCTACCAGCTCGCCTGCTTCATGATCATGCGCAATCCGGTGACCTGGCGCTGGAGCCATACACGCCACCACACCGACACCATCATCGTCGGCCGCGACCCGGAGATCGCCGTCATGCGACCGCCGGACCTTTTGCGCGTTGTGCTGAATTTTTTCGGCATGCTCGATGCCTGGCATGCGATGACCGACATGGTGCGCAATGCCGCCGGCGTCATCAGCGCCGCAGAACAGACCTTCATCCCGGAACAGGAGCAGCCCAAGGCCATCCGCATCGCCCGTATTTGGCTCGCCATCTATGTCGCGACCATCGCGCTGGCGCTCTATCTGCATTCATGGCTGCCGCTGATGCTCGTCGGCCTGCCCCGCCTCTACGGCGCCTGGCATCACGTCATGACCGGGCTGCTGCAGCATGGCGGGCTGGCCGACAATGTCATCGACCATCGGCTGAACAGCCGCACCGTCTACATGAACCCGATCAGCCGGTTCATCTACTGGAACATGAACTACCATGTGGAGCACCACATGTTCCCGATGGTGCCCTACCACGCGCTGCCCAAGCTGCATGAGCTGATCAAGCACGATTTGCCCGCGCCGACGCCGTCGATCCTGGCCGGCTACCGCGAGATGATCCCGGCCTTCCTGCGCCAGCTGCGCAACGAGGACTACTTCCTCAAGCGCGAGCTGCCGCCGACGGCAAAGCCCTACCGGGAAGAGCTGCACAACGACAATCCGGTAGCGGCCGCGGCCGAGTGACCGGATCCGACACAACCGACAACGAAGAATTTCGCCGGAGGACGACATGAGCGACTGGGTCGAGGCCTGCGCGGCCGGAGACATCGACGAGGAGGACGTAATGCGGTTCGATCATGCCGGCCGCACCTACGCCATCTATCGCAGCCCGGAGGACGAGTATTACGCGACCGACGGCCTGTGCTCGCATGAGAAAGTGCATCTGGCCGATGGGCTGGTGATGGACGACATCATCGAGTGTCCAAAACACAATGGCCGCTTCAACTACAAGACCGGCGACGCGCGCGGGGCGCCGGTCTGCGTCAATCTCAAGACCTATCCGGTCAAGGTCGACGCCGGCAAAGTCTTCATTCAGCTTGGGTGACGGCATGGCGGGAGGAATGGTCATCATCGGCGCCGGCGAGTGCGGCGGTCGTGCCGCGCTTACCCTGCGCGACCTTGGTCATGAAGGGCCGGTGACGCTGGTCGGCGACGAGCCGCATCTGCCCTATGAACGGCCGCCGCTGTCGAAGGAGGCGATGACCAGCGAGGCGCCCCTCATCAAGGCGATCGCCAGCGACGAGCTTCTGGCCGAACACTCGATCCGCCACATCCATTCCGTTCGGGCCGTCGCTATCGACCGCGCCGCGCATCTCGTGCGCCTCTCCGACGGCTCTTCGCTTGGCTATGGCAAGCTGCTGCTCGCGACCGGGTCCGTGCCGCGCAAGCTGCCGATGCCTGGTCTGGGCGGCCGCTGCGTTTATCTCAGGACCTTCAACGACGCGCTCGCGATCCGCGCCCATCTCAAGCCGGAGAACCGCGTCGCCATCATCGGCGGCGGTTTCATCGGCCTCGAGCTTGCCGCTTCGGCGCGCAAGCTAGGCGCAAAGGTCACGGTGCTCGAGGCGCAGCCGCGCATCCTGATGCGCGGCGTGCCGGCCGAGGTCGCGGAAATCATTCATAAGGCGCATCAGGCCGAAGGCGTGAAGGTGCTTACCGGCCAAGGCATCACGGCGATTGCCGATGACGGCACGCAAGTTCGCATCACGCTTGCCGACAGGCAGGACATCGTCGCCGATCTTGCCGTGATCGGCATCGGCGCGGTGCCGGTGACGGCGCTCGCTGCCGAAGCAGGACTTGCGATCGACAATGGTATCGCCGTCGATGAGAACCTTTGCACCGCGGATCCGGATGTTTTTGCCGCCGGCGACTGCTGCTCGTTCCCGCTCGCCGTCTATGGCGGCCGGCGCGTGCGGCTGGAAGCCTGGCGCAACGCGCAGGAGCAGGGCGCGCTCGCCGCGAAGAACATGCTGGGCGCCAACGAGGCGCATGCCGCGGTGCCGTGGTTCTGGTCGGATCAATATGGGCTCACGCTGCAGATCGCCGGGCTTTCGGACGAAGGCCGCTCGACCGTACGGCGCGACCTCTACGACGGCGCCTTCATTCTGTTCCACCTGGCCGAGGACGGCAGGCTGGTCGCCGCCAGCGGCATCGGGCCCGGCAATGCGGTGGCGCGCGACATACGGTTGGCCGAGATGCTGATCGCGAAGCGGGCGACGCCCGCGCCTGAGGCGCTCGGCTCGCAATCGGTCAAGCTGAAGTCGCTGCTGGCGGCATAGGCCCGAGTAATCGCTGGAAACGAGGGGATCCACGGACATGGCACGCAACAGACCGACCGTCGCCGATTTGCAATTGCTGAAGGGCAAGCGCCAGCTTTCGAAGCTGCGCGTTTTCTCGCTGGAGGAGGCCGAGGCCGCCGAGCGTGCCGGCATCGACATCATCTCGGTCCCCTATGATCTTATCTTCGATCCGCGTTTTCGCGACGCCGCGCCCACCTGCTTTGCCATTCCCGGCGACGAACGCATCAAGCTGGGCGCAACCACCGACGAGATCCTGCGCATGGCGGTGAAGCTGCGCGCGGCCAGCGCCGACGCCATGTATTGCTCGGCCAGCCTGCAGACCATCCGCCGGCTACGCGACGAGCACATTCCGGTCTGCGGTCACGTCGGGCTGATCCCGGCGCATGCGACCTGGACGGGCGGCTTCAAGGCGGTCGGCAAGACGGCCGAAAGTGCCGCCTTCGTCTGGAAGCAGGTCAAGGACCTTGAAGCCGCCGGCGCCTTCGCCGCCGAGATCGAAGTTGTGCCGGCCCCGGTTGCAAGCGCGATCTCGCGGCGTACATCGCTGATCATGATCTCGATGGGCGCCGGCGCCGGCTGCGATGCGCAATATCTGTTCGCGGAAGACGTGCTCGGCAGCAATCGCGGCCATTATCCGCGCCATGCCAAGCGCTACCGCGACTTCGCGGCGGAGTTCGACCGCCTGCAGAGCGAGCGCATCGCGGCCTTCCGCGAATATGCAGACGATATCCAGGCGGGCGCCTATCCAGAGCCGCGGCACATGGTCGAGGCGGATGCCGACGAAATGCGCAAGTTCGAGGCGTTTCTCGCCTCGGAAGGCTACTGAGCCACCCGGCTCAGCCGGCTAGAACAGCGTCTTCAGCTCGTCCAGCTTGTCGTTGACCAGCCAGCCGTAATAATTCTCCTCGGGCAGCTTTTCCGGTTCCCCGGCGGCGCGACGCTTCTCGTTCTCCTCCTCCAACGCATAGGCGCGCTGCTCGGGATTGCCGACATTGTAGAGCGTGGCGGTCAGGCCCGGATTGTGCGAGATGTCGAAGCCGGCGATGCTGTTGTAGGCGTCGATCGACTTCCTGATGGTCGCAGCGACGTAAGGCAGCGTGAGGTCGGGATCCATGATGGTCTTGTAGACCGTGTTCGGATCATTGACGTCGAGCTCGGGCAGGCCGGAGAGCTTGTGCACGAGATCGCTCATCTGCAGCGCCGTCAGCGGGTTGAGCTGGCCGAGTCCGAAAGTCTGGCCGGCATAGTAGGGTTGGAAGAAAGTGGCTCCGAAGCGGTCGTTGGGGAAGCTGGTCCCGCCGACGGTCTTGCCACGGAAGGAATGGTTCCACACCTGCTCGCGGCATTCCCAGAGATCGTAGCTGTCGGTTATGCCGGCGCATTTCTGGAATTGCGGCCGCTCAACGAAATCGCTGACGTCCTCCCCTTCATAAGCAAAGGTGAGCTTGCTCGACAGGTAGGACATCGCCTTGACGTAATAGGTCTGCAGCCGATCATAGGCGTCGACATTGTAGGTGTGCTCGCCGACGATGGCGCCGACGATGTGCATCGGATCGATGTCGTAGGCGGCCGCCACTTTCCTGATCTTGGCGCGCAGCTCGGCATCGTTCTGCAAGAGCGCGTAGACCTTGCGATACTTGGCCTGGAAGCTGGTGTTGGTGGCCTGAGTGCGCCGGCTGGAAGCGCCCGGAATATCCGGCTGCACGCTGTTGCGATTGCCCGGCGGCACCATGGTCGCCGCGTTCGCCGTTGCCATCGCCGCGGCCAATGCCAGCCCAACAAAAAGAAGTATGCGTTTCTTCATCCACCGCCGCCTTCAAGTCGGCGGCAAACTAGGTAAAGCGCGTGGGAGAGTCGAGACGAGGCAAGCTTCCGACGGGACGAAAGGTGGCCAGATGGTACCATCTGGCCACACATCGCCGGGCTTCGCCCGTTAGAGGATGAATCGTGACAGGTCGGTGTTGCGCGAGAGATCGCCGACATGCTTCTGCACGTAGTCGGCATCGATGGTGACCGCCGTGCCGTGGCGGTCCGGCGCGTCGTAGGAAATCTCGTCCAGCACCCGTTCCATCACCGTCTGCAGGCGTCTGGCGCCGATGTTCTCGACATTGGCGTTGAGGTCGACGGCAATGCCGGCGAGCGAATCGATGGCGTCGTCGGTGAAGGCCAACTCGACGCCTTCGGTCTTCATCAGCGCAACATACTGCTTGATGAGGCTGGCCTCCGTTTCGGTGAGGATGCGGACGAAATCCTGCTTCTCCAGGGCACGCAATTCGACCCGGATCGGCAAGCGGCCCTGCAGCTCCGGAAGCAGGTCCGAAGGCTTGGAGACGTGGAACGCGCCCGAGGCGATGAAAAGAATATGGTCCGTCTTGATCGGCCCGTACTTCGTCGCAACGGTGGTGCCTTCAACCAGCGGCAGCAGATCGCGCTGAACGCCTTCACGTGAGGGACCGCCCGAAATGTCGCTCCTGGCCGCGATCTTGTCGATCTCGTCGAGGAACACGATGCCGTCATTCTCCGTCGATTCCAGCGCCTGGCGAACCACCTCGTCCTGGTCGAGCAGCTTGTCGGACTCGTCATTGATCAGTAGCGCGTAGGATTCCTTCACCGTCGTCTTGCGGGTCTTGGTCTTCCTGCCGCCCATCGCCTTCGACAGCATGTCGTTGATGTTGAGCACGCCGATATTGGCGCCCGGCATGCCGGGGATCTCGAAGCCCGGCATACCGCCGGTGCCGGTGTCCGCCACCTCGATCTCGATCTCCTTGTCGTCGAGCTCACCGTCGCGCAGCCGCTTGCGGAAGCTGTCGCGCGTGGCCGGGCTCGCGGTCTTGCCGACCAAAGCTTCGAGCACGCGCTCTTCGGCATTGATGTGAGCGCGCGCCTTGACGTCCTCACGCATCTTCTCGCGCGTCAGCCCGATGGCGACCTCGACGAGATCGCGCACGATCTGCTCGACGTCGCGGCCGACATAGCCGACCTCGGTGAACTTGGTGGCCTCGACCTTGACGAAAGGCGCGCCGGCCAGCCGCGCCAGCCGGCGCGAGATCTCGGTCTTGCCGACGCCGGTCGGGCCGATCATCAGGATGTTCTTGGGCATCACCTCTTCGCGCATCTGGCCCTCCAGCTGCTGGCGGCGCCAGCGGTTGCGCAAGGCGATCGCCACGGCGCGCTTGGCGTCTTTCTGGCCGATGATGAAGCGGTCGAGTTCCGAAACGATTTCGCGGGGAGAAAAGGTGCTCATATTACTCAAATTCCACTTTGCCACTGCCTGATGGACTCGAACGGATGCAGCAGCATGATCACGTTGAGCGTCAGATTGTCCCGGATGATGTAGCCCGTGCCGAATTCGAAAATGAGCGCCAGAGCCACGATCACCCATATAGGGAGCTTTCGCGCCATCACAAATCCGAGCGCCATGAACAGCGTGTCGGACACCGAATTGATGATGCTGTCGCCGTAGTAGTTGAGGGAGATGGTGCCGGCGCGGTAGCGGTCGATGATGAAGGGGCTGTTCTCCAGGAGTTCCCAGCCGCCTTCGATGAGGACGGCGAAAGCCAGCCTCAGCCCGACGGGCGAGCGCGGGAACAGAGCCCAGGCCAGCGCATAGAACAGGAAGCCGTGGATGATGTGCGAGAAGGTGTACCAGTCGGCGATGTGCTGGGAATTCTCCGAGCTGTTCACCACACCGTGCCAGAGCTTGACGTAGCCGCAGGTGCAGATCGGCGGATGGCCCATGCCGTAGAGAATGCCGGCCTGGAAAACGACGAGAGCCAGCACCAGCAGCAGCCCCATGCGCCAGCTGTCTTCATAGGCCGACAGCGTCTTGTCTCCCCCGGATGCGGTCATTGTGATCAGTCCCCCTCTTGTTGGTCGATTTCGGCCGCATCGACGGCCATCAGCACGACGTCCCCATATTCCGAATGCCTGCGGCCGATCGGCCTGAAGCCGGCCTTTTCATAGGCGCGGATGGCGCGGCCATTGCCGGGATGCGGATCGATGACGACGCGCGGCGCGCCTTCCTCGAACAGTTCCGCGACGAACTGGCGGACGATGGCCGAGCCGTGGCCGATGCCGACCAGGTCCGGCGGCCCGATCGACAGATCGATACCCAGCGTGCCGAATGGCTGGTCGGCGTAAGGATGGTTGTCCTCGAGATGCGGATCGTAGCTCTGCAGATAGGCGATCGGCTTGCCGCCCAATTCGACGATCAGCGGCTCCACCGAAACCGACCCGATATGCTCGCGTATCTCGGCGATCTCCTTTTCCGGATCGCCCCACCATTCGGCGATATGCGACTCGGCAAGCCAGCGGGCGATCATCGGCAGATCCTTTTGGGTGACCGGCCGAAAATCGTAGCTGTCTTCCTGTTCGACCATGATTTGTTCCAGAAGCCGATTCCCATTTTTCGGGATCATGGCCGGCCGCCTAGGCGGCATCGAGCGTTTCGACGACGAAGCTGCTGTTGGTGTAGACGCAGATATCGGCGGCGATCTGCATCGCCCTGCGGGCGATCTCCTCGGCGTCCTTGTCGGTGTCCATCAGCGCGCGGGCGGCGGCGAGCGCGTAGTTGCCGCCGGAGCCGATGGCCATGACGCCATGTTCTGGCTCGAGCACGTCACCGGTGCCGGTCAGCGCCAGCGAGACCGACTTGTCGGCGACCAGCATCATCGCTTCCAGGCGGCGCAGATAGCGGTCGGTGCGCCAGTCCTTGGCGAGCTCGACGCAGGCGCGGGTCAGTTGGTCAGGATATTGTTCGAGCTTGGCTTCGAGGCGTTCGAGGAGGGTGAAGGCGTCGGCGGTGGCGCCGGCAAAACCGGCAATGACACTGCCGCCCTTGCCGATGCGGCGCACCTTGCGGGCGTTGCCCTTCATGATGGTCTGGCCAAGACTGACCTGGCCGTCGCCGGCGATGACAACCTTGCTGCCCTTGCGCACGGTGACGATGGTCGTGGCGTGCATGGTCAGTTCATTCGACATTTCCTGCTCCGAGTCGCGCTATCCCTCAAAGGCGATTGACGCGGTACGAGTGACTTTGATCGGCCATATGTATGCATAGGGCGAGTGATTGCAAACCATCCGCGGCAAGGCCGATACAGTCCGGAATGGCAACTGGCAATCGCCGGATCATGCTGATAGAAGGCTCTCGTTTTCAAGCCCGCGCCTCTGAACAGGACAGACTGATGCCGCCCCGTTCCGCAGAAATCAACCGCAAGACCAAGGAAACCGAGATTTCCGTATCGGTCCATGTCGACGGCACGGGTAAATCCGACATTTCGACGGGTGTCGGCTTCTTCGACCACATGCTCGATCAGCTGTCGCGCCATTCGCTGATCGACATGACGATCGAGGCCAAAGGCGATCTTCACATCGACGACCATCACACGGTCGAGGATACCGGCATTGCCATCGGCCAGGCGCTGAGCAAGGCTTTGGGGGAGCGGCGCGGCATCATGCGCTATGCCTCGATCGAGCTGGCTATGGACGAGACGCTGACCCGGGCGGCGATCGACGTTTCCGGCAGGCCGTTCCTGGTCTGGAACGTTTCCTTCTCGTCGCCGAAGATCGGCACATTCGACACCGAGCTGGTGCGCGAATTCTTCCAGGCGCTGGCGCAGAACGCGGGCATAACGCTGCATGTGACCAACCACTACGGCGCCAATAACCATCATATTGCGGAAACCTGCTTCAAGGCCGTGGCCAGGGCGCTGCGCGTGGCGCTGGAGCCTGACCCGCGCCAGCCCGATGCGGTGCCGTCCACCAAGGGATCCCTGAAAGGATAACCCTATGGCCATCTATGTCGTGATGGAGCCGCCTGCAGGGGGCAACGAGAAGGACGCCGCCCTGGTGCGCGACAGCTTCACCTGGCTCGGCTTCCTGTTCTCGCCGATCTGGCTCGCCTGGCACCGCCTCTGGATCGAGGCCCTGCTCACCTTCGCGGCCATGGCGGCGTTGTCCATGCTCGGCGAGAAACTAAGGCTTGAATGGGCTGGATCGGCGCTCTCGCTGCTGGTGTCGCTCTATATCGGCTTCGAAGGCCAGGCTGCCCTGCGGATCGCGGCGCTCCGCCGCCGCGGCTGGCGGGAATGGGGCGTCGTCGAGGCCGGCAGGCTCGGCGATGCCGAGGTCCGTCACGCGCTCGAAGCCAGCGAGCGCACGCAGGAACAGGCGCCGATGCCGCACATCGTGCCCGACACCAACCTGGCGCGGCCGGCGCAGACGGGCATGGCGCTGGGGCTGACCCATACGCCGGGAAGGCCCTGACATGCGGGTAGCGATCATCGACTATGGGTCGGGCAATCTGCGCTCGGCCACCAAGGCCTTCGAGCGCGCCGCGCATGAGGCGGGCATCGCCGCGACCATCGATCTCACCGCCGACGCCGAGCGGGTGCGCAGCGCCGACCGCGTCGTCCTGCCGGGCGTCGGCGCCTATGCCGACTGCGCGGCCGGCCTGCATGCCGTCACCGGCATGTGGGAAGCGGTGGAAGAGGCGGCGCTTCGCAAAGGGCGGCCGTTCCTCGGCATCTGCGTCGGCATGCAATTGATGTCGGAACGCGGGCTGGAAAAGACCGTCACCGAGGGTTTTGGCTGGATTGCCGGCGACGTCAAGGAAATCACGCCGAAGGATCTGGCACTGAAGATCCCGCAGATCGGCTGGAACACGATCGAGCTCGCGCGCAAGCATCCGCTGTTTTCGGGCATCGAGACCGGTCCGAAAGGGCTGCACGCCTATTTCGTCCATTCCTACCACCTGGAGGCGAGGAACCCGGCCGAGGTGCTGGCGACGGCCGACTATGGCGGGCCGGTGACGGCGGCCGTTGCCCGCGACAACTTTGCCGGCACGCAGTTCCATCCCGAGAAAAGCCAGGCGCTCGGCTTGGCGCTGATCACCAATTTCCTGAATTGGAGGCCCTGAATGAGCAAGAAGGGCTACTGGATCGCCATGATCGATGTCCGCGACCCGGACACCTACAAGAAATACATCGAGGCCAACGCGAAGGCCTTCGCCAAATTTGGCGCGAAGTTTGCTGTTCGGGCCGGCCGCCATACCGACCCGGAGGGGGCAACGGGAAACCGCCATGTCGTGGTGGAGTTCGATTCTTACGACAGGGCGCTCGCCTGCTATCAGTCGCCCGAGTACCAGGAAGCCTTGAAATTCCGGCAGGCGGCATCGACCGGCCACTTCGCCATCGTCGAGGGCGCCTGATCGTGATCCTGTTTCCGGCAATAGACCTCAAGGACGGCAAATGCGTGCGCCTGAAGCACGGCGACATGGCAACCGCCACCATCTACAACGATGACCCGGCGGCCCAGGCACGAGCCTTCGAAGAGCAAGGCTTCGAATGGCTGCACGTCGTCGACCTCAACGGCGCCTTCAAGGGACAGAGCGTCAATTCCGCGGCGGTCGGCGCCATCCTCAAGGCGACGAAGAACCCGGTGCAGCTCGGCGGGGGCATCCGCACGCTGGCGCAGATCGAGGACTGGCTGGACCGCGGGCTGGCGCGAGTCATCCTCGGGACCGTGGCGGTGCGGGAGCCCGAACTGGTGAAGGAGGCATGCAGGACCTTTCCCGGCAAGGTAGCAGTCGGCATCGACGCCAAGGGCGGCAAGGTGGCGGTCGAGGGCTGGGCCGAAGCCTCGGAACTCGGCGTCATCGAATTGGCGAGGAAGTTCGAAGGTGCGGGCGTGGCCGCCATCATTTACACCGACATCGACCGCGACGGCGTGCTCTCCGGCATCAACTGGGATGCCACCATCGACCTTGCCGAGGCGGTATCGATCCCGGTGATCGCTTCCGGCGGATTGGCCTCTATCGCCGACATCGTGCGCATGACCATGCCCGATGCGAAGCGCCTGGAGGGCGCGATCTCCGGCCGCGCGCTCTATGACGGGCGCATCGACCCGGCGGAGGCGCTCGCCATCCTGCGCGGCAACAACGCGGAGGCACGAGCGTGAACATCTCGATCATCCTGGGATCTTATGACAGCGGCCACTTTCACGGCCGCTGTGGCCAAGGCCCCGATGCGCTGATCTCCGGCGGGCTGGCCGAGGCGCTGAAGCTTGCCGGTCACGACGTCGAGGTGCGCGACATCGGCAAGGTCGTCGAGGACGAGCAGGAGCGCGAGATCGGCACGGGATTTGCCGTCTGCAACGTCGTTTCGGGCGAGGTCCGCATCGCGCTGGACAACGGGCGCTTCCCCATCGTTCTGGCCGGCAACTGCCTGACCAGCGCGGGCGCGGTTGCGGGCGAAGGCGCGGATGCCATCATCTGGGCCGACCAGCATGGCGACCTCAACACGCCGGAAACCTCCACCTCCGGCTTTCTCGACGGCATGGCGCTGGCAACGGCGCTTGGATTGTGTTGGCGGCGCATGGCGGCGCAGATTCCCGGCTTCAAGCCGATCGAGCCGGCCCGCTGTGTCCTGGTCAACGCACGCGACCTCGATACGGCCGAGAAAGAGCTTTTGGAGAAGCTGCCGATCATCCGCACCGAGTGTCCGGACTGGGCAGTGGCCGCGGCGAAGCTGAAGGCCATGGGTGCCGAGCGCATTCACATGCATGTCGACCTCGACGTGCATGATCCGGAAAAGCTGCAGGCCAATCGTTACGCAACGCCTGGCGGCCCGGCGCCGGAGCAGGTCCGCACCGCGATGTGCGGCCTTGCCGGCCCGCTCAGCATCGCCGGGCTTACCATTTCCGCCTACGATCCGGCGTTCGACCCGAAGGGCGAGGTGCCGCCGCAGGTCGGCGAGCTGGTGGTCGACCTTTTGTCGACCATGGAGGGGCGCTGATGCTGAAAGCCCGCGTCATTCCCTGTCTCGACGTCAAGAACGGCCGCGTGGTCAAGGGCGTCAATTTCGTCGACCTGGTCGATGCCGGCGATCCGGTCGAGGCGGCGAAGGCCTATGATGAGGCGGGCGCCGACGAGCTCTGCTTCCTCGACATCACCGCATCGTCCGACAATCGCGAGACGATCTTCGACGTGGTCGCCCGCACGGCCGAACAATGTTTCATGCCGCTCACCGTCGGCGGCGGCGTGCGCCAGGTGGCCGACATCCGAAGGCTGCTTCTGGCCGGCGCCGACAAGGTATCGATCAACACGGCGGCGGTGAAGAACCCGGATTTCGTCGCGGAGGCTGCCGACAAGTTCGGCAACCAGTGCATCGTCGTCGCCATCGACGCCAAGAAAGTATCGGCTGCCGGCGAGGCCGACCGCTGGGAGATCTTCACGCATGGCGGGCGCGAGAAGACCGGCATCGACGCGGTCGAGTTCGCCAAGAAGATGGTCGATCGCGGCGCCGGCGAGATCTTGCTGACCTCGATGGACCGCGACGGCACCAAGGCCGGCTACGATATCGCGCTGACCCGCGCGATCGCCGATGCCGTGCGTGTGCCGGTCATCGCTTCGGGCGGCGTCGGCACGCTTGATCACATGGTGGAAGGCATCCGCGATGGCCATGCCGCCGCCGTGCTTGCCGCCTCGATCTTTCATTTCGGCACCTACACCATCGCCGAGGCCAAGGCGCATATGGCGGGCGCCGGCCTGCCGATGCGGCTGGACTCGACCGTTCATCGGACTTAAACCACTGCTATGGCTCAATTTTCACTCGCCGAGCTGGAAACGATAATTCATCAGCGCGCCCATTCCGGTGATCCGGAGTCATGGACGGCGAAATTGTTCGCCAAGGGCATGGACAAGGCGGCGCAGAAGCTCGGCGAGGAAGCGGTCGAGGCCGTGATCGCCGCCGTTCGCGGCGACCGGCAGGCCCTCGTTTCGGAAAGCGCCGATCTTCTATATCATTGGCTGGTCGTCCTCGTGATCGCGGGCATTCCGCTGGAGGACGTGCTGAAGGAGCTCGAGGGCCGCACCGGCCGCTCGGGCGTCGCTGAAAAGGCGTCCCGGCCCCGGGGCTGACCGCTAAAGACGGATGGAGCATGATGTCGTCCGAAAACCGCTCCACACTTTTCGGCATCATGCTCTAGGAGGGCAGGAGACTCGATGGACCAGCTTGCTCCGACCGAGAAATACTCCCCCTTTCGTTTCTTCTCGGCCGAGCAATGGTCGCAGTTCCGCGCCGACACGCCGCTCACGCTGACCGAGGACGAGATCGACCGGCTGCGTTCGCTCAATGACCCGGTCGACCTCGAAGAGGTCAAGCGCATCTACCTCTCGCTTTCCCGTCTGCTTTCGGCGCATGTCGAGGCGAGCCAGCTGCTGTTCAGGCAGCGCCAGGCCTTCTTCAACGCGCAGGACGTCGTCAAGACGCCGTTCATCATCGGCATCGCCGGCTCGGTCGCCGTCGGCAAATCGACCACCGCTCGCGTGCTTAAGGAATTGCTGGCGCGCTGGCCGTCGAGCCCGAAGGTCGATCTCATCACCACCGACGGCTTCCTCTTGCCGAACGAGATCCTGCGCCGCAACAATCTGATGGAGCGCAAGGGCTTTCCAGAAAGCTACGACGTCGGCGCCCTGCTCCGCTTCCTTTCCGGCATCAAGTCGGCGCAGCGCGACGTCCGGGCCCCGGTCTACTCGCACCTGACCTACGACGTCATTCCGGGCGAGTTCGTCACCATCGACAGGCCGGACATTTTGATCTTCGAAGGCATCAATGTTTTGCAGCCGGGCAAGCTGCCGAAGGACGGCAAGATCGTGCCGTTCCTGTCGGATTTCTTCGACTTCGCCATCTATATCGATGCCGACGAGAAGCTGATTCACCAGTGGTACACCCAGCGCTTCATGCGACTGCGCGAGACTGCCTTCCGCAACCCGGACTCCTTCTTCCACCGCTATTCGCAGCTGTCGGAGGATGCCGCCCGCGCCATCGCCGAGGGCCTGTGGAGCAACATCAACCTGAAGAATTTGCGCGAGAACATCCTGCCGACCAGGGCGCGCGCCGACCTCATCCTGCGCAAAGGCGCCAACCACCTGGTCGAAGAGGTGGCATTGCGGAAACTCTGATAGAATCCGGCGGACCGGCGCCTAAAGCGCATGGCCCTGGCGTCGATTCAGGCGACGCGCTTCCAAATTAGTCTTTGTTCTTAGTCGGCGGCAGCTTCGATAAGGAGCCGGGTCTCAGCAGACCGTAGCGGCCGCCACGGGACGGTTGACGGCTCCGATCGGCATGTTCGGCACGAGGCGACGGTCCGCGGGGATCAGCTTGCGAGCGACGATGTAAATCACAGACACGACGATGACGGCGACATAGCTGTCTATTGCATAGTGCCATGCCAGATAGACCGAGCTGACAGCAACAAAGGCCACGTAGAGCAGAGCGAAGGCGCCGAGGAGGCGGCTGTATTCGCGCACGAACAATGCATTGAGCATTGCAAGGCCGACGTGAACGCTGGGAAACGCCGAGATACCCGTGGCAAAACCGGTCTGCTTGGCCTCATACAGCGACCATAGATACTGCTGGTAGGCGGCCGCGGAGTTGCTTGACCCAGCCCCGCGGGCCAGGAATGCAAGCTGTTCACCAAATCGCGCCGTGTCTCCCGTGACCGCGCCGTAAAATGCCGGACCCGCCGAGAGGAACAGCGCCGCCAGGATGTTTCCGACCAGGATCCAGACTGCCATAAAGCAGGCGAGATAGCGCGTTCGGGCCGATGCCACCATGGGCGATGTCGCGACGAAGAACAAGCCGACGAAATTCAGCAGAAACCAGAAGACGTTGTAGTTCCATTCTATTATGACGCGCACCAGATCACTTTCGGCCACGGAGTAGAGCCAGCGCCACGGATCGGCGCCCAAATGGAGGAAAGCGTCGATGTCCGCGTGCAGGACATCGAATTGAAAACCGCCTTGCCAGGCCGACATTCCGTTTTTCACGGAAGTGAAATTTCCCTGAAAGATCATGAGCGCCATCAGAAGGCACAATCCCGATAGCGAATATGCCAACCGCCCGGTCGAAAACACTCTTTTCGCAACCAAACGTCGCCGGGAATTGAAGCGATGCATAATGAGAATTGCGTCGGCAAGGATTGCTATTGTGGGCAGTGCGAAGCCGTTGAGGGAAATCCAGGACCCGAAATATATCGAGAACGCGAGGCGGTCGGCCGCGCCAATCGCGTTCAGAAAGATCAGCCCGGCCAAAACATAAATGACGATGGCCAGATAGAGGCCCGAATCCCTCCGAACGAGTTGGGCTGCCTCCGTGACGATTGCCCACAGGCCGCGGAGGACCGAATAGCTTTCCGTCATTGCCGAGCCCCAAGCTGCAATAGCTGCCCGTCTTTATGAGGAAAACTTCTAGATTTCGTTAGCTTGCGGGCACCGTTACCCGCCGCAGCGTCAGATTGATACGGCCGCCACTCCTCAACAGCGCCGAGGTCGCTGGGTAGATGCGGTCAACGCCGTGGAAACAGAGGCGTCCCCCCCCGCCAAGCACGACGACATCGCCGCTCTTCAGCCTGAACGACTTGGTGCCGCCTTCGCGCGTGGTGTGACCGACCCGAAACAGGCAGTCGTCGCCGAGCGACACCGAAACGACGGGTGCTGCGAAATCCTGCTCGTCGCGGTCCTGGTGCAGACCCATCTTGGCCTCGCTCGAATAGAGATTGACGAGGCAGGCTTCCGGCGGATGCGGATAGGCCGACACCTCGCGCCACACTTTTATCAGGGCTTCGGGGATCGGCGGCCAGGGCTCGCCTGTCACCGGGTGCATCGGCTGGTAGCGATAGCCGCGTTCGCGGTCGGTCACCCAACCGAGCGTCCCGCAATTGGTCATGCGCACGCTCATTTTCTTGCCGGTGCGCGGCATGGCAGGCACGTAAAGCGGCGCCGCCTGCACGATGCGCCTGATCTCCTCGACCAGCGCTTCCTGCTCCGTGCGCGACAGATAGCCCGGCATATGGCGAATGCCCTTGGGCAGAACGAGCATGGGATTCGATCCGATCAGTTCGTCCGAGCATGCCACCGGCAGAACGGCTTCGCGACCCGAAAGCGGCCGTCGTCGGATGTCGGCCCCTAGTCGCTTTCCACCCGGCCGCGCAGCTTCTTCACCGTCGAGCGCCCGGCCTTGGTCTTGAGGCGCCGCTCGACGGCGCCCTTCGAAGGCTTCGTCTTCTTGCGCGGCGGCGGCGGCGGCTCGGCCGCCTTGGCGACCAGTGCCGTCAACCTGGCTCGCGCGTCGGCGCGATTCTGTTCCTGAGTGCGGAAGCGCCCGGCCTCGATGACGATGACGCCATCCTTGGTTGCGCGCTGGCCGGCGAGCTTGATGGCGCGCTCCCGCACCCGCTCCGACAGGCCCGGCGCATTGGCGGCGTCGAAGCGCAGCTGGACGGCGGTCGCCACCTTGTTGACGTTCTGGCCGCCCGGGCCGGAAGAGCGGATGAAATCCTCGTGCAGGTCGTCCGGATGGATGACCGCGTCACTGGCGATGATGATGCTGTCGTCGGCATTCATGCGCACAGTCATGGCGCGGCGGCGGGAAAAAGAAAAGGCCCGGCCCAAGCCGGGCCCTGGAGGAAGATGTTCGGAGCGGCAGCTATTCCGCCGCCTCCTGCAGGCGCGGTGCCGCGCCGCGGATGGCCGCGTCGACATGTGTTTCGAATTTCTCGAAGTTGGCGGCGAACATGTTGACCAGCTTGGAGGCCTGCCTGTCATAGGCCGCCTTGTCGGCCCAGGTCGAGCGCGGATCGAGAATGGCGCCGTCGACGCCCGGCACCGCCACCGGCACCTCGAAGCCGAAATTGGCATCGGTGCGGAATTCGGCGGCATTGAGCGAGCCGTCGAGCGCCGCGCCGAGCAGGGCGCGCGTCACCTTGATCGGCATGCGACGGCCGGTACCATAGGCGCCGCCGGTCCAGCCGGTGTTGACCAGCCAGCAATCGACGCCGTGGCCGGCGATCAGCTCGCGCAGCAGATTGCCGTATTCTGACGGATGGCGCGGCATGAAGGGCGCGCCGAAGCAGGTCGAGAAGGTCGCCTCGGGCTCAGTTATGCCCTTTTCGGTTCCGGCGACCTTGGCGGTATAGCCTGAAAGGAAGTGATACATCGCCTGCGCCGGCGTCAGCCGGGCGATCGGCGGCATGACGCCGAAGGCGTCGGCCGTCAGCATGATGATGTTCTTCGGATGGCCGGCGCGGCCGGTCCTCGAGGCATTGGGAATGTAGTCCAGCGGATAGGCGCAGCGCGTGTTCTCCGTGAGGCGGCCGTCGTCGAAATCCGGCGCGCGGGCAGCGTCGAGAATCACATTCTCCAGCACCGTGCCGAAGCGCTGCGTGGTGGCGAATATCTCGGGCTCCGCCTCGGCCGACAGCCTGATCGTCTTGGCGTAGCAGCCGCCTTCGAAGTTGAAGATGCCGTGCGGCCCCCAGCCGTGCTCGTCGTCGCCGATCAGTGTGCGCGATGGATCGGCCGACAGTGTCGTCTTGCCTGTGCCGGAAAGGCCGAAGAAGACGGCAGCGTCGCCGGCGGGTCCTTCGTTGGCCGAGCAATGCATCGGCATGACGCCTTTTTGCGGCAGCAGGTAGTTCAGCACGGTGAACACCGATTTCTTCATCTCGCCGGCATAGGACGTGCCGCCGATCAGCACGATCTTGCGGGTGAGGTCGACCGCGATAACCGTCGCCGCGCGGGTGCCGTGGCGGGCCGGGTCGGCGCGGAAGGACGGCAGGTCGATGATCGTCATCTGCGGCACGAAGCGGTCGAGCTCGGCGGCTTGCGGGCGGATCAGGAGATTGCGGATGAACAGCGAGTGCCAGGCGAATTCCGTCACGACGCGAACCGGCAGCTGGAACTCGGCGTCGGCGCCGCCGACGAGATCCTGCACATAGAGGTCCTTGGCGGCAGCATGGGCGCGGAAATCGGCGAGGAGCGTCTCGAACTGCGCCGGCGAGATCGCCTTGTTGTTTTCCCACCAGACATGCGGGGCGGTGCTGTCGTCACGCACGACGAACTTGTCCTTCGGCGAGCGTCCGGTGTGCTGGCCGGTCTCGGCAACCAGCGCGCCCTGCGCGGTCAATTTCGCCTCGCCGCGGCGGATCGCTTCCTCATAGAGCTCGGCAGCGCCGAAATTATATCGCACCGTGCCCGTGGTCTTCAGGCCGATCGCGTCAATGGCGCAGTCGGGGTTGCGTTTGCCGGCTTCCGACATCAAATTTCCTCTCCGGATTTTGGCCGCGTCTGACCGGTCATTGCCGGAACGCGCAAGGGACTAATTAGGGTCAGAACCAGAAAAGGCGAATGATATCAAATCATTAATCGATTTAAAAATTTTGAAAGTTGTTTAAATCGTTTATATGTGCAAAAAATCACAGAGGTTGCCCAAAGGATTGGCAGGCTTCGTTCGTCCAATCCGGTTATGGGTGCGATCGTGTGTAGCGGCAGGCCGCCCGTGACTTCGGACAAGGCCCGTGCCACATTTTGTACCCAATTTGTCCTGCAAAAGCCCTTTCTCGACGACAGAAGGGACAGCTCATGAGGGAGCCGCTTGAAATGGCAACAATCGCGCTTGTCGACGACGACCGAAATATTTTGACTTCGGTGTCGATCGCGCTCGAATCCGAGGGCTACCGCGTCGAAACCTACACCGACGGCGCGTCGGCACTCGAAGGCCTGGCGGCGCGGCCGCCCAACCTCGCCATCCTCGACATCAAGATGCCGCGCATGGACGGCATGGAGCTGTTGCGCCGGATGCGGCAAAAATCCGACTTGCCGGTGATCTTCCTGACCTCGAAGGACGACGAGATCGACGAATTGTTCGGCCTCAAGATGGGGGCCGACGACTTCATCCGCAAACCGTTCTCGCAGCGCTTGCTCGTCGAGCGGGTGCGCGCGGTGCTGCGCCGCACCAGCGCCCGCGAGGCGGCCGCCAAGGCGCCCAGCCAGCAGGCGCGCTCGCTCGAGCGCGGCCAACTGGTGATGGACCAGGAGCGGCACACCTGCACCTGGAAGGGCGAGCCGGTGACGCTGACCGTAACCGAGTTCCTGATCCTGCATTCGCTTGCGCAGCGCCCTGGCGTGGTAAAAAGCCGTGATGCGCTGATGGACTCGGCCTATGATGAGCAGGTCTATGTCGACGACCGCACCATCGACAGCCACATCAAGCGGCTGCGCAAGAAGTTCAAGGCCGTCGATGACGACTTCGAGATGATCGAAACCCTTTACGGAGTCGGGTACCGGTTTCGGGAAGCTTGATATAGTGAATAGTCAATGGTGAATGGTGGATGGTGCGAGCGGCCCACTGGGCTCTATCTAATCGCCCCATTTTTCCATTCGCCATGCACCATTCACCGGACAGGGACTGCTAGTTGATGGCAGTGGAAGCAGAGCGAGGCAGGCGGGCGGGCGCGGCGAAGCGCCCGTCGCGTATCGTGCCTTCATTCCTGTCGAAGATCACGGTGCCGATGCGCCGCTTCCTCGGCCACCACATCTTCTCCAGCCTGACGCGGCGCATCCTGTTTCTCAACCTGGCCGGCCTTGCCGTGCTGGTCACGGGCATCCTCTACCTCAACACCTTCCGCGACGGGCTGATCGACGCCCGCGTCGAAAGCCTGATGACGCAAGGCGAGATCATCGCTGGCGCCATCGCGGCCTCGGCGACGGTCGAGACCGACTCGATCAGCATCGATCCGGAAAAGCTGCTCGAGCTGCAGGCCGGCGAAAGCCTGGGGCCAGGCTCGGACCAGCTCGACAATCTCGACTTCCCGATCAATCCCGAGCGCGTGGCGCCGGTGCTGCGGCGGCTGATCTCGCCGACCCGCACGCGCGCCCGCATCTACGACCGCGACGCGAACCTGCTGCTCGATTCGCGGCATCTCTATTCGCGCGGCCAGATCCTGCGCTACGACCTCCCGCCTGTCGACGACGAGCAGCCCGGCCTTTTGGAGCGCGTCGAGAAATTCGTCTTCGACTTCTTCCGCAACAAGGACCTGCCCGTCTATCACGAACAGCCCGGCGGCAATGGCGCGGCCTTCCCCGAAGTGGTCAAGGCGCTGACCGGCAGTCCCTCGACCATCGTGCGGGTAAGCGAGCAGGGCGAACAGATCGTCTCGGTAGCGGTGCCGATCCAGCGCTTCCGCGCCGTGCTCGGGGTCTTGATGCTGTCCACCGAAGGCGGCGACATCGACAAGATCGTCGCGGCCGAACGCAAGGCGATCCTGCGCGTGTTCGGCATCGCGGCGCTCGTCACGGCCATCCTCTCGCTGCTGTTGGCCTCCACGATCGCCAATCCGCTGCGGCGGCTGTCGGCTGCCG
Source organism: Mesorhizobium sp. M1A.T.Ca.IN.004.03.1.1 (assembly GCF_003997555.1). Taxonomy (NCBI): domain Bacteria; kingdom Pseudomonadati; phylum Pseudomonadota; class Alphaproteobacteria; order Hyphomicrobiales; family Phyllobacteriaceae; genus Mesorhizobium; species Mesorhizobium sp. M1A.T.Ca.IN.004.03.1.1. The sequence goes on along the minus strand of NZ_RZTV01000005.1, from coordinate 492,984 downwards.
CCGTACGGGTGCGGCGCGGCGTCAAGAACCGCGAGGAGATCCCTGACTTCTCCGACCGTCAGGACGAGATCGGCAATCTGTCGATCGCGGTGCGCGACATGACAAACGCGCTCTATGCGCGCATCGAGGCGATCGAAAGCTTCGCTGCCGATGTCTCGCACGAGCTCAAGAATCCGCTGACCTCGCTGCGCAGCGCGGTCGAAACGCTGCCTCTGGCCAAGAACGACACCTCACGCGAGCGTTTGATGGAAATCATCCAGCACGACGTGAAGCGGCTCGACCGGCTGATCACCGACATTTCCGATGCCTCGCGGCTCGATGCCGAATTGGCGCGCGAGGATGCCTCGACGGTCGACCTGAAGAAGTTCATCACCGATCTTGTCGCGGTCTCGCGCGAGACGACGCGCAACAAGAAGTCGGTCGAGATCGAGCTCAAGGTCGCCAAGCTGCCGCAGGGCGTCAAAGGCTATGTCGTCGTCGGCCATGATCTGAGGATCGGCCAGGTCATCACCAACCTGATCGAGAACGCGCGTTCCTTCGTTCCCGAGGAACACGGCCATATCACCATCTCGCTGGCGCGCGCCGGCAAGTTCAACATCGTCACCGTCGACGACAACGGTCCGGGCATCAGAGCCGAAAAGATCGATCGCATCTTCGAGCGCTTCTATACCGACCGGCCCGCCGGCGAGGCCTTCGGCCAGAACTCCGGCCTGGGCCTGTCGATCAGCCGCCAGATCGTCGAAGCGCATGGCGGCACGCTGACGGCGGAAAACATCCCCGGCACCAAGCCGGGCGAGATCAAGGGCGCGCGCTTCGTGGTGACCCTGCCGGCCGAAGGCTGATCTCCGTTCCCAGACAGAAACGATCATGTCCGATCCTGCCGTGAAGCCCGAAAATATCCACGCAACGGCGATCCTGATCGGCGATCGCGGCGTCCTCATCACCGGGCCGTCCGGCGCCGGCAAGACGACGCTGGCGCTGACGCTCATCGATCATTGCCGGGTGCGCGGGCTGTTTTCGCGACTGATCGGCGACGACAGGCTGCTTGCCGCCCCGCGTCACGGGCGGCTGGTCTGCCGGGCGCCGGCCACCATCGCCGGTCTCGCCGAAGTGCCCGGCTTCATTCCGAGCCCGCTGCCGTTCGAGCCGGGCGGCGTGATCGACCTGCACGTCCGGCTGGTGCCGAAAGAGGAAATGGCCCGCTTCCAGGAAGAAATCAGCGAGCCGGTCGCGGGCTGCCTGGTGCCGCGCATCGATCTTGCGGAGCGCAATGTTGTCACAGGCGTGCCGGCCGTGATGGCGCGGCTGTCGATAGCGCCTTTTTCATGATCCGGGTCCGGATTTTTTGCTGCAATGCGTCAAAATGGACCGGGCCGTCGCAATTTTGGGCTTGTCAACCGGCCGTGCGTCGACAAGATAGCGCTCCCGCCGCCTGGAATGGTTGGCGAACATAAAATACGCCAGTAAAGCGGCGATGACGGGAGCCACCAAAGAATGATCGGACTCGTGCTCGTGACGCACGGTCAACTCGCCACCGAGTTCCGGCATGCCGTCGAACACGTGGTGGGGCCACAGGACAATTTCGAAACGGTCGCGATCGGCGCCGACGACGACATGGAGAAACGCCGGGCCGACATCGTCGACGCGGTGGCACGCGTCGACACCGGGGCCGGCGTCATCGTGCTCACCGACATGTTCGGCGGCACGCCTTCCAACCTCGCCATCTCGGTGATGGAATCGGGCCGCACCGAGGTCATCGCCGGCATGAACCTGCCGATGCTGATCAAGCTCTCCTCGGTCCGCAAGGGCGACAACATGGCCGCCGCGCTCGACGAGGCGCAGGCCGCAGGGCGCAAGTACATCAACGTCGCCAGCCAGCTTCTGAGCAGCAAATGAACGCCCATGCGCCGGAAAAAGACGAGGTTGTGCGTGAGTTCCCGATCGTCAACCAGCGCGGCCTGCATGCCCGCGCCTCGGCCAAGTTCGTCCAGGTCGCCAGCGGCTTCGACGCAACCATCCATGTCGAGAAGGACGGCGTGAAGGTCGGCGGCACCTCGATCATGGGCCTGATGATGCTGGCGGCAAGCCCCGGCTACTCGATCCGCGTCACCGCCACCGGTCCGCAAGCCGGTCCGGCCATGGACGCGCTGGAGCAATTGGTCGCCTCGCGCTTCGGCGAGGAAATCTGAAGGCCGCCGATCGCTGCTCGCATTGTCTCGAAAGACATGCACGAATAAAGATTTCTTTATATCCCATTGTCGTTTGGCAGCCGATCTGCTAGTCAGGCCGGCAATCCGCGCCCTCCATGCGCCGTCCCGGCGCCGGCGCGCTTTTGAAGACAATCACACCGGAGCACTGCCATGACGGGTAGCAAGGACTATGTGGTCGCCGACATTTCGCTTGCCGGCTGGGGCCGCAAGGAGATCGAGATCGCCGAAACCGAGATGCCGGGCCTGATGGCCTGCCGCGAGGAATTCGGCGACAAGAAGCCGCTCAAGGGCGCGCGCATCACCGGCTCGCTGCATATGACGATCCAGACCGCGGTGCTGATCGAGACGCTGAGAGCGCTGGGCGCCGATATACGCTGGGCCTCCTGCAACATCTTCTCCACCCAGGATCACGCCGCCGCGGCGATCGCCGAGGCCGGCATTCCGGTCTTCGCCATCAAGGGCGAGTCGCTGGAGGACTACTGGGATTACACCGACCGGATCTTCCAGTGGGCCGACGGCGGCACGTCCAACATGATCCTCGACGACGGCGGCGACGCCACCATGTACATCCTGCTCGGCGCGCGCGCCGAGGCGGGTGAGGACGTGCTGTCCAGTCCTGGCAGCGAAGAGGAAGAGATCCTGTTCGCCCAGATCAAGAAGCGCATGAAGGCTTCGCCGGGCTTCTTCGCCAAGCAGAAGGAAGCGATCCGCGGCGTCACCGAGGAGACGACCACCGGCGTCAACCGCCTCTACCAGCTGCAGAAGAAAGGCCTGCTGCCCTTCCCGGCGATCAACGTCAACGACTCCGTCACCAAGTCGAAGTTCGACAATAAATACGGCTGCAAGGAATCGCTGGTCGACGGCATCCGCCGCGGCACCGACACGATGATGGCCGGCAAGGTCGCGGTCGTCTGCGGCTATGGCGACGTCGGCAAGGGCTCGTCGGCCTCGCTGCGCGGCGCCGGCGCTCGCGTCAAGGTGACCGAGGTCGACCCGATCTGCGCGCTGCAGGCGGCGATGGACGGCTACGAAGTGGTCACGCTGGAAGACGCAGCCCCCACCGCCGACATCGTCATCACCACCACCGGCAACAAGGACGTCGTCACGCTCGACCATATGCGGGCGATGAAGGACATGGTGATTGTCGGCAACATCGGCCACTTCGACAACGAGATCCAAGTGGCGTCTCTCCGCAACCTGAAATGGACCAACGTCAAGCCGCAGGTGGACATGATCACCTTCCCGGACGGCAAGCGGATGATTCTTCTGTCCGAAGGCCGCCTGCTCAACCTGGGCAACGCCACGGGCCATCCGAGCTTCGTCATGTCGGCTTCGTTCACCAACCAGGTGCTGGCTCAGATCGAGCTCTTCACCAAGCACGGCCAGTACCAGAACCAGGTCTATGTGCTGCCCAAGCACCTCGATGAGAAGGTGGCGCGACTGCATCTCGACAAGCTTGGCGCGCGCCTCACCGAGCTCTCTTCCGAGCAGGCGGCCTATATCGGCGTGACGCCGCAGGGCCCGTTCAAGCCTGAGCACTACCGCTATTAACGAAAACGGAAATATCTACAACATATTGAAGCCGGGTGTTGACTTTCCGCCCGGCTTCATTTTTTGCACCTGTGATTCTTCACGCCGATTCCGGCAGGCGTTATTGTTGTGATTCGCGGTCCGGGGACAGTTGGGCCGGGGACGCATTCAGGGCGGTCTTGCATTCAAGCGGCGAAGAGGACCAAGACATGCCGGGGGATAACCCGCCACGCGCGGGAAAGGCCGTTTCCGGCGGCCACGAGGATTCGATCACGACCGGCTCCGCCGCGGCGGGCGGAGCCCTTTCATGGCGCGCCGGCGCCCGTCTCGGCACGCTTCTTGCCGCCGCCACGTCTGCCGCCCCATTGCTTAGCATTGCGGCGCATGCCGATACCGGCGTGGCCGCGGCGGTCAGCACGGTCGAGGTGATGCAACTTGCGATGTTTGCCGGCGTCATGGGGGCAGCCCTTGTCTCGGCCATCTTCCTGATCCGCGAGCGGGCACGGACGGCGTCGCAAAATGTCCAGCTCAGGGCGCGAATCGCCGACGTCAACGCGGCCCTGCAGCGCTCCGAGGCGCTGCTCAATTTGCGCGACCAGCGCGTCGTCGTGTGGAGTTCCGAGATCAAGAAACCGGAGCTGATCGGCAGCCTGCCGCTCGAAAGCGGCGCACCGGACGAGCGGTCCGCCTTCCTCGCTTTCGGCCGCTGGCTGATGCCGCGCTCCGCCGCGGCGCTCGAGAACGCCATAGCGGCGCTGCGCGACCAAGCGAAAACTTTCGATCTCATCATCGAAACGCAAGCGGGCATGCCGCTGGAGGTGCATGGCCGCAAGAGCGCCGCGCATGTCTTGGTCCGCTTCATATCGCTGTCGGAAACGCTGCGCAGCCAGGCCCGGCTGAAGGTCGAGAACCAGCGGCTCAGCGCCGACTACGATACCATGCTCGGCCTGCTCGACGCGCTGAAGATGCCGACATGGCTGCGGGCGGCCGACGGGCGGCTGAAATGGGTCAACCGCGCCTATGCCGAGGCGGTCGAAGCGGAAAGCGCGGAGGCCGCCGTGCGCGAAGCCAAGGAGTTCCTCGGCGGACAGGCGCGCGAGCAGATTGCCGAACAGCACAAGTCGCGCCCCGTCTTCGAGCAGACATTGTCGACGGTCATCGAGGGTGATCGCCACATGTTTTCGGTCACCGACTTTGCGAGCGCCGACGGCTCGGCGGGGCTCGCCTGCGACATCAGCGCGATCGAGACGATCCGCGCCGAATATGAGCGCACCGTGCGCAGCCATGCCGACACGCTCGACCAGCTCAACACGGCGGTGGCGATCTTCGATACGGATGAAAACCTGCGCTTTTTCAACCAGGCATTCCAGAAACTGTGGGGCCTGGACGGCGGCTTCCTGCACAGTGCCCCCTCCAACGCGCTGCTGCTCGACCGGCTGCGCAGCGAAGGGAAGATCGCCGAACAGCCGGAATGGCGGCGCTGGAAGGAGAACCTGCTCGGCGCCTATCGCGCCGTCGAATCGCAGGAGCATTGGTGGCACCTGCCGGACGGCAAGACGATCCGCGTGGTGGCCAACCCGCAGCCCAAGGGCGGCGTCACCTGGGTGTTCGAGAATCTGACCGAGAAGATGGACCTCGAAAGCCGCTACCAGACCGCCGTGCGTGTGCAGGGCGAGACGCTGGACAATCTGGCGGAGGGCGTGGCGGTGTTCGGCCCGGACGGACGGCTGCGCCTGTCCAACCCCGCCTTTATCGCGCTGTGGGGGCTGGCGCCGGATGCGATCAAGGCTAACGTGCATGTCTCGGCGATCCGCGACCTTTGCGATCAACGCGCGGCCGACAGTCCGTGGGGCGGCTTCGTCGCCGCCATCACCGGCTTCGACGACGAACGCCGCGACCGCTACGGCCAGGCGGAACTCGTCAACGGCACGGTGCTGAGCTATGCCGTGATCCACCTGCCCAACGGGCAAGTGATGATGACCTTTGTCGACGTCACCGACACCGTCAATGTCGAGCGGGCGCTGAAGGACAGGAACGAGGCGCTGGAGAAGTCAGACCAGTTGAAGAACGAGTTCGTGCAGCACGTCTCCTACGAACTGCGCTCGCCGCTGACCAACATCATCGGCTTCACCGAACTGCTGTCGCTGCCGACGACGGGACCGCTGACGCCGAAGCAGCGCGAATATGTCGAGCATGTCGGCTCGTCGTCCTCGGTCCTGCTCACCATCGTCAACGACATACTGGATCTCGCGACGGTCGATGCCGGCATCATGCAGCTCGACATTTCCGAGATGAGTATCGACAGGACGATCGCTGCGGCCGCCGAGCTGGTCGCGGACCGGCTGGAGGAGCATCAGATCAAGCTCAAGGTCGACGCTGCATCGGCGCCGAAGAGCTTCCACGGCGACGAGATCCGGGTCCGCCAGATCCTCTACAATCTCTTGAGCAATGCCGCAAATTATGCGCCAGCGGCGAGCACGATCACGCTCGCTTGCCGTCAAATGGCAGACGGCGTCGAATTCTCGGTGCATGACGACGGGCCGGGCATGCCGCCGGACGTGCTGGAATCGGTCTTCCGACGCTTCGAGCCGCGCGCCAATGGCGGCCGCCGACGCGGCGCCGGGTTGGGACTGTCGATCGTCAAGAGCTTCGTCGAATTGCACGGCGGAACGGTGCGTATAGAGACCGGAGCGGACAAGGGCACGACCGTGATCTGCACCTTCCCGGAGACGCCCTCCGGCGGCATCCGCGAAGCGGCCGAGTAACGCGCTTTGGCAGAAACGGTGTTGGAACGATTTCTCGCCGACGAGGCGGCGACCGCGAGGCTTGGCGAAGACCTTGCCATGGCGCTGCGGGCTGGCGACGCAATTGCGCTGAAAGGCGATCTCGGCGCCGGCAAGTCGACGCTCGCCCGCGCGCTCATCCGGGCGCTTGCCGACGACGCCGGCCTCGAAGTGCCGAGCCCGACCTTCACGCTGGTGCAGAGCTACGAGACGCGGATACCCGTGCACCATTTCGACCTCTACCGCCTGTCCTCGCCGGACGAGCTCGACGAGCTCGGCCTCGACGACGCGCTGGCGCAGGGCGCGGCACTGATCGAATGGCCGGACCGAGCCGGCGACCAGCTGCCGGCAAATGCGCTCCAGGTCGAGCTTATCGAGCAGGGCGCGGGCCGGTCGGCAAGGATCTCCGGACAGGGAGCCGCCTTCGAGCGCGCGGCGCGCTCGCTGGCGATGCGTGATTTCCTGGCCGCGGCCGGCTGGGGCGAAGCGAGCCGCCGTCATTTCGTCGGCGACGCGTCCGCCCGTTCCTACGAGATCGCCTCGCTTCCCGGCGGGGCGCCGCGGGTGCTGATGAACTCGCCGCGCCTGGTGCTCGGACCGCCGGTGCGCGACGGCAAGCCTTACGCAGTGATCGCTCACACCGCACAGTCGGTCGCCGCCTTCGTCGCCATCGACCGGGCGCTTCTCGCCGCCGGCGTCAGCGTGCCGCTTATCCATGCGCAGGACCTCGACCAGGGCTTTCTGCTGCTCGAACATCTCGGCTCGGAAGGATTTTTGGGCGGCGACGGCCAGCCGATCGCCGAGCGCTATAAGGCAGCGGCGGAGCTGCTCGCCATGATGCATGGCAAGGACTGGCCTGACCGCATGGAGGCCGCGCCGGGCGTATACCACGACGTTCCGCCCTTTGACCGCGAGGCGATGCTGATCGAAGCGGACCTTCTGGTCGATTGGTATGTGCCGATGGTCACCGGCGAGCCGGCAAGCGATGCATTGCGGGCAGGCTACCACAAGGCATGGAATGCGGTGCTCGACCGGCTCGAGGGCCAGGAATACACGCTGATGCTGCGCGACTTCCATTCGCCCAACATCATCTGGCGGGCAGAGCGTTCCGGCCTCGATCGGCTCGGCATCGTCGACGTGCAGGACGCACTGATCGGCCCGGCGGCTTACGACGTCGCCTCTTTGGCCATGGATGCGCGTGTCACCGTCTCGACCGAGATCGAGCGGCGGACGGTCGAAGCCTATGTCGCGGCGCGGCGTTCGGCCGGCGCCTTCGACGAAGCCGGCTTCGCCGAGGCCTATGCGATCATGGCGGCGCAGCGCAATTCGAAGATCCTGGGCATCTTCGTGCGGCTCGAAAAGCGCGACGGCAAGCCCTACTATCTGAAGCACCTGCCGCGCATTCGCGACTATCTGAGGCGGGCGCTGGCGCACCCGGCGCTTGCCGGCCTGAAGGAATTTTACATGGCCCACGGCCTGCTCGAGGAGCGCTCGCCATGAAGCCGAAGACCGCGATGGTGCTTGCGGCCGGTCTCGGCAACCGCATGCGGCCGATCACCGACACGATGCCGAAGCCGCTGGTGAAGATCGCCGGCAAGGCCTTGCTCGACTGGGGGTTGGACAGCCTGGAAGCCGCCGGCGTCGCCAGCGCCGTCGTCAACGTTCACTACCTGCCGGAGCAGATCATCGCCCATGTCGCCGGCCGCCGGGCGCCGAAGATCGACATTTCCGACGAGCGCGCGGGCCTGCTGGACTCGGCCGGCGGCATCGTCAAGGCGCTGCCGTTCCTGGGGGGCGAGCCTTTCTACATCATCAATGCCGATACGTTCTGGATCGACAGCGGCGAGCCCAGCCTCGAGCGCCTCGCCCTTGCATGGGACGCCGCTAGAATGGATATTCTGCTGATGCTCACCGATCTCGACTCAGCGATCGGACACTGCGTCGGCACCGACTTCCTCGTGGCGCCGGACGGCGCGCTGCACCGGTCCAAAGGCGACCCTGCCGGCTTGATCTATGCCGGTGCCGCGATCATCGATCCGCGCATCTTCAAGGATGCGCCCGAAGGCCCGCATTCGATCAACGCCTATTTCGACAAGGCAATCGACGCCGGCCGCCTGTTCGGCATGAAGATGAGAGGCCGCTGGATCACCGTCGGGACGCCGGACGCCATTCCGGCGGCCGAAGCGGCGGTCACCGGCGCGCCCGCGACCGCATCGGCCCAAAAATCGGGTCCGATTTTTGGAAAGCACGATGCGTAGACTCAAAGAGTTAGATCGTCGTTTGTGCGCCCAAACGGGCGCACAAAGATCTAATGCGGTATGAGCGGCTCGCGCCGCGTCTTGTCCATCCCGTCCGGAGCGCCGTTCCTGCCGACGCTGGCGGAGGCGTTGCTCGAAGGCCGCCTGATCCCAACCTTCCGCTTCGACGGCGAGCCGCTGGCGCTGGCTGACGCGACCATCTATGTGCCGACGCGGCGCGCGGCGCGCGCCCTGCGCGGCGCCTTCGTCGACATGCTCGGCAGACGCTCGGCCATCTTGCCGACGGTGCGGCCGCTCGGCGAGTTCGACGAGGACGAGGCCGCCTTTGACGCCGAGGCGGCACCGGCAATAGACCTCGCACCGCCGATCGCCGCGCAGGAAAGGCTGCTGTTGCTGGCGCCGCTGGTGCGTGCCTGGAAGGAAAGCCTGCCGGCGCACGTCAGGGCGCGCTTCAACGAGGAGTTCGTTGTGCCGACCTCGGCCGCCGACGCCATTTGGCTTTCGCGCGACCTTGCCCGGCTGATGGACGAGATCGAGACCGAGGGGACGGATTGGGCGAAGCTCGCCACGCTGGTCACCGGCAACCTTGCGGGCTGGTGGCAGGTGACGCTCGATTTCCTCGGCATCGTCACCGACAACTGGCCGGAGTTGCTCAAAGAGCGTGACCGCTCCAATCCGGCCGCGCACCGCAGCGCGCTGATCCGGCTGGAAGCGGCGCGGCTGAAGCGCAGTCCGCCGACCGGACCGGTGATCGCCGCCGGTTCGACCGGCTCCATTCCAGCCACGGCCGAGTTGCTTGCCGTGATCGCCGGCTTGCCGAACGGCGCCGTCGTGCTGCCCGGGCTCGACCGTGAGCTCGACGACGCGTCCTTCGCGGCGATAACCGCGCCCGGCGCGCGGCCGGCAACACTTGGTCACCCACAATACGGCCTCGCCAAGCTGATCGGCAGCATTGGCATTGAGCGCCGCGATGTCGAGGAGATCGGCGCTGCGTCAAGACCGCTTGCATTACGCGCCGCCCTTGTCGGCGAGGCGCTGCGGCCGGCCGAGACCACCGAGCTTTGGACGGAGTCGCGGCTGCGTTTCCCGGTCAGCGATGTCGAGCAGGCGCTGGCCGGCGTGACGCTGGTCGAGGCTGCCAATGGGCGCGACGAGGCGGCAGCGATTGCCATTGCGCTAAAGCGCGCAGTGGAACTGCCGGGCAAGCGCGCGGCACTCGTCACCGGCGACCGCGCCCTGGCGCGACGCGTCTCGGCCGAGCTGCTGCGCTTCGGCGTCGTCGCCGACGATTCCGGCGGCACGCCGCTAGCCAACACCCCGGCCGCCAGCCTGCTCAGGCTGGCGCTAGGCTCAGCGTTCCGGCCAGGCGATCCGGTGGGTCTATTGTCGCTGCTCAAGCATCCGCTGCTTGGCCTCGGTCTCGAACGCCAGAGCGTGCGCAAGGCTGCCGAGCTGATCGAGCTGGTGGCGCTGCGCGGCGGCACCGGCCGGCCGGACGTCGCTTCCCTCGACGCGCTTTTCGAGACGCGGCTCGCGGGCCTTAGCGGCGACAGCCGTCAGCCCTTCTGGTTCCAGCGCCTCACGGTAGGCGGTATCGAAGAGGCACGGGGCGTGCTCAATCGCCTCACCGATGCGCTATCCCCGCTCACGGCGATGCGCGCCGAGAAGGATGCCGATATCGCGACATTGACGCGGGCGAGCGTCGTGGCGCTGGAAGGTCTCGGCCGCGCGGCCGATGGCAGCCTGACCAGCCTCTATACCGGCGACGCCGGCGAGAAGCTCGCCGAGCTGCTGCGCGGGCTGGTTGCCGCGTCATCGCCGCTTATGTTCGATGCGGGCGAATGGCCCGACGTGATGGAGGCGCTGATCGCGCCGGAAACGGTCAAGCCGGCGCAAGGCACCGACCGCAACATCGCCATCTGGGGCGCGCTGGAAGCTCGCCTGCAAAGCGTCGACACGCTGGTCATCGGCGGCCTCAATGAAGGGGTCTGGCCGCGCAAGCCCGAGAGCGACCGGTTCATGTCGCGGCTGATGAAGACCGGCATCGATCTCGAGCCGCCGGAGCGGCGCATCGGCCTGGCCGCGCATGATTTCCAGATTGCGATGGGTACTGAAACGGTGGTGCTGACGCGCTCGGCCCGATCCGGCGACGCGCCCGCGGTGCCGTCGCGCTGGCTGCAGCGCATCCTCACCTTCATCGGCAAGGACCAGGCGACGGCAGTTCGCCGGCGCGGCGACGCGCTGCTTGCCTGGGCGCGCGCGCTCGATGCCGGCGACAGGAAGGATTTCGCGTCCCGCCCACAGCCGAAGCCGCCGCTGCACCTGCGGCCACACCATTTCTCGGTCACCGAGATCGAGACGCTGCGCCGCGACCCCTATGCGATCTATGCCAGGCGGATTCTCGGCCTGATGCCGCTCGACCCGGTGATCCGCGACCCCGGTGCTGCCGAACGCGGCACGCTGTTCCACGAAATCCTGCATTTGTTTTCGCGAAGGATGGAGGATCCGAGGGCGCCGGGCGCGCTGGCAGCCCTCATCGAGGCCGGTCGCGCGTGCTTTGCCGACGCGGCACTTCCGCCCGATATCGAGGCGGTGTGGTGGCCGCGCTTCGAAAAGCTCGCGGAAAACATCATCGAATGGGAGCATACCCGCGCCGACGCCGTCGCCCGGCGCTATGCCGAGGAACGCGCCGAAAAGACCGTTATCGGCCGCACCGGCATCACGCTTTCGGGCTATGCCGACCGGGTCGACCTTCTCGCCGGCGGCATGGCCGACATCCTCGACTACAAGACCGGTTCCTCGCCTTCGAAGGCGCAGGCGCATACGCTTCTGTCGCCGCAGCTGGCACTCGAGGGCGCGCTGCTTCGGCGGGGCGCCTTCAAGGAGCTCGGCATCTGCGAGCCCTCGCAGCTTGCCTTCGTGCGGCTGAAGCCGAACGGCGAGGTGTTCGAGGAATCGATCCTCGAATACAACCGCAAGCCGAAGACCGCCAACGAGCTTGCCGAGGAAGCGTGGGCGCGGCTGGAAAGGCTGCTGTTCCACTATGCTGACCCGACCACCGGCTATCTGTCACGCGCGCTGCCGTTCCGCGAAGGCGAGGCCGATGGCGACTACGACCATCTGGCGCGCGTGCTGGAATGGTCGGCCGGCGGCGCAACCGAGGACGAGGCGGAAGGATGAGATATCCGATCCCCTCCGACACCGCCGCCAGCCAGGCGCGCGCTTCCGATCCGCAAAATTCCGCCTGGGTCTCGGCCAATGCCGGCTCGGGCAAGACCCATGTGCTGGCGCAACGCGTCATCCGGCTTCTGCTCAACGGCACCGATCCGTCGAAGATCCTGTGCCTGACCTACACGCGCGCCGCCGCCGCCAACATGTCGAACCGCGTGTTCTCGACGTTGTCGGAGTGGACGGCGCTTCCAGACGCCGAGCTCGCGACACGGATAGCCGCGCTCGACGGGCGGTCGGCCGATCGCGATACGATGCGGCGCGCGCGCCGATTGTTTGCCGAGGCGCTGGAAACGCCGGGTGGCCTGAAAATTCAGACCATCCACGCCTTCTGCGAATCGGTGCTGCATCAGTTCCCGCTGGAAGCCAACATCCCGGCGCATTTCGACATGCTCGATCCGCAGATGGAGGCCTCGCTTTTCGCGGATGCGCGCCGCGACATGATCTCGGGTGCCGGCACCGGTGTCGAAGGCCTGGCGGAAGCCTTTGCCACGGTGCTGGAGCGCGGCGGCGAGTTCGGGCTCGACATGCTGCTCTCCGAGATCGTCGGCAAGCGCGACGAACTGCGCGCCTTTATCGAAAAGCTGGGCAAGGACCGGGACTTCCGGCTGCTGTTCGCCGAATTCGGCTTCAACCCCGGCCAGACGGCAGCCGGCATTGCCGCTTCGGTCTGGCCGCTGCCGGGCTTTGCGCCGAGCCAGTTCGCTGAATTCGGGCGCGCCGCCGAAGCCGCCGACGCGCGGCAGGTGCTGAACAACGTGCTGCCCTATGCGCAGACCGCTTTTGCCGAAGCCGATCCGATCAGGCGACTGCGACTGCTCGCCAAGGCATTTCTGCGCTCCGATGGCGACCCTTACGATCCACCGAAGATCTTCAAGAAAGCGCTGGTCGACAGGCTGCCCGACCTGCCCGAGCGCTATCTCGCGGCGGCCAGGGCGATCCTCGATGTATCGGACCGGCTGGCGTTGTTTCGCATGCTCGAAGGTACGGCCGCCGCGCTCACCGTCGCCGGCTGGCTGATCGCCCGCTACGAGCAGCTGAAGCGAAGCCGCGGTTTCCTCGACTTCAACGATTTGATCACCCGCACGGTCAGCCTGCTGTCGCGGCCCGATGCCGGGCCGTGGGTGCAGTTCAAGCTCGACCAGGGCATCGACCATATCCTGCTCGACGAGGCGCAGGACACCAGTCCCGACCAGTGGGAAGTGGTGAAGAAGCTGACGGAAGAATTCTTCGCCGGGTTCGGCCAGCGAGAGACGGTGCGGCGCACGGTGTTCGCCGTCGGCGACGAGAAACAGTCGATCTACTCCTTCCAAGGCGCGGCGCCCGATTCCTTTGCCGAAAGCCGGCTTTTGTTTGCCGGGCGGGTGCGCGACGCGGAGGCTTCGTTTGCCGACCTGAAGCTCACCTGGTCGTTCCGCTCGAGCGACGACGTGCTCGCCGCCGTCGACCGCGTCTTCGCCGAGCCAGGCGTGCGACGCGGCATCAGCCACGATCCCGATCCGCTCAGCCACAAGGCGATCCGCACCGATGCGCCGGGCTATGTCGAGGTGTGGCCCTCGATCGGCGCCGAAATGGTCGAAGAGCCCGACGACTGGACCTTGCCGGTCAACCACGCCAGCGCGCCCGCCGTGCGCGTGGCCGAACATGTGGCAACGACGATCCAGAACTGGCTGCGCAACGGCGAGGCCATCGAAGGCAAAGGCCGCAAGCTGACCGCCGGCGACATCCTGGTGCTGGTGCGCAAGCGCGATCGCTTCGTGCACGCGCTGTCGCGCAGCCTCAAGAACCGGCAGATCCCGGTTGCCGGCGCGGACAGGCTGAGCCTTCCCGGCCATATCGCCGTGCAGGACCTGATCGCGCTCGGCCATTTTTTGATTCAGCCGGAGGACGACTTGTCCCTGGCCGCCGTGCTGCGCAGCCCGATCTTCGAGGTTTCCGAGGAGACGTTGCTCACGCTCGCTGGCGAGCGGCCAAAGGGCCAGTCGCTGATCGCCTCGCTCCGGCAGCATGCCGGCGGAGACGAGGCCTTGGCCGCCGTTGTTAGCCGGCTCGATGGCTGGGCGACTGAGGTGGCATTCAAGCCGGTCCTCGAATTCTATGCCGCCGCGCTTTCGCGTGACGGCCTGCGCCGCAAGATGACGGCCCGGCTCGGGCCGGAAGCCGGCGACATCCTCGACGAGTTCCTGAGTTTCTGCCTGGCCGAGGAACGTACCGGCCTGCCGGGGCTGGAATCCTTCCTCTCGACGCTGGAAAACAGCGGGCCGGAGATCAAGCGCGAGATGGACCAGACCCGCAACGAGGTGCGCGTCATGACCGTGCACGCCGCCAAGGGCCTGGAGGCGCCGGTCGTCTTCCTGGTCGACGGCGGCTCGGCGCCGTTCAGCGACCAGCACCTGCAGCGGCTGATGGCCTTCGAAAGCTCGGGCGCTGATTGGAAGGGCAAGGGCTATCTCTGGCGCTCGGCTAGTGACGTCGCCAACGGCGTTTCGAAAGCGGCCTCGGCGCGGGCGCGCGAACTTGCCGACGACGAATACCGGCGGCTGCTCTATGTCGGCATGACGCGCGCCGAGGACCGGCTGATCGTCTGCGGCTATCACGGCAAGCGCGCGCCGAGCACCGGCACCTGGCATTCGATTGTCAGCCGGGCACTGCTGGGTGCGCCGGAAAGCGCTGAGCGGCGGCATCCGGCGACACCCGACGTGGCGGTGCATCGCTTCCATATGACCAAGCTGCCGCCGATGGCGCTCAATCAGGCTGAGGAGACGATACCGTTCGATCATGCCGCGCCGCTGCCGGACGGCCTGTTCCGGCCGCTGCCACCCTATGAGGACTTGCCGCGGCCGCTCTCGCCTTCAGGCGCCTCGGCGCTGATCGACGAAGCGACGGAAAGCTTGCCCGACACGCGCTCACCGGTGCTCGATGCGGAAACCGAACCCGGCTTTGCGGTGATGCGCGGGCTTGCACTGCACAAATTGCTGCAGATGCTGCCCGGCATCGCCGAGGACGAGAGGCGGAGCGCGGCCGAACGCTATCTGGCGCGCGCCGGCGCCGACTGGCCGGCCGAAGAGCGCGACACCGCGCTGGAAGCCGTGCTTTCCATCCTGTTCGACAGAAGCTTCGGGGCGCTGTTCTCGCCGTCCTCGCGGGCGGAAGTCGCCATCATGGGCAGCCTGGAGGTGAAGGGCAAGCTGCGCTCCATCTCCGGCAAGATCGACAGGCTGGCGGTCACTGCGGAAACGGTCTCGATCGTCGACTACAAGACCAACCGGCCGGCGCCGGCCAGCCTGGCCGAAGTGCCGCCGGCCTATGTCCTGCAGCTTGCGCTCTACCGCGCGCTGCTTCAGCCGCTCTATCCGGGCCGCACGGTGACGGCCGCGCTGCTGTTCACCGAGGCGCCGCGCCTGATCGAGCTGCCGGCAGCGGCCATGGACGGTGCCCTTGCCCGACTCACGGGAGCGTGACACAAGAACTGCTTGAACATCGCCACCACAGCCACCACATTTGGTGCAACCCGAGTTTTCGAAAGGATTTCAGCATGGCCACCGTCAAGGTCGACAAGGGCAATTTCCAGGCCGATGTGCTCAATGCCAAGGAGCCGGTCGTGGTGGATTTCTGGGCCGAGTGGTGCGGTCCGTGCAAGATGATCGCCCCGGCTTTGGAAGACATCGCCAAGGAGCTCGGCTCGAAGGTGAAGGTCGCCAAGCTCAACATCGACGAGAATCCCGAGTTGGCCGCCCAGTACGGCGTGCGCTCGATCCCGACGCTGATGATCTTCAAGGGCGGCGAAGTGGCCGACATGAAGGTGGGTGCGGCGCCGAAGACGGCGCTGTCGCACTGGATCAATGGCAGCCTCGCCTGAGCCAATCCGAATATCAGAAAGATCGAGCCCGGCCATTGCGCCGGGCTTTTTCCTTGGCGCCATCGCTGACGGCGCTCTGGCCCTGACGCTTCGGGCAGCCATCTCCTTTCCTTAAGAAAAGGAGAGTCCCATGACCGGAACAGCCAAGGCCACAGTTCACGTCGACAATGAGCGCGTGATCGTCACCGAATACCGTTTCGCCCCGGGCGCCAACACCGGCTGGCACCGCCATGGCCACGACTATGTCATCGTGCCGCTGATGGACGGCAAGGTGAAGCTGGTGACCAAGGACGGCGAATCCTTCGCGGAGATGAAGCAAGGCGCGCCCTATTTCCGCCGGGAAGGCGTCGAGCACGATGTCATCAACGCCAATGACGGCGAATACGCCTTCATCGAGATCGAGCTGAAATAACCTTCGAGGCAGGCGCCGCTACCAATCGGCGACGCGATCGCCGCCGATGAATTGCGCGCTTTTGTCCGTGTATTCGAACAGCTCGATCTTCACGCCGTTGGGGTCTTTGATCCAGGCCTGCCAGGTGCCGTCGCAAGCGAGCTTCTTCGCCGTCACCTCGACCGCTTGCGACCGGATATGGGTGATCGCGGCGTCCATGTCTTCCACCTCCAGGCAGAAGTGGTTGATCTGGTTCGCCTCGCTGTAGCGGGCTTCGGTCTTCTCGAACACCTCGACATGGCTGCGGCCGCCGCAATTGAGATAGAAACCGAAGATCTTGCCGTCGCGCAGGAAGTTGAACTGCGTGTCCATGCCGAGCACATCCCGGTAGAAGCCGCGCGTCGCCTCAAGGTCATGCGCGAAGATGCAGACATGGGCCAGTTGGTTCACCTTGATCACGATTGCTCCTCGCGACTGCCTCGGCGCTATCAGGTCGGCGGCGTGCCGTTCTCGTCCAGCACAGCGCCGGCGAAATAGAGCGAGCCGCCGATGAGGATGCGCGGCGCCGGACCGTCCCAGCTGTCGCGCAGCAGCATAAGCGCATCGGCGACGGAGTTGACCGGCTCGGCCGACAGGCCGGCCTCGGTGGCGCGCAGCGCGAGCTCGTCATTGGGCACCCCGGCATCGCTCTTGCTCACCGGCACCGTGTAGACATGGCGGGCAAGCCCCTTGAAGGCGCTGAAATAGCCGGTCTGGTCCTTGGTGTTGATCATGCCGGCGATAAGGATCAGCGGGCGCGGGTTCTTTTCCTCCTGCTCGGCCAGCGCTTCGGCGATGACGACGCCGGCGCCCGGATTGTGGCCGCCGTCGAGCCAGATCTCGGCGCCCTTTGGGGCAAGCTCAACCAGCCTGCCCTGCGTCAGCTTTTGCATCCGGGCCGGCCACGTGGTGCTGGTCATCGCTTTTTCGGCAGCCCGATGGCTTATCTCGAAGCCGGCGGCCTTGACCGCGGCGATCGCCGCGGCGGCATTGGCGAACTGATGCCGACCGGGCAGGCGCGGCAGCGGCAGGTCCATCAGACCGTCCTCGTCCTGATAGACCATGCGGCCGTTCTCCTCGAAGGCCAGGAAATCCTGACCGTAGACAACGGTCGGGCAATCCAGCCGCTCGGCGGTCTCGATCAGCACCTCCAGCGCGGTCTCGCTTTCCTGCGCGCCGATCACCACCGGGCAGCCGCGCTTCATGATGCCGGCCTTTTCGGCCGCGATCAGCTCAACGCGGTCGCCGAGATAGGCTTCGTGATCCATCGACACCGGCATGATCACCGAGACGGCAGGCCGCGAAATGACATTGGTGGCATCGAAGCGGCCGCCGAGCCCGACCTCGATGATCGCCGCCTCGGCCGGATGCTCGGAAAACAGGATGAAGGTGACGGCGGTGAGGATCTCGAAAACGGTGATCTTCTGGCCTTGATTGGCCTTGGCGACGCGCGCGATGGCCTCGGCAAAGACATCGTCGTCGACCAGCTTGCCGCCGCCCTCGGCGGCCAGCCGGTAGCGCTCGTGCCAGTTTACCAGGTGCGGCGAGGTGTGCACGTGGACGAGATGACCGGCCGCCTCCAGCAGCGCCCGCGAGAAGGCGGCGCAGGAGCCCTTGCCGTTGGTGCCGGCGATGTGGATGACCGGCGGCAGCCGGTCCTGCGGGTTGCCGAGACGCTCGAGCAGGCGGGCGATGCGGTCCAGCGAAAGGTCGAAACCTTTCGGATGAAGCGTCATCAGATGTTCGATTTCACGATCGGCGGCGAGCGTTGTCATGGCGGAATCCTAGAACATTTGCGGCGAAAGAACAGGATCGCCTTCAATGCCTTTCGTTCGTGTGCAATTCCGGACGCAAAACCGCTACGCACTCTTGCTGGAATTGCTCTGGCGCATGAGCCCGTACCGGGATCGGTTTTGGAAAGGGATCATGCGCAAACAGCTACTGCGCAGCGCAGCTGGCGCCATCGCGGTGGGCGGCAAACGGTGTCGCGTCAGGCCTGCGGCCGGGCTTCGGCGTTGACGACCGCCGGCGGCAGGATCTCAGGCTCCAATGGCTTCTCGGCCACTGGGGTCTTGAGCAGCATCTTCAACAATCGTGCGATGGTCGGGCGCATCTCCAGACGCGAGACCACCATGTCGACCATGCCGTGTTCCATCAGATATTCGGCGCGCTGGAAGCCGTCGGGGAGCTTCTCGCGGATCGTCTGCTCGATGACGCGCGGGCCGGCGAAGCCGATCAGCGCGCCGGGCTCGGCGATGTGAACGTCGCCCAGCATGGCATAGGACGCGGTCACGCCGCCGGTGGTGGGGTTGGTCAGCACCACGATATAGGGCAGGCCGGCTTCCTTCAGCCGGTCGACGCCGACCGTGGTGCGCGGCAATTGCATCAGCGAGAGGATGCCCTCCTGCATGCGGGCGCCGCCCGAGGCGGCGAACAGGATCAGCGGCCGCCTGCGCTGCAAAGCGACCTCGAAGGCATGGACGATGGCCTCGCCCGCGGCCATGCCGAGCGAGCCGCCCATGAAGGCGAAGTCCTGCACGGTAACCACCACCGGCAGACCTTCGATGGTGCCGACTGCGTTAAGAATCGCGTCCTCGAGGCTTGTCTTGGCTTTCGCCTCTTTCAGCCGATCGGTGTAGCGCTTCTCATCGCGGAACTTCAGCGGATCCTGCACGACCTTGGGGTTTTCCAGCGTCTCGTATCTGCCGTCGTCGAAGAAGTATTTCAGCCGCTCCTTGGCCGAGATCTTCATATGGTGGCCGGAAGACGGGATGACGAACTGGTTGGATTCGAGGTCCTTGTGGAAGATCATCTCGCCGGTCTCGGGATCCTTGATCCAGAGATTTTCCGGCATGTCGGTGCGCCGGCCGAGCATCGAATTGATCTTCGGTCGAACGTAGTTGGTGATCCAGTTCATCGCTTCGGCTCCTGTCCCGACGAAGAGACGTCCAGCAATTCCAGGAAAAGTGTGTGGCGGTTTTCCGTCCGGAATTGCGTAAAAACAAATAGTCAGACTATTCGGCGGCAGCAAGGCGGGCCGAGCGGACGCCCTGGGCAAGCCCGCTGACCAGCGTGGCGACCGCTTCGGCCGGATCGGCGGTCTTCTCGCCCTTGGGCCCGAGCACATTGGCGACCGCGTTGACAATCGCCGTGCCGACGACGACGCCGTCGGCGGAGGCGCCGATGGTACGCGCCTGCTCGGCGGTCTTGACGCCGAAGCCGACGCAGACCGGCAGCGCGGTGTGACCCTTGATGCGTTTGACCGCCGCCGACACCTTGGCAGTGTCGGCCAAGGCCGAGCCGGTGATGCCCGTCATCGACACGTAGTAGACGAAGCCGGAGGTGTTCTCGAGCACCTTCGGCAGGCGCTTGTCGTCGGTGGTCGGCGTCGCCAGGCGGATGAAATTGATGCCCGCCTTCAGCGCCGGAACGCAGAGCTCCTCGTCCATTTCCGGCGGCAGGTCGACAACGATCAGGCCGTCGATGCCGCTCGCCTTGGCGTCAGCCAGGAAACGATCGACGCCGTAAATGTAGATCGGGTTGTAGTAGCCCATCAGCACGATCGGCGTTTCGTCGTCGCCGGCGCGGAATTCGGACGCCATCTTCAGCGTCTTGACCAGCGTCTGGCCGCCTTTCAGCGCCCTGAGACCCGCCGCCTGAATGGCCGGGCCGTCAGCCATCGGATCGGAGAACGGCATGCCGAGCTCGATGACATCGCTGCCGGCGCCGGGAAGCGCCTTCATGATAGCCAAAGATGTCTCGTAGTCGGGATCGCCGCCCATGAAATAGGTGACCAAAGCCGGACGGCCCTCGGATTTGAGCTTCGCCATGCGGCGGTCGATGCGGGTCGTCATTGTCAGATCTCCATGCCCAGCATCTTGGCCACCGTGTGCACGTCCTTGTCGCCGCGGCCGGACAGGTTGACGATGACGATCTGGTCCTTGTCCATTTTCGGCACGATCTTCATCGCATGCGCGATGGCGTGCGCCGATTCCAGCGCCGGGATGATGCCTTCGACCCGGGTCGTCAGTTGGAAGGCCTCCAGCGCCTCGTCGTCGAGGATCGGCTCATATTCGACGCGGCGCGAATCGCGCAGCCAGGCATGCTCGGGCCCGACGCCCGGATAATCGAGACCGGCCGAGATCGAATGGCCGTCGAGAATCTGGCCGTCCGCATTCTGCAAGAGATAGGTGCGATTGCCGTGCAGCACGCCCGGCGCGCCGGCATTCATCGAGGCGCAGTGCTCGACGCCGTCGAGGCCGCGACCGCCGGCCTCGATGCCGATGATGCGCACATCCTTGTCGTCGAGGAACGGGTGGAACAGGCCAATGGCGTTGGAGCCGCCGCCGACGGCGGCGATGATGACGTCGGGCAGCCGGCCTTCCTGCTCCAGCATCTGGGCGCGCGCTTCCGTGCCGATCACCGACTGGAAGTCGCGCACCAGCTCCGGATAGGGATGCGGGCCGGCGGCGGTGCCGATCAGGTAATAGGTGTCCTCGACATTGGTGACCCAGTCACGCAGCGCTTCGTTCATGGCGTCCTTCAGCGTGCCGTGGCCGGCGGTGACCGGGCGCACCTCGGCGCCGAGCAGCTTCATGCGAAAGACGTTCGGGCTCTGGCGGGCGACGTCGGTGGCACCCATGTAAACCACGCAAGGATAGCCGAAGCGCGCAGCGACCGTGGCGGAAGCGACGCCATGCTGGCCGGCACCGGTCTCGGCGATGATGCGCTTCTTGCCCATGCGCTTGGCGAGCAGGATCTGGCCGAGGCAATTGTTGATCTTGTGCGAGCCGGTGTGGTTCAGGTCCTCGCGCTTGAAATAGACCTTGGCGCCGCCCCCGAGGCCCTTCGCCGAGGAAACCTCCCGAAGATGCCTTGTCAGGCCTTCGGCGAAATAGAGCTTGGACGGTCTACCGGCATAATGGGTCGAAAGGTTCTCCAGCTCCGCCTTGAACTCCGGATCATTCTTGGCCTTGTTCCACTGCTCTTCGAGATCGAGGATCAGCGGCATCAGCGTCTCGGCGACGAAGCGGCCGCCGAAAATGCCGAACATGCCCTGCTCGTCGGGCCCGGTGCGGAAGGAATTGGGCATAGCCGGCCTGTTCATCGCCGATCTCCTGAGTCTTTGCTTCTGAGCACGTCCTTATCGGAAAATCGGTTCCCACTTTTCCGGGACATGCTCGGGTTTGAAAACTTCCTCAGGCGGCGCGGTCGTCGCGCGCGGCCCTGACGGCCCGGAAAAACTGCTCGATCAGCGCCGGTTCCTTGACGCCCGGAGCGCTCTCCACGCCGGAGGAGATGTCTATCCCGGGCGGATTGGCCAGTCTGAGGGCATCGCCGACATTGGCGGCGTTGAGTCCTCCGGAAAGCATGTAATCGAGGCCGGCGTCAAGGCCGGCAAGGATGCGCCAGTCGAAGGCGACGCCATTGCCGCCCGGCAATTGCGATCCCTTGGGCGGCTTGGCGTCGAACATCAAGCGGTCGGCAACGCCGACATAGGGCTTTATCCGCTCGAAATCCGCGGCTTCGCTGACCGACAGCACCTTCATCACCGGCAGGCCGTAGCGGATCTTGAGCTCGGCCACCTGCACCGGCGTTTCGGAACCATGCAGTTGCAGCATATCCGGCTGCATCCTCGCGACAATATCGTCGAGAAAGTCATCATCCGCATCCACCGTGACGGCAACCGCCTTGGCCTTGCCGATGGCCGCCTGGCGCAGACGGCCAGCCTCGGCCGGATCGACGAAGCGCGGGCTTTTGGCAAAGAAGATGAAGCCGACATGGCTGGCCCCGCCGGCAAGCGCGGCGGCCATCGCGGTGTCGGTCTTCAATCCGCAGATCTTGATGTCGAGCGTCATGGCGCGGGATTGGCACGAAAAGCCGCAAGAGTCGAGAAAAAGCATGCCGTTGCCGGGCCGGCGGAAAGCGCTACCTTTTCGAATAGGGACACAGGCGGGAGCAGGAAGATCATGACCGACAAGACCGTCGCCGAACTCAGACAGAAGATCGCGCAGGCGCGCGAGGTGATCGCGCATCTGATGGACAAGTCCGCTTTCAACGGCGCCGAGGCGCACCGGGCGCTCGACTATTTCGGCAGCGACGCGTTCGACCGGAATTTTCTGCCGTGGCCGCATGCAAGTGAGGAAGGGCTGCGGCCGGAGGAACTCAACGCGGCGAATGACGATTGAGCGGCTGCGCTGGGCCGCCAGCTATACGGGTGCCAGGGCGACGCCTACTCAAACACGATCGCCTGCAGCGCGCCGCCGTTGCGCTTCAGCCAGTCCTTGCAGCGATCGGTGTCGGGGCAGAGCTTTTCGCACAGCTTCCAGAATTTCGGTCCGTGGTTCATCTCTTTCAGATGCGCGACCTCATGCGCCACCAGGTAATTGATGACCGGCGGCGGCGCCATCATGATGCGCCACGAGAAGGACAGATTGCCCTCCGAGGTGCATGACCCCCAGCGGCTGGAGGTATCCTTGTAGCGGATCGCCTTGGCGCGCTTGCCGATCGCCTCGGTGTGCTTGACCACCAGCTTCTCGATCTCGCGCTTGGCCTCGCGTTTCAGATAATCGGCGATGCGGCGCGGCAGGTGGACACGCTCGCCATGGATGATGAGCAGCGGGCCGCGCTCGTCGCGCGCGATGGTGACGGTGCCGCGTTTCGCCGGCTCATGGACGATGCGGTGCGGCACGCCGCGGATCGGGATCTTGATGCCGGGCCGCACCTGCGGGCGCATCGGCACCTTGGCCAGGCGCTGCTCCAGCCAGTCCTGATGGCGGTCGAGGAACTTCTCCACCTCGCCGCGGCGCAAGCCGGGCGGCACGGTTATGCGCAGCCCCTGGCCGCCGGAATCGATACGCAGCGTCAATCGCCGGGCCCTCGCGCTCTCGACGATTTTGAGCGGCAGGGTGCGGCCGGCGACGCAATGCTCGCGCTCCACGACGGGCTTGGGTTCTGGCTTGGTCAGATTGCGAAAGAAGCCGAGGGTCATGGCCGGACGATACGCGATTCGAGAAAAACGACCAGTAGAGTGAGGCTACATGGAGAACAAAAAAGAAACGGCGCCGCTCGCGCGACGCCGCATGTCGGCCGAGCCTTATGATTGAGGCTCAGTCGTCAAGGAGGTTCGACCCCTTGCCGCGCTTCGGCCCCGTCGCTCCGGTCGGACCACTCGTCGTGGTCGGCGCGGTCCGCTTGTTACGCTCGGCCATGAAGCGGTCGAACTCTTCCTGGTCCTTGGCACGGCGCAGCTCGCGGGCATACTCGTCGAATTCGTTCAGCATCTCGTCGAGCTTGCGGCGCTCCTCGGCGAGGCGCTCAAGTTCCTTCTCGCGCCAGTCGTCGAAAGCGACGTTGCCGGTGCGGGACGAGCCATGGCCCCAGCGGGCGGCCTTTTCCGAGCCGCGGCGGCAGCCGGCGAAGATGCCGTCGGTGGCGCGGTTGACATCGCGCTTGAAGCCTTCGAGCCGGTCGCCCCAGATGATGTAGGCAAGCATGGCGAAGCCCAGCGGCCAGAACACCATGAAGCCGATCACCATCAGCGCGATGGTCGCCGGCGTCCAGGCCGGACGGATCAATGCACTTGTGTTCATTTTCTCCCAATCCTTCCGTTGGAGACAGCCAAACCGGCTGCGTGGAATCGAAATGGGAAGGCGAAATCGGCGATTCAAGGCAAGTCCGGCCAAAACCGGCGAAAGGCCTGAAATGATTATCGCTTTTTGAGTTTCTCGAGGAAAAGCACTGCCATTCCGGCGACCAGCCCCCAAAAAGCCGCGCCGACGCCGAACAAGGTGAGCCCCGAGGCCGTCACCGCAAAGGTGAGCGTGGCCGGCATGCGCTCGCCCGCATCATGGAGCGCGATCGAGAGCGCGTTGGCCAAAGGCGCCATCAGCGCCAGGCCGGCGACCAGCACAATCAGGCTCTGCGGCAGGACGGCGAAGATCGCCACCAGCGAAGCGCCGAAGATGGCGAAGACCAGATAGGCGAGCGCATAGAACGGCCCCGTCTTCCAGCGCTCGGCGGGATCCGGATGGACATCCGGGCCGGTGCAGATCGCCGCGGAGATCGCCGCCAGATTGGTCGTCGAGGCGCCGAACGGCGCCGAAAGCAGCGAGAACAGCCCGGTGACGCCGATCAGCGGGCCAGGTTCCGGGTGGTAGCCGGCGGCTTTCAGCACCGCGAGACCGGAGAGGTTCTGCGAGGCCATGGTGACGAGGTAGAGCGGCAAGGCCAGGCCAATGATCGCCGAAACGGTGAACTGCGGCGCGATCAGCGTCAATGTCGACAATTCCGGCGCCGGCAGGCCGCCGACACGACCGGTGAAGAAGGCGGCAAGGCCGCCGCCGATCAGCACGACAAGGACCGAAACCGCCGGGTTGAACAGCCGGATGACGAAGAAGGCGGCGATCAGCGGCAGGATCAGCCACGGATCGGCGGGAATGGCCTTGACCGCGTTGATGGCGAAGGCGACCAGAATGCCGGCCAGCATGCCGGACGCCACCGAGGCCGGAATCTGCGCGATCAGCCGGGTCAGCGGCTTGAACAGACCGGTGGCGATCAACAGGATGCCGGTGACGATGAAAGCGCCGACGGCTTGCGCCATGGTGAAGCCGCTGGAGGCCGCGATCAGCGCCAGGCCCGGCGTCGACCAGGCGGTGATGACCGGCATTTTCGTGCGCCAGGACAGCCACAGGCATTCGATGGCCATGGCCAGGCAGATCGCCGTCACTCCGCTCGCGGTCTCGATCTGAGTGGCGCCGATCGCCTTGGCGGCGGCAATGACGATGGCTAAAGTGCCGCCAAAGCCGACGATGGCCGCAACGAAGGCGGATATCGGAATTGAAATGCGCATGCTCATGAAACCCGCTGGACCAGGTCGCCGACGGCGCGGTTGAGCATGTCGAGATCCTCCGGGCGGGAGAGGCGATGATCGCCGTCGGGGATAAGCGACAGCGTGACGTCATCGGCCGGCAGCAGTGCGGCGAGCTTCAGCGCATGGCCGGAAGGCACGTCGGGATCGGCGAGACCCTGCAGGATATGCACCGGGCAATGGGTGTCGATCGGCCCGGTCATCACCCGGTTCGCGCGGCCGTCCTCGATCAGCGCGCGCGTGTAGATATAGGGCTCGGCGGAATAGTCGGACGGTTCCTCGAAAAATCCCTTTTTCGAAAGGTCGCGCTTCTGCGCCCTGGTCAGCACCGGCTCGATCAGCTCGACGGTAAAGTCGGGCGCCGGCGCAAGCAGCACCAGGCCGGCGATGCGGTCGTCGCGGGCCTTGCGCAATTCCTGCACCATGCGCAGCGCAATCCACGCCCCCATCGAGGAGCCGACCAGGATCTGCTTGCCCTTGCTGAAGCGGCGAAAGACGGCGAGGCTCTCGGCCAGCCATTTCGAGATCGTGCCCTCGGCGAATTCGCCGCCCGATTCGCCGTGGCCGGAATAGTCGTGGCGCAGATAGGCGCGGCCTTCGCGGCTCGCCCAGGCCGACAGCGCCTCGGCCTTGGTGCCCAGCATGTCGGACTTGTAGCCGCCCAGCCAGACGATGCCCGGCGCTGAGCCCGGCGCCTGCCTGACAGCGATCTGCGTTCCGTTCACGTCGATGAAAACTGGTGCGCTGGCGTCCATGACCTCGTCCTTCCGGCCGGTCTTTTGGCACATCCGGCGGTTCGCGGAAAAGTGCTCGCACCTTTTCTTTGCTTGGTGCAGGCAATGGCAAGCTTTGAGGTGATTTCCTGGCGAGGCTGTGCTATTGACTCCGGCCGCGCGCTCACCACATAGGCGCGTCCAAGCGATTGAACTCAAAGAAACCCTGAACGAAACGGCCGAGGAGACCACGACCATTCGCAGACCTTTCAAAGCAGCGGCCCCGACCAAGGACGGTCCGCGCTCCAACCGAGACATCCGGGTGCCCCGGGTCCAGCTCATCGACGCAGAAGGCCACAACCGTGGCGAAGTTTCCATCAACGACGCGCTGCTGCTGGCCGAAGAGGCCGGGCTCGATCTCGTCGAGATATCGCCCAACGCGCAGCCGCCCGTCGTCAAGATCCTCGATCTCGGCAAGCTGAAATACGCCAACCAGAAGAAGGCGGCCGAGGCGCGCAAGAACCAGAAGGTCATCGAGATCAAGGAGATCAAGATGCGCCCGAACATCGACAGCCATGACTACGAAACCAAGATGAAGGCCGTGCGGCGCTTCTTCGAGGACGGCGACAAGGTCAAGCTGACGCTGCGTTTCCGCGGCCGCGAAATGGCGCATATGGAACTCGGCATGCAGCTCCTGAACAAGGTGCGCGAGGAAGTCGCGCCGATCGCCAAGGTCGAGGCCGAGCCGAAGCTCGAAGGCCGACAGATGATGATGGTGCTGGCGCCCCGCTGACGGTGCGCCTCACGTTTCCTTTCCGTCCTGGAGCCATTCCGGCGCGATCGCCGCAAACTGTCGCGCCGATCACGGTTTCGCGAAGGAGAATTGACCGGCCGGCGCTGCTTGGTGCTCCAAAATCCGCCTGAATTGCCGCGCAGGGCGACCCGACGATCGGCGGGGCGCCTGTTTTTCTATCCGATCGCCGGCTTCTCGACGATCGAGCTCCTCGATCGCGAGCAAATCGACGATCGGATTTTCCCGATCGCGACCAAATCGACGATCGGATTTTCCCGATCGCGATCAAAACACGACGATCGGATTGGCCATGGTCGATGAAACAAAGATCCCGACCGACAACCAGATAGAAGGGTTGGGCGGCTACCAGTATATGCGCCGCATCGTGCTGGCGGTGCTCATCGTGGTGCTGTTTGCGGCACTCCTGTTCGGCCAGTCGACGTTCCCTCCCGAGACGCCCGTGCACGAGACGATCGAGATGTTCGGCGTGCTCCTGATCTTCCTGGGCATCGTCGGGCGCTTGTGGTCGACGCTCTACATCGGCGGCCGCAAATCCTCCGAAGTGGTCACCGGCGGGCCCTATTCGATCACCCGCAACCCGCTCTATCTGTTCTCGACCGTGGCGGCAGCCGGCGTTGGCGCGCAGATCGGCTCGTTTTCCGGCATCATCCTCTTCGCGGTCCTTTGCGCCGGCGCGTTCCACATCGTCATCCTGCGCGAGGAGCGCTATCTCAAGGAAGTCCTCGGCGCTCCCTACAAAGCCTATCTGGCGCGCGTGCCGCGCTTCTTTCCAAAGCTTTCGCTCTACCAGGAAGGCGACACCGGCAGCTTCAAGCCGCGCCTGCTGTTGAACACGCTGCTCGACGGGCTGGTATTCCTGGTGGCGCTGCCGGCCTTCGAACTGATCGACGGCGCGCAGCAGTCGGGGGTGCTGCCGGTGTGGTTCACGCTGCCCTGAACGGGACAGCGCGCCGCAGGGCGTGAGGTGTTGCGCACGAGCCCTGTTTGATCTATAGGACCGCCGTTCTGCGTATCGGGCCGGAAATCATCTCTGATTTACGGAAAGCACGATACGCAGAGCAAAAACAAAAACCGCCCGGCAGGGCATGCCGTGGCGGTTTCATTTGCTTTTCGGGCTCTGGTCGGCCCGAAGCGAGAAAAGAAGCGCGATGGTGCGCCACATTACGGAGTAGCAAAATGCCCAAGATGAAGACCAAATCGGCCGCCAAGAAGCGGTTCAAGATTACCGCCACCGGCAAGGTGCTGTCGGCTGCCGCCGGCAAGCGCCACGGCATGATCAAACGTTCCAACAAGTTCATTCGCGATGCCCGCGGCACGATGGTTCTGGCTGAACCGGACGGCAAGAAGGTCATCAAGAATTTTCTGCCGAACGGCCTTTAAGCATTCGGTCCGGAACAGCGTTTTAAGGAGATCATGACATGGCACGCGTAAAGAGAGGCGTCACCGCCCACGCCAAGCACAAGAAGGTCCTGAAAGCCGCCAAGGGCTTCTACGGCCGTCGCAAGAACACCATCCGCATCGCCAAGCAGGCGGTGGAAAAGTCGCTGCAGTACGCCTATCGCGACCGCAAGAACCGCAAGCGCTCGTTCCGCGCGCTGTGGATCCAGCGCATCAATGCAGCGGTGCACGAGCACGGCCTGACCTATGGCCGCTTCATCGACGGCCTCAACAAGGCCGGCATCGAGATCGACCGCAAGGTTCTTTCGGACATGGCCATCCACGAGCCGCAGGCTTTCGCAGCCCTTGTGGCCAAGGCCAAGGTGGCGCTCGAATATCTGAAGAACACCACGCCGAATGCTTTTGAGAGCGCTGTCGCCTAAGCCAGCGCTTCCCAAGCATTCGCTATTCTGATTTGGGGAACCCGCGCTGGCACGGCTGGCGCGGGTTTTTCTTATGCCTGATGCAACCAAATTGGTGACGCGCCGAACCCCGGTGGTTGCCCGATCGAGAGAGTTTCGCCGTGAACGCCACCGCTGGAAATCTTGAAACCCTTGAAGCTTCTTTGATGGCCGACATCGCGGCCGCGGCCGACGAGCAGGCGATCGAGGCGGTGCGCGTCTCGGCGCTGGGCAAGAAGGGCTCGGTCTCCGAAATGCTGAAGACGCTTGGCGCGATGAGCGCCGAGGAGCGGCAGGTGAAGGGTCCGGCAATCAACGGCCTCAAGAACCGCGTCACCGAAGCGCTGAGCGCGCGCAAGGCGGAGCTGAAGGACGTGGCGATCGCCGCCCGTCTCGTCGCCGAGGCGGTCGACGTGACGCTGCCGGTGCGCCAGTCGCCGGCCGAGCGCGGCCGCATTCATCCGATCAGCCAGGTTATCGACGAGATCGCCGCGATCTTCGGCGATCTCGGCTTCGCGATCGCGGAAGGTCCGGACATCGAGACCGACTATTACAATTTCACCGCGCTCAATTTTCCCGAGGGGCATCCGGCGCGCGAGATGCACGACACCTTCTTCTTCCAGCCGGACGAGAAGGGCGAGCGCAAGCTTTTGCGCACGCACACCTCGCCCGTGCAGATCCGCACAATGGAGCAGCAGAAGCCGCCGATCCGCATCGTCATCCCCGGCAAGACCTACCGGCAGGATTCGGACGCAACGCACTCGCCGATGTTCCATCAGGTCGAGGGGCTGGTGATCGACAAGACCGCCAACATCGCCAACATGAAGTGGGTGCTGGAGGAATTCTGCAAGGCCTTCTTCGAAGTGCCGAGCGTCAAAATGCGCTTCCGGCCGTCCTTCTTTCCGTTCACCGAGCCCAGCCTCGAGGTCGACATCCAGTGCGACCGCTCGCGGCCGGGCGAAGTGCGCTTCGGCGAAGGCTCCGACTGGATGGAGATCCTCGGCTGCGGCATGGTGCATCCCAACGTGCTGCGTTACGGCGGGCTCGATCCCGACGAATACCAAGGCTTTGCCTGGGGCATGGGCATCGACCGCATCGCCATGCTGAAATACGGCATGCCGGACCTGCGCGCCTTTTTCGACGCCGACGTGCGCTGGCTCACGCATTACGGCTTCCGGCCGCTCGACATGCCGACGCTGTTCGGGGGCCTTTCCACATGACTGCTCCCCACACCGGGGGCTGCCGCTGCGGTGCCGTGCGGTTCGAGGCCTCGGCCGAGCCGCACCACATCAGCTATTGCCATTGCGGCGATTGCCGGCGCGCCAGCGGCGCGCCGGTGTCGGCCTTTATCGGCTTCGCGGCCGACCAGATCGCGCTCGAAGGCAAGTCGCTGAAGAGCTACCGGAACGGCCCGGTGGCGCGCTCGTTCTGCGGCATTTGCGGCTCGCCGATCGCCTATAGCGACGAGCGGCTCGCCGGCCATATTTACTTCACGCTCGGCGCCATGGACATGCCTGCCTATTTCAGGCCGACGCTGCATGCGCATGTGCGCGAGCAGCTGCCCTTCCTGCATATGCCCGATTCACTGCCGCGGCACCTCAAGACGAGCGTGGCTAGACCTGACGCGCAAAGCCCTTCCTACGGAACACAGTCATGAAATTCACCCTCTCCTGGCTCAAGGACCATCTCGAGACCGACGCTTCGCTTGCCGAAATCGTCGAGCGGCTGACGGCGATCGGCCTCGAGGTCGAACATGTCGACGACAAGGCGGGCCTAAAACCCTTTGTCATAGCCAAGGTGCTGACTGCCGTGCAGCATCCCGACGCCGACCGGCTGCGGGTGCTTACGGTCGATACCGGCGACGGCAAGCCGCCGGTGCAGGTGGTGTGCGGGGCGCCCAACGCCCGCGCCGGCCTGGTCGGCGCTTTTGCTGCGCCCGGCACCTATATTCCCGGCATCGACGTCACGCTTTCGGTCGGCAAGATCCGCGGCGTCGAGAGCCATGGCATGATGTGCTCCGAACGCGAGCTGCAGCTTTCGGACGAGCATACCGGCATCATCGACCTGCCCGAAGACGCACCGGTCGGCACCAGCTTCGCCGCCTACGCCCATCTCGACGATCCGGTGATCGAGATCAACCTGACGCCGAACCGCCCCGATGCCACCAGCGTCTACGGCATCGCCCGCGATCTCGCGGCGAGCGGCCTCGGCCGGCTGACCGGCGGCGCGATCATGCCGCATGCCGGCGACGGCATGTGCCCGGTCAAGGTCAAGATCGAGGCACCGGAACTCTGCCCCGGCTTCGCGCTGACTCTGGTGAAGGGCGTGAAGAACGGCCCGTCGCCGAAATGGCTGCAGCAGCGGCTGATCGCCATCGGGCTTCGGCCGATCAGCGCGCTGGTCGACATCACCAACTACGTCACCTTCGACCGCGGCCGGCCGCTGCATGTGTTCGACGCGAAGAAGGTCACCGGCAACCTTGTGGTGCGCCGCGCCAGGGACGGTGAAAACGTGCTGGCGCTCGACGGACGCGAATACTCGCTGACGCCCGAGATGTGCGTGATCGCCGACGACAACGGCATCGAATCGATTGCCGGAATCATGGGCGGCGAGCATTCGGGCTGCGACGAGAACACCACCGACGTGCTGATCGAATCGGCGCTCTGGGACCCGATCACGACGGCCCGCACCGGTCGCACGCTCGGCATCATCAGCGATGCGCGCTACCGCTTCGAGCGCGGCGTCGACCCTGAGTTCATGGTGCCCGGCGTCGAGCTCGCGACCAAGCTGGTGCTGGAATTGTGCGGCGGCACGCCGACGGAAATCGAGGTGGCGGGCTATGCCGGCCACAAGCCGAAGATCATTTCCTTCCCGCTGTCGGAAGTGAAGCGGCTGACCGGCATCGAGGTGCCGAGAGAAGAAGCGCTCACTATACTGACCCGTCTCGGCTTCGAGCCGCGCAGCTCAGGTGACGCCGTCGAGGTGAAGGTCCCCTCCTGGCGTCCGGATGTCGACGGCAAGGCCGATCTCGTCGAGGAAGTGATGCGCATCCACGGCGTCGACAACATAGCGCCGCAGCCGCTCACCTCGCATGACGCGGTCAACGGCAGGATCCTGACCATGCTGCAGGTGCGCACCCGGGCCGCCAAGCGCGCGCTCGCCGTGCGCGGCATGATGGAGGCGGTCACCTGGTCGTTCATTCCGGCGAAACACGCCGAGCTGTTCGGCGGCGGCCAGAACCGGCTGAAGCTCGCCAACCCGATCGCCGCCGACATGTCCGACATGCGGCCGTCGCTGCTGCCCGGGCTGATCAGCGCCGCCCAGCGCAATGCCGATCGGGGCATCGGCGACGTGGCGCTGTTCGAGGTCTCCGGCACCTATGAAGGCGACTTGGCCGATCAGCAGCGGCGCGTCGCCGCCGGCGTGCGGCGGGGCACCGCCAAGCTCGACGGCTCGGGCCGCAGCTGGGCCGGCAATGCCGGGCCGGTCGGGGTGTTCGACGCCAAGGCCGATGCGATCGCGGCGCTCGAAGCCTGCGGCGCGCCGGTCGACAGGCTGCAGATCGAGCCCGGCGGCCCGGCCTGGTACCATCCCGGACGCTCAGGCACGATCAAGCTCGGGCCGAAGACCGTGCTCGGCACTTTCGGCGAGTTCCATCCAAAGACGCTCGAAGTGCTCGACGCCTCCGGGCCGCTCTGCGGCTTCGAGGTCTTTGTCGATGCCGTGCCGGAGCCGAAGGCCAAGCCGACGCGCACCAAGCCGAAGCTGGAGCTTTCACCCTTCCAGGCGGTGAAGCGCGATTTTGCTTTCGTCGTCGACCGGACGGTCGAGGCCGGCACGCTGGTGCGGGCAGCTTTGGCCGCCGACAAGAAGCTCGTCACCGGCGTTTCGGTGTTCGACGTCTTCGAGGGCGCTGCGCTCGGCGCCGCCAAGAAGTCGATCGCCATCGAAGTCTCGATCCAGCCGGTCGAAAAGACGCTGACCGACGAGGATTTCGAGGCGCTGGCCAAGCGCATCGTCGAGAACGTCAACAAGCAGACGGGCGGCGTGCTGAGAGCATAAAGGATTGCCGGAAGGTGGCGAATCGCCCTCCATTGGGCGATGCACCATCTCCGCTATTCCGGCCTGCCTTTCGAGGAGCAACGCGCGGCGTTCCTCGAAATCGTGGCGGCGGACCCGCTGCTGGCCAAAACGCTGGCGCGAGTGCGTGAACTGGCGTTGCCGGACTGGCTGGTGGTTTCCGGCGCGCTCTACAACAGCATCTGGAACCATCTCACCGGCAGGCCCTCAGGCTACGGCATCAAGGATGTCGATCTGTTCTATTTCGACGGCACCGATCTCTCCTACGACGCCGAGGACGCGGTGATCCGCCAGGCGGCGCAGCATTTCGAAGGACTGACGCTGCCGGTGGAGGTGCGAAATCAGGCACGCGTGCACCTGTGGTATCCGGCCAAGTTCGGGCAGGCATGCCCGCGCTACACGAGCGCGAGTGAATCGGTCGGCTATTTCGCGTCGAAGACGCATGCGGTTGGGGTGCGGTACGACGCAGACGAGGCGTTGGAGCTGGTGGCGCCGTTCGGGCTCGACGACATTTTTTCGTTCCGCATCACGCCGAACCGGGTGCTGGACAACCAGCGGACGCATGAGGCGAAGGGGAAGAGGGCGCGAGAGAACTGGCCGGAGATCAGCGTGGTGCCTTGGTAGGTCAGCGCGAGGCGCCCCCCTCTGTCCTGCCGGACAGAGGGGGGCGCTGTCCCGCCAGCGTCTCAAAGCAAGCTGAAATGTCTAACCATTCACCAGCGCCAGCAGCTCTTCGGTATAGCGCTTGCCGACGACCTTGTCGGGCGACAGCGCGTCGCCGATGGCCGCGACCTCGGCGGCGCTCAGCTTGATCCCGGCCGCTGCCGTGTTCTGCTCCAAATGGCGGATCTTGCGCGCGCCGGGGATCGGCACGATGAAATCGCCCTGGTGCAGCACCCAAGCGAGCGCCAGTTGTGCCGCTGTCACGCCCTTTTCCATCGCCAACTTTTCCAGCACGGCAATGACGGCATTGTTGGCTTCCATGGCTTCGGCCTGGAAGCGCGGCAGGCCGAGGCGCCAGTCGCCGGCGCCGAGCGTATCGCGCTTGGCGATGGTGCCGGTGAGCAGGCCGCGGCCGAGCGGACTGTAGGGGACAAAGCCGATGCCGAGCTCGCGGCAAACGGCAAAGACCTCGTCCTCGGGATCGCGGCTCCACAGCGAATACTCGCTCTGCACGGCGGCGATCGGGTGCACGGCATGCGCCCGGCGCAGCGTGGCGCCGCTCACTTCCGACAGGCCGAGCGCCCGCACCTTGCCATCGCGCACCAGTTCGGCCATGGCGCCGACCGTGTCC
Source organism: Mesorhizobium sp. M1A.T.Ca.IN.004.03.1.1 (assembly GCF_003997555.1). Lineage (NCBI taxonomy): Bacteria > Pseudomonadati > Pseudomonadota > Alphaproteobacteria > Hyphomicrobiales > Phyllobacteriaceae > Mesorhizobium > Mesorhizobium sp. M1A.T.Ca.IN.004.03.1.1. The sequence continues at coordinate 459,078 of NZ_RZTV01000005.1, read as the reverse complement.
TCGATCGGCACGTTCGGGTCAACGCGATGCTGGTAGTAGAGGTCGATGACGTCGGTATCGAGCCGCTTCAGCGAGGCCTCCGCCACCGCCTTGACGTGCTCAGGGCGGCTGTCGACGCCGATCATGCGGTCGATGCCCGAACCGTGCTCGGATATCTTGAAGCCGAATTTGGTGGCGATGGTGACCTTCTCGCGTACCGGCTTCAGCGCCTTGCCGAGCAGGATCTCGTTCTCGTAAGGGCCATAGACTTCGGCGGTATCGAAGAAGGTGACGCCGATCTCGACGGCGCGGCGCAGCGTGGCGATCGCCTCGGCCTCCGGCTGTCCGCCATAGACAAAGCTCATGCCCATGCAGCCGAGGCCGACGGGGAAGACTTCGAGTTCAGTTCCTAATTTGCGGGTTTGCATGGCGCATCTCCTTGTTGCGATGGAGATGAAATAGCGCCTAGGCATCCGTTCGATAATCATGTCTCTTTCGCACAGCTCGCTCTATAAGATAGATCAATGAACCGGACGAACCTTTCCCAGCTGGCCGTTCTCGCCGCGGTCGCGCAATGCGCCAGCTTCCGCGGCGCGGCCCGCGAGCTCGGCATCGCGCCGTCGGCGGTCAGCCATGCGGTGGCGAGCCTGGAGGCGCGGCTCGGCGTGCGGCTTCTGGCGCGCAGCACGCGCAGTGTCGCCCCGACCGAGGAAGGCGCGCGGCTGTTGGAGCGCCTGCGGCCGGCACTGTCCGAGATCGACCTGGCGCTGGAAACGGCGGTCGAGACGCGCGACCGGCCGGCTGGCAATCTCAGGCTTAGCGTGCCGCGCACCGCCGCGCATCTGGTGCTGACGCCGCGGCTCGCTGCCTTCACGGCCGCCTATCCCGAGATCATGCTGGAGATCGTGATCGAGGACCGCTTCACGGATGTGGTGGAGGGTGGGTTCGACGCCGGCGTCAGGCTGGGCGAAAGCCTGCAGCGCGACATGATCGCGGCGCGCATCGGGCCGAACATCCGCGGCGCGTTGGTCGGCGCGCCCTCGTACTTCGCGACCATGCCCAAACCGCGTCATCCGCGCGATCTCGCCGATCACCGCTGCATCCGCTTCCGCTTCTCCAGCGGCATCCTCTACCGCTGGGAGTTCGAGAAGGACGGCGAGGAAATCGAGATCGCCGCGCCAGGGCCGCTGATCCTCGACGAGGACCATCTGATCGCCCAGGCCGCGATCGACGGCGCCGGGCTCGCCTTCGTCTTCGAGGACTATGTGAAGGCGCCGCTCGCCGATGGCCGGCTGATCCGCGTGCTGGAGGACTGGTGCCCCGCTTTCGACGGCTTCTTCGTCTACTACCCAAGCCGCCGCCAGATGCGGCCGGCGTTGCGGGCCTTCGTCGATTTCTTCAAGGTGAGCGGGTAGGGCTCCTCCGTTCCGCTTGTGGGGAGGGCTGGAAGAAAGGTGATTTCAGCGACGTTTTTCGACCATGCAATCGTCCATCACCAACACCGCCACCCGCTATGGCTGGGCGATGATCATCCTTCACTGGCTGATCGGCCTCATCTTCATCGGCCAGTTCGTGCTCGGCTTCGTGATGATGCGCATCGACAGCCAGCGGACGTCTTTCGAGCTGATCCAGTTGCATAAGTCCTTCGGCTTCCTGCTGCTTGGGCTGGTCATCCTGCGCATCGCCTGGCGTGTCGGCAATGCGGCGCCAGCACTCCCGCCTTCGGTGGGAACATTGGAGCGCAAGGCAGCGCCGCTGGCGCATTTGGCGCTTTACGCCTTCCAGGTTGCCCTGCCGCTCTCCGGCTGGGCGCTGGTCTCGGTCTCGACGCTGGAAATCCCGACGATGCCCTTCAACCAGTTCGTCATGCCCGACCTGCCGCTCGCCGAATCCGACGCCGCGGAAAGCTTCTGGTCGGCCGCGCATTGGTATCTTGCCTATGCCGGCATCGCGCTGGTCGCGTTGCATATCCTTGCTGCGATGCGCCACCATTTCCTGCTGCGCGACAGCGTGCTCACGCGCATAATCACGCCTTCGTCTGCCCGGGAATAGAGCGGGCCGCCCGTTCGTTGGTGGCGGCAGCAATGCGCTGGTTCAGGATAGGAAGATGTCGATGCATGCGCGCATCCTCGGATTGGCGGCCTTTGCCGCTTGCCTTGCCGCGCCGGTTTGCGCCGCGGTGGCGCTCAGTGACGCCGCCGGCAGCTACACGATCAGCCCGGCGGGCTCCTCGATCCGCTTCACCATCGGCAAGGCCGGCGGTGGCGGCTTCGGCGGCGCCTTCGGCCGCTTCAAGGGCACGATCCGCATCGACAATGCCGATGTCGGGCGCTCGAAGGTCAACCTCACCATCTTTCCGGAAAGCGTCGGCACCGGCCAGGGCCGCATCGATGCTTTCCTGCGTTCCGACGCCGTCTTCGACAGCGCCAACAATCCGGAGATCCAATTCCGCTCGACAAACGTGACCCGCACCGGCGAGACCACCGCCGTGGTCACCGGCCGGCTGACGGCGCGCGGCAAGACGTTTTCGGAAAAGTTCACGGCCGAGCTCGATGGGCTGAAGTCAGGAACCATCAAGTTCCATGTCACCGGCAAGGTGCTCAGATCGCGCTACGGCATGGATGTCGGCACGCCGATCTATTCCAACGTCGTCGACTTCGACATGACCCTGACGGGGAGAAGGGGTTAGCTCTGGTCGCGCATCCTCGGGTTCGTCATCCTAGGGCGGAGCAAGGAGCGAAGCGACGCGCGCAGACCCTAGGATCCATGGCGTGACGCTAAGGCGTTGCAACGGTTGCAGATCTCTGCATCCCTGCACTTTACGTCATAGGTCACGGAATGGATCCTCGGGTCAAGCCCGAGAATGACGAAGGCGCTTTGTGGCCCGCGTCTGCGATTGGCTTTTCTCCGGAATTGGGGCACACCTCCATCGACATAACCGACATGGAGAAGCATGATGTTCCGATGGGGTGTTCTGTCGACGGCCAAGATCGGCCGCGAGCAGCTTTTGCCGGCGATCGTAGATTCGGAGAATGGCGTGCTGTCGGCGATCGCCAGCCGCGACCTGTCGAAGGCTCGCGCCCTGGGCGAGCGTTTCGGCGCGCCGCATGCCTTCGGCTCCTATGAGGAACTGCTCGCTTCCAAGGAGGTCGATGGCGTCTATATCCCGCTGCCGACCTCGCAGCATGTCGAATGGACGGCAAAGGCAATCGAGGCGGGAAAACATGTCCTGGTCGAGAAGCCTCTTGCGCTCGACGCCAAGGACATCCCGCCGCTGATCAAGTTGCGCGACGAGAAGAAGGTGCTGGTCTGCGAGGCCTTCATGGTCGTCTACCACCCGCAGTGGATCAAGGTGCGCGACCTCATCGCCAGCGGCGCGATCGGCCGGCTGCGCCACGTCCAGGGCGCGTTTTCCTATTACAATGTCGATCCCAGCAACATGCGCAACCAGCTGGATCTTGGCGGCGGCGCGCTGCCCGACATCGGCGTCTATCCGACCGTGTCGACGCGCTTCTCGACCGGCAAGGAACCGGTCCGCGTGCAAGCCACCATCGAGCGCGACAAGACCTTCGGCACCGACATCTATTCCTCGATCCGCGCCGATTTCGGCGACTTTGAACTGTCCTTCTACCTGTCGACGCAGATGGCGGCGCGGCAGGTGATGGTGTTCCACGGCGAGAAGGGTTTCATCGAGGTCTTTGGCCCGTTCAATGCCGGGCTCTACGACCACCACCGCATCGAATTGCACAACCAGAACCACACCGAAGCGCAGGTGTTCCGCTTCCCGGGCACCCAGCAGTACCGGCTGGAATGCGAGGCCTTCGTACGCGCGGCCCAGGGCGGCAAGGACCGTGTCTTCACGCTGGAGGAATCGGTCCTCAACCAGAAGGTCATCGACGCCATCTTCCGCGCCGGCGGCAAGAACGGCTGGGAGCCCGTCTGACAGGCCGTCGGAAGGCGCTGGGGGGAACGAAGATGGCTGACGACGCGGATGTCATCATTGTCGGCGCGGGGCTGGCAGGCCTCGTCGCCGCGGCAGAACTTGCCGATGCCGGCAAGAAAATCATCATCGTCGACCAGGAGCCCGAGCAATCGCTGGGCGGCCAGGCCTTCTGGTCGTTCGGCGGGCTTTTCCTGGTCGACTCGCCCGAGCAGCGGCGCATGCGCATCCGCGATTCCCACGACCTCGCGCTCGCAGACTGGATGGGCACCGCCGCCTTCGACCGCCCTGAGGATTTTTGGCCGCGAAAATGGGCTGAAGCCTATCTCGGCTTCGCCGCCGGCGAGAAGCGCTCCTGGCTGATCGAGCGCGGGTTGAAATTCTTCCCCGTCGTCGGCTGGGCCGAGCGCGGCGGCGGCAATGCCAGCGGCCACGGCAATTCGGTGCCGCGCTTCCACATCACCTGGGGCACCGGGCCCGGCGTGCTGGAGCCCTTCGTGCTGCGCGTGCGCGAGGCGCAGAAGCGTGGGCTCGTCGAGTTCAAGTTCCGCTACCGGGTCAACGAGATCACGCGGACCGGGAAGACGGTGACCGGGGTGCGCGGCGACGTGCTGGAGCCAAGCACGGTCGAGCGTGGACGCAAGAGCTCGCGCAACGTGGCCGGGGATTTCGAGCTCCACGCCCAGGTCGTGATCGTCGCTTCCGGCGGCATCGGCGGCAACCACGAGCTGGTGCGCAGGAACTGGCCGCAGCGTCTCGGCGCGACGCCGAAGCGCATGATCACCGGCGTGCCGGACCATGTCGACGGCCGCATGCTGGCAATTGCCGAAGCAGCGGGCGGGAGGGTCATCAACCGCGACCGCATGTGGCACTATGTCGAGGGCATCAAGAATTGGGCGCCGGTCTGGACCGATCACGCCATACGTATCCTGCCGGGCCCCTCTTCGCTATGGCTCGACGCGCGCGGCAGACGGCTGCCGGTGCCGCTTTTCCCAGGCTTCGACACTTTAGCCACGCTCAGCCATATCATGAGCACCGGCTTCGATTATTCCTGGTTCATCCTGACGAAGAAGATCATCCAGAAGGAGTTTGCGCTGTCGGGCTCGGAGCAGAATCCGGACCTCACGAGCAAGAGCTGGCGGCAGGTGCTCGGCCGCGCCACGTCGGGCATTCCCGGGCCGGTGAAAGCCTTCATGGAAAAGGGCGAGGATTTCATCGTCGAGGCCAACCTTTCGAAGCTGGTGGCGCGGATGAACGGGCTGGCCGGCGAGCCGCTGCTCGATGTGGCGCAGGTCGAACGCGAGATCCGCGCCCGCGACATGCAGTTCGACAACCCGTTCTCCAAGGATGCGCAGGTCACCGCGCTGCGCGGCGCGCGCGCCTATCTCGGCGACAGGCTGATCCGCACCGCAAGGCCGCACAAGATGCTCGATCCGGCGAACGGCCCGTTGATTGCGGTCCGCCTCAACATCCTCACCCGCAAGACGCTGGGCGGCCTGCAGACCGATCTCGACAGCCGCGTGCTCGACGCGGAGGGCGGGCCGGTGCCTGGTCTCTTTGCGGTGGGCGAGGTCGCCGGCTTCGGCGGCGGCGGCGTGCACGGCTATGCGGCGCTCGAAGGCACCTTCCTCGGCGGCTGCATCTTTTCCGGACGCAGCGCCGGAAGGGCGGCGACGAAGGCGGTCGGCTGAGCGATCGAACGGTGTTGCCAAAAGCTCGTGAGCTCGGCCCACCTTGTATGCTGCGGCCTCATTCGGGGTTTGATGTTGCTTGAAGTCGATGCCGGAAAGGGCGTTGACGATGCACGGAGACCTCATACCAAGCGGCCTCCGGCAAGTTTGGCCTCTTCCCCAAGCAAGATGGCCCTTACAACGGGTACCCACGCGCTTTAACGGATGCTAATATTCTCCGTTACTCGGGAAGGTCGCAATGTCCAAGGTTTGTTTGTTGTGCGCGTGCCTTCTTTTGCTGGCCGGCTTGTCGACACCGGCCTCCTCTGAGACCCAGATCGGTCAACGCAGCCATAGATATGCGCTCGTAATCGGTAACTCGGCCTACCGTTTTGCGTCATCGCTTCCCAACGGGGTAAATGATGCGAATGCCATCTCCCGAGTTTTGCAAGAGACGGGCTTCGACGTCACCCTTGGATTGGATACCGACGCATCAACGTTCAGGGAACTCATCGGAAAATTCAGGCGAAACTTGCGGCCGGGTGACGTCTCGCTTTTTTACTTCGCCGGACACGGGCTCCAAGCGAACGGGGAGAACTACCTATTGCCCGTTGACGCCGCCCTTCAACGTCCGGCCGACTTGGCTCTGGAGGCTGAGCGCCTGCAAGACATCATCGCCGCCATGACGGCCGAGGAAAATATCGCAATCGTCCTTCTCGATGCCTGTCGGGACAATCCTTTCGTTAAGCAATTGAGTGGACCGGGTCAAAGTCGCGGCCTTGCCATAGGAAAGGGCTGGGAGCCTTGGATGCTGGCAGGGGAGTCTTTATCGGCTTTGCAACACAACCCGGCAACGTGGCTCTCGATGGAGCCGTCAATCATAGTCCGTTTGCAGACTCTCTTGTGAAGCGGATAAAGACTCCTTCGATCGACATTGAAATTCTCATGCGTCGCGTCCGGTTGGACGTCATGAACGCGACTTCTGGGAAGCAGGTTCCCTGGAGCAACTCGTCCCTGGTGGAGCCGGGATTCTCATTCAACCCGGATGCCGCGTCTAGTCCGTCTTCGGCAGACGCCTATCAGCCAGACATCAACGCGGCGGCAGAGCTCGAATTCTGGAAATCAATCAAGGATACATCCGATGTCTCGATGTATCGTGCTTATCTAGCGGCATTTCCGAATGGTGCATTCGTCGAAATTGCAAAGAGCCGAATTGCCAAGTTCCAAGCACCTACGCCGCCACGCAAAAAGATCCTGCCAAAGAAAGTCAGTCGCAAGCCGCAAGTGTCGTTGCCTGTCGATGAACCTTCCAATCGTTCGGCAAAAACGAGCGCACCAGCTAAACCGGAATCCGTGGGGCGATGCAGGGATGGCAACAAGGAGAGGTGTCGCCAGAGATGCCGTGAAGGCGCAAGGCGTGCCTGTCGCAAGCTGCAACAGCTAGGGGTTAGTAACGCCGATGACTGCCTTGCGCGCGGTGGGACTTAGGCCGCGCCGCCGACTGCGGCTGGAGACGAGCAAGGGTGCATGACAAAAGCTGAACTCAAGAACGCTCGGGTACCACTGCCGACCCGATCGGGATCGTGGATTAATACGCCACGTGAACCTCGCCGCGTGAGCGTAGGCAGCCAGCGACTGCTTCGGCCGGCGAGGCAAATGCGCGGGAGTTCAGTTTGATTAATTGGCGCGCCCGAAGAGATTCGAACTCCTGACCCCCAGATTCGTAGTCTGGTGCTCTATCCAGCTGAGCTACGGGCGCGCATCAGGCCGTGTGAGACACAAGCCCCGCGATCCGGTCGAGACGCCGGCCGCGATGTGGAGTGTTCCCTAACGACTGAATTTCGGAAAAGCAAGCCGGCCCGGCAAAAGTTTTGTCGCAGGCGTTTACAGGATCACATTCCGACCGGGGTCTTTGCTTCGCGGAACTCCGAAGCGGGAACGTCTTCCCTGGCCTGCCACGGTCAAGCCGGGCGGCGCAGGCCGTTGCGGGCCTGATCGAGCCGCACCGGCTGGTCGGGGATGGTGACGGCGAAGACCGTGCGGCCGCCGATCGATTCGACCAGCTCCACCGCGCCGCCATGGGCGCGGATCAGCTCATGGGCGATCGCCAGGCCAAGGCCGGTGCCGCCGCTGCGCGCCGAGCCGCGGAAGGCGGCGAACAGGTTCTCGCGCGCCTTGGGCGGGAGGCCGGGGCCGGTGTCGCTGACGGTGATGCGGCTGACGCTGCCCAAGCGCTCGGCCGAGACGGCTAGCCGACGCACCACCGCGCTCTCCGTGTCGGCCGCCATTGCCTGCACCGAGTTGCGGCACAGATTGGTGAGCACGCGGAAGAGCTGGTCGGAATCGGCGTCGACTTCGAAGGTGAGCTCGACGGCATTGATGAATTCGATGCCCTCCTCGATATCGAGCAGGCCGTGCACGTCGTCGACCAGCTGGCGCAGCCGCAAGCGGCGGCGCGACGGCGCCGGCTCCTGTGTGCGGCCATAGGCAAGCACGCCCTCCGAATAGGCGACGGCGCGGTCGAGCGCGCGCAACAGCTTCGGCGCGAAGGACTGGACGGTCGGATCCTTCACCTGGCGCAACCGGTCCGACATAAGCTGCGCGGAAGCCAGGATGTTGCGCATGTCGTGGTTGATCTTGGACACGGCAAGCCCGAGATTGGCGAGGTGCTTCTGCTCGGCGAGCATTTTTTGCAGCCGATCCTGCATCTGCGACAACTCGCGCTCGGCGACGCCGATCTCGTCGGCACGCTCCGTCGGGCAAATTATGCGGCCGGGATCGTCCGGCGCCTCGGAGAAGGACAGGATCGAGCGCGTCATGGTGCGGATCGGGCCTATCATGATCAGATCGATCGCCGCATAGACAAGCATGGCGGTGAACAGCGAGATCAGCAGCGAGACGACGGCGACGTTACGCGAATATCTGAGCATGGCGTTGCGCAGACTGTAGTCCGGCATGATCAGCTCGAATTCCTTGTCGCTGTCGCCGACCGGGCCGAAGACGCGCAGCATCCGGTTTCCGCCGGCGAACAGCGTTTCCAGCGCGCCGGTCATGCCGTTGACCAGACCGACATTGGCAATGTCGATATGCTCGTCGACCTTCGGCGGCATGTCGGCCACGACCAGCAGCCGCGAGACGCCGCCGTCGCGCACCGCGATCGCCTTGGCGCCGATCGCCATCAGCACGTCGTTCTGGGCGGTGTGCGACAGCGAGTTGGGCTCGCCCTGCAGCAACACGATCGACACGGCGGCGGAGGTGCTCAGCCGCTCCTTCAGCCAGTTCACCCGGTAGCTGGCGATCCAGGGCAGGAAGATCAGGATTTCGGCGAGCAGCACGAAGACGATGGTGAGAAGCAGAAGCTTGGTCGACAGACCGCGCGACAGCGGCACCCGGCGCGGCGAGCTTGCCGCCGCGGGGCGTGGCTTTTCATCCGTTGACAGGACTTCACTTGTCATGACGCGGTTTTCACGAAGGCTTGATCGAGCAAGATTATGCGATTTGCGGCTTTTTTGCCAATTTCGCCGCCGGCCAGTGAAAAAATGCCTTTAGGCGGGCTGGATTGACTTCCAAAATCCTTCTTCCTATAAGCCCGCTCACGCTCGGGCCTTCCGTCCCGGCGCGGTTTCGATCGCGCCTATAACCGGCCCGGCAAAGCTCCTGTTACAGTGTGACAGAATCAAGAAGGGCCGCACGCCGCGGTATTAAAACAAATGAAGCGTACCTACCAACCGTCCAAACTCGTCCGCAAGCGCCGGCACGGTTTCCGTGCCCGCATGGCCACCAAGGGTGGCCGCGGCGTCGTCGCAGCCCGCCGCAACCGCGGCCGCAAGCGGCTCAGCGCCTGAACGAAAGACGAGATCGTTGCCCGCAACCGGCAAGCCAAAGGGGAAAACTCCCGGGCGGCTTCTGAAACGCGCGGACTTCATGGCTGTGCGCGGCGGCGAGAAGCGCCGCGGGCGGCTTTTTCTCGTCGAGGTTCTCGACCGGGGCGACGATTGTGCGCCACGCGTCGGCTACACCGTGACCAAGAAGGTCGGCAACGCCGTGGTGCGCAACCGCGTCCGGCGGCGGCTGAGAGAAGCCGTGCGAACGCATGCCGCCGATGACATGGCGCCCGGCAGTGACTATGTCATCGTCGGGCGCGAAGACGTGCTTGCCATTCCGTTCGGCCAGTTGAAGGCCGAGCTTTCCCGCCGGCTGCGCGGAACACGATAGGCCAAGGGCTTTCGATGGAAAACAACCGCAATTTCTTCATCACCATCGCGCTGTCGGTGCTGATCCTGACGCTCTGGCAGGTGTTCTACATGAACCCCAAGATGGAGCAGCAACGCGAGCAGGCCCGCATCGAGCAGCAGCGCGTCGAGGCGCAGAAGAAGGAAGCGCAGGGGACCAATCCGGGCGCGGCCGGGGCGCCGGCGCCGGCTCCGGGCGCCATCCCGACCGCACCTGGCGGCGAGACAGTCACTGTCGAGAGCCGCGACCAGGCTGTTGCCGCGACCAAGCGCGTCAAGATCGACACGCCGAGCCTCGAGGGCTCGATCAATCTCACCGGCGCTCGCCTGGACGACCTCAAGCTCAAGCACTACACCGAGACGGTCGACAAGAATTCGCCCGAGATCCAACTCCTCAATCCGCAGGCGCTACCGACCGGCTATTTCGCCGAGATCGGGTTCGTCGGCACCGACAAGACCGGCGCGGTGCCGAGTTCCGACACGGTGTGGAGCGTTGAGGGCAATCCGACGCTGACCCCGTCGACGCCGGTGACGCTGACCTACACCAACGACAAGGGCCTGACCTTCAAGCGCACCATCTCGGTCGACAACGATTATATGTTCACCGTTTCGGACACCGTGCAGAATTCGGGAAGCGCTGCCGTCAGCCTGTTCAACTACGGTCGCGTCACGCGCTACGACAAGCCGGCGGTCGCCAGCACTTATGTGCTGCATGAAGGCCTGATCGGCGTTACTGGCACCGAGGGGCTGACGGAATACAAATACGCCGCCATCGAGAAGGACAAGGAAGTCAAGCCAGGCAAGTCGACCGACGGCTGGCTCGGCATCACCGACAAGTACTGGGCCGTCACCATGGTGCCGACCGAAAAGCAGCCCTTCCAGCCACGCTACGGCTATTTCGAGGACGGGCGCCATCGCTACCAATCCGACTTCCTCACTGATCCGATCAACATCGAGGCCGGCCAGTCCGCAACCATCGAAACCGAAGTGTTCGCCGGCGCCAAGGAAGTCGCCAAGATCAACGCCTATGAGGCTGACCGCCATATTCGCCAGTTCAATTTGCTGATCGACTGGGGCTGGTTCTATTTCATCACCAAGCCGATGTTCTGGCTGATCGACACGCTGTACAAATTCTTCGGCAATTTCGGCCTAGCGATCCTGGCCACGACCGTCATCGTCAAGGCCATCTTCTTCCCGCTGGCCAACAAGTCCTACGCGTCGATGGCGAACATGAAGAAGGTGCAGCCGAAGATGCTGGAAATCCGCGAGAAATACGCGGACGACAAGATGAAGCAGCAGCAGGCGATGATGGAGCTCTACAAGACGGAAAAGATCAATCCGTTGGCCGGCTGCTGGCCGGTGGCGCTGCAGATCCCGGTCTTCTTCTCGCTCTACAAGGTGCTCTACATCACCATCGAGATGCGGCACGCGCCGTTCTTCGGCTGGATCCACGACCTCGCGGCGCCCGATCCGACCTCGGTGTTCAACCTGTTCGGCCTGCTGCCCTTCGCGCCGCCGGCCTTCCTCCCGCATATGGGCGCCTGGGCGGTCGTGATGGGCATCACCATGTTCCTGCAGATGCGCATGAACCCGACGCCGCCGGACCCGACGCAGGCCGCGGTGTTCACCTGGATGCCGGTCCTCTTCACCTTCATGATGGGTTCCTTCCCGGCCGGCCTCGTCATCTACTGGGCCTGGAACAACCTGCTCTCGATCCTGCAGCAGGGCGTGATCATGAAGCGCCAGGGCGCCAAGATCGAGTTGTGGGACAATCTGGCGGCGATGTTCCGCAAGAAACCATCGCCGGCGGAATAGATGGCACCCCGGCCCTAACACCAAAAACCCCGGCATGACCGGGGTTTTTTCGTTGGCGGCTTGCCCTATGGCGCTCCGGACAGAACTTCGCGCAGCCGTCTTTCGTAGCTTCCCCGGTCCTCCCCAAAAGCTGCGACGGCTTCCGGCGCAGCGACGCCGGTGTGGGAGGCCGTCCGGCAGGCCAGGGTCCCGCGGGGGGACCCCGGTTTTTCCTCCTAAAGCGCGACGCGCTTTAGGGACTTTGTTTTAATGCAGTGTCGTTTTCCCAAAACCGCTCCACGCTTTTGGGCGACATCCACCAGCTCACTCCATGACGGCGCTGTGGTCGACCTTGGCCGGTGTGCCAGGCTTGCGCAGCAGAAGCACAAGCGGGATGGCGGCGAGCGAGAGCAACATCATCAGCTCGAAGTCGTCGACATAGCTGATGATCGTTGCCTGCAGCGTGACCAGCCCGTCGAGCGCGGCGCGGCCGGCGGCGGTGTAAGGGCTCAGCGCCTGCGCGATCGCCGGATCGCCGAACGCCGGATTATAGGGCGTCACATAGTCGGCGATGTTGGCATGGTTGATCTGCTGGTTCTGCGTCAGAAGCGCGGTGACGACCGAGATGCCGACGCTGGAGCCGATGTTGCGCGACAGATTGTAGAGGCCCGTCCCTTCAGCGCGCCGTTCCGGCGCCAGCGTGGCGAAGGTGATGGTGGTGAGCGGCACGAACAGGAAGCCTAAGCCGGCGCCCTGGATGAAGCCGGTGCGGATGATCGTCCATTGCGAAACGTCCGGGGTCCAGCCGGTCATGTCGTACATCGCCCAGGCGGTGACCGCGAGCCCCGTGAACAGCAGCCAGCGCGTGTCGACCTTGCCGACCAGCCGGCCGACAAGGAACATGCAGGCCATGGTGCCTAGGCCGCGCGGCCCCATGACGATGCCGGCGGTCACCACGGGATAGCCCATCAGCGTTTGCAGGTAGGGCGTCATCAGCGCCAGCGAGGCGAGATAGGTGATGCCTATGATGAAGATGAACACCATGCCGACCGCGAAATTCCGGTCGAGGAACAGCCGCGGGTTCACGAAGGTGTCGCGGGCGGTGAAGGTGTGGACGATGAAGATATAGAAGGCCGACGCGCAGATCAGCGCCTCGACGATGATCTCGGACGAGGAGAACCAGTTGAGCTGCTCGCCGCGGTCGAGGAACATCTGCAGCGAAGCGATGGCGAGGCTGAGCATGCCGAAACCCAACCAGTCGAGCCGGGCCTTGAGGTCGAGCTTGGTCTCCTGCACGAACATCGAGACGCCGGCGAAAGCCAGCACGCCGATCGGCACGTTGATGTAGAAGACCCAGCGCCAGGAAACATTCTCGGTCAGCCAGCCGCCGATGACGGGCCCAAGCACCGGGCCGACCATCACCGAGACGCCGAACAGCGCCATGGCCGAACCGCGCTCCTCGACGCTGTAGATGTCCAGCAGGATACTCTGGGACAGCGGTACAAGGGCGGCGCCGAACAGGCCTTGAAGCAGCCGAAAGCCGACGATCTGCGGCAGCGACTGGGCAAAGCCGCACAGCACCGAGGCGACGACGAAGCCGGTGATGGCGACCAGCAGGATGCGCTTGCGGCCGAAGCGGTTGGCAAGATAGCCCGAAGGCGGCGTCATCACCGCCGCGGCGACGATATAGGAAGTGAGCACCCAGTTGATCTGGTCGGCGCTCGCCGACACGCTGCCCTGGATATAGGGCAGCGCCACATTGGCAATGGTGGTGTCCAGCGCCTGCATGATGACCGCCAGGATGACGCAGGCGGTGATGGCTCCGCGATTGGCGACCGCAGGCGTGCCCGTGGCGACGGTGCTCATGACTTTTGCTCAAACCGCTTGAAGAGGTCGGTCACGAAATCGGGCAGGCCGCGGGCATGGCCGGTGTCTATGCTGACAACCGTGCTCATGCCCCCGCGCAGCGGCGGCTTGCCTTGCGGGTCGTCGATCGTCACCCGCATCGGGATGCGCTGCACGACCTTGACCCAGTTGCCGCTGGTGTTCTGCGCCGGAAGCAGCGAGAAGCTTGACGACGAGGCCGGGCTGATGCTGCCGACCTCGCCACGCCAGACCTCGCCCGGATAGCCGTCGATGCTGATCGTCGCCTTCTGCCCCGGCCGGACATAAGTGAGCTCGGTTTCCTTCGGCTCGGCGGCGATCCAGATGTCGGTCGACGAGACCAGGCTGAAGGCCGGCTGCGAGGCGGGAAGGTACTTGCCGACCTGCAGCGCATCGACATTGGTAACGACGCCGTCGAACGGCGCCTTGACAACAGAATCGCCGAGATTGCGCTGGGCATCGTCCACCGCCGATTGGGCCTGCAGGTAGAAAGGGTTCTTCTCGACCGGCTGGTCGGCGTCGCCGCCGAGCTGGGCGAGCGTTGCCTGCGCCTGCGCCTTGGCGACGATGACTTTCTGCCGGGCGGCGATGAGATCGTGCTGGGCGCTGTCGAAAGTCGCCTTCGAGGCGGTTGAGGTCTTGAGCAGGTCCTGCTGACGCTGGAAGGCCGACTCGTAGTAGGGGATGTCGGCCTCGGCCTGGGCGATCTGCGCCAGCGACTGCTGGTAGCTCGCCTGCAAGGTCAGCACCTGGTTGCGCACCGTGCCGAGCTGCGCCTGAGCGCCGGCCAGCGCCGTCTCGAACGAGGCCGGCCGCAAGCGGAAGAGCACCTGGCCCTTCTTAACCGCCTCGTTGTCATGCACGTCGATCTCCTGCACGGTGCCGGAAACATCGGTGGAGACGCCGAGCGACTGCGCCTGGACATAGGCATTGTCGGTGGTCATGACCTGACCGCCGACGACGTAGTAATAGCCGCCGACCGCCAGCGCCACCGGAAGCAGCGCAAACAGGACAGACCGGGTTAAGCTGCGCCGCGGCTTGGCCCGGGCCGGCGAGGCTATCGTGACGGCGGCCGGCTTCGGCTGGGCCGAGGGTGCTTCGAGCGCAGCAGGTTCCGGCGCGACAGGGGCTTCCAGCTCATCGTTTTCGATCCCCGGATTGGCGGCACGCCTTTGCTCGCGCTGGCTGTCCAGGCGAATGACCTGGTCGCTGCTTCTGTCGCCGGCATTGTCGCCGTCGGCGGGTTTGCGTGGTGAGGCTGGTTCAGACATGGACTTTCTCCCGGTCGACAGCCGGCTGGGCGCAGGCCTCGAGCAGATTGGATTTGATCAGACAAAGTGTTTGCAGCTCCTGCCGCGCGTCCGCGGAAAGGTGAATGCCTTGCTGTCGAGACAGATAGGGCCGCACCTGCCAATGCCCGCGAGTCTGGCTCGAGCGGCGCGAGCGCTGCTCGAAGCGTTTTCCGGGCAGGCGCGCGACGTCGTGCAGGACGAAGCTGCTGGTGAGCGAGGAAGGCATGGGAGGAACTTCGGAGTCGGCAGACAAGCTTTCGTGAGCATGCTTATTATCATCATGCACATAATCCTGCTGGACGCGGTGCGCAAGACCAGCTAAGCCGCCTGGAGCAAACGTCGCGCCGACGTGGCGCAACTGAAGGCCGGAAGAGGCACGCACGAAAAATGAAGATGAACCGGCTCAGGATCGCGACCGTGGCTGCCCTGCTGACATGCGCGTTTCCGGCCGCCGCCAAGGAAGCGGTGAGCTGCGGCGGCGCGGCAATGCTCGGCGGCGCGCAGCTCAACTGCAGCCACGTGCAACCCAAGGCTCCGCCGCAGTTCTGCACCTATAGCTGGGCCCTGCACACCTCGGCCGGCGACCAGAAAGTCGTCGACGGCAGTTTCACGCTGCCGCCCGGCGCCTCCAACGTCCAGGTCTATCAGGGCAGCGGTTTCGACAGCGCGCTTTCCAACCCGATCGTGATCTGTCGCGGCAGCCGCTGAGCGCGGGTTGGTGCTGCAGCCTGATCACGGTAGTTTGATCGGGAGACAGCGTCGCCAGGGCGCCGCCTCGTGCCTGCCAACTAAGGACTGACCGCGATGACCGGACCCAACCCCAACATCAAGCATCCCATTGCGATGCATCCGCGCGTCGGCTTCCTGAAGCCGCTGGTCAATGCGCCGAACATCGAGATCGGCGACTTCACCTATTACGACGATCCCGACGGCCCGGACAAATTCGCCGAGAGGTGCGTGCTGCACCACTATCCCTTCATCGGCGACAGGCTGATCATCGGCAAATTCTGCGCCATCGCCGAGGGTGCCCGCTTCATCATGAACGGCGCCAATCACGCCATGTCCGGCTTCTCCACCTATCCGTTCAACATTTTTGGCCATGGCTGGGAGGAAGGTTTCGACCCCGAGACCTGGTCGAAAGAGATCCGCGGCGACACGGTCGTCGGCAATGACGTGTGGATCGGCATGGATGCGGTGATCATGCCGGGCATCGAGATCGGCCATGGCGCGATCGTCGCCGCGAAATCGGTTGTCACGCACGACGTGCCGCCCTATGCGATCGTCGCCGGTAATGCGGCCAAGGTGGTGAAGATGCGCTTCGATGAGTTCACGGTGCGACGGCTTTTGAAAGCGGCCTGGTGGAACTGGCCGGTCGACAAGGTCAGCCGCAACCTCAACGCCATTCGAGGCGCCGACATTTCCAAGCTGGAGGCCGCCGTTTGAACGCGCCGGACAAAACCACGAGCGAAACTGCCATAAGTCCGGAGCTGTTCACCCGCGCGTGGATCTTCATCCGCGGCGTGCCGTCGATGAAATTCCTGCCGCCGGAAGGGCCGCCGGAGATCGCGTTTGCCGGCCGCTCCAACGTCGGCAAGTCGTCGCTGATCAACGCGCTGGTCGGCCAGAAGGGGCTGGCGCGCACCTCCAACACGCCCGGACGGACGCAGGAGCTGAACTATTTCGTGCCGGACGGCTTCTCCGGCGAAGGCGCCGACCTGCCGCCGATGGCGCTGGTCGACATGCCGGGCTACGGCTACGCCAGCGCGCCGAAGGATAAGGTCGATGCCTGGACGAAGCTGATCTTCGAGTATCTGCAGGGCCGCGTCACGCTGAAGCGCGTCTATGTGCTGATCGACGCCCGGCACGGCATCAAGGCCAAGGACGAGGAGGTGCTGTCGCTGCTCGACAAGGCGGCGGTGTCCTACCAGATCGTGCTGACCAAGACAGATAAGATCAAGGCGGCCGGCGTGCCGAAGCTGATCGAGGAGACGATGGCCAAGATCAAGAAACGGCCGGCGGCGTTCCCGGCGGTGCTCGCGACTTCGTCGGAAAAGGCCTCAGGGCTCGAGGATCTGCGCGCGGCGATCGCCTTGGTGGCGAACGGCGGCTGACGCATTTTTCGCCTTGGAGCAGGGCAGCCGCGTACTGCGCTCCCCCTCACCCAGTCTCCGCTTCGCCCGGCTGACCTCTCCCCGAGGGCCCCAGATAGAACAAGGACGGGCAGGACCAGCCGCGATCGGCCGACCTGACTGCGCGCCCTAACGCCCGCTCAATCCGTCTCGTCGCGCTCCGGCGCATGGTCGCGCCGGCCGGCAAGGATTTCGCGCTTGCCGACATGGTTGGGCGCGCCGACCAGGCCTTCCTTCTCCATGCGTTCGACCAGCGAGGCGGCGCGGTTATAGCCGATGCCGAGGCGGCGCTGGATGTAGGAGGTCGAGCATTTCTTGTCGCGCTTGACCACTTTGACCGCCTCCTCATAGAGGGCGTCGCCATCCTCGGCGTCGATCGAGCCCTTGTCGAAGACTGGACCCGTGTCGGCCGGATCTTCTTCCTCTTCCTCGCCGGCGGTGACCGTATCGAGATATTCCGGGCGGCCTTGCGCCTTCAAATGCGCCACGACGTGCTCGACCTCGAGATCGGAGACGAAGGGACCGTGCACGCGCACGATGCGCCCGCCGCCGGCCATGTGCAGCATGTCGCCCTGGCCGAGCAGCTGCTCGGCGCCCTGCTCGCCAAGGATGGTGCGGCTGTCGATCTTGGACGTCACCTGGAAGGAGATACGGGTGGGGAAATTGGCCTTGATGGTGCCGGTGATGACGTCGACCGACGGGCGCTGTGTGGCCATGATCAAATGGATGCCGGCGGCGCGCGCCATCTGCGCCAGCCGCTGGATGGCGCCTTCGATCTCCTTGCCGGCCACCATCATCAGGTCGGCCATCTCGTCGACGATGATGACGATGTAGGGCATCGGGGCGAGGTCGATCTCCTGCTCCTCGAACAGCGGCTCGCCCGTGCCCTTCTCGAAGCCGACCTGCACCTGCATGACCACGACCTC
Organism: Mesorhizobium sp. M1A.T.Ca.IN.004.03.1.1; assembly: GCF_003997555.1. Taxonomy (NCBI): domain Bacteria; kingdom Pseudomonadati; phylum Pseudomonadota; class Alphaproteobacteria; order Hyphomicrobiales; family Phyllobacteriaceae; genus Mesorhizobium; species Mesorhizobium sp. M1A.T.Ca.IN.004.03.1.1. Next base: position 441,232 of record NZ_RZTV01000005.1, on the reverse strand, counting down.
CCCCTTGTCGCGGGCGGCCGCGGCGCGCTGGTTGTAGCCGTCGATGTTGCGCACGCCGAGGCGCGCCATCTTGCGGTAACGCTCCTCCATCTCGCGGACCGCCCATTTGAGCGCGGTGACCGCTTTCTTGGAATCGGTGACGACCGGCGTGAGCAGATGCGGGATGCCGTCATAGACGGACAATTCGAGCATCTTGGGATCGACCATGATGAGGCGGCACTCCGCCGGCTTCATCCGGTAGAGCAGCGATAGGATCATGGTGTTGATGGCGACCGACTTGCCCGAGCCGGTGGTGCCGGCGACCAGCAGATGCGGCATCTTGGCGAGGTCGGCGATGACCGGCTCGCCGCCGATGGTCTTGCCCAGCCCCAGCGCCAACTTGCACGATGTGTTGCGGAAGCCGGCCGATTCGATCAGCTCGCGGAAATAGACCGTCTCGCGCGTTTCGTTGGGCAGCTCGATGCCGATGACATTGCGGCCCGGCACCACGGCGACGCGCGCCGAGATGGCCGACATGGAGCGGGCGATGTCGTCGGCCAGGCCGATGACGCGGCTGGACTTCACGCCCGGCGCCGGCTCGAACTCGTAGAGCGTGACGACCGGACCCGGCCGGACATGGATGATCTCGCCCTTGACGCCGAAATCCTCCAGCACGCTTTCGAGCAGGTCCGCGTTCTGTTCCATCCGCTCCTGCGACATGTAGAAGCCCTGGCCTTCCGGCGGCATCTGCAGCAATTCCTCGGACGGAAGCTCGTAGCCGGCCGAAGCGGGCTGCGGCGCGACCTTGCCGGCGACGGGCAGGGGCGGCGCGGGTCTGGCGGCCTTGGCGCTCTTTGCGATGGGACGCGGCGCGACGGACTCAGGCGCGGGCGCGCGCGATTCGATTTCCCCAGGAGCGGACCGGAGAGCGGGCAGATCGACCGGCGCCGTCAGCGGGGCCAGACTTGCGGCCGGCCCGTGCGAGCGCCATTCGATGACGCGGTAGAACGAGGTCGCCTCTCCGATCGCGGCGGGGCGGAACGGGCTCGGTTGCGCCGCAGGACTCATCCGCGCGGGAGCCGCGGGCGTCTGCAAAGGATCGTTCAGCCGTGCCCGCGCCAGGCGCTCGGCGAGCAAGGGCAGGCTGAACTCGAAAAACGCATCGTCGGAAAGATAGGACCAACGAAATTTCGGCGGCTGCGGCTTTTGTGCCGGAGTGGCTACGGCCCGTGGCGGCGGCGCGGCGCTGGCCTGCTGCGGCTTGACGATGGCCTGCGGCGGCTTGGCCGGGGCGGTGGCGGCCGCGCCGGGGACTGCCCGGCCCGGATTGGTCGGCTGGGGCGCCAGCGGCGCCGGACGAATGGGAAGCCCGCGGGAAGCCACCGCCTTGGCCGGCGCTTCATCAACTGGCTCCGGTGCGGGCCGTTTGTCGGAATCCGGCGTGCGAGTGAAGCGCACATTGGGCGCGAGGAAGAAATATTGCTGCCAGGCCTGGCCGCCGAACTCGTCGCCGCCAGCCGAATCGGCGGCGTTCGATTCGCCGTCAGCGGCGGCTCGCAGCGTGACGACCTGCCCTGTTTGCCGCTGCGGCGGCACGGCAGCGCCATGGTGCCGCGCGTCTTCCGAGCTGCTGTCGTCGTTGTCGCCGTAAGCGGAAGCACCGGAAGGATTGGCACGGGTAAAACGCATGGATGTCACACTCGAGATTCGTCGAACAAACGTGTCCCGAGACATAGGAACCGATGGTTAACAAGCTCTTCCGGAAGGGTCCGGGAAAAGTGCCCGTCGACGGTTCGAGTTGGGCTGGAAGAAGGAGGTGACCGGTGGCATCGAAGTCGGCTGCCGCGGCGCCGTAGCGTCGTCAAAGCGCCTCGCGTTCCTTCGCAATCGCTGCGCGCCGCAGGTTCACGCCGAGAGCGACGCCTGCTCCTCGGCCGCGAGCTTCTCGGTGCCGTAGGCCTTCAGAAAGACGTTCACGCCGGAGCGAACGACATGCTCGATCTCGGCTTGGCTCGGCGCCTTGGTGCGGTAGGAAAAAATGCACTGGCGGAAGAGGCCGGCGAGGCAGAGCTCGGTGAACTGATAGGCGGCGAGATCGACATCGTCGATCTTCAGCAGGCCGCGTTCGACGGCTTCGTTGAGGAAGATCATCACCTTGTCGTGGCCACGCTTGGGACCGCGCTCGTAGAAGCGGGCGCCAAGCTCGGGAATCCTGTCGGAAGCGCCGACCACGGTGCGCTGCGCCTGGATGACCTTGGCCGAGGTGATCTTGGCGGAGAGCACCATGCCGAACTTCACCAGCGTCTTGCGCAGGTCGTCGAAATGGTCGAGCACCTCATACATATTCTTGAAGATGGTGCCACGCTCTTCCTCGATGAGAGCCTCGAACAGCTCTTCCTTGTTGGCGAAATAGACGTAGATCGTGCCCTTGGAGACGCCGGCCTCGCGCGTGATGTCGTTCATCGACGCGGCTTCGAAGCCCTTGTCGATGAAGACGCGGCGCGCGCCTTCGATGATCTGGGCCCGTTTGATCGGATCCTGCCCGGCCGCGGGACGGCCTTTGCGCAAGTCGAGCAGATCGCTATCGGCTGTCGTTTCGACCATCGACGTCAAACCTCACGAAATATTTCGAACCAACCGGTTCGATTTGCTCTTGATATGGGCCTCTTTCCGCGCTATGTCAATCACCAATTCGAACCGAACGGTTCAGTCTGACTGACTTGTCCCAGAGAGATTATCATGTCCTCGAACGCGCCCGCTACCGCCGAAGTCCGCAATTTCCCCAACGCCAAGGTCCAGCCGTCGACCGAAGCTCCGGAAGCGCCTGTACTGCCCGCTCCTCCCGCGCCTGCCGAAGCGCCGGCCAAGAAGAAGCGCTCTGTGCGCTCGCTGCTGCTGCCGATCATCGGGCTGGGCCTCCTCGGCGCCGGCTCCTGGTACGGCTACGATTACTGGACCGACGGCCGGTTCATGATCTCCACCGACGACGCCTATGTCCAGGCCGACATGTCGTTCGTGTCGCCGAAAATCTCCGGCTATGTGGACAAGGTGCTGGTGAGCGAGAACCAGAGCGTCAAGGCCGGCGATCCGCTGTTCGTCATCGATGACGGCGACTACAAAATCGCGGTCGGCCAGGCGGAGGCGCAGATCGCCACGCTGGCGAAGACGCTCGACCGCATCGATGCGCAAACCAAGGCGGCGCAGGCCTCGCTGGCGCAAGCACAGGCGCAGAAGATCGCCGACCAGGCGGCGGCCGACAATGCGGCACGCGCACAGGCCCGCGCGGCGCAGCTGCTCAAGACGCATGTCGGCACGCAGGCACAACTCGACGACGCCCAGACGGCGCTCGACCAGGCGAAGGCAGCCCTCGCCGGCGCCGACGCGCAAATCACCGCCGCGCAGGCCAATATCGGCGTGCTCGAAGCCCAGCGTGCGGAATCCGCCAGCACGCTCGCCTCGCTGCAGCTCACCCGCGACAAGGCGCAGCGTGACCTTTCCTTCACCGTGCTCAAGGCGCCCTATGACGGCGTCGTCGGCAACCGCTCGGTCGAACAGGGCGACCTCGTCACGCCCGGCCAGAAGCTCGCCGTCGTCGTGCCGATGGATAAGCTCTACATCGTCGGCAACTTCAAGGAGACGCAGCTTGGCCGGCTGGTGCCTGGCGAGAAGGTCCGCATCACGGTCGATGCCATCGACGGCCAGACCTTCGAGGGCACGGTTTCGTCGCTGGCGCCGGCTTCGGGCGCGGTGTTCTCGCTGCTACCGCCGGAAAACGCCACCGGCAACTTCACCAAGGTGGTGCAGCGCGTGCCGGTCCGCATCGACGTGCCGGCCGACGTGCTGAAGACCGGCAAGTTGCGCGCCGGCCTGAGCGTCATCGTCGCCGCCGACAGCCGCACCGCGCCGGCCGCGACGACCAACTGAGCAGTTTGGGGGGCGGCCCGGTGGCCAATTGAGCGCCGAGCCGCCCAGCCTGTTTTGACGCAGTTCCGGGCGGAAAACGCCGCGCACTTTTGGAGCTGCCGCAGGGAGGCCATGAGATGGCAACCGCAACCATTACCGCAGGAGCAGCGCCGGCACGTCCGGCAGCCGCCGCCCCCGCCGACCACATGCCGGCGCGCCGCGTCATCGCCTTCCTGGCGATGGTGTTCGGCATGTTCATGGCGATCCTCGATATCCAGATCGTCTCGGCATCGCTGGCCGAGATCCAGGCCGGCCTCAGCGCCAGCTCCGACGAGATCCCGTGGGTTCAGACCGCCTATCTGATCGCGGAAGTGGTGATGATCCCGCTGTCGGGCTTCCTCAGCCGCATGCTGTCGACCCGCGTGCTGTTCACGACCGCGGCCGCCGGCTTCACAGCAGCAAGCGCGCTGGCCGCGACCGCCACCAACATCGACCAGATGATCGTCTACCGCGCCATCCAGGGCTTTATCGGCGGCGGCATGATTCCGAGCGTGTTCGCTGCCGCCTTCACCATCTTCCCGCCGTCGCGCCGCGCCGTCGTCTCGCCGATGATCGGCCTCGTGGCGACGCTGGCGCCGACCATCGGCCCGACGGTCGGCGGCTATATCAGCCATGCCATGTCCTGGCACTGGCTGTTCCTGATCAATGTCGTGCCGGGTATACTGGTGGCGACGGCTGCCTGGTCGCTGATCGATTTCGACAAGCCGAACCTCAAGCTGTTCTCCAAGTTCGACTGGTGGGGCCTGATCGGCATGGCCGCCTTCCTTGGCTGCATGGAATACGTGCTGGAGGAAGGCCCGAACCATGACTGGCTGCAGGAGCCGGCCGTCTTTGCCTGCGCCATCATCATGACCATAGGCGGTCTCATCTTCTTCTGGCGCGTGTTCACCGCCGAGGAGCCGATCGTCGATCTGCGGGCCTTCAACAATGTCAATTTCGCCTTCGGCTCGCTGTTCTCCTTCGTGGTCGGCATCGGCCTTTACGGGTTGACCTACCTCTATCCGGTGTTCCTCGGCCGCATCCGCGGTTACGATTCGATGATGATCGGCGAGGCGCTGTTCGTCAGCGGCCTGGCGATGTTCTTCACCGCGCCCGTTGCCGGCATCCTGTCGAACAAGATCGATCTCAGGCTGATGATGATGGTCGGCTTCATCGGCTTCGCCACCGGCACATGGTGGATGACGCATCTCACCGCCGACTGGGATTTTTATGAGCTCTTGATCCCGCAGATCCTGCGCGGCTGCTCGATGATGCTGTGCATGGTGCCGATCAACAACATCGCGCTCGGCACGCTGCCGCCGGAGCGGCTGAAGAATGCGTCGGGCCTGTTCAACCTGACCCGCAATCTCGGCGGTGCCGTCGGCCTGGCAGTCATCAACACGGTGCTGATCGACCGCAATGCCTTTCACTATGCAAGGCTTTCCGAGCATGTGCAGTGGGGCAGCGAGGCCGCGCAGACCAAGCTGCAGAACATGACGCTGACCTTCCAGCAAAACGCCGGCCTCGACGCCACGGCCGCCGCCATTTCAAAGCTGTCCGGCATGGTGCAGCAGCAGGCGGCGCTGTTGTCCTTCATGGACGTGTTCATGATGCTGACCGTGCTGTTCGCCTCGCTCGGATTTTTCGTGCTGTTCATCAACAAGCCGGCACAGCAAGGCGGCGGTGGCGGCGGAGGCCATTGAGGAGCCGGAACCCCCGCCTGGCGTCCTCAACGCGTGACCCCGGAAATCGTCGCCGATTTCCGGGGTCATTTCTTTGGACAGATCGCAGTCCGCTCAGGCCGCGGCGGGCTTGAAGGTCAGCGCCACGCCGTTGATGCAGTGGCGCAGGCCGGTGGGCGGCGGGCCGTCGTCGAAGACATGGCCAAGATGACCGCCGCAACGGCGGCAATGCACCTCGGTGCGCGTCATGCCGAGCGAACGGTCTTCGGTCTTGCCGATGGCATTGGGGATCTCCTGCCAGAAGCTCGGCCAGCCGGTGCCGGAATCGAACTTCGTTTCCGACGGATAGACCGGCAGGTCGCATCCGGCGCAGGCGAAGATGCCCTTGCGGTGTTCGTTGAGCAGCGGGCTGGTGCCCGGATATTCGGTGCCCTCCCTGCGCAGCACGTCGAAGGCGGCATCCGAAAGGATGGCGCGCCATTCGGCGTCGGTCTTGGTGATCTCGAAGGTCTCGGCGGCCAGAGCCGGCTTCGCGCCGCCCATGTGCAACGCCGCTCCGGCTCCGATTGTGAGGGCAGTGGCGGCGGCACCGCTCCAGAGAAAGTCGCGACGGTTCATGGCCTTTCCTCCTGACGTGATCTTACAAACTAGGACGCCACCGGAAAAGCAAAAGCCGGTGACGGTTCGCGCGCCACCCCGCGTCGACCCAAGCCCTGGCGATGCGGAGCGGCGCTTGACGGCAGCACGGATCGTGGGAGGGAGACCGTGCGGCCGGCGCGGACATGCGCCACTTCGCCGGCCGCACGCGCTTTGTTACATCTTCGGCAGAAGAACCTTGTCGATGACGTGGATGACGCCGTTCGACTGGCGCACGTCGGCGATTGTGACATGAGCGACGTTGCCGTTCTCGTCGGTCGCCGTGACCTTGCCCTTTTCGGACTTCAGCGTCAGGGCGCAGCCGCCGACGGTCTTGACCTCATGCGCACCGCCATCGGCCTTGGCCATCTTGGCGACGTCGGCGGCCAGCGCCTTGGCGGCAATGACATGGCAGGTGAGGATCTTGGTCAGCTTGTCCTTGTTCTCGGGCTTGAGCAGCGTCTCGACGGTGCCGGCCGGAAGTGCAGCGAAGGCCTCGTTGGTCGGGGCAAAGACGGTGAAAGGACCGCGGGTCTGCAGCGTGTCGACCAAGCCGGCGGCCTTGACGGCGGCGACCAGTGTGGTGTGGTCCTTCGAATTGACGGCATTCTCGATGATGTTCTTCTTGGCATACATCGGGGCGCCGCCGACCATCGGATTGGCGGCATAGGCAACGGCGCCAAGCGCCGAAAGGCCGATTGCAGAGGCAAGCAGAAGGGTGGCGAGTTTGCGCATTGTATAAGTCTCCTCGGGTTATTTTCCCCATCCTTGGGAACGCGAGGAGATACGAGGCGTCAAAAACTTAGTTTCGCGAACTTCGAAGATTTTTTATTCGCCGGCCCGGATGCAAACGTACCGCGTCTAAGCGCACGAAAGCGCTGCTGCCGACACATGTCGGGTGGATAGACTTCGGCTAGTCTTCAATTCTTTTCCGAAATGTCGTCAGATGCCCTTCAGATCGCCGGCAGCGACGACGGGGCCGGTCGGCTGGCCGGTCGGCGAACCGCCGGCCGGCTCGAGACTGACGGCGAGCACGGCGCCTTGCGCCAGCTTCTCCTGCACGGCCGGCGTGACGGCCATGCGCGCGGTCTGGCCGGCCGGGATGACGCCCATCGAGACCGGCGCAGTCTTGCCCTCGATCATCCACAGCTCGAAATCCTTGCCGGCGCCGCGTTCGCCGGAAACATGCGAGAGGCCGACCTCCTGGCGCGCAGCGTCATAGACAGCGAGGTATTTGACGTTGCTGTTGTCGGCGGCGAGCGAGGCGACCAGCCTGGTTTCGGGCTGCGGCAACGGCGGATTGACGAGAGGCAGGGCGACAAAGACGGCCAAAGCGGCAAGCGCGGCCGCGGCAAGCCCGCGCCAGAAGGCGAGGCTCCCCAGCAGGCCGGTGCTGGGCGCGGCGGGGGTGGTCACTGATGAGGCAAACAGCCGCCGGTCGATCGCCGCCTTGACCGAAGCCGGCGCCTCGACCGCAGCGTAGGCGGCTGCCATCGGCGCGAAATGGGCTTCCCAGGCATCGACCAGGCGGGCAAAACCCGCCTCGGTATCGATGCGGCGGGAGGCGATCTGGCGTTCGTCGGCTGCCAGAACGCCGAGAACGTATTCGGCGGCGAGCAGGTCGTCGCCTCCGCGTTCCGGTCCGTTTTCTTCCGCCAGCGTCATCTTTCCAGGCATTCTCTCAGTTTGAGCAAGCTTCGCCGCAGCCAAGTCCGCATCGTGTTCAGCGGGACCTTGTGGCGCTCCGCCAGCTCGGCATAGCTTTCGCCGTTGAGATAGGCGCCCCGGACCGCCGCCGCCCGGTGTTTCTCCAATTCGTCGAGGCAATGGTAGATGCGTTCGGTCTCGCCGCCCGCGACAGCCATGGCCTCAGGCCCCGGCGCCGGATCGGCGACCTCGAGCGCTGCATCGATATTGGCGGAAGGACCGCGCCGGGCCCTGATACGGTCGATCGCATGGTTGCGCGCAATGGCCACCAGCCAGGAAATCGGGCTGAGATCGGAAATCGCGAAACGATCGGCCTTGGTCCAGATCTTGACGAAGACCTCCTGCAGTGCTTCTTCCGCCTCACTCTTGTCCCTCAATACACGAAGGCAGACGCCGAAAAGTTTCCCGCTGGTCTGCTTGTAGAGCAGATCGAACGCAGCCCGGTCCTTCATCGAAGTCCGGACGATCAGCTTGCTGATGTCCTGAGGCCCCATGCAGGCAAATTAGAAGATTGCGATCTATTTGCAACGGCGCGGGCGGTGTTGTCCACCCAAGGCTGCCGCGGCGTCAGTACGTGAAGTCATCTTCCGCAATGCGAGATGAACAACGCAAATCCGGATTTCGATTTGCGGCTTCATGCGATAGCCTTCGCCAAAACAGGGGAGCGGCGATGTCGATCGAACGCGTGCTTTGGGAACAGGATGCGACCGGACTTGCCGAACTCATCCACAAGGGAGAAATCTCGCCGCAGGAGCTGGTCGACGCCGCGATCGCCCGCGCCGAGGCGACAAGACCCGACATCAACGCCATAGCGACGCCGCTCTATGACGCCGCCAGGGCGCGGGCGAAGGCGATCGACCGCAAGCAGCCGCTCGCCGGCGTACCCTTCGCGCTGAAGGATCTCGGCATCGGCATCAAGGGCGTGCCGATCCATGGCGGCAGCCGCATTCCGGCCTTCACGGCCGATTTCAACTCGGTGATGGTCGAGCGCTATCTGGCCGCGGGCCTGATCCCGATCGCTACCAGCACCTCGCCTGAGCATGGGCTGCGGCTGATGACCGAATCGGCCCGCTTCGGCATCACCCGCAACCCCTGGAACACCGGCCACACCACCGGCGGCTCGTCCGGCGGATCGGCGGCGCTCGTCGCGGCCGGCGTGGTGCCGGCGGCGCACGCTTCCGACGGCGGCGGCTCGATCCGGGTGCCTTCGGCCTGCAGCGGCTTGGTCGGGCTCAAGACCTCGCGCGGTCGGGTGCCGCTGACGCCGCTCACCAGCGAGAGCTGGTACGGCATGGTCGTCGACCATGCGGTCAGCCGCTCGGTGCGCGATACAGCCCTCCTGCTCGACCTGACGCACGGCGCCGATCCGCTGTCGCCTTATGCGGCGCGGGAGCCCAAGGGCGCCTTCACCGCCGCAGCGGCGCGCGATCCAGGCCGGCTCAGCCTCGCCGTCTACCGCAAATCGCCGCTCGGCCTGCCGATCTCGGCTGAGACGATGGAAGCGCTGGATACCGCGGTGGCGCTGGCGCGCGAGGGCGGGCACACGGTGGAAGAGATCGACCTGCCCTATATCGGCCGCGACTTCATCGCCGATTTCTGCAAGAGCGTCGCGTCGGCCGTCGCAGGCATGATGCGTGCCGAGGCGAAGCGCGTCGGCCGCCCGGTGTCCGGCGAGGTCGAACGTGCGACGCGCGTGCTTGGTCGCCTCGGCGAAATGCTGTCCGCCGGCGAGGTCTATGACGCCGTGCAGCGGCTCAACGCCACCGCGCGGCAGATGATCGAAGACACGGCGCGCTTCGATGCCGTGCTGATGCCGATCATTGCGCACCCGCCGCTCGCCTGCGGCGCGATGGACCCGAAAGGCGCCGACGAGCTCGTCGAGAACGTCCTCGACAAATTGCATCTTACCGGGCTGCTCAGGATCAAATCGTTTTTCGGCCAGCTGATGGACAAGAGCCTGTGGTTCACTCCCTGGCCGGCGATCCACAATGTCAGCGGCCAGCCCTCGATCGCGCTGCCGGTGCATGTCACCGCAGGTGGCCTGCCGCTCGGCATCCAGGCCGCGGGACGGCCCGGCGACGAGGAGACGCTTTTGTCGCTCGCAGCGCAAATGGAGAAGATTTCAGGATGGCTGAAGCGCCGCGCGCCGCTCAAGGTGCCCGGCTAGGTCTGTCGATATTCAGGTGATGCCGGCCTGCGAATGGCGGTTTTCTGCGCTTTCCGGTACTCACGTACCAGAAAGTACGCTCCGTTCCGGTTCTCGAAATCCGCCATTCTCGACTCGGCCTGACCTGAATCTCGACAGACCTTGAAACCCGCCGATTTCGTCATTGTGAGCGCAAAGCCGTTTGCGACCTGCGGCAATTCCCGCTAAGACGCCCGCCATCCTTGCCACCTAGGGAAAGCACCGATGACGGACATCGCCGCCAACGCCGAAATGCAGGCCGCGCTGCTCTCGCGCGCGCTTCCTTATATGCAGCGCTACGAGAACAAGACGGTGGTGGTTAAGTATGGCGGCCATGCCATGGGCGACAACGAGCTCGGCAAGGCCTTTGCGCGCGACATCGCGCTGCTCAAACAGTCCGGCGTCAACCCGATTGTCGTCCACGGCGGCGGGCCGCAGATCGGCGCCATGCTCAACAAGATGGGCATCGAATCCAAGTTCGAGGGCGGGTTGCGCGTCACCGACCAGAAGACGGTCGAGATCGTCGAGATGGTGCTGGCCGGCTCGATCAACAAGGAAATCGTGGCGCTGATCAACGCCGAAGGCGAATGGGCGATCGGTCTCTGCGGCAAGGACGGCAACATGGTCTTCGCCGAAAAGGCGCGCAAGACCATGATCGACCCGGATTCGAACATCGAGCGGGTGCTGGATCTCGGTTTCGTCGGCGAGCCGGTCGAGGTCGACCGCACGCTGCTCGACCTGCTGGCCCGTTCCGAGATGATCCCGGTGCTGGCGCCGGTGGCGCCCGGCCGCGACGGCCATACCTACAACATCAACGCCGATACTTTTGCCGGCGCCATCGCCGGCGCCTGCCGCGCCTCGCGCCTGCTGTTCCTGACCGACGTGCCCGGCGTGCTCGACAAGAACAAGAAGCTGATCGACGAGCTGACGGTCGGCGAGGCCAAGGCGCTGATCAAGGACGGCACGATATCGGGCGGCATGATCCCGAAGGTCGAGACCTGCATCGAGGCGATCGAGCGCGGCGTCGAGGGCGTGGTCATCCTCAATGGCAAGACGCCGCATTCGGTGCTGCTCGAGCTGTTCACCGAGCACGGGGCCGGCACGCTGATCGTGCCGTAGCGATTATTTAGCCGGCTAGCCTTCTGCTTTCCGCGACCCGCTTATCTTCCGCGACGGGCAGGGTCGGCTTTCGCGCCGGGTGCTGAAAGACCATCGATTCCTCATCGGCGTCCTGCGGCGCGCCCCAGAATTCGGCAAGCGTCGGGCCCGTGGCCACGCGGCGGTCCCGCACCAGAAAACCCCAGACCTCGCGGAACCAGACGCGGCGGCCCATGTTGATGTACCAACGCATCGAATGCCGCTGCTCTGGGTCCGGATGGAAAAGGACGCGCGCCAGCGCTTTCGGCCGTGACTGCACGGCAAGCTCGATCAGTTTGACGGCGAAGAACAGCATCCACGGCTTCAGCCGGGTCATATGCAGCACCTGGTGCTTGTAGTCCCAGAGCCGGACGTCCTTCTGGATCACCCTGCGATCCTTGGCGATGCGGAAGAACGGCGTCCAGCGATGCGGCGTCACATAGAGCGCCTGGATCTGGTCGGGATCATAGGCGATGAGCTGGCGAAAGCCGCGCCAGAGATCGCGAAAACCCTCATCCTCGAAGCCAACGACCCAGGTCGCCATGGACAATATGCCGTGCCGGCGAAGCAGCCGGATCGCCTCGCGGTCGGACTTGGTGCTGCCGCCCTTGCGGATCAGCGACAGTGTGGCCTCGTCGGTGTTCTCCATGCCGAGCAGCCAGCGGATGACGCCGGCCTTGCGATAAAGGTGCAGGATATCGGCATCGCGCACGATATCGTCGGCGCGCGTCGAGCCGACGATCAGCACCGGCACGTTCTCGGCGATCATCGCATCGAGAAAGGCGCGCCAAGCCTTCTTCGAGGAGGTGGGGTTCTCGTCGGCCAGATTGACCAGTTCGACGCCATACTCGCGGTGCAGCCAGGCGATCTCCCTGGCGAAGCTGACCGGGTCGCGATGTCGCCAGCGGGTCCAGAAGCCGCGCTGGCCGCAATAGTTGCACAGATGCGGACAGCCGCGCGAGAACTGCATGACCACGGCGCGCTTGCCGCCCCAATAGCTGTAGCGGCCATGGTCGATCAGCTCCCAGCCGATGCGGCAGGCGTCGAGATCGGTAATCGTCATCGCCGGCGGCGCCGCAAAGGGTCGGCCGCAATCGTCGCGATAGGCGATGCCGGCGACACCCGACACCGGCCGGCGCCTTTCCAGCGCCTCGACCAGCGCCAGCGCGGTCGCCTCACCCTCGCCGCGCACGATGAAGTCGAAGACGTCCGTTGCGGCGAGCACGTCGCGCCAGTGATAGGTCGGGAAGACGCCGCCATAGAGGATGACGACCCCTAGCGCGCGGGCTTTGATCATTTCCGCGATCCGCAGCGCGGTCGGATGCGCCGAGGTCGAGCCGGAATGGCCGATCAGGACGAAATCCGGGTTATCGCTCAGGGCCTCATCGACGAGCGTGGAAAGCGGCATCGGCCCGAACTCCGCATCGACCAGGCGCACCCGATGGCCGGCATCGAGCAGCGGACCGCCGATCGCCAGCAGACCCAAAGGCGGCAGGTGATCGTCGGGCACGCGGCTGCCGATGGCCGTATGCGGCGGGTTGACCAGCACGATGTTCATGGCGGACCTCCGTTGCGTCGGTCCGCCGGTCGTATTTGGCGATGTCGAAGCCGCCTGGGCGCGGTTCAGCAGTTTCGATGCAGCTTTCCCACAGATTTGATGGGCACACCCGAAACGTCGCGCAGAGCGGGAGACGGCGTCAGCCCAGTGCATAACAAAAGGTTAAGGACGTGCGCGTTGCGCAGCTCGATCGAGCTCTGGTTTTCGGCGCTTCAAACCTTCGGCAAGGAGAGTATTAGCAGAAACTAATGCAGTTGACCCTAAACTTTTATTAAAACTCTAAGCATTTATAATTGTCGGTGGGGGACCACAAGGAAATGCCCATATGGCGCTGAATCCCGATCTGAAAATCGATGAGGCGAGCCTCATCACATCGACGTTGATCAAGAAGCACAAGGCGGCGTCCGCGGAGGCGGTCGACGCCGCCGAGCTCAAGGCGCGGGCGGCCCAGCTCGCCCTGGTGCTGGACCTCGCTCATCAGGCTTTCGCGCGCCAGGAGCCCGCAGGGCAAATCGTCGAGCGCCTGGCGGGTCGACTGCATGAACTGCGCCGGGAGGTCGCTCCGGCTCTTTGGCAGGAACTGATCCCGCTCGCTCAGCAGCACCGCGTGGCGGCCTACCTGAAGCAGGATCCGTTCACGCGCTGGTCCTTCGAAAAGCCGCGCGGCTATTCGGGCGACGCGACGCTGCTGGACATCTACTACAAGCACCCGAGCGCCGACGAGATCGTGGCATCGTCGAGCGAACTCGGCCGCGAGATCTTTGCCTATACGAGCGAAGCGGCAAGCTCGGTGGCGGGGCGCGAGCGCCGCGAGATACTGGCCAAAACGGTCGACGAAACGGCTGCCCGGGTAGAAAACGCCGAGGTGCTGGCAATCGCCTGCGGCCATTTGCGGGAAGCCGAACTCTCAAAGGCGCTCGCCGAGAGAAGGTTAAAGCGCTGGATCGGTCTCGACCAGGATCCGGTGAGCGTCGGCACGGTCAACCGTGACCTCGCCGGTACGGCAGTGGAAGCCGTGGACGGATCCGTGCGCGGTCTTTTGCGGCGCGCCTACCCGCTTGGCACATTCGATCTCGTCTATGCGTCCGGGCTGTATGACTACCTGCCGCTTCCGGTCGGCGCACGGCTGCTGCAGCGCGCCATGGAACTGGTCAAGCCGGACGGCGAATTCCTCTTCGCCAATTTCAGCGACGAGATCACGACCGACGGGTACATGGAGACGTTCATGGACTGGCCGCTCATCCTGCGGTCGGCCGGCGACATGTGGGACATCATCAATGCCGCGGTGGACAAGAACCGCGTCGAAGCCGAGGTCTATTACGGATCGAATAGGAACATCGTCTACGGCAAGATCCGCAAACGCGTGGATTTCGCGGCGCCCGCCATGGAGCGGTAGCGGAGCCGCTTCACATCCGGATTTTCAAGTCGGGCCGTGCAGCGGCCCGGCTTCTGATGCAGCGCGCGGCGTGCTCGTTTCGCCGAGATGGCGCCGCCCTACATTCCTGCCGCACTGCTTAAGCTAAGCGACGAGGTCCTGCCTGGCCTGCATGATCTCTTCGATCGGGACGGGACGTCCGGTCAGGAAGCCCTGGATCGACTGGATGCCCATGTGCTGCAGCAAATTCTGCTGCTCTTTCGTCTCGACACCCTCGACAAGGACCGTGTGGCCCAGATTGCGCAGCAGTCTGACCATGTCCTGCAACAGGCTCAGGCCTCGAACCGTCTGGCAATCGTGCAAGAAACTGCGATCGATCTTGACGACGTCGAACTTGAAACGACGGAGCCAGGCCAGACCCGCAAATCCGGTTCCGAAATCATCGAGCCAGATCTGAACACCCAGGTTTCGAAGCTGCTCGATACTTCTGGCGGCCTGTGCCTCCAGGGATATATCGCTGCCTTCGGTGACCTCGAGCGCCAGCCTCTGAGGCGCCATGCCGTGGCGACCAAGGATCTCGGTGACGTGAAGCGGGAAATTCGGAGCCTTGAGCTGGACGACCGAGACGTTCACGGACACGACCGATCCCAATCCGTGCTCGACCATGTCGCCGCAAGCCCGATCGATCACCCACATCCCGAGTTCCTCGATCCCGCCGGTCTGCTCGGCGACAGGTATGAACACGGACGGGCTGATCACGCTGCCGTCGAAGTCGCGCAGCCGCATCAACGACTCATGGCCAAGCACCTTGCCGGATATCGCATCGCAGATCGGCTGATAGACGACGGAGACCAGTCCCTCCGAAACGGCTTGCTTGAGCAGTTCCGAAAGATTCTGGCTGGCGCGCTTCTGATCGATGGCCTGCGCATCATAGATGGTGAAGGTCGCGCGACCGGAAAACTTGGAGGCGTAAAGCGCGCGATCGGCCTCCTGCAACAAGATCCGAAGCTCTATGCTTTGATCGGCGCGCGTCAACGAGGCGCCAGCGCTGATGGTGACGATGTTGAGTTTATCGTCCCGATCGGGATGGGAGATGTTCAAGTCCTCGACGGCCCGGCAGAATTGATGGGTCACCTCGCGCAGGTGATCCGGTCCGGCGACCTTGCAGAGCACGACGAATTCCTCGCCGCCGTACCGTCCCGCGATGGCGTGATTGGACGCCGCCGTCTCGTCGAAGGCTCGGGCAAGCTCGATCAGGCAGTCGTCGCCGGCCTGATGGCCGAGCCGGTCGTTGAACCGCTTGAAGTAGTCCACGTCCATGAGAATGACGCCTATTTCGTCATTGTCCCTGGCCCATTCCTTGCACAACTCCGCGAATTCTCGGGTGATCGCCCTGCGGTTCTTAAGCCCGGTAAGCGGGTCGGTGTCTGCGATCTCGATGAGCTTTTGACCATTTTCGATGGCGACCTGCTCCTGGATCTGCGCCTGAAGGGCATGCAGGAAGGTTTGGTAGCGCTCCATGCTGAGGCGCCATGACAGATAAAGCGACAAAACAAGGCAATTCACGAAATAGGTTGCAAGCACCAGACGGGTGCCAAGATCGGCTTGAAGCAAGCACAGCGTGGCGCCGAGGAATGCTATTGTCACGGTTGCGGACGACAGCGCCGAGAGCCATAGCCGGAAGTTGAAGAAAAGATTGGCACCGAGAATGAAAACCGTGCCGAAGATGATGAAATGGGACAGCGCCTCCTGATGCGTCGTTCCGAGGGCCGACAGCAGCCATCCGATCGCGCCCGCCACGATCGCCAGAGCAGCAACGTAGTGCAGAGTGGTGACGGCAAAATCGCGTCGAGCAACAAGTTCGACAAGCACCAGGAAGGTCAATCCCAACGTCAGGCGCGTCAGAATCACACGGTCGGCAATGTCGGGGAAAAGGAACCAGTCGAAGGCCCCGTAGCATATGTAGCTCAACACGGCCGCCGCTATGCCCCAGCGCACGACCTTGCGATTCTGATCCGCGTTCTTCTGCAGCAGCATCGCAAAAAGCGTCGGATCGGCGGATTTCCACGGCGGGCGTGAAATCGCTTCAGTGACCCTCTGAGCCACGTCCTCCGTCAGTTGCATGCAATGCTCCTTTGCGATCATCCTCCGCATGAACGGGTTCGAGCAAGCGAAGTCCGTCAAGTCCTTACGGAAGGACGAAGGCAAGCCTGGTTCATTATAAGACACTAATGTTGCTAACCGCCGGTAAACGGATCATGCGATTGCACCGGCACAGCGGCCCGCTAAGGATTCCATGCAACAATCGTGAGTTACCGAATAATGCATGGTCACACTTTCTCCAGATCGCAAGAGACGACGCACGAAACATTGCGTAAATTTCCGAGCGCGTCTTTTGTTAAGGTTCGTGTAACCTTAATTTCAGTTGATATCGGGGAAATCGTCCCGAAGTAGATTCGCTCCGACCACATTGTCGGGCCGTTCTTTGCGGAGGAACCGTTTCGGGCACGATTACCGCCGCAAATGGCTGAGCGGCACGTGGCCTGGGCCCTTGATGTTCTGCAGCACAAGCTGGGTGTGGACGTCGCGGACGCCGGGCAGCCGCATCAGCCGGTGCATGACGAAAGCATTGAGATCGTCCACCGACGGCACCATCACATGCAGCAGGAAATCGTGGTCGCCGGTCATCGTCCAGCAGGACGAAACCTCGTCCATGCGCTGCACGGCGGCGATAAAACTTTCCGGCGAGCCGTCGCTGTGGCTCACCAGGCGGACCTGGATGAACACCTCGACCGTCAGCCCCAGCGCGCGTCGGCTGAGCACGGCGGCAAAGCCCTTGATGATGCCGGCGCCTTGCAGCGCCTCGAAGCGCCGAGCGCAGGGAGTGGTCGACAGACCGATCTCCTGCGCGAGTTCCGACACGGCCTTGCGCCCGTCGCGCTGCAGGGTGTCCAGCATTCTTATTTCGAACTCATCCAACTGAGGCATTTTCCCTCCTAAACGTTTAAATTTGAGCGAAGTTTACCTCAAAATCCCTCGCTTGGCTACAAAGAAGGCTGATTTGCCTCACGAGCCGCGGCTACGATGACGCCACCATCCGGGAACCGACGATTTTTTTCAGGAGGAAGAAATGACGATCAGCGTTGCCGACTATGCCCGCGAGTGCGCGGCGCAAGGCCTTCGCGGCGACTATTCGGTGTGCCGCGCCGACTTCACAGTGGCTCAGGATTATGACTATTCCGCCGACGAGCAGGCAGTGTGGCGCACGCTCTGCGATCGCCAGACGAAGCTGACGCAGAGGCTGGCGCACCGTTCCTATCTCGACGGCGTCGCGACGCTCGGGCTGCTCGACAAGATTCCGGATTTCGACGCCATCAGCGAGAAATTGCGCAAGCTCACGGGCTGGGAAATCGTGGCGGTGCCCGGGCTGATCCCCGCCGGCCCCTTCTTCGACCATCTCGCGAACCGCCGTTTCCCGGTCACCAACTGGCTGCGGACCAGGCAGGAACTCGACTACATCGTCGAGCCGGACATGTTCCATGACTTCTTCGGGCATGTGCCGATCCTGACGCAGCCGGTGTTCGCCGATTTCATGCAGATGTATGGTGAGAAGGCCGAGGACATGATCGCGCTGGGCGGCGACGAGATGATCACCCGGCTCTACTGGTACAGCGCCGAATACGGCCTCATCCAGGAAGCCGGCCAGCCGGTAAAGGCTTTCGGCGCAGGACTGATATCGTCTTTCACCGAGCTGCAATTCGCGGTCGAAAGCAAGGACGCCCATCATGTGCCGTTCGACCTGGAGACGGTGATGCGCACCGGCTACGAGATCGACAAGTTCCAGCGCGCCTACTTCGTGCTGCCGTCCTTCGACGCATTGCGCGATGCATTCGCCGGCGACGACCTCGCCGGGATCGTCACGCGGTTCAAGGGTCAGCCGGCGCTCGACCCCGCCACGGTCTAGGCATTGAACCAAAATGCGCGAGCCCGAAATCGTTCGGTGCGGCGCGCTTCGGGGTCCGGCTTTCGCCCAGCCGGCCTCAGAGCGGTTCGGTGGCTAAAAGGCGACTGAGCCGCTCTGGGTTTGCGGAAGCAAGCCGCCAGTGTCCGGTCCCTCGGGCATCAGCCGGCCGAAGCCGGCTCGGCCTTGAGCCTCGCCAACTGCTCGCTTTGCAGCTCCAGCGCGGCGTCGATGAAGCGCAGCACGGTCGCCAACTCGGCGTCGCTGAAAGCCGCCATCACTTTCTCGCCCTCGCGCGCGATGGCGCCATAGTAGCGCTCCGAAAGTTCTCTGGTCAGGTCGGTCGCCTCTATCACCACCTTGCGCCTGTCTTCCAGGCTGCGGGTTCGGGTAACGAGCCCACGCGCCTCAAGGCGGTCGATCAAGGCCGTCACCGCTGCCGGCGTCAGCCCCGTCGCCGCCGCCACGGCGCCGGCCGATTGCGGCCCCGCATAGAGCAAGCCCAGACAATGCCGCTCGGCCGCGATCAGCCCAAGCCGCTCCCCGACCGCCTCGTCATAGGCTTGCGTCGCGTCCTGCCAGCGCATGACGGCACGGCTGACGGCCGCCGTCATCTCAGCACGATTCATGCTTGACGAATTTAGTTCGATCATCTAACTATCAAGTTGTCTAACATTCAGACTATCGTATCAATATGCGATGCCACCCTTTGCGAAGCAAGGGCAAAGTCGCCGACAGGAGTGAACAATGAGCTTGATTCAACAGCGCCCCCCTCTCTCGCATGAGGAGGAGTACAGATACGCCAAGCTGGCCATGGAATGGTATGGCTGGGGCTCGCCCATCGGCCTCGGCATCCTGCTGGTGGCACTTGCCGCCGCGGCCGTGCTGGTGCGGGTCGCCGTTTACGGACTGTAGATCCACCCCCAAAGGCGCGCCAGGGCGGCGCCGGTTGCCATTGCAGGCGCCGGCGCCGCCTGCCTTTTCGGGGTTCAGACTGTGATCACCTTCCTGAGGTGGACGCCCAGCCGGCAGGTACCATGCGGGTGCCGCCCATATCGTGATGGCCCGCCGTCTCCTCATTCGTCGGATAATCGCCGCCTTTGCCGATCCAGTCGGCGATGCGCACGCGGCCGAGATTCTTCCGCGCCATGGTCGTGCCGAAGAGCCGCAAGCCCTCAGGCGGCTTCCGAGAGATCGCGATCAAGAACGGACAGGTTGCGGCCGCGATGCTTGGCCTCGTAGAGCCTGCGGTCAGCGGCGCGCATCAGCTCCGACACGGTGGCGCTCTCGCCACAGGTGATGCCGCCGATCGAGACCGTCAAAGGCACGGTCCGCTCGTCGACGGGGCGAAAGCGGATCAGTTCGACCTCGCGGCGGATGCGCTCGGCCACGCGCCTTGCTTCCGGTTCGGTGGCGCCAACCAGGAAGGCGGCGAACTCCTCGCCGCCGATTCGGCCGAGCACATCGCCGCTGCGCACGCCGCGCTCGATGGCGCCGGCGATCAGAAGCAGCGCATCGTCGCCGGTCAGGTGACCGTAATTGTCGTTGATGGTCTTGAAGTGGTCGGCATCGATGATCAGCAGGGCGCCGCGATCGGCCTTGCGCCGGGAACCGTCGAGCGCGGCGAAGAAGGTCTCGCGGTTGAGCATGCCGGTCATGTCGTCGCGGCTTGCCTTCTCCGACAGGCGTCTGTGGGCCGCGGCGAGCTGGGCATGCGCGCGGGCAAGCTCGCGATGCGCATTTTTCAGCCGGTCGCTTTGCCAGAAGGTGCCGACGCTGGCGATCCAGGCGAGAATCAAAGGGCAAACTGTGGCCGTCAGCCAGACGGTGCGGCTGATCGGAAAGCCCATGGCCGGGACCACAACCAGCGTCAACAAGAGCGAGACAGCGACCGAAGCGAACGCGACGACTGCGGACTTCAAGATTATGCGACTCATCGCTGTCTCCCAACGGACTGCCTCTGTGCCAGCAAGCGCTGAAGGTGACCTTTCCGGGACGATTAAAATTTGAAGGGAGGCGCCATTTTCACGACGCAAGACGCGCGGAAGTTGTGGATAAACTCCGCGTCCGCATGCCATAAGGAGGCCATGACGACGACACCCGAGCCCGCCCGTTTTGCCCATGTCACGGATTGGGTATTCGACCTCGACAACACGCTCTATCCGCATCACTCGAACCTGTTCGCGCAGATCGACGTGAAGATGACTGCCTATGTCGGCGAGCTGCTGACGCTCTCGCGCGAGGAGGCGCGCAAGCTGCAGAAAGAGCTCTACCTGGAGTACGGCACGACGCTGAACGGGCTGATGGCGCGCCACGGCATCGACCCCGACGACTTCCTCGAGAAGGTGCACGACATCGACTATTCCTGGCTGGTGCCCGATCCGGTGCTCGGTGCCGCGATCCGCCAATTGCCGGGCCGCAAGTTCATTTTCACCAATGGCGACCGCAAGCATGCCGAGCGCGCCGCGCGCCAGCTCGGCGTATTGGATCATTTCGACGACATCTTCGACATCGTCGCGGCGGGTCTCAACCCCAAGCCGGCCCGCCAGACCTATGAGCGGTTCGCCGAGCTGCATTCCGTGACCGGCCACAACGCGGTGATGTTCGAGGACCTGGCGCGCAACCTCTCTGTGCCGAAATCGCTCGGCATGACGACGGTGCTGGTCGTGCCGCGCAATTTCGAGCCGACTTTCTCCGAGATCTGGGAGCGCGACCCGGCGAATGAGGACGACGTGGATTTCGTCACCGACGACCTCGCCGGCTTCCTGACGGCAATCGTCGAGGTCCCGGGCTGACCCAACTCCAGATTGCCGGCGCCGTCGTCAGAACTCGCTGGTCATTGCGGTAACGACGAGCGCGCACTCAGAGGCTGTAGAAGCGGCGAACGATGTCCCAGGCTTCGTCGGCGGTGTCGACGAAATCGATGATGTCCTGGTCGCCGGGCGAGATCGTGCCTTGCTCGGCAAGGAAGTCGAGGTCGATCGCCCGTTGCCAGAACGTCTTGCCGAATAGGATCACCGGCACGCGCTCCATGCGCCCGGTCTGGATCAGCGTCAGCGTCTCGAAGAATTCGTCCATCGTGCCGAAGCCGCCCGGAAACACGGCGACCGCCTTGGCGCGCATGACGAAATGCATCTTGCGGATGGCGAAATAGTGGAAGTTGAAGCAGAGCTCGGGCGTCACATAGGCGTTCGGCGCCTGCTCGTGCGGCAGCACGATGTTCAAGCCGATCGACGGCGCGCCAACATCGTCGGCGCCGCGATTGCCCGCCTCCATGACTCCCGGTCCGCCGCCGGTGACGACGACGAATTCGCGATAGTAGGACGTGGCCGACTGCTGCGAGCACAGCCGGGCGAACTTGCGCGCCTCTTCGTAATATTTGCTGTTCAGCTCGAGGTTCTTCTTCTGCGTCTCGTTCTTGGCGGCCCAGGCGGCGCCGCCCGGCTCGGGAAGCCGCGCCCCGCCGAACAGGATGACGGTCGAGCGGATGCCGCGCTCGGCAAGGATCATCTCCGGCTTCAAGAGCTCGAGCTGCAGGCGCACCGGACGCAATTCGCGCCGCGTCATGAAGTCGGGATCGTTCCAGGCCAGGCGATAGGTTTCGGCCCGCGTCTGCGGCGTGTCCGGCACGCTTTTCGACCGCTCGAGATCCTCGTCCGAGTGGGGCAGCGGCGTCCAGCCCGCCTTTTCCATGGGTGTCATCGAATCCACCGTCCTAATTCCTTTACTTGCGCCGTCCCGTGACGCAGTCGCGATTGACCCCCATTAAGGCTTCACATAGGGTCCGCGCGATTTCAAAACAGGTTAAGGCGCAGGCCTTAACAGCTTTGTAATGGAGCAAATTCATGTCGAAGCCCGATCTGGCGAGCCTCGAAAAGACCATCGAAAAGGCCTTCGAGGAGCGCGATACGATTTCGACCGCGACCCGCGGCGAAACGCGCGACGCCATCCAGTCGGCGCTCGACTTGCTCGACCGCGGCGTGGTTCGCGTCGCCGAGCGGCAGGACGACGGCAAGTGGCTGGTCAACCAGTGGCTGAAGAAGGCGGTACTGCTCTCCTTCCGGCTGAACCCGATGGAGATCATCAAGGGCGGCCCGGGCCACTCGGTATGGTGGGACAAGGTGCCGTCGAAGTTCGAGGGCTGGGGCGCGGTCGATTTCGAGAAGGCCGGCTTCCGCGCCGTGCCGTCCTCGGTCGTGCGCCGCTCGGCCTATGTTGCCCCGGGCGCGGTGCTGATGCCGTCCTTCGTCAATGTCGGTGCCTATGTCGACACAGGCACCATGGTCGACACCTGGGCCTCGGTCGGCTCTTGCGCCCAGATCGGCAAGAACGTGCATCTCTCCGGCGGCGTCGGCATTGGCGGCGTGCTGGAGCCGATGCAGGCCGGTCCGACCATCATCGAGGACAATTGCTTCATCGGCGCGCGCTCCGAGGTGGTCGAAGGCTGCATCGTGCGCGAAGGCTCGGTGCTCGGCATGGGCGTGTTCATCGGCCAGTCGACCAAGATCGTCGACCGCGCCACCGGCGAGGTCTTCTACGGTGAAGTGCCGGCAAATTCGGTGGTCGTCGCCGGCTCGCTGCCGGGCAAGCCGCTGCCAAATGGCGAGCCGGGCCCGAGCCTCTACTGCGCCGTCATCGTCAAGCGCGTCGACGCCAGGACCCGCTCCAAGACGTCGATCAACGAATTGCTGCGCGATTGATCTTTCCCGCGAACAGACGCACCCTCCGCCGGCGCGACATTCCGTCGCGCTGGTTCAACGGAGGGGCGTCATGGACTGGAAGTATCTGCTGACGAGTTTCGACGGCCGCATCAACCGGGCCAAGTTCTGGGCCGGCATCGGCATATTCATCGTCATCGCCATCATTGCGTTCATTCTCGACTCGATCCTCGGCACACGTTTCACCACCGCCGGCGGCGACCAGATGGGCATCCTCGGCATCCTGGTCGCGCTGGCATCGATCTATTTCGCGATTGCTCTCTATGCCAAACGCTGGCACGACCGTAACAAGTCGGGCTGGTGGACACTGATCGGCCTTATACCCATCATCGGCGGCATCTGGCTGCTCATCGAACTGGGCATGCTCGAAGGCACCAGGGGCGCCAATCAATACGGACCGGACCCGCTTGCCTGAAAAAGCAGACTTCATCTGGCTCTTCTTCAAAACCTCGGGCCGCGTCAGCCGCGCGGCTTATTTTCTCGGCGGATTGCTGGTTGCTATCGTCCAGGCCTTTCCGCTTTATCGCTTCACGCTGGTGCCGGAAGGTTCGGCCGAGAGCAACATGTGGTCGTTCGTCTTCTTCCTCACGTTCCTCGCCTCGTTGTGGTCGAACGTCGTGCTGGCAGTGAAGCGGCTGCACGACCTCGACAAGCCGGGCATCGCGGCGCTGGTGCTGTTCGTTCCCGTCGTGTCGATCGTTGCCTTCCTGGTGCTCTGCCTGTTTCCGGGACAGCCCGGATCCAATCGCTACGGCAGCCGCACGAATGCGCCCGCCGACCGCTAGCGCCGGATGATTTTTAGGTCGTTTCGACCTCAAATCTGATCCGGCTCTAAATCACAGAGATAACGTAATCGGTCGACGATGTTGCCATCCTTGGCGTCAACGAGACCGAGAATTTGAGCTCGAACCTGTCGCGCAAATATCACGCTGATCGAAGACCGCGGCTGACCTCGTCGGGCGTCAATCCGGGCGGACCGCGCCTGTCCGCTTCCGCCTGACGCACCAGCGCCATGATGCGCTTCGTCACAGGCGCCGGCACTCCGGTCTTTTGCGCGAGCCGCAGTATCGCTCCCTGCAATTCGTCGACCTCGGTCGGCCGACGACGATGGAGATCGTCCCACATCGAGGAGCGCGCCTTGGGGTCGATCGCCAGCAGCCGCCGGGCCAGGATTCCGAACAGCCAGTCCGGAAGCCGCAGCACTTTCGGCAGCAGCCATGGGGGCGGCCCAGCGATGCGCGCCGGCTCGATACGACAAGCTTTCATTGCGGCCAGCGCCTCGTCGATCTGGTCCGCCAGAATGACGCGCCAGCCGCGGTCCGCCAATTCGGTCGCCAGCGGCAGATCGGAGAGCGCGACCAGCGCATTGTTGAGGTTCATCAGCAGTTTGCTCCACTGCACCGCCCTCATGTCGGCATGGGTTTCGACCCCAAGTCCTTCGACATTGAGCAGTGCTGAAAGGCCGGGCTCAGTATTCTCGATGATGACCATGCCGTCGCTGGCGCGGCGGACGCTGAACGGCGTCTCGCCATCCGGCGATTGCACGACGTTGAACGCAACCATACCGGCAAGCACGCGATGCGCGGGAAGCGCTCCACGCAGTTTGTCCGGATTGTCGACGCCATTCTGCAGGCTGATCACAATGGCATCGGGGCGGGCATGAGCCGCAACAAGCGCCGCCATCTCCTCGGTCGCGCCGCTCTTTACGGTTACCAGAACGATATCCGCGTTGCGCAGCGCCAGCGCCGGATCGTCGCTGACCGCCAGCGTCTCAGGCCCGATGCGTCTGTCGCGGCCGTCAAGATCGCTGATCCGCAGCCCGTTGCGCAACGCCTCCACAATGCGGCCGCGGCCAAGGAAGACGACCTTACGCCCGGCGAGCGCTAGGCAGCCGCCGACATAGCAGCCGATGCTGCCGGCGCCGGCTATCGAGATCGTCTTTCCTTCTTTGGCCATGCGATCATCCCGTCCTGGCCCGCGCGACTATACGACACGACAACCATATTGTCGGCGGCTTGCTCGGCGAACATCTGCCACCGTGACAGGCCTGCCGCTTTCGACTATCGCTTTGCCCATGAAATTGCCGACCGACCCTGCCCAGAACCTTGCCGCCCTGATCCGCTGCCCTTCCGTGACGCCCGCCGAAGGCGGCGCGCTGCAGACCTTGGAAGACATGCTGAAGCCACTCGGCTTCGCCGTAGAGCGGCCGATATTCTCGGAAGATGGCACGCCGAACATCGAAAATCTCTATGCGCGCCGCTCCGGCAACGGCCCACATCTGATGTTTGCCGGCCATACCGACGTGGTGCCGGTCGGCGACGAGGCGGCGTGGACGCATCCGCCCTTTGCCGCCGAGATCGCCAATGGCGAGATGTATGGCCGCGGCGCCGTCGACATGAAAGGCGGCATCGCCTGCTTCATCGCCGCGGTGGCGCGCCACATCGAGAACAATGGCGGCCCGAAAGGCTCGGTCTCGCTGCTGATCACCGGCGACGAGGAAGGGCCGGCCATCAACGGCACGGTGAAGCTGCTCGACTGGGCTGCCGCCAAGGGCGAGAAATGGGACGCCTCGATCGTCGGCGAGCCGACCAATCCGGATGCGCTTGGCGATATGATCAAGATCGGCCGGCGCGGCTCGCTCTCCGGCAGCGTCATCGTCAATGGCCGTCAGGGCCACGCCGCCTATCCGCAACTTGCCGACAACCCGGTGCGCGGGCTTATGAGCCTTGTCGACGCGCTGCTCCATCCGGTGTTCGACAGGGGAACAAAGGATTTCCAGCCGACCAATCTGGAAGTGACGTCGATCGACGTCGGCAACCCGGCGACCAATGTCATCCCGGCCAAGGCCACCGCCACGTTCAACATCCGCTTC
Organism: Mesorhizobium sp. M1A.T.Ca.IN.004.03.1.1; assembly: GCF_003997555.1. Lineage (NCBI taxonomy): Bacteria > Pseudomonadati > Pseudomonadota > Alphaproteobacteria > Hyphomicrobiales > Phyllobacteriaceae > Mesorhizobium > Mesorhizobium sp. M1A.T.Ca.IN.004.03.1.1. Next base: position 415,480 of record NZ_RZTV01000005.1, on the reverse strand, counting down.
AACGACACTTGGGATGCCGAGACCGTCCAGGCCGAGATCCACAACCGGCTCGACCAGGCGGCGGGCCGCAAGAAATATCGGCCGGGCAAGAAGACCGCCGTCGACTACGAGCTTGTCTGGCGCGACCGGCCGAGCCATGTCTTCCTTACCCGCGACGAAAAGCTGATCGACACGCTGAGCGGTTCCGTGGCCGCGGTGGTCGGCAAGAGGCCTTCGCTCTCCACCTCCGGCGGCACTTCGGATGCGCGTTTCATCAAGGATTTTTGCCCGGTGGTCGAGTTCGGGCTGGTCGGCAAGACCATGCACATGGTCGACGAGCGCGTGGCGGTCGCCGATCTCGAGACGCTGACAGGGATATACGAGCGCTTTATCGAGGACTGGTTCGGACAAGGTCTGACGTGACCATGCTGTCAACGGACGAAACCTTTGCTTCGCTGGCCGGCGCCTGGCGGCTGATGCTCGGCAGGGCCGACGGCCTGCGCATGCTCGATCTGTCTGCGGACGGTTTTTGGAATTCCTTCTTCGCCATCGTCGTGGCGGCGCCGGCGCTGATCGTCGGCTGGGTCGGCATCGCCAATGAGATAGGCGATCCGAATGCGTTCGCCGGGCGGCTCGGCATGCTGCTCCGGCTGGCAACCGTCGACATCGGTTCCTGGGTGCTGCCGCTGGTGGCGCTTGCGCTGGTCGCGCCGCGCGCCGGCATCGGCGGCCGCTTCGTCCACTACGTCGTCGCCTCCAACTGGGCCTCCGCGATCATCGCCTGGCTGATGCTGCCGTCGGCGCTGCTGAGGCTGTTCCTGCCCTCGACCGACGAGGTCAGCGGCCTGGTCTCGCTGCTTCTGTTCGCGCTGTCGATGGTGCTGACCTGGCGCATGACCAACGCGACGATCGGCAAGGGCGCGGCTGCCGGCACCGCGGTGTTTGTCGGCATGTTCGTCGCCTCGCTGCTCGTCTTGTTCGGGCTGCAGGCGCTGCTCGGCATCGACATTCCGGACGGCGCGAGGGGCTAGGTCTCCGCGTCCTCTGCCGCGGCGGGTTTGTCAGCCGTCGCCGGATAATCCACCCCGACCAAGAACAGGCCGTCGGGCAGCGCTACCTGTCCGCAGGCTGCCCGGTTGCGCGCTTCGAGCGCTGCCTTGAGATCGGCGGCGCTCCAGGAGCCGTCGCCCACCCTGCGCAGTGAGCCGACCATCGAGCGCACCTGGTTGTGCAGGAAGGAGCGCGCCGAGGTTCGCACCTCAATGAGATCTCCGGCGCGGGTGACATCGAGACGGTCAAGCGTGCGCACCGGGCTTTCGGCCTGGCACTGGGTGGAGCGGAAGGTGGTGAAATCGTGCCGCCCGAGCAGCACCTTAGCCGCCTCGTGCATGGCCTCGGCATCGAGCCGTTTCGGCACCCACCAGACCTTGCCCTTTTCAAGCGCCGACGGGGCGCGGCGGTTGAGGATGCGATAGAGATAATGGCGGCCGGTGGCCGAAAACCGCGCATCGAAATCGTTGGCGACGACGGCAGCCTTGAGGATGGCGATGCGCGCGCCGGCTGCCTGCAGATGGGCGTTGACGGCGTCGCGCACCTTGTCGCCCGCCCAGTCCCTGGCCAGATCCACATGGGCCACCTGGGCGGTCGCGTGCACGCCGGCATCGGTGCGGCCGGCGGCACGTATTCGCACCTCTTCGCCGCAGAACTTTTCGATCGCCTGCTCGATCGCCTGCTGCACCGAAAGCTGGTCCGCCTGATGCTGCCAGCCGGCGAATTGGCTGCCGTCATATTCGATATCGAGTCGAAAACGCGGCATGCCAGCTCTGCGTTCGCGCTCGCCTAGGCGGCCAGCGCGGTGAAGGCCGAAGCGTATAGCAGTCTGCCGGCCTCGGGCGCGTCGCCCCAGGCCAGCGCCTGCAGCGCCTCGCCCTGGTATTCGCTCTCGAATTTCTCGGCGCGGGCGTGGGTGTAGCCGAAGCGGCCGTAATAGGCCGGATCGCCGAGCACCACCGCCAAAGCCTCGCCGGCTTCCTTCAGGCGGACATGCGCCTCGCGGATCAGCGCGCCGCCGATGCCGGTGCCGTGGAAGGACGGCTCGACGGCCAGCGGCGCCAGCGCCACGGCCGCGAAGCGCTTGCCGCCGTTCTGCACAAAAAGCCTGGAAAACAGGATGTGGCCGACGACCTGGCCATCTTCTTCCGCAACCAGCTCGACGACGGCGTCGCCGCCGGTGACCAGCGCATCGACCAGGCCGGCCTCCGCCTGCTGGCCGAAGGCATGCTCTTCGACGAGGCGGATCGCCTCGCGATCCCGCGGCGTCGCCGCACGTATCGACATCATGCTCATTGGAGTTTCGTTCCTTTTTCGATCTTGGCCCCGCGCAAAAACTCCTGCGCGGCGGCGGGCCTTCCACCCGCCCGTTGAACTTCGACCAGCCGCACCGCGCCTGACCCGCAGGCGACCGTCAGCCGATCATCGAGAATACCTCCCGACTCGCCGACGCCGTTGGAAAGCGTCGAGCGAAGCAGTTTCAGCCGCTCCACGCGGCCACCAATTTCGACCTCGCACCACGCGCCCGGAAAGGGCGAGAGGCCGCGAATGTGATTGTGGACTTCGCCGGCAGGCCGCGTCCAGTCTACGCGTGTCTCCGATTTATCGATCTTTCGCGCATAGGTCACCCCTTCCGTCGCCTGCGGGGCAAATGTCAGACAATTTATCCCCAACTGTGCGAGCGCATCCACCATCAGCGAGGCGCCTCGAGCCATGAGGAGGTCATGCAATTCCCCGGCGGTCATATCGGGACCAATGGCGCATTTTTCAACCAATGCCACCGGGCCGGTGTCCAGCCCCTCTTCCATGCGCATCACCATCATGCCGGTTTCGACATCGCCGGCCATGATGGCGCGCTGTATGGGAGCAGCACCGCGCCAACGCGGCAAAAGTGAGGCATGGCCGTTGAGGCACCCGAGCCTGGTGGCCTCAAGAACGGGTTTCGGCAGAAGGAGGCCATAGGCGACGACCACGGCGACATCGGCCCGCAAACCGGCAAAGGCCTGCTGCTCGGTCTCTGCCTTGAGCGATGTCGGCGTGCGCACCTCGAGCCCGAGCCGTTCCGCCTCGCGCTGCACGGGCGAGGGCGTCAATTCCAACCCGCGCCGGCCGGCGGCGCGCGGCGGCTGCGTATAGACGGCGGCAATCTCGTGGCCGGCCTCGGCGATGGCGCTGAGCGTCGGCACGGAAAACTCCGGCGTGCCCATAAAGATGACGCGAAGGGGCGTTTCTCCTGCCATGCTATGTTCAGGCGTCCGCTTCAAACGGGTTCACGAGCTTCAGGCCAAGCTCGTCGAAGTCGCGAACATTGCGTGTCGCAAGCGTAGCGTCATGGGCCAGACAGATAGCCGCAATCATGGCATCGGAAAGACTGACCGGACGACCGAGATTTTCCCGCATTGCCCGAAGCTTGCCGGTAAGGCGAGGTACCGAGCCAGCAAAGTCAACGATGCGACCCGAAAACTGCTTCGAGATCAGATGGTCGAGAGCACGAACGTGCCGATCAGAGCCGGTCTTATTCAGAAATCTCTCGGCGCCGAAAGATTGTTCCATGACGACCGGGCCGCACAGGTAAAGATTGAGCAGATCCTGTTTGCGAAACCATTCGACCACGTTCGGATCAGGTGTGATCCTGCTTGCTTCGGAAACGACGTTGGTGTCGAGAATAATCAATCGAAACCCTCGACCAAGGGGCCAAAGTCCTGTTTCCTCGCAGCTTCGATTTCAGCCATTGTCTCAGCAAACTCGTTGTCAATTGCGCTTTCGTTTGCGAATGCGGAGCGGATACTCTCCCATGCTGAGAAGTTTGGCTCTAGCCTTCTTTCCTTTTCCACACTCATGCCCTTCCACAAAAGATCGATGGCTTTGCCCGATAGGCTCTGGCCGACTTTTCGAGCGGCTTGCTCAATTTCGCGCTTTAGGGGTTCTGGTACATTTCTGATTAGCATATCGCTCAAGGCTAAACCTCCAAATTGATATCATGATATCATGGTTAAGCGATTTGCTCAATCATACCCAGCACGGGTTTGCGCGGCGCTGAAGACTCTTCGGTAACTAAGTTCGAATGCTTTCCTCATATGATTCGGGCCTCTTGCCCCTTCGGAGCCATTCATATGAAGACTCGTCAAAAGACATTTGGGGCGTGTCGTACGCCAGGTTCAAATCGCTCGATGAGGAATCTACGAAGGGCGAGTTGTCCAAACGACGTGAGCGGGCATTAGCTGTCTACCTCACGCCGCTTTTTGCAGTGGCATTAGTCGTGGTTTTGATATTCTCGCCAAAGTCTCGCGCGCTTGCGTTTGAGTTGGGTTCCAAAGCCATCGAAGTCGGGAAAGACTGGATCCTGCGTGGAATGCTCGAATGAGGTTCAGCCCGCCATCTTGCCCGGCGCCTTGTCCTTGGCGAGCTTCTTGAATTTCCTGACCACCATGTCGCGCTTCAGCTTCGAGATATGGTCGATGAACAGCACGCCGTTAAGATGGTCGATCTCGTGCTGCAGGCACGTCGCCATCAGGCCTTCGGCCTGCATCTCCTGCAGCTTGCCCTCGCGGTCGAGATATTTCACCCGCACCGCCGCGGGACGCTCGACCTCGGCATAGTAGTCAGGGATCGACAGGCAGCCTTCCTCATAGACCGAGCGCTCGTCGGAGCTTTCGAGGATTTCCGGATTGATGAAGACATGCGGCGCCGGCGGCTCGCCTTCCTTGGCGAGGTCGATGACCAGCAAACGCCGCGGCTCGCCGACCTGGATCGCCGCCAGCCCGATTCCCGGCGCGTCATACATGGTTTCCAGCATGTCGTCGGTGAGCTTGCTCAAGTCACCGTCGACGCGCTCGACCGGTTTGGAAACCTGGCGCAGGATCGGATCGGGAAGGATGATGAGCGGCTTGATCGACATGGCGTCTCACCTAAGACGTCGATGGAAAAGCGTCAACCGGGGCGGCTTTGACTTGTTCACGTTTTGATCTGTGCCAGCAGAGCGAATCGGCTATGCTGCCCAAATGAACGACATGACCCTTTCGCAACCCGTGGCGCGGCTCGGCGCCACCACAATCAGGCTCGGCGAGGCGCTTGGCTTCGGAGCGCTGCTGCTGCTGACGCTGTTCCTGGCGCTCGTCATCGCGTTGTGGCGCGCGGGAAAGGCGCGCGCGGCAGCGGCGGCCGAAGCGGCCGACCATGCCCGCGACACCGAGGCCAGGATGGCGGACATTCTTCAGGCGCAGACCGAGATGCAGGGTCGCATGGGCGCGATCGCCGAAGTGTTCGGCGCCAGGCAGGCCGAGCTCACCCAATCGCTCGGACAGCGGCTCGACGCCATGACCGGCCGCCTTGGCCAGACCATGGCCGAGCAGACCAAGTCGACGCATGAGAGCTTGGCCAAGCTGCAGGAGCGGCTGGCGGTCATCGACACGGCGCAGGGCAACATCCAATCTTTAGCCGGACAGGTCGTGCAGCTGCAGGCGATCCTCTCCAACAAGCAGACTCGCGGCGCTTTCGGCCAGTCGCGCATGGAGGCGATCATTGCCGACGGCCTGCCGCACGGCGCGTACGAGTTCCAGGCGAGCCTTTCCAACGGCAGCCGGCCCGACTGCCTGGTGCGGATGCCGAACGGCGCACCGATGCTCGCCATCGACGCCAAGTTTCCGCTGGAGGCCTGGAATGCCATTCGTGCCGCCGAAGCCGCCGACTTGCAGAAGGCGGCGGCGCAGGCGTTCCGGCGCGACATCGAGGTGCATATCCGCGATATCGCGGAAAAATACCTGATCCAGGGCGAGACGCAGGACACCGCCTTCATGTTCGTGCCCTCGGAATCGGTGTTCGCCGAGATTCACGAGAATTTCGAGCCCGTGGTGCAGAAGGCGCACCGCGCCCGCGTCGTCATCGTCTCGCCGTCATTGCTGATGCTGTCGATCCAGGTCATCCAGGCGATCCTGAAGGACGCGCGCATGCGCGAGCAGGCGCATCTGATCCAGGGCGAGGTCATCCGCCTGATGGAGGACGTGGCGCGAGTCGACGAGCGTGTGCGCCGGCTGCAGACGCATTTCGGCCAGGCGGCCAGGGATATCGACGATATCCTCGTCTCGACGACGAAGGTCACCAAACGCGGGCAGAAGATCGAGGCGCTGGAGTTCGCCGAGGGCGAACCCGAACCGCCACGCGGTCCTGCCAAGGTGGAGGCGGGCGCGCGCGTGGCCGATTCCAAGACGGGTCAGCTCAGGCTGCGCGTCGTCGAAGGCGACGACTGAGCTGCCGTAACTCCGTTACTGCTCCTCGATGGTCGTGATGCCTTCGATTTCCGGCAGCCAGTGCAACGCCGAGCGGTGCCAGACCTGCCTTCTCGGCACCAGTTGGTCGCGCTGGCGCGCCGTGCCCACCCTAATGCCGTAGATTTTCGGTCCATCGCCAACCGACGTCGCATAGAGATGCGATCCGCATTCGCCGCAAAACCCCTGCGCGCGCTTGGCGCCGCTGGATCCGGTCTTGATGTAGACCTTCGGCGTGCCCTTGGTAATCCGGTAATCCTCTTCTGGCGCGCCCACCGTCACGCGAAAGGCCGTTCCCGTCAGTTGCTGGCAATCGGTGCAATGGCAGATCGAGGTCTTTTCGGGATCGACCTCCGCTTCGTAGGTGATGGCGCCGCAATGACACCCGCCGTCGATTCTCATTCGGCTTGCTCCCAAAAGATTGCTTCTCTCAAATCTAGTCTTCTTCGGAGCCCCCGGCGATAGCCTTACGCCTGCGCTCCCATGTGCCAGTCGCCTGCGGCTTGACGAACAGCCTGGTGATTTCGGGCATGTCCTTTTTCAGTCGCGACTCCAGGCGTTCAACGCAGGTTTCGATCTCGGGCGCGGTGAGATGATCCTCGAATTCGATGCTTAGGCCTGCGACGATCTCCTCCGGGCCGATATGGACGCTCAGTATGCCGTTCGCCCGCTGCACGGCCGGATCCTGGTCTGCTATCGCCAGAACCTTGCGTTGCACCTCGGGCGAAGCAGGCTCACCGATGAGCAGGCCCTTGCTCTCGCGCGCCAGGAAGATGGCGGTGGCGCCCAGGATGACGGCGATGCCGATCGAGCCGGCGCCGTCGAGCTCGGGGATCGCCAGAAGTTCAGACGTAAGGATGCCCGCGAAGGCGACGACGAGGCCGAGCAGCGCCGCGCTGTCCTCGAACAGCACGGTGTAGACGCTGGGGTCCTTGCTGCGGCGCACCGCCTGAAACCAGCCCTGCTTGCCTTTTTGCTGGCGGAACTCCTTCAGCGCCACCAGCCAGGAACTGCCTTCGAACAGAAAAGAAAGACCAAGCACGATGTAGTTGACCTTGGCGTTGACGACCGGTTCCGGCGCGATGATGTGTATCACGCCCTCATAGAAGGAAACGCCCGCGCCCAGCGCGAAAACCAGAAGCGCGACGATAAAGCTCCAGAAATAGAGTTCGCGCCCATGGCCGAGCGGATGCGTGCGGTCGGGCGGGCGCGCGGCGCGGCGCATGCCGTAAAGCAGAAGCGCGCCATTGCCGGTGTCGACCAGCGAATGCACGCCCTCCGACAGCATGGCTGAAGAGCCTGTGAAGAATGCTGCGGCGAATTTGGTCATGGCGATCGCAACATTGCCGGCGAGCGCGGCGTAGATCACCCTTTTCGAGCCGCTATGCCCTGCCATGCGCTTCCGATCCTCTTCCAAGTGGGAGCTCAGCGGCCGCCGCCCAAAGCTCCACCGACAATGCGCCAGCCGCTCCGAGGTTCAGATGCCCCTATGCATTTCTGTTGCCTGATCGATCCCGAGGTCGCGGGATGAAGGGAAAACGGTTGACATAGCGCAAGCCGGCTTTCGAAGCTGCAAGCGGCCTCTTGCGGTCGGGCGCTTCTCTTGTTTCACTTGTGTCGCCCACAAATCGGAGGAGCGAATCATGGCGAAAGGTGCGATGAAGGCGGGCAAGGAACCCCGCAAGCCGAAAAAGGACGCCAAGAAACCGGCCGCGGCCCCGGCTCCGAAGGCGCCGCCGGTCAAGGCGATGCGCATCAAGGAGAAGTAGGCCGTCAGCGCGGCCGATCCGTCTCGATGCGGATTTGAACCGGCGGCATGCCGAATGCTGCCGGTGTTTTGTTGATCGGGGTACAGAACTCACTATATCGGTACCGCGAGGACGACCTCGCTTCCCCGAAACCCGGCCGGGACGACCCGCCACGTCAAACGTCGAGCATTCGATGCTCGATCGATGGAGCGTTCGCGATGTCCTGGATCTTCCTTTTCTTCGCCGGCCTGTTCGAGATCGGCTGGGCGATCGGCCTCAAATATACCGATGGTTTCTCGAAGCCGCTGCCGACCGTGCTCACGATCGTCTCGATGATCGTCAGCCTTGGCCTGCTCGGGCTTGCGTTGAAGACATTGCCCGTCGGCACGGCCTATGCGGTATGGACCGGCATCGGCACTGTCGGCACGGCCTTGCTCGGCATCTGGCTGCTCGGCGAGCCGGCGACCGCAGTGCGGCTTGCCTGCATCGGCCTGATCGTCTGCGGCATCGTCGGGCTGAAGCTCGTCGGCTGATGCAGCACGAACGCGTTCAGGGCCGCTCCTGGCGACCCTGATTCATTTTTCGAACGAACTCGAACCTAGCGGGCCGAGAAGCCAGGAGGCGTGCGACCGACGCGCGCCTTGCGGGCGGCGTAGCGCGCATCGCGCTTGGCCTTGCGTTCGGCCTCCTCGGCGAGCAGGCGGGCGATGCGTTCGGTTTCCTCGGCTTCGCGGATCTTGGCCTCGGCAGCCGCCGCCTCTTCGGCAGCAATACGGGCCGCTTCGGCCGCTGCCTCGCGTTCAGCCTTCTCGACCGCTTCGCGCGCCAGCTTTTCCTGCTTCAACCGGGCCTTCTCGGCCTCGCGGATAGCACGGGCCTCGAGGATCGCCTTGCGTTCCGCCTGACGCGCCAGAACCGCTGGATCGTCCGCCGCCGGCTTTGACTTGAAGCGCTCCAGGAGCGCCTTCTTTGCCTCGTTCGCGGCGTTGCGCCGCTCGAATATGTCTTTTTCCCTGTAAATAGCCAAGTCCACTTCCCTGAAGTCAATTCGCGACGCTTACATACGCGCGAAAGCGGTGAGTTCAAGCGCCAAAACGGTATGCCAGCCATGAAAATCTGGGCTGTTGCCGTCGGGATACGTCGTCGCGGCGCGATGCACTGTTCACAAATCGCGCCTCTGGCGGCTCTGGGGGCCGGTCGCTACCTCTAGCGCCAACAATCAACGCCCAAGCGGCGCATCAGGATGCATGAAAATGGAACTTGGCCTCTACACTTTCGCGGATGTCAGCCCGGAGCCGGGCCCCGGCGCCATCGACCCGCACGAACGGCTGCGCAACCTGATCGAGGAGGTCGAGCTGGCCGACCAGGTCGGTCTCGACGTGTTCGGCCTCGGCGAACACCATCGCCCCGACTATGCGGCCTCGGCGCCGGTCGTGGCGCTGGCCGCGGCCGCGGAGCGGACGAAGCGGATCAAGCTCACCAGCGCGGTCACGGTGCTTTCTTCCGACGATCCGGTGCGGGTCTTCCAGCAGTTCGCGACGCTCGACCTTCTGTCCGGCGGCCGCGCCGAGATCATGGCCGGGCGCGGCTCCTTCATCGAATCGTTTCCGCTGTTCGGTTACAATCTCGAGGACTATGACGAGCTCTTCGCCGAGAAGCTCGATCTCCTGCTTGCCATCCGCGAGCAGGTGAAGGTGACGTGGCAGGGCAAGCTGCGCGCGCCGATCAACGGCCGCGGCGTCTATCCCCGACCTTTCCGGGACAAGCTGCCGATCTGGATCGCCATTGGCGGGACGCCGCAGTCCGCCGCCCGCGCCGGCGCGCTCGGCCTGCCGCTGGCGCTTGCCATCATCGGCGGCGAGCCGGCCCGCTTCGCGCCGCTGTTCGAGATCTATCGCGAGGCGGCTAGGCGCGCCGGCAACGATCCCGCCTCGCTCGCGACCAGCTTGAACGTGCATGGCTTCGTCGGCGAGACGACCGAGAAGGCGGCCGACGATTTCTACGCAACGCAGGCCGAGGTGATGAACCGCATCGGCCGCGAGCGCGGCTGGGGGCCGACCTCGCGGGCGCATTTCGATCAGGCGCGCGGGCCGAACGGCGCGCTGTTCGTCGGCGATCCCGAACAGGTGGCGCAAAAGATCGTCGCCCAGCACGAGATCTTCGGCAACGACCGCTTCCTGTTGCAGATGGCGATCGGCACCATGCCGCATGCCAAGGTCATGAAGGCGATCGAGCTCTACGGCACCAAGGTGGCGCCGGTCGTGCGCAAGGAAACGGCGAAGGCCGCGCCGGCGCCCGTCGCCTGAGGACGCCTGCCCGGCAAGATGCGCCCTCACCGCCGGCTAAGGAACCTTGGCGGCGGCGCGTACGTTTTCCTCGGCGATCGCGAGGGAACGGATGAAGGTCGAAACGAGCGCTTCGGGTTCGAACGTTGCCGAAAGCCCGGACGAGCGCGCCAGCGCCCGCGCCGAATTGCGCCTGATTCGATTGCTGCTGATCGGCATCTTCGTGCTGATAACGATCGCCGCGCTTTACTTCGCCAGCGCCTTCTTCATGCCGGTGATCCTCGCCTTCCTGCTGGCGCTGACGCTGACCCCGATCGTGCGCTTCCTGCGCAAGCGCGGCATCCCAGAAGTCGCCTCCGCGACGCTGCTGGTGTTGCTGTCCCTCTTCGTCTTCGCCAGCGCCGGTTACCTGCTCAGCGGCCCGGTCATCGACCTCATCAACAACAGCTACTCGATCGGCGAGCAACTCACCGAGCGGCTGGCGCCGTTCAAGCGTCCGCTGGAGAGGGTCATGGATCTCTCGCGTCAACTGCAGGCCCTGACCGAGACATCGCAGGAACCGGGTGTGCAGAAGGTCGCGCTGGCGCCGTCCGGCATCCTGTCGACGGCGGCCAGCAACATTCTGGGAGCCGGCACGAGCATCACCCTCGTCTTCGTGCTGTCGCTGTTCCTGCTCGCCTCCGGCACCTTGTTCTACGAGAAGATCGTCCAGTCCTTCGCCCACCTCAGCGACAAGAAGCGCGCGCTGCGCATCGTCTATGACGTCGAGCACGAGATTTCCCATTACCTGCTTACCGTGGCGGCCATCAATGCCGGCCTCGGCACGGTGATCGGACTTGGCCTTTGGGGACTTGGGATGCCGAACCCGCAGGTCTGGGGCGCGGCCGCGGCGCTGCTCAACTTCCTGCCCTATGTCGGCGGGCTGATCACCTTGCTGCTGGTCACGATCATCGCGCTGATCAGCTTCGATACGATCCCCTACGCCCTGCTGGCACCCGCCTTCGTTTTGTTGTGCGACATCGTCGAGGGCCAGTTCGTGACCCCGACGGTGGTCGGCCGGCGGCTCGAGATAAACGCGGTGGCGATCTTCATCGCCATCGCCTTCTGGTCATGGCTCTGGGGTTTCGTCGGCGCGCTGATGGCGGTGCCGCTGCTGGTGGTCATCAAGGTGTTCTGCGACCATTTCGATGGCCTCAGCCATGTCGGCAATTTCCTCGCCGCGCAGCAGACCATGGCGATCGACGACGAGGCCGGCGATAACAACCACAAATCCGGCGCGTGAGGCCTGGCCCAATCTGCATGTCCGGCCGGCTGTTTGCGGCGCCCATGGCGAGTGCCTATATCGGTCCGGTCTAACCGGACCCGCCTGCATGAATGACTTCGGTCTCGCGCTGCGCAACAACCGCCTGTCTATCCACCATCTCGGCGGCCGCAGCGAGCAGCGGGAAATCGCCTCGGCGACCGAACTCGCCGACGTGCTGGAAGGCCAGTTCGCCATCGTCATTCCCGACCGCGCCGAATTCGAGGCCCGGTTGCGGCAGAAGCAAATCGTGGAGACCTGACCAATGACGGCCCTTTCGGTTCTCGACCTGTCGCCGATCACGCAAGGCAGCGATGCCTCGCGGTCGCTGGCCAATTCGCTCGACCTTGCCTGCCATGCCGAGCGGCTTGGCTACAAGCGCTACTGGCTCGCCGAGCACCACAACATGCCGGGCATTGCCAGTGCCGCGACGTCGGTTGTCATCGCCCATATCGCCGGCGGCACCAAGACTATCCGCGTCGGCGCCGGCGGCATCATGCTGCCCAACCATGCGCCGCTGATGATTGCCGAGCAGTTCGGCACGCTGGCAGCACTTTTCCCCGGCCGCATCGATCTCGGCCTCGGTCGCGCGCCAGGCACCGATATGATGACGGCGCGGGCGCTTCGCCGCAACCTGGAGGCCAGCGACAACTTCCCCCAGGACGTGGTCGAGCTGATGGGCTATTTCCAGCCGGCCGAGGAAGGTCAGCGCATCCGCGCGGTGCCGGGCGAAGGCCAGGACGTGCCGGTCTGGATCCTTGGCTCCAGCCTCTATGGCGCGCAGCTCGCGGCGCTGCTTGGGCTGCCCTATGCTTTCGCCTCGCATTTCGCGCCGGCCGAACTCGACCACGCGCTGGAGGTCTATCGCACTCGCTTCCAGCCGTCGGCGCAGCTCGACAAGCCTTATGTGATGCTCGGCCTCAATGTCTTTGCGGCACCCACCGATGCCGAGGCGAAGCTTTTGTTCACCTCGCTGCAGCAGGCCTTCGTCAACCTGCGCAGCGGCCGGCCCGGCCAGCTGCCGCCGCCGGTCGAAAACTACGACCGCGACCTTGATCCCGTCGCCAGATCCATGCTGGCCCAGGCGCTGTCCTGTGCCGTCGTCGGCGCGCCGGAGACGGTCCGCCAGGGCATCGACGCCTTCGTGCGCCGCACCGGCGCCGACGAATTGATGGTGACGGCGCAGATGTTCGACCACACCGCGCGGGTGCGCTCCTTCGAGATCCTCGCGGACGTGCGCAGATCGATGTCGCAAGCCGCCTGACCGCTGGCCGCCTGTCGACCGGGGGGCGCAAGCGATCGCGGAAAACACATCTTTCTGAAGCTCCACGGAACTCCGTTCGCAGGCATTCACGCCCGGATCATGGCGACTGCGACGTTTTTGCCCGCGCCGGATTTACCTCGGTCCGGGCGTATCGGGCGGCAAATCGGCCGCAAAATTGGCGATTTAGCACCGTTCCCGGCAGGGGATCGGCTTGGTGGATGCGTTGCGCAGGATGCTTGCGCCTCGTGCCGCCTGTTCTTATATACGCGCCAACCGCCCGGCCTTGAAAACCCGGGGACCGTGGCGGAATTTCTTGTGAACAGGGGCTTTCGTCGGAACGCCTTATTCAGGGTCCTGAGAGCCTGCTTAGAGGAGAGACTAGAACAATGGCAAAAGTAATCGGTATCGACCTCGGAACCACCAACTCCTGCATCGCCATCATGGACGGCAAGGAGCCCAAGGTTATCGAGAATGCGGAAGGCGCGCGCACGACCCCTTCCATCGTCGCCATCAACAGCGATGGCGAACGCCTCGTCGGCCAGCCGGCCAAGCGCCAGGCGGTCACCAATCCTGAAAACACCATCTTCGCGGTCAAGCGCCTGATCGGCCGCCGCTATGACGATCCGGTGACGGAGAAGGACAAGAAGCTTGTCCCCTATAAGATCGTCAAGGGCGACAATGGCGATGCCTGGGTCGAGGCCGGCGGCAAGAAGCTTTCGCCCAGCCAGATCTCGGCCATGATCCTGCAGAAGATGAAGGAAACGGCTGAAGCCTATCTCGGCGAGAAGGTCGAGAAAGCGGTCATCACCGTTCCGGCCTATTTCAACGATGCCCAGCGCCAGGCGACCAAGGACGCCGGCAAGATCGCCGGCCTCGAAGTGCTGCGCATCATCAACGAGCCGACGGCTGCCGCACTTGCCTATGGTCTGGAGAAGAAGGACGGCAAGACCATTGCCGTCTATGACCTTGGCGGCGGCACGTTCGACATTTCGGTGCTCGAGATCGGCGACGGCGTCTTCGAGGTGAAGTCGACCAACGGCGACACCTTCCTCGGCGGCGAGGACTTCGACATGCGCCTGGTCGAGTACCTGGCGGCCGAGTTCAAGAAGGAGCAAGGCATCGACCTCAAGGCCGACAAGCTCGCCCTGCAGCGCCTGAAGGAAGCGGCCGAGAAGGCCAAGATCGAGCTGTCGTCGACGACGCAGACCGAGATCAACCTGCCCTTCATCACTGCCGACGCCAGCGGGCCGAAGCACCTGACGATGAAGCTCACCCGGGCGAAGTTCGAGAGCCTGGTCGAGGACCTCGTGCAGCGCACCATCGACCCCTGCAAGGCGGCGCTCAAGGATGCCGGCCTGAAGGCGGGCGAGATCGACGAAGTGGTGCTGGTCGGCGGCATGACCCGCATGCCCAAGATCCAGGAGATCGTGAAGCAGTTCTTCGGCAAGGAGCCGCACAAGGGCGTCAACCCGGATGAGGTGGTCGCGCTCGGCGCCGCCATCCAGGCCGGCGTGCTGCAGGGCGACGTGAAGGACGTGCTGTTGCTCGACGTGACGCCGCTGTCGCTCGGCATCGAGACGCTGGGCGGCGTTTTCACCAGGCTGATCGAACGCAACACCACGATCCCGACTAAGAAGAGCCAGGTGTTCTCGACGGCCGAGGATTCGCAGTCGGCGGTGACCATCCGCGTCTTCCAGGGCGAGCGCGAGATGGCGGCCGACAACAAGCTGCTCGGCCAGTTCGATCTGGTCGGCATTCCGCCGGCTCCGCGCGGCGTGCCGCAGATCGAGGTCACCTTCGACATCGACGCCAACGGCATCGTCAACGTCTCGGCCAAGGACAAGGGCACCGGCAAGGAGCACCAGATCCGCATCCAGGCTTCGGGTGGTCTGTCCGATGCCGACATCGAGAAGATGGTGAAGGACGCCGAGGCAAATGCCGAGGCCGACAAGAAGCGCCGCGCCCTCGTCGAGGCCCGCAACCAGGCCGAATCGCTGGTGCATTCGTCCGAGAAGTCGCTGAAGGACTATGGCGACAAGGTCTCGGAGGCCGACCGCACCGCGATCGCCGACGCGATTGCGGCGCTGAAGTCCGCAGCTGAAGGCGATGACGTGGCCGATATCGAGGCCAAGTCGCAGTCGCTCGCCGAAGCTTCGATGAAGCTTGGCCAGGCCATGTACGAGGCCTCGCAGAAGGAAGCGGCCGAAGCCGACGCCAAGGCGGACGCCGCCAAGGATTCGGACGTGGTCGACGCCGACTTCGAGGAAATCGACGAAGACGACGACAAGAAGAAGTCGGCCTGAGCCGGCTGACGGCCACATAATGCGAAAAGCCCGGCGCAAGGCCGGGCTTTTTTGCAACCTTCACCGAAAAAGTGCGGACCTGGCCCAAAAATTGACGGAAAAACACCGGTGAGCACGGCTCGGCTCTGGCATCCGGGCAACATCGCTCCTAAATCGAACAACGTGCCGGCGACGACGCGACAATGCTTGAAGACATTGAGCATCCGGACAGCGGGAAAAAATGAAAGCTGATTTCTACGAAACGCTGGGCGTGCAAAAAGGCGCCGACGACAAGGAGCTGAAGAGCGCTTTCCGCAAACTCGCCATGCAGTTTCATCCCGACCGCAACCCCGGCGACCATGCCTGCGAGCACAAGTTCAAGGAAATCAACGAAGCCTACGAGACGCTGAAGGACCCGCAGAAGCGCGCGGCCTATGACCGTTTCGGCCACGCCGCCTTCGAGCAGGGCGGCATGAACGGCGCAGCGCACGGCTTCGGCGCCGGCGGCTTCGCCGACATCTTCGAAGACATTTTCGGCGACATGATGGGTGGCCGCCAGCGCCGCTCGTCGGGCGGCCGCGAGCGCGGGGCCGACCTGCGCTACAACATGGAAATCTCGCTGGAAGAGGCGTTTTTGGGCAAGACGGCGCAGATCCGCGTGCCGGCATCGATTTCCTGTTCGGAATGCTCCGGCAGCGGCGCCAAGCCCGGCACGCAGCCGGTCACCTGCGCGATGTGCCACGGCCATGGCAAGGTGCGGGCAACGCAAGGCTTCTTCTCGATCGAGCGCACCTGCCCGCAATGCCAGGGGCGCGGCCAGACGATCAAAGACCCCTGCCCGAAATGCGCCGGCCAGGGCCGCGTCACCGAGGAGCGTTCGCTGTCGGTCAACATCCCGGCCGGCATCGAGGACGGAACTCGCATCCGGCTTGCCAATGAGGGCGAGGCCGGCCTGCGCGGCGGCCCATCGGGCGACCTCTACATCTTCCTTGCGGTCAAGCCGCACGAATTCTTCCAGCGCGACGGCGCCGACCTCTACTGCAAGGTGCCGATCTCGATGACGACCGCCGCCCTCGGCGGCTCGTTCGAGGTCACCACGCTCGACGGCACTCAGACCAAGGTGAAAGTGCCGGAAGGCACCCAGAACGGCCGCCAGTTCCGGCTGAAGGGCAAGGGCATGCCGGTGCTGCGGCAGCCCAATGTCGGCGATCTCTACATCCAGACGGCGGTCGAGACGCCGCAGAACCTGTCGCGGCGCCAGCGCGAGCTCCTGGAAGAGTTCGAGCAGCTCTCCTCGAAGGACAATTCGCCCCAGTCGAGCGGCTTCTTCGCCCGCATGAAGGACTTTTTCGAATCCTTCGGCGAGCCCTGAGTGGGGTGCGACAGGGGTTGACGCGCTGCCTCAGCGTCATCAACATCTTATGCCAGATCTTGCCTTGCCTTGTTCCACCTAGCTGCTAAGTAGCGGGTCGGGGAGCGTTGAGGAGAGCTCGCATGGCACGTGGTCCCGGGTTGCGCAAAGCGCTGGCGGAAAAATTTGACGACGAGCTGAAGTTCTTCAAAGGCTGGATCGACAAGCCGAAAGCTGTCGGCTCGATCGTTCCCACCAGTTCCGTGACCGCCCGCAAGATGGCCTCGATCGTCAACCCGAAATCGGGCCTGCCGGTGCTGGAGGTCGGCCCCGGCACCGGCGTCATCACCCGCGCCATCCTCGCCCAGGGCGTGAAGCCGGAGAACCTCTACGCGATCGAATACTCGACCGACTTCGTGCGCCATCTGCGCCGGCTCTATCCGCGCGTCAACGTCATCGAGGGCGACGCCTTCAACCTCGACGCAACACTCGGCGACAAGCGCGACTTGGTGTTCGATTCGGTCGTCTCCGGCGTGCCGCTGCTCAATTTCCCGGTCGCCCAGCGCATCGCCTACATCGAAAGCCTGCTCGACCGCATTCCCGTCGGCCGGCCGATCGTGCAGCTGACCTACGGCCCGCTGTCGCCGATCCCGCCCGGCCGCGGCGACTACACGGTCAAGCATTTCGATTTCATCATCCGCAACATTCCGCCGACGCAGCTGTGGATCTACCGGCGCGAGGCATGTTGACCGAAAGCGCCTGGCCATCGAAAGCGCTTGGGGATTGATCGCTCTTCGGCCTATACGTCTCTCGACAGGTGGCCGATGGCAGTAATCCCAAGAATCCTCGTCTTTGCAGGCTCGATCCGCACCGGCGCTTTCAGCGGCCGGACGGCCGATGTGGCGCAAAAGGAACTCGCCATGCAGGGTGCGGAGGTGACCCGCATCTCGCTCGGCGACTATCCGCTGCCGATCATGGACGAGGATCTTGAGAAGGACAAAGGCATTCCCGAGAATGCCGTGAAGCTCGGCCATCAGATTTCCGCCCATGACGGGCTGCTGATCGCGACGCCTGAATACAACGGCTCGATCCCGCCGCTCTTGAAGAATTCGATCGACTGGGTGAGCCGGCTCCGGCGCGACGGCAGCCGCTCGTTCAGGCCGCTTTACGGCAAGCCCGTCGCGCTCTGCTCCTCCTCCGAGGGCAAGTTTGCCGGCATACGCTGCATCAACCACCTGCGCGCGGTGCTGGTGCGCTGCCAGATGGAAGTGATCACGCCGGAATGCTCGGTTTCCGGCGCCGATGAAGCCTTCGCCGAGGACGGACAATTCCGCGACGCCAGACTGCACCAATCGATGGAGCGCCTATGCCGTACACTGATCGAAACCTCGCGCATGCTGTCCGTGAGGATCGAGGTCTGATGCATCCGGTCGAGACCATGCGCGACAGGCTGATCGTCGGCCTCGACGTGCCGACGCTGAAAGAAGCCGAACAGACGGTGCGCGAGCTCGAAGGCAGCGTCTCTTTCTACAAGATCGGCTATCAGCTCGCCTTTGCCGGCGGGCTCGATTTCGCGCGCGAGCTCGCCAGCGGCGGCACCAAGGTCTTCCTCGACATGAAGCTGCTCGATATCGACAACACGGTGGCCAAGGGGGTCGAGAATATCGTCAGGATGGGGGTCTCGATGCTGACGCTGCATGCCTATCCCAAGGCTATGCAGGCGGCGGTGGAAGCAGCCAAAGGCAGCGAGCTCTGCCTGCTCGCGGTGACCGTGCTGACCTCGATGGACGAGCAGGACATGATCGATGCCGGTTATGAATACGATCCGCACACGCTGGTGCTGAGGCGCGCCGAACAGGCGCTGCATGCCGGCATGGGCGGCATCGTCTGCTCGGCCGAGGAAGCCGAAACCGTGCGCCGGATCGTCGGTCCCGACATGGCCGTGGTCACGCCGGGTATACGGCCGAGCGGCAGCGCCCATGGCGACCAGAAGCGTGTGGTGACGCCGGCGCAGGCGATCCGCAACGGCTCCAGCCACCTTGTCGTCGGCCGGCCGATCGTCAAGGCGCCGGATCGGCGGGCGGCGGCCGGGGCAATCTTGGCCGAAATGTGCTCGGCATAAGTCCGTCTGCTCGCGAAAAGAAATAGGAGAAAAGAATGCCAAAGGGATATTGGGTTGCCCGCGTCGATGTGCGCGACCCGGAAGGCTACAAGGACTATGTCGCCGCGGCCAAACCGGCTTTCGAGCGCTTCGGCGGGAAATTCCTGGCGCGCGGCGGCGAGCATGAGAAGGCCGAGGGGCCCGGCCGCGCGCGCAACGTGATCATCGAGTTCGAATCGCTTGCCGCCGCGCATGACTGCTACCACTCGCCGGAATATCAGCGCGCCGTCGCCATTCGCCAGAAAGTGGCCGATGGCGAGATCGTGCTGGTCGAGGGCGTTTGATCGTCTGAATCGTTCTGCCTTGACATGATCAAGGAAGGCGGTGGCGCAGAATAGAGATTTGCAGCGATCCTTCGCCGGCGTCTCAAAGCCGCTCCGCAGCCGCAGGCCGGTCCAATCCCTAAGCTTATGCCCTCAGCCGGCTGGTCGCCGTCTCCGCCATCGCATCCGCCAGGCTCATGCTCCATTGCCTGCGGCAATAGTCGCGGAAATCGAAGCAGGGCAGGCCGGGACAGACTTCGAACTCGATGAGATGGACGGTGTCGTCGGCTTCGACCCTGAAGTCGACCGAGAAGACGTCCTTCAGGCCAAGCCCGGCGATCAGCTCCTGCGCGATGGCGCGGATAGCGCGATCGGCCGCCGGCTGGCGGGCGGCGACCTGCTCGAGCTCCGGCTCGGCATAGGTGCCTGCGTCCCTGGCGGCCTGGCCGCTATCGCCGTAGAGCGCCATGGAGTCGGCCATGGTCTGGAAGTCGCCGCCGGACTCGACGAAGGCGATGCCGAGCGCCTCGACGCCGGTATCCGGCCTCATACCGAGGAAGCTTGCCCGCACATTGCGGCCGGCGACATAAGGCTGGACGACGACATCGTCGCGATAATGGTCAAAGACACGCCGGCTGAGCTCCTGTGCATGACCAAGTTCGGTGATGCGCGAATCCGGCCAGATCCCGATCTTGGCGCCGAGCCGGTTGGGTTTGACGAACCAGCCGGCGGGCGAGGACGGCGGGTCGACCAGCCATTTCCCATTGCGGGCCAGCCCGGCCGGCGGCACCGGCAGGCCAAGCGCGCCGAGCACGGCGCCGGAGCGGAACTTGTCCTGGCAGAGCGCGAACAGCGAATCGTCGGCGCCGATCGTCTTCAGTCCGTTCAGCCTTGCCAGCGCAGGCGAAGCGCCGCCGCGGAAATAGGCGATGCCGTCGGTCAGCGTCCAGACCAGGGTTTTGGCGGGATCGGCGTTCGCCAAGACGGTCGCGGCGTCGTCCAGCTCGACGGCCATCAAGGTGAGGCCGCGCGTTTCGCAAGCGGCGGCGAGCTGGCCGAATTCGGGCGCGAGGTCGGTCGACTGCGCCAGATAGGACGAGATCTCGGTTGCGCGTTCCGTCGGGTAGCCGTCGGCGACCAGCCGGTCGAAGCAAGCCTTCTCCGGCTCGTGGACAAGGATCAGCGTCGGGCCGTTGCTCGGCATGGAAGCTCCCAGAAGAGTCAGGTGCTACCATCGCATGGCGGTTGCAATCGGCTTTCAGGAAACCGACCTGAGCGAGCGATAATGCGCAAGCCGCTCAGGCGATCAGCACGCGCGGCTCGAAGCGGCCCCGGACCGGAATGTCGAGCAGGAAGGTCATGCCGGCCTGAGGATCGAGCTTGCGCTGCTTGTCGTCCTTGCCTTTCCAGGCCGATGTCACCGCAAGGCGGTCGGCGTTCGGCCCGACAAAGGCGGGGCAGGAAGGCTGGGTTACCGGCATCGGGATTTCGCGCAGCAGCATGCCGTCCGGCGAATAGGCCTTCACCGCCTTGCCGCCCCAGACGGCGTTCCACAGCACCCCGTCGCGGTCGACGACCGAGCCGTCGACATAGCCTTTTTGCGAACGATGATCGACGAAGACGTTCGGCTCGCCCGTCGGCAGGCCGGTCGCCGGATCGCAAGCGACGCGCATCAGAAGCCCGGTCGCGGTATCGGTGTAGTAGGCGATCGTCCCGTCGTCGGAAAAGCAGATCGAGTTGGACACGGTAATGTCGGAGAACAGTCGGCGAAGCTCGCCCTTGAAGAACCAGTAGATCGCGCCGGCGCCCTTGCCCTCGTCCTTGCCCATCGTGCCGGTCCACAACGCGCCGCAGGGATGGACGCGGGAATCGTTGGAGCGGGTCAGCGGATTGTCGACTTCGATCGGCGTGTGCAGCGTTAACCTGCCGGTCGCAACATCGCGGACCTGCAGGCCGATCTCGGTGGCGATCAGCTGGCGGGCATCGTCGATGACGGCGATGGCGCTGGCCATCACGCCGAGATCATGGATTTTCAGCGCGCCGGCGAGCGGCTTTTCCAGAAGCTTGCCATTGACGATGTCGAACCAGAACAGTGTCTCGGTGCCGGGATCGTAGCTCGGTCCCTCCCCCAACTGGCAAATGTGATCGCTGAAGACCGAAACGCTGTCCATCAAATCCCTCCGAAGGCTTCGTCCCAGGCCGCGACCGCGGCACGGGCGCGCTCAGCCACTTCATCGACGCTGGCGCCCGGCTTATAAAGGCTCGACCCCAAGCCGAAGACGCTGACGCCGACGGCTTTGTAGCCGGCAAAATCCTTGTCCGAAACGCCGCCGACTGCGCCGATCAGCGCCGTTGCCGGCAGCACGGCGCGGATCGCCGAAATGCCGCCGGCGCCGAGCACGCTTGCCGGGAAGAATTTAAGCGCCGAAGCACCGAGCCTGATCGCCTGGAAGGCCTCGGTGGGCGTGAACACGCCCGGCATCGTCACCATGCCATACTTCATGGCGCGGCCCATGACATCGGCATCGATGTTGGGGCTGACCAGCAGCCGGCCGCCGGCCTTATGCAAGGCATTGACATCGGCCGCCGTCAGCACCGTGCCGGCGCCGACCAGTGCGGTTTCGGGGAGGACTTCCGCGATCCTGGTGATCGACGAAAACGGTTCCGGCGAATTGAGCGGCACCTCGATCGCCTCGATGCCGGCGTCGAAGATCGCCTGGCCTATTGAGATCGCCTCGGTCGGCTTGAGGCCACGCAAGATGGCGACCAGCCCGCGTTTCAGTCTGGGAAAGGGTGCTGTCTGTGTCACGCGTCGCCTCCGATCATGCGGTTCTCGCGCGCGGCTTCGACAAGGCCGGCGCGCACCGCTTCATCCGCATCGACGACCCGAAAAGCAAGACCGGCGAAGCCAAGAGCGGCGCCATAGAGCGAAGCCAGCGCGCCGGAAGCGATCAGCACGACGGGCGCTCCACCGACGCCGTAGCGCCGCTTCGCCGAAGCGATCTCGCCGCCGATCAACAGCCCGGACAGGCACGCCGCCGCCTCGTCGGATTTCAAATCCTGCAGCAGCCCGGCGGCGCGGATCGCAAACAGCTTTGAGGTAACGTCGCCGCCTTCGCCCAGCGCCCGCTCGCACCACTGGCGGAAAAACGGACCATCCGCCGTGACCGGCGCCGGATGCTCGCCCAGCGAATGTTTCAGGATCGAATGCGCGGCCAATACCGAAAACAACTCCCCGGTCGGCCAGGTGCCGAAGCCGGCGACCGCGCCGTCCTCGACCACGACCCATTTGGAATGGGTGCCCGGCATGCAGACGAGGTGGCGGCCCTTTGCCGGCAAATTCGCGCCGGCAAGCTGCGTCTCCTCGCCGCGCATGACATCCGGGGCGTCGGCGAGGCGCTGGGCGAGGCCGGGCACGATACGAATATCGCGGCGCTCGCCTTCGATGCGGGCGGCGCCTGCCAAGATGGCGCCGATCGGCGCAGGCACGGTGAAGTATGGCGCCTCGATCCAGCCCTGGCGGGAACCCGCCATGCCGCAGATAATGACGGGCAGGGACTCCGGCGCGCCCATGGCGGCGAGATGGCCTTCCAGCACCGTCGCAAAACCCTTTTCGCGCGCGGTGATCAGGCCGTCGTCGCCGCGCCGCTCGGCGAGCACCTGACCCGCGCCGTCAAGCAGCCAGGCCCTGAGCCTGGTCGTGCCCCAGTCGAGGGCGGCGACCGCAGGCGCGCCGCTCACAGCACGCCTCCGTCGACGATCAGCATTTGCGCGGTCAGCATGCGCGAGGCGTCCGACGCCAGGAACAGCACCGTACCGACAATGTCGTCGGGCTGCATGGGCTGCTTGATGCATTGCTTGGCGACATGGGCGTCAAGCGCCTGCTCGGTGACCCAAAGCTCGCGCTGGCGTTCGGTGATCACCCAGCCGGGCGCAACCGCGTTGACGCGGATGCCGTCGGCGCCGAGCTTGCCGGCAAGACCTTTGGTGAGGCCGAGGATACCGGCCTTGGCGGCGGTATAAGCCGGCAGGTCGGGATGGTTGATGAGGTAGGACGTGGAGCTGAAATTGATGATCGAGCCGCGGCCGGCGCGCTTCATGCCCGGCGCCACCGCCTGGGCGGTGAAGAAATGCGGCCGCAGGTTGATGGCCAGGTTGTTGTCCCAGAACTCGACCGTGACATCCTTCACCTCATGGCGATCGTCGAGCGCGGCGTTGTTGACCAGCGCCGTGACATCGCCATGCGCTTTCACCGCCTTCGCTGCCGCGGCGCGCAGCGCCTCGACGTCGCGCAGATCGGTCTTGAGATAGAGCGGACGCCGGCCAAGCTCCCTTTCCAGACGGTCGGCCAGCGCCGTGCTGGGCTTGTCGGCGATGTCGATGAAGGCGACCTTGGCGCCTTGCCGCATGAAGCCCTCGGTCAGCGCCGCGCCGATGCCGGAACCGCCGCCGGTGATCAACACCGAGGCGCCGTCGAGGTCGGCGAAACGCGCCGATGGCATCATGATTTCTGTCTCCCTTTGGCCGGCGCGCATCCTAGCCATGCCGGCCCCGGGAGCAAGGGTGAAAAGGCGATTTCGGCGGCAATATGTCTGACAAAATAGCAGCCGCGCTTCCGTGAGGCGCAGACGGGTCGGCTTGGATCGCAGGTTGGTCGATCAGATCGCCTTGGCGCGCAGCGCGCCGCGATAGGAATCGCGCAGATAGCCAAGCGTGGCGTCGGCATCGACGGGCTTGCCGAACAGATACCCCTGGCCACCCGCGCAGCCGAACTGGACGAGGCGGTCGGCCTGCGCTTCCTCCTCTATGCCTTCGGCCACAACGTCCATGCCGAGTCCTTCGCACATGGCGAGAATTGCACGGATGATGTGTTCCGAGGGGCGGTCTTCGAGGATCGAGGAAACGAAGGCGCGATCGATCTTCAGCTTGTCGAAATGGAATTCGCGCAGGCGTCCGAGCGACGACTGGCCGGTGCCGAAATCGTCGAGCGAGACGCGGATGCCGACGCGGCGCAGATCCTCGACGATCTTCTCGGCCGAAGCCGGGTCGGTCATCAGGCCGGTTTCGGTGATCTCGATCTCCAGCCGGCGCGGATCGAAGCCGGTGCGGTCGAGGATCGCCAGGATATGCAGGCCGGTGTTCTGGTCGACAAGCTGCGACGGCGACAGGTTGAAGGACAAAAACAGGTCCTTCGGCCAGTTGCGCGCCGCCTCGGTCGCCTTGCGCAGCACCAGCTGCGACAGCGGGCCGATGATGCCGCGCTCCTCGGCGATGGGAATGAACACGCTCGGCGGCACCATGCCGAGATCGCGATCGGTCCAGCGAGCCAGCGTCTCGAAGCCGATGGTGCGGCGACTGGTGAGGTCGACGATCGGCTGGAAATGCGGCTCGACCTCGCCGGCCGAGACGGCGCGGCGCAGCGCCTGCTCGATGCGGGTGACGCGCTTGGCGGCCTCCTCCATCTCGCGGGTGTAGACGACGACGCGGCCGCGGCCCGAGCGCTTGGCGTGGTAGAGCGCGGTCTCGGCCTTGTTGATCAGGATCTCTGTGGTCTCGTCGCCGGAATAGAACAGCGAGCAGCCGACCGAAGCCGACAATCTGGCGGTGCGCTCGCCGACATCATAGGGCGCCGACAGGATCTCGATCAGCATGCGCGATTTTTCGGCGGCCTGCTCCTCGCTGAACACCATCGGGTAGAGGAAGGCGAACTCGTCGGCGCCGATGCGACAGACGGTGGAGTAGCCATCCATCGAGGCACGCAAGCGCATAGCCACCTGGATCAGGATGTCGTCGCCGGCCTTGTGGCCGAACAGGTCGTTGATCGGCTTGAAGCCATCGAGATCGAGGATGCCAACGGTGAAGGGCGCGGGATCGTCGGCGCGGTCGCTGATCAGGCGATCGACCTTGTCGTAAAAGCGACGATGGTTGCCAAGTCCGGTCAGCGGATCGGTGAAGGCCAGATCCGCGTTTTCCCTGCCTGGCTGCCCGGTGCCAAACGTCGTTTGCATCATGTCCCTGTTCTGACGGGGGAATTTGTAACCAGACTGGCAGCAAAGCGTTTAGGAAAGGTATCGGAAAATCGATTTTCTGAAGATCGCGAAAATGGGCCTTGGCGCCATGCCTGGCGGTCCAGGGTCTTTGGCGATGGAGGCTTAAACCGGGCATTAACAGCTTCAATAAATAGTATAGCGGCCCGGAGACGCCGGCATTGGGACCGGCATTGGCGCGGCTGGTCGGCTGGGCCCGGGCACCGGAGATAGGCATGCCGCACGAGGTCCGCAACGAGCCGGCGATCGCCGTGCTCCTGCCCTGCTACAATGAGGAGCTGACGATCGGTGAGGTCGTGCGGCGCTTCCGCGAGACGCTGTCCTCCGCGACGATCTATGTCTACGACAACAATTCGAAGGACCTGACCGCGCTCAGGGCTCGGGCGGCCGGCGCGGTCGTCGTGCGCGAACCGCGTCAGGGCAAGGGCAATGTCGTGCGCCGCATGTTCGCCGACATCGACGCCGACATCTATGTGATGGCGGACGGCGACGGTACCTACGCGCCGGAAGATGCGCCGCAGCTGATCAACACACTCTTGACCGAGCGCTCGGACATGGTGGTGGGCACCCGGCGGGGCGTCACCGACGACGCCGGCCGCTCCGGCCACGCCTTCGGCAACCGCATCTTCAACCGGCTCTACAAGGGCCTGTTCGGCGCCGATTTCACCGATATCTTTTCCGGCTACCGGGTCTTTTCGCGGCGCTTCGTCAAGAGCTTCCCGGCGGTTTCCGGCGGCTTCGAGATCGAGACCGAGATGTCGGTCCATGCCTCGCAGCTCAAGCTGCCAGTGAACGAGATGGCGCTCGACTACGGCCGCCGCCCGGAAGGCTCATCGTCGAAGCTGTCGACGTTCAGAGACGGCGCCAGGATCCTGTGGATGTTCGCCATGTTGGTGAAGGAGACGCAGCCGCTGCGTTTCTTCGGCACGTTTGCCCTGTTCTTCCTGGCGGCCAGCATCGGGCTGATGATCCCGGTGCTGATCGAGTTCGCCGAGACAGGACTTGTTCCGCGCATGCCGACCTGGGTGCTGTCCGTTGGCCTGCTCCTCTTGTCCATGCTGGCGATGGTCACCGGGCTGATCCTCGATTCGGTGTCGCGCGGCCGGGCCGAACAGAAGCGCATCTTCTATCTTTCCATCCCTGCCGGCCGCATCGAGCGGCGCGCGGGCTTCAACGGCGAGGCCTCCCCGACGAGGGAGCCGGGCAAGCCCTCGCGAGCCGCCTGATGGTCCGGCTTGCCCGCTTCGTGCTTGCCGGCGGCATCGGCTTCGTTGCCGATGCGGCCGCGCTCTGGCTGCTGCTTTCCGTCACGCCGCTCGGGCCGCTGGAGGCACGCGTGCTGTCGATCGGCTTCGCGCTCACCGTCACCTGGCAGATCAACCGGCATTTGACCTTTGCGCCGTCGAGCCGAGGCATCGCGCAGGAGGGCGCGCGTTACGGCGGGGTCGGCGTCGCCACCAGCATCGTGAATTATCTCGTCTATTGTGCCCTTCTGTTCGCGCTGCCCTCCCTGCCGCCGCTGGCGGCGCTGACGGTCGCCTCGCTGGTCGCGATGGCGCTGTCCTTCGTCGGCTATTCCCGGCTGGTCTTCGACCGATAATCTCGGGCCGATTGGCAGATGCCGCCGATTTCCCTATATCGGCGACAGAGATTGCCGGAGACCCGAGATGCCGTTGAAAATCGCCGTCCAGATGGACCATGTCTCGACGGTGTCGATCGCCGGCGACACCACGTTCGCGCTGTCGTTGGAAGCGCAGCGGCGCGGCCACCAGCTTTTCCACTACACACCCGACCGGCTGTCGATGCGGGGCGGCAAGGTGTTCGCGCGCGCCGAGGAGATGCAGGTGCGCGACGAGAAGGGCAGTCATTATTCTCTGGGCGAGCCGGTGCGCACCGATCTGTCGGAGATGGACGTGGTGCTGCTCAGGCAGGACCCGCCCTTCGACATGAACTACATCACCACAACCCACATTTTGGAACGCATCCATCCGAAGACGCTGGTGGTCAACGACCCGGCCTGGGTGCGCAACAGCCCGGAAAAGATCTTCGTCACCGAATTCCCGGACCTGATGCCGGAGACGCTGATCACCAAGGATCCGCAGGAGGTGGCCGCCTTCCGCAAGGAGTTCGGCGACATCATCGTCAAGCCGCTCTACGGCAATGGCGGGGCGGGCATCTTCCATCTGCACGAGGCCGACCGCAACCTCGCCTCGCTGCTCGAAATGTTCGGCCAGCTGTTCCGCGAGCCCTATATCGTGCAGCGCTATCTCAAGGACGTGCGTAAGGGCGACAAGCGCATCATCCTGATCGACGGCGAGCCGGTGGGCGCCATCAACCGCGTGCCGGCCGAGCACGATTCGCGCTCCAACATGCATGTCGGCGGCCGCGCCGAGAAGACCGAGCTCACGGAGCGCGAACGCGAGATCTGCGCCCGCATCGGGCCAGCGCTCAGGGAACGCGGCTTCATCCTCGTCGGCATCGATGTCATCGGCGACTACATGACCGAGATCAACGTCACCTCGCCGACCGGCGTGCGCGAGGTGCGGCGCTTCGGCGGCGCGGACATTGCTGCCCTGTTCTGGGACTGCGTGGAAGGGAAGCGGAACTAGCGCCCCTCAGCTGCCCGGTGGGCGGGACCGTATGTTCCCGTAATGTTCTTGCTTAAGCCGCAAATCTGTGGTTGTCTAAACCAAACTCGCTCGCGGCCTGATCGCAGGACCGGCGAGCGAGCCGGTTCCGGGGGCTTGAGACAAGATGGTAGCGCGGGTTCGCACGGTGGCTTTCCAGGGCATCGAGGCCGTGCCGGTCGATGTCCAGGTGATGATCGCGCCGGGCAAGGTCGGCATGCAGATCGTCGGTTTGCCGGACAAGGCGGTGGCAGAGAGCCGGGAACGCGTGCAGGCCGCGCTTCATGCCTCCGGCCTGTCGATGCCGTCGAAGAAGGTGACGGTGAATCTCGCGCCGGCGGACCTGCCCAAGGAAGGCAGCCATTACGATCTGCCGATCGCGCTCGGATTGATGGCCGCGCTCGGCGCCATTC
Organism: Mesorhizobium sp. M1A.T.Ca.IN.004.03.1.1; assembly: GCF_003997555.1. Classification (NCBI taxonomy): domain Bacteria; kingdom Pseudomonadati; phylum Pseudomonadota; class Alphaproteobacteria; order Hyphomicrobiales; family Phyllobacteriaceae; genus Mesorhizobium; species Mesorhizobium sp. M1A.T.Ca.IN.004.03.1.1. The sequence goes on along the minus strand of NZ_RZTV01000005.1, from coordinate 387,446 downwards.
CTGGCGATATGCTGGCCAGCTATGTCGTGCTCGGCGAATTGTCGCTCGACGGCACCATCGCCGCTGTCGCCGGCGCGCTGCCGGCGGCGATCGGCGCCAACGCCGAAGGCAAAGGGCTGATCTGTCCGTTCGCCTGCGGGCCGGAGGCAGCCTGGGCCGGCAAGGATTTCGATATCCTGGCGCCGCGCAGCCTGATCGCCATCGCCAACCATTTTCGCGGCACCCAGGTGCTGTCGCGTCCCGAGGCCGGCATCCAGGTCGCCGCGCGCGATCTGCCGGACCTTGCCGACATCAAGGGCCAGGAAACCGCCAAGCGGGCGCTGGAAGTGGCGGCGGGGGGCGGGCACAATCTCCTGATGGTCGGACCGCCGGGCTCGGGCAAGTCGATGCTGGCGCAAAGGCTGCCCTCGATCCTGCCGCCGCTGGCGCCGAAGGAGCTGCTCGAAGTCTCGATGATCGCGTCGGTGGCGGGCGAGCTCGGCGAAGGCAAGCTGACAGACCGACGGCCGTTCCGCGCGCCACATCATTCGGCGTCGATGGCGGCGATGGTGGGCGGCGGCTTGCGCGTGCGGCCGGGCGAAGTGTCGCTTGCGCATCACGGCGTGCTGTTCCTCGACGAGTTCCCGGAATTCACGCCGCAGACGTTGGACGCGCTGCGCCAGCCGCTGGAGAACGGCGACTGCGTGATCGCGCGCGCCAACCACCGCGTCACCTATCCGGCGCGCATCCAGCTGGTGGCGGCGATGAACCCGTGCCGCTGCGGCATGTCGGGCGAGCCCGGCTATCGCTGCCTGCGCGGCGAGCGCTGCCGCACCGAATACCAGGCGCGCATTTCCGGCCCGCTGCTCGACCGCATCGATCTCAGGATCGAGGTGCCGGCGGTCTCGGCAAGCGACCTGATCCGGCCGGACAAGGCCGAGACCAGCGCCGCGGTGGCGCAGCGCGTGGCGCGCGCCCGGGCCATGCAGCGCGAGCGGCTGGAAAGGCTGGGTGCGGCGGCCACCACCAACGCGCACTGCCCGCCTTCGGTCATCGAGGCGATCGCCAGGCCCGACGCCGCCGGGCTGACGCTGCTCAAGGACGCCAGCGAAAAGCTCGCCTTCTCGGCGCGAGCCTATCACCGCGTGCTGAAGGTCGCGCGGACGCTCGCCGATCTCGACGCCAGCGAAACCGTCGGCCGCATCCATCTCGCCGAGGCGATCTCCTACCGCATGAGCGCGGAGCGCATGGCGCAGGCGGCGTAAGGTCCCTGGCGCGGATTTCCGGCGCTACCCCGCCCGGTCCTTCGCCTTCAGCTCCAGCCTGCGCGCATGCAGCACCGGCTCGGTGTAGCCGTTGGGCTGAACGGTCCCCTTGAATACCAGGTCGCAGGCGGCCTGGAAGGCGATCGACTTGTCGAAATCCGGCGCCATCGGCCGGTAGAACGGGTCGCCGACATTCTGGCGATCGACGATCGCCGCCATGCGCTGCAGCGAATCCCGGACCTGGATCTCCGAGCACACCTTGTGGCGCAGCCAGTTGGCGATGTGCTGCGAGGAAATGCGCAGTGTGGCGCGGTCTTCCATCAGGCCGACATCGTTGATATCGGGCACTTTCGAGCAGCCGACACCCTGATCGATCCAGCGCACGACATAGCCGAGAATGCCTTGCGCGTTGTTGTCGAGCTCGCGCTGGATCTCGTCCGGGGTCCAGTTCGGCCGCACCGCCACGGGCACCGACAGGATGTCGTCGAGCCTGGCCTTCGGCCGGCTCCTCAGCGCCGCCTGCACGGCGTGCACATCCACTTTATGATAGTGGGTGGCGTGCAGCGTCGCGGCGGTCGGCGAGGGCACCCAGGCGGTGTTGGCGCCGGCCTTGGGGTGCGCGATTTTTTGCTCGAGCATCGCCGCCATCAAATCCGGCATCGCCCACATGCCCTTGCCGATCTGGGCGTGGCCGGCGAGGCCGCATTCCAGGCCGGTGTCGACGTTCCACGCCTCATAGGCGGAAATCCAGGCCGCCTGCTTCATGTCGCCCTTGCGGATCATCGGGCCGGCTTCCATCGAGGTGTGGATCTCGTCGCCGGTGCGGTCGAGGAAGCCGGTGTTGATGAAGACGACGCGCTCTCTTGCGGCGCGGATCGCTTCCTTGAGGTTGACGGTGGTCCGCCGCTCCTCGTCCATGATGCCCATCTTGATGGTGTTCTTGGCCATGCCGAGCAGGGCCTCGACGCGATCGAAGATTTGCACGGCGAAGCCGACTTCCTCCGGCCCGTGCATCTTGGGCTTCACCACATACATCGAGCCGGCGCGGGAGTTGGCACGGCGGCCGTTGTCGCCGACATCGTGCAGCGCGATCAGCGCGGTGAGCGCCGCGTCCATGATGCCTTCCGGCACCTCGTTGCCGTCGCGGTCGAGGATCGCCGGATTGGTCATCAGGTGGCCGACATTCCGCACCAGCATCAGCGAGCGTCCGGGCAGCAGCAGCTGGCCGCCATTCGGCGCCGTGTAGCGGCGGTCCGGATTGAGCTTGCGGACAAAGCTCTTGCCGGCCTTGGTGATCTCTTCCGCCAGGTCGCCCTTCATCAGCCCGAGCCAGTTGCGATAGACGACGACCTTGTCCTCGGCATCGACGGCGGCGACCGAATCCTCGCAATCCTGAATGGTGGTCAAGGCGGCCTCGAGGACGACGTCGGCAATGCCGGCCGCATCGGTCTTGCCGATCTGACTGGCATGATCGACGACGATCTCGATATGCAGGCCGTTCTTTACCAAAAGCACGGCTTCCGGCGTGGCGGCGTCGCCGCGGTAGCCGGCGAACTGCTTCGGGTCGGCAAGCGTGGTGGCGCCGGCGCCTTCGCCGACCTTCAGCGCGCCGTTCGCCACCGAGAGCCCGTTGATGCCGGCCCATTTGCCGGTGGTGAGCGGCACGGACTGGTCGAGGAAGTCCCTGACCCAGGCGATCACCTTGGCGCCGCGCGTGGGATTGAACGCTTTGCCCCTTTCGGCGCCTCCCGTCTCGGGAATGGCGTCGGTGCCGTAGAGCGCGTCATAAAGCGAGCCCCAGCGCGCATTGGCGGCATTGAGCGCATAGCGCGCGTTCATCACCGGCACGACCAGCTGCGGCCCGGCGACGACCGCGATCTCCGGGTCGACGTTTTCGGTCGAGACGCTGAAGGCCGGACCTTCCGGCACCAGATAGCCGATCTCCTCGAGGAAAGTTCTGTACACCTCCATGTCGACCGGCGCGCCGTTGGCGCGGTACCAGTCGTCCAGCTTCTCCTGCATGGCGTCGCGCTTGGCGAGCAGCGCGCGGTTCTTCGGCGCGAGGTCGTGGACGATGGCGGAAAAGCCTTCCCAGAACTTTTCCGGATCGATGCCGGTGCCGACTGCTGCCTCCTCGGCGACGAAGTCATGGAGCTCCCGGGCAATCTGCAACCCGGCGATCTCGATGCGGTCGGTCATCAGCACGTCTCCAGACATCAGGCTTTGCCGGGCCTTTGGCATGTTGGGGGGCGGGGGTCAATTCGGCTTAGGGTGAAGGTGCGGCGCGGTTTCCCTTCTCCCCCTTGTGGGAGAAGGTGGATCGGCGCGCAAGCGCCGAGACGGATGAGGGGTGTTCCAGCGGAGTGCGGCGCTGGTGTTCCCTGGAGCACCCCTCATCCGTCGCCTCCGGCGACACCTTCTCCCACAAGGGGAGAAGGGGGAAGGCGCGCTCACACCGCAATCCTTGGGCGCCCAGAGGCCACCGCCACCACATGCGCCTCGATGAACATGCGCTGGTTCTCGACCGTCGAGACCTTGAATTCGGTGGAAACGTCGATTTCGGCGCTGTCGGTGCCGGCATTCTTCGCGCGCTCGGCGACGATCGCCCGCACGTCGGCTTCAGCCGCGGCGATCGCCTTCTCCTCCTCGGTGAAGTCGCGCACCGTCTGCCCCGAGGCGAGCCGGAAAAGCCCTTCCCTGGGCTGGCTGACGCGGGCTTCGGCTGAGACCCGCACCTGGCCGACGACGGCGCCGAGCGCGTTGGCGACGTCGGTGTCCTCCGGCACGATGCAGCCATTGCCGATCAGCGGCGGCAGGCCGGCGTAATGCAGCGGCGCCGAGGCGCCGAGGCCGATCACCGGCCGGTCGAGCGCGACGCTGAAGCGGGCGATGCCGGGATGCGCATCGACGGCGCGCTGCACCAGCGCGTGCGCGACGGTCGCGGCGCCGTCCAGCCCGTCCTCGGCGAAGGCGGTTTCGAGAATATATTCGGCCGACCAGCGCGTCAGCGTGACGAGCACGCGCTGGGCGAGCGCTTCCGGCGTCGCGGCGATCGCCTGGCCGCGGCCGTCGCGGCGGCGGGAAAACAGCTCGGCGCCGAGACGGGCGGCGGCGGGATCCCAGTTCGACTGCTTGCCGAGCACATGGGCGGCGTCGGACGGCGTGAAGCCGCAAATGTGCACCAGGCCGCGCGCCACCAGCCGGTTCAGCGTAGCGTTCTGGGCGTTGGAGCTGAGCAGCCGGTCAAGCGCCAGCGGGGTGGCGCCGATCGCCTCGTAGAGTTTCGCTTCCGGCGCGGTGAGGCCGGCGGCGAGGCGATCCGGCACGCCGGTGCGCACGGCAAAACGCCCGTCCATGCGGCCGGGATTGGGCGCGCGCAGCTGCCGCTCCAGCTCGGCGGTGACCGCCTCGCCATGCGCCAAGCCGGCCAGCGCCAGCGGCACCAGGCGGCGCGGCCCGAGCAGGATCTTCGGGTCGAGCGCGCCGTCCTGCAGCGCTACTTCGGAGTCGCCGCCGAGGCCGAAGGTGCGCATGGCGACGGCTTCGACCATGGTACGGAAGCCGCCGACGGTGGCGCCTTCCGGATCGAGCCGCGGCCGGCCGCTATCGAGCACGGCGACGTCGGTGGTGGTGCCGCCGATGTCGGAGACCATGGCGTCGTCCAGCCCGGTCATGTGGCGGGCGCCGACCAGGCTGGCCGCCGGGCCGGAGAGGATCGTCTCGATCGGCCGCTGGCGGGCGAAGGCCGCCGACACCAGCGCGCCGTCGCCGCGCACCACCATCAGAGGTGCGGCGATGCCGCGCCGGCCAAGAAAGCCTTCGGTCGCCGCGACCAGCCGGTCGATCATCGAGATCAGCCGGGCGTTGAGCAAAGTGGTGAGCGCGCGGCGCGGACCGCCGAGCTTGGCCGAAAGCTCGTGGCTGGCGGTGACCGGCAGGCCGGTTTTTTCGCGGATCAGGTCGCGCGCGGCGAGCTCATGCGCCGGATTGCGGGTGGCGAAATAGGCGCAGACGGCGAAACCCGACACCGAACCCCCAAGCTCCGGCAACGCCGCCTCGAGGCCGGAAAGATCGAGCTTGGCGGCATTGCCGTGCACGTCGTGGCCGCCGGGGCAGAACACCACCGGGTCGCTGCCGAGAGCCGTCTTCAGCCCGTCGCGGGCAAGGTCGGCCTCGGCAAAGCCGATCATCACCAGCGCCACGCGCCCGCCCTGGCCCTCGACCAGCGCGTTGGTGGCAAGCGTGGTCGACATCGACACCAGCTTGATCGCGGCCGGGTCGGTACCGGATTTTTCCAGCACCGCGTCGACCGCGCCGGAAATGCCGACGGCGAGGTCGTGGCGCGTGGTCAGCGCCTTGGCCTTGGCCAGCACCTTGCCCTTGCTGGGGTTGTCCAGGGGCCCGCCCTCCTCCGACCACAGCACGGCATCGGTATAGGTGCCGCCGGTGTCGATGCCGAGGAAGAGCGGTTTTGGCTTGGCGGTCATTTGGCGGTGGCAAGTCCGGGCAAGAGGTTTGGTGCTTGCCCCCTTAGCCGATACGGGCCGGCGGATAAAGGCGGGTGCGATGGGCCAAGGGAGGGGCAAGCTCCCTTCTCCCCCTGTGGGAGAAGGTGGATCGGCGCGCAGCGCCGAGACGGATGAGGGGTGCTCCAGCTTGGCAAATACGCCCATCGGCATCATCGCCAAGGCTGCAGATCTTCGTCCCGCACATAGGCAATGATGGTATCGCAGACAGCATCGAGGTCCTTCAGAACGTCGTCATTCCAGAACCTCAACACGCGAAATCCCTTCGCCTTCAATTCGGCGTCGCGCTCCTGGTCGTGGGGCGAGTCCGCATGCTGACTGCCATCGATTTCGATGATAAGCCGAGCCTCGGCGCAAACGAAGTCGGCGACGAATCTACCCACTGGCACCTGCCGGCGGAACTTGATCTTGTCGAGACGCCGGCCGCGCAACTCCTGCCACAGACGACCCTCCGCTTCTGTCGACTCGCGCCGCATCCGACGAGCGAAATCCCGTTTGGTTGGAGCTACAGGCTGATGCGGCATGGCGGAAGACTCGGCCTCATTTCGTCCAATTCTCCAACATCGCACTCCGTCCAACACCCCTCATCCGTCTCGGCGCTGCGCGCCGAGCCACCTTCTCCCACAAGGGGAGAAGGGGGGCCCTACTCCGCCAGATCCACCGTCTCGGTCGAATGCTCCACGCAGATGAAGCAGCAATTGTCGCAGGGCTGGTCGTTGTCGGGGCCGACGCCGGCGATGACGGAATCGTCGCCGACCACCCAGGCGCCCCAGCAGATGTGCTCGCCGGGCTCGCAGGAGATCGGCACGGATTTGCGCGCCTGCGGGCGGATGAGAAAAACCTTGTCGCCGCCCGGCCAGACCTTTTCGCTGTCGCGGCTGAACAGTTCCAGCGCGACGCCGTCGGAGCGCTGGTTGCGGACAAAGACCGACATGTCGGCGGCGAAGGCCGGCGCGGTGAGGAGAAGAGCGGCGAGCAGAGCGCGAATCATGGCGAGGTCCCCGATGGGAGTAGAGCACGGGAAGCACCGGTAATCTCCCCCCTCGAGGGGGAGATGGTCGCGAAGCGGTCAGAGGGGGTCCTTGCGCGTAGAACGCCGACCTCATCTCGTGCCGCACGACGTCGGCGCTCCACGCGCGGCGACCCCCTCTGTCGCCTTTGACGACATCTCCCCCTCGAGGGAGGAGATCAGCGCCTCACCACCACGTGCGGCGCGAATGTCTTCACCGCCGCGATCAAGTCCTGGTCGTGGATGTCGAGCGAGGAGATCTCCATGTGCACGGTGGTCTTGCCGAAGGGCATCAGGCCGAAGGCATTGGCGGCGGCGTATTTGATCGCGTCGGGCGGCTCCTCGGTGAGCTCGAAATTGAGCATCGCCGCACCCTTGCCGCCGGAGGCGAGGCGCACGCTCCGCACCTTGTTCCACGGCACCAGCACGTCGCCGGCGCGAGTATCGCGAAAACCGCGCTGATCAAGCGTGACCTTGACCGAATTGTCGAAGGCGCCGCGCGAAATGAAGACGCCAAGCGCCAGGAAGGCGACGCCGAGCAGCGCGATCCACAGCACATGGCCGCCGGACGCCCCCGAGCCCAGGCCCTGCAGGGCGCCGAAGCCAAAAATGCCGCCGATCAGGAACGGTCCCACCGCGGGCAGGATCTTGCCGGAGGCGCTGTTGCGGATTTCAAGCGGCGCGGCCATTTTTCGCCCGCTCACCGTTCCGATTTGAGCAGCGTCCAGATCCAGCCGATAAAGGTGAGGACCAGGAACGGATAGCCGGCGGCGGGCAAAGGCGCCGAGGTGGGCAGAAGCGGCGCGCCCCAGAGGATCATCAGGGCCGAGACGACGAAGAGCACGGCCGCGACGAAAGCGGTGAGCGCGAAGGTTTTTGGCGCGCTGACCATGGTGAGCCCCGCCTCCCACAGCGCAATGCCGCCGACATAGAACGGAACGCTCGCCTGCAGGCCCGCCGCATTGCCGGCCAGAAGGAGGCTTTCGCCGGCGAGGAAAGTGAGAAAGCCGGCCGCGACGAGATCATTGCCCAGCCCCTGGTATTTCATCGTCAGCAACGCCGCCGCGACGACGACCCCCACGCCATCGATGGTCCACAGCGTCTCGCGCAGCGCGTCGCTTGCAACGAAGGCGCCTGCCATGCCCAACGCGCCGCCGACGGCGAGGCCGATCGCGGCGACAGTGTCCGAGGTGGAGCGCATGCGATGTCTCCCCGAGCCAGACCAGAATACTTCACGGCCGGGCGCTCTCAAAGCTGCCTATAAGAAATCTGGAACCCTGGACCTGAGAATCGGCCTGCCCCCTAGCTGCCAAGTCACAGAACTGCGCAGGATGGTGTTAGACTTTGCCAACGCCCCATTAGCATTTGAAGATTCCCGAAACTCGCGTATTCGTAGGGCGGGGGAGCAATGACGGTCAAACCATCACACAACAAATCTGAGGCACCGGGGCAGGCGGCGGGCTATCTATTCCAGCTGCGCTACGCTCTTCATAGGGCACTCGAACGCATGCGCCGCGATCCTACCGGTGCAATCGCAATCGAGAAGTATGACGATGTCGCGGTAATTGATAATGGCAACGTAATTTCTGCCGATCAGCTAAAGCACGTGACTCAAACAGAAGGCGAAATTTCAGATTTCTCGAAAGCTTTTTGGCGAACCTTGGGCAATTGGGTGCGGCTATTCTCCGGCGGAATTGTCGAGCTAACTAGGGTCGACTTCTGCCTAGTCACGAACGCAACTGTCCCAAACGACTCCGCGCTTGCACACCTCTGCCCCGACGAATCAGCACGTGACGTCGACGCAGCGTTGGTAAAGTTGCGTGAAATTGCTCTGTCGTCCGAAAATAAAGCGACGGAGGAGGACCGTAGTTTATTTGCCGCGTTGGATGACGAAAGTCAGGCAGCTTTTCTCCGTTCCATTTTCGTGGTGCCGAATACAGTCAATTTGGCCGGACTGACCGCCGAGATCGAAGCTAGCCTGTATCCTGCTTGCGAGCGTCAACAATTGCCGGAATTTCGCCAGGAATTAGAGGGGTGGTGGTTAGAGCAAGTTTCTATTGGGCTTAGCTCCGGTAAAGGACCGGTGATTTCATTAATCGCGGTTGACGGAAAAATCGCTTACCTACGAGAAAAATATAAGGCGTCGGTGCTGCATATTGATATTGATGATCCTGAAGGTGACCTTTCTGGTTTGGACGGCTATACTTTTGTTGAACAGATACGATGCGTCAAGGCTGGCGTTGCCCGCATCAAAAATGCGCAGAAGGCGTTCTTGAAAGCCAGTGCGCAACGCTCAAAGTGGCTCCGAGAGGCCAAAATTGATCCCGCTGAATTGACTCGCTATGACAACGATCTGCAAGCGCGCTGGGGAACCCAATGTGCCATTGTGATGGATGAGTTGGGGGCCGCTGCCGACGAAGACGAGAAGCGCAAATGTGGGCGAGGCTTGTTAGGTTGGGCGGAGGTTCAGGAGACACCCCTCAAAGGGGCTAGTGCGCAATTCTTGACCGGAGGCTCGTTTCACGCGCTTGCGGATGCCGTGAAGGTGGGTTGGCATCCAGATTTCTCAACATATTTCAAGTCCAAATGACACTTCGCGCTACCACAATAGAAGAACGACGCCTATTAAACCCGGCTTTTTCGGGAGTCTTAATTGCTAGGGCTGTGGCGGGTTACCAATCAGAGTCGAAAAAGGGATTCCCTTTCTATATTCCTACTTGATATTGCCACTCGTCCTTCACAGCGAAACGCGGGCACGCCTTCCGTCTACGGTCGTCACGCGACTAATCAACTGGTCGGAGAGGAATGCGGAACTGACGACGCACCTTTCGCGCCGTCTCGCTGATCTAGCCTTGGCAACGAAGGAAGGCCTCCTATTAATCACGACAACGGGCCTCGCACAGATCGTCGACGAAGCGCGGATAGAATTGGTTGTAGCGGACAAGGTCTTCGTGAACTTCGAGAAATCCACACCATCCGCCGAAGTCTCAAACTGCTGCAAGAAGGCTCATTTTGTCGGTCGCTGGTTGGCTAGTTCAGGAACCGCACCAACCGTCTTCACCGCTCTGGGAGTACGTCTTTGAAGATTACTCTTGAAAAATTGGTTCTCTACGGCCACCGAGGCGAAGTCCGCTTTCTTAGCTTCTTCCTCGACCGGATGAATATAATAACTGGCGAGTCCAAGACCGGAAAATCTGCAATCATTCATATTGTTGATTATTGCCTTGGCTCCGGTGAGTGTCACGTTCCAGATGGTGTGATACGTCGAAAAGTGAGCTGGTATGGCGTGTTACTGGATTGCTCCGGCGAGAAAATCTTTATTGCTCGTCAGAACCCTGATCGAGGGCGAGCAACCAACTCAAACATTTATATTCAAATTGGTGCCCAAGTGGAGATTCCACCTAGTGAACGTCTCGTCAAGAACTGCGACCTCGACGGCATAAGGGACCTGCTCACCCGGTATGTTGGAATCGAAGAAAATTTGCACGTACCCGGGTTGGACAGCACACGTCCACCCTTGGCAGCAAATTTCGCTCATTCTCGTATATTTTGCTATCAGGACCAGAGTCTGATCGATAATAAAAATCAGCTCTTTTTCAATCAGGAAGACGGGTTTGTAGCCCAAGCGATTAGAGACACTTTGCCATACCTTCTGGGAGCGGTAACCACTTCCGAATTGCTTAAGCAAAATGAGCTTTCCCAACTTCGTCGGGATATTCGACTTTTAGAGCGGCAGCTGGAAGCCGAAGTCTCTTGGGAGAGAGCTACAGCAACCCGCGCTAGTTCTATATTGGCAGAGGCGAGGCAGGTGGGGCTTGTTCCGCTCGATGTAAGGCCGGCTTCGGTGGATGAGGTGATTTTAGCTTTGCGAGGCGCCCTTGCATCGCCGCTCCCTTCAACTGGCGACTATGTTGATGTTGATGGGGAAATTGGCGAGCTTTTCGCCGATCGAGATTCCCTCAGGTCAGCGTATTCAGAACTCAAGGATCGTGTGGATGAAGCCCGCGTCTTTGGTTCAAACAGGGACGCCTACGAGGGCGAGCTATTCGAACAAAGGTCAAGGCTGGAGGCGCTAAACATATTTCCGGACCTGAGCGTTGGGGGTCATCAATGCCCTCTATGTGACTCTTATATCGATTCCCCAAGAATTCTTCTTGAGCAACTGCGCACAGAAGTCTCTGAGGTGGGTGACAGGCTAACATCCCTTCGGTCCCAAAATCCCAGGCTGCAGTCGTACATCGTTGAACTGGAGACTCAGCTAGAGGACGTTAGTCGGCGAATACGCGAGAACCAGAGTCAGCTGAACGCTGTTGTAAGGCAGAACGAGCTTTACCGGATCCAGCAAGAAGACGCGGTTAAGCGGTCTAGAGTGCAGGGACGAATAAGCGCGTTTCTGGAAAGCAAGGCGCCCGCGGAAGAGAGCGAGCAACGAGTGCGCCTCGGCGCAATGAAGCGTAGGGTTGAGCAATTGATGTCCGAATTATCCGGCGATAACTATGAAGATAGGCTCTCAAATGTCGAATACGTCCTATCCGACTATATGACGGAATATGCTCGTGATTTGGAACTTGAACACGCTGATGGGCGGACTCGGTTAGACTTAAGACGACTGACGGTCGTTGCAGAAACGAGAACGCATGGAAGCATCCGGCTAGAAAATATGGGCAGTGGTGATAATTGGGTAGGTTGCCACGTTTTAACGCACATGGCTCTTCACCGCATATTTCGCGAGCGCAACAGGCCAGTTCCTGCATTTGTTATCTTCGATCAACCGTCCAAGGCTCATTATCCGCCGAGTGAGCTGCAAACCAGCGATAATGATATCGAAGACGATGATCGGATCGCAGTGCGCCGTCTCTTTCGTTTCATTCAGCAACGAACAGCTGAAAGTAAGTTTCAGACGATTGTCATTGATCACGCCGATGAGGCAGAGGCATGGTTCCAGGATGCAGTTGTCGCCCGATGGAGAGGGGGCGAAAAGTTAGTCCCCGATCAATGGCTTGAAGTTTAGATTCAAAATCGGCTTCTCAATCCCCCATCTTCAGCGCCTGGATAAACGCCTCCTGCGGGATATCCACCTTCCCAAACTGCCTCATCCGCTTCTTGCCCTCTTTCTGCTTGTCGAGCAGCTTGCGCTTGCGGGTCACGTCGCCGCCGTAGCATTTGGCGGTGACGTCCTTTCTGAGCGCAGAGACGGTCTCGCGTGCGATGATGCGGCCGCCGATGGCCGCCTGGATCGGGATCTTGAACAAATGCTGCGGGATCAGCTCCTTCAGCTTCTCGCACATGGCGCGGCCGCGCTTTTCGGCGGCCGAGCGGTGCACCAGCATGGACAGCGCGTCGACCGGCTCGTCATTGACCAGGATCGACATCTTCACCAGGTCGCCCTCGCGATAGTTGGTCAGGTGATAGTCGAAGGAGGCGTAGCCCTTGGAGATCGACTTCAGCCGGTCGTAGAAGTCGAACACGACCTCGTTGAGCGGCAAATCGTAGGTCAGCATGGCGCGCTTGCCAACATAGGAGAGGTCGGCCTGAATCCCGCGCCTGTCCTGGCAGAGTTTCAGGATGCCGCCGAGATAGTCGTCGGGGGTGAGGATGGTGGCGCGGATCCACGGCTCCTCGATCGAGGCGATCTTGACCACGTCGGGCATGTCGGCCGGGTTGTGCAGCTCCTTCACCGTGCCGTCGATGAGGTTCATGCGGTAGACGACGGACGGCGCGGTGGCGATGAGGTCGAGGTTGAACTCGCGCTCCAGCCGCTCCTGGATAATCTCCAGATGCAAGAGCCCGAGGAAGCCGCAGCGGAAGCCGAAGCCGAGCGCGGCGGAGGTCTCCATTTCATAGGAGAAGGAAGCGTCGTTGAGGCGCAGCTTGCCGACGGCGGCGCGCAGATCCTCGAAATCGGCGGCGTCGACAGGGAACAGGCCGCAGAACACCACCGGCTGCGCCGGCTTGAAGCCGGGCAGCGCCTTTTGCGTCGGGCGGCGGTCCTCGGTGATGGTGTCGCCGACGCGGGTGTCGGCCACTTCCTTGATCGAGCCGGTGAAGAAGCCGAACTCGCCGGGGCCGAGCTCGTCGACATTGACGCGGGCCGGCTTGAAGACGCCGGTGCGCTCGACGAGATACTTTGCGCCCGTGCCCATCATGCGGATGGTCTGGCCCTTCTTCATCACGCCGTCGATGACGCGGACCAGCACGATGACGCCGAGATAGGCGTCGTACCAGCTGTCGACCAGCATGGCTTTCAGGGGTGCCGAAATGTCGCCCTCGCGCGGCGGCGGCAACTGGTGGACGATCGCCTCCAGCACGTCCGGCACGCCAAGGCCGGTCTTGGCCGAGATCAGCACGGCATTGGAGGCGTCGAGGCCGATCACCTCCTCGACCTGCTCGCGGATGCGCTCGGGCTCGGCCGCCGGCAGGTCGACCTTGTTCAGCACCACGACAATCTCGTGGTTGTTGTCGATCGCCTGGTAGACATTGGCGAGCGTCTGCGCCTCGACCCCTTGTGAGGCGTCGACCACCAGCAGCGAGCCCTCGCAGGCGGCCAAAGAGCGCGAAACTTCATAGGCGAAGTCGACATGGCCGGGCGTGTCGATGAGGTTCAACACGTAGTCCTCGCCGTTTTTGGCGCGGTAGTTCAGCCGAACGGTCTGGGCCTTGATGGTGATGCCGCGCTCGCGCTCGATGTCCATGGAGTCCAGCACCTGCTCCTTCATGTCGCGCTCCTCCAGCGCGCCGGTGAGCTGGATCAGCCGGTCGGCAAGCGTGGATTTGCCATGGTCGATATGGGCGACGATGGAGAAATTGCGGATGTGGTCGAGGGGCGTCGTCATGCGGCGCGCTTTAGCAGGGGCGGGTTTAAGGGGCAAGCGGTGGGCCCGGGGAGATCGGAGCAGAGCAGGCAAGCACGCTCGCCAATGTCTGAACACGGCCAATGATCGGAGGCCGGCGCTGCCCCTCATCGCCCTGCCGGGCACTTCTCGCCGTAAGTGACGGGGAGAAGGGGCTGGCCGCCGCCTCGGTACCTTTCTTGCAGCGTTCCAAATTGGCGAAATCGTCGATGGGGGCGCCCCTCTCCCCGTTACCATACGGGGAGAGGATGCCGGCAGGCAGGTGAGGGGCAGCGCAAGCGTTTGAAGGTTAGGGCGCCTCCGCGCAAAAATTCAATCCACTTAAACTTTCATGCACTCATTTTGGGCATATCTCCACCTCTGGTGGCAGGCAGGTTGCATTGCCGGTGTGTTGGGGGTTGGGGCATGTTCTCGTCGGCAAGAGATTTCGTTCGATCGCAAGGCGGCTCGATGCTGCCGATGATGGCACTGTTGGCGATCCCGCTGCTGCTCGCGGTCGGCTTTTCTGTCGACTACACCTCGGCGGTGACGACCAGGAGCAACATGCAGCAGGCGCTGGATGCCGCGATCCTGTCAATCACCACGCTGCCGACCACGACCTCGAAGGCCGATCGCCAGACGGCCTTGCAGCAGGCCTATGTCGCCAATAGCGGGCTGGGCGACGCGACGCTCACCGCCGTCAACGTCGCCGCCGACGGCACGGCGACGTTCAGCGCCACGGCGGCCTATCCGATGCCAACCAGTTTCATGCAGATCGCCAGGATCAATTCGGTCGATGTCGGCGTCGGCTCCTCGGTACGCAAGATGCCGGCGCTGGTGCAGTCCACTTTCAAGGTGACGAAGGTGTCGGGCTACTGGAACAAGACGATGACGCTCTACGGCACCCAGTTCGGCCAGACCAAGGCCAAGCCGCTGATGACGATCAGCTATAACTACAACGGCTATGGCGACCCGAAGGGCTACGGCACAACCACCGTCAGCACTATCAACGGATCGACGAAGACCGTGGTGCAGAAACAGGTCTGCACGACCTCGACGGTCGACAGTTTCAACAATCTGCCGAGCGGGGCGATCACCCAGACCAGCGGCAGCAACAAGTACGTCACGACCTGCGCCGATACCTTCTATCCGGCCAATGGCGCCGGCGCGGTGATCGATGTCAGCCAGATGGACCAGCTCTATCTACAAATGGACGTTCCCTCGGGCAACCCGAAGGTGCTGAAGTCGAACGATCCCAACACCTCGAACCGGCTCTATATCGGCACCAGCGCCAACGATATGCCCGAGGTCGCGACCGGCCAGAAGGTCGACATCTTCACCTCGGTGCCCTGCGGCCAGACCGGCTACCAGGCCTGGGAAGACGGCGGCAACCCTGTGCCGGCGCCGGTTTCCAATGCCGACTTCTTCTACAATGTGACCGGCAAATGCGCCTTCAACCAGCGCCCGTCCGAGACGGTGCTGACGCAGTAGCGCCCTCCCTTCTCCCCTTGTGGGAGAAGGTGTCGCCGAAGGCGACGGATGAGGGGTGCTCCAGCTTGGTGGCGCCTTAAGTCTAGACAAGAATCTAGCAGACGCGCTCGCGAGCGTCTCACTCCGCTGGAGCGCCCCTCATCCGTCTCGGCGCTGCGCGCCGATCCACCTTCTCCCACAAGGGGAGAAGGGGAAGGCGCCTCTCAATCACAAACCGGTGAAGCTGTAACGAAGTCCTCCGCGGCGGCGAAATGGGAGCATCGCCCCGCTACGGAGACTGCTTCCCATGACCGGATTGAAGACAAGGATCGGCCTGCTTGCCGGCGCGGCATTTGCTGCGCTTGCCGCCACGCTCGATGCCGCTTCCGCCGAGCCGCTTACCGTGGTCGAGCTGTTCACCAGCCAGGGCTGCTCGTCCTGCCCGCCGGCCAATGCCAATCTGATCAAGATCAAGGACCGGCCGGGCGTGCTGGCGCTGTCCTTCAACGTCACCTACTGGGACTATCTCGGCTGGAAGGACATTTTCGGCCGGCAGGAATTCACCCAGCGCCAGGTCGCCTACGAGCCGCCGCTCGGCCATGACGGGCCGTTCACGCCGCAGGTGGTGGTGAACGGCAGCGCCGACGCCGTCGGTGCGGCGCCCGGCGAGATCGAGCGGCTGATCTCGACAACCCCGCACGCCTCGGGTCCGGCGCTCTCGCTCGGCGACGGCAAGGTGAGCATCGGCGGCGGCACGGCGCCCGGCGGGGCGGCCGATGTCTGGCTGGTGCGCTACGCACGCGGCGTCGTCGAGGTGCCGGTGGCGCGCGGCGAGAACACCGGACGCACGCTACCGCATGCCAATGTCGTGCATTCGCTGCAGAGGCTCGGCCGCTGGAACGGCGAGGCGACGACGCTGCCGCTGCCTACGGCACCCGGGGGCTTGAGCACGGCAGTGCTGGTGCAGACGCCGGACGGCGGGCCGATCCTGGCCGCCGCGGCAAACTGACTTTTCTTTTCGGGCGGGGCCGCGGCAGGCGGCAGCGCACCATCGGGCCCGCATCCGCGCGCCGCAACCAAAGGAGAACTAGCATGACCAGATTCCTCACGCTGCCGGCGCTGGCTTTCGCGCTTGCCGCTGCCGCGTTCGTTGCCGGCGCCCGCGCCGACGACACGACCGACGCGATGAAGCCAGCCAATGCGATGGCGACCGAAGCCATGAAGCCGGCGACCGATGCTATGATGCCGACCGGCGAGATGAAGCCCGCAGATAAAATGAAGCCCGATGCAATGGCGTCCCAGGCGATGAAACCCGCCACGGATGCCATGAAGCCCGCGGATGCGATGAAGCCTGCCGACGCGATGGCGCCGGCGCAATAAGTCAGCGGCCCAGGCCTCTTGGCAACAATCGCCGCCGGCCAGAAGCCGCCGCACGGCAAAGTGAGAAACCTGGGACGGCTTGCTTCGTATATAGTGGAACAACGAACAAGGAGATCCGACATGCACGGCATCGATAAAAAGGCGGCGCGGCGCTCGCTGGCCCCGCTTGCAGCGCTGGTGCTGACGGCGGCCGCGGCCGCCTTCTGGCAGACGCCGGCGCGTTCGGCCGAGGACGCGGTGGTGATCCCGCCGCCGGTTTTGGATGAAAAGGCCGCCGGCGGCACGGAGAAAGCGATCTTCGCCGGCGGCTGCTTCTGGGGCGTGCAGGGCGTGTTCCAGCACGTCAAGGGCGTCAGCAAGGCCGTCTCCGGCTACGCCGGCGGCAGCGCCGAGAACGCCGTCTACGAGGTCGTCGGCACCGGCCGCACCGGCCATGCGGAATCGGTCGAGATCACCTACGATCCGTCGAAGGTCACCTATGGCCAGCTGCTGCAGGTCTATTTCTCGGTCGCGCACAATCCGACGCAGCTCAATTACCAGGGGCCGGACCAGGGCACGCAGTACCGCTCGACGATCTTCGCCGAGAACGACGAGCAGAAGAAGATCGCCGAGAGCTACATCGCCCGGCTCGACAACGCCAAGGTATTTTCGAAGCCGATCGTGACGACGCTGGAGACCGGCAAGACCTTCTATCCGGCCGAGGATTACCATCAGGATTTCCTGACGCTGAACCCGACCTACCCCTATATCGTCTACAACGACCTGCCGAAGATCGAGAATTTGAAAGCGCTGTTTCCCGCGCTCTACAGCGAGAAGCCGGTGCTGGTGCTGGCAAGTAGCAAGAGCTGAGCCGCGCAGATCTCCCCCCTCGAGGGGGAGATGTCGCCGAAGGCGACAGAGGGGGTCGCCGCGCGTGGAGCGCCGACCTCGTCTGCAGCAAAGTGGGCTGAGCCCAGTCGGACCGACCCCCTCTGCCTGCCGGCCATCTCCCCCTCGAGGAGGGAGATTATGCGCTCAATCGTAGGTCAGATCCGTCGCCTTGCCGCCGAACACGCGATAGGCGTAGAACGAATAGAAAATGATGATGGGCAGCACGACGACGGTGCCGACCAGGATGAAGGCCAGGCTCTCCGGCGCCGAGGCGGCCTGCCAGATCGTCAGCTTGTCGGGCACGACATAGGGATAGAACGACCAGGCAAGCCCGGCGAAGCCGAGCGCGAAGATGGCGGCCAGGGTCAGGAACGGCCGCAGCGCATGCCGGTCGTCGGGCTTGGGCAGATGAAACGTCTGCCGCCACAGCCACAGGAACAAGAGCGCCGATACGATCGGCAGCGGCGACAGATAGAGGATCTCCGGCCAGAGGAACCATCTGTCGAAGATGCGCGGGCTGGCGAAGGGCGTGGCCAAAGAGACCGCGACCATGCCGAGCGCCGTCAGCACCAGCGTGACGCGCAGCCAGCGCACCGCCTTTCCTTGCAGGTCGCCCTCGGTCTTGTAGATCAGCCAGGCCGAGCCCATGGCGGCGTAGGCCGCCGACAGGCAGAGCGCGACCAGCGCGCCGAAGGCCATGCCGCCAATGCCGACATCGAGGCCGAGCACATAGACGCCGAGCATATAGCCCTGCGCCAGCGAGGCCATGGTGGAGCCCAAAAAGAAGATCCGGTTCCAGCGGTGCTTCTTGCCGGCCGGCACCTTGGCGCGGAAATCGAAGGCAACGCCGCGCAGGATCAGGCCGACCAGCAGCAGGAACACCGGGATATAGAGCGCGGTGAGGATGGTGCCGTGCGCCATCGGGAACGCGACCAGCAAGAGGCCGACCGCCAGCACCAGCCAGGTCTCGTTGGCGTCCCAGAATGGGCCGATCGCGGCGATCATCGTGTCCTGCTCGGCATCTTCGGCGCCTGCGAACAGGATGCCGATGCCGAGATCGAAACCGTCGAGAATGACGTAGATCAGGATGGCGAGGCCCATCAGGCCGGCGAAGATCAGCGGAAGCGCGGTGGGCCAGTCGAAGGTCATCTTTCTTTCCTCCAACCGAGATTGGTCCGACAGACGGCCATACTGTTTGAAGCACCCGTGCCGGCGGTCAGGTGAGTGACAGCGCCGACCTCAGAAGAAAGGCCCGCATCGAACCGACCGTACCGCTTGTCTTGCGCCTGCATGTTCACTCTCCGGCGGCCGGCTGCGACATCGCGGCGTTCATGACGCCGGGCAACGGCGAGGTGTCGCCTTCCTTGGCCGCCTTCAGCGCGAGATGCACCAGCACGCCGAGATAGGCGATCAAGAGCAGCACATAGAGGATGAGATAGACGGCCAGGGTCAGCGCGACATGGCTGCCGGCGACCGGGCCGACGGCATCGGCTGTCTTCAATATTCCGGTGACCAGCCAGGGCTGGCGGCCGATCTCGGTCGTGTACCAGCCGGCCAGCGTCGCCAGCCAGCCGGAGAGCGCCATCGGCACCATGATCAGGGCCAGCGGCTTAGGCAGGCTGCGGCGACGCATGAGGAAGAAGGCTGCCGACCAGGAGACGATGAGCATCAGGATGCCGGTGCCGACCATGACGCGGAAACCCCAGAACACCGGGAAGACCGGCGGGTGGTTGCCCGGATAGTCGTTGAGGCCGGGCACGACGCCGCTTGTGCTGTGGCGCAGGATGAGGCTGGCGCCGTCGGGAATGGCGAGCTCGAACCTGTTTTCCTTGGCCGCCTCGTCGGGCAGCGCGAACAGCACCAGCGGCACGTGGGCGCCGGTGTTCCAGTTCGCTTCCATGGCGGCGATTTTCTGCGGCTGGTGCTCGAGCGTGTTCAAGCCGTGCTGGTCGCCGGCAAAGATCTGGATCGGAATCAGGATGGCGGCGGCGAAGACGCCGGTGCGCAGCGCCTTCCACATCGATTCCGAGCGGTCGCCATAAAGGTAGCGCAGCGCCGAGCAGCCGGCGATCAGGAACGAGACCGTGAGCCCGGAGGCGAGCAGCATGTGGACCAGGCGGTAGGGCATGGACGGATTGAAGATGACCGCCCACCAGTCGAGGGCATGCGCCTTGCCGTCGATCATCTCGAAGCCGGCCGGTGTCTGCATCCAGGAGTTCAGCGCGATGATCCAGAAGGCGGAAACCGTGGTGCCGCCCGCCACCAGCACGGTCGCCAGCGTGTGAATGCGGTTGGAGACGCGGCGGAAGCCGAACAGCATGATGCCGAGGAAGGCCGCCTCGAGAAAGAAGGCGGTCAGCACCTCATAGGCAAGGAGCGGCCCGGCGATGTTGCCGACCGTTTCCATATAGCCCGGCCAGTTGGTGCCGAACTGGAAGCTCATGGTGACGCCCGACACCACACCCATGGCGAAGGACAGCGCGAACACCTTCACCCAGGTGAAATACGCGCGCATCCAGGCCGAGTCGCCGGTCGCGTTGTAGCGGAGCTTGAAGAAGAGAAGCACCCAGCCAAGTGCAATGGTGATCGCCGGAAACAGAATATGGAACGAGATATTCGCGCCGAACTGGATGCGCGACAGGATGAGCGGGTCCATGCTGGGCTCCGGCTGCAATTCAGGCTTGAAGGATAGGCTTCGAACACGCATCGGTCAAAGCGGCGCGGCGTCACGCGAGGCGCGTTGTCGCAGCGTCGGGCGGTCATGGACAGACGCACCGCGTGACAGCTTGCCGGCGCCGTTCGACGTCGCGAATGGCGGCGACTGTCGAGAACTGTCAGGAGCACGGTCGATTGCCGGTTTGCATAAAACGACATCCGACCTATATCAGGTCACGTTTTCCAGCCG
This sequence comes from Mesorhizobium sp. M1A.T.Ca.IN.004.03.1.1, assembly GCF_003997555.1. Taxonomy (NCBI): domain Bacteria; kingdom Pseudomonadati; phylum Pseudomonadota; class Alphaproteobacteria; order Hyphomicrobiales; family Phyllobacteriaceae; genus Mesorhizobium; species Mesorhizobium sp. M1A.T.Ca.IN.004.03.1.1. The sequence goes on along the minus strand of NZ_RZTV01000005.1, from coordinate 367,212 downwards.
GCCATATTTCAGCATGTCACCCATCATCTCCATCTCCGGCGTCACGAAAACCTATGCCACCGGTTTCAAGGCGCTGAAGGAAATCAACCTCGACATCGAGCGCGGCGAGATCTTCGCGCTGCTCGGGCCAAACGGCGCCGGCAAGACGACGCTGATCTCGATCGTCTGCGGCATCGTCAACCGCTCGTCGGGCAGCGTCACCGTCGACGGTCACGATATTGGCAGGGACTACCGCGCGGCGCGCAGCCTGATCGGACTGGTGCCGCAGGAGCTCACCATCGACGCCTTCGAGACGGTCTGGGCGACGGTGAACTACAGCCGCGGCCTGTTCGGCAAGGCGCCCGACAAGGCTTTCGTCGAGAAGGTGCTGCGCGATCTCTCGCTTTGGGACAAGAAGGACGCCAAGGCCATCACGCTATCGGGCGGCATGAAGCGCCGGCTGATGATTGCCAAGGCGCTGTCGCACGAACCGCGCGTGCTGTTCCTCGACGAGCCGACGGCGGGCGTCGACGTCGAGCTGCGCCAGGACATGTGGGCGATGGTCAGGCGGCTGCGCGAGGACGGCGTCACCATCATTCTGACCACGCATTACATCGAGGAGGCCGAAGCGATGGCCGACCGGGTCGGCGTCATCAACCGCGGCGAGATCATCCTGGTCGAAGGCAAGGCGGAGCTGATGCGCAAGCTCGGCCGCAAGCAGATGACGCTGGAGCTGCGCGCGCCGCTCGGCGCGTTGCCCGAGGGCCTGTCGCGCTATGCGCTGGAGCTGTCGGCGGACGGCAACGAACTCACCTACACCTATGACAGCCAGAGCGACCGGCCGGGCGTCGCCTCGCTGATCCGCGATCTCGAGGCCGCAGGCATTCAGTTTCACGACCTCGACACCAAGAACAGCACGCTCGAAGAGATCTTCGTCAATCTGCTGAGGCAAGAGCCATGAACCGCCACGCGGCTATGAACCTTCGTGCAGTGTGGGCGATCTACCGGATGGAGATGGCGCGTGCGTTCCGCACGGTGCTGCAAAGCATCGTCTCGCCGGTGATCTCGACATCGCTCTATTTCGTCGTCTTCGGCTCGGCGATCGGCTCGCGCATCACCGAGATCGACGGCATCAGCTACGGCGCTTTCATCGTGCCGGGGCTGATGATGCTTTCGCTTTTGACGCAGTCGATCTCGAACGCCTCCTTCGCGATCTATTTCCCGAAATTCGTCGGCTCGATCTACGAGCTCTTGTCGGCGCCGGTCTCCTATCTCGAGATCATCATCGCCTATGTCGGGGGCGCGGCGACCAAATCGATCATGCTCGGGCTGATCATCTTGGCGACCGCGGCGCTGTTCGTGCCGCTCAGGATCGAGCACCCGTTCTGGATGATCGCCTTCCTGGTGCTGACGGCGGTGACCTTCAGCCTGTTCGGCTTCATCATCGGCATCTGGGCCAAGACCTTCGAGCAGCTGCAGCTGGTGCCGCTGCTGATCGTCACGCCGCTCACCTTTCTGGGCGGCAGCTTCTATTCGATCCATATGCTGCCCGGCATCTGGAAGACGATCACGCTGTTCAACCCGGTCGTCTACCTGATCAGCGGGTTCCGCTGGAGTTTCTACGGCAAAGCGGACGTCTCGGTCGGCGTCAGCCTCGGCATGACGCTGGTGTTTTTGGCCGCCTGCATCGCAATCGTGGCGTGGATTTTCAGGACCGGGTATCGGCTGAGGAATTGACGAACAGGGCTTGCTTCAAATCGCCTTGATCAGCCGCAGCAGTCCAAGCATCTCCATCAGCGTTCCCTTGCGGAAGGCAATGTAAGTCGGCTCCTCCAGCCCGTGGAAGCGGCGCTTGAAGGCGGCCTGGCCCTGCAGGTTGAAGCGCGAGCGGTTGACCCAGGGCGACTCGTAGGCGCGCCGGAAGGTGCTGCGCCAGAAGCTCGATTCGGCAAAGCCGCTCGGCTCGACGTCGAGCAGCGGCGACAGGCCAAGCGTGACCACCGAAACGCCCTCCTCGCGAAAGCGATCGACGGCGAATTTGGTCAGGCCGATCTCGGCATGCGGCGTGGCGTCGACCTGCTTGCGCTTGAAGGCGGTGGTATAGCCGATGACCTCGCCATTGCTGAACAGCGGATCGAAATCGAGGATGGCGACGAGCTCACCCTGCGGGCCGTGAAGGACGAAGCGGCGCATGTCGGCGCCGAGATGGTCGGCGAAAGGGCGGTTCAGGAAGCCCATCTCCCAACGTTTGACGATGCGCTCGCCGCGCCAATTCTCGGACAGCCGCGAAACCTCGTCGAGCAGCATGTTGGCCCTGTCCTCGGCGAAGGTGAAGCCCTTCTTTGCCAGCCAGCGCTCCGAATAGCGCACGGTCTCGTTGCGCTTGCCGGAGAAATCATGCGCCGGCAGCTGCAACCTTGTGTCGACGCCCAGCCGATTGATCTGATAACCGAGCCCGGCCAGCACCTTTGCCGTGGCGGCGCTTATCTGAACGAACCAGGGGCCGCCGGCGGCCTCGACGAAGCGCTTGATGTAGCCTGGCCGGTCCGGCGGATCGACGACCGGATCGCCAAGCGCGAAATGGTGCTTCATCTTGGTGCCGAATGCGATGTAGCCATCGCCTTCGCTGAAGTAGGACAGCTTTTGCTGCACGGCGGTGGAATAGGCGAGCGAGAAGTCGCCATGGCGCCGCACCAGCGCCAGGCGCTCGAGATGCGACAGCTCGCGCCGCGGCACCTTGGGCGCCCCGCCGTCAAGAAACCTGTCGATATGGATGCGCAGGGATGGCATCAAGCGTCCGCATGCCGATGAAGAAGGACCCGGAGCCCACGGGCCTCGAATCAGTCGCCTTGGCGCGACGGATCGGTCATGTCGCGCCAGCGCCATATAGGATGCTATCGGCGGCGAATGAAGAGGGAATGTCTACCGGCCAAAGCCGGCGCTCCGGCTGCATCGTGAAACCATATTGCCAATTTCCATGCAATGTTATATATCATGTTACCCTTTTTGTTCCGGCAGTTCGACGATGGAAGATGTTCTGAGGTCCCTCGGCTTTCTCTGCCTCGGCAGCAGGCTGAAGCGCATTGGCGAGCAGTTGCAGGCCGACACGCAGCGCGTGCTCGATCGCCTGGATGTGCGGATCCAGTCGAGTCAGTATCCGCTGCTCGCCGCGCTCGACAGGCTGGGGCCGCTGCCGGTCGGCGAACTGGCGCAGTCGCTCGGCATCGCGCAGCCGGGCGTGACGCGGGCCGTGTCGCTGCTCACCGAGCTCGGCCTGGTCGAAGTCACACCATCGGATGACGACCAGCGGCGCCGGATCGTTTCCCTCTCAGCGGACGGCCAGCGGCTGGTCGACGCCGCGAAGCACGACGTCTGGCCGCGCATCGAGGGCGCGGTCGCGGAATTGTGCGCGGACCTCTCCGGGCCGCTGCTTGGCCAGCTCGCCGCCATCGAGGATCGACTGGCCGCGACCCCGCTCGACCGCCGGGCGGACAAGGCCAAGGCAGTCGCACCCAAGGCCGTCGCACAATGAAACATGTTCTCGACCGTCCGATCTGGAGCGCATTGGCGACGCGCCATCAGGCCTTTGCGGAAGGCGATACCCTTGCCAGGCGGTACCGGCCTTCGATCGTTCCCTTCGCCGCCACCGTTGCAGACGATGCGGAAAGCCTACAAGCCCTGGGCAAGCTGCTCCCGCCGCTTGAAAGCGCCATCCTGGTTCAGACGGACCCGATCGCCCTGCCTTCGGAACTTGCCGCGGTTTCGACCGCGTCCTTGGTGCAGATGGTTGCCGAGCAGCCGGTTGAGGCCGCCTCCGACGAGCGCGTGCAGCGACTGACGCCGGACGATGCGGCCGAGATGCTCGCTCTGGCATCGCTCACCAAGCCCGGCCCGTTCACGCTCGAAGCCTTGAGCCTCGGCGAGTTCTGGGGCGTGAAGATCGACGGCAGGCTCGCGGCGATGGCCGGCGAGCGCATGAAGCAGCCCGGCTACTCCGAGCTCAGCGGCGTGTGCACGCATCCGGATTTCCGCGGCGGCGGCCTTGCCAGGCTGCTGTCGCTGTTCGTGGCGAACCGGATCATGGCGCGGGGCGAGGTTCCATACCTGCACGCCTATGACAGCAATGCTCCGGCCATCGGCCTCTACGAGGCCATCGGCTTCCGGTTGAGAACCACCCTGAACATGGCCGTGGTCCGAGGCGTGGAGTAATCGCAAGATGAGGAAGGGTCGCGGATCACCGCAACCCTTCCCCTGCTTAAGCGAGTCGCCAATCAGACCGCGATCTTGCCGCCGCCCTGCTTGGTGATGGCAACGACCGCCGGACGCACCGGCATGTCCGGCTTGAAGTCCGGCCAGCGGGTCGATGGATCCTCGTAATAGGAGGGGCGGCCAAAAGCTTCCCAGTCCTCGCCGCCGTCGCCCGGATGCTGGACGGCGACGAAGGCGGTCTGGTCGTCCGGCGCGAATAGCGGGCCGCACATCTCGGCGCCGATCGGCACGCGGAAGAACAGCTTTGAGGTCGCCCGCGCCGCGCCCTCGGTGTCGACCGCCCACAGGCCGTCGGTACGGCCGGTGGCCTTCGGGCCCTGGCCGTCGGTCGCGACCCACAGGCGGCCGGCCGAGTCGACGGCACAATTGTCCGGCATGCCGAACCAGCCATTGGCGGTGGTCGCAGTCGAGAAGGTGGCGCCGACATCGGCCACCGAAGGATCGCCGCACTTCAGCAGCACTTCCCACTTGCCCTTGGTGGCGGCGAAGTCGCCGCCGTCCTCGACGATCTCGATGATGTGGCCGAAGGCGTTCGCCGCGCGCGGATTGGCGGCGTCGACCTGGTCGGCCTTGCGCTTGGAATTGTTGGTCAGCATGACATAGACCTTGCCGTTGCCGGCATTGGGCTGGATGTCTTCCGGCCGGTCCATCTTGGTGGCGCCGAGCAGGTCGGCGGCGCGACGCGTCTCGATCAGAACGTCGGCCTGGCTGGCGAAACCGTTTTCCGCCGTCAGCGGACCTTCGCCGAACACGATCGGCATCCATTCGACCGAGCCGTCCTCGGCGAATTTGGCGACATGCAGTGTGCCCTCGTCGAGCAGGTTCATGTTGGCGGCGCGGTCGTTCGGATTGAACGTGCCTTTGGTGACGAATTTGTAGACATAGTCGAAGCGCTCGTCGTCGCCGAGATAGAAGACGACGCGGCCATCCTTGGTGACGATCGATTCGGCGCCTTCATGCTTGAAGCGACCCATGGCGGTTCGCTTCCTCGGCACCGAATTCGGGTCGTTGACGTCGACCTCGACGACCCAGCCGAAGCGGTTGGGCTCGTTCGGTTCCTTGGCGAGGTTGAAGCGATCGTAATGCGCGCCCCATTCATAGGCGCCCTCCGGAATGCCGAGACGCTTGTAGTTGGCGGCCTCCTTGTGGCCTTCCGGCAGCTCGCCCGAGAAATAGCCGTGGATGTTCTCCTCGGCCATCACATAGGTGCCCCAGGGCGTGACGCCGCCGGCACAGTTGTTGAGGGTGCCGAAGACCTTGGTGCCAGACGGGTCGGCATTGGTCTTGACGCGATCATGGCCGGCTACCGGACCGGACAGCGCCATTTCGGTGGTGGACATGATGCGGCGGTTGAGCTTGCCGTCACGCACCACCTGCCATTTGCCGCCCTCCTTGCGGATCTCGACGATGCTGCCGCCGTGCGCCGCCATCTCGACATCGACCTGCTCCTTGCTGAGCGGCGCCACTTCGGCGGCCTTCTTGCCGTCCTTGTCGACGATCTTGACGATGCCGGGGAACATCAGATGCGGGTTGGTGTATTCGTGGTTGACGACCAGCAGGCCATGCTCGGCCGAGCCCTCGACCGGGATATAACCGATATAGTCGTTGTTGTAGCCGAACTGTCTTGCCTGGGCTCCGGCCGATTGTTTTGCCGGGTCGAATTCCGGCGAATCGGTAAAGAGCGGGTCGCCCCAGCGCAAGAGCACGTCGGCATCGTAGCCAGGCGCGACGTGGTGCTTGTCGTCGATGCCGGCCTCGAGCTCGTCGAATTTGAAGGCCGAGGCCTCGGCGGCGCGCGCCTCGTCTGCCGCGACGAGCGCCAGCGGGCTCACGGTGGCGGCGATGGCCGAGACAGCCAGCGAGCCCTTGAGGAAGTCGCGGCGCGAGAAGCGCGCGGCGATGATCTCGCCCATCGTGCGGTTGTCGGTAGGATTGACGGGCGGGCCGTCATTCTCCTCGAGCTGGCTGGTACGGAAGCGAATCTCAGGTTGGGTCATGGGCTGTCCTCTGGCTCTTGAGGTGGCTGGAACGGGTAACCGGTCGATCCCTATAGGCGCCCGATCACATTTTCGTGACATCAGCCCCATTGAGCAATGCCAATTTGCCGGCTGATCACTGTTCGCCCACGCATTGGCGCCACACGAGGCCCACAACACACGGCGAGCAGACTCCCGAGCGCGCTCGGCGCAAGGACGCCAACCATGGCTGCGGGGCTTGCCTTGCGAGATTCCGCCTTCGATCCCGTCGCAGCGTAGCTTGCCCGACGCCATCAGCTTGACGGCTTCGCGCGCTTCGGAAACAAAAGCGGCGAGCGGCGCGGCGAAGGCCGCTTCGGGAGGGATGAACGTGAGTCTCTGGGGACTGGCGCAGCTTGGCGTTTCGACTGTGATTTTCCTGCTGGCCGCGATGGCGGCCAAACAATGGGGATTGGCGCCGAGTCTCGGCAAGATCGTGCTGACGCTGGCGCTCTATTCCGCCGGCAATCTGATCATGCTCAGGCTGATCCGCGAATTCGGCATGTCGGTGTCGTTCAGCCTGTCGGCAGTGATCCAGCTGGTCTCAGTCAATATCGTGGCGCTGGTCTTCTTTGGAGAGCGCCTCAACACTTTCCAAGCGACAGGCGTCGTGCTGGCGATCGCGGCCGTCGCGCTGATCACGCTCGGACCCTATATGCAGCGGCTGTAATTGGAGCAGGCCCGGCATGAAATCGACCGCCAAGGCGCTGCTCAACAGAATAGAATTCCCGGTGCTTGCGGCTGGGCTGGCCATCGCCTGCGGGCTATGGGGCCTGGTGGAACTCATGGGCGTGGCGCGCGCCACGACTCCGCATGCGTTGGACACGGAAATCCTGCTCGCCTTCCGCCATGCCGGGCAGCCGGACAGCCCGATCGGTCCGCTTTGGCTGCAAGGCGCGGTGCGCGATATCACCGCGCTCGGCAGCACCAGCGTGCTGGTGCTGATCACGACTGCGGTGATCGTCTATTTTCTGCTGATGCGCCGACCGGCGACCGCACTGTTCGTGTTCGTTTCGGTGGCGGGCGGTCAGGCGGCGTCCAGCCTGCTCAAGTTCGAGGTCGACCGGCCCCGCCCCGATCTCGTCTCGCATCTCGTCAACGAGACCTCGCTCTCCTTTCCGAGCGGCCATGCGATGCTGTCGGCGGTGACCTATCTCACGCTGGGCTCGCTCGCCGCGCGTTTCCTACCGAACCGCAGGACGAAGATCTTCGTGCTCGGCCTCGCCGTGCTCACCACGGTGCTGGTCGGAACCAGCCGCGTCTATCTCGGCGTGCATTGGCCGTCCGACGTGCTTGCCGGCTGGTGCGCCGGCTTTGCCTGGGCCATGTTGTGCTGGCTTGCAGCGCGCCTGCTGCAGCGGCGCAAAGTGGTGGCGGACAGCGAATGAGTACTCATGTTTCAACTGTTTGTTATGATGCTTGAAACATCATGATCTTTGGATTATCCATTGATACTGCAGACTCAGACAGGGGTTCTGGCCGATGATCACTGCCGCGCAGATGCGCGCCGCGAGGGCGTTGGCCGGTATCGACCAGAAAACGCTCGCCGAGCGCGCCGGGGTTTCGCTTCCGACCATCCAACGCATGGAAGCGAGTGAAGGTGTCGTCAGAGGCGTGGTCGATACGCTGATGAAGGTCATCCAGGGACTCGACGAGGCCGGGGTGGAGCTGATCGGCGAGAACCAGGCCAGCGAGCGCGGCGGCAGGGGCGTGCGTCTCAAGCCTGCCACGCCGCAGAACTCCCAAGGCTGAGCCGCACAAGAAAGTCGCGACGGCGACCGCCGACAGCCCTGCCGACGATCCCGCCGCCCTTACGGAGCGGAAGGCAGTCCATGGATCAGGTCCGGCGGTCAATCCACCCCCAGGCGCGGCCGTCCTTTGCCGAGCTGTTCACGCCCAAGCTGGTCACGGTGCTGCGCGAAGGCTACACGCTGGCGCATTTCAGGGCTGACGCCGTCGCGGGGTTGACGGTGGCCATCGTGGCGCTGCCGTTGTGCATGGCGATCGCCATCGCGTCCGGCGTGACGCCGGAGCGAGGCCTCTACACCTCGATCGTTGGCGGCTTCATCATCTCCGCGCTTGGCGGCAGCCGCTTCCAGGTCGGCGGTCCGGCCGGCGCCTTCATCGTGCTGGTAGCGGCGACGGTGGCGCGCGTCGGCGTCGACGGGCTGCTGCTCGCAACGATGATGGCGGGCGTCTTCCTGCTCGCCATCGGCTACCTCAGGCTTGGCACCTACATCAAGTTCATTCCCTATCCCGTGACCGTCGGCTTTACCGCCGGGATCGCGGTCATCATCTTCTCCGGGCAGATCGTCGAACTGCTCGGGCTGAAACTCGGCGGCAAGGAGCCCGGGCCGCTGGTGCCGAAGCTGACCGTGATCGGCGAGGCGATCGGCACGATCAGTCCGGCCGCGACCTTCGTGGCGATGCTGACTGTCCTAACCATTGTCTTTTTGCGGCGCTGGCAGCCGAGATGGCCCGCGATGCTGATCGCCATCGGCGTCGCCTCGCTGGTCGTGGCGCTGTTCGCCCTGCCTGCGGAAACGATCGGCACGAGGTATGGCGGCATCCCGCGGAACCTGCAATGGCCAGCCCTGCCGCCGGTCAGCTTGGAGAAGATGATCCACGTGCTGCCGGACGCGATCGCCTTCGCGCTGCTCGGAGCGATCGAGTCGCTGCTCTCGGCCGTGGTCGCAGACGGCATGAGCGGAAGGCGGCACCGCTCCAATTGCGAACTGGTGGCGCAAGGCTTCGCCAACATCGCGTCAGCCTTGTTCGGCGGCATATGTGCCACCGGCACGATCGCTCGCACGGCCACCAACGTGAGGGCCGGCGCGCATGGCCCCGTCTCCGGCATGCTGCATTCGGCGATCCTGCTTGTCCTGATGCTGGCGGCGGCGCCCTTGGCCAGCTACATCCCGCTCGCCGCATTGGCCGGCGTACTCGCCGTCGTGTGCTGGAACATGTTCGAGAAGCAGGCTTTCCTCACGCTGCTCAGAGCCTCGCGTGGCGACGCGCTGGTGCTGATGGCGACGTTCCTGATCGTCATCTTCCGCGATCTGACGGAAGGCATCGTCGTCGGCTTCGCGCTCGGGTCGATCCTGTTCATCGATCGCATGGCCAAGTCCATCGCCGTCGAGGCCGATCTGCCGCTGGTGCCGGAGGACGTCGCCGATCGCGCCGCCACTTATGATTCAAGCCAGGCGGCCGACGCCGATACCGTCATCTATCGAATCTCCGGGGCCTTCTTCTTCGGTGCCGCCTCGACCGTCGGCGCCGTGCTCGACCGCATCGCAGACCAGCGCAAGAATTTCATCCTCGATTGCTCGGCGGTGCCGTTCCTCGACTCGACGGCGGCAAACGTCCTCGAGGGCGCCGCGCACAAGGCCGGACGCGCCGGCGTGCGCTTCATCATCGCGGGTGCCGCGCCGCAGACAAGGCGCATGCTGATCAACCACGGCCTCAAGCGGCCGCTGGTCACCTATGCCGCCTCGATTCGCGACGCGCGGGCGCAGCTGAAAGCACAATCGCAGTCCGCGTAGAGCGACATGTTCTCTCAAACTGCCGCTTCGATCGGCTCGGCAAGTTTCGGGTTGGCGCGCGCCGCGATCAGGCAGCCGGCGACGATCAGGCAAGCCCCGGTCAGCGTGGTCCAGGCCACCTCCTCGCCGAAGAAGAACCAGCCGAGCGCGATCGCCCACATGAAGGCCGAGTATTCCGTCGGGATGAGATATTGCGCTTCGGCGCGGGCGTAGGCCCAACTCATCAGGAATTGGCCGGCAAGCGACAGCATCGCCACCCCGACCAGGTGAAGCCACAGGTCACTCGGCAGCGCGACGGCGAGCCACGGCGCGGCGAGACCAAGGATGACCGCGATGCAGAGGTTCTGGAACAGCATGATCTCGACCGGCTTGGCCAACAGCGCCTGCCGCCGCGCGAGGATCAGATTGTAGCCATAGAACACAGTCGATACGAGCACCGCGGCCGTGCCCAGGAGCGCATCCTGCGAGTGGCCGGCCTGCCCGAACTGGCCGGCCAGAATGATCGCGACGCCGGCGATGCCGGCCAGCGACGCCCACACCGCCTGGCGCCGGATTCTCTCGCCCAGCAACAAGGCTGCGAGAAAAAGCGCAAACAGGGGCGCGACAAAGCTGAGCCCGATCGCCTCGGCGAGCGGCAATCTGGCGAGACCCCAAAAGAACGAAACCAGGACGATGCCGACGACCGCGGCGCGCAGCGCATGCAGCCCCAGCACCGGAAGAGCCGGCTTCGAGCGCGGCCCCGCCGACCAGGCGGCGCCCGCGATCAAGGTCGAGACTAGGCTGCGCCACAGCACGGTGTTGTACACACCGACCGCGATGACCAGGGACTTCATCGCCGCGTCCATCCCGGACAAAAGGAAGATCGCCAGTGCGCATACGAGCACCGGGATCATTGGCGACACGGCGGCGCCGGTCAGGCTGGATGTCTTCACGGCTTGGCCCATGTGACGGTTGCTGCCGGATATCCCGGAGCGAGCGGCTGAACCAGATGGCAGCCCCGTCGATATGGCGGTCCAGCCCCGATCGACCTCGTTCCCGCCGCAATCGTCCTCAGTCGAGCTTCAGCGCCGCGACCGCGCCTTCGTTCATCAGCGGAACATAGATGGTCGAGTTGCCGTCGGTGCCGATATCGGCGCTGCCCGGCTTGAAAGTGGCGATCGCTTCCGGCGCGCCGCCGCCCTTGTAGCGATAGAGCGTGCCGGTCATGTAGGCGGTGGCATAGATCGTGTCGCCGATGGCGATGACGCCGTCGAGGTCGGCAAAGTTTTGCGCGCCCGGCAGCGGCGTCACCTTCTTGCTGGCGAGGTCGACGGCCAGCAGGCCGCCCGGCGCCGCCGTGCTGAAATCGGGCTTGATGCCCCTGCCCCAGGACGCGACGATCAGCCGGTCGCCATCGGCGAAGACGCCATTGGGCGAGGCGAGCAGCGCATCCTTGATGAACAGCTCCGGTTTGTCGCCGTCGATACGGTAGATCGTGTCGGCGAGCATATCCGTGACATAGACCTTGCCCGAGGCATCGGCGGTCATATCGTTGAGGAAGACGGCGCCGGGCACATCGATGGTAGAGACCAGCTTGCCGCTGGCGAGGTCGACGACGCGCACCTTGGTGATGTCGGCGGCGTAGAGCTTGCCGCCGGCAATCGCCATGCCCTTGGGCGCGTCCATGCCGTCCACCCAATGGCGGCTGATGACCTTGCCGTCCAGCGACAGCAGCGACAAATAGCCGTTGCCATCAGCTTCGCCCGGATTGCCGACGATGTTGGAGACGACGATGCGCTTGTTGGCGGCATCGACCAGCGCCGATTCCGGCTGCTCGAAGCCGCCGGCGCGCCAGATCTCGCCGGCCTCGGCGGTGGCAGCCGTTGCGATGCCGGCGATGGCGAGAAAGGTCGAAGCGATGAGGTTTTTCATGGTGCTCTCCTGTGTTGATGGCCAAGAGCTAGGTTTTTCGATACTTTTCCGGAAGCCAGTTCGAGCGTAGTATCGAGGAGCGATACGAATTCGCGCAAACGAGGTGCATTCCATGAACGGGCCGATCTTCGAGGCGCTGAAACGGACATTGAAGGCCAAGGGCCTGACCTACCGGGCGCTGGCCGAGCGCATGGGCGTTTCCGAGCCGACAGTGAAGCGCATCTTCCATGAGCGCAACTGCAAGCTCGATCGGCTGATACAAATCTGCGCCGCTGCGGACGTGGAACTGGAGAATGTGCTGGGCTCGATGAACCGGGGACCGGGACCGGCCAACCACGTCGCGCCGGAGATCGAGCGGAAGCTCGCCGCGCGGCCGGCGCTGCTCTTCGTCTTCATCATGCTGTCCGAAAAATTCACGCCAGAAGGCATCATGCGCTCACAGGGTCTCAGCGAAGCATCTATGTTCCTCTACCTGCGCGACCTGGAAGAGCTTGGGCTGGTGGCGCTCGGGCGCGGCCTGTCGGCAAGATTGCTGGTCGAGACACCGATCCAGTGGGATTTCGAGGGTCCGCTGCGGCCGCATTTCGAGACGACCAACAAGAATTTTGTCGGCTGGGCGATAACCCATCTGGAACGCGAAGCGACCTTCGTCAGCTTCTCGCGGCGCATGCGGCCGGAAACGGCGGAGATGGTGCGGCGCGAGGCGGAGGACTTGGCGGAGCGTGCCAGGCTGCTTGCCCATCACGACCAGCACACCACGCCGGAAGAGCAGCTCATCGGCTACAAATGGACCTTCGCCTTCGGCGCGACGCCGTTTCCGGCGATCATGCCGATCGGGCCGCATCCGCGCGATGCCGGCGCTCGGACGGATGCCGACGCGAAAGCAAGGCGGCCGCTGCCGGCATAGGCGTCAGGCCGCGACCGGGCCGGCTTCCTCATGCGGCGGCGCGAGGTCGTCGCGAGCCTTGCGCGCGAGCTTTCTGGCCGACCGCTTGGGGCTGTCGCCGAACAATTCGGCGGCATCGGCAAGACAGGTCTTGCTGAGGCTTTTTTCCGCACGCTTCAAGAGCTTGCGCAGAAGTCTGGTGTCTTCGGGCGGACCGAGCGGCTCGCCAGCGGCGACGAGCAGCGCGCGCATGACGAAGACGTCATGCAGCTCGCCCAGCCGTTCGCCAAGCTTGTCAACCGCCTTGCGGCGCGCCTTGATCGGCGCCGGCCACAGGCGGCCGAGCAGCGACAGATGCATCGAATGCGTCTTGCACGCCTTGCGCAGGTCGTGAAAGTCATCGGCCTCGCCGCGCGAGATCGCCTTATCCAGCGCCTTTTTCGCCCGCCGCAAGGCGGCGCGGGCGCCTTCGGCCAGTATGTCGGCCGCCTGCTCGGGCTGATCGGGGAGCGACAGCCTGTCGATACGCTCCAGCCCTTCCCGGCAGGCAGCGACCGCGGCGTTTATGGCAGCGTCGAGACCGGGGCCGGCATGGAGCTCGTGCTGGCGCAGCACCAGCCGCTCGCGGACGGGATCGAGCCCGCCGGCCGCGGTTTCATCCGGAAAAGCGGAGCCCAGACGGTCGACGGTCTCGATGAGAGCGGTCGCCTCGCGCGGGCCGGCAAGCAGCGCCGACACCTGCTTGTAGCATTCGTTCTCGGTCTGGCAGAACGGTTCGTCTCCGGAACGAACCAGGCGCAACAAGGCGCGCACGCCCTTAAGCCGCTTACGGCACTTGTGCAATCCCTGCTCCGGCTTGTCGCGCGCCGTCTCGAGTTGGCCAAGCGCCTTGCCGATCTCGTCAGCCAATATGCGCCTGACCTCGCCGGTCAGCGGCAAGCGCGGATCGATGCGAAAGCTCATGCGGCTATCTCCGGAATCCCGCCGAGGGCCAGCGACGCGTTGTAAAACCTCGACTCACCGGTGACCTCGCGACCGAGCCAGTCGGGCAGCATTTCGTCAGGCACGTCCTCCGGCGTCTCCAACTCCGCGACCACCAGCCCCGAGAGCACTCCGCCGAACACATCGACTTCATAGAGATAGCCGCGGTGCCTAACATGGTGACGTGTCTTCTCGATGACACGCCCGATCGCGAAGGCCATCAATTCCTCGGCCTCGGCGAGCGGGATCGGATATTCGAATTCGTCGCGCTCGCGCGCCTTGTTGCCGAACTTCAGCGTCAGCGCGGCGGAGCCTCCGTCGCTGATGCGTACGCGAACCGTGCGTCCAGGCTGCGCGGCGACGTAGAACTGACGAATGCGGATATGCGCCTCGACCAGGCTGCGCCAGGCGGGATCAGCGACCAGGAACTTGCGCTCGACTTCCTTGCCCATGGCCGCGCACTAAAGCCCGCCCGCAGGAAGATGGCAAGCCGCGTTGGAATTCAATTTGACTTTAATCAATCGATTGATTAAATTGGTGCAATGAGCAAACAAACGAACGCCAAAGGGCCGCAACGCGAAGCCTCTCCCGCCGATCAAACGCGCGCGGCGCTGGTGCAGGCCGCGCTGAAGCTGTTCGGCCGGCAGGGCTTCGACGGCACCTCGACGCGCGAGATCGCGGCCGAGGCCAAGGCCAATATCGGCTCGATCGCCTATCATTTCGGCGGCAAGGAGGGGCTGCGCGCCGCCGCCGCCGACTTCATCGTCGAGACCATCCAGGGGATCGCCGGCCAGGCGCTCGGCGCACCCCAGCCGGCGGCCCCTTCGAGCCCGGAAGCCGCCCGGGCGCAGCTCTTGGCCGCGCTGGCGCGGATGGTCGGCTTTGTCGTGGCAAGTCCCCAGGCCGGCGAGATCGTACAATTCGTACTGCGCGAGCTCTCGCACCCGACGGCGGCGCTCGACCGCATTTATGCCGGCGTGTTCGAACCGACGCATCGCCGGCTGTGCCAGATCTGGGAGCAGGCGACCGGCGAACCGGCCGAGAGCGAGGCCACCAGGCTCACCGTGTTCACCATCATCGGGCAGGTCATCTATTTCCGCATCGGACGCGAGGCGGTGATGCGCAGGATGGGCTGGCGCGAGATCGGCGACAAGGAGGCCGCCAAGGTCGTGGCGGTCGCGACCGACAACCTCAGGGCAATGCTTGCGGCGCGCGACGCAGCCGCCGGCAGGAAGGTCAAATCATGAGCTTAATCTGTTCGCTGCCGCTCGCGGCCCAGCTGTTCGGCGCCTGCGCGCCGGCCGCCCCGCTTGCCGTCGGCTATGTCGAAGGCGAATATGTGCTGCTGGCGCCGATCGAAGTCGCGCAGGTCGAGACCGTGACGGTCAAGCGCGGCGACCGTGTCGAGTCGGGCGCGCCGGTGGTGACGCTGGAAAGCGCCGATGCCAAGATCGCCGTGGCGCAAGCCCAGGCCGCGCTCGCCCAAGCGCAGGCGCAGCTTGCCGACCTCAAGGTGGGCAAGCGGCCGGAAGAGATCGCCGTGCTCAGGGCGCAGGTGGACATGGCGAAGGCGCAGGCTGCCGACGCCAAACGCAAATATGACCGCGCCAGCGATCTCTACAAGCGCGGCACCGGCACCCAGGCCGATTACGACACGGCCTCGGCTTCGCTGGAGACCGCCAACGCGCAGGTCGGCCAGGCGGAGGCGAACCTTGCCGTCGGCGGCCTGCCGGCGCGGGCCGAAACGATCAGAGCTGCCGAGAACCAGGTCAAGCAGGCGCAATCGGAATTGGGGCAGGCCGAGTGGCGCCTGTCCAAGCGCGTGCTGGCGGCGCCTTCGCCCGGCCGCATCGACGACGTGATCCGCAATCCCGGCGATACGGCCGGACCGACCGCGCCGGTGATCTCGATGCTGCCCGACGGCGCGGTAAAACTCAGCGTCTATGTGCCGGAGACGGCCTTCTCCTCGGTCAAGGTCGGCACCCTGCTCAGCGTCCGTTGCGACGGCTGCGGGCCGGATTTGAAGGCACGCGTCAGTTATGTGTCGCCCGATCCCGAGTTCACCCCGCCGGTGATCTACTCGCTCGAGAACCGGCAGAAGCTGGTCTATCTCGTCGAGGCGCGGCCGGAGGGCGATGCCCATCCGCTGCAGCCCGGCCAGATCGTCGATGTCGACCTGGCGGATATTGACAGATGAACGTCATCGACGTCCGTGGGTTGGTCAAGCGCTTCGGCGACAAGACCGTCGTCGACCATGTCACGATGACGGTCGCCGAGGGCGAGATCGTCGGTTTCCTCGGGCCGAACGGCTCGGGCAAGACGACGACCATCCGCATCATGTGCGGGCTTTTGACGCCGGATGCGGGCGAGGGCACGGTGCTCGGCTTCGACATCCTTACCGACGCGCTCAAGATCAAACGCGAAGTCGGGTACATGACGCAGAAATTCTCGTTCTACGAGGATCTGACGATCGGCGAGAATCTCGAATTCGTGGCGCGGCTCTACCAGCTGAAGCCGGTCGAGGAGTATGTCTCGCAAACGCTGCAGGAACTCGGCCTGACGACGCGCCGCAACCAGCTCGCCGGCACGCTTTCCGGCGGCTGGAAGCAGCGGCTGGCACTCGCTGCCTGCATCATGCACAAGCCGAAGCTGCTGCTGCTCGACGAGCCGACGGCTGGCGTCGACCCGAAGGCACGGCGCGAGTTCTGGGACGAGATCCACCGCCTGGCCAGCGGCGGGCTCACCGTGCTGGTCTCCACCCATTACATGGACGAGGCCGAGCGCTGCCACCGCATCAGCTACATCTCCTACGGCAAGATGCTGGCCACCGGCACCGTGGACGAGGTGGTGAGGAATGCCGGCCTTACCACCTTCGTGCTGCAGGGACCGCGGCTCGACCGCGTGGCCGAGGCGCTGCAGGGGCGTCCGGGCGTCGACCAGGTGGCGCCGTTCGGCGCCACGCTGCATGTCGTCGGCTCCGACAAGGCAGCCCTCGAAAAGGCGCTCGCCGATGTCGAGAAGGAGCACAAAGGGGTGACTGTGGCGCCGGGCGAGACCAGCCTGGAAGATGTCTTCATCCAGTTCATGTCCGGCTCGAAGGACAACATGGCATGAGAGATGGCGTGAGAGCGATCTTTTCCTTCTTGAGACTCGGCGCGCTGCTGGTCAAGGAATTCATCCAGATGCGGCGCGACCGCATCACCTTCGCCATGATGCTGGGCGTGCCGCTGATCCAGCTGGTGCTGTTCGGCTATGCCATCAACAACGACCCGAAGAGCCTGCCGGCAGCACTCGTCGCGACCAGCAGCGATCCCTACACGCGGGCGATGGTCTCGGCGCTGCAGACCACCGGCTACTATCGCTTCGACCATGTGGCGCAAAGTGCGTCGCAAGCCGAGTTCCTGATGTCGCGCGGCGATGTCGCCTTCGTCGTCACCATCCCGGCCGATTTCGCGCGACGGGTGGAGCGCGGCGACAATCCGCAGATCCTGATCGAGGCGGACGCCACCGATCCGGCGGTGGCGAGCGGTGCCATCTCGACGCTGAGCACCGTCGCCGGCCAAGCGCTGCTGAGAGCGCAAGGCATGCAGGAAGCAGCGAAGGAGGCGGCGCGCGGCCAGCTCGATGTCGTCGTGCACCGGCGCTACAATCCGGAAGGCATCTCGCAATACAACATCGTTCCCGGCCTGCTCGGCGTCATCCTGCAGATGACCATGGTGATGATGACCTCGATCGCGCTGACGCGCGAGACCGAGCGCGGCACGATGGAAAACCTTTTGGCCATGCCGTCCAGCCCGCTCGAGATCATGCTGGGCAAGGTGCTGCCTTACCTGGTGGTCGGCGCGGTGCAGGTGGTGGTGGTGCTGGCAGCGGCGAAGCTCCTGTTTTCCATTCCCTTCATGGGATCGCTGTCGCTCCTGCTCTCGGCGGTGCTGGTTTTCGTGCTGGCGCTGGTGCTGCTTGGCTATACGATTTCGACGATCGCGCGCACGCAGATGCAGGCGCTGCAGCTCACCTTCTTCTTCTTCCTGCCCTCGATCATGCTGTCGGGCTTCATGTTCCCCTATCGCGGCATGCCGGGCTGGGCCCAGATCCTTGGCGAGATCTTTCCGCTGACGCATTTTTTGCGCATCACCCGCGCCGTCATGCTGAAGAGCGCGGAACTGCCGGCTGTGGCGACCGAGATCGGCTGGCTGGTGGTGTTCGTGGCGTTGTTCGCCGGCGTTGCGCTGGTGCGGTTCCGGCGGACGCTGGATTGAGCGGCGACTGGCCGATCAGGCCGCCGCCATGATCTCCGCGTAGGTGCCGAAATCGACATTGCCGCCGGAAAGCACCACCGCCACGCATTTGCCGGCGAGATCGATCTCGCCGGACGCGAGCGCCGCGAGCGCGACGCAGCCGCCGGGCTCGACCACCAGCTTCAAGCACGCCATGGCGTCGCGCATGGCTTGCGCCGTGGCCTTGTCCGAGACGGCGATGGCGCCGGCGAGGTTTTTGCGGTTGATCTCGAAGGTGATGGCACCGGGCTCGGCGGTCAGGATCGCATCGCAAATAGAGGCGTGGCCGGGTCGATTCGAGACCCGCTCACCCTTGGCGAGCGAGCGGCGCGTGTCGTCGAAATGCTCCGGCTCGACCGCCCAGATTTGAGTCCGTGCCGAAGCGTCCTTCACAGCGACGGAAATGCCGCTCGACAGACCCCCGCCGCCGCAGGGCACGACAATTGCGTCCAGGCTGACGCCCAGCGCCTTCGCCTGGCGCACCAATTCCAGCCCGATCGTGCCCTGGCCGGCAATGATGGCCGGATCGTCGAAAGGCGGCACCAGCGCCATGCCCTTTTCGATGTAGGGACGAACGATCGTCAAGCGGTCGTCGTTGAAGCGGTCGAACGGCACCACCTCGGCGCCCATCTTGCGCACATTGCCGACCTTGAGCGCCGGGGCGTCCGCCGGCATGGCAATGACCGCCCTGACGCCGAACATGGCGGCCGAAGCGGCGACGCCCTGCGCGTGATTGCCGGACGAAAAGGCGACGACGCCGCGGCTGCGCTCTTCTTCGCTCAAGCACGACAATTTGTTGTAGGCGCCGCGGATCTTGAAGGAACCGGTGCGCTGCAGCGTCTCCGGCTTGAACAGGATGCGGCCGCCATAGCGCTTGTTGAGCTCCGGCGATTCGATCAGCGGCGTTTCGACGATCAGCCCGGAAAGCCTGGCGGCAGCGGCGTGGATGTCGGAGATGCCGGGGAGGGCGGTCATGGTGGGCCTCGTGAGAATGATGCACATATGCTGCACGGAAAACGCCGCGGCGCGCCAACGAAAAAATGTGATGGAGACAATATTGGCGATGATAGCGTCGACGGCCGTCACCTTCGTCAGTCTCAGGCGGAGCAAGGAGCGAGGCGACGCGGGAATCCATGTCGTCACCTTCGCGATGCGGGCAGCCGAAGCAGAACGGACGCTCTTCGCAGGGTCCTCCAGAGCGCGCTCTCGCTTCTGCATTCCGTGATAGCGCTCGCGACATGATCCTCGGGTCAAGCCCGAGGATGACGAAGCGAAGGGCGGCCGCTGCTCACCCCAGCAGCGCGCGCGTCCGCTTCTTGCCGCCGAGCTTGCGCCAGCTGTTGAAACGATGCGTGGCGGCAGCAAAAGAGATCTTCATCTGCTGGGCGACCGTGTAGCGCGACTTGCCGTCGTCGAACATGCGGTAGCAGCATTCGACGCCTTCCTCGGTCAGCTTGCCGTCCAGCGTCTTGTTGTGCGGATTGGCGGGGTCGAATTTTTCGGCCTGCTGCTCGACCAGGCCTTTGAGCCGCTGCAGGTCGGCCTCGATGCTGGCGATGAGATCGAGAACCGGCTTTGGATCGAATGCGTGCGGGGGCTTCTTGTCCGTCATCCCGTGTTTCCTTCGTTTTTGGCTAATGCGTTCCATATAGGTGAACATTCGGCAATAATGAAGGGTGCGAGCGGAAAGCTGGATCGACGAATTCTGCCTGTCCCGCGGCGTTCGCGATTGACCCTCGGCAAACGATTCCCTAGTTTAGAATCGTTCTAAACTAGGATGATTTTCTCATGCTTTCCCGTGTTTTCGGCTTTGGCCGCCGCTCCTTCGATTCGCTGTCGGAGCAGGAAATCCTGGCGCTGGCGATTTCGTCGGAGGAGGACGACGGACGCATCTACCGGGCCTATGCCGACGGGCTGGCACAAGAGTTTCCACAATCGGCCAAGGTGTTCGAGGCCATGGCGGAGGAGGAAGACGGCCACCGCGATTCCCTCATCGAGCTTCACCGCAAGCGCTTCGGCGAGCGCATCCCGCTGATCCGGCGCGAGCATGTGCGAGGCTACTACGAACGCAAGCCCGACTGGCTGGTGCGGCCGCTCGGCATCGAGCATGTGCGCCGTCAGGCCGAGGACATGGAGCGGCAGGCTTATCGCTTCTATGTCGAGGCGGCCAAGCGCACCACCGATGCGTCGACCCGGAAGCTGCTCGACGAATTGGCGGCGGCGGAACTCGGCCACGAGAACTCCGCGCATGAACTCGAACAGGAGCACGTCCCGGGCGAGGTAAAGGAGGAGGAAGCGACAACCGAGCAGCGCCAGTTCATCCTCACCTATGTGCAGCCGGGGCTGGCCGGGCTGATGGACGGGTCGGTGTCGACCCTGGCGCCGATCTTCGCCGCCGCCTTCGCCACCCATGCAACCTTCCAGACCTTCCTCGTCGGCCTCGCCGCCTCGATCGGCGCCGGCATCTCGATGGGCTTCACCGAGGTGGCTTCCGACGACGGCAAACTTTCGGGGCGCGGCTCGCCGGTGAAGCGGGGGCTCACCGTCGGCATCATGACGACGCTGGGGGGACTCGGCCACGCGCTGCCCTATCTCATTCCCTATTTCTGGACGGCAACGATCGTTGCCGCGATCGTCGTGTTCTTCGAACTGTGGGCGATCGCCTTCATCCAGAACCGCTACATGCAGACGCCGTTCTGGCGCGCCGCCTTCCAGGTGGTGCTGGGCGGCGCGCTGGTGTTCGGAGCGGGTGTGCTGATCGGCAATGCGTGAGGGCCGACCCTCCTTCTCCCCTTGCGGGAGAAGGTGTCGCCGAAGGCGACGGATGAGGGGTGTTCCAGGGAACGCCGACGTCTCACTCCGCTGGAACACCCCTCAACCGTCTCGGCGCTGCGCGCCGATCCACCTTCTCCCACAAGGGGAGAAGGGAGAGCCGCGTTTCACCCATTCACTATGCGGCTGTCTTCGGGCGCTTCAGCCCTTTCATTTAGCCCGTAATCGCGCACCACATGGGCGATGCGCAGACGATAGCCGGCAAAGATGCCGCCACGGCCGGCCTTCTGCGCCTGCCGGTGCTCCTCGGTGTTGCGCCAGGCCTTGACGGCTTCCTCGTCGCGCCAGAAGGACAGCGAGAGCACGCGCCTCGGATCGGTCAGGCTCTGGAAGCGCTCGACCGAGATGAAGCCATCGATGCCGTCGAGCAGGGGCTTGAGCTCGGCGGCGATGCCAAGATAGGCGTCACGTTTTCCCTCCGCCGGCTCGACTTCGAAGATGACGGCGATCATGCCTCTATCCCTTCTTTGACCGTTACGTCGGTGCGAAAGACCTGCCTCGGGCCATGCGGTGCCGAGACCAGTTTCAGGAAGATCCGGTCTTCCTTGAGAATGAATTTCTCGCGCCGCGCGAACTCATAGTTTGCCTTGCCGGCCGGGTCGGCGGCAAGCCGCGCGCGATAGGCTTCGTAGGCCGCGAGGTTCTCGATGTTGTAGGCCGCGTAAGCCGTGGTGGCCGAACCCTCATGCGGCGCGAAATAGCCGATCAGCTCGGCGCCGCAGCGCGGAATGGCCTGACCCCAGGCGCGCGCATATTGCTCGAACGCGGCCTTGCCGAAAGGGTCGATCTCGTAGCGGATGAAGCAGGTGACGGTCATTTCGGTCTCCTCGTCGATTGGCTTACTGGGTCGGTGGGCTTGCTGGCGGCGACGGTTCGACCACGGTCGAAACATCGCTTCACCGGCTGTGCTAGACGTTCTGGTGTCAGCAGCGTTTGCCGAGCTCCTTGAGCTCGCCTGAGAATAGTGCTTCCCTCACGGGAATGCTTCGATGAGGATCGAACTATGCGTGAAGGACCCGATATCGCCCGCATCGCCAGCCTGGTCGGCGACCCGGCCCGCGCCAACATGCTCAACGCGCTGATGGGCGGCACGGCGCTGACCGCGTCGGAGCTGGCGCTTGAAGCCGGCGTGTCGCTGCCCACCGCGTCCTCGCATCTGTCCAAGCTGATGGACGGCGGGTTGCTGACGCTGGCGAGCCAGGGCCGGCATCGCTACTACGGCCTTGCCGGCCCGCAGGTGGCGGGCATGCTCGAGGCGATCATCGGCGTCGCCGAGGCGGTCGGCCCGAAGCGGGTGCGGCCCGGCCCGCGCGACGCGGCCATGCGCGTGGCGCGGGTGTGCTACGACCATCTTGCCGGCGAGCAGGCGGTGGCGATGCTCGACCGTCTGGTCGACCGGAAGCTGCTGCTGCGCCAGGAGAACGAGATCAGGCTGTCGCCGTCAGCCATTTCGCATTTCGCCGCGCTCGGCATCGAGATCGACAGCAAAGCGAAGCGGCCGATCTGCCGCGCCTGCCTCGACTGGAGCGTGCGGCGCTCGCATCTGGCCGGCGCGCTGGGCGCCGCCATCCTCGACAAGGTCATCGTCAAAAAATGGGCGCGGCGCGACAAGGACAGCCGCGCCGTGGTGTTCTCGCCGAAGGGCAAGCAGGAGTTCGAGAGGGTATTTCTGGCGTGACGGACTGGCCGGCTCGGCTGTTGGCTAAGCCCGCTTGAGCGGTTTGCCCAGCTTGAATAAATCCGCCCACGGATCGGCCTTCTTCAGCTGCTTTAGCGTCGTGGCGTCGCCGAGCGGAAACGCATTGGGCGGCAGGCCCTTCTCGATCTCCGGCCAGGTCACCGGCATCGACACCGTCGCGCCCTTCTTGGCGCGCGAGGAATAGGGCGCGACCGTGGTCGCGCCGCGGCCGTTGCGCAGGTAGTCAACGAAGATCTTGCCGGTGCGCGCCTTCTTCGACAGCGTCGCCGTGTAGCGGTCGGGCGCGGCCTGCTCCAGGGCGCGGGCGAAATCATGGGCGAAGTCCTTCACCTCGTCCCATTCGGCGGAGGGCTTGAGCGGCACCAGCACGTGATAGCCCTTGCCGCCAGACGTCTTGACCAGCGTCGGCAGCGACAGGTCGTTCAGCTTGGCTCGGATGTCGAGGGCGGCGGCACGCACCGCCTCGACCCCGATGCCCTCGTCCGGATCGAGGTCGAAGATGATCTGGTCCGGCTTTTGCAGTTCGTCGACGGTCGAGCCCCAGATATGCACCTCGACGACGCCGTATTGGACAAGGGCTGCAAGCCCGTCGAAATCCCTGATGAACAAGATCTCCTCGCCGTCGGTCGGATCGTTCATCCTGGCGATCTTGTCGCTCATGCCCGGTGAGGCATGTTTTTGGAAGAAGCGCTGGCCATGGATGCCGTCGGGCGCCCGCACAAGGCTGAGCGGCCGGTTGACGACGAATGGCTCAATTCGCGGCCAGACCAGGGCGTAGTGATCGAGGAGATCCTGCTTGGAGACCTTTTCGTCGGGCCACAGCAGCTTGTCGGGATGCGACAGCTTCACCGAGGTCTTCGCCGTTCCGGCCGAGGTTTTTGTCTCGGTCCTGCCGCTGCTCGCCTTTGCTCCGCTTTTTGTCTTGCCGTCGGCTTGCTTCGGCTTTTCCTGCACCACGTCCTCCGCCGGCTTGTCCTCGCGCAGCCCCTGGAACGAGGCGTGGCGGATTATATGGTCGGATGTCCAGCTGCGGAACTCCACTTCGCCGACAAGCTCGGGCTTGACCCAGACGAGGCCCTTGCCCTTCGGCACGGCGGCAGAAAAAGGCGACTTCGTCGTCTTGAGGCTGTCGAGTTTTTTCTTAAGGTCCGCAGCCACCTTGCCGGAAAAGCCGGTGCCGACGCGGCCGGCATAGTTGAGCTTGCCGCCTTCATGATAGCCGACCAGCAGCGAGCGCAGGCCGCGCCCGGTCTTGTCCGAGGGCAAGTAGCCGCCGATGACGAATTCCTGGCGCAGCGTGCACTTCGACTTGATCCAGGTGAGGCCGCGGCCGCTACGATAGGGCGCGTCGGCACGTTTCGACACCACGCCTTCGAGACCCATGCGGCAGACATGCTGCAGCATGACGCTGCCTGGTTCCGCAAAATGATCGCCGAAGCGGACGGCGGATTGCTCCGACCGCTCGCCGAGCAGTTCGGCCAGCGCCTGCTTGCGCTCGACCAGCGGCTCGCGGCGAAGGTCCTCGCCATTGAGCCGCATCAGGTCGAAGACGTAGTAGATGAAGCGGTCGGTGCGGCCGGCCGAGAGATCCGCCTGCAGCATGGCGAAGGAGGACACGCCGCTGTCGGCCAACACGACGATCTCGCCGTCGATGATGGCGTCGCGGCATTTCAGTCCGGCAAGCTCGGCCACGACCGGACCTTCGAACTTCTTCGTCCAGTCAAGGCCGGTGCGGGTCAGCAGCCGGACATCGCTGCCGGCGATCTGCGCCTGCATGCGGTAGCCGTCGAACTTCACCTCATGCACCCATTCCTCGCCGGAAGGCGCAGTCTTTTCGAGCGTCGCCAGCTGCGGCTCGACGAATTCGAGGCGTGGGGATTTTGCCTTGCCTGCAGCCGGCTTGTTGGAATGCCAGACCCTTGGTTTGGCGCCCTTGGCCGTCTTGCCCTCGCCGATCTCCTCGATGGTCAAGCCCGACTTTACCGATTGCGGCGCCTCTACAAGTATGTCTTCACCAGGGCGGGCGGCGGCGTCATTGGATTTGATCAGCAGCCAGTTGTCGCGCTTTTCGCGCGGGCGCGGCTTCAGCCTGACCAGATGCCAGCGGCCGTTGAGCTTCTGGCCTTCGAGCTCGAAGTCGATATGGCCCTTCTTCATGCCCTTGGCCGGGTCGCCGTCGGGGATCCACCGGCCTTCGTCCCAGACGAGGACGGAACCGCCGCCATATTCGCCCTTCGGAATGGTGCCCTCGAAAGACGCATAGTCGATCGGGTGGTCCTCGACATGCACCGCCAGCCGCCTCTCGTGCGGGTCGAGACTCGGTCCGCGCGTGACCGCCCAGCTCCACAACACGCCATCATGCTCGAGCCGAAAGTCATAGTGGAGCCGCGTCGCGGCATGCTTCTGGACAACGAAGATGCCGCCGGCGTCGGTCTTCTTGCTGGGCGCGAGCTGGCCGGCCGGCTCCGAGGTTTTCCGGAAATCGCGCTTGGCGTGGTATTGCTCGAGGCCGGCCATGACATCGTGCTCCTATGCGAATCTGCGCCTGGACGTAGACGCCACGGCGACCTCCCTGGCAGGCGGGTGCCATCGCAACGGCCAAGGCTCCGCTTCGGTTCCGGGCAGGCGAAAGCCGGCGGCTGTCCGCCGGCCTTTCGGGCTCACAACTAGCTATTCGGCAGCCTGCAGGTTGACCTTGCTTTCCGCGATCTCGGTGAGCTTGCGATCGGTCGCCTCTTCTTCCTTGAGGTTCTTGGCCAGCACATTGGCGCAGTCGCTGCGGCCGAGCTGCTTGGCCCAGGCGATCAGCGTGCCGTAGCGCGTTATCTCGTAATGCTCGACGGCCTGAGCCGAGGCGATCAGCGCGGCATCTAGGACCTCCTTGTCCTCCACGTCGCCGCTCACGTCGTCAGCCTCCTCGAGGATGCCGTCGATGGCGGGGCAGTTGACGGTCTTGGCCTTGACGCCATGCAGCTCGAATACCTGCTCGACCCGTTCGATGTGGCCCTTGGTCTGCGCGAGATGCTTCTCGAAACCGGCTTTCAATTGCGAATCCGTCGCCTTGTCGATCATCTTCGGCAGCGATTTCTCGATCTGTTTTTCGGCATAATAGATGTCGCGCAGCGTGTGGACGAAGAGGTCGTCCAGCGTCTTGATGTCCTTCGAAAAGAAACCCATGGCGGTTGCCTTCCATGTCTGGTGTTGTCCGGAAGTTGCGCGGCCGGTCCGCCGCCAACGCGGCCGGGTTCGGCCCCGGCCTTGATCGATCAACGTCACCGCGCAGGGCAGGTTCCTGCCGGCGGACGACGCCGCACGGAAATTTCAAGCCACCTTCGATGCGTGAAACAGAAGCGCGCCCAAGCGACATAGAGACGAAACATATGTGATGCAAAAGTCACACGAGCCGGAAACGCGACAAAAGGCGTGGAAAGACCGCGAATCAGCCGCATTCCGGCCACGATGCAACGCGTTTCGGACCAGAAATTAACATGGCGTTCACCGACTATTCACGCCTCGAGGCTATGATCCCCGCAATTCGGAAGGGACATCCGAAAACGGGACAGGGACAGGGAAAATGAACTTCTGGAACCACATCGCCGGCTATGCCGCCGCCATCCGCGAATTCGTCGCGCCGACCTATCGGCCCGAGCGCTATTACATGCGCGGCCCGGGCCCGGCCTGCGCACGCCGCGGCAACTCGCTCGGCATCGGCACGCACTGACCACGATGCTCGACAGCCGCCACAACAGCCGGATCTGCAAGCCGGTCGCCGACACCCGCGCCACGACCTATCGTGACGAGCGCCCCGCCGTCATCGACGGCAGGCGTGCGACAACGCCGCGACTTTGACGCCGCCGCCGGCTGGCTTAGTGTCCCCCTAGCTTAGTGCCTAGGGGCACAAGCGGCCGGGGCCGACATGACCGACCTGTCCGAACAGAAACGTCCCCTTCTCCCAGGCCAAGCTTACGATGCCCGCCAGCCGCTGCTCGTGTTCGACGGCGTCTGTGTGTTCTGCTCGGGCTTCGTCCAGATCGTCCTCAAGATCGACCGCAAGAAACGCTTCCGCTTGGCCACCGCGGAATCGCCGCTCGGCGAGGCGCTGTTTCGTGAGCACGGCCTGCCGACCGAGGATTACGACAGCAACCTCGCCATCATCGACGGCGCCGCCTTCACGAAGCTCGACAGTTTCGTCGCCGTCATGGCGGCGCTCGGCTGGCCGTGGCGCGCCGCGAGATTGCTGCTCGTCCTGCCGCGGCCGCTGCGCGACTGGCTGTACGACCGCATCGCCAAGAACCGCTGTGCGCTGTTCGGCCGCAAACACAGCTGCGAGATCCCCTCCGCCGAGCTGCGACAGCGGCTGATCAGTTGAGATCGGAGGGTCGGATGAAGCTTCTGATTGTCCGCGGTTACGGCACCTTCGGCGGACGCATCGTGCAGTTGCTGGAGAGCGAGCCGCGTCTGACCTTGCTCGTCGCCGGCCGCTCGCTCGCCAAGGCCGAGGCCTATTGCAAAGGACGAGGCGGCACCAAGTCCAGGCTCGTGCCGATCGCGACGCGGATTTTATCGCGGCTGGCTCGAACCCGCGCAGGCTTCGAGCACGACCGAATCCCCGGCCGTCCCGCCAAGTTCCAGGCAACTCGTGACCGTGCACAAGGTCCAGCCTTCCCCGGTTGCGCCGGATGCGGCGAGCACCAGACGCGGCTGTGATCGGACCCTGGGAGCATAGACCCACCATCCGTCCCGCAGCACCGAACCTTCCGGCGGCTCCATGCCGGCGCCGGAGCCCTTGACGCGCGCTTCGACGACGCGCAGACCTGCCGGCGTCACCTTCCAGTCCTCTTGCCAGCGCGTCCGTTCCACCGAATGCGTCCAGGACAAGGTAAAGGCGGCAACGGCAAGCGTCACCGACTTGCCGGCTGCGAGGATGCACAGGCTCATGCAGGGCCGGCCGCGGATGCCTGGCGCGCGCGCCAGCAGTGCCAGCCGATCCAGAGCAGCGCCAGCGCCCAGCCGGTTTCGTCGGTGAGCGGCAGCGCCGCCACCAGCAGCACGCCGGCGGCGAAGGCGACCAAGCGCTCCCACCAGGCCATGCGGCGAGCGAGGAAGCCGACGGCGGCGGCGCCCCAGAGCACGATGCCCATGCAGGCTTTGGCGACGACGTAGGCGACCTCGACCGGATAGCCGAACGAAGCCGCGATCGGGCCTGCATCCTGCAGCATCAGCGCCGGCGTGTAGACGGCCATGAACGGCACGACGAAGCCGGCGATGGCGAGCTTGGTCGCCTGAATGCCGATCTTCAGCCCGCTTTCCCTGGCCATGGGCGCCGCGGCGAAAGCGGCGAGCGCCACCGGTGGGGTGAGATCAGCCATGATGCCGAAATAGAAGACGAACATGTGGCTGACGATGAGCGGCACGCCGAGCGACAGCAGCGCCGGGCCGGCGAGCGAGGAGGTGATGATGTAGTTGGGGATGGTGGGGATGCCCATGCCGAGCACCAGGCAGGTGAGCATGGTGAGCAGCAGCGACAGGAACAGATTGTTCTCGCCGATGGAGATGATCCAGCCGATGAAGGTCGAAGCGATGCCGGTCAGCGTCAGCGTGCCGATGACGATGCCGACGATGGCGCAGGCGATGCCGACCGGCAGCGCGTTCTTCGCCCCTTCGGCAAGCGATTCGACGCAGATGCGCAGCGTCTCGCGACCGCCCTTGAAAGTGACGCAGGCGACAATGAGCGCCGCGATGACGAGGCCGAGGATGTTGACGCCGAAGCGCATGAAGGAGGCGGCGGCAAGGCCGAGCGCCAGCCAGAAGACGACGCGGAAGGCGAACGGTCCGATCAGCGCCGCCAGCGGCGTGCCGAGGATCAGCACGATGGTCAGCGCCAGGCCCATGGTGCCGGCGAAGATCGGCGTATAGCCGGCGAAGAGCAGGTAAACCAGCACGGCAAGCGGCAGCACCAGCGGCCAGTGCTGCCGCACCGCATCCCAGGGATTGGGCAGCTCAGCCTTGGCCATGCCGTGCAGGCCGGCCTTGCCCGCCTCCAGATGCACCTGCCAGAAACAGGCGCCGAAATAGAGCAGCGCCGGAATGATCGCCGCCTTCACCACCTCGGCGTAGGGGACGTTCAGCGTCTCGGCCATGATGAAGGCGACCGCGCCCATCACCGGCGGCATGATCTGGCCGCCCATCGAGGACGTTGCCTCGACGGCGCCGGCGAAGGCCGAGCGGAAGCCGAAGCGCTTCATCAGCGGAATGGTGAACTGGCCGCTCGCCACGACATTGGCGACGCCCGAACCGGAGATGGTGCCCATCAGCGCCGAGGAGAGCACGCAGACCTGGGCCGGACCGCCGCGCCAGGAGCCGACCAGGCCAAGCGCGAAATCGTTGAACAGCGCGATCATGCCGGCGCGTTCGAGGAAGGCGGCGAAGACGACGAAGATGAAGATGTAAGCCGCCGAGACATAGACCGGCGTGCCGTATATGCCTTCGGTGCCGAAGGCGAAGGTGTCGACGAGCTGGGCGAAATCGTAGCCGCGATGGATGAAGGGCGGCGGCAGGTGATTGCCGACGAAGCAATAGGCGAGGAAGATGAAGGCGATCACCGCCAGCGGCAGCCCCATCAGCCGCCTTGCCGCTTCGAAGACGAGCACCACCAGCAGCGTGCCGACGATCAGGTCCGGCGTGGTGAGGAAGCCGGAGCGGCGGATGAGGTCGGCGTAGAAGACCCAGTTGTAGAGGCCGGTGGCGAAGCCGAGCGCGCCGAGCGCCCAGAACGCGGTCTTCGCCGCTACGCCGGTGGCGCGCAGGTTGGCGATCAGGCCGAAGCCGAGCAGCAGCAGGAAGCCGACATGCATGGCGCGTACCACCTGGCTGGGCAGGCTGCCATAGGCGGCGATGTAGATCTGGAAAACGGAGAAGGCGACGGCAATCAGGAAGGCCGCCTCGCCAGCGATGCCGCCGCCGAAGCCCGGCGGCAGGCCTTCGACCTGTTCTTCGGCGACAGGGAGATGAAAAGTGGTCGAATTGCCGTCGGTCGTTGTTCCAGACGTTGCTTTGCTCATCCGACGCGCTCCATAGCAGACTGCCGCGCCATCCTCGCTTACTTGATCAGCCCTTTTTCCTTGTAATATTTCTCCGCGCCGGGATGCAGCGGCACCGGCATGCCGTCCAGCGCCTTGGCCGGATCGATCGCCTTGGCGGCGGCATGGGCGGCGGCGAGCTGGTCGAGATGCTCGAACATCAGCTTGGTCATCTGATAGGCGGTCTCGTCGGAAACATCGGCCCGGGTGACAAGGAAATTGCCGACCGCGGCGGTGGCGACATCCTCGGTCTGGCCCTCATAGGTGCCCTTGGGAATGATCACCGAAAGATAGGGCGAGCCGATCTTGGCGACGTCCTCGGCCGGCACGGCGACGACGTTGATCGGCACCGAAGTTGCGAGATCGCGGATCGAGGCGACGCCCAGGCCCGCCGATTGCAGCGTGGCGTCGAGCTGCCGGTTCTTGATCAACTCGACCGACTCTGCGAATGGCAGGTACTCGACCCGTCCAAGATCCTCATATTTCAGCCCGGCGGCAGCGAAGATGGCGCGGGCGTTGAGCTCGGTGCCGGAGGCGGGCGCGCCGACCGACAGGCTCTTGCCCTTGAGGTCGGCGAGGGTCTTGATGCCGGACTCCTTGCTGGCGACGATCTGAATATAGTTCGGATAGATGGCGGCTATGCCGCGCAGCTTGTCGAGCTTGCCGGGGAAGCCGGCTTCGGTGTTGCCTTCGGCGGCGAGCTTGACGGAATCGCCGAGCGCGAAGGCGATCTCGCCCTTGCCCTGCTGCAGCAGGTTGAGGTTCTCGACCGATGCCTTGGTTGCCTGCACCTGGGTGCGGGCGCCTTCGATGCCCTTGCCGTAGATTTCCGACAGCGCGACGCCGAGGGGATAGTAGACGCCCGACGTGCCGCCGGTCAGCACGGTGATGAATTCCTGTGCCCCGGCCGACATGGCGCCGAGGCCGAGCGACAATGCCAAAGCGCCGGCGGCAACAAATTTCGTCCTGAAATCGAGCATTTTGTTTCCTCCTCCTGATGGTCGCGCCGCGCCGCCTCTGCCGGCGCGAAGCTGGGAGTTTAGACAGGAGACGCCAAATGCCAACCCGCAATTGCAGCCATTAGACGAACGATCGAGGGGTGGCGAAAGCGTCGGCTTGCGCTCGATTGCTTTGGAGGCGAAAGATTTTCGCGGCGCCTGTCGAAATCGGCCGTGGCCGCACGACATAGGTCGGCCCGCGACGACGCGGCCTTCGAGAAAACGGAGAAGACCATGCGATACATGCTTTTGATCTACAATGACGAAGCGGCAATGGCGAATGCGCCGCGCGACAAGACCGAACAGACGCTTGCCGCCTACAGTGCCTATACCGAAGCCTTGAAGAAGTCCGGCGCGTACCTCGCCGGCGAAAGGCTGCGTCCGACCCAGGCGGCCACTTCGATACGGCTCGCCGACGGCAAGACCAATGTGCTCGACGGTCCCTATGCCGACACAAAGGAACAGCTTGCCGGCTTCTACATGATCGAAGCGACCGACATCGACACCGCTATGGAATGGGGCGCGCGCTGCCCGGCAGCCAGCACCGGCACGGTCGAGGTGCGGCCGATCTGGGAAATGACCGACTACCGGTCCTAGCAATATGGACAAGCGCCCGGAGACGGCGCGGGCGGCGGCCGAGGCGGCCGCCCGGCAGAGCTACGGCAAGCTGGTTGCCTATCTCGCTGCTCGCATGCGCGACGTTGCCGGCGCCGAGGACGCGCTGGCCGACGCGTTCGCCGCCGCACTGGAGCGCTGGCCGAAGAGCGGCGTGCCCGAAAAGCCGGAGGCCTGGCTGCTGGCGGTGGCGCGCCGCCGCGACGTCGACGCCGTGCGGCGGCGGCTGACCGGCGAGGCGGCCCGCGGCCACCTGCAGCTGATTGCCGAAGAGGCGGAGGCGCGCATGACGCACGAGGATTTGCCCGACGAGCGGCTGAGGCTGATGTTTGCCTGCGCACATCCGGCGATCGAGGCCAGCGTACGCGCGCCGCTGATCCTGCAGACCGTGCTTGGCTTCGACGCCGCAACCATCGCCTCGGCCTTTCTGGTCTCGCCGACGACGATGGGCCAGCGCCTGGTGCGCGCCAAGAGCCGCATCCGCGAGGCCGCCATCCCCTTCCGGGTACCGGAGCGGGCCGAGCTCGGCGAGCGGCTCGATGCGGTGCTGGAAGCGATTTACGCCACATTCGCCGAGGGCTGGTCGGATCCGGCCGGCACCGAGACGCGCCGACGCAACCTGGCTACGGAAGGCATCTGGCTCGGCCGGCTGGTCGCGTCGCTGATCCCGGATGAGCCGGAAACGCTCGGGCTCCTGGCGCTGATGCTTTTCGCCGACGCGCGGCGCACGGCGCGGCGCAGTCCCGACGGCGACTTCGTGCCGCTGGCTGAGCAGGACGTGGCGCTTTGGGACGACAAGCTGATCGACGAGGCGGAAGCGCTGCTCAGGCGCGCCGCGATCAGGCGAACCATCGGCCGCTACCAATTGGAGGCTGCGGTCCAGTCGGCGCACACGGCAAGGCGGCGGAGCGGCCGCACCGACTGGACCGCGATCCGCCAGCTTTACGACGCGCTGATGGCGATTGCCGGCTCGCCGGTGGTGGCGATCAACCGCGCTGTCGCGATCGCCGAAGCCGAGGGCGCAGCCGAGGGTCTTGCCGCGCTCGACGAGATCGGCGGCGATAAGCGGCTTGCCGAATACCAGCCCTATTGGGCGGCGCGGGCCGAGCTCTTAGCCAGGCTCGGCAGGACGGCCGAGGCCGCCGAGGCTTACGACCGGGCGATCGGCCTCGAGCGCGATCCGGCCTTGCGCCATTTCCTGCAGGCCGAGCGGGGGAAGCTGGTCCGCAACTGAGGCGAGACGGCGGTTCCAGCAACTAGTCCTGCGGCCACATCTCATGAGAAAGGTTCAGTTTCTGCATGATCGCATGCTGGCGCAACTTGCCCCACAGCCGTTCGATGTTCGGCCAGGCTACGCGAGCGCTCTTGGTGTCGGGATGCCAGGCCACCAGCATCACGAGATAGATGTCGACCAGCGAAAATTCCTCACCGGCCAGCCACTCACGGCCGGCGAGCGCGCTATCGAGAATGGCAAAGCCGCGATCCATTTCGGCGATAGCCGCCTCCTTGACCACCTGCACGCTATCGGCGTCGGCCGTGTAGCGGTGGGGGTAATAGAGCCTCAGGATCGCGGGATAGAGCGCCGACGACATGAAGGCCATCCAGCGCAGGAAATCGGCGCGCGCCGGCGAGCCCGCTTGCGGCGCCAGATGCGCTTCTGGATGACGCTCGGCGAGCAGGATGCAGATCGCCGCCGATTCGGTCATCGACCGGCCGTCGGGCAATGTCAGCGCCGGCACCTGGTTCAGCGGGCTGATGGCGAGGAAAGCCGGATCGGGCGGATCCTTCTTCGGCACGTCGATCTGCCGGAAAGGCGCGCCGGCCATAGCCAAGGCCGCCTCGACGACGAAGCCGCCGCTGCCGGGACGCGTGTAAAGCTTGTACATAAAATCCTCCCGCCGGCCGATTCGAGGCCGGCGGCGATTTGAACCGGAAGCGGCGCCTTCCTCAAGCCGGGCTCCGCTTGCCACAGACGCTTTTTGAGCGATCCAGCTTGCATCATCCCGGGAGTGCCGCTTGTTCGCAAGCTCTTGAGATTGGCTGTGGCGTTCCCGACTTGGTCATCCACGTGCGAGCAACGAGCTGCGCGACGCGCGCAGACCCGAGGATCCATGCCTTGGCGTCTCCACGTCACAAGCGTTGCGGATCTTTCTGCGGAGGAGGAACAGCGGCTCCGTTAATCTCGGATAAGACAGGTGGTATCCATTCTGGACCGTGGCATTTCCCGGCCATTCTTCGAGGTATGAGCGCCTACGCCCCCAGCCCGTCGAACAGGATCGTCGAGAGATAGCGCTCGGCGAAGGACGGGATGACGACGACGAGGTTCTTGTCCTTGTTTTCCGGCCGCGAGCCGACGACGATCGCCGCCTGCAGCGCGGCACCCGACGAGATGCCGACCGGCACGCCTTCGAGGCGGGCGACGAGGCGCGCATTGGCGACCGAATCCTCGTTCGAGACCCTGACGATCTCGTCATAGATCGTGGTGTCGAGGATCTTGGGCGCGAAGCCGGCGCCGATGCCTTGAATCTTGTGCGGGCCGGGCTGGCCGCCGGAGAGCACCGGCGAGGCTTCCGGCTCGACCGCCACGACATGCAGCGAAGGCTTGCGCTTCTTCAGCACCTGGCCGACGCCGGTGATCGTGCCGCCGGTGCCGATGCCGGCCACGAAGATGTCGACCTCGCCATTGGTGTCGTTCCAGACCTCCTCCGCCGTGGTGCGGCGGTGGATTTCCGGATTGGCCGGATTCTCGAACTGCTGCGGGATGATGGCGTTGGGCAGCGTGGCGGCAAGCTCGTCGGCCTTGGCGATGGCGCCCTTCATGCCTTTCGGGCCTTCGGTGAGCACCAATTCGGCACCGAGCAGCGCCAGCATCTTGCGACGTTCGACCGACATTGTCTCCGGCATGGTGAGGATCAGCTTGTAACCCTTGGCGGCGGCGGCGAAGGCCAGCGCGATGCCGGTGTTGCCGGAGGTCGGTTCGATCAGCGTGGTCTTGCCCGGCGCAATCTTGCCGGCCTCCTCCAGCGCCTCGATCATCGAGACGCCGATGCGGTCCTTGACCGAGGCGATCGGGTTGAAGAATTCAAGCTTAGCCAGCAGGTTGGCGACGACGCCCTTCTCCTTGGCGAACTTATCCAGCCGCACCAGCGGCGTGTCTCCAATCGTCTCGGTGATCGAGTTGAAGATGCGGCCGCGGCCGGGGACGCGCGCGGAGGTGACGGGCTTGTTCATTGGTTTCGCTCCCAAGGCAAAGGCATAGGCATACAGAATAAGGCTTTCAGCCGCGCAAGATAGGCTGTCCGCCGAAAATATCCGAGTGGGGCGGCTGCTGAAAACCTCCCCGCGCCGGAAATGCATTTTTTGGATCGGCCCGTTTTGGGGACGCCTTCCCCGAAATGGGGGCCGGTTGAGAATGCGGCCTATTGACGGGCCGCGATGGCGGCTGCCGCTCCCATCATGAAGCCGGCGGCGGTGCGGTTCAGCACCTTGAGCGCGCGCGGCGACTTCAGGAACCAGCGCGCCTTGGCAGCCAGCGTCAGATAGGGGACCAGCACCACGAACAGGACGACAACGGTCAGCGCGACAAGGATGCCGTAGTCGGCCGGCGTGATCGTCTTCAGGTCGACGATGGTCGGCGTGATGGCGAGATAGAAGATCATCGTCTTCGGGTTGCCGAGCGTCACCGTCAGCCCGGCGATGAAGCTCGACGCCAGGCCGCTTCTGCCCTTGCGCGCCTCGACCGTCTCGGGCGAGATGCCGCTCGTCCAGAAGCGCCAGGCAAGGAAGGCGAGATAAGCGACCCCCGCCCATTTGATGGCGAGGAAGACCATGCCGAAGGTCTGGGCGACGAAGGCGAGGCCGAGCACGACGGCAGTGAGGTAGGTAATGTCGCCGAGCATGAGACCGAACGACATAGCGAGCGACGAACGGAAGCCGGAGCCGAGCGCGCGGGCAACAAGCGCCGTCACGCCGGGGCCCGGAATGGCGGCGGCGACGCCGAGGGCGGCGCTGTAGGCGAGAAATCCTGTCAGTGTCATGGCTTGAACCCAGCGCTATCCCGA
Source organism: Mesorhizobium sp. M1A.T.Ca.IN.004.03.1.1 (assembly GCF_003997555.1). Taxonomy (NCBI): domain Bacteria; kingdom Pseudomonadati; phylum Pseudomonadota; class Alphaproteobacteria; order Hyphomicrobiales; family Phyllobacteriaceae; genus Mesorhizobium; species Mesorhizobium sp. M1A.T.Ca.IN.004.03.1.1. Next base: position 332,068 of record NZ_RZTV01000005.1, on the reverse strand, counting down.
GATCGGGATCCAGAGCGGCGGCCTTTTACCACGGCGTCGGGGCGGCGTTAATTGCCTTGCGGCCGGATTCGGTTGCACCAGCGCCGCTTCAGGACCGGCCGTCGCCGTAGGTGACGCGCCATATCGTGCCGTTGCCGTCCTCGGTCAGGATCAGCGAACCATCCTTCGCCACCGCGACACCGACCGGCCGGCCCCAGACCGCATCGTCGGCAATGACGAAGCCGGTGGCGAAATCCTCATATTCGCCGGTCGGCTTGCCGTCCTTGAACTTCAGCCGCACCACCTTGTAGCCGGTGCGGACATTGCGGTTCCACGAGCCGTGCAGGGTGACGAAGGCGTCGCCCTTGTAGTCGGCCGGGAAGTTGCCGCCCTCATAAAAGGCGATGTTGAGCGGCGCCGAATGTGCCTGGATCAGCACGTCCGGCACCGTGACCTTGCCGGCGAGATCGGGCCGCGCGCCTTTGTGGCGCGGATCCTCGTTGTCGCCGATATAGTACCAGGGCCAGCCATAGAAGGCTCCCTCCTTGACGGCGGTCGCATATTCGAAAGGCACGTTGTCGCCGAGCTCATCGCGTTCGTTGACGGCGCACCAGAGCGCGCCCGTGGCCGGCTGCACCGTCATGCCCGAGCAGTTGCGCAGGCCGGTGGCGACCATCCTGCGGTTCTTGCCGTCAGGATCGAAAGCGAGCACATCCGCTCGGCCTTCCTCCGCGCCCCAGGTAGCGCCGAGCGGTGCCGATCTCGCCCATTCTTCGACGCCGCCCTTCGGCCTCGCTCCCATGCCCTCCGCGGTATTCGAGCCCGAGCCGACCGAGAGATAGAGCGTTTTGCCGTCGGGCGAAAAAGCGATGTCGCGCGTCCAATGATGGCTCGACGGGATGTCCGAGACGATCGTTTCGGGCTCGCCGGAAGCTTTGAGGTCGCCGTCGCGATAGGCAAAGCGGACGACGCTGTTGCTGTTGGCGACATAGACCCATTGCGGCTTGTCGCCCGGCGGATAGAAGGCGATGCCGTAGGGCCGGGTCAGGCCTTTGGCAAAGACCGACTTCTCGGCCGGCTTGGCGCTGCCTTCGGCCAGTCGATAGACGCGGACCTGGTTCGCCCTGCTGTCGGCGACGAAGAGATCGCCGTTCGGCGCCGTGCGCACGACACGCGGGCTGCTGATGCCCGAAGCCACCAGCTCGGCCGAAAAGCCGGGTGGAAGGGCTGGATTGGCATCCTCGGGGCGATCGGTGACACCGCCGCCGTTCGAGGCGGATTCGGCGACATTCGGCTTCGGGAGATCGTCGGGCCTGATGAGGCGCCGCACGCCGGGCCGGTCGGCCTTCCAGTCACCGAAGGCCTTTTTGCCGGTGAGCAGGGGCTGGTCGGCCTGCTGCGCTACGGCGCCGGAGACCAGGAGCAAGGCGAGGGCGGCAAGGCCGGCAATGCGTATCATGCTGTTCTCCGTTATTCGCCAACGTGCATCAGCAACCAGACAGCGAATATCGGGCAGGCTCTCCAAAAGAGAAGCCGGGCATGCAAATTTTGACGGGAAGCGTCGGCAGTTCAGCTCTCTTCGATATCCAGATCGTCGTCGAGCTGCTTTTCCAGCGCGACCAGATCGGCCGGCAGCGGCAGGCCCATGGCGCGCATTTCCCTGAGCTTCTCGCGCAGTAGCTCCTGGATCTCGTGATCGTCTTCCGGCTGGTTCACCATCTCCTCGAGCAGCAGGCTGATCTGGGCCTTGAACGATTCCAGCGCCATTTCCACCCTCCTTGCGACGTTTCCCGCTTGCCTATCTCAGCATGCGCGAAATCAACTGGGCCGTATAGTCGACCATCGGGACGATGCGGGCATAGTTCAATCGCGTCGGGCCGATGACGCCGAGCGCGCCGACGACGCGCGCATCCTTGTCGCGATAGGGCGCGACCACGAGCGACGAACCGGACAGCGAAAACAACTTGTTCTCCGAGCCGATGAAGATGCGCACGCCCGGACCTTCCTCGGCGAGGTCGAGGAGCTGCAGCAGTCCGTCCTGCGTTTCCAGATCCTCGAACAGATGGCGCAGCAATTCGAGATCGGCCTGGGCGGTGACGTTTTCCAGAAGATTGGCGCGGCCGCGCACGATGAGGCGCGCCGGCAGGCCGCTTTCGGCGCCGGCCCAGACCGCGAGGCCCTTCTCGACCAGCTCCTGCGACAGCGTGTCGAGAGCCGCCCTGGTCTCGTCCTTGATGCGCGCGATCTCGACCCGGGCCTCGGCCAGCGTGCGGCCGCGGATATGGGCGTTGAGGAAGTTCGAGGCCTCGTGCAGCTGCGAGACGGTGATACCGGCCGGCAGGTCGACAACGCGGTTCTCGACATCGCCGCTCTGCGACACCAGGACGGCGAGCGCCTTGGTGGGTTCCAACTGAATGAACTCGATGTGCTTCAGAGCCACCTCGTTCTTGGCGGCGAGCACCAGGCCGGCGCCGCGCGACATGCCGGAGAGCATCTGGCTGGCCTCGGTCAGCATATGCTCCAGCGTGGCGCCCGAGCCCGAGGCACGCACCTGCGCCTCGATGACGCGACGCTCGTCGTCCGACAGATCGCCGAGCTCCATGAAGGCATCGACGAAGAAGCGCAGGCCGGTCTGGGTCGGCAGGCGGCCGGCCGAGATGTGCGGCGCGTAGATCAGCCCCAGATGCTCGAGGTCGCTCATCACGTTGCGGATGGTGGCCGGTGACAGCGACGACGGCAGGATGCGCGACAGGCTGCGCGAGCCGACCGGCTCGCCGTCGCGCAGATAGGAATCGACGATCCGCCGGAAGATGTCGCGCGAGCGCATGTCGAGCGACTGAAGCACGGGCGGCTGCGATGCGGGATCGACTGCCTTGTTCATTCCAGCGAAAAAACCTCCTATCGAAAGATATAGACTTAAGCCTCCCTGGCGCAACCCGGGGGCATTTTCGCTTGCGCCGTTTTCTTGGCGCCCCGTTTCCTTGGCGCCCTTTTCCTTTGCGCCATCCGCCGCATGCGTCTACAAGCCGCCGACGAATCCAAAACCATAGGAAAGAAGGCCGAATGCGCCCCTCCAAACGCCAGCCCGACGAAATGCGCGCCATCTCCTTCGAGCGCGGCGTCTCCAAGCATGCCGAAGGCTCGTGCCTGGTGAAGTTCGGCGACACGCATGTGCTGTGCACGGCGAGCCTGGAGGAAAAGGTGCCGGCCTGGATGCGCAATTCCGGCAAGGGCTGGGTTACGGCCGAATACGGCATGCTGCCGCGCTCGACGGGCGAGCGGATGCGCCGCGAGGCTTCCGCCGGCAAGCAGGGCGGCCGCACGCTGGAGATCCAGCGGCTGATCGGTCGTTCGTTGCGCGCCGTTGTCGACCTGCAGGCGCTGGGCGAACAGCAGATCACCGTCGACTGCGACGTTATCCAGGCCGACGGCGGCACCCGCACCGCCTCGATCACCGGCGGCTGGGTGGCGCTCTATGACTGCCTGCGCTGGATGGAAGCGCGCCAGATGGCCAGCGTTTCCAAGGTGCTCAAGGACCATGTCGCGGCGATCTCCTGCGGCATCCATGACGGACAGCCGGTCATCGATCTCGATTATCTCGAGGATTCCTCGGCTGGCACCGACGCCAATTTCGTCATGACCGGCAAGGGCGGCATCGTCGAGATCCAGGGCACGGCGGAAGGCGAGCCCTTCTCCGAAGAGCAGTTTTCGGCACTGATGGGACTGGCCAAGAAGGGTATTTCTCGGCTGGTCAGCCTGCAGCAGATGGCGGTGGCGTAGGGTCACCGATGAGGTCGACGATCCTTCGCATCCCCCTCTGGCCTGCCGGCCATCTGCCCGACAGGGCAGAGGGGGGTGCTTCGTGACTCCCTCCGCGATTCTGGAATCCGCGCTCTACGTCACAGATCTAACCGCTGCCGAAGCCTTCTACCGCGACATCCTCGGCCTGGATCCGCTGGGCAAGGTCGAAGGTCGCCACGTCTTCTTCCGCTGCGGCAACGGCGTGCTGCTCATCTTCAATGCCGAGGCGACGAAAATTCCGCCGGCGCCCGACGCCAGGCTGAAGGTGCCGCCGCACGGCACGGTCGGCGAAGGGCATCTTTGCTTCACCGCGACTGCGGCCCAGATCGCCCAATGGCGCAAGCATTTGGCGGCCAAGAACATCGCCATCGAAAGCGATTTCGAGTGGCCGCAGGGCGGACATTCGATCTATATCCGCGACCCTTCGGGCAATTCGATCGAGTTCGCCGAACCAAGGATCTGGGGTCTCTGAATGCATTCTTTGAACGGACAAAAGATCGTCGTCGCCAGCCACAATGAAGGCAAGCTGCGCGAATTCGCCGACTTGATGGCCCCGTTCGGCTTCGAGGCGAAGTCGGCCAAGGATTACGGCCTGCCGGAACCGGACGAGACCGGCACGACCTTCGAGGAGAATGCCTATATCAAGGCCTATGCCGCCGCCAAGGCCACCGGCCTGCCGGCGCTGTCGGACGATTCGGGGCTCTGCGTCGACGCGCTCGACGGGGCGCCCGGCGTCTACACCGCCAACTGGGCCGAGACGGCGGACGGCACACGCGATTTCGGCATGGCCATGCAGCGCACCGAAGTGGCGCTGCAGGAGGTCGGCGCGACCGAGCCGGCGCAGCGCACCGGCCGTTTCGTCGCCGTCATCTGCCTCGCCTTTCCCGATGGCGAGGCCGAATATTACCGCGGCGAGGCCGAAGGCACGCTGGTCTGGCCGCCGCGCGGCACGCTCGGCTTCGGCTACGATCCGGTGTTCCTGCCCAACGGCTTCGCCAAGACTTTTGGCGAGATGAGCGCCGAGCAAAAGCATGGCTGGAAGCCCGGCCAGGCAACAGCCCTGTCGCACCGCGCCCGCGCCTTCCAGAAGTTTGCCCAGGCCCGCTTGGATTTGGCGCGGCTGGATCTGGCGCGGCTCAGGTCAAAATGATCGGAACAGGCCAGACCATGCCGCTCGACCGCAGCCCCGGCTTCGGCGTCTATATCCATTGGCCGTTCTGCGCGGCCAAATGCCCTTACTGCGACTTCAACAGCCACGTTCGCCACCAGCCGGTCGACCACGAGCGTTTTGCGCGGGCCTTCGAGACGGAGCTCAAGACGATGCGCGCCCGCACCGGGCCGCGCGAGGTGACCAGCGTCTTCCTCGGCGGCGGCACGCCGTCGCTGATGAAGCCGGAAACGGTGTCAGCGGTTCTGGAAGCCGTAGCGAAGAACTGGACGGTGCCTGCCGGGATCGAGGTGACGCTGGAGGCCAACCCGTCCTCGGTCGAGGCGGAGCGCTTCCGCGGTTATCGGGCGGCCGGCGTCAACCGTGTCTCGCTCGGCGTGCAGGCGCTGAACGACAAGGACCTGCGCTTCCTCGGCCGGCTGCACAATGTCGAGGAGGCGCTGCACGCCATCGGGCTGGCGCGGGAAATCTTTCCGCGGCTCTCCTTCGACCTGATCTATGCGCGGCCCGGCCAGACGCCGGAGGCTTGGGCTTTAGAGCTTGAGGAAGCGATCGGGCACGCCGCCGACCACCTGTCGCTCTATCAGCTCACGATCGAGGAGGGCACGCCGTTCCATGCACTCCACTCAGCGCGAAAATTCGTCCTGCCCGACAACGACCATGCCGCCGACCTCTACGCGCTGACGCAGGAGGTGACCGCGGCGCACGGGCTTCCGGCCTACGAAATCTCCAACCACGCGCGGCCGGGCGCGGAAAGCCGGCACAACCTGACTTATTGGCGCTACGGCGAATATGTCGGCGTCGGACCCGGCGCGCATGGCCGCTTCGTCGAGAACGGCCGCCGTACCGTGACGGTCGCGGAAAAGATGCCTGAGACCTGGGCCAACCTGGTCGAAGCCAGGGGCCATGGCGTCACCGGCGGCGAGGTGCTGACGCGCGCCGAAGAAGCCGACGAGTTCCTATTGATGGGGCTGCGGCTGGCCGAAGGCATCGACCTCCAGCGCTACGAGACGCTTGCCGGGCGTAGTCTGGCGAGCGACCGATTGTCGGTGCTGCAGGAAGAGGGGCTGGTGGCGCCGGTCGGCAACGCCCGCCTCCGCGCCACGACCGCCGGCATGATCGTGCTCGATGCGGTGGTGGCAGACCTCGCGCGGTGAAAAAGGTTCTCTTCGTCTGCAGCCAGAACCGCCTGCGCAGCCCCACCGCCGAGCAGGTGTTTTCCAGGCGCCGCGACCTCGAGGTCGCATCGGCCGGCACCAATCACGACGCGGACAACCCGCTGACGCATGAACTGGTCGCGTGGGCCGAGATCATCTTCGTCATGGAGAAGGCGCATCGCGTCAAGCTGCAGAAGAAGTTCCGGTCAAGCCTGATCCGGGCACGGGTGATCTGCCTCGACATCCCGGACAACTATGCGTTCATGGATCCGGAACTGGTGCGGCTGCTCGAGGCGAAGGGTCACTAACTATCTGGGCTGAATGGCGTCAGGCGCCAAGCATGGCGCTTCGCTCCTCGCTCCGCCTGGGATGAGGCGAGAGATCGCGAAGGGTCGCAGCTGCTCTAGGCGTCGTGCTTCTGACGCTGCTTCCCGCGATCCTTTTCCGCATGCGCGTCGCCGGAACGGCCCTGCTTCAGATCGGTCTTGTCGCGGCGGTTCCCGTGCTGGGCGGCGATCGGATGGGAAGGAATGCCCTCGCGGGCGGTCTTGCTTTCGAGTCGTGTGATGAAAATGTCGAAGCGATTGGGCATCGTCCGGTCAGTGCTCCGTCGTGCTTTCGGTTTCGGTCGAGGCGTCTTGAACCGCGGGGCTTGGAAGCGGCTTCATCGCTTCCTTGTCCTTTGTCCTGGCGGAGGGTTCCCGATCCTCCGAACCGGCAACCTTCTCCGATCCGGCAAAGCGCTTGCAGCCCGAATAATAGGGCGTGAAAGCGTCTTGAATGATCAGGCTGTCCATCCTGTCCTCCTCCTCGGGAATCAGGGGTAAAATCCGCCTTATCCGGTTTGGTTCCGCATCGTGGCAAAGGCATGGCGATTCCCTTGCATCGCCATCACGTTTTGCAACCGCAGATCAGCCGTGGCAAACAGTGGCGCGTGGGGAGGGCCTCAATTGACCGGCGACAAACGCAGCTATGTAATCGGGCAGACCGAAATTGCGGCGCGGCCGCTGGAGCCGGCGCTCTATCTGGTGGCGACGCCGATTGGCAATCTCGCCGATGTCACGCTGCGTGCGCTGGAGACGCTGGCCGGCGCCGACATCGTTGCCTGCGAGGACACCCGCGTCTCGCGCGTGCTGCTCGAACGCTACGGCATTCGCCGGCGCACCACGGCCTATCACGAGCACAATGCAGCCGAGGCCGGGCCGAAGCTGATCGAGTCGCTCGCTGCCGGACAAAGCGTGGCGCTGATCTCGGATGCCGGCACGCCGCTGGTTTCCGATCCCGGCTACCGGCTGGTCGGCGAGGCGCTGGAGCGCGGCATCCGCGTTATTCCGGTGCCCGGACCGTCGGCGGCGCTTGCCGCGCTGACCGCTTCCGGCCTGCCTTCCGACACCTTTCTGTTCGCCGGCTTCTTGCCGGCCAAGGCGGGCCAGAGGCTCACCAAGCTCGAAAGCTTCAGGCAGGTGCCGGCGACGCTCATCTTCTATGAATCGCCGCGCCGGCTGGCCGAGACGCTTGCTGCGATGGCGCAAGCGCTTGGCGGAGCGCGCAAAGCGGCGATTGGCCGCGAGCTCACCAAGGCGTTCGAGGAGATGCGAACGGGAACGCTCGGAGAGCTCGCCGATCACCACGCGGCGGCCGAGACGCCCAAGGGCGAAATCGTGGTCTGCGTCGGCCCGCCGGAGGCGGCCGAGGACCAGCCGGCCGACATCGACCGGCTGCTGTTGTCTTTAGCCGCCGAAATGCCGGCCTCCAAGGCGGCGGCGGAAGCGGCGAAGATGACCGGCGGCCAGAAACAGGCGCTCTATCGCCGGCTGATCGAGCTGAAGGCGGACGGCGGTGGCTGAGCGCACCGTCGGTCATCGGCGAAAAGCCTATCGGCGCGGCCATCGCGGCGAATGGCTGGCGGCGTTGGCGCTGATGCTGAAGGGCTATCGCATCCTTGCGCGCCGCCATCGCACAAAGCTCGGCGAGATCGACCTGATCGCCAGGCGCGGCGACCTGGTGCTGTTCGTCGAGGTCAAGGCGCGGCGCACGCTGATGGAGGCGATGGAAGCGATCGCCCACGCCTCGGAACGGCGCATCGAGGGTGCCGCCGACCTCTGGCTGTCGCGCCAGCCGGACTATGGCCGGCTGTCGGTGCGCTTCGACATGGTGGCGGTGATGCCCTGGCGCTGGCCAGTGCATGTCGAGAATGCGTTTTATGGGCGGAATTGAGGGGCTCACCCTCCCAACTCATGGGAGGGTAAGCTCACCCCCAGATCATCAGCGCCACCAGTCCGAGCCCGCCAACCACCAGCCGCCACCAGCCGAACAGTGAATAGCCCCTGCGCGAGACGTAATCGAGCAGGAAGCGCACCACGAAGAGCGCGGTGACGAAGGCGGCGATGAAGCCGACGGCAATGATCGGCAGGTCGGCCGAGGTCAGCACGTTGCGGTTCTTGAACAGATCGAAGGCGAAGGCCCCGACCATGGTCGGCATGGCGAGGAAGAAGGAAAACTCCGCCGCCGCGCGCTTGTCGACGCCCAAGAGCAGCGCGCCGACGATGGTCGAGCCGGAGCGCGAGGTGCCGGGTATCAGCGACAGGCACTGGAACAGGCCGATCTGCAGGTAAAGCCTGGTCGGAAAGCGCTCGACGTCGCGGTAGACGGGCTTCAGGTTCATGCGGTCGACGGCGAGCAGCACCACGCCGCCGATGACCAGCATGATGCAGATCAGGCGCGGCGATTCGAACAGGAAGGTCTTGATGAAGTCATGCGCCAACGCGCCGATGACCGCCGCCGGCAGGAAGGCGATGAGGATGCCGATGGCGAAATGCCTTGTCAGCCGGTCATGCGGCAGTTCGAGCAGCATCTTGCAGAGGCGGCGGAAATAGACGCTCAAGATCGCAAGAATCGCGCCGAGCTGGATCAGGATCTCGAAGGCCTTGCCGGTCGAATGGAAGCCGAGGAAATGGCCGGCGAGCAGGATGTGGCCGGTCGAGGAGACCGGGATGAATTCGGTCAGGCCCTCGATCAGACCAAGCAGCAGCGCTTCGACGATGGTCTGGCTTTCCATGGCAACCTCTGCTTCGAGTGACGGCTAAGGGGAAGGGCTTGCTTGTCATGGCGCGGAAGTGCCCCTATAGGTCGCAACACATGACAGTCCCTGGAATCGGGCCGCCAAGACTTACCGGCGCTCACACCAATTTGCCAGTGCGCCCTATCATCGCGGAACCATGCTGACGCTTTTTCACCACCCGATGTTCGCCACCTGCCGGTTCGTCCGCCTCGCCTTTGGCGAGTATGGCGAGGAGCTGGCCTTGATCGAGGAGAAACCCTGGACCCGGCGCAAGGAGTTTCTGGCGCTCAATCCGGCCGGCACGCTGCCGATCCTGCTGGCCGAAGGCGATGTGCCAATCGTCGGCGCCATGGTCATTGCCGAATATCTTGACGAGACACGCGGGGTGCTGAAGCGCGACAGGCGGCTGTTTGCCGAGGACCCGATGCAGCGCGCCGAAATCCGGCGACTGACCGACTGGTATCTCAGCAAGGCCGAAAGCGAGGTCACCCGCCATCTGGTGCGCGAGCGGGTGCTGAAGCCGGTGATGCCGGAGACGGCGGGCGGCGGCTCACCCGATTCGGGCGCAATCCGCGCCGCGCGCGCCAACATCCGCCAGCACATGAAATACACCAACTGGCTGGCGGGCACGCGTCATTGGCTGGCCGGCAACAAGGTGACCTATGCCGACCTCGCCGCGGCCGCGACGCTTTCCGTGCTCGACTATCTCGGCGAGATCGACTGGCGCGAGCACGCGGCGGCGCGCGAATGGTATACTCGCGTGAAATCACGGCCGTCGTTCCGGCCGCTGCTCACCGATCGCGTGCGCGGCCTGTCGCCGGTATCGCATTATGCGGACCTCGATTTCTGACACGACGAAGCTGCGCGCGCTGATCGACGCGGAGGCGCGCCGCGCCGGCTTCGACGCCGTTGCCGTCACCCGGCCGGACGCGATCCCGCTGGCTCCCGCGCGCCTGGCCGAGTTTGTCGCCGAGGGATTTCACGGCTCGATGGACTGGATCGCCGAGACGATCGGGCGGCGTGCCGAGCCTTCGACGCTGTGGCCGGAAGTGCGTTCGATCATAGTGCTCGCCATGAACTACGGTCCGGACCGGGATCCGCGCGATGTCCTCGACAAACACGATCGCGGTGCGATCTCGGTCTACGCGCAAAATCGCGACTATCACGACGTGATGAAAGGTCGGCTGAAGGAAATCGCGGGCAAGATCGTCGCGCGGGCCGGCGGCGACGTGAAGGTCTTCGTCGACACGGCGCCGGTGATGGAAAAGCCGCTTGCCGAAGCCGCGGGGTTGGGCTGGCAGGGCAAGCACACCAACCTGGTGAGCCGCGAGCATGGCTCATGGCTGTTCCTCGGCACCATCTTCACCACGGCCGAGCTTGAGCCGGACAAAGCCGAGATCGACCATTGCGGCTCCTGCCGCGCCTGCCTCGACATCTGCCCAACCGATGCCTTCCCGGCGCCCTACCGGCTCGATGCGCGGCGTTGCATCTCCTACCTCACCATCGAGAACAAGGGACCGATCCCGCGCGAATTTCGCGAGGCGATCGGCAACCGCATCTATGGCTGCGACGACTGCCTCGCCGTGTGTCCGTGGAACAAATTCGCCAGCGTCGCCGCCGAGGCCAAGCTTGCCGCTCGCGAAGATCTGCGCGAGCCGCGGCTGTCGGAGCTGCTGTTGCTCGACGATGCGACGTTCCGCTCCTTTTTCTCGGGCTCGCCGATCAAGCGCATCGGCCGCGACCGTTTCATCCGCAACGCGCTGATCGCCGCCGGCAATTCGGACGATGCTTCGCTGACGCCGGTCGCGCGCGGCCTAATCGACGACGGCTCACCGCTGGTGCGGGGTGCGGCAGTATGGGCGCTATCGCGACTGATGCCGCGGCGCGATTTTGCGGAGCTCGCCGCATCGGCCTTGCAGGCCGAAGGCGATGCAACGGTGCGCGAGGAATGGCTGTCAGCGCTGCCGGTTCCCGCAAAGGACCATTGAAGAAGAGGATTTAATTGATGGGCGAGAGACGCTTCTTCATTTTCGGCGCCGGCTATTCCGGCAAGGCTTTTGCGAGAGCCAATGAAGATGGCGCGCCGATCCGTGGGACGACGCGATCGCCGGGAAAGTTCGAGGCCTTGCGAGAGGCGGGCATCGAGCCGTCAAGCTTCGACGGTTCGTTGACGGCGGAAATCAGCGACGCGCTTCGGCACACAACACATCTCATCGTCTCGGTCGCCCCGGACGAAGCGGGCGATCCGGTGCTCAATGCGGTCGGCGAGGCGATCCGGGCCAAGATGCCGGCGCTCCAATGGATCGGCTATCTTTCCACCGTCGGCGTCTACGGCGACCATGGCGGCGCCTGGGTGGACGAGAGCGCCGAGTGCAGGCCGGTTTCGAAGCGCTCGGTAATGCGGGTGGCGGCCGAACAGGAATGGCTGGCTCTTGGGCGGGAAATCGGAAAGCCGATAGCGATCCTGCGGCTTTCCGGCATTTACGGCCCGGGCCGCAACGCACTGGTCAATCTCGAGGACGGCACCGCGAGGCGCCTGGTCAAGCCCGGCCAGGTCTTCAACCGCATCCATTGCGACGACATCGCCGGGGCCCTGTGGCACCTGGCCGATAGGAACCGCGGCGGCATCTTCAATGTCACCGACGACGAGCCGGCGCCGCCGCAGGATGTCGTCGCCTACGCCGCCGGGGTGATGGGCGTGGAGGCGCCGCCGGAAATTCCCTTCGAGACGGCGCAACTTTCGCCCATGGCGCGGTCCTTCTACGGCGAGAACAAGCGCGTCGCCAACGCCGCGATCAAAGCGGCCGGCTACAGCTTTCGTTTGCCGAATTACCGGGTGGCGCTGGAGCGGATGTGGGCCGACGGCAACTGGCGAGACGGACAGCCGCGCAGTCCGATGAAACGCTCGTGAGCGAAGCGACGTGCATGGCGTGATATGATTCGCGCCTGAACTGCGTCGCGAATCTTTCGGATCCGCTTCGTGCGCTCCAGGTTTGATTTTATGCATGTCTTTGTCCCGAAACCGGGTCCCACTTTCGGGAGACATGTTTTAGCATGCCGCCCGAGATTGCGTCGCGCCACTGGAGAGGGGACCCGACCTGATGACGTTGCGACCGCTGCCCGACAGGAAGCTGTTCCTGACCGCCGCGCTTGCCCTGGTGACCTTAGCCGGGCTGGCGGCGGCCGCGATCTCGGCCGAACCGCGCGCAAAAGACCTGTTCGGCGCCAAGAAGCTGCCGGCGGTGGCGCACGCGCAATCGTTCGGCTTTTACTCAAGAGGCTGCTTCACCGGCGGCGTCGCCTTGCCGGTGGACGGGCCGAGCTGGGAGGTGATGCGCCCCTCGCGAAACCGCCGCTGGGGCCATCCGGCGATGATTGCGCTGATCGAGAAGCTCGCTCGAGACGCCCAGGCGGATGGCTGGCCGGGGCTGCTGGTCGGCGATGTCTCGCAGCCGCGCGGCGGCCCGATGACGACCGGCCATGCCTCGCACCAGATCGGCCTCGATGCCGACATCTGGCTGACGCCGATGCCGCGGCGGCCGCTGACCATGGCGCAGCGCGAGAGCATGAGCGCGACGCTGATGGTCGACGAGAAGACGCATCTGGTGAAGGACGCGCTGTGGACGCCGTCCCATACGCGGCTTTTGAAGCGTGCGGCGAGCTACCCTGAGGTCGAGCGCATCCTGGTCAATCCGGGCATCAAGAAGAAACTTTGCGACACGGTCACTGGCGATCGCTCCTGGCTGCGCAAGATCCGGCCGTTCTGGGGCCATGACTATCATTTCCACATGCGTATCGGCTGCCAGGCCGGCTCGCCTGGCTGCAAGGCGCAGGAGGCGACGCCGGCCGATGACGGCTGCGGCAAACCGCTTGCCTGGTGGTTCACCGAGGAGCCGTGGCGGCCCAACAAGAACCCGGATGCGCCGAAAGCGCGCGATCTGATGACCATGGCCAATTTGCCGAAGGAGTGCCAGGCGGTGCTTGCAGCGCCGGACGCGCCTTCTCTGGAAGCGGTCACCTATCAGGGCGACGGCGCGGCAGCGGTGGCGGCGGCCAAATCGAAAGCGACCGAGCCGGCGGAGACGATCTCCAGCGATGCGGCGACGCTGCCGGCGGCGGCGAGCTCCTTTGCGCCGACGCCCAAAATCGGCATTCCAGTGCCCCGGCCAAGGCCGGGGAACTGAGGCCACGCCACGGCGTCCAGATGGTCGAGGCCGGCGGCGCCCCTCATCCGCCTGGCTGCCCGCAATGCGGGCTTTCTTCTTGCGAAGCTGGCGATTGGCGAAACCATTGGCGACGGGGAGAGGATGCCGGCAGGCAGGTGAGGGGCGGCGCCGACGCTCGAGATAGGCGCCGAAGCCGCTTTCCCTTTGCAGGACCATGCGCTAGTCAGCGACGGAGCGGGAACGAACGGGACAAAAAGCATGGTTGGCGAAGACGATACAGCGCTGCGGTTTCCGGTCCTGATCGGTGATATCGGCGGCACCAATGCGCGTTTCTCGATCGTGCTCGACGCCAATTCGGAAGCGACCGAGCCGCAAATCGTCCAGACGGCCAATTTCAAGACGATCGACGAGGCGATCCAGGCGGCGGTGCTCGACCGCTCGTCGATCCAGCCGCATTCGGCGGTGCTGGCGGTGGCCGGGCCGGTCGACGGCGACGAGATCCGGCTGACCAACTGCCCCTGGGTGGTCAAGCCGCACCAGATGTTTGCCAATCTGGGCTTGAGCGAGATCGTCGTGCTCAACGATTTCGAGGCGCAGGCGTTGGCGGTGGTGGCGCTGGGCGAAGAGCATATGGAAAAGATCGGCGGCGGGACGCCGGAGCCGAATGCCGGCCGGGTTGTGCTCGGCCCGGGGACGGGGCTCGGCGTCGCGGGGCTGATCTACGCGCTGCGCCGCTGGATACCGGTGCCGGGCGAGGGCGGGCATATGGATATCGGCCCGCGCACGCCACGCGACTTCGAAGTGTTTCCGCATATCGAAAAGCTCGAGGGTCGCATCTCCGGCGAGCAGATCCTGTGCGGCCGCGGACTGGTCAATGTCTATCGCGCGGTGGCCAGGGCCGACGAAAAGCCGACGCCTTTCACGACGCCGGCGGCAGTTACCGCGGCCGCGCTCGCCAAATCCGATCCGGTGGCACAGGAAGCGCTGGAACTGTTCGTCACCTGCCTCGGCCGCACCGCGGGCGATCTCGCGCTGGTGTTCATGAGTCGTGGCGGCGTGTTCCTGACCGGCGGCATCGCGCAAAAAATCGTGCCGGCATTGAAAGCCGGCAATTTCCGCGCCGCATTCGAGGACAAGGCGCCGCACAGCGCGCTGATGCGTACGATGCCGGTCTATGTCATCACCCACCCGCTGGCGGCGCTGCTCGGGCTCGCCGCCTATGCCAGAACCCCGTCGCTGTTCGGCGTTCAGACCGCCGGACGGCACTGGCGGGCATGAGCGCGCCCGGGTTCGGGATGGCAATCGGCCACCGCGACGAAGTTTCGCCATAGGCAAGCCGTAGCCGGGGCGCTAAGAGGGTGCCGAAATGCTCCCTGACCTTTGACGAGAACCCACGAAGCGCTGCCGATTTGACATTTCAAAATCCAAACAAGCTAAAGGCCCGGCCCGGCGAGGTCACGGCGGTACTGCGTCGTATCATCGCCGAGAACGGCTATGACCATCGCTGGTCCTACGCGATCGTCATCGTCTGCTCGTTATTGGTTTCCGGCGCGACCGCCTTCTCGGCCTGGGTCATGGCGCCGATGGTCAATCAGATATTCTACGAGCGGAGCAGCGACGCCGTCTGGTGGATTTGCGCCGGCTTCATGGCCGCCTTCCTCGTGCGCGGCTTCGCCGGCTACGGCCAGGCGGTGATGCTGGCCACGATCGGCAACAATCTGGTCGCCCGCTACCAGAAGCGCAGCTTCGACCAACTGATGAAGCTCGGCGTCAATTTCTTCAACGACACGCGCTCGGGCCGATTGGCGGCGCAGCTGGACGAGAATATCGGCGGCATCCGCGATCTGCTGTCGCTGACATTGATTTCGATCACTCGCGACGCGGTGACGCTGGTCGGCCTGGTCGGCCTCATGGTCTACCAGGATCCGGTGTTGTCGCTGAGCTCGCTGCTGATCGGGCCGCCGCTGATCTGGGCCGTCGTCTACATCACGCGCCGGGTGCGCAAGATCAATCGGGAATCCGTGCTGATCAATTCTCGGCTGAGCGGGTCGGTGCAGGAGGCCACCCAAGGCATCGCCATCGTCAAGGCCTTCACCCTGGAGGACGAGCTTAAGCGCCGCATCGGCAGCATGGCCGATACGGCCGAGCAGCGCAGCAACAAGATCGCCCGCGTCTCCGAGCGGCTGTCGCCGATTTCGGACATGCTGGCCGGCCTCGCCGTGACCGCCGTCATCGCTTATTCCGGCTATCGGGCATTGTATCTCGGTCAGCCGCCCGGCGCGGTCTTTTCCTTCATCACCGCGCTGATCTTGGCCTATGATCCGGCGCGGCGGCTGGCGCGCATGCAGGTGGCGATGGAACGCGCGCTGGTCAACGCGCGCATGATCTATGAATTGCTCGACCTCGAGCCGAAACAAAGCGACGCGCCCGACGCCGCCCAAGCGAAGATCATTTCCGGCGAAGTGACCTTCAACAATGTGACGTTCGGCTATAGCGCCGACATGCCGGTGCTGAGGGATCTGAGCTTTACCGCCGCCGCCGGCAAGGTGACGGCGATCGTCGGCGCTTCGGGCGCCGGCAAGTCGACGCTGGTGGCGCTCTTGCAGCGCTTCTATGACGTCGACGAGGGCAGCATCGAGGTGGACGGCCAGGACATCTCGAAGGTGACGAAGCGCTCGCTGCGCCAATCGATCGCCTATGTCTCGCAGGCGCCGTATCTCTTCGAAGGCACGATCCGCGACAACATTCGCTACGGCCGGCTCTCGGCCACCGACGCGGAGATCGAGCAGGCGGCGAAACAGGCCGCCGCCGACGAGTTCATCCGCCAGCAGCCGCAAGGCTACGACACGCCGGTCGGCGAAGGCGGCTCGACGCTTTCCGGCGGTCAGCGCCAGCGCGTCTCGATCGCCCGTGCCATCGTGCGCCAGGCGCCGATCCTGCTGCTCGACGAGGCTACGTCGGCGCTCGACAACGAGGCCGAAGCGCGCGTCCAGGAAGCGCTCACCCATATCATGGAAGGCCGCACCACCATCGTCATTGCGCATCGGCTGTCGACCGTGGTCAATGCCGACCGCATCATCGTGCTGGAAGAGGGACGGCTGGTTGAGGAAGGCACACACGCCTCGCTGATGGCCGACCCGCACAGCGTCTATGCCCGCTTCCACCGGGTGCAGGGCAAGAAGGGGCTGGGGCTTGTCGATGACGCCAAGACAACCCAAACTCCTCTGCCGCGCACGCGCGCGAAGAAGACCGTCGGGAGAAGCGCATGAGCGAAACGGGCGATATGGGCCTGGTGGTGGTGGGCGCCGCCGGCCGGATGGGTCAGACGCTGATCCGCGCCATCCACTCCATTCCCGGCGCGTGCGTTGCCGGTGCCGTCGAGCGGCCGGGTTCACCGCATCTCGGCAAGGATGCCGGAGAGCTCGCCGGCATCGGCAGCATCAATGTGCCGATCGCCGACGACCCGCTGCCGGCCTTCGCCAAGGCCGACGGCGTGCTCGATTTCACGGCCCCGGGCGCAAGCGTCGAATTCGCCGGCTATGCCGCGCAGGCGCGCATCGTCCATGTCATCGGCACGACCGGCTGTTCGGCCGATGACGATGCGAAGATCGCCGCGGCGGCGCGCCACGCGACCATCATCAAATCCGGCAATATGAGCCTCGGCGTCAATCTTTTGGCGGTGCTGGTGGAGCAGGCGGCGCGCGCGCTCGATGCGCAGGATTTCGACATCGAGATCCTGGAGATGCACCACAGGCACAAGGTCGACGCGCCGTCCGGCACGGCGCTGCTGCTCGGCGGAGCGGCGGCCAAAGGACGAGAGATCGCGCTCAATGACAACAGCGTGCGTGTGCGCGACGGCCATACCGGCGTCCGCAAGGCCGGCACGATCGGCTTCGCCAGCTTGCGCGGCGGGTCGGTGGTCGGCGAGCACAGCGTGATCCTGGCCGGCACCGGCGAGCGCATCACGCTCGCCCACCAGGCCGAGGACCGGGCGATCTTTGCCCGCGGCGCGGTCAAGGCGGCGCTCTGGGGCCGAGGCAAGAAGCCGGGCCTCTATTCCATGCGGGACGTGCTCGGCCTGGGCTGAGGCGGTTTTTTCTGCTTTTCTTCCGCAATTCCGGGCTGAAAACCGCTACACACTTTTCCTGGAACTGCTCAAATCCAACCACGTATCAGGAGCAAACATGTCGGGAACTCTCGTGCTCGTGCGCCACGGCCAGAGCGAATGGAACCTGAAGAACCTGTTCACCGGCTGGCGCGATGTCGACCTCACCGACCAGGGCAATGCGGAGGCGCTTGCCGCCGGCGAGAAGCTCAAGGCGCGCGGGCTGAAATTCGACATCGCTTACACCTCGGCGCTGAAGCGGGCGCAGAAGACCTGCCAGCACATTCTCAACGTGGTCGGCCAAAGCAAGCTCGAGACCGTCCGCGACCAGGCGCTCAACGAACGCGACTATGGCGATCTCTCCGGCCTCAACAAGGATGACGCGCGCAAGAAGTGGGGCGAGGAGCAGGTGCACATCTGGCGCCGCTCCTACGACGTATCGCCTCCCGGCGGCGAAAGCCTGAAGGACACCGGCGCGCGTGTCTGGCCCTATTACCTGCACGACGTGCAGCCGCATGTGCTGCGCGGCGAGACGGTGCTGGTCGCCGCGCACGGCAATTCGCTGCGGGCGCTGATCATGGCGCTGGACGGCAAGTCGGGCGAAGAGATCGTCAAGCTGGAGCTCGGCACCGGCGTGCCGGTGATCTACAAGCTCAACGCCGATTCCACCGTGGCAAAGAAGGAAGTGCTGGAGGGGTGAGGGATTCCATTGTTCCGGCCCCGCTCGGAACGGGTGGCCGTCTCGGGACAACCGCTTCAGGCTGGAATTCCGTCTCGCCGTTAACTGACCAGCGTCGGCGCCGCCCCTCACCTGCCTGCCGGCATCCTCTCCCCGTATAGTGACGGGGAGAGGGAAGCTCCGGCCGCCGATTTCGCCAATCGCCAGCGTCTCAAGAGGACGCCAACGCCGCGGCCAGCCCCTTCTCCCCGTCCTATACGGGGAGAAGTGCCCGGCAGAGCGATGAGGGGCGGGGCCGACGCCGACAATTGCCGTCCGTGCCTGAAATCAACCCCAGCTGCCCTCTGGTCAGTCTTGAGCTCCTCGAAAAAACCGCGTTGACACGCTTCGTTTGCCCGCTTACATGAGCGCCCACCAGCCCAGATGGCGGAATTGGTAGACGCGCACGGTTCAGGTCCGTGTTCCGCAAGGAGTGGAGGTTCGAGTCCTCTTCTGGGCACCAAATTCCCGTTTCAGACGATCTGACGCGATGAGCAAAAAGCCCGGATTTTCCGGGCTTTTTTGTGCCTGCAACTCGTCTCGGGTTAAACCGTTCCTATCTTGTCTGTTAAGCCGAGGTTCCGTGATGCCCGCGCCGTTCAAGGAGTGGAAGGTTCTGCCGCATGGCAGGCTCTCTCCTGTCGACGACGATATTCTGACGGTGACCGGCGACATACCGATGCCGGTCGGCAACCTGAAACGGCGCATGACCGTGGTGCGATTGCGCGACGGACGGCTCGTCATCTTCAGCGCCATCGCGCTCGATGACGAACAGATGCGCGCGATCGAGGCCTTCGGCCAACCGGCCTTCCTGATCGTCCCTAACGACCATCACCGGCTCGATGCAAAGCCATGGAAAGATCGCTATCCCACCCTGCAGGTGATTGCACCGGCGGGCGCGCGCAACAGCGTCGAGAAGGTGGTGCATGTCGATGCGGCACGCGGCGACTTTGGCGATCCCGACGTCAAGCTCGTCACCGTCCCCGGAACCCGTGATCGCGAAGCGGCGCTGCAAATCGACGGACCGAACGGCACGACGCTCGTTCTCAATGATATCGTCGGCAACATCCGCGGCGCATCCGGTTTTGCCGGCTGGGCATTGCGCATGATGGGATTTGCCGGTGATGAGCCGCGTATACCCTGGCCGGTCAAGCTGACGATGGTCGGCGACAAGGCGGCACTCGCAGCGCAATTGAGACGATGGGCTGACCTGCCGGCGCTCAAGCGCATCCTCGTCTCGCATGGCTCCGTCATCACCGATGATCCGCAGGGGGCGCTGCGCAAGCTGGCGAGGTCGCTCGGATAGCTGACAGCGTAGCGGCCACCTGCCCTTCCGGCCAGTCCCTGAACAAACCGCTTCAAACCCGCTGCCGCGGACGCTACGGTCCGGTCATGGCCCCCTCCGTCAGCCCGACGATCGCCGCCCGCCGCGACCAGATGTTCCCCGTGCTCGCCAATGCGGACATCGAGCGCATGCGCCGCTTCGGCGTGCCAAGAGCTTACGGCGCCGGCGAGCATATCGTGACGGCCGGCACGGTCTCGCCCGGACTGATCGTCATCCTGTCAGGCAAGGTCGACATCACGCAGGCCAGCGGTCTTGGCCCGCGCGAGGCGATCATCACCTATGGTCCGGGCAATTTCATCGGCGAGCTGGCGCAGCTTTCGAGCCGGCCGTCGCTGGTCAATGCCGAGGCGACCGAGCCGGTCGAAGCCATCGTCATCCCCTCGCAGCGGCTGCGCGATCTGATGGTGCAGGAGGCGAATCTCGGCGAGCGCGTCATGCGCGCGCTGATCCTGCGCCGTGTCGGCCTGCTCGAGAGCGGCACCAGCGGGCCGATCGTCATCGGCCGTCCCGGCAATGGCGATGTGCTGCGGCTGCAGGGTTTCCTCACCCGCAGCGGCCTGCCGCACCGCGCGCTCGATTCCGACACCGATCCCTGCGCCAAGACGCTGATCGAGCGTTTTCATGTCGATCCGCACCATCTGCCGATCGTGCTCTGTCCCAACGGCAAGCTGCTGCACAATCCCGGCGAAAGCGATCTCGCCCGCTGCGTCGGGCTGCTGCGGCCGCTCGACGCCGGCAAGATCTACGACGTTGCCATCGTCGGCGCCGGGCCGGCGGGATTGGCGGCCGCGGTCTATGCGGCCTCCGAGGGGCTGTCGACCATCGTGCTCGACTGCCGCGCCTTCGGCGGGCAGGCGGGGGCATCCTCGCGCATCGAGAACTATCTCGGCTTTCCGACCGGCATTACGGGCATGGCGCTGATGGCGCGCGCCTACAACCAGGCGCAGAAGTTCGGGGTCGAGATGGTGATCCCCGATGAAGCCAAATTGCTCGGCGCCGCCGACAACATGGCCGGCTACCGGCTGGACGTTGGCGACGGCGAGACCCTGCGCGCGCGCACCGTGGTGATCGCCAGCGGCGCGCGCTACCGTCGCCTCGACATCGCCAATATCGCGCAGTTCGAGGGCACGTCCGTGCATTACTGGGCCTCGCCGATCGAAGCACGGCTCTGCCGGGACCAGGAAGTGGCGCTGGTCGGCGCCGGCAACTCGGCCGGCCAGGCGGCCGTCTTTCTCGCCAGCCAGGTGCGCAAGGTGACGCTGTTGGCGCGGCGCGACAGCCTTGACGCCACCATGTCGCGCTATCTGGTCGAGCGGATCGTGGCGCAGCCGAACATCGAGGTGCTGACGGAAACCGAGGTCGAGGCGCTCGACGGCCATGACGGCAACCTCGACCAGCTGTGCTGGCGCAACCGGGTCACCGGCGTGGCGACGACGCGGACCATCCACCACCTCTTCCTGTTCATCGGCGCCGACCCGAACACCGACTGGCTGGCGCGCTGCGACGTGGCGCTCGACGCTAAGGGCTTCGTGCGCACCGGACCGGATGTGGCGCCGGGACACGGCCCGATGGAGACGAGCCGCAGCGGCGTGTTCGCCATCGGCGATGTGCGCTGCGGCTCGACCAAGCGTGTCGCGGCCGCCGTCGGCGAAGGCGCTCAGGTGGTGGCGGCGCTGCATGCCTATCTTGCGCGCAACGGCGGGCGTGCTGCTCAGCCCGAAAGGAGACCCTGATGGACGAATGCAGGCATACGGACGACATAAAGGATGTGGTGCCGAGCGCCCTCGGCTGCGAGGAATGCCTGAAGAGCGGCTCCTGGTGGGTGCATCTCAGACTCTGCCGCACCTGCGGCCATGTCGGCTGCTGCGACGACTCGCCCAACCGCCACGCCACCAAGCATTTCCACGCCACTCAGCATCCGGTCATCGAAGGCTACGATCCGCCCGAAGGCTGGGGCTGGTGCTATGTCGACGAGGTGTTCATCGACCTCGGCGACCGCACGACGGCGCAGAACGGCCCGATCCCGCGCTTTGTCTAGCGTGCACGGAATACCGCGACCCTCTTGCCGGGTCGCCTACTTCACCGAGCTGGTGACGGTCCGGTCGATGACGACGTGATCGCGGTCGTTGCCGGCAAGCGCGCCGATGATCAGCAGGCTGACGATGATCGGGACGAACAGGATCGCCACACGCGCCTGCACGTAGAAGATGGCGCGCCATTCATTGCGCTTTTCGGGGCTGTCGTTCATCGCGCTCACTCTGTCCTGCCTCCCGAAGCGGGACATAGTAGCGAAGCGTTAAGCAACCTTTTCCGCAAACGTTAACCGGCGGATTTCGAACAGGCCAATCTGCCAATCGGTGGTCGACTGGTCGGCCAGTCGCCTTGGCACTTTGCCGATCAGATATTCCGAAAATAAGCGAATTCTAATTACATTGACGATGGCGGTTTAACGTCAATAGAAAGGAGGTGGGTTCTTGGTGGGGTGCGGGGAATGCTTGGGGAGACGGTGCGCGCAATATTTGCGCGCGGAAGACTGCGTTGTTGCAGTCGTATCCGAAACAGTTTTGATCAACGCGAAGAAGCGGCTGGGGTATTTTCATGACCCCCGCCGGATCTGTATCGGTTTCGGTGATCGTCAATACTTACAATTGGCCAGGGGCGCTGAAGCTCAGTCTCCAGTCGCTCGCCTCCCAAACCGACCGCTGCTTCGAGGTGATCATCGCTGACGACGGATCGCGCCAAGACACGGCCGATGTGATCAAGCTCTTTACCGACTCCGCCTCGATCCCAGTCAGGCACGTCTGGCACGAAGACATCGGCTTTCGCCGTTCCGCAATCCTGAACAAGGCGATAGGCGAGGCGTGCGGCCCCTATTTGATCTTCGTCGACGGAGACTGCATTCTGCAGCCCGACTTCGTTGCCCAGCATCGGGCGCTTGCCAAGCCGAACTACGTCATCACCGGCAGCCGCATTCTGCTCAGCCAGGAATTCAGCAAGCAATTGCTGGCGGCAGGGACGTGGAACTACCGAGCATTCCGCCGGAATATCCTGCGGCACCGGTTGAAAGGCGACATTTCCAAGATCGTCGCGTTTTTCGTGCGGCTGCCCTGGCGGACGATGTCGGATTATCGTTCCTTCGTCTTCCGGCGCATTAAGGGCTGCAATCTCGCCTGTTGGAAAAGCGATGCGCTGTCGGTCGGCGGCTTCGACGAGACCTTCACAGGCTGGGGTTATGAAGATGCCGACTTCGTTTTCCGGTTGCAGGACAAGGGCATCATCCGGCGCGCCGGCACCTGGGCGACCGAGGTGCTGCATATCTGGCACAAGCCTGCCGATCCGAGCCGCGCTGCCACGAACCAGAAGGTAGTGCTCGATAGAATAGAGGCTGCCCGCCTTCGCAACAAAGCGGCGTGACGAATGCTGCCCTAGGATCGGACTCCAAAGGGCTTGGATATCGGGCACGATAAAACAATCGCTTGGAGCGCGTTAAAGGCCGTTTTCAACAAGCGACCCATTTTCAAACGCCAAACTTGGTATAAAGCTGTGCCAGCGGCGAACCAGCCGGTGGCGGTGTGTGCTTTACATCGCGCAGCTTCTCGTTCCACAGATGCAAGGTCAGTGTCTGCTCACTCAGAACCGCGTCTAGCGAGAACGTCGGATCATAGACCGCCTGCGCTTGGCGATAATCGAGCGGATAAAAGACTCCTCGTGGCAGTGCCGACTCAAACCGTCCATGCTTGCGGGCCAGCGCCGTTATCGCGCCAGGGCCGTACGTTCCCCAGGGGAGGTCGGCTGGGCGCACCGGCAGGCCAATGAAGTTCTTGAACCGGGCCATGCGCGCTCCCCGCTTGCGCGTCCAAGGCGGAAAGTAGTTGTTGCAGAAAAGGCCCTCCAGCTCGGCCGTCATCGGCAGACCGGCATCGAGGTAAAGGACGGCGCCGTTGATGAGAGTCGCGCTCTCAAGACCGAACAAGCAATCTCCGTCAATGTTCACCTTCTTGAGGCAAACCACGTCGAGGTCGGACCACAGCCCGCCATCGATCAGCTGAAGCCGGTAGCGGAAGTAGTCGGAGGCGAGCGCATAAGAGCCGGTCTCCCGATGCCGTAGACGCTTCATGCTGGCAAAGGGAACAGTGAGCTCGGCGTCGATCAGATCGACTTCGGCCGGCACGTTTGCAACAGGGTTGTAAACATGCAGGCGCACGGCGTGTCCGCAGGCCAGCCAGGAGGCTATCGACAGCAATTCAACACGACCGAGTCTGTCGCCAATCCAAAGCATGTTCACTGCAGGAGCAGCCATGTTGCCCGCCTTCTCGTGTTTCTCTATGCGACGCAGAGGGGCGCCTCCCGACTTGCAGGAGGCGGCTGTCTTAATTGATCTCGAGAGAAACTCAATCGTATGTCGTTGCTCAGCCGCAAATGCCGGTCCTTTAAGCGTCGTCACAGATTGCTGAGGCGCACCGCCGCCTCGCCTATTTCGCTTGTTTGGTGGGGAAGTTTCGAAGGCGGCGGCGGGGCGACTGTCGGCGATCTGCATGCGGTAGAAAACCTATCGGCGGCGCTACGCCGGGCCGGCCATGACCATCAAGTTCTGAGCCATCCGGCCTTGGGCATTGTGGACCACTGCCAGGTGAGGGACCTGTTCGACGTGCGCCGCGAAATCGAAACGCTAGTGTTCGTCTGCGGCCCCATCGTTCAGACCGACGAATTGGTAGACCTGCTAGCGGTGCACCGGAAAGCGAGGAAGCTCGCGGTTGGCGTCAGCGTCATTTCCCGGCACCGGCAGATGGCTGCCCGCTTCGAAGCCGTGCTGGCGCGCGACGGCCTATCAAGACAATCCTTCGATCTCGCCATTTCGCGTTCTCTGCCTTGCGCGGCACCTGAGCCCGGCAAGCGGCTGAAGGCTGGACTGTGCTTGCGTGGCGACCAGCGGGATTACGGCGACGGCATGACCGAATGGGCGAAAGCTGAGCGTCTTTTGTTGCAACTTGCCGAAACCTTCGGTCTCGATACCGAGCCGATCGACACAGTGTTGAGGCCCGGGAATGAGGCAACAAAGATCGAGCAACAGTTCGAGACCGTTGACCTGGTACTGACAACGCGGCTGCACGGCTCGCTCTATGGGCTTTCAAAAGGCAAGCCGGTGATCGCCATCGACCAGATCAAGGGAACGGGTAAGGTGAAACCGATTCTCGACCGCATCGGCTGGCCGCTCGCTTACTCGATCGAGGAAGCCAATGAAGCTCTGCTCGCCTACCAGATGCGCCAGGTCCTGACCGAATGGCCAGTCGAGATGGTCACCAGTTCGCAGGCAACGATCTTGGACCTGTCTTCCATGGCTCGGGCCGATGCCGTGGCGCTGATTGGTCGGAATAAGGGATAGCACCGAGCACAAACGCTCAAAGAAGGGGCTAGCCTTCCTGGCATGCTGTCAAAGGGCGGTCGGCTCTGGTCGGCGGGTGGAAGGAACAACGGGCAACGCGAACAGCCGGCCGCCGGAAGGCACGACGTCGTCGATGCCGGCGAGCCGCAGGCAGTGCCAGGCCATGGCGTGGTTGGACGAGGTGACGGGAATGCCGATGCGCCGTTCGAGATCCGCCACCGCCTCGGCGACGCGCAGGCTGGTGCAGGAGATGAAGATCGCGTCCACGCCGGGCGCCGCCGCCATGCGCTCGGCCGCGGCCTCGATCGAGGCGAGCGAGATGCGGGCCGCCTCGCGGTCGTCGCGCCGGTCGAAAGTGGCGACGGCGGCAATGTCGAGGCCGCGTCCGGTGAAATAGGTGACGAGGCCGTGGTTGATCTCGGGGGCATAAGGCGTCAGCAGGCCGATGCCCTTGGCGCCGAGCGCCTTGAAGGCGGCAAGCGCGCCCGTCACCGGCGTGGTGCAGGCGACGCCCGGCCGCGCCTTCCTGATCTCGGCGAAGACGGCTTCCTCGCCGAGCGTCATGGTGGCCGAGGTGCAGCCGAAGCCGACGACGTCGAGTGGGATGCTGGGCAGGATGAGGTCGACGGTCGGCGCGATGCGCGGGCCGATGGCGCGCAGCGTGTCGGGGGTGATGTCGTTGTCGTTGAAGAGGCGGGCCTCGTAGAAGGCGACGCCCGGAATGCGCACCAACGCGCGGAACTCATGCTCCAGCGTCTGGTCGGTGGCGAGGATCGCAAGCCCGATCGCCGCGCGCGAGGCAAGGCCGCCGTCGAGTTCGGACGGCAGCACGCCCAGATCGACCGGCTTGGGATCGACCGGCTTGGGATCGACCGGTCCCGAAGATTGAGGGCGGGTAGCAGCCGCGCTGATAGACATGGCATTCCCTTTCTTGGCCGATCCCCCGGGATCATGCTCTCAATTCAAAAGACCGTCCATCGAGATGGCCGGTTTGCGGCCGGCGATCAGGTCGGCGGTGATGCGCGCCGAGCCATGCGACATGGTCCAGCCGATATGGCCGTGCCCGGTGTTGAGATAGAGATTGCCGAGGCGGCGGCACCCGAATTCGGGCAGATTGTTCGGCGTCATCGGCCTCAAGCCCGCCCACATCTCGGCGCGGTCATAGTCGGCGCCCTCGGGATAAAGCTCCCGCGTCACGCCCTTCATGAAGGCGAAATCGGCCGGCCTGTGGCTGGTGTCGTAGCCGGCGAATTCCGCCGTCGCGGTGACGCGCAGCCGGTCACCGAAGCGCGACACGGCGACCAGATTGTGCTCGTCGATCGCCGCTATGGTCGGCGGCCGAGGCTGGTTGCCGATCGGAATGGTCAGCGAATAACCCTTGATCGGGTAGATCGGCAGGTTGATCCCGACCGTCTTCGCGATCAGCGGGCTGTAGGAGCCGAGCGCCAGCACATAGGCGTCGCCCTTGACGCTGCCCTTGTCGGTCAGCACCTGTGCGACGCGATCGCCCGAGGTCTCGATGCCGGTGATGGTCGTGCCGGTACGGATCTCGCCGCCGCGCTCGGCGACCTTCGCGGCAAGCGCCCGGGTGAACTTCGCCGGGTCACCGGTTTCGTCGGTCGGGCAATGGATGCCGCCGGCGATCTTTTCCCGCGCGGAAGCCAGCGACGGGTCGAGCGCGACGATGGCGTCGCGGTCAAGCACCTTGATCAGCTGGCCGTCTGATTCCAGCAGCCGCATGTGCTCGACGCCTTTATCGAGCGCCTGCTGGCTGCGATAGAAATAGAGAATGCCGCGACCGTTGCGGTCGTAGTCGATCTGCTCGTCGGCAATCACCTCGTGCAGCACGCTCTGCGAATAGACGGCAAGCCGATGCTTGAGCAGCGTGTTGCGCCTGGCCTTCTCGGCCGTGCATTCCATCAGGAACAGCCATGACCAGCTGTAAAGCCTCGGATCGGCCGACAGCTTGAAGCGCAGCGCCTGATCCTTCAGCACCAGCGATTTCAACAGGATTAATGGCGCCCTGGGCGACGACCAGACGAAGGAATGTCCCGGCGCAATCATGCCGGCATTGCCCCAGCTGGTCTCGGCGGCGACTTGGCTCTGGCGCTCGAGGACGACCACCTCGTGCCCGTCCTTCTGCAACTGATAGGCGGTGGTGACGCCGACAACGCCGCCACCCAACACGATCACGCGCATCACGCCTCCGGAGATCGCATGTTGGCAGGCAGTTTAGTCGGTGGATTGCGGTCTGCAATGGCACAGGCACCGAGATGTCGGCGGGACAGCGCCCCTCTCTGGCCTGTCGGCCATCTCCCCCTCAAGGGGGCAGATCAGATGTCACGGCGGCTTTCGCAAATTACCGGCGTTGCAGCAAGGGTGAGGCGATGAAACAGCCAATCTCCCCCCTCGTGGGGGAGATGTCCGGCAGGACAGAGGGGGCGCGAAGGATCACAACGATTGATCCTCGAAGGCACTCACCCCCGCAACGCCTGCTCCAGATCCGCGATCAGATCATCGCCATCCTCGATACCGGCCGACAGCCGCACCAGCGAATCCGATATCCCGATCGCCCCGCGCTTTTCCGCGGGGATCGAGCCGTGCGTCATCAGCGCCGGATGCTCGATCAGGCTTTCGACGCCGCCGAGGCTTTCGGCGAGCGTGAAAAGCTGCGTGCGTTCGAGGAAGCGTTTGGTGCCGGCGAGGTCGCGGTCGAGGTCGACCGAGATCATGCCGCCGAAGGCGTGCATCTGGCGCTTGGCGATCTCGTGCTGCGGGTGGCTCGCCAGCCCGGGATAGACGACGCGGCGCACGTCCTTGCGGGCTTCCAGCCACTGCGCGATCTTCAGGCCGTTGGCGGAATGGCGCTGCATCCGAAGCGCCAAGGTCTTGATACCGCGCAGCGCCAGAAAACTGTCGAACGGGCCGGAAATGGCGCCGATGGCGTTCTGCAGGAACTTCAGCCGATCGGCGAGGTCCTTGTTGTCGCCGACGACCGCGACGCCGCCGACCATGTCGGAATGGCCGTTCAAGTATTTCGTCGTCGAGTGGACGACGATGTCGATGCCGAGCTCCAGCGGCCGCTGGATGTAGGGGCTGGCAAAAGTGTTGTCGGCGACAGTCAGCAGGCCTTTGCGCCTGGCCAGCGCCGCCAGGCCTTCGAGGTCGACGACGCGCAGCAGCGGATTGGTCGGCGTCTCGACCCAGAGCAGCTTTGTCTCCGAGCGGATCGCACTCTCGACGGCGGCGAGATCGGTGAAGTCGGCGAAGCTGACCTGCAGGCCGGCGGAACGCTTACGCACCCGCTCCATGAGCCGGAACGAGCCGCCATAGATGTCGTCGGTGGCCACCACATGGGCGCCGGCGTCGAAAAGCTCCAGCACCGTGGCTATCGCGGCCAGGCCTGAGGCGAAGGCGAAGGCCGCGGTGCCGCTTTCGAGGTCGGCGACGGCCCGTTCGAAGGCGAAGCGCGTCGGGTTCTGGCTGCGAGCATACTCAAAACCCTTGTGCACGCCGGGTGACTGCTGGCCATAGGTGGAGGTGGCGTAGATCGGCACCATCACCGCGCCGGTCAGCGGATCGTGGCTCTGGCCGCCATGGATGGTGCGAGTGGAAAAGGCCAGGCGGTTCTTGCCGTTCGAAGTCATTTTGCGCGACGCCTCAGATGGTTGATCAGGTCGATACGGGTGATCAGGCCGATGAATTCGTCGCCCTCGAAGACGATGGCGACCTCGTTGCGGTCGAAGACGGGGAGCAGCGCGTCGAGCGTCTGGCTGGCCTGCAGCGTGTGCAGGTTCGAGGTCATGGCCGTGCGCACCGGGGCGTTGAAGCGATCCCAGCGGCCGTCATAGGGGCCGTCGACCTTGGCCAGGATATCGCTCTCGTCGACGATGCCGACGAGCTTGCCGTCATCCAGCACCGGTAGCTGCGAGACATCGGAGCGGCGCATGCGGCCATAGGCGTTGAGCAGGGTTTCCTCGGGGCCAACGGTCACGATGTCACCAGTGCGCGGCGAGCGCATGACGAGGTCGCGCAGGTCGCCGTGCTGCTCTTGGTCGGCCAAGCCCTGCTCGGCGAGCCAGATGTCGTCGAAGACCTTCGACAGATATTTGTTGCCGCTGTCGCAGACGAGGGTGACCACGCGTTTGGCCGTCGTCTGATCGCGGCAGTAGCGCAGTGCCGCCGACAGAAGCGTGCCGGAGGACGAGCCGGCCAGGATGCCTTCCTTGGACAGCAGGTCGCGCACCGCCAGCATGCTCTGCTTGTCGGGGATGGAATAGGCTTTCTTGACCAGCGACAGATCGGCATTGGGCGGCACGAAATCCTCGCCGATGCCTTCGACGGTCCAGCTGCCGGCCTCTGTCATCTTGCCGGTCTTGATCAACGGCGCCAGCACCGAGCCGACCGGATCGGCAAGCACCATCTCGGTCTTCGGCGAATGCTTCGCGAAAAAGCGGCCGACACCGGTGAGCGTGCCGCCGGAACCGACGCCGACCACCACCGCGTCGACATCGCCTTCGAGTTGCGAAAAGATTTCCGGGCCGGTGGTGCTTTCGTGCGCCAGCGGATTGGCGGGATTGGCGAACTGGTTGGCATAGAAGGCGCCGGGAATTTCGGCGGCGATCTTCTCGGCCATGTCCTGGTAATATTCGGGATGGCCCTTGCCGACATCGGAGCGGGTCATGCGCACCTCGGCGCCCAGAGCGCGCAGATGCTGGATCTTCTCGCGCGACATCTTGTCGGGCACGACGAGGATGATGCGGTAGCCCTTGGGAATGCCGACCTGGGCGAGGCCGAGGCCGGTGTTGCCGGCGGTGGCCTCGACGATGGTGCCGCCGCGCTTCAGCCTGCCATCCTTCTCGGCGGCCGCGATCATCGACAGCGCGATGCGGTCCTTGATCGAGCCACCGGGATTCTGGCTCTCGAGCTTGATGAACAGCCGGCACTTGCCGGTATCGAATTTGGTGAGCTCGACCACCGGCGTCTGGCCGATCAGGTCGAGCACGGAGGCGTAAGGCGGACGCAACCGCGACAAAGCGCTTTCCGCGCCGTCCGGCGCCGCTTTCCTGTGCACGCTCATCTCGGACCCTCCATGGGAAGCAGTTCCGACGGGATCGGCCGTCACCAGTCTGCGCATGATGCCGCCGAACGCCATGCCGGGTTCGCAGATCACACGCTGTTGTCTTTTCCAGCCCTTTTCATCCGGAAAGAAGATAGATCGTGCCATTCCGGCGACGAGTGGCGGAATGGAATTTCACGGGCGGCGGGGTCGTTGCGTGGCTGTCAAGGTTGAAACGACGCCATCAAGGCGCCGTCCGTCCAAGCGGACGCGCGGCGCCATCTTGCCGGTCGGATCAAACGCTCGGGCGGTTTGCCCAACGGAGGCCGAGCAGGCCGAGCAGCGTGGTGACGAGCCCGATATAGAGCCATTCCCTCTGGCCGGTCATGAAGCTGCCTTGGACCAGCCCAAGCCCTTGCAGCGACCACAGCACGCCGATCGCCAGCACGATCAGCGCCAGTAAATTCCTGATCAGTCGCATCGGCGAGATCCCCGCGCAAAGTCGATCCTTCACCGGAATGCGCGCGCAGTAAAGGAGCGGAAGGAAGCGAAGCAATCGCTTCCGCTTTTACTTGCGCCCCGAGGGCCGTTCCTACTCGCGACTTCCTGCGAAACCGGGTCGGTCTCCATGAAGAATACGCTGGCGCTCGCGGGAGATGTCATGACAAACTGTGTCGCGGCGACTCCAAACGTGTGCCTTTGCCATGGAACCGCCAGACGCTTGCCGCATTTCATGCCTCATTCGGCACTTACGGCGGGTTGTCTATAACGGAGCCCACCCCTAAAAGATGAATAAAACCAACCGCACCGCGCTTGTCGCGGCAACGATCGCGGCTGGCCTGATGGCTGGCGCCTCTTCCGCCTCTTCAGCCGCCGCACAATGCGGCCGCGCTTCCTGGTACGCGCTGCATTCCAGAACCGCCTCCGGCGAGCGCATGAACCCCGCCGCGCTGACTGCAGCGCACCGCAGCTTGCCGTTCGGCACCAAGCTCAGGGTCACCAACAAGAACAACGGCCGCAGCGTCGTCGTGCGCATCAACGATCGCGGCCCGTTCGTCCGGGGCCGCGTGCTCGACCTCTCCCGCGGCGCCGCCACCCAGCTCGGCTTCATCGGCTCGGGCCACACCGCAGTCTGCATGGCGCGCGTTTAAGATGTCGGTGTCCGGCAAGAGGGAGCCGGACATATTTCCTACACATTGCGGCAGCGCACAGTGAGCCGGCTCCGCCATACGTGGCGAGTTTTCAACAGTTTGGACCAAAGCAGCATTCGTCACTCCAATTGACGTATTGCATCGCAACAATATCTTGTTAACCTCACTGCGAGACATTCAAGGCTCGGCGCTGCTCGTCGGCCCTTTGGTCGTCAGGCAGCAGCGGGGTTCTTGATGTTCTACCAGCTCTACGAACTGAACCATGCGGCGCTGCAGCCCGCCCGCCTTTACGCAGATGCGGTGCGGTTCTTCTATTCGAACCCGCTCAATCCGGTTTCGCATACGGCGCTCGGCCGCTCGGTCGCGGCAGCCGCGGAACTCTTCGAGCGCACGACGCGCCGCTACGGCAAGCCTGAATTCGGCCTCACCAAGGCGGTGGTCGACTGGAAGAGCGTCGACGTCGCCGAACGAACCGTGTGGTCGAAGCCGTTCTGCAACCTCGTCCGCTTCGAGCGCCAGCTTCCCGCGGACCGCAAGCCCGATCCGAAGCTACTGATCGTGGCGCCGATGTCCGGCCATTATGCGACGCTGCTGCGCGGCACGGTCGAGGCGATGCTTCCTCACGCCGACGTGCACATCACCGACTGGGTCGACGCGCGCATGGTGCCGCTGTCGCAGGGCAGCTTCGATCTCGACGACTATATCGACTATGTCATCGAGATGTTCCACGCGCTGGGTCCCGATACCCATGTGATGGCAGTCTGCCAGCCCTCGGTGCCGGTGCTGGCGGCGGTGGCGCTGATGGAAAAGCGCGGCGACCCCTTCGTGCCGTCGACCATGACGCTGATGGGCGGGCCGATCGACACCCGCCGCAATCCGACCGCAGTCAATCTGCTCGCCGGGGAAAAGGGCACCGACTGGTTCCGCGAGAACGTCATCATGCAGGCGCCCTGGCCGGTGCCCGGCTTCGGCCGCGATGTCTATCCCGGTTTCCTGCAGCTTTCGGGCTTCATGAGCATGAATCTCGATCGCCACATCATCGCCCACAAGGACTTTTTCATGCACCTTGTGAAAAACGACGGCGACAGCGCCGAGAAGCACCGTGACTTCTATGACGAATATCTGGCGGTGATGGACCTGACGGCGGAGTTCTACCTGCAGACGGTCGATACGGTGTTCGTCCGCCACGCCTTGCCGAAGGGCGAGATGACGCATCGCGGCGAGGCCGTCGATCCCCAGGCGATCCGCAATGTCGCGCTGTTCACCGTCGAGGGCGAGAACGACGACATTTCCGGGCTCGGCCAGACCCAGGCCGCGCATGAGCTTTGCGTGAACATCCCGGCCGACCGCCAAGCCCACTACATGCAGCCGGCCGTCGGCCATTACGGCGTCTTCAACGGCTCGCGGTTCCGGTCGGAGATCGTGCCGCGCATTCTGGACTTCATCTCCAGCTACGGCCGCCAGACCCGCCTGGCGGCGAAGCCGAAGCTGGTCCGTTCCGCCAAGAGCTGAGCGGGAAGCGGACGCAACTCGGCGCCGCTCAAAAGCGCGTGACCTTTCCGTGCAACCAATGTTCAGGGCTGACCGGCGACGGGCGGGTTCTTGAGTCGTCCCAGGCCGCTGTTGCCAAACTGCCGCTATGCGGGCCTGGCGGGTAACCATGCCACCAAACTAGCCGTTGTCTTCAATTGACACGGACTGTAAATCCCCCTTAACGTTTCGTTAATAAACAAGGGCGGACCCCGGGGGACAATGACTTCCTCACCGATGGCGCGGATGCTGCGTTTGTGTGCAGTCGCAGGGCTGGCGATCTCGGCCCACTGGGCGGTTCCGGCATGGGCTGCCGGCGCCATGGCCACCGGCGGCCTGACCTCGCAGCCGATCGGACATTATGATTTCTGCAAGACGCATCCGAGCGAATGCAACATTCGCCCGGCCAATCTCGCGCCGGCCAAGCTGACCGATGCTCTGTGGCGCAAGCTGATCAACGTGACCGCCAAGGTCAACGCCGCCGTCAAGCCGATGAGCGATCTCGACAATTACGGCAAGGACGAGGTCTGGACCTATCCGGACAACGGCTTTGGCGACTGCGAGGACTATGTGCTGGAGAAGCGGCGCCAGCTCTACCGCATGGGCATCTCGCTTGCGGATCTCTTGATCACCGTAGTGCGCAAGCCCGACGGCGAAGGCCATTCCGTGCTGACGGTGCGCACCGACAAGGGTGACTACATCCTCGACAATTTGACCGATAAGGTCCAAGCCTGGGACGAGACCGGCTACCGTTATCTCAAGCGCCAGGCGATCGACAACACCGGCCGCTGGGTGTCGATCCGCGATGGCCAGCAGCTGCTGGTCGGCTCGGTGCAGTAGATCTCGGGACCTACCTTCTCAGCGCCGCACGAATCGACGCGCTGAGGCGGCGCAGCTCCGCCTCGTCCAGCTTCTCGATGCTCTCGGCCAGAAGATTGGCCAGTTCGGTCGCGGCCGGCGACAGGCCCGACGTATCGATCCTGACCCGTGGATGCGAGGTTTCGGCGAGGCGGGCAAGGTCCTCGGCGTCGTCCCAGATGATGTTGAAATAGCCGATGATCTTCTGGATCAGCGTCCAGGTCGGCGCGCCGCGGCGGCCATGCTCGAGCGCCG
The DNA here is from genome assembly GCF_003997555.1 of Mesorhizobium sp. M1A.T.Ca.IN.004.03.1.1. Taxonomy (NCBI): domain Bacteria; kingdom Pseudomonadati; phylum Pseudomonadota; class Alphaproteobacteria; order Hyphomicrobiales; family Phyllobacteriaceae; genus Mesorhizobium; species Mesorhizobium sp. M1A.T.Ca.IN.004.03.1.1. The sequence continues at coordinate 298,332 of NZ_RZTV01000005.1, read as the reverse complement.
ACAGATAGGCGGCGCTGACGCCGATGGCCTGCGCCATCGCCTTCTGGCTGACGCCGCGCTCGGCGCGCAGCGCCCTTAGCCTTTCGCCGAACGGGGTCACAGTTGCGTCCTCATGGCCGGCATCCTCATGCGCGCGTCCGCCTGAGCCGCACATAGAGCGCGCCCGAGCCGCCATGGTTGCGGGCGGCGTGATCGTGGCTCGAGACCAGGTGCCGGAAAGCCGGGGTCGACAGCCAGTGCGGCACCGAGCGGCGCAGGATGCCGTCGCCGCCGGACGATGAGCCCTTGCCGGTGATGACCAGCACATAGCGGATGCCGCCGGCATGGGCGCGGTGCAGGAAGGTGAGGAGCAGCGAATAGGCCTCGTCCTGCGTCATGCCGTGAAGATCGACTCTGCCCTCGATCGGCAGCCGGCCTTTTTTCAGTTTCTCGTGCGTCTGGTCGTCAAGCGAATGCGCGACGTGCTGCGGCTTCGGCTTCGCGGCAGCGGTGGGAACGCCGTTGGCCGGCGTAGGCGCCGGCGCCGGCGTCGGCTCGACAATATCGGGAATCTCGACCGCGGCCTTGCCTTTGAGGGGCCGCGTCGTGCGCGCCACCAGGTTCCACAGGATGCGATCGTCGTCGCTCAGCGTGTCGTGGCGGCGGTTCACGCGTACCCCCTATCGACCAGCCCGCGCGGAACCAGCGCATAGAAGTCGGCGGCGTTGCGCACGACGCCGGCGATCTCGCCCGCGGCATCGCCCGAGCCGGCGAAGAGATCGCCTCGCGCCGCTCCGGTGATGGCCGAGCCGGTGTCCTGCGCGATCATCAGCCGCCGGAACGGTTTTCCGCCGAAGGCGGTGAGCGTCGGCGCAACAATATAGAAGGGCGTGCCGAAGGTGTGCAGCAGCCGGTCGACGGCGACCGAGCGGCCGGGCGTCAGCGGCACCTTGGCGGCGGCGATGGGACCGAGCTCCGGGTCGTCGACCGGCGCCTCACGAAAGAAGATGTAGGAGCGGTTCTGCCAGAGGATCTCGTCGACCCGCTCAGGATGCGCCTTGAACCAGGCGCGGATCGACTGCATCGTCACTTTTTCCAGCGGGATTTCGCCGGTCTCGCTCAAGATCCTGCCCGGCCCGGTGAAGCGCTGGCCGGATTTTGCGGCATAGGTGACGCGGCAGAGCCGACCATCGGTCATCTTCAGCCGCGCCGCTCCCTGCACATGGATGAAGAAGGCATCGACCTTGTCGGCGAGCCAGGCAATCTCGAGGCTCCGCCCGGACAGCGCGCCGCGCTCGATGGCGCCGCGATCGAAATATTCGACCGGACCTGTCGTCGTCGCGCGCGCGAAGGCGAGATAGGGATCCATTCCGAGGGGGCGATTTTTATCGTCGATGTCGACCAGATTGGCGGGACGGGAGAGCAGCGGCACCGTGAACCGCTCCGTCCTCACCGGCGAGGCCTCGACCTCGGGCTCGTAGAAGCCGGTGACGAGGCCGGCGCCGCCGCTTTCGGCCGCCACCAAAGCCGGAGCGAAATGGCGCTCGAAGAAGGACCGCGCATCCGACCGGTTCGCCGGCGAAACGGAGCGCGCCTCAGTATAGGCCTCGGCGAAAGCGGCGAACGCGACGCCGAGCGAACCTGTTCGATAGGGCTTGGTCAGTACGTGGAAAGCCGAACGTTTGAACGCCGCGAAGGCGGCGAGGTGATCATCCTCGTCCCAGCCGGGCAGATCGCCGAAGGATTTTTCCTTGAATGCCGAAGACAGCGACATGACAGCCGCCACCTAGAGCCGGATGATTTCAGGCCGGATCGACCTGAAATCTGAATCCGGCTCCATATTAAAGAGATAGAGCATGATGGCGTCCGAAAACCGCTCCACACTTTTCGGCATCATGCTCTAGGTCAATCTTCTTCTTCCGTGGCGACCAGCTTCCAGTTCGGATCGCGCGACCGGGTATCGCGGAAGAAGGTCCAGACGTCCTTGACTTCGGCGACTTTTTCCGGATCGCCGTCGATGACGGCGCCGACCTTGTCGCGGGTCGCCGAGATCAGCTCGCTGACGATGCGCAGCGTGATATGCGCCTCGGTGCCCTTCATCTCGGCGGCGACGACATCGACCTTGTCGATGCCGACGAAGGAAGACTGGATCTTTTCCGCTTTCGCCTCGCGCTCGCCGATCGCGGCGACGAAGCTGTCATAGACCTCGCGCGACAACAGGTTCTTCAGCGTTTTGCGGTCGCCGTCGGCAAAGGCCATGACGATCATCTCGTAGGCCATCTTGGCGCCATCGATAAAGGTCTTGGGATCGAAGGACGGATCATTGTCCTTGATCGCGCGCAGGCCCTTGTTGAGGTCGCTGTCCGGCTTGGCGAAAGCGTCGATCGCGGCATAGGTCTCCGCCGCCGGTTCCCCCGGCATGCGCTTGCGCGGCAGCGACACCACATTCTCGGACTTCTGCGCCGCGTCCTGCTCGCGCGTGCGGCTTGCCGAATAAGGATCGAAGGGCGGGCGTTCGTTTCCGGTGCGACGGCCCAGCACGTTGCGAAGCTGGAAGAAGATCACAACCGCCGCAATCAAAAAGAAAATCGTGCCGAAGTCGAAGAAACCCATATCTTCCGCCAATTCGATCCCTGTCCAGGCCGGACCACCAGAGCCCCTAGAATGGCGGCGGTCGCATAGCGTTCATTACCCAAAGCATATAGAACGGCGGGCGCAATCATTCAAATCAAAGCCAGCCATACCTATCTAAAGGTCCTAGTGCCAGGCGATTTCCCGCGAGGCCCGCAAAAGAAGAAAGCGACCGGTCTTAATTTGCGCATTTCGTTCATTCCCCTGTTCCTGCTCCTGCTGCCGCTTCTGGAGATCGCCGGCTTCGTCATCGTCGGCCGCGAAGTCGGCGCTTTGGCGACGATCGGGCTCGTCATCCTCTCCACCATTGCCGGCAGCCTCCTGCTTCGGCACCAGGGTTTCGGCGTGATGGCGCGGGTGCGGACGGAAATGGATGCCGGGCGCGATCCAAGCCGCCAACTCGCGCATGGCGCGATGATCGTGCTGGCGGCACTCCTGCTCATCATTCCGGGCTTCATCACCGACATCGTCGCTATCCTGCTGCTCCTGCCGCCGGTGCGCGATCTTGCCTGGCGCCTGCTCAAGAACCGCATCGTGATGGCGACCAGCTTCGGCAGCGGCTTTTCGGCCCGCCGCCGCGACAGGGTCATCGATCTCGATGACAGCGACTTTTCGCGCCAGGACGACTACAAGCGCGGGCCGGATCACAATTCCCCTTGGCGGCGGCTGAAAGACGACTAGCTCTCTTCAAGGTCCGCTCGAATAGCTGTCTCATGCGCGCCGTCGCCCCGAAACGGCTGCGCAGTTTCAGGCGGCGCGCAAAACTTGTCTTGTCCTGCCGAGCATGATAGCGAACCCCCGATTTCAATCCGGTCAGCAATGCTGCCCAGGCAAAAGGACAAAGGCTAATGGCCAGCAATGATGATGCCGCGGCAGCCGCCGCCAATGGCAACGGCAAACAGGAACAGCCCTCGCTCAACGTGCTTGCGCAATATGTGAAGGACCTGTCCTTCGAAAGCCCCGGCGCGCCGAATTCGCTGCGCGGCCGCGACAAGGCCCCGGGCATCGCCATCAATGTCAACGTCAACGCCAACCCGCTTTCGGACAAGCAGTTCGACGTCAATCTGACATTGAATGCCAAGGCCTCCTTCGACCAGGAAGTGCTGTTCAACGTCGAACTGGTCTATGGCGGCGTCTTCGCCATCAGCGGCTTCCCGCAGGAGCACATGCTGCCGATCCTGTTCATCGAATGCCCGCGGCTGCTCTTCCCCTTCGCGCGCCAGATCATCGCGGACGCCACCCGCAACGGCGGCTTCCCGCCGCTGATGCTCGACCCGATCGATTTCGCGCAGATGTTCCAGCAGCGCATCGCCGAGGACCAGGCCGCCAGCAAGGTCCAGGTGAGCTGAGGAGGCTCGCCACCCATCGTATCGAGAGGCCGGCTTCGCGCCGGGCTTTTTCTTGAGACGTCTGGATTAGCGACGACATTCGTTAGGTCGTCATTCTGGGGCCGAGCAAGGAGCGGAGCGACGTTAGAACATATGCCGTGACGCTAAGGCGCTGCTGCGATTACAGAATTCTGCACCGTTGCGCTCCGCGGCAAGGGTCACGGCATGGATACTCGGGTCAAGCCCGGGTATGATGAAGGGATGGCGGTTCGGCCAATCGCGTCGGTTGGCGCCGGGAGCGCCCCGCTCACCCTGCGGCCACCACCTTCAGCCACAACGCCTTTTCGCCGAGCGTGCCGACCAGCCCGGCATGTGCCGCCCGATCCGCCTCGGTGAGGCGGGGCGGCAGCGCGATCGGCCTTGCGCCGATCGAGATGTCGATATCGGCGACTTCGCCGCTGCCGTTCATCTGCACGGCCACGGTTTCCAGAACCAGCGCCGCCTGTTTGCCGCCGATGAGCTCGATATAGACCTCGGCCAGCAATTCGGAGTCGAGAAGCGCCCCGTGCTTGGTGCGGCGGGTATTGTCGATGCCGTAGCGGCGGCAAAGCGCGTCCAGCGAGTTCGGACCCATCGGATGCTTGCGGCGCGCGATCGCCAGCGTGTCGACGATGCGGCCGGGATCGATGGCCGGATGACCGAGCCGGCTGTATTCGAGGTTCAGGAAGCCAAGGTCGAAAGTGGCGTTGTGGGCGATCAGCTTGGCACCGTCGGTGAAGGCCAGCCATTCCTCGGCGATTTCGGCGAAGGTCGGCTTGCCGGCCAGATCCGCCGCGCTGATGCCGTGCACGGCCTGCGCCTCGGCGTGAATGGCGCGGCCTTGCGGATTGATGAACTTGTGGAAGGTGCGGCCGGTCGGGAAACGGTTGACCAGCTCGACGCCGCCGAGCTCGATGATGCGGTCGTCGCGCAAATCGAGGCCGGTGGTTTCGGTATCGAAGATGATCTCACGCATTCGAATCAATCCGCTCTAAAGAGCAGAATCACAAACCGGAACAAAATGGCAATGGGGACTGCTGACAGCGGCCGTCAGGAAGCGTTTTTGCCGGACTTATCCCCGGTCAATTCGCTGACGATGGCTGCCACCGCCGCACGTGCGGCATCAAAACCCTGGCCGGTGTCGACGATGAAATCCGCCTGACGGCGTTTCTCGGCGTCAGGCACCTGCTTGGCGAGGATGGAAGCGAATTTATCTTCGCTCATCCCGGGCCTGGCGAGCACGCGGGCGCGCTGGATCTCGGCCGGCGCGGTGACGACCACGACCTTGTCGACGCGATTGCGGCCGCCGGTCTCGAACAGCAGCGGAATGTCGAGCACCGCAATCGGCGCCCCGGCCGCACGATGCCGAGCCAAAAAGGCGTCGGCGTCGGCCCGTACCAGCGGGTGGATGATCGCCTCCAGCTTTTTCAGCGCGGCGGGATCGCCCAGCACTGTCTCGGCGAGCCTTGCACGATCCACCACGCCCGCTTTTGTCGTGTCGGGAAAGGCTCGTTCGACCAGGGGTGCTGCCTTGCCGGCATAGAGGCGATGCACGGTCTCGTCGGAATCATGCACCGGAACGCCGGCCTCGGCGAACATCTTTGCCGTGGTCGACTTGCCCATGCCGATCGATCCGGTGAGGCCGAGCACGATCATGTCAATGCGCTTCGATGTCGGCGACGATCATGCGCCGCAATTGCGGCGTCACCTGCGGCCGCTTGCCGAACCAGCGCTCGAAGCCGGGCACGGCTTGGTGCAGCAGCATGCCGAGGCCATCGACCGTCTTCAGGCCGCGCGCCCTGGCGGCAGCAAGCAGCGGCGTCTCCAGCGGCACATAGACGATGTCGGTGACGATGGCGTGGCCGGGCAGACCGGCCGGATCGGCGGCGAGGGTCTCGTTGCCATGCATGCCGAGCGCGGTGGTGTTGATGAGCAGGCCGGCGTCGGAAAGCAATTCGCCGACCGCGCCGGCGCCATGCGCCGAAACCCCGGCGCCGAACCGGTCGGCGAGTTCCTCAGCCCTTGCCAGCGTACGGTTGACGATGCGGATGTCGTTGAGACCTCGGTCCTTCAGGGCGTAGATGACGGCGCGGGAGGCACCGCCTGCGCCCAACACCACGGCCGGACCATTCGCCGCCCAGCCGGGGGCATGTTCATCGAGATTGCCGGCAAAGCCGAGAGCGTCGGTATTGCCGCCCCACAGCACGCCGTCTTCCAGCCACAGCGTGTTGACCGCGCCGATGGCTTCGGCGGCCTCGTCGCGGCGTTCGACCAAGGCGTAGGCTGCTTCCTTGTGCGGGATGGTGACATTGCCGCCGCGATAGCCATTCTCGCCGAGTGATTTCATGAATGCTGCGAAATCCTCCGGCCGAACGTCGATCGCTTGGTAGCTGCCGTCGATGCCGTATTCCTCCAGCCAGTAGCGGTGGATCTTGGGCGAGCGGGAATGCGCGATCGGGTGGCCGGTGACGAAGGCCCGCTTCTCAACCATCGATCGCTCCCAATGCGCGCAGCTCCTTCAGCACCGGCAACAGCGGCAGGCCGACGATGGTGAAATAGTCGCCCTCGATCCTTTCGAAGAGCTGGATGCCCTCGCCCTCGATCTGGTAGGCGCCGACACTCGCCAGCGCCTTGGCGCCGACGCGCGCCAGGTGGCGGCCGATGAAGGCGGGATCGAGCTTGCGCATGGTGAGGCTGGCGATGCCGACATGGCGCCACAGCACTTCGCCATCGCGGCAGAGCACGGCGGCGCTGTTCAGCTGATGGGTCTTGCCCGACAAGGCCAGGAGATGCCTCCGCGCCCCTTCCATATCGGCCGGCTTGTGGAAGATTTCGTCGCCAAGCGACAGCGTCTGGTCGCAACCGAGCACCAGCGCGCCCGGCCGGCGCTCGCTGACCTCGGTCGCCTTGGCTTCGGCAAGGATCGAAGCGACATCCTCGGGAGACACGCCGCTGTCCTGCAAGGGCGCCTCGAGCGCGCGCTCGTCGACGTCTGCCGGCACCGCCTCGATGTCGAGCCCGGCATTGATAAGCATTGCCTTGCGGAACGGGCTGCCCGAAGCGAGGACGATTTTGCCGGCCATACTGGTTCACCAACGGTTGCGATCCGTCCAGCGCCCGTCATCCATCTCGGCGCTATGCGCCGAGCCACCTTCTCTCAGGACGGAATGCTCACTTATATCGCCTGCCCTAGCGCGTCTTTCCCCTCAGAGCAACGATGGCCGCCGCGGTTTCCTCGATCGAGCGCCGGCTGACGTCGATCATCGGCCAGCCATGCCTGGTGCAGAGCTGACGCGCATAGGCGAGCTCCTCGGCGATGGCGGCGCGGTCGACATAGTCGGTCGGCACGTAGTTGTTGCTGTTGCCGAGGATGCGGTTCTGGCGGACATGCGAGATGCGCTCGGCCGTGGCGACGAGGCCGACGATCAGCGGCGTCCTGGCGTTAATCAGGCTGTCCGGCAGCGGCACGCCGAGCACGATCGGAATGTTGGCGGTCTTGATGCCGCGATTGGCGAGATAGATGCTGGTCGGCGTCTTGGAGGTGCGCGAGATGCCGATCAGCACGACATCGGCATCGTCCATGTTGGCCGGCAACTGGCCGTCGTCGTGTTCCATGGTGAAGTTCAGCGCATCGATGCGGCGGAAATATTCGGCGTCGAGCACATGCTGGGCGCCGACGCGCCGGCCGGCCGGCGTGCCGAGATAGGACTGGAAGACGCTGAGCACGGGCTCCAGCACCGAAACGCAGGGCAGGCCCATGGCGGCGCAGCGCTCGTCGATGCTGCGCGCGAGCTTCTGGTCGACGACGGTGTAGAGAATGATGCCGGGCTCCTCCTCGATATCCTCGAACACCTTGGCGACCTGCTTTTCCGTGCGGATCAGCGGATAGATGTGCTCGATGGCGCGCGCGTCCTTATATTGCGCGGAGGCGGCGCGGCCTGCCGCCAGCAGCGTCTCGCCGGTGGCGTCGGAAATCAGATGCAGATGGAAGAAGCTCTGGGGTTTGTTCACAAGAGTTGGTTCCAGACTGTGGGCAGATGTGGACAAGGTTGGACAGAAAGGTCGTGACGTCGAAGGCGACTGTATCAGATGCCACCTTGTCCACAATTCGCCCCGCTGTAGGCTTTGTCGGGGCGCTGGGGACAAAACCGGGGATCAACTTTTCTTGGCCGATATCATCCACAGCTCGAGGTCCGCAGCAGAAGAGCCAAGGCGCTGACTCGAAAGCCTGAATCCAGTTCGTCCCCAGATCGCTCCAAATTGAGAAAGCGGCTGCGCGACAATATGCTGACTGGCCTTTTCGAGCGGCAGGCGGGACAGGTCGCAACCACCACAACCAACAGACTCTTAGAATCAGAAGACTCTTTTAAAATAGATATTTGATTTAAGAGACCTGGAGAGGGCGAGCACTGGATGGCTGGGAAACGGATCATGCTGGACGTCCTCAAGGGCGAGACGGTTTCACCGCCGCCGCTCTGGATGATGCGTCAGGCAGGGCGTTATCTGCCGGAGTATCGTGAGACCCGGAAGCGGGCCGGTTCTTTCCTCGATCTCTGCTATGATCCGGATCTTGCCGTCGAGGTGACGCTGCAGCCGATCGAGCGCTTCGGCTTCGATGCTTCGATCCTGTTCTCCGATATCCTGGTTGTGCCCGATGCGCTGGGACGAGATGTCCGCTTCGAAGAGGGATACGGGCCGATCCTCAAGCCGATTGCGGTGGCCGAAATCGAGGGCCTGGACGGCGAAACGTTTCACGTGAATCTCGAACCGGTCTACGAAACCGTCCGCCGTCTGCGTGCGAAGCTTCCGGTGGAAACGACCTTGATCGGCTTCTGCGGCGCGCCCTGGACGGTGGCGACCTATATGATTGCCGGCCACGGCACACCGGACCAGGGACCGGCCAGGCTTTTCGCCTATCGCGAGCCGGAGGCCCTTGCGCGGCTCCTGAAGATACTGGCCGACCATTCGGCCGCTTATCTCATCCGCCAGATCGAGGCCGGCGCCGATGTGGTGCAGATTTTCGATTCTTGGTCGGGCGTTCTCGATGAAGCGTCCTTTGAGGCGTTTTGCATCGAGCCCGTTGCCGAGATTGTCCGGCAAGTGAAGGCCGCGCGTCCGGATGTTCCGGTGATCGGGTTCCCCAAGGGCGCCGGCGAGCGCTATCGCGATTACAGGAAGAAGACCGGGATCACCGGGCTCGGGCTCGACTGGACCGTGCCGCTGTCGATGGCAAAGGAATTGCAAAGCGAAGGCGCGGTGCAGGGCAATCTCGATCCGCTTCGCCTGGTTGCCGGCGGCAGGGCGCTGGCCGACGGCGTCGACGCCATCCTTCGCACGCTGGGCAACGGGCCGCTGATCTTCAATCTCGGCCACGGCATCACGCCGGAAACGCCTGTGGCACATGTCGAGGCCATGGTGAAAATGGTGCGGAGCCATCGATGACAGAGACGATCAACGAGAACAGCGCCGGCCAGGCGATGAAGCGCATGTTGATCGGCATCGTCCTGCTGGTCGTCCTGACCGCCCTGCTCTTCCTTGTGGCGCCGGACAGCTTCTATCCCTGGGCGAAGGCAATCCATGTGATTGCCGTCATCGCCTGGATGGCCGGGATGCTCTATTTGCCTCGGCTTTTCGTCTATCATGTCGACGCCGAGAAAGGCTCCGTGCAGTCCGAGACCTTCAAGGTGATGGAGCGCCGGCTGCTGCGCGCCATCATCAACCCGGCGATGACCGTGACCTGGGTGTTCGGGCTTTGGCTCGCCTGGAAGGGCTTCGGTTTCCAGGGCGGCTGGCTGCACGCCAAGATCCTCGCCGTGCTGCTGCTTTCGGGTCTGCACGGCTATCTCGCCGGCGCGGTGAGAAAATTTGCCGAGGACAAGAACGAAAAGCCGGCGAGGCACTGGCGGATCGTCAATGAACTCCCCACATTGCTGATGATCGTCATCGTCATCCTGGTCATCGTGAAGCCGTTCTGAGGCTTCCCCACACCCGGCAAAAGGCGGCTTGCTCTTTCAGGCGACCGACGATAAAAGACGGGTCTTCCTTCCCGTCATGCGCCGCCCCTTTCTCGCTTTCGGCCGCGCCCGGCATTTGTCGCATCCAGCCGATTTTTTCTCCCCAAAGCCTACCCAGAGTCCATCTAATGCAAGAAATGAAACTCGCAGAGTTCAAGAACAAGAAGCCGCCGGAGCTGATCGCTTACGCCGAATCGCTCGAGGTGGAGAACGCCAGCGTCATGCGCAAGCAGGAGCTGATGTTCGCGATCCTGAAAAAGCTCGCCATCCAGGATGTCGAGATCATCGGCGAAGGCGTGGTCGAGGTGCTGCAGGACGGTTTCGGCTTCCTGCGCTCGGCCAACGCCAATTACCTGCCAGGTCCCGACGATATCTACATTTCACCGTCGCAGATCAGGCGCTTTTCGCTGAAGACCGGCGACACGGTCGAAGGGCCGATCCGCAGCCCGAAGGAAGGCGAGCGTTATTTCGCGCTGCTCAAGGTCAACACCATCAATTTCGATGATCCGGAGAAGATCCGGCACAAGATCCACTTCGACAATCTGACGCCGCTCTACCCGACCTCGCGGCTGAAGATGGAGGTCGACAATCCCCCGACCAAGGACATCTCGCCGCGTGTGATCGACCTGGTGGCGCCGATCGGCAAGGGCCAGCGCGCGCTGATCAACGCTCAGCCGCGCACCGGTAAGACGGTGCTGTTGCAGAACATCGCGCACTCGATCACCGCCAATCATCCGGAATGCTACCTGATCGTTCTTCTGATCGACGAGCGTCCGGAGGAAGTCACCGACATGCAGCGCTCGGTCAAGGGCGAAGTCATTTCCTCGACCTTCGACGAACCGGCAGCGCGCCATGTGCAGGTCGCCGAAATGGTGATCGAGAAGGCCAAGCGCCTGGTCGAGCATGGGCGCGATGTCGTCATCCTGCTCGATTCGATCACCCGCCTCGGACGCGCCTACAACACCGTGGTGCCGTCATCCGGCAAGGTGTTGACCGGCGGTGTCGACGCCAACGCGCTGCAGCGTCCGAAGCGCTTCTTCGGCGCCGCCCGCAACATTGAGGAAGGCGGGTCGCTGACCATCATCGCCACCGCGCTGATCGACACCGGCAGCCGCATGGACGAAGTCATTTTCGAAGAGTTCAAGGGCACCGGTAACTGTGAGATCCAGCTCGACCGCAAGGTGGCCGACAAACGCATCTACCCGGCGATCGACATCCTCAAGTCCGGGACCCGCAAGGAGGACCTTCTGGTGCCGCGTTCGGATCTGCAGAAGATCTTCGTGCTGCGCCGGATCCTTGCGCCGATGGGAACGACCGATGCGATCGAATTCCTCATCGACAAGCTCAAGCAGACCAAGACCAACGCGGATTTCTTCGATTCGATGAATACCTGATCGGGCGCCGAGGGACCGGTCCTTTCTTCGGCATACAAGACGGAGCAAGGAGCGAGGCGACGCTGCGCAGAACCCTAAGTCCATGCCGTTGTTTTTTGAGCTTTGCGGCGGTGCAGAATTCCGCACCGCCGCATTCGTCGGAAGCGCCGCGACATAGATCCTGGGTCAAACCGAGGAGACGAAGCTGTTTATTCCCGCCGCAACAGCTTCTCCAACTCGCCCGCATCCGTAACCGCCGGCAGGCATGTCTGTCCGCTGCAGAACCAGGCTCCCGGCTTGTCCGTCGGCGGCAGCACGCCGCCCGGCAAAAGCGGTTGATTCGCCTCCGTACCGATGGGCAGTACGACATCGACCCGGCGTGGATCGGAACTTCGATTCGCCACCGGAACAAGGCTTGAGGAATCAAGCTTGTCTATGATGACGAGCTTCAGCGGTTCGAGCGCCAGCGCGCACGCGTTGATGATGCCGGCCTGGCCGTAGGCTTGCTGCGCGGCGCGACCCATGGCGTGTTCGGCTGTCGTCCATGCCTTTGCCCAAAGATCGTGATCGCCGGTAAGGGACGAGAGCCGGACCAGCGCCTCGACGATCTGGCCGGTGGCGGAGGGGATTGCCTCATCGACATCGCCGCGGATACGGATCGGCACATCGACGCTGTCGGACGCCGTCAGATAATAGCCGGTCTTTTCAGGATCCTGATGCCAGCGGTCGAGCCGATCGATGAACTGCCGGGCATGGTCCATATAGGCAGAACTGCCGGTTGCCTCGAACAGCGCGATCGCCGCGTTGGTCATGGCGGCATAGTCGCTCGACAGCGCCGGGAAAAGCTTCTTGTCGCCGAGCATCGAATGCGGCAGGCGGCCGTCCTTGCTGGCTTCGACGATGTGGGCGAAGGCCCTGACGGCGGCGTCCACCCAGTCGGCTCGCCCGAAGGAGCGGCCCGCTTCCGCGAGGGCCGCAATCATCAATCCGTTCCAATCGGTAAGCGCCTTGGCGTCGCGGCCGGGCCTGACGCGATTTTCTCTGGCAGCTAGCAAATTCGCCTTCAGCGCTGCGAGCTGAGCGTCATCGCTGATTCCCTGGCGCTGCTGTGCCTCGCTGTGGCGGATGATGGGCTTGCCTTCCCAGCCATGCGGAGCGGCGAGCTCGAAATATTGGAAGAAGCGAGCGGAATCAGCACCGAGTGCGGCTTCAACCTCTTCCCCGCTCCAGGTGTAGAACAACCCCTCCGCGCCTTCGCTATCGGCATCGAGGCTGGCGGCGAAGGCGCCGCCCTCGACGCGCATTTCCCGCAGCAGCCAGGCCACGGTTTCCTCGATTCGCTTGCGAAACAACTCATTGCCTGTTGCCGCGAAGGCCCAATTGCACATGCGGATGAGCTGGGCGTTGTCGTAAAGCATCTTCTCGAAATGCGGGACCAGCCATTCGGCATCGGTCGAGTAACGGCTGAGACCGCCGCCGACATGGTCGTAGATGCCGCCGGCGAGCATTTTTTCCAGGCTGATGAGCACGGCGTCGCGATGGGCGGTCTGGCCGTCGCGCAGCCAGGACAGCCACAGACTGTGCATGAAGGGCGCGTTGGGGAATTTCGGCGCGCCGCGCAAGCCGCCGAGATCGGGGTCGATCATGCCCTCGATGCGGCCGGCAAGATCGGCAAGCGTGCCGCGGTCGAGCACCGCCTTTCCCTTCGCGCCGGCCAGCCGCTGCTCGACTTGGGTCGTCAGCGCGTCGGCGCTTTGGCCAAGGCTCTCCTGCTTCTCGCGCCAGGCCTTGTCGACCGCCTCCAGCACCTGGACAAAGCCCGGCCGTCCATAGCGCGCCTCGCGCGGAAAATAGGTGCCGCCCCAGAAAGGCTTGCCATCGGGCGTGAGGAACATGGTCAGCGGCCAGCCGCCCTGCTCGCCCATGGCATGGAGTGCCGCCATGTAGATCTGGTCGATATCCGGGCGCTCCTCGCGATCGACCTTGATATTGACGAAGAGGCGGTTCATGACGGCGGCGACGGCATCGTTCTCGAAGCTTTCATGGGCCATGACATGGCACCAGTGGCAGGCGGCATAGCCGATGGACAGCAGGATCGGCCGTCCGAGTTCCTTCGCCTCGGCAAGGGCGGCCGGAGACCAGCCCCGCCAATGCACGGGATTGTCGCTGTGCTGCTGCAGATAGGGGCTGGCCTCTTCGGCAAGCAGGTTTCGCGCGGGCAAGGTCACAATGAGCGGCTCGGCTTGGTTGATGAGCAGGCAATTCCGGGAAAGCTACGGCTGACGTCCGGAACGGCGCCTGAAAGAAGATACCTAGGGTGGTTCGGCAGGTCGGGCAAATGGCAACCTCGAAGGAATCTATCGTAGCGCTGTCGAGCGGTCGCCTGCCCGCCGGCATCGCCGTGATCCGCATCTCCGGCCCGAAGACTCGATTCGTACTCGAAACGATTGCCGGCGGCGGTATTAAGGATCGCTTTGCCACTTTGCGCAAGCTGATGGCATCCGACGGTTCGGTCATCGATCACGGGCTTGTCGTGTTCTTTCCCGGACCTAGCAGCTTCACCGGCGAGGACGTTGGCGAGTTCCATGTACACGGCAGCCGCGCCGTTGCGGCAAAAATGCTGGAAACGCTCACCGGCTTTGCCGGCGTCAGACATGCCCAGCCTGGCGAATTCACGCGGCGCGCCTTTCTCAACGGCAAGCTCGATCTGGTCGAGACCGAGGCGCTGGCGGACCTCGTCAATGCCGAGACGGAGGCGCAGCGACGCTTTGCCGTGCGTAACGCCGAGGGCGCGCAGAGCGAGCTCTATTCGGGGTGGCGCCGGCGGTTGATCCATGCCCGGGCAATGATCGAGGCGGAAATCGACTTCGCCGACGAGGAGGATGTGCCGGGTTCGGTCTCGAAGGCGGTCTGGACCGATGTGGCGGCGATGGCCGACGAGATCGAACGCCATATTCAGGGGTTCAAGTCGGCCGAGATCATTCGCGATGGCTTCGAGGTCGTCATCCTCGGCGCGCCGAACGCCGGCAAGTCCAGTCTGTTCAACGCCCTGGCCCAACGCGAGGCGGCAATCGTCACCGACGAGCCGGGCACCACGCGCGACCTGCTGGAGGTGGTGCTGGACCTCCACGGGATGAGAGTTCGGGTCGTCGATACGGCAGGCCTGCGCGAGGCCGCCGGCAAGGTGGAGACGATCGGCATCGAACGAGCGCGTGCCAAGGCCGGTGGCGCGGACCTGGTTTTGCTGCTGGAGGACATGGTCGATCCACAGCCCGTCGGCGCGGTTCCGACAGGTGTTCCGCTCCTGAGGATCGGGACCAAAACCGATCTCATGGGAGCGCGTAGAGGGGCCTATGATGTGGCCATCTCTTCCAAGGAAGGTACCGGAATTTCGGAACTGCTGGACGAGATTGCGGGTCGCGCCGCTGCCGCAGTCGGAGGGGCCGGTGAGATCTTGCCGTCGAGGCTCCGCCATATCGAGCTGCTGGAGGAGGCGAAGGATTTTCTCGCGGCGGCGCTGTCGGGGCAAAGCCTGGAGCTGCGCGCGGAAGAGTTGCGGGTGGCCACGGACCGGCTTGGGCGAATTATCGGCGCCGTCGATGTCGAGGATATGCTGGACGTCATCTTTTCGCAGTTCTGCATCGGCAAATGATTCACGTGAAACGCGGGGCGGCTACGGGCGCGGGAGATTCACGTGAAACAGCGACAGGATGTGGCGGATGGGTGTTTCACGTGAAACGAGTCCGGCTCCAGACGCGTGGCGTGCCAATAAATCAAGGGCCAAACGGCGCTGCCCCTCATTGCCTGCCTCGTAGAAGGCAAGGACGGCTGGCCACTAAAGCCAACGGCGCTGATTCGCAGCGCTTGAGAAGTGAAAAATCGTCCGTGGGATAAGCGACTGCCTTCTATGCGGGACGAGGTCGGACAGGCAGACCACTGGCACGCAGCCCCATCCCCGGCGATCACCTCCGCAACGGACTGCATCCTTGACAGCGGAGGTTGGCGGGGACATGTGTCAAAGTATCTCTGAAACGGATTCTTGCAATGACCAATCACTATGACGTGGTGGTGGTGGGCGGCGGCCATGCCGGATGCGAAGCGGCGAGCGCGGCTGCGCGCGCCGGCGCCCGGACGGCGCTGGTGACGCTGCGCTTCGAGACGATCGGCGTCATGTCCTGCAATCCGGCCATCGGCGGACTCGGCAAGGGTCATCTCGTGCGCGAGATCGACGCCATGGACGGGTTGATGGGCCGCATCGCGGATGCCGCCGGCATCCAATTCCGCCTGCTGAACCGCCGCAAGGGCCCAGCGGTGCGTGGGCCGCGGACCCAGGCCGACCGCAAGCTCTATCGTCTTGCCATGCAGGCGGCGATCCGCGAGCAGGCCAATCTCGACGTGGTGGAGGGCGAAGTCCTGGACTTCGAGATCGAGGACGGTCGGGTTGCGGCCGTGCTGGTCTCCGGTGACAGGCGGTTCGCCTGCGGCGCCGTGGTGCTGACGACCGGCACGTTCCTGCGCGGGCTGATCCATATAGGAGAGAAGAAGATCGTCGCCGGCCGGATGAACGAGCAGGCGAGCCATGGGCTCTCGGCGACGATGGCGCGGGCCGGTTTCAAGCTCGGGCGGCTGAAGACCGGGACGCCCCCTCGCCTCGACGGCCGCACCATCGATTGGGCCTCGCTGGAACGCCAGGCCGCAGACGATCAGCCGGTGCCGTTCTCGCTGATGACAGACCGCATCGCGAACCCGCAGATCAACTGCGGTATCACACGCACTACGCAGGCGACACATGAGTTGATTCGCCTCAATTTGAAGCGTTCGGCGATGTATTCCGGCTCGATCGAAGGCGTTGGGCCGCGCTACTGTCCCTCTATCGAGGACAAGATCGTCAAGTTCGGCGACCGCGAGGGTCACCAGATCTTCCTCGAGCCGGAGGGCCTCGACGACGACACCGTCTATCCGAACGGCATCTCGACCTCGCTGCCGGAAGAGGTGCAACTCGACATGTTGAAGACGATCCCCGGCCTGGAACGGGCGACGATGCTGCAGCCGGGATACGCCATCGAATATGACCACGTCGACCCGCGCGAGCTCAAGCCGACGCTGGAGACGAAGCGCGTCGCCGGGCTGTTTTTGGCCGGGCAGATCAACGGCACCACGGGCTACGAGGAAGCCGGCGCGCAAGGCCTCGTTGCCGGCATCAACGCCGCGCGCAGGGCATCGTCAGGCGAGCCGTTCGTGCTCAGCCGCACCGAAGCCTATATCGGCGTGATGATCGACGACCTCACCAGCCGCGGCATCGCCGAGCCCTATCGCATGTTCACTTCGCGGGCGGAGTTCCGGCTTTCGCTGCGCGCCGACAATGCAGACGAGCGGCTGACGCCGCTGGCCGACCGCTTGGGGATCGTCTCCTCCGAGCGGATGCAACGTTTCGACGCGATCAGTGTGAAGCTCGACGCTGCCCGCGCGCTGGCAAAGTCGATCGCCTTCACGCCGAATGAAGCCGCGCGGCATGGACTGGAGATCAACCGGGACGGCGTTCGGCGTTCCGCCTACGACCTTCTCGCCTATCCCGGCGTCGATATGGTCTGGTTGACGCGGATCGAGCCACGGTTTGGCGAACTCGACCCCAACACGGCAGAGCGGCTTGAGACCGAGGCGAAATATTCCGTCTATCTCGAGCGCCAACAGGCTGACGTGGCGCAGATCAGGCACGAGGAATCGCGGCTCATTCCGGAGACCATCGACTTCGCGGACGTGCCAGGCCTTTCCAATGAGCTGAAGCAGAAGATGAAGGCACGCCGGCCGCGCTCGATTGCCGACGCGCAGCGCATGGAAGGGATGACGCCAGCGGCTCTGGCGATCATTGTCGCGCATGTTCGCAATGCCGAGCTGGCTGCACGAAGGTCGGTCGCGTGAGTGGCGATGCCTGGGCGGAGCTGCAGAAGGCAGCGGGTCCGGTTTCACGTGAAACATTCGAGCGGCTGCAGGCCTTCGAGCGGCATTTTCAAAAATGGAACCGCAGCATCAATCTGGCGGCGCCATCGACGCTAGACGACGTCTGGCGCCGCCACATCCTGGACAGCGCCCAGCTTGCGCGAATCGCGCCGACCGCAATGCGCTGGGTCGACCTCGGCTCGGGCGGCGGCTTTCCCGGATTGGTACTCGGTTTTCTGCTTGCAGAGCGGCCGGGCGCCACGATCGATCTGGTTGAAAGCAACCGCAAGAAGGCGTCGTTCCTGCAATCGGTCGTCGGCCAATTCGGCCTACCGGCGCGCGTGCTGGCGCGACGCATCGATGACAGCTATCCACTTGTTTCTGCACCGGAAGTCGTTACCGCGCGGGCATTGACGGCGCTTCCGGACCTGCTCGATCTTGCCGCACCCTGGCTGACCAAGGGCGCGCGTTCGCTTTTTCACAAAGGCCGGGATTACCGGGCCGAAGTGGAAGAAAGCGCTCACCGCTGGACCTTCGATCTGGTAGAACATCCAAGCATGACAGACGCTCATGGCGTCATTCTGGAAATCACCGATCTGCACCCGGCGACCCCGCAATGAATCACTGGCATCGACCCATGAAAACTGGACCGCGTATCATCACCGTTGCCAACCAGAAGGGTGGCGTCGGCAAGACGACCACGGCGATCAATCTGGCGACGGCGCTGGCCGCGATCGGCGAGCGCGTGCTGATCGTCGACCTCGATCCGCAGGGCAATGCCAGTACCGGGCTCGGCATCGAACGCAAGGATCGCACCGTCTCGTCCTACGACGTGCTGACCGGCGAACTCGAGCTGGAGGCGGCCGCAGTGCCGACGGCGGTGCCGGGTTTGTCCATCGTGCCCTCAACCCTCGATCTGCTCGGCATCGAAATGGAGATCGCCTCGGCGCCAGACCGGGTGCTGCGCCTGCGCAATGCGCTGCGTGCGGCAGCCGCGCGCCCGGCGCCGTTCGGCTATGTGCTGATCGACTGTCCGCCGTCGCTCAATCTTTTGACTTTGAATTCAATGGCGGCGGCCGATTCCGTTCTGGTGCCGCTGCAATGCGAGTTCTTCGCGCTGGAAGGCCTTAGCCAATTGCTCGAAACGGTCGAGCAGGTGCGCGGCACGATCAATCCGGACCTCACCATCCAGGGCATCGTGCTCACCATGTTCGATGGCCGCAACAACCTCGCCAACCAGGTGGTGCAGGATGTGCGCGCGCATATGGGCGACAAGGTCTACGAGACGATCATCCCGCGCAACGTGCGCGTTTCCGAAGCGCCGTCCTACGGCAAGCCGGCAATCCTTTACGATCTCAAATGTTCCGGCAGCCAGGCCTATCTGCAGCTTGCCTCGGAAGTGATCCGACGCGAGCGCAAGCTGCGCGCCGCCTGAATAGCCCAGGCAATTTCCAATAGCCGATTCGATTCCGAAACGATCTGGACAGAAGAATGAGTGAAGACCAATCGAGAAAAAGACTGGGCCGCGGCCTGGCCGCGCTGATCGGCGAGATCGATCGTCCCGTCGCGCCCGAAAAGCCGAGCGCGGTCGCGGCGGATGGCAAGGTGCCGATCGAGTTCGTCAGTCCGAACCCGAAGAACCCGCGCCGGCATTTCGGCGACGCCGAACTCACCGACCTCGCCCAGTCGATCCGAGAGCATGGCGTGGTGCAGCCGGTGGTGGCGCGGCCCTCGCCGTCGCAGCCCGGCCGCTACGAGATCATCGCCGGCGAGCGGCGCTGGCGCGCCGCGCAGCGCGCAGGGCTGACCGAAATCCCGCTCATCGTGCGCGACGTCAACGACCGCACCGCGCTGGAGCTCGCAATCATCGAGAACGTGCAGCGCGCCGATCTCAATCCGGTCGAAGAAGCGCAGGGCTATCAGCAGCTGATCGACGAGCATGGCTACACGCAGGCCGATCTCGGCCAGGTGATCGGCAAGAGCCGCAGTCATGTCGCCAACACGCTGAGGCTCCTGAAGCTGCCTGACGTCATCCGCGACATGCTGGTCGACGGCGCGTTGTCGGCCGGCCATGCCCGCACGCTGGTCACAGCCGGCGATCCGGCGGGGCTCGCCAAGCGCATCGTCGAGGAGGGGCTTTCGGTGCGCCAGGCCGAGGCGTTGGCGCAAATGCCCGCGGGACCGACACCCGCCAAAGTAAGGTCCGCGCCGAGCGCGCCGGAAAAGGATCCCGACACGCTGGCCTTGGAAAAGCTGATGACCGACACGATCGGCATGATTGTCTCGATCGAGCATAAGGCCAAGGGCGGCACGCTGCGGGTCGACTACCGGTCGCTGGATCAGCTCGATGAGTTGTGCCGGCGGCTGAAGGACGACCGATAAATTGCTGATTTACATGAAATTAGCCGACTAATAAAGTTCTCGATTAAGTTTAGATCTCGGCTGATATATTGGTGATAGGCACAACAAGGGGGCCGGCCGCTGCGCCGGCCTCTTCTTTTTTGCGGCGCCCGCGATAGCCGAAGGCGCCGGCCAATCGCCTCACAGGGGGAGGTTGGCTGATCGCCTACCTCTGCGCCAATCTCGCGCTTTCCACCGCGATGCCGAGCAGCGCCTGACGGGCCAGCGCCTCCGACAGGTCGGGCCGCTTGCGCGTCTGCAGCACAGCCGTCTGCAGCCGGTTCAGCGCGCGGCCGAGGGCTTCGCTGTTCCAGCGCTCGAGCGTCTTTTCCACCAGCTTGCGGCGCGAGAAGAAGACCGGCGGGCGCGCTCCCGCCACGACCGAGGCGGCATTGCGGCCGCCGGATTCCATCTGGCCGCGCATGACCTGGATCGCCTGCAATTGCCGCATCGCCGAGGACAGCACCAGGAAAGGATGGCCGCCGGACGCACAATGCCTGGTGAAGGCAATGTCGAAATCTCCGACCTTGCCGTCGAGCATCGCGTCGACCGCGCCGTCGAAGGAGGCGCCGGAGACATCGCCGGACAAGCCATTGACGTCGTCGAGGTCGATCTCCTTCTTGCCATGGGCGTAGAGCACCAGCTTGTCGATCTCGCCGCGCGAGGCCAGACGGTCGCCGCCGAGATTGCGGCGCAGCGCCTGGCGGGCGTCGAGCGTCATCGACATGCCGGCCTTGCGCAGCTCGTCGTCGATCACCGTGTCGAGATCGCGGGCCTCGTCGGCATAGCAGGGCAAGGCGATGGCGTTCCCGGCTGCCTCGACGATGGCCCGCAAGCCAGTGCCCTTCTTCAGGTCGCCCGCCTCGATGAGGATGAGAGCATCCGGCGCCGGCTCCGCCGTCAGCGCCTTGATGTCGTCGGCCAGCGCCTTCTGGCCGCTGGCGTTGCGGACCCAAAGCAGCCGCCGGTCGGAAAACATCGGCACGGTGCGCGCCTCGTCGAGCAGACGGCCTTCGTCGCGATCGACTTCCGCGCCATCCAGCTTGACCACTGAGAAAGGGTCGTCGAGCGGCAGCCCGGTCTTCAACGCGAAGGTCTTGGCCCGCTCGGCGACCAGGCCACGATCGGGGCCGTAAAGCAGGACGATGGCCATGGCCGGGTCCGGCCGCGCCAGCCACGAATCGACCTCGTATCCCTTCTTCTGTGCCATGCGGGGTGAGTTAGCATGAGGCGGAGACGGAGTGAACGGAGAAGCGGCCGGCCTCTCTTCATCCTCGGGCTTGACCCGAGGATCCATGCCGTGACTTTTGCCGGGGAGCGCCGGGGTGCAGAATATTCTCCAACCGCCGCAACGCGTCAACGTCGCGGCATGGATTCCAGGGTCTGCGCGCGTCGCTCCGCTCCTTGCTCCGCCCTGGAATGACGACCCTGAAGCAGAGTCTGTCACGCCCCTCTGCCCTGCCGAGCAACTCCCCACGAGGGTGGAGATTAGCTGCGTCGGCCGGCGCGCATGCCTTAATTGTCTTTTGTGGCGGCAAACGCTCCGCAAACTTCCGCCAAATTGCGCGACGCTTGCAAACATCGACAAGAAATTTCTGCGCCATATCTGCATCTTGTCGGCCATGTGCCGCATCGGCTCGACGAGGCTGATGACCGGGAGGACGGCCGCCATCTCGCCCGATGAAATGGCGGCGCGGATGTGCAAGTATCGCACCGGCAACATTGGAGGACGAAGGTCATGGCCGATGCTGGAATGTTGCGCTTTCATGTCCCCGAGCCCGAGGTTCGGCCGGGCGGCACGCCCGACTTCTCGAATGTGACCATTCCCAAAGCGGGGTCGGTGCCGCGGCCGGAGGTCGATGTCGATCCGCGCACCATCCGCGACATGGCCTTCTCCATCATCCGCGTGCTTAACCGCGCCGGCGAAGCCGTCGGGCCATGGGCCGGGCTGCTCACCGACGAGGAACTGCTCGAAGGCCTGCGCCATATGATGACGCTCAGGACCTTCGATGCGCGCATGCAGATGGCGCAGCGCCAGGGCAAGACTTCCTTCTACATGCAGCATCTGGGTGAAGAGGCGGTGAGCTGCGCTTTCCGCAAGGCACTCAAGCCTGGCGACATGAATTTCCCGACCTATCGGCAAGCCGGCCTGCTCATCGCCGACGGCTATCCGATGGTTGCGATGATGAACCAGATCTATTCCAACGAAGCCGATCCGCTGAAGGGCCGGCAGCTGCCGATCATGTACTCCTCGAAGGAGCACGGCTTCTTCTCGATCTCCGGCAATCTGGCGACGCAGTACATCCAGGCGGTCGGCTGGGCGATGGCCTCGGCGATCTCCAACGATTCCCGCATCGCCGCGGCCTGGATCGGCGACGGCTCGACCGCGGAGTCCGATTTCCATGCGGCGCTGGTCTTCGCCTCGACCTACAAGGCCCCGGTCGTGCTCAATGTCGTCAACAACCAGTGGGCCATCTCCACCTTCCAGGGCATTGCCCGCGGCGGCTCGGGCACTTTCGCCGCGCGCGGCCTAGGCTTCGGCATCCCGTCGCTGCGGGTCGACGGCAACGACTATCTCGCCGTCCATGCGGTAGCCAAATGGGCGATCGAGCGGGCGCGTCGCAATCTCGGGCCGACCCTGGTCGAATATGTCACCTATCGCGTCGGCGCGCATTCGAGCTCGGACGATCCGTCGGCCTACCGGCCGAAGGCGGAATCGGACGCCTGGCCGCTCGGCGACCCGATCATCCGGCTGAAGAACCATCTCATCCACAAGCAAGTCTGGACGGAACAGCGCCACATCCAGGCGGAAGCCGAGATCCTCGAAACCGTGATCGCGGCGCAGAAGGAAGCCGAAAGCCACGGCACGCTGCATGCCGGCGGCAAGCCGTCGACGCGCGACATGTTCGAAGGCGTCTATGCCGAGACGCCGCCGCATCTCAGGCGCCAACGCCAGCAGGCAGGGGTCTGATCGATGCCCAGACGCACCATGATCGAGGCGATCCGCGACGCCATGGATGTCTCGATGGCGCGCGACGAGCGCGTCATCGTCTATGGCGAGGATGTCGGCTTTTTCGGCGGCGTGTTCCGCTGCACGCAGGGCCTGCAGGCCAAATACGGCAAGAACCGCTGCTTCGATGCGCCGATCAGCGAATCCGGCATTGTCGGCTCGGCGATCGGCATGGCCGCCTATGGGCTGAGGCCCTGCGTCGAGGTGCAGTTCGCCGACTATGTCTATCCGGCTTACGACCAGATCGTCTCGGAGGCGGCGCGGCTGCGCTATCGCTCCAACAACGATTTCACCTGCCCGATCGTCGTCAGGATGCCGACCGGCGGTGGCATCTTCGGCGGCCAGACGCACAGCCAGAGCCCGGAAGCGCTGTTCACGCATGTCTCCGGCCTCAAGACAGTGGTGCCGTCCAATCCGCATGACGCCAAGGGGCTATTGATCGCCGCGATCGAGGATCCGGACCCGGTGATCTTCCTGGAACCGAAGCGGCTCTACAACGGCCCCTTCGACGGCCATCACGACAACCCGGTGACGCCTTGGTCGAAGCACGAGCTCGGCGAGGTGGCGGATGGCCATTACACCATACCGCTCGGCAAGGCGGCGATCCGCCGGCAAGGCTCGGCGGTCACCGTGCTCGCCTACGGCACCATGGTCTATGTCGCGCAGGCCGCGGCCGCGGAAACCGGCATCGATGCCGAAATCATCGACCTCAGGACGCTCCTGCCGCTCGACCTCGACACGATCGTCACCTCGGTGAAGAAGACCGGGCGCTGCGTCGTCGTGCATGAGGCGACGCTGACCTCCGGCTTCGGCGCCGAGCTCGCGGCGCTGGTGCAGGAGAACTGCTTCTACCATCTGGAGGCGCCAGTGGCGCGGGTCGCCGGCTGGGACACGCCCTATCCGCATGCGCAGGAGTGGGAGTATTTCCCCGGCCCCGCGCGGGTCGGGCGCGCGCTCGTCGAGACCATGGAAGCCTGAGGGGGGCCGGACGATGGGCGAATATGTCATCAAGCTTCCCGATGTCGGCGAAGGCGTCGCCGAGGCCGAGCTTGTCGAATGGCATGTCAAGATCGGCGACCTGGTGCGCGAGGATGCGGTGCTGGCGGCCGTCATGACCGACAAGGCGACCGTCGAGATCCCCTCGCCGGTCGATGGCGAGATCCTCTGGCTCGGCGCCGAGATCGGCGACACGGTGGCGATCGGCTCGCCGATCGTGCGGCTCAAAATAGCCGGCGAAGGCAATGTGAAAGCAGGCAGCGGTGCCAAGGCCGCGCCGAAGGCAGAAGCGCCGGCCGAGCCCGTGGAGGCAAAGTCCCAACCGCTGTCGGACGCCTCGAAAGCGGCGCCGAAACCGGCACAGATCCCGGCCCAGCCTTCCGTCGCGGCACCGAAGGCTGGGCGCCCGGCGTCCATCATCGGCGCGCCGCGCGCGGAAGGCGAAAAGCCGCTGGCTTCTCCTGCCGTCCGACTGCGCGCCAAGGAAGCCGGCATCGATCTGCGCCAGGTTGCAGGCAGCGGTCCGGCCGGGCGCATCAGCCATGAGGACATCGAGGCCTTCCTGGCGCGCGGCCCGCAGCTTGCCCGCGCCACCGGCCTTGCCCGCAAGGAGGGCATCGAGGACATCAAGGTCGTCGGGCTGCGGCGCAAGATCGCCGAGAAGATGGCGCTCGCAAAGTCGCACATTCCCCATATCACCTATGTCGAGGAGATCGACGTCACGGCGCTGGAAGAACTGCGCGCCGCGCTCAACAAAGAGAAGCGGCAAGACCGGCCGAAGCTGACGCTGCTGCCGTTCCTGATGCGGGCAATGGTCAAGGCGATCGCCGACCAGCCGAACCTCAACGCGCTGTTCGACGACGAGGCCGGCGTTATCCACCAGCACGCGGGCATCCATGTCGGCATCGCCGCCCAGACGCCGACCGGGCTCGTCGTGCCGGTGGTCAAGCATGCCGAGGCCCGCGACCTCTGGGAAAGCGCCGCCGAGATCAACCGGCTTGCCGACGCGGCCAAGTCCGGCACGGCGACGCGCGATGAGCTTTCCGGCTCGACCATCACCATCACCTCCCTCGGGGCGATGGGCGGCGTGGCTACCACGCCGGTCATCAATTATCCGGAAGTGGCGATCGTCGGCGTCAACAAGATCATGGTGCGGCCGGTGTGGGACGGCACGCAGTTCATTCCGCGCAAGATGATGAACCTGTCGTCCAGCTTCGACCATCGCGTCATCGACGGCTGGGACGCCGCGGTTTTCGTGCAGCGGATCAAGGCGTTGCTTGAGACGCCGGCGCTGATCTTCGTGGATTAGTCGTATGGATACGGACGACGTTGCCCCCTCGTCATCCTCGGGCTTGACCCGAGGATCCATGCCGCGACCTCGCCCGAAGGGCGCGGCGGACCAGAATTCTGGACCGTTGCAACGCCTTCACGTCACGGCATGGATCCTGGGGTCTACGCGCGTCGCTACGCTCCTTGCTCCGCCCTAGGATGACGAGATTCCACGGATATCGACCAATCGCCACGGTCTGCGTTCGCCAGGCCCTAACCCTCTGCCAAAATCCCCGTGCTCAGCAACGAGAAGCCCATGAAAGAGATCTCCTGCAAGCTGCTCGTCATCGGCGCCGGTCCGGGCGGCTATGTCTGCGCCATCCGCGCCGGGCAACTCGGCGTCGACACGGTGATCGTCGAGTTCGGCAAGCCGGGCGGCACCTGCCTCAATGTCGGCTGCATCCCGTCCAAGGCGCTCATTCACGCGGCGGAAGAGTTCGAGAAGATCGCGCACATCGCCGGCGGCAAGGGGCCGCTCGGCATCGCGGTCGCCCCGCCGACGCTCGACCTGACCAAGACGGTCGCATGGAAGGACGGCATCGTTAGCCGGCTGAACAGCGGCGTCGCTGGGCTGCTGAAGAAGGCCAAGGTCAAGACCGTGCAGGGCTGGGCGACGTTCCGCGACGGCAAGACCGTCGAGGTCGAGACCGAGACGGGAAGCCAGGTGATCCGCGCCGAGGCGGTGGTGATCGCCAGCGGCTCGGTGCCGGCCGAACTGCCGTTCCTGCCCTTCGGCGGCCCCGTCATCTCGTCGACCGAAGCGCTGGCGCTGAGCGAGGTGCCGGACAAGCTCGCCGTCGTCGGCGGCGGCTATATCGGGCTCGAGCTCGGCATGGCCTTCGCCAAGATGGGCGCCAAGGTCGCCGTGGTCGAAGCCCTGCCGCGCGTGCTTGCGCAATACGATGCCGAGCTGACGCGGCCGGTGCTGAAGCGGCTCGGCGAGCTCGGCATCGAGGTGATGCTGGGTGCCAAGGCCAAGGGGCTGTCGACCAAGGGCGATGCGCTGCTGGTCGAGACGGCAGATGGCAAGAACGCCAAGATCGCCGCCGACAGGGTCCTGGTCACGGTGGGGCGCAAGCCGCTCACCGAGGGCTGGGGGCTGGAGCAGATCGACCTCGACATGGTCGGAAAATTCATCCGCATCGACGACCAGTGCCGCACCTCGATGCGGGGCATCTACGCTATCGGCGATGTCACCGGAGAGCCGATGCTGGCGCACCGGGCGATGGCGCAGGGCGAGATGGTGGCCGAGATCGTCGCCGGCCACAAACGAGGCTGGGACAAGCGCGCGATCCCGGCGATCTGCTTCACCGATCCCGAGCTGGTCACCGCCGGCCTGTCGCCGGACGAGGCGAAGGCGCTCGCCGGCGAGATCAAGATCGGACATTTTCCGTTCGCAGCCAACGGCCGCGCCATGACCAGGCAAGGCGAGGACGGGTTCGTGCGCATCGTCGCCCGCGCGGACAACCATCTGGTGCTGGGCATCCAGGCGGTCGGGCAGGGCGTTTCGGAATTGGCCGCGGCCTTTGGCCTTGCGCTCGAAATGGGCGCGCGGCTGGAGGATATAGCAGGCACCATTCATGCGCATCCGACCCAGGGCGAGGGCTTCCAGGAAGCGGCGCTGAAGGCGCTCGGGCACGCGCTGCATGTTTAGAGGGAGCGGGATCTCCCCCCTTGAGGGGGAGATGGCCGGCAGGCCAGAGGGGGTCGCCGCGCGTGAAGCGCCGACTTCCGTCTTTGGCTTTCACATGCGCTGCACTGGTTGAGAGGACCCCCCTCTGTCGCCTTTGGCGACATCTCCCCCTCAAGGGGGGAGATCACAAAGCTCAGCCCGCCAGGCGGCTCGCCGTCTCGTGCTGGGCGTAGGCGCGGCCGAAGCGGTTGGCCAGAAATGCGTCGAGCGCGATGTCTTCCTGCCGGACGAAACCTTTCGCCGGCAGCGTGCCGTCGGCCAGCATGTCGAGCACGGCGCAGATGCCGGAGGCGGTGGTGATCTGGATGGCGCTGCGCACGACGTTGCCGACGCGGTGCGAATAGATCTTGTTGGCGTAGGTCTCCTGCAGCAGGCGGCCGTTGCGGCGGCCCGAGACGGTGACGAAGACGATGACGACATCCTGCAGCGTCGCCGGTAGGGCGCTCTCGAAAATGTCCTTCAGCACGTCGCGGCGGTGGCGCAGCCCGAGGTCGTTGAGCAGCGCCTTCATGATGGCGGCATGACCGGGATAGCGGATGGTGCGGTAGTTCAGCGTCCGCACCTTGCCTTTCAGCGTCTCGGCCAGAGTGCCGAGTCCGCCGGAGGTGTTGAAGGCCTCGTAGGTGACGCCGTCGAGCGAGAATTCCTCGCGCTCCTCCAGCGGGGGCACCTCGACCAGTTCGCCCTCGACGATCGCCTCGCAAGGCTCGCAATATTCGTTGATGACGCCGTCGGTGCTCCAGGTGAGGTTGTAGTTCAAAGCGTTCGACGGATATTGCGGCAGCGCGCCGACGCGCATGCGCACGCTTTCCAGCGTGTCGAAGCGGCTGGCCAGATCGTTGGCGACGATCGAAATGAAGCCCGGCGCCAGGCCGCATTGCGGGATGAAGGCGCTCTTGCCCTCGCGCGCCAGCTCCTTGACCCGACGGGTGCTGGCGACGTCCTCGGTGAGGTCGAGATAATGCACGCCCGCCTTCGCCGCAGCCTCGGCGATGCGGGTGGTGAGGTGGAAGGGCGCGGCGCTCAGCACGGCGAATTTGCCGGCAAGCGCTGCCTCAAGCGCGCCGGGCACGGCGATGTCGAGCTCCTTGCTCTCGACGCCGGCCGGCAATTCGGCTGCGGCGAGCTGGGCCGCCGAGCGGTCGACCACCGTGACGCGGTAGTCTCCCGTGGTGGTAAGCATTTCAGCGATGGTCGAGCCGATCTTGCCGGCGCCGACGACAACAATGTTTTTCATGACGATACCCCTGCCAGTTCGAATTGGCAGGAATCATCGCAGCTTGCCTGTCGAAAGGAAGCTCGGAATCTGGCAAAGTGAAGCTGAACATAGCGCAATTTGCCGAAGGGTTTCGTCGAAATGATCAGTGAAGCTGAACAGGCCCTGCTGACGCTGCTGCGCGCCAACGCGCGCGCCTCCACCGCCGAGCTGGCGAGAAAGCTCGGCGTGTCGCGCACCACGGTGCAGAGCCGGATCGAGCGGCTGGAGCAGCGCGGCATCATCGCCGGCTACGGCGTCAGGCTGTCGCCCGACTATGAGCAGGGTCTGGTCAAGGCGCATGTGCTGCTCACCGTCACGCCGAAACTCGCCGACAAGGTGGTGCGTAGCCTGGAGGCGATGCCGCCGGTCCGGACGGTGCATTCGGTGAGCGGCAATTTCGACATGATCGTCATCGTCGACGCGCCGTCGATCCGCGATCTCGACGCGCTGCTCGATCAGATCGGGGCAATGAAGGGAGTAGAGCGGACGTCGTCGTCGATCATCTTGTCGACGCGGGTTGATCGGTGAGGGCAGCGAAACTGCCAATCTCCCCCCAAGTGAGGGAGATGGCCGGCAGGCCAGAGGAGGTCGCCTCGCGTGGAGCGCCAACTCCATCTGCCGCAGCAGGCCGAGCCCAGTCGGACCGACCCCCTCTGGCCGCTTTGCGGCCATCTCCCCCTCGAGGGGGGAGATTGGCGCTACGCCCTCCGTCTCTCCGGCCCGTTGTCCAGCCACTCCAGATCGTCCGGCGACAGCGCAATATCCAGCGCCTTGAGGCTGTCCTCCAGCTCATCCAGCGTGCGCGGGCCGATCAGCGGAACGGACGGGAAAGGCTGCGCCAGGACATAGGCGAGCGCGACATGGATCGGGCTTTTGCCGAGCCTGCTTGCAAGTTCGATGGCGCGGTCGCGGCGGCCGAAGTTCTTTTCCGAATACCAGACCCGCACCAGCTCTTCATTGTCGGTGCGGTCGCGGCCGGCGCGGTCGGTGAAGAAGCCACGGCCCTGGCTCGACCAGGCGAAGTTGGGCATCTGCCGCGCCGTCAGCCAAGCTTTCCAATCGTCGGTGGAAGAGGTGATGCAGCCGGCCCAGATCGGCTCCAGCATCTCGGCCAGCGAAAAATTGTTGGAAAGCGCGCCCGGCTTCTGCTTGCCGGTGCGTTCGGCATAGGCGATCGCCGCGTCCATACGCTCCATCGTCCAGTTGGAGCCGCCGAACAGGCCGCGGATGCGGCCGGCCTTGACCTCGCGGTCCATGGCATCGACGAACTCGCCGACCGGCACGTCCGGATTGTCGCGATGCATGAAATAGATGTCGACATGGTCGGTCCGCAGCCGGTCGAGCGACTGGGCAAGCTGCTTGCCGATCACATCGGGATAGCAGAGCGGCGTGTGCGCGCCCTTGGCGATGATGACCGACTGCTGGCGCACGCCGCGATTGCTCAGCCATTGCCCGAGCAGCGTCTCGGTGTAGCCGGCGCCATAGACGAAGCCGGTGTCGAACAGGTTGCCGCCGGCTTCGAAATAGGCGTCGAGCAGGATCGAGCCCGAGGAGAAGGTGCGGAAATCCTCGAAGCCGAGCGCCAGCCGCGAGACGGGCTTCGGCAGGCCGGGAATCGCGCGTTTGCCGATGGCGGTGCCGTTGGCGCGCAGCGGCCGGCCGGAGATGGTGTTGACGCGCTTAGCCGGCTTTTCGATCTCGTACTCCAGCCCGACGGCGGCGCGCCATTTGTCGAGAACGCGCAGCGTGCCCAGGCTGTCGGCCCAGCCCATGCCCGGCCAGGCGAATTCCTGGCGGCCGGCCAGGATCGCCTCGCCGGCGGCGTCAACCTCGAAGGAATAGAGGTGGCGGGTCTCGTTGACACTGATCACCTCGCGCGTGCCGCCGGACCGGATCACCTCGATCCGGCCCGGTCCGACATCGCGGTTGCCACCGGCGAACCAGAAGTCCGGCACCTCGATTTGGCCGTTGGTGCCGAAAATGCGCAGGACATTGTCCTGGTTGAGCGAGATGCTGCACGAGACCTCGGCGACGATGCCGCCGGGGAAATGGAGCAGCGCCGAGGCCCATTCATCGACGCCGGACTGGCCGAGATGGGCCGCACCGACGACCTTGTCCGGCTCGAGGAAAGGCTTTCCCGCCGCGGCGCCGGCAATCAGCCGCGCCATCGAGACCGGGTAGCCGCCGACGTCGAGGATGCCGCCGCCGGCCAGCTCGTTGGCGTAGAGCCGGTGCTCCGGCATGAAGCCCGGCATAGCGAAGCCGAAGCTCGACTTGATCATGCGGACCTCGCCGATGGCGCCCGATTTGATCAGCTCGACCAGCTGCAGCGTCTGCGGATGCAGCCGGTACATGAACGCTTCGCCCAGGAAGGTGCCCGCTATTCGCGCCGCATGCATCATGGCGTCGGCCTCGAAGGCGGT
The DNA here is from genome assembly GCF_003997555.1 of Mesorhizobium sp. M1A.T.Ca.IN.004.03.1.1. NCBI lineage: Bacteria > Pseudomonadati > Pseudomonadota > Alphaproteobacteria > Hyphomicrobiales > Phyllobacteriaceae > Mesorhizobium > Mesorhizobium sp. M1A.T.Ca.IN.004.03.1.1. The sequence continues at coordinate 267,922 of NZ_RZTV01000005.1, read as the reverse complement.
GAGCGCCAGCGGCTTTTCGCACAGCACATGCTTGCCGGCTTCTGCCGCCTTGATCGCCCATTCGGCATGGCCTGGATGCGGGATCGAAATATAGACCGCATCGACGTCCTCGTCGGCAAGCAGCGCGTCATAGCCGTCGAGGATGCGCGCGCCCGGAAACGTCTCGGCAAGGCCCGGCTTGCCGGGATTGCGAGCGCCGAGCGCGACCAGTTCGCCGGTGCGCGACTGCGCCAGGCCGCCGGCAAAGGATTTGGCGATGCTGCCGGGTCCGAGGATGCCCCAGCGAATTTTTCCGGATGTCATGTCCAATTCTCCATGCGGTCGCCGCCACGCCTTCGCGATCGGGCAGAAAGGAAAGTCAGCGAATCCTGGCGCCTGTCTTGTCGAAGAGCAGCGAGCGCTCGGCCTTGATCGAGACGGTGAAGTGGTCGCTGCCGGCGCGCTGGCGCCTGGCCTCGCGCTCGATGATCAGCTCCTCCGGCCCGGCATCGGCGTAGACATAGCTGACCGAGCCCAGATGCTCGGCGACGTCGGCCTTGACCGAAATGTCGCAGTCGCCCTCGCCGGCCTCGAAGAAATGCTCCGGCCTGACGCCGAGCACGACTTCCGCGCCGGGCGCCGGCAAGGGGCCGCAGAGCGGCTTGCGCAGCCTGGCGCCGCCATGATTGACGAGCTCGACGGTCGCGGCGCTGTTGGACAAATCGACGACCTTCGCCGCGATGAAATTCATCTTCGGGGAACCGATGAAACCGGCGACGAAACGGTTGGCCGGATCGTCGTAAAGGTCGAGCGGGGCGCCGATCTGCTCGACATTGCCGGCCTTGAGCACGACGATGCGGTCGGCCAGCGTCATCGCCTCGGTCTGGTCGTGCGTCACATAGATCATGGTGACGCCGAGCTCCTTGTGCAGGCGCGAGATCTCGACCCGCATCTGCACTCGCAGCTCGGCGTCGAGATTCGAAAGTGGCTCGTCGAACAGGAACACCTGCGGCTCGCGCACGATCGCGCGGCCGATGGCGACGCGCTGGCGCTGGCCGCCGGACAATTGCTTCGGCCGGCGCTGCATCAGCTCGTCTATGCAAAGGATTTCGGCGGCGCGCTTGACCCGCCGTTCGGTGTCGGCCTTCGGATTGCCGTTCATGCGCAGGCCGAAGCTCAAATTCTGCTCCACCGTCATGTGCGGATAGAGCGCGTAAGACTGGAACACCATGGCGATGCCGCGGTCGGCCGGCTCGACATCGTTGACCACCTTGCCGCCGATCGCGATCTCGCCGCCGCTGATGTCCTCCAGCCCGGCGACCATGCGAAGAAGCGTGGACTTGCCGCATCCCGAGGGGCCGACGAAGACGACGAACTCGCCATCGGTAATGTCGATATTGGCGCCATGGACGACCTCGAAGGTGCCGAAACGCTTGACGACATTGGTGAGGGTGACGGCGGCCATCTCGTTCCTATCCTATTTGACCGCGCCGGCGGCGATGCCGGCGATGAAATGGCGCTGCAGCAGCACGAAGACGATCAGCATCGGCACGGTCAGCATGACGGCGCCGGCCATGATGCCGCCCCAGGACACCTTGGTCAGGCCGATCAGGGTGCCGAGCGCCACCGGCGCCGTCATCGCGCCGGGCTGGCTGTTGATCAAAAGCGGCCAGAGATAGTTATTCCACGAGGCGAGGAAGAGGATGATGGCGAGGGCCGCCAGCATCGGCCGCGCCAAAGGCAGCGCCACGAACAGAAAGATGCGCCATTCCTTCACGCCTTCGACCCTCGCCGCGTCGAACAGCTCGGCCGGCATCATCGAAAAGGCCTGGCGCATGAAGAGCACGCCGAGCGAATTGAACAGCGGCGGCACGATCAGCGCGATCCAGGTGTTGGCGAGCTGGAAGTCGCGCGCCACCATGATGAATTGCGGGATCAGCACCACGGCGTAGGGAAGCGTGATGGTGCCGAAGATGATCGCCACCACCATGCCCTTGCCGAGGAAGTCGTAGCGTGCCAGCGCCCAACCGGCCATCGAGGTGAGCAGCACCGAAAGAAAGGTGTAGGTCACAGCCACCGAGACCGAGATGCCGATCGCGCCAACGAAATTGGTGTCGCGCTGCAGATTGTTGAAATTGTCGAGGAAGCCGTCATGCGGCAGAAGCACGATGCCGGGGCTGAAGATGCCGTTGTCGGGCATGGTGGAGAACACCACCATCATCCACAGCGGGAACAGCCAGATCAGCGCCAGCGGCGTCAGGACGAGATGCAGCAGGATGCTGCGTCCAAGCCGCCTTTGCGAGCGCGAGGTCATTTCGGCTCCCTCGTCAGCCAGAGCTGCACTAGCGTGATTGCGATGGCGAGGCCCGCCATGGTGTAGGCGATCGCCGAGGCATAGCCGAAATTGAGCGAGCGGAAGCCCTGGCGGTAAAGCAAGAGGCCAAGGGTTTCGGTGCCGCCGCCCGGCCCGCCGCGTTCGGTGATCAGGAAGGGCTCGGTGAAGAGCTGCATGGTGCCGATGATCGACAGCACGGCGCAAAAGACGATGACCGGCTTCAACAGCGGCAGGGTGATGTAAAAGAACTGCTTCACCTTGCTGACGCGGTCGAGCGTGGCGGCCTCGTAGACGTCATCGGGAATGGATTGCAGGCCGGCAAGAATGATGATGGCGTTGTAGCCGGCCCAGCGCCAGGTCACCGCGATCATGATCAGCGCCATGGCCGGCGTGACGTTGGAGAACCAGTCGATCTTCTCCAGGCCGACGCTGCTCAACAGCTTGTTGACGATGCCGAAATCGAGGCTGAACATCAGCCGGAACACCGCCGAATAGGCGACCTCGCCGACCACGACGGGGGCGAAGAACGCAAAGCGGTAGAGGCCGCGCGCCTTGAGCAGCGGCGAATTCAAAAGCACCGCCATCACGACCGCCAGCGAGATCATCACCGGAACCTGGATGACGAGGATAAGGAGCGTGTTCTTCAGCGCGTTGAAGAAGGCGGGGTCGCCGATCAGGCGGCCCCAGTTGAAGGTCGGCGCGAAGCGCCACGGCACGGTGCGGGTCGCCTGGAAGGAGATCAGGAAGGAGCTGATGATCGGCCAGATCCAGAAGATGGCGAAGATCAGGAGATAAGGCGTGAGGAAGCGATACGCGGTGGCGTTGCGGTAGCGCATCGTGTTCCTCCTCCTTCCAGTTTCGGGTCGCGCCTTCCTAGCGGGCGCGGTGTTGATCATCTGTTGAATTGCTGGAGCAGTGCCAATGGTCGATGCAGGCGCTGCCCTGTCTTGCCTTCTCCCCTTGTGGGAGAAGGTGGCCGCGAAGCGGCCGGATGAGGGGTGATCCAGCTTGGCAACGACGGCAATCCGTCCAACACCCCTCATCCGTCTTGGCGCTACGCGCCAATCCACCTTCTCCCACAAGGGGAGAAGGAAAAGCGACGCTCACTTGACCGGCAGGCCCGTCGCAGAGGCGATCTGGCTGGCGGCGTCGTCGAGTGCGGCCTTGGCATCGGGATAGCCGCCGGCAAGATACTTGGTCTGCACGGCCCGCACGATGATCTCGGCATCGCTCTGGAACTGCGTGCCGCGGCTCGGCACGACCTTCGGCAGCGTGGCGAGGATATCCTTCCAGACCGCTTGGCCGCCCCAATAGGGCTGGCCCTGCGCGACGTAAGGATCGTCGAGCGCGGAAATCAGCGACGGCACCAGGCCGAAATCCTTCAGCATGGTGATCTGGCCTTCATTGGTCTCCAGCGTGTATTTCAGATAGGCATAGGCCGCTTCCTTGTTCTTGCTGGCCGAGGTGATGGCCAAAGAGGAGCCGCCGAGATTGGCGGCGCGCGGGCCGTCGGCGGTCAGGCTCGGCATCAGGTAGACGCCCCATTTGCCGCTTTCCTTCGGCGATTCGGTGCGTATCGTGCCCTCATACCAGCCGCCATAGACCTGGGTGGCGACGGTGCCGGCCGTGTTGTTGGTGATCTTGGTCGACCAGTCGGCCGACGAAACGATGCCGGCGTCCTTCATTTCCTTGACCTTGGTCATGGCGTCGACGCATTTCGGCTGGTTGACCGTGATCGACTGGCCGTCCTCGGCGAAATAGGCGCAGCCCTGCTCGTTGGAGATCATGCGGAAGAATTCGGTATCGCCGTTGAAGTCGGCGTTGGTCATTGTGACGCCGGGGTTGGCTGCCTGGATCTTCTTGCCGGCGGCGATGAAATCATCCCAGGTCTTGATCGATGCGGGGTCGACACCCGCCTTCTCGTAGAAGTCGCGGCGGTAGAAGACGGCCACCGGGCCGGAATCCCAGGGCATGGCATAGGCCTTGTCGCCGACCTCGAGCTCGGTGCGCTTGAAATCGGGGAATTTCTTCTGGTCTTCCGCGCTGTAGCCCAGCGTGTGCAGGTCGACGAAGCAGTCCGGGAACTGGCTCCAATAGTTCTCGGCCTCGCCGTTCTCGATCGAGACGATGTCGGGCAGGCCGACACCACCGGCGGCGCAGCCGGCGATCGACTTGTCATAGGTCGGCTGGTTGCCGAGGTCCTGAACGGTGACCTTGATGTCGGGGTACTTCTTGTTGAAGCCCGCGACGGTGGCCTTCAGCGACGAAGCGGCGATGTTCCAGCTCCAGATCGTGAGTTCGCCGGATTGCGCCAAAGCGGGGCCGGAGCCCAGGGCAAGCAAAAGCGCGGCGCAGGTCAGTGTGGTGCGCATTGAAATCCTCCCATTTCGTTTGCTCTCTCACCGTGAGCCTGGCTAGATTATGCGGCGCGGAAGGCTTGTCCCCGACAAAGGGAATAAGAAATTGGCGGAAAGTAAGATGCCTCAGCGTCCGTTCTACCAGCCAGGCGCGAGCAGCGTCGAAGGCCTGCCGCTGGCCTTGCAGATGTTCCACAACCAGCCGTTGGTGATGCTGAAGCCGCATTGGCACGCCCAGGTCGAGGTCAACTTCATCGTGCGCGGCAGCGTGCACTACCGCATGGCCGAGCATGAGATCGCGCTCTCTGCCGGTGAGATGTGCCTGTTCTGGGGCGGGCTGCCGCACCAGATGGATGATCTCACCGATGACGCCATCTATGCCGGCGCGCATCTGCCGCTGGTGCATTTCTTCAGGCTGCATCTGCCGGCCGATGTCCGGCATCGGCTGATGACGGGTGCGACGCTGGTGACGAATGCCACCGACCAGTCCGACAACGACAATTTCAAGCGCTGGAACGAGTATGCGCGCTCGGGCGATGCGGCCAAGGCCGAACACGCCGTCAACGAGCTGCTCTTGCGGTTGGAGCGCGTGCGCTTCGAGCCGTACCGGCTGGTGCCGGCAACCGCGTCCGGACACGGCGCCGGCAGCGCCTTCGACCAGCAGTCCTCGCGAAATGTCGGGCGCATGTGCGATTTCATCGCCGAGAATTTCCTCTACGACATCGACTGCGTGAACATCGCGGCGGCGGCCGACATCCATCCGAAATACGCCATGAGCCTGTTCAAGAAATCGACCGGCATGACGCTCAACGAATATGTCAATCTGCTGCGGCTGAGCTATGCCCAGGCGCTTTTGATGCATGAGGGCGCCAATGTGCTGAAGGTCGCCATGGACTCGGGCTTCGGCTCGCTCAGCGCCTTCAACAAGTCGTTCCGCAAGCTTGCCGGCATGTCGCCCTCCGATTTTCGCAGGGCGGGCGTGCGCTGAAGCCCGCCGTCAGGCGGCCGGCTCCCTCACCGCGGGGAAGTCGACGATGACGGCAAGCCCTGGATGGTTGTTCTCCAGCGTGATCGACGCGCCATGCAGGTCCGCGACCGCCTTGACGAGGCTTAGGCCGAGGCCGCTGCCCGGCGTCGTGCGGCTGGAATCCAGCCGGTAAAGCCGCTGAAAGACCTTTTCGCGCTCGCCGGCCGGAATGCCGGGCCCATCGTCGCGGACATGGACGAGGACACGCTCGCCCTGCTTTGTCACCGACAGCTCGATCGCTGTGCCGGGGGGACAGTGCCTGAGCGCGTTCTCGACCAGGTTGGCGAGCATCTGCATCAGCAGGTCGCGGTCCCCGTGGACGTACCATTTGGTGTCCGGAACGAGCGTCGTCGACAACGATTTTCCGTCATCCTCGGCGACGTCGGCATAGACCTCGCCGATGGTGTCGACGACACTGCCGACCTCGAGATCGACAAAGCGGGCCTTGCGCGCGCCGGCCTCGATCTGAGCGATGCGCAGCAGCGCATCGAAGGTGTCGTTGATCTGCCGGCTTTCGCTGCGCGCATCGGCCAGCTCGGCTGAAACGGTCTCGCCGGAGGCGGTCTTGTCGGCAGCCTGCTCCAGGATCATCTGCAGGCGGTTGAGCGGCGTCTTCAGGTCGTGCGCGATGTTGGCGCTCACCTCCCGCATGCCGTCGACCAGGCCCGACAAGCGGTCGAGGGCTGCGTTCACCTGGGTGGACACGGCGTCGATGTCGTCGCCATTGCCGGTCAACGGGATGCGCGCGTCGAGCCGTCCGTGCGAGACGTCGACCATGGTGGCGGCAATGCCGTCGAGCCGCCGCTGGACGCGCGAGGCGAGCAGGGCGCCGCCGGCAATGGCGAGCCCGGTGATAAACAGCGTGCCCCAGCCGAAGCTCATCAGCACGATGGTCTTCAACTCGTCCGTCTCGGCAAGCGAGAAGGCAACCGTCAGATTGTTGCCGCCGACCTCGCCGGTATAGGCGCGGTACATCGTGTCGGGCGGCACGCCCGGCAATCTGGCGGCGAACATCGAGAAACCGTCGGGCAGGCCGGAGGCGGTGAAATTGCCTGCCAGACGGTTGCCGGCGGGGTCGGTCAGCGAGAAAAGCTGGTCCTTGTCGGGGCTGAGGTCGGCGTTGTTGTTGACCGAGGCGACAAGATCCTCCTTGTCGTTGGCGGCATAGGTCAGGGCAACGACCGAATAGGTCTCCTTGATGGACTTATCGAGCCGCCTCGCCAGATCGGCGCTCATCAGCTGATAGACGACCGCGCCGGACAGGATGAAGGCGAGCACGAAAAGGAAGGCAAAGGTCAGTGCCAGGCGGAACGGCGTGCTGCGCAGCAGGCTGGGGCGTGCTTCCTTCATCGTTTCAGGCGGGGCTCGGCCAGACCAGCCATAGCAGGGCCAGGGCCGCCACGATCCAGACGGCAATCATGAAGATCAGACCGGTCAGGCTGACCGGCCGGGTGCTGCGCGTGGCGGTGTTGCGGAATTCCCGCATGAGCCCGGCCGGAACCAGCTTTACCGCAAGCAGGATGCCGAGCGGAACGATTACAAGATCGTCCAGATAGCCGATGATCGGAATGAAATCCGGAATGAGGTCGACGGGGCTCAGCGCATAGGCCGCGACCGCGCCGGCCACGACCTTTGCGTACCAGGGGACGCGTGGATCGCGGGCGGCAAGCCAGAGCGCCACGACGTCGCGCTTCATGCGAAGCGCCCATTGCCTTGTGGAGTCCAGCATCGCCATGTCGCTTATATACGGACAGCCGGCCGGAGGCGCGAGATGCGATCAGGCATGGATCGTCAACCCTGCGCGTGCAGGCTGTAGCCGGTGTTGCGCACGGTATGGATGAGCGGCACGTCGAACGGCCTGTCGACCTTGGCCCTGAGCCGGCTGATATGGGTTTCGACGACGCTGGTCTTGGGATCGAAATGGAAGTCCCAGACGCGCTCCAGAAGCATGGTACGGGTAATCACCCGGCCCTCGCCGCGCATCAGCACTTCGAGCAGGCTGAACTCCCGGGGCTGCAGGTCGATGGTCCTGCCCTGCCTGGTCACGCGCCGCATGATCAGGTCCATTTCGAGGTCGGCAACACGAAGGCTGGTCTTCTGCTCCTGCGCCGCCGGCCTCCGGCCGAGCGCGTTGATGCGGGCAAGCAGTTCGGAAAAGGCGAAGGGCTTGACCAGATAGTCGTCGCCGCCGGCCTCCAGCCCTTCCACCCGGTCGTCGACGCCGCCGATCGAGGTCAGGAATATCGCCGGCGTCTTGATGCCCGCCGCTCGCACCGCCTTGATCATCGACAGGCCGTCGAGACCGGGGACCATACGGTCGGCAACGATGACGTCATAGGCATTGCGGGTTGCCGCGGCGAGCGCTTCGTGGCCATTGCGCAGGAGATCGCAGGCGTGCCCGGCCTCGCTCAGTCCCCTGACGATGTAGTCGGCAGTCCTTGGGTCATCCTCAACCAGCAGCAGTCGCATCTTGGCCTATCGTCCGGTGTCGAGTTCAAGCGGCACGGTAGCATCGGCGAGGCCCCATTCCCACAAGCCGGACTTACGCAGGCCTGTCCGGGTCCTTACAAATTCGTAAGAATGATCGAAAATAATGGGAAGACCTCGCCGCCGGGCGCGAGAAAGGTTAGGGGAGCGCTGGCCCGGCCGGAGTGACTCAAATCGAATGGCTTACACATCGCTCAAGTCAGCGCCAAAGGCCTTCGACCAGCACAAGCGCCTGATCGTCGTCCAGGTCGCCGCAGTGACGGCCATCGTCTTGCTGCTGTTTGCCAAGCCGTTCCTCAGCGAGGGCTCGAGCGGACACGAGCTGATGGAGACGGCCGGCTTCGGCTTCGTGCTCGTCTGCTTTCTCGGCCGGCTGTGGAGCATTCTTTATGTCGGCGGCAGGAAGAACGACGAGCTGGTCGTCTCCGGTCCGTTCTCGATGAGCCGCAATCCGCTCTATTTCTTCTCGATCATCGGAGCGGTGGGTATCGGGCTGATGTTCGGATCGGTGCTGGCCGCGGCGATGCTTGGGCTTGCAAGCTTCCTCGTCTTCCGGTTCACCGCCGGCCGGGAGGCCGAGTTCCTGTCCGGCAAGTTCGGCGCCGCCTACACGGCCTATGCCGAGCGGACGCCGCGTTTCTGGCCGAATCCGATGCTCTACCGCGACGAGGACCACTGGGTCTTTTCCACCAGCGCGCTGAAAAGCACGTTCCGGGACGGTCTATATTTTCTGGCCTTCTTTCCGCTTATCGAGGCGGTCGAGCATTTTCGTATGATCGGCATGCTGCCGACCTTGTTCACAATCTACTGATTGCGATTGGGCGTTTCGCTGCCCGAGCTAACAAGCCCGGCGATTGCACCCAAAAGAAGTCAGGGGCAATGCCTTGAGTCCGAGCTGGCGAAGCATATACCTCTTTATGACTTGGGCTGTTGGGCTGCGTGATGGAAATTCGCACGTCGAAACACGATACGCTCGGACGGTTGTCGGTGTTTGAACTCGACGCGTTGCGGGAAGCTTTCAAGCGATCGGTTCGCGAGAACAACGTCACAGAAATCCAGTGGGCCGAGCACGCCGAGCTTTTCGTCAAACGCGCGATCGGCGAGGAAAGTCGCGCCCTCCGAGCCTAAAGCGCGTCGCGTCGAATTGGCCCGCGCCACCCATCAGGCCGGCTTAGCCTTTGCCTCCGCCGCGCGCGCCGCGCCTCGTGCTTTCCAAAAGGATCGCCAGGCAGCCGATCAGGATCAGGACAGCGCCGAGGAGCGGCGGCAGCGCCAGAAGCTTCACGGCGCCGGCGACCAAAGCGATCAGAAGCAGTGCCAGAAGCGCAAGGCTGCCGTCGTCGACGAACATGCCGACGAGCTCCTTCAGGACGAGGCGGACGATTTTCATCGGGCAATTCCCTTCGAGCGGTTCACCATTTCACGGAAACGGCAAGCCGCTCTGTTTCTTTTTGACCGCAATTCCGGACGGAAAACCGTTTCACACTTTTCCTGGAATTGCTTTGGCAGCAGCCACGTGGGCGTTGCGCAGCCAGCGCACCATGGCGAAGGATGCCGCGGCGATGACGACGAAGATGGCAAGCAGCGCAAAATCCTCGCCCGGCCATTCGGCGCCGAGGCCTTCGCCTGTCCAGAACACGCCGAAACTGGTCAGCATCAGGCCGACCACGAATTTGAGCGCATTTTCCGGCACACGCGCCAGCGGCCGGTGCATGGCGAGGCCGATCAGCATTACAAGCACGAATGCGGCCAGCGCTCCGAGACCGGCATAGAGCGTCTGGCCATGCGCGGTCCCGACCGCAATGACGATGAACACCACCTCGACCCCTTCGAGCAGCACCGCCTTGAAGGCCGCCACGCCGGCCAGATAGCCGGCGCGACGGTCGTTGGCCTGGCGGGTCAGCGCGTCGGTTTCCCTGGAAAAGGCTGCCTCTTCGTCGCGGAGCGCGATGATCCCGGCGCTGCGCAGGATCGCCTTGCGCAGCCAGCGCATGCCGAACAGGATAAGAAGCACGCCGACCACGAATTGCAGGAGCGCGATCGGGATCAGCTGCAGCAGCGGTCCGAAAGCCAGCACCAGCGCCGCCAGCACGGCGAGCGCCGAGACGGCGCCTGTCAGCGCCGGCCGCCAGCCGCGCGTCACGCCGACGGCCAGCACGATGGTGAAGGCTTCGACCACCTCGACAAGGGACGCCAGGAACGAAGCGGCCACGGTGGAGAGAACGGGGGTCAGTTCATGCATGAATGGGCACCGAGGTCTGTGTTTCGCCGCCCTTTTGGGAAGGCGGTGCCGGTTCAGCCTTGTTCAACAGGCGATGACGCACAAAGTATGGCGGATGGATGAATCAGCCGTCGCCGGCTGCACCTTCTCGACCGCGGCGGCGAACTTGCGCCCGTGCGCAGGCCGGTGGCATAAGGCCATGCTCATCAGAGGAAGCGGCTTCAGATGACGTTATCGGTGAGAGACCTTCCCCTGCGCACGCCGATCGACGGCCGGCACCGGCAGATGATGATCGACGGTGAGTGGCGCGATGCGGTGAGCGGCCGGACATTCGAGACGCGCAACCCCGCCACGGGCGCGGTGCTGGGCACCGTGCCGCTTGCGGATTCCAAGGACGTCGACCTGGCGGTGGCCGCCGCGCGGCGCGCCTTCGAGGGACCGTGGGGCCGCTTCAAGCCATATGAGCGCCAGCTGCTGCTTTTGAAGATCGCCGATCTCATGGAGCGGCATTGGGAAGAGTTGGCGCTTTCGGACACCACCGACATGGGCATGCCGATCACCCGCACCTTGGCCAACCGCAACCGCGTGCTCGGCATGCTGCGCTTCTATGCCGGCATGGCGACGTCGATCCACGGCCAGACGATCGGCAATTCGCTGCCCGGCGAGATCGTCTCCTACACGCGCAAGGAGCCGGTCGGCGTGGTCGGCGCGATCATTCCGTGGAATGCGCCCACCGCCGCCTCGATCTGGAAGATCGGCCCGGCCCTGGCCACCGGCTGCACCATCGTGCTGAAACCGTCGGAAGAGGCACCGCTGACGCCGCTTCTGATCGCCGACCTGATGCAGGAGGCCGGCGTGCCGCCGGGCGTCGTCAACGTCGTGACCGGCACGGGCGCGGAAGCCGGTGCGCCGCTCGCGGCGCATATGCATGTCGACAAGGTGGTCTTCACCGGCTCGACCGCCACCGGCCAGGCGATTCTGCGCGCCTCGGCCGCCAACATGAAGCGTGTGTCGCTGGAGCTAGGCGGCAAATCGCCGGTAATCGTGCTCGCCGATGCCGACATCGAGCGCGCCGTGCCGGTGGCGGCCATGTCGGTCTTCGCGAATTCCGGCCAGGTCTGCATCGCCGGCTCCCGGCTCTTCGTCGAACGGCCGATCTATGACGAATTCGTCGAACGCGTCGCGGCCTTCGCGGCAAAGCTGCGGATCGGCGACGGCGCCGACCCCGAGACCGAGATCGGACCGCTGATCTCGCCAAGACAGCTCGAGCGCGTCTCAGGCTTCATCGCGGACGGCGCGCGCGAGGGCGCGCGGCTGGTGACAGGTGGTGAGCGCATCACCAAGGGCGCGCTGGCCGCAGGCAATTTCATGACGCCCGGCGTGTTTTCCGGCGTCACCGACGGCATGCGCATCGCGCGCGAGGAAATCTTCGGGCCGATCATCTCGGCGCTGCCCTTCGACACGCTGGACGAAGCGGTGCGGCGCGGCAACGACACGCCCTACGGTCTCGGCGCCGGCGTGTTCACCAAGGATGTCGGCAAGGCGCACCAGCTCGCCAACCGGCTGCGCGCCGGCTCGGTCTGGGTCAACACCTATCACGCGATCGACCCGGCCGTGCCGTTCGGCGGCTACAAGATGAGCGGTTACGGCCGCGAGGGCGGCGCCGAGCATCTCGACGAATATCTCAACACCAAGGGCGTCTGGATCCGGATCGATTGACGGTCTGTATCCGGTCGCGTTTCGTTGAATAGCCGCATGGCTTCAACTATTTGCGTTGCATTGCGCAATTCCGCGGCGGAACGCCCGTCGCACGTTTTCCTGGTATTGCGCTGGAGCAACACAAGAACACGAGCGGTTCAGCGGGCCGCCCGACGCGGAACGGAGCGCATGAAGAAGATCGGATTTCTGTCGTTCGGGCACTGGTCGCCCGCCCCGCAATCGGGCACGCGCTCGGGCGCCGACGCGTTGCTGCAGTCGATCGACCTTGCAGTCGCGGCCGAGGAGCTCGGCGCCGACGGCGCCTATTTCCGCGTCCACCATTTCGCCCGCCAGCTCGCCTCGCCGTTTCCGCTGCTTGCCGCGGCCGGCGCGAAGACCAAGCGTATCGAGCTCGGCACCGCCGTCATCGACATGCGCTACGAGAACCCGCTCTACATGGCCGAAGATGCGGGTGCGGCCGACCTCATCGCCGGCGGCCGGCTGCAGCTCGGTATCAGCCGCGGCTCGCCCGAGCAGGTGATCGATGGCTGGCGCTATTTCGGCTACGTGCCGGAAGAGGGCAAGACCGATGCCGACATGGCGCGCCGCCACGCCGAGATCCTCCTCGATCTGTTGCGCGGCGAAGGCTTTGCCCAGCCCAATCCGCGGCCGATGTTTCCCAATCCGCCTGGATTGCTCAGGCTCGAGCCGTTCTCGGAGGGCCTGCGCGAACGGATCTGGTGGGGCGCGGCCACCAACGCCACCGCCGAATGGGCGGCCAAGCTCGGCATGAACCTGCAGAGCTCGACGCTGAAATTCGACGAGGGCGGCCAGCCGCTGCACATCCAGCAGGCCGAGCAGATAAGAGCCTTCCGCGCCGCCTGGAAGGAAGCCGGCCATGCGCGCGAGCCGCGCGTGTCGGTCAGCCGCAGCATCTTCGCCTTGGTCAACGACATGGACCGCGCGTATTTCGGCGGCAGCGAGGGCGAGGATCATTTCGGCTATATCGAGCCGGAGAAGCGCGCCGTGTTCGGCCGTACCTACGCCGCCGAACCGGACAAGCTGGTGGATCAGCTCAGGCAAGACGAGGCGATCGCCGAGGCCGACACGCTGCTTCTCACCGTTCCCAACCAGCTCGGCGTCGACTACAACGCCCATGTCATCGAGGCGATCCTGAAGCACGTCGCGCCGGCACTCGGCTGGCGGTGATCAATCGAGCGATTCGACGGCCGCGAGGCGAGACCAAACTCGATTTCGGGGCCATGATCGAATCGGCGCACCCGATGCTTAGAGGCACTGCCACCGGCAATCAGGTCGCTGCGCCAGTGTACCGCTCGCGCACGATCCGGGTGATGTGGACCACGTTCAGGCCGATGAAGAAGACGTTCCATGCCACGACGTTCAACATCGGGACGGGCTGGCAGTAGAAGTATACTGCGAGGCAGGTTGCCGCCGTCAGGGTGAGCATTCGCAGGCGCAGCATGTCCATCGTGAAGTAGGCAATCACGTAAAGAATGTTCGCCGCGTTGATGAGCAGTTCCATGAGAGTTCCCATGTGGTGGGGCGTGCAGGAAGGGGCGGTGCCCGGTTGAAACGCCGGGCACCGGCTGCCGTCAGTCGCCGCCAAATTCGGTCTTGAAGGTTTCGAAGTCGATCTGCAGGCCATTCAGCACGGCGCTCCAGTGCCGGACGTAGCCGGCATGGGCCACGGCTTCGGCGACCTCCTCGTCGGTGGCGCCGCGGTCCTTGGCCATCTTGGTTTCCAGCCAGATGCAGTAACGGCACGGAATCTGCGCCGCCACCGCGACGTTGATGAGCGACTTTACCTTCGGTTCGAGAGCGTTGTTCTTGGGTTGAAGCTCGAGACCCTTGAACATCGCCCAAGCGCCGGCGACTGCCGACTTTGGATAGGCCTTGATATGGCTCGGCACGATGCCGAGCGTCGCCTCGATTTCCTTGTAGGTCTGCTCGGCCGCCGGCAGTTCCTGCGCAACGGCGAGCGGTGCGGCAAGTACGGTAGCGATGGCGAAGCCTATGCCTGCGAGAATGTTTTTCATGATCAGTCTCCTGTTTGTTGGGATCGAAGGGATTGCCACCCGCCCCGCGCCCCCTTTGCGCCGCGAGGCCGGAAGTCGACCGCTGCGACCGATGGGTGTTAGCTTTCGAAGGTCAGAGCCGGGCCTCGAGGACCAAGTTGAACGGCGTCTCGAAGGCACGACGGAAACGGGTGAACCCGGCCTTGCGGAACACTTCCGCCAGCCGTGCCTCGCCGGCCTGGGCGCCCAGCACGAGGCGGCCGCCGTCCGAAATAGCGTGGGCGCAGCAGATGGTGGTGGAGGCCGCGTAATACATTCTCGCCACCGGCGAGATGTTGTCTTCGACCCGGTCATTGGCGAAAGGCTCGACCAGCATCACCGTCCCGTCCGGCGCCAGCGCCTTTGATGCATGCACTGCCGCGGCGACAGGATCGCCCATGTCATGCAGGGCATCAAAGAAGCAGATCAGATCGTAGCCGCTGCCCGGGTAGTCGTCGGCCCGCGCCTTTTCGAACGCCACGCGCCCTTCCAAGCTCTGCTTGGCGGCGCCGCGACGGGCCTCCCCCAGCGAGTCTTCGTGATTGTCGAAGCCATGGAAGCGGGAAGCCGGAAAGGCCTTTGCCATGAGCGCCGTCGAATGGCCGTGGCCGCACCCGATGTCGGCGACAAGCGCACCAGTCCTGAGCTTCTCGACGACGCCCTCCAGGGATGGCAGCCATTCGCTGACGAGACTGGCCTTGTAGCCGTTCCGGTAAAAGGCGGCCACGCCGCAGGCCAGGCGTCCGTCATGATCTCCCCAGGCGATGCCCTTGCCGGTGCGGAAAGCCTCTACGGCCTTCTCTTCGTCGGCCCACATCGAAGCGGGCACCGCCCAAGCGTTGGGAATGAAGACGGCGCTGTCCTCGTCGGCGAGCACGACTTCCTGTTCGGGTGTCAACTCGTAGGTGTCGCTGACCGGGTGGTAAACGATATAGCCGCCCGCCACTTGGGAATTGAGCCATTCGCGTACGTAACGTTCGGCACAGCCGGCGCGCCCCGCGAGCGCGCGGGCACTGAGGGGTCCGAGGCCCGCCATGGCCTTGTAAAGACCGAGACGGTGGCCGAGGCTGATCATGACTCCGCCGTAGCCGGCCGAAATATCACCGATCGCTCGCGCGACGAGCGCATCGAGTTTTGCCGGATCGATCTTATGGTTGTGGGTATGCTCCATGTCCAAGTCTCCTGTCCAATCGCTCGGGCAACCCCCGAGGCAGCGGCTGAATCGCAGGAACAGGGAAGAAACTGGAGAGCGCGACTCTCCAGAATCGGGCCATTTGTGCCACTGGCCCGTCGTCAGGAGAGAAACTGGCGGCCGCGCTCGCCGGGCGCTATGGTTGCGGCACCTGCGACATGGATTAGCCGACATGCATCGTCACTTCACCACTGCCGCATCCGAGCCGCTTCACGTGAGTCTGGTGGCCATTCCAGAGGCCGTGGTGTCCACGTTGTCGGGCATCTTCGACGTGATGAATGCCTTCAAAATAATGCCGCTGCCGGGCAGTGAGCCGCGCCAGGCTCCGCCCTTCGAGATTGAGATCGTCGGCCTCGAAACGGGCGCTCTGGAACTGGCCAGCCGCGTGCCGGTCATGGTTCAGCGAAGCGTGGCGGAGGTGGATATGACCGACATCGTCATTGTTCCTTCGATCCTGCTTGGGCCGAACGGCTGGCGAAAGGACCTGCATCCGGAACTGATCGAGTGGTTCCGCGCCATGCATGGTCGCGGCGCGCTCTTATGCTCGGCGTGCTCAGGCATCTTCCTGCTTGCCGAAACCGGTCTGTTCGATGGCGTGGACGCGACCGTGCATTATGGCTACGCCGGCGACTTCGGCCGGACGTTTCCACAAGTGCCTATCCACCCGGATCGTGTGCTGGTGGTGTCGGGCAAGCGAGAGGAGCTCATCTCCTCGGGTGCTTCCATGACCTGGCATGATCTGGTGTTGTACCTGATCGCCCGACACGCCGGCGCGACCGCAGCCCAGGCCGTGGCGCGCTCATTCGCGCTGCAGTGGCATCAGGACGGTCTTGCGCCCTACATCATCTTTGAGGGTCGCAAGGATCATGGCGATCTTGCCGTTCAGGCGGCGCAGGACTTGATCGCCACCCGATTTTCGGTCGCCAATCCCATAGAAGAGATGATCCGCTGCGCCCAGCTCACGGAGCGCACCTTCAAACGCCGGTTCACGAGCGCGACCGGCCTGAGCCCGATCGCCTATGTACAGCGCTTGAGGATCGAGGACGCCAAGCGCCGACTGGAGCGCACCGACGCGTCAATCGACGACGTCAGCTGGCAGGTCGGATACGAAGAGCCTGCGTTCTTCCGTCGCTTGTTCAAACGTGTGACGGGGCTGGCGCCCGGCGCATACCGCAAGCGGTTCAAGATCCCCGCCTATGCGCAAAGGCATTTGCCCGACGAGAGCGTCGAACTCCGGCTGGGAAATAGCCAGCGGCAGACCTAAGCCGGGCCGACGCTGCGATATCCGCCCGGCAGGCTGCTCGGGTACGCTTCCTCCGCGAGCATGTTGACATCCGACGAAGACAAGCAGTAGTTTTTGGCGTAATCGGTTACGTAACCGATTACGCCCATTCAGGAGGAGGAAAGCATGAGCAAGGTTTCAAATACCCGCGGGCTCGACCTGGGATCGTTTTCGCGTCGTCGGTTCCTCAAGACAAGCGCGCTGGCGGCCGGCGCGCTTGCGCTGCCGTTCGGTCCGGCGTTTGCGGCCGACAAGCCGAAGGTAGGCTTGGTCATGAAGTCTTTGGCCAACGAGTTCTTCAAGCAGATGCAGGCCGGCGCGGAGGACTATGCGGCCAAGAACAAGGACAAGTTCGATTTCGCCGCCGTCGGCATGAAGGACGAGCGCGATTTCGCCGCGCAAGTCGATGCGATCGAGAACTTCATCACCCAGAACTACAACATCATCGTCGTGGCGCCGGCCGATTCGAAGGCGATGGTCACGCCGATCGCCAAGGCGCTGAAGGCCGGCATCAAGGTCATCAACATCGACGTCGCGCTCGACGATGAGGCCAAGAAGAAGGCCGGCATCGACCTTGCCTTCTTCGGGCCGGACAACCGAGCCGGCGCCAAGCTCGCCGGCGACGCGCTCGGCAAGGCGCTGGGCAAGGGTGGCAAGGTCGTCATCCTCGAAGGCAATCCGGAAGCCGACAACGCCAAGCAGCGCAAGCTCGGCTTCGACGATTCTGTGAAGGAGCACGGCCTCGACCTGCTCGATTCCAAGACCGCGCATTGGGAGACCGAGGAAGCCAACACGCTGATGACCAACTTCCTGACGCAGCACCCGGACATCCAGGGCGTGATGGCGGCAAACGACTCGATGGCGCTCGGCGTGGTCAAGGCGATCGACGCGGCCGGCAAGTCGGGTCAGATCAAGGTGGTCGGCTTCGACAACATTCCGGCCGTCGGCCCGCTGCTCAAGGAAGGCAAGATGCTCGCCACGGTCGAGCAGTATGGCGCGCAGATGGCGGCCATGGGCATCGACTACGGCCTGCGCGAGCTTGCCGGCGAGAAGTTCTCGGGCTGGGTCAAGACCGACGTCAAGCTGATCACCGCCTGAGGCGAGCACAGGCGCCGGGACTCCCTCTGGCGCCATCCATTCGCTTGTCTCATCATCGCCGCCGGCAAGCAGCCGGCGGCGATGAGCGCCATTCAGGATTGCTGCATGGACGATGTGGTTCTTTCCCTTGAAGGGGTAGGAAAAATCTTTCCCGGCGTGGTCGCGCTGAGCGACGTCTCGCTGTCGATCGCGCGCGGCGAGACGCATATCGTCCTCGGCGAGAACGGCGCCGGCAAATCGACGCTGATCAAGCTCTTGGCCGGCATTTACCAGCCGGACAGCGGGACGATCGCCTTCAACGGCCAGCCCTATCAGCCGAAGACGCCGCATGACGCGCAGCTAAGCGGCATCCGCATCGTGCACCAGGAGCTGAACCTACTGCCCTATCTCAGCATCGCCGAGAACCTGATGCTGGAAAACCTGCTGCGCCGCGCCTTCGGCATCGTCGACCGCAAGGCGCTCAACCGGCGCGCCGTCGCGCTGCTCAAGGAAGTCGGGCTCGATGTCGATCCGAGGACGCGGGTCGAAGCGCTTGGCGTCGCGCAGATGCAGCTGGTCGAGATCGCCAAGGCGCTGAGCTACGACAGCAAGCTGCTGGTGCTCGACGAGCCGACGGCGACGCTGACGCCGCCGGAGATCGGGCGGCTGTTCGCTATCATCAAGCGGCTGAAGGCCAGGGGTGTCACCATCATCTACATCTCGCACCGGCTGCACGAAGTGTTCGAGATCGGCGACCGGGTGACAATCTTGCGCAACGGCAGGCTGGTCGCGACCCGCGACCTCCACGGCCTCAGCGTGCCGGATGTCGTGCGCATGATGATCGGCCGCGACATCGCCGACGAATTCGGCTTCGACGCCTCGATCGTGCCGGGCAAGGTCGCGCTCAGCGTCACAAATCTGAAGCGCAGCGCCGTGACGCCCGAAATTTCCTTCAACGTCCGCCACGGCGAGATCTTGGGCGTCGCCGGTCTGGTCGGCAGCGGCCGGACCGAAGCCATGCGGGCCCTGTTCGGCGCCGATCCGAGGCTCGACGGCGTCGTCGAGATCGACGGCAAGCCGGTGGCGATCACGGCGCCCAAGAATGCCGTGCGGCATGGGCTCAGCCTGCTTACCGAGGATCGCAAAGGCCAGGGCCTGCTGCTCGATCTGGCCGTGGACAAGAACATCACCATCACCGATCTCGGCAAGGTGTCGCGCCACGGGCTGGTCAACCGCCGGGCCGAAGCCGCGGCAGCGAACGATCTCATCGGCCAGCTGCGCGTCAAGGCAAGCTCGATCGAGCAGGCGGTGCGCAATCTCTCGGGCGGCAACCAGCAGAAGGTGGTGCTGGCCAAATGGCTGTTCCGCGGCACCTCGACGCTGATCCTCGACGAGCCGACGCGCGGCGTCGACATCGGCGCGCGGCGCGACATCTACCAGCTTCTGTGGATGCTGGCGGCGGCTCAAAAAGGCAT
The DNA here is from genome assembly GCF_003997555.1 of Mesorhizobium sp. M1A.T.Ca.IN.004.03.1.1. Classification (NCBI taxonomy): domain Bacteria; kingdom Pseudomonadati; phylum Pseudomonadota; class Alphaproteobacteria; order Hyphomicrobiales; family Phyllobacteriaceae; genus Mesorhizobium; species Mesorhizobium sp. M1A.T.Ca.IN.004.03.1.1. The sequence goes on along the minus strand of NZ_RZTV01000005.1, from coordinate 248,717 downwards.
TGTCATGGTGTCTTCCGACCTGCCGGAGCTGATGGGCATGTGCCATCGCATTATCGTCTTTTCCAAGAACAAAATCGTCGGCGAGGTGCCGCGAGCCGAATTCGACCAGGAGCGTATCCTGTCGCTCGCCTACCAGGAGTATGTGCGACCATGAGCGAGACGTCCGAAACCCTCGTGTCGGCGCCTGTTTCTCCCGGCAGGGCGAAGTTCCTGCGCTTCCTGATCCGCGACGCCGGCGTGCTTCTGGCGCTGGTGCTGATCACGCTGTTCTTCTCGCTCACAGCGCCTTACTTCGCCACGCCCGGCAATGCGCTGAAGATCTTCGTGCAGATCGCCATCAACACGGTGCTCGCCGCCGGCATGACCTTCGTCATTCTCACCGGCGGCATCGACCTTTCGGTCGGCTCGGTGCTGGCGCTCTGCACCGTGGTCGGCGCCACCGTCATGATCGACGAAAGCCTGTCGCCGGCCGTCGCGATCACTTTGGCGCTGCTCGCCTGCATGGCGACCGGTGCTGCCTGCGGCTTCCTCAACGGCTGGATCTCGACGCGCTGGAAGATCCCGTCCTTCATCGTCACGCTCGGCATGCTCAACATGGCGGCGGGCGCCGCGCGCGTGGTCAGCGACAATTCGACCATCACCGGCCTGCCGCAGAGTTTCGTCGATTTCGGCAATCTGATCATCGGCGGCTTCCTGCCGTCGATCTTCCTGGTCGCGGTGCTGGTGATCGCGGCCGGCTGGTTCGTGCTGCGCTTCACCGTGTTCGGCCGCATGATCTTCGCCGTCGGCACCAATGACGAGGCGGTGCGCCTCTCCGGCCACGATCCGGATTTCTACAAGGTCGCGGCCTTCACCATCAGCGGGCTGACGGCCGGCATCGCGGCCATGGTCTATCTGCTGCGCTTGAACATCGGCAGCCCGATCGCCGGCGTCGGCTACGAGCTCAATGCAATCGCCGCCGTCATCATCGGCGGCACCAGCCTCAGCGGCGGCAAGGGCTCGATCATCGGCACGCTGGTCGGCGCCTGCATCCTGCAGGTGCTCAGCACCGGGCTGCAGTTGCTCGGCGTCGGCGACAATTTCAAACCGATCGTGATTGGCCTTGTCATCGTGCTCGCCGTCATCCTAGACGCTTATCGGGAGAGGCTGTTGCGGAGGATCCGCTAGAGGGTCAGAGGGAACCATGACCACAATTGCCGATGTCGCGCGCTATGCGGGGGTGTCCGTCGCAACGGTCTCGCATGTGATGAACCGCACGCGCCATGTCGAGCCGGAGACGGCCGAGCGCGTGCGCGCCGCGATAACCGCCCTGCGCTACAGCCCGAACTCGCTGGCGCGGAGCCTGAGACGCGGGGAGACCAAGACCATCGGCCTGCTGCTCCCGGACAATTCCAACCCGTTCTTCGCCAGCGTGGCGCGCCAGATCGAGGATGCCGGCTTCGTGGCCGGCTATACGGTGATCCTGTGCAACTCGGATGGCAGCGCCGAGAAGGAAGAGCGCTATCTGTCGGTGTTGATGGCAAAGCAGATCGACGGGCTGATCTTCGCCGGTTCGTCAGACCATGCGCGGGTGTTCTCGCACCTGTCCGCCGCCCTGCCGGCGGTGCTGCTCGACCGCGAGATCCATTCTGTCCATGTCGATTCCGTGCTGGTCGACCACGATCACGGCGGCTATCTCGCCGGGCGCCATCTGGTCGGGCTCGGCCACAGCAAAATCGGCGTCATCGGCGGTCCGCGCGATTCGAGCTCCAGCCCGGCCCGCCTGCGCGGTTTTACCCGGGCACTCGCGGAGGCAGGTATCGACCTGCCTGCTTCGTCGGTGGTCGATTCCGACTATCATTTCGCCGGCGGACGCCTGGCGATGGAGCGGCTGATGACGCAGGCGCCGGAGATCACGGCGGTGTTCGCCTGCAACGATTTGATGGCCATGGGCGCCATCACCGCGCTGCGCACGCGCGGCTTGCGGGTGCCCGACGACATGTCGCTGATCGGTTTCGACGACATCCCCTATGCGGTCACCACATGGCCGCCGCTAACGACGATCGCGCAGCCGGTCGAAAAGATCGGAACGCGGGCGGTGAGCCTGCTGCTCGAGCGCGTCGGCGAGCCGGAGGCGCCGTCGCGCCGCGAGGTGCTGGCGCCAGTGCTGGTGGAGAGGGAAAGCTGCGCGGCTTTGCAGAAGTAGCGTGTAATCTCCCCTCTTGAGGGGGAGATGTCGCCGAAGGCGACAGAGGGGGTCGGTCCGACTGGACTCGGCCTGCTGCGGCAGATGGAGGTTGCCGCTCCACGCGAGGCGACCCCCTCTGGCCTGCCGGCCATCTCCCCCGCAAGGGCCCTCAAGGGGGGCGATTATGCGCTCATTCCCTCACGCGGCAGGTTGCATGGCGGCCCTGAGCAGCATGCCGAACAGGTCGCGCGGCTCGTCGGGGTCGGCAAGCAGGTCGAGCTCCTCGTAGAGGCCGGTCGCCTGGAGCTGGTCGCGGACATAGCGCAGCGCGGAAAAATCCTCCGTGGCGAAGCCGACGGAATCGAACAGCGTGATCTGCTCCTTCGTCTTGCGGCCCTCGGCCTGGCCGGTCATGACCTGCCACAGCTCGGTGACCGGATGATCGGCGTCGAGCTGCTGGATCTCGCCCTCGATGCGCGTCTGCGGCGGAAACTCGACGAAGATGTCGGAGCGCAAAAGGATATCGCGGTGCAGCTCGGTCTTGCCGGGACAGTCGCCGCCGACGGCGTTGATGTGGACGCCGGAGCCGACCATGTTGTCGGTGAGGATGGTGGCGTACTGCTTGTCGGCGGTCACCGTGGTGATGATGTCGACGCCTTCCACCGCGTCCTGCCCGGTCGAACAGATGGTGATGTCGAAGCCCTTGCCGGCGAGGTTGCGGGCGCATTTTTCGGAAGCAGAGCGGTCGATGTCGTAGAGCCGCAGCCGGTCGATGCCGAGCAGCGCCTTGAACGCGACGGCCTGGAACTCGGACTGGGCGCCGTTGCCGATGATGGCCATGGCGCGCGACCCTTTCGGTGCCAGATATTTGGCGGCAACCGCCGAGGTCGCGGCGGTGCGCAGCGCCGTCAGGATCGTCATCTCGGTCAAGAGCATCGGATAGCCGGAGCCGACATCGGCGAGCACGCCGAAGGCGGTGACGGTCTGGCGGCCTTCGCGCATGTTCTTCGGGTGGCCGTTGACATATTTGAAGCCGTAGAGGCGGCCGTCGCTGGTCGGCATCAGCTCGATGACGCCGTCATGGCTGTGCGAGGCGACGCGCGGCGTCTTGTCGAACAGCTCCCAGCGGCGGAAATCCTCCTCGATATAGCCGGCAAGCTCGGTGAGGAAGCGCTCGAGGCCGATGGCGAGCACAAGCTTCATCATGCGGTCGACGCTGACGAAGGGGACGATGGCAAGGCGGGACGGCTGGGTCATGATCAGAGGCTTCCGGAATGGCTGCGGGTCGGGCGGTCCATGATGCGGCGGCCCATCAGGCTGGCGGTAAGGTCGACCATCAGGGTCGCGGTACGGCCGCGTTCGTCGAGGAACGGGTTCAGTTCGACCAGGTCGAGGCTGGAGACCAGGCCGCTGTCGGAGAGCATCTCCATCACCAGATGCGCCTCGCGGAAGGTGGCGCCGCCGGGAACCGTGGTGCCGACGGCCGGCGCGATCGAGGGGTCGAGGAAGTCGACGTCGAGGCTGACATGCAGCAGCCCGTTTGCCTCTTCGATCCTGGCCAGGAAAGCGCGCAGCAGCGGGGCGATGCCGTGCTCGTCGATGGCGCGCATGTCGTGCACGGTCACACCCGCTTCCTTCAGCGCGCGGCGCTCGGCAGAATCGACGCTGCGCAGGCCCATGGTGCAGACGCGGGCCGGGTCGACTGCGGCGGGCAGGTCGGGGAAATAGCCGTTGAAGCCGGGACGGCCGCTGGCATAGGCGAGCGGCACGCCGTGCAGATTGCCGCTGGTGGTGGTGTCGAGCGTGTGGAAATCCGGGTGGGCGTCGAGCCACAGCACGAAGAGCGGCCGGCCGCGGTCGGCGGCGCGGCGCGCCACGCCGGAGACCGTGCCGGCGGAGATCGAGTGGTCGCCGCCGAGGAAGATCGGCATGGCATCCTTCGACGCGGCGTAGGCGGTCTCGGAAATCGCCGCCGTCCAGGCGGAGATTTCGGGCAGCGCCTTCAGGGCGAGATTGCCATGAGCGACAGGGCGCGCCGCCGCCTTCTCAACCGCCCCCCAGTCCTCGACCTCATGGCCAAGCTCCGACAGCACCGAGACAAGCCCTGCGGTGCGCAGCGCGCTCGGCCCCATCTCGCATCCCATCCTGCCCGCGCCGTCCTGCACCGGCGCGCCGACGATCCTGCAGCGCATCACTTCTTTCCGCTTTTGCGTTTGATTTGCGGAAGTGAACCACCGCTGCCTGGCGGTTTGAACAGGGTAAATTGGCATTTCGAAAAGGTCGATTTATCATAGTGGGCATATCGGCTGCTCGAAATGGTCAAAATGGACGCGCTCGACGAGAGACTGGTGACGCTTCTGAGGCACGATGCGCGGCGCAGCGTCTCCGATCTTGCGCTCGATCTCGGCGTCTCTCGCGCGACGGTCAGGGCGCGGATGGAGCGGCTGGAAAAGTCCGGCGAGATCATCGGCTACACGGTGGTGCTGCGCGCCGACACGGTTGACCAGAGGATACGCGGCGTGATGATGATCGAGATCGAGGGCCATGCCGCGGACCGCGTGATCAGGGCGCTCGGCGGCTTTCCCGAGGTGTCGACCATCCACACCACCAACGGCCGCTGGGACCTGGTGGTCGAACTCGGCACCGCCTCACTCACGGACTTCGACGCCGTGCTGCGTCGCATCCGGCTGATCCCCGGGATCACCGGCAGCGAGACGAGCCTGCTGTTGGCGACGCCGAGGACGACGAGGGCGAGGCTTGGGTAGAGCGGTTCGTTTTATGGAAACGCCGAACCGCTCGACTTCCTTTTTTGCGCAATTCCGGACTGAAGGCTTCGGCGAGGAGGACGAGCCGTTAGGGACTTTCCTGAATTTGTTCCAGCAAAGGCGGCAACCCGTCAGGATCAGGCGGCAGGGCGCTTCCTTTCCGTCGCGACGTTCCTCTATTTTGCCCGGCCAGCATGGGCCGAGCAACAAATCGCGGAGAGCAGCGTCATGCTGAAGACAATCGCGGCCGGCGTCGGCCTGGGCCTTGTCGGGTTCCTCATCGCGCTTTTCACGATGGGCGCAGGGCACGGAACGAACGTTCCCGGTTTCGTCGTGGTCCCCTGGATGATGCTGCTGATGATGGCGGGCGCTGGCGCTTTGCCTGGGCTGCTCGCCGCATGCGCCCAATTCACGACCTATATCCTTCTGATCCGCTGCAAGCCGTTGCTGGCGCTGCCGATCGGGATCGTTCACTGCGCCGCCGCGGTATGGGGAATGGCGGGGAACGGAATCTTGTTCTGAAGGCTACAAACGCGAAAAAGCCGCGGAAAACCGCGGCTTTTCGTTTGCTTGATCCCCTGAAGGAAACTGGAGCGGGTGAGGCGATTCGAACGCCCGACCCCAACCTTGGCAAGGTTGTGCTCTACCCCTGAGCTACACCCGCTCGCGCGGCCTTGGGCCGCAAGCCGCGCCTATATGGCCGAAGAGCGCGGCGATTGCAACAGGGAAATGACGGTCTTTTTGGAGCTAGCTCTTCCTATAGGGAAGGTTGGTTTCGAGCCGGCGGATTGCGTTGGCCCAGCCGGGCGATCTTGCCCCAAGGGCATCGTTGGCCGTAAACGGCACAAGCTTTCCCGATGATGCGAGGACCGATGCCGAAGACCGAAGCCGAGCTTAACGCCTTTCTTGCCGATCTCGGCATTTCCGTCTCGACGGTGCGCCACCCGCCCTTGTTCACGGTCGCCGATTCGCAGGCGCTGCGCGGAGAGATCCCGGGCGGCCACACCAAGAACCTCTTCCTCAAGGACAAGAAGGACAATTACTTTCTCGTCACCGTCGGCGAGGAGGCCGTGGTGGACCTCAAGCAAATCCACCATCTGATCGGCGCCGCCAGCCGCGTCTCCTTCGGCAAGCCGGAAATGCTGATGGAGCTGCTCGGCGTCATTCCCGGCGCGGTTACCATCTTCGGCCTGATCAACGACACGGCCGGGCGGATCAAGGTGGTTCTGGACCAGGAATTGATGAGCCACGACGTCATCAACGGCCATCCGCTGACCAATGAGGCGACGACGGCCATCGCCGCTGCCGATCTCGTCAAATTCGTCGAGGCAACGGGCCACGATCCTGTTATCTTGAAAGTCTCGGGCTGATCGCCACATGGATGGCGAAACCGAAATCCGATAATAACGCGCCGCACCCCGAAGCCGGCGACGACGCGACCGAAAGGGCGACGACATGAGTGACAACAATCCGTTCAGCGGCTCATTTGGCGGCAATGCCGGCCAGTACGCCCAATCCGTGCAATATGGCGGGGCGGACCGCGGCAAGGTCTCGCTCGGCGAGGCGCCTGCGGCCACGGATGTCGTCAAGGACACGACGACCGCGACGTTCGCGGCCGACGTCATCCAGGAATCGCGCCGCCAGCCGGTGCTGGTCGACTTCTGGGCGCCCTGGTGCGGCCCGTGCAAGCAGCTGACGCCGCAGCTCGAAAAGGCGGTCAAAGCTGCCGGCGGCAAGGTCAGGCTGGTCAAGATGAACATCGACGACCATCCCTCGGTCGCCGGCCAGCTCGGCATCCAGTCGATTCCCGCGGTCATCGCCTTCAAGGACGGCCAGCCGGTCGACGGCTTCATGGGCGCCATTCCGGAAAGCCAGATCACGCAGTTCATCCAGAAGGTCGGCGGCAAGGGCGGCGGCGGCGCGCCGCAGATCACCGAAGCGCTGGCCGCGGCCGCCGAGGCGCGCGAGGCGGGCGACACCCAGACCGCGGCCGACATCTATGATGCGATCCTCGAGCAGTCGCCCGAAACCATCGAGGCCATCGCCGGGCTCGGCGAGATCCTTTTCGAGGCCGGCGACAGCCAAGGCGCCGAGGCGGTGCTTGCCAAGGCGCCGGAGGACAAGAAGGATGCGCCGGCGCTTGCCGCTCTGCGCGCCAAGATGACGCTCGCGGCGGAAGCCGCCGCGCTCGGCAATCCGGCCGAGTTCGAACGCCGGCTCGCCGCCAATCCAAACGATCACCAGGCGCGGTTCGACCTGGCGATGGTGCAGAATGCGCGCGGCGAGCGGATGCAGGCCGCCGACAACCTGCTGGCGATCGTCAGGGCCGACCGGACGTGGAACGACGATGGCGCGCGTGCGCAGCTCTTGAAGTTCTTCGAGGCATGGGGGATGACCGACGAGGCGACGCTGTCGGCGCGGCGCAAGCTGTCGTCGCTGTTGTTCTCCTGAGCGTTTTGCCGGCTTTGCTGCTGGCCCCTTTTGCCAGGAGGTCTTGCGCAAGGCGCCAACTGCGCCAGATAGGCGGCAGCGGCTTGCCCCTGCCGGTTGAGGGTTTAAACGGGCTTGGGTTGCGTAAGAGGAGATCGCAGATTGATACGCTGCCCGGCGACGCTTTCGAGAGTTGAAGTGCAGGCGGAGGGTTGAGGTGCAGGTCGGAAACGCCCGCTACCGGCTCGCCAGGGATCTGCCGTCGAGGATCCCGGTGTTTCCGCTCGCCGGGGCGCTGCTGCTGCCCGGCGGCCGCATGCCGCTCAACATTTTCGAGCCGCGCTACCTGGAGATGATCGATGAGGCGATGGCCGGGCCGCGGTTGATCGGCATGATCCAGCCCAGCCTCGACGGCGCGTTGCGCGACGACGGCGAGCCCGAGCTTTGCAGCGTCGGCTGTGCCGGGCGCATCATCTCGCTTGCCGAGACCGGCGACGGGCGCTACCTGATCTCGCTGCAAGGCGTCTGCCGCTTCCGCGTCACGGATGAGCTGGCGGTCAAGACGCCGTTCCGGCAATGCCGGATGGCACCCTTCCTCGCCGATCTCGAGGAGGATCCGGCCGGTGCCGAGGTCGACCGCCCTGCCCTGCTCAAGGCGTTCCGCGCCTATCTGCAGGCCAACGACCTCGAGGCCGACTGGGAAAGCGTGAGCCGCGCGGAGAACGCCATGCTGGTCAACGCGCTGTCGATGATGGCGCCCTATGGGCCGGCCGAGAAGCAGGCCCTGCTCGAGGCGGCGGACCTGAAGACGCGCGCCGAGACGCTGATCGCCATCACCGAAATTACGCTGGCGCGCGAGGATGAGGATTTTGGCTCGAGCCTGCAGTAAGCGCAATGATTCAGGTGAAATCGGCCTGACCTGAATCTCAACACTTAGGCCGGCGGCAGTTGGACAATGGAAAAGCGAGATGGCGGACGGACGTGACGGGCGCAAAGCCACGGTCGACCCGAAATTGCTGGAACTGCTCGCCTGCCCGCTGACCAAAGGACCGTTGACCTGGGACGCCGAGCGCAGCGAACTGATCTCGCGCGTGGCGAAGCTTGCCTATCCGGTGCGTGACGGCATCCCGATCATGCTGCCTTCGGAAGCGCGCACGATCTCGGCCGAAGACGCGCTCAAGCCGCCGCCGCGGCTCGGCGGTCCGTCGTGAATCGCGCCGGCGGGCCGGTTGCCGCTACTGGAAATTGCGCCCCTTGGGCATGACCCGTTGCGCCGCGCCCGACAGGGCGTCGACATCCTGCCGCTCCACCGGCAGGCTGCGGTTCGCGGAGCGCTCCGGTCCATTCGATGACCCGGCGGGCTGATGCTCGATGGTGGGCGGCTCCTGCAGGAGGACGCTCAGCCAGGGCGTCAAATCCTCGATCCTGTCGGCGACGATGTGGATGACATCCGATTCCTGCTGCAGCTTGCCGGTGACGCGGATGAAGCGTGCGCCCATCACGATAGAGCGGAAGCGGTCGAAGACGCGCGGCCAGATGATGACATTGGCGATCGCCTTTTCGTCCTCCAGCGTTAGGAAGATCGCATTGCCTTTGCCGGGGCGCTGGCGCACCAGCACCAGGCCGGCGACGGTGACGCGGCGGCCGTCGCGCACCGACGGCAGGCGGACATTAGGGGTGATGCCGGCGCGGTCAAGCCGCTCGCGCAGGAAGGCGATGGGATGTTCCTTCAGCGACAGGCCGAGCGAGCGATAGTCGTGGACGACATGCTCGCCGAGCGGCATTTTCGGCAGCTTCGTCTCGGGCTCCAGCTCGCGCAGGCGGAGCGTGGGCTGGTCGAACAGCGGCAGTTTCTCGGCTGCGCTCCTGCCGTCCAGCGCGCGCACCTCCCAGAGCGCCGCGCGTCGGTCGAGGCCGAGCGAGCGGAAGGCGTCTGCCTGGGCCAGCCTTTCGATCTCGCCGACATCGAGGCCCGAACGCAGCCAGACATCCCTGACCGATCGATAGCCGCCGCCGCGCCGGGCGACGGCGGCCTCCATCCGTTCCTCCGAAAGCCCCTTGATCTGACGGAAGCCGAGCCGCACCGTATGAGCCGTCTCGATGACGCCGCGCATCGAGGCATGGCGTTCGAGGATGCGCGAAGGATCGAAACCGGACTTCTCCAGCGTGCAATCCCAGACGGAATGGTTGATATCGACCTCGCGCACCTCCACGCCATGGTCGCGCGCGTCGCGAACGAGCTGGGCCGGCTGATAGAATCCCATCGGCTGCGAGTTCAAAATCGCGGCGCAGAACACGTCGGGATAGAAGGTCTTGAACCAGCAGGAGGCATAGACCAGCAGCGCGAAGGAGGCGGCGTGGCTTTCCGGAAAGCCATATTCGCCAAAGCCTTCGATCTGCTTGAAGCAACGCTCGGCGAATTCCTTTTGGTAGCCCTTGTCGACCATGCCGTCGATCATGCGCTGGCGGTAGTTGCCGATCGTGCCGGTGCGCTTGAAGGTGGCCATTGCGCGCCGCAGCTCATCGGCCTCGCCCGGCTGGAAGCCGCCGGCAACGATGGCGATCTTCATCGCCTGCTCCTGGAACAGCGGCACGCCCAGCGTCTTGCCGAGAATCTCCTTCAGTTCCGGCTTCGGGTATTCGGCTTGCTCCTTGCCCTGCCGTCTACGCAGATAGGGGTGCACCATGTCGCCCTGGATCGGGCCGGGCCGCACGATCGCCACCTCGATGACGAGATCGTAGAACTCACGCGGTTGAAGCCGCGGCAGCATCGACATCTGGGCGCGCGATTCGATCTGGAAGACGCCCAGCGTGTCGGCCCGGCAGATCATGTCGTAGACGCGAGGGTCCTCCGGCGGCAGCGAGCTCAACTGATGCGGCCGGCCGTATTTGTCACGCGCCTGCGGATAATGATGCGTGAGCAAGGCCAGGGCTCGCTTCAGGCAGGTCAGCATGCCGAGCGCCAGCACATCCACCTTGAGGATCTTCACCGCGTCGAGATCGTCCTTGTCCCACTCGACCATCTTGCGCTCTTCCATCGCCGTCTTGACGATGGGCACGACCTCGTCGAGCCGGTCGCGGGTGATGACGAAGCCGCCGACATGCTGGGAGAGATGGCGGGGGAAGCCGATGATCTCGTTGGCGCGTTCCAGCACCTGCCGCGACAGCGGATCGGCGCGGTCGAGGCCGCCGGCATTGGCTTCCCTTTCGCCGAGCTCCGAGGTCGACCAGCCCCAGATGGTGCTCGACAGGGCGCTCCGGACGTCTTCGGACAAGCCCATGGCCTTCGCCACCTCGCGCAGGGCGGAGCGGCCGCGATAGCTGATGACGGCGGCGGCCAGCGCCGTGCGCTTGGCGCTGTATTTCTCGTAAATATAAGCGATGACCTCGTCGCGCCGTTCATGCTCGAAGTCGACGTCGATGTCGGGAGGCTCGTTACGTTTCTCGGAGATGAAGCGCTCGAAGAGGGCATCGATCCGGTCAGGGCCGACCTCGGTGATGCCGATGCAGAAGCAAATGACCGAATTGGCGGCCGAGCCGCGCCCCTGGCAAAGGATGCCCTTGCTGCGGGCGAATTTCACGATGTCATAGACGGTCAGGAAATAGCGCGCATAGTTCAGCCGCTCGATCAAAGCGAGCTCGCTGCCGATGCGCCGCAGCACTTCTTCCGGGACCCCGGCCGGATAGCGCACGGCCGCTCCTTCCCGCGCCAGGCGTTCGAGCTCGGCCTGCGGTCCGAGGCCGGATTCCGTCGGCTCGTCCGGATAATTGTATTCGAGGTCGCTGAGCGAGAAGGTGAGCTCGTCGGCGAAGCGCAGCGTCTCCGCCAGCGCTTCAGGGTGCCGGCGGAAAAGCCGCGCCATCTCCAGCGGTGTCTTCAGATGACGCTCGGCATTTGCCGTCAGCTCCAGCCCGACCTCGGAAACCGGCGTGTTGAGGCGGATCGCGGTCAGCACGTCCTGCAGCGGTCGGCGGTCGGCGGCATGATAGAGCACGTCGTTGGTCGCCATCAGCGGGATGTGCAGATGTTGGGCCATCGCCGCCGCCTGCTCGATGCGGAAGCGGTCGTTGCCGCCGTAATCAGGCGCCACGGCGAGCCGAAGCGCGGCGCCGAAACGATCCTTAAGCCGGCTAATGAGCGTCAGATTGTCTTCCGCGCCTCCCGACAGGTTGGGCAGGATCGCCAGCGACATCAGATCGCCCCATTCGAGAAGGTCGCTGAGTTCGAGCAGCGTCGCGCCCTTCTCGTTCTCGTCGCGCAGATTGGCCTGCGTCAGCATGCGGCAGAGATGCCCCCAGCCCTTGCGGTCGCGGGGGTAAGCCAGAATGTCCGGCGTGCCGTCGCAGAAAACCAGGCGGCAACCGGGATGATAGGCCAGCTTCTCGACCCTGGCCTGCTGCCAGGCGCGCACGACGCCGGCGACCGTGTTGCGGTCGGCAAGGCCGATCGAGGAAAAGCCATAGAATTTCGCCGTGACCACCAGTTCCTCGGGCTTGGAGGCGCCGCGCAGGAAGGAAAAGTTCGACTGGATGCCGAACTCGGCATAGGGGATGGCGGTCAGCGCGTTCATGCGAAGACGCCGTGCATGAACCAGCGCGGCGCGGCCTGCGAGGCGCTGCTGTAGAGGCCCTGGCGGTAGAGCCAGTAGCGGCGCCCCTCGCTGTCCTCGATGCGGTAATAGTCGCGCGTCGGCGCCTCTTCCTCGCCGGGCATCTGCCGCCACCATTCGGCGGCGATGCGCTCCGGCCCTTCAGCGCGGGCGACGCGGTAAAGCGCGCGCCGCCAGCGGAAATTCATCGGCGGGCCCTCGGGGATCTCGGTCGCCGGCACCTCGATCGGCTCGGGCGAGCGGAACAGCCGTACCGGCCGCTCCGGCGGGAAGATGGTCATCGGAGGTGCTGTCCGGTCGGGCTTCGGCGGCATGCGCCTTTGCGGCGCCTCTGCGAAAGGAACCGTGGTAACGGCGCGCTCCGGCAGGTGGCTATCGACGATGACCGGCTTCAGCACGGCGGCTTCGCCGAGACGGGCACGCACGCGGTCGGCGAATAAAGCGATGTCGGCGTCATCGTCGCTTGTCTCGCCGGCAAGGTCGCCCTGGAGCATGTCGAAGGCGGCGACCGAAAGCACCGACAGCCGCACGAGGTCGAAGCCGAAGCCGGCATCGATGGTCTGTTCCAGCGCGGTCAGCCGTTCGTGAAACAGCTTTCGGATCAGCTGCGGCTCGCGCATGGGGCGCGAGGTGCCGACCGCGATGCGGCTGACGAGGCCGTCGACGCGAAAGAGGAGAAGGGCGAGCGCCCGCGCGCCTTCGCCGCGGCGCTCGAGGTCGGCCTTCAAGGCCACGGCAAGCCGGCTCACCAGCCGCTCGATGTCGTCGGTGAGCACGATCGGCTCGGCAAGATGGCGCTCGACCGAGAGCGGCGCCACGGGAAGGCGCGGCGACACCGCCTCGTCGAGCCGGCCGAGCGCCTGGTCGAGGCGCAGAAGCAAGGTGGCGCCGAAGCGGCGGGCGAGCGGCGCGCGGGGTGCGGCCATCACCGCCCCCGCCGTGCGCAGGCCGACGCTTTCCAGGCTGGCGCGGGTTTCGGGCGCGATGCGCAGCGCCGAAAGCGGCAGGGGCGAAAGCAGCGCCGCCTCCTCGCCGCCGGCCACAATGCGGTCGCCGTGGAAGCGCGCCGCCGCCCAGGCGGCGCCCGGCGTCGAGGCGAGGCCGGCGCGAACATCGAAACCCTGCTGGAAGAAACGGGTGAGGATCTCGTCCTGCATGGCCCGCTCGCCACCAAACAGGTGCGTGCAGCCGGTGACGTCGAGAAACAGCCCGTCCTCGCCGTCGATCGCCACCAGCGGCGTGTAGCGGTCGCACCAGTCGGCGAGGCCTTCGAGCAGGCGGCGGTCGGCTTCCGGGTCGGCCTCCACCACATCGATCGACGGATGCATGGCGCGCGCGTCGGCAATGCCCATGCCGCGCTTCAGCTTCAGCGCCTCAGCCCGCTCGTCGAGGGCTGCGATGCGCTGGGCGTTGCTGTCGCGATGGCTGATCACAAGCGGTGGGCAAGATGGGGGCAGGTGATGCGAGGGCCGGGAACGCCAGGACCGCCCCAGACGCTGGCGCAGGATCCGCTCCGCGCAAAGATAGGGGAACCACAGCGACAGAATTCGCTGCCCGCTCTTCCTCGGGCCTTCTTTCGGCAAAAGCGTGCTCATCGGGGTTCCACTCCAGTGTGAATTGTCCGGGCAGGGCCGTGCGGCTCTTGCCGATATCGACGGTGAAGGCGGGGCGGCCGATCGAGCCGGCCAGCGCGCCGGCGAGCGTTTCGCGGCTCGCCGCGGGCGCTGCCGAAACAATGAGGCGCACGGGCGCCGCGGTGGGCTCGGCCTGGCCGGCCTGACGCAGCAAAAATACTGGCCGGCCGGCGCTCTGGGCGCGGGCGTGCAGCCGCCGCGTCGCGGTAAGGTCGAGAAGCCGCGGGCTGCCGCGGATCTCGAGGAGGACGGCGGCGAAGGCCGTCATGCGGGCGGCCTCCTCGGCGATCCACAGCGCGTCGAGCAGTTTCGGCGCTTCGGAAAACAGCAATTGTTCGGGCTCGATGCCGAAGAAGGCGTGGAGGCCCCTGGCATAGGGAAAGCCGGCCTCGCGGAAAATCTCCGCCGTTCCGATCCAGAGGACCGGCAGGCCCTGCTTCTGTTGGAGGATCAGGCTGGCGAGCGACAGCGCAAAGCCGGCCACGGCGCCGGCATCGCGGGTCTCCAGCCCATGGATTTCACTGAGCGCCGCCTTGGGCAGGCCGCCGCCGAGGGCGGTGTCGAGGCGTTCTACGCCGGTATGCAGGAAGGCATCCGGCGAGGCCACAGCGAGGCCGCGCCGGACGATGGTGATTTCGGGGGTGACATCCGATCCCGCGGCATCGCCAGCTATTTGTTTTTTTGCAAGTCCGGACGAAAAACCGCTTCGCACTGTTCCTGGAATCGCTTTTGGCGCGCCGGAAGCCGGCGCTTCCAGGCGCTCGGGCAGCGTTCCCTCGATCTTTGCGATCTGGCGGCGCAGGGCAAAAACAGTTTCCCGCGCCACGACGCTTATCGCCATGACGTTCACTTTCGGCAGCACTTGTTCCTGTTATGTTCTTATAGATTCCAGAGGGGCCTGGAAGAGTCAAGCGGAGTCGCAAGGAATTTATTCCTTCGGCTTTCAGCTTCCAAGACCCAGCCAGCCGGGCCCATTTGCCTCGACAGGCGCGAAAGCCTATATGCCGAGGTCAAAGGAAACCTCATGGCCCGCATCTACAAGACCCGCATCTGGCACGACCAACTCTCGCCATCGATGGACGAGATGGAACTTCTGGCGCTGGAGGCCTACGCCCATCTGCCGGAGGAGTTCCGCAAGCTCACCGGCGAGATCATCATCCAGATCGCCGATTTTCCGACCGACGAGATCATGGACGACCTGTCGCTGGAGACGCCCTTCGACCTGCTTGGCCTGTTCGAGGGGCGCGGCATCGCCGAGCGCTGGAACCCGCAGACCGGCGAGGGGCCGAACCGCATCACGCTCTATCGCCGCGCCATTCTCGACTATTGGGCCGAGAACGAGGAGACGCTGGGCGACATCGTCACTCACGTGCTGATCCACGAAATCGGCCACCATTTCGGCCTGTCGGACGACGACATGGAGCGGATCGAGGAAGCGGCCGAGCAGGCAGCGGCGGGGTGACGAATGAGAGGGCTGCCGCCCTTTCCTACCAATCGCTGAGCTTGGTGTCCGAGGTGTATTCCTGGCCCTCGATATCCTTCACCACGGCCTGGCCGCAGCGCATCGACTTGGTCGTCTTGTCATAGGCATAGGTCGGCGAGCCGAACAGGTGCCAGCCTTTGTTCAGGGCCGCCGTCACCTTATGGCAGAAAGTGGAATCGTCCGGACCGGACAGAAAGCGGTAGAGTTTCATTTTCGACCCTGTCGTGACCAATGCTTGTCTATCTTTCCTGGAATCGCTCGAGCGCATCATGCGCCGATGATTGCGGCCTTCGCCAGAAGTTTCTCGGCATCCGCCAGATGCAGCCGCTCGACCATGCGGCCGTCCAGCGCAATGACGCTTTTGCCGGCATTTTCGGGCCGTGAGAACGCCTCCCTGATCGCCCGCGCCCTGGCCAGCGCCTCCGGCGCCGGCGCAAAGGCGCGGTTCGCGGGCTCGATCTGGGCGGGGTGGATCAGCGATTTGCCGTCAAAACCCATGGCGGCCGCCTCGGCGCATTCCCGCGCGAGGGCGTCGAGGTCGCGAAAATCGTTGGCGACGCCGTCGATCACGTCGAGGCCGCCGGCGCGGGCGGCGAGCACAAGCTGCAGCAGCCAGGGCGTGAGATAGCGCCGGTCGGGCGTTGCCGAAATGCCAGTTGCCTTCACCAGATCGTTCGTTCCGGCGACGAAACAAGCGAGGCGGGAAGAGGGATCGCGGCCAAGCTCGGCGATGGCGCCGACGTTGAGCAGCGCCTTGGGCGTCTCGATCATCGCCCAGAGTTTCACGGTATCTGGGGCGAAATTGTCGTCGAGCAGGTCGCCGGCCTCGAGGATGTCGCGCGGCGTGCCGATCTTGGGCAAAAGAATGCCGTCGGGCTCTGCCTTGGCGACGGTCAACAGGTCGTCGATGCCCCATTCACTGCCGAGCGGATTGATGCGCACCACCATCTCGCAGCGGCGCGCCGGCCGCGCGGCGAGGATGCCGGTAAGCTTGTCGCGGGCGGAAACCTTGTCGGCCAGCGCCACGCCATCCTCGAGGTCGATGATGACCGCGTCGCAGGCCAAGGACGGGATCTTGGCCAGCGCCTTGTCGTTCGAAGCGGGCACGTAGAGCACCGAGCGGCGCGGGCGGTAGGTGTCAGAGGTCATGGCCGATCTATGCAGGCTGGAGACGAGTGAGGCAAGGCGCGGCACCATAGAACTCATTTGCGTTCTGGCTAATTGTCGAAGCCGGCGCCGCCCCTCATTGCCCTGCCGGGCATTTCTCCCCGTATAGTGACGGGGAGAAAGGGCCTGGCCGCGATGTCGGCTCCTGCAATGCTGGCGATTGGCGAAGCCGGCGATGGCAGCGCCCCTCTCCCCGTCACTATACGGGGAGAGGATGCCGGCAGGCAGGTGAGAGGCGGCGCCAGCCTGAACGACTTTGCTCCTGCACGAAATCTGCAAATCCTTGCGGAAAACCTCCTCCAATCCGCCGCGCGCTTTCCGCAGCCGCCGGCGAAACAGGCGGCATGCGAACACATCACAGATCCCGCTGGTCCCTGCCCCGGCGCCTCCGCAACGAAGGCTGGTGGTTGGTCGAGCCGCAGAGGCCGCGCATCACGGCGGTCATGCTTCCTTTCATCCCAAGATCACGGCTGCGGCATGCGATGCGAGCGGCGGCGCTCGGGACGGTTCGGTCTTGACGCCAGCTTTCACGACTGGCGGCCTTTGCGCGCTCTCGACAAGCACTGCCCGCTTGCTAATCCTGTCATGACAAACCGTATTCAGCGAGCTGCCGATTCCATGCCGCACAACATCCTCGTCGCCGACGACGATCCGCATATCCGCGAGATCATCTGCTTCGCGCTGGAAAAGGCCGGCATGAAGACGGCCGCCGTCGCCGACGGCGCCGCCGCGCTGCAAGCGGTCGAGCGCCGCGCGCCCGACCTCATCGTGCTCGACATCGGCATGCCGGAGATGGACGGGCTGGAGGTCTGCCGCAGGCTGCGGCAGCGCTCCGACGTGCCGGTGCTGTTCCTGTCGGCCCGCGATGAAGAAATCGACCGTATCCTCGGCCTTGAAATGGGCGGCGACGACTATGTGACGAAACCGTTCAGCCCACGCGAGCTGGTTGCCCGCGTCAACGTCATCCTGCGGCGGGCGCGCCCGGCGGTGGTGGAGGAAGACGCCGACGACCGTCAGTTCGCGCATGGCAAGCTCGTGCTGGTTCCGGCAAGTCATGCTGCGAGCTTTGAAGGCAAGCCGCTCACCCTAACAGCGATCGAGTTCGCGATTCTGAAAGGTTTTCTTGGCCGCCCGCAGCATGTGCTTGGCCGCGATGCGGTGATGGCCAATGCCTACCAATCCAACATCCATGTCTCGGAACGCACGGTCGACAGCCATATCCGCAACATCCGCGCCAAGTTGGCGGCGGTCGGCTGTTCGGATGCGATCGCGACCGTGCATGGCGTCGGCTTCCGGCTCGGCCGATGCGGTGGCTGAGCAAGGAGAAATGGCGGCCCAGGCTCGCCACCGTGGTCGTCGCCATCCTGATCGTGGTGATGGCGCTGCCGCTGGTCGGCCTGTTCTTCTTCCGGCTCTATGAAAACCAGCTGATCCGCCAGACCGAGGGCGAGCTCATCGCACAGGGCGCGGTGATTGCCGCCGTCTATGCCGATGCGGTGCGCGCGGCCGGCATTGCACCGGAACGGTTGGGAACGCCGATCTCGGCGGATCCGGCAAGGGACAATAATTACCCCTATCAGCCGATCGAGCCGCAGCTCGACCTTGCCTCCGACAATGTCATGCCGTCGCGACCGGCGGCCGTTCCCGCCACCGCCGATCCGGACTTCGCGGCCATAGGCGCAAAGCTCGACGGCATTCTGGACGAGGCGCAGAAGACAACGCTTGCCGGCTTCCGGCTGCTCGATCCGCATGGCGTGGTGATTGCCGGCGGCGGTGAGGTCGGACAGTCTTTCGTTGCGGTCGAGGAGGTGCGGCAGGCGCTCGCAGGCGCCTATGCAAGCGAGCTTCGCCTGCGGATCCCCGACCAGCCGCCGCCGCCGCTCTATTCGGTGAGTCGCGGCACCAAGGTGCGCGTCTTCGTCGCCTTGCCGGTCGAGCTCGACGGCAGGGTCGCCGGCGTGGTCTATATGTCGCGGACGCCGAACAACATCGTGAAACATCTCTATGGCGAGCGCGGCAAGGTCACGCTCGCGGCGATCGCGATTCTCGGCGGCACGCTGCTGATCGCGCTGGTGTTCATCCGCACCGTCAGCCGGCCGATCTACGCGCTGATCGAGCGCACCAAACGCATCGCCGCCGGCGACCGCGAGGCAATGCGGCCGCTCGCCCATCACGGCACGCGCGAGATGGCGGCGCTGTCGGCCGCCTTCCTCGACATGGCGCAAAAACTCCAGGCGCGCTCCGACAGCATCCAGACCTTCGCCACCCATGTCTCGCATGAGCTGAAATCGCCGCTGACGGCGATCCAGGGCGCGGCCGAGCTGCTCAGGGATTCCGGCGGGACGATGGACGAGGACGAGCGACGGCGTTTTTCCAACAACATCGTCACCGATGCCGGGAGGCTCAATCTCTTGGTGCGCCGGCTGCTCGAACTGGCGCGCGCGGAAAACCTGGCGCCGAGCGGCGAAAGCACGACAATCGGCGCGGCGCTGGCGCTGCTGCCGGTCGACGCCAGGCTGGAGGTACGCGTCGAATCGGGCAGCGATATCGGCCTCGGCATCTCGGGCGAGAATCTCGCGATCGTGCTCGCCAACCTCGTCGACAATTCCGCACGGCACGGCGCGAAGCAGGTGACGGTCGGCGCCGAAAAGGCGGGCGAAAGGGTGGCCCTCCACGTCGACGACGACGGCGGCGGCATTTCGGCGGCCAATCGCGCAAGAATATTCGAGCCGTTCTTCACCACAAGACGCGAGGCCGGCGGCACCGGCATGGGCCTCGGCATCGTGCTGGCCCTCCTGAAAGCGCATGATGGCACGATAACGCTGGTTGACTCCGAACGCGGCGCGCGCTTCGAGATCAATTTGCCGGTCGCGTGAGGACCGGTGAATCGGAGAACAAAGTGCGTTACGACATCGTCATCATCGGCGGCGCCATCGTCGGGTCCTCGGTCGCCTACTATCTGCGCGAAGAAGGTTTTACCGGCTCCATCGCGCTGATCGAGCGCGATCCGCAATTCTCGCAAGCGGCGACGACGCTGTCCCTGGCCTCGATCCGCCAGCAATTTTCCATTCCTGAAAACATCCGCCTGTCGCAATTCACGCTGAAGCTGTTCCGGCGACTGAAAGAGACTTTCGGCGCCGATGCCGATATCGGCTTTCGCGAGGGCGGCTATCTGATCCTCGCCGGCGAGGCGGGGCTGCCGATCCTCAAGGCCAATCACGAGGCGCAGATCGCCGAAGGCGCCGATATCGTGCTGGAGGATGCAGGCCAGCTCGCCCGCCGCTTCTCCTGGCTTTCAACCGAAGGCATTTCCGCGGGCGCCTATGGCCGCGGCGGCGAGGGCTGGTTCGACGCGCATGCGCTGCTGATGCTGTTCCGTAAGGCGCTGCGCGAGAGGAGGATCGACTTTATCACCGCGTCGGTCACCGGTATCGCGCGCCAGGGCAGTCGCGTCACCGGCGTCGCCCTCGACAATGGCGAGACGCTGGAGGCGGGTATCATCGTCAATGCCGCCGGTCCGAACGCCGGCAAGGTGGCCGCCCTTGCGGGGCTCGCGCTGCCGGTCGAGCCGCGCAAGCGCAACGTCTTCGTCTTCGAGGCACGGGAAAAATATGCCGACATGCCGCTGCTGGTCGATCCCTCCGGCATCTATGTGCGGCCGGAAGGCTCGGTCTATCTCACCGGCGGCGCCGAGCCGGAGGAAGGCGACCATGCACCCGATCCAAACGATTTCGAGGTCGAGTGGCCGCTGTTCGAGGACGTGATCTGGCCGACTTTAGCCACCCGCGTCCCAGCCTTCGAGGCGATCAAGCCGACGCGCGCCTGGGTCGGGCATTATGATTACAACACGCTCGACCAGAACGCGGTTATCGGGCCGCATCCGAAGGTGGAAAACTTCCTCTTCGCCAACGGCTTCTCCGGCCATGGCCTGCAGCAGGCGCCGGCGGTGGGCAAGGCGCTCTCGGAACTCATCGTGCATGGCGGCTATCGGACGATCGATTGCACGGCGTTCGGATATGAGCGCGTCGCGGCGGGGCGGGCGTTCAGGGAATTGAACGTCATCTGACGCATAATCGCATCGACCGCCAGCGCGTTGCCGAGCGCATGCCCGCGCGCCGTATTGTCGAAAATGCACCACACCTCGGTGGCTGAGGCGCCCGCGTCGGCGAGCTGGGCGCTGATTTCCAGCAGCCGGCCGGCGTCGTAGTCCGAAAAATAGACATGCGGCGCGCCGTGAAAGCGGAAATAGGCGAGCTCATGCCAGCCGCCGGGCGCGGAAGCGGCGGGAACTGAGGCAGGGTCCGCCGCCACGCGCCCGACGCGGAGGCGGCTCAGCAAAGCGTCTGCTCCCGGCTCGAACCAACTGGCGTGACGCGGTTCGCAGACCAAGCGGCAGTCGGTCTTGTCGTGCAACAAAGCGAAGAACTTTTTGGCTATCTGCCTGTCGAATTGCAGACTGGGCGGCAGCTGGACCAAGAGGGCGGACAGCTTCTCACCGAGACCTCCGACCTCGCCCATGAAAGCATCCAGAAGATCATGGCAATCTATGAGGCGGCGCTCATGAGTCGCGGCTTTGGGCACTTTAACGGAGAACCGAAAATGATCCGGGACCGAGCACGCCCAGCGCTCATAGGTTTCGCGCTGATGCGGTTTGTAGAAGGAGGAGTTGATCTCCACGACAGGAAGACGCGAAGCGTAACGCTCCAATTGCGAGCCCGTCGCCGGAACAGAGGACCTGTGCGCTGCCGGTATGGTCCATCCGGCTGTTCCGACAAAAGGTTTGTTTTCGGCCATGTCGACAATCTGGACAGGCGCGCCTGCAGGTCAAGGTGGGGCTCAGGCGGCGAGGCGGCAGCCCAGATGTGCCTGTAGCCAGCCGAGCACGCGCGCCCAGCCTTCGGCGTGCTCCGCCGCGGCGTCCGGGAAGCCGGCGAAGCCGCCATGGCAGACGGTGAGCCGCGTGCCGGCAGAGGTCGGTTCCAGCAGATAGGCAACTGTCGTTTCGTGACGGCCGAGCGTCGGGTGATCCCAATCGTAGCGCCTCGTCTGCACGACCCTGCGCCCCGTCTCGATCTCGAGGAAGCTGCCGCTGGCGGGCAGGGTCCTGCCGTCGGCCGTCCTCACGATGACGCGCCACGATCCGCCGACGCGCAGATCGGCGGCCCAGCCGATCATCCGGTAGGTCTCGGCCGACCCCCACCAGCGCTCGACGTCGCTGGTGAGAAGCGCGGTGACGACTTGTTGCGGCGAAGCGGGAAGTTCCGCCGAAGCCATGACCGTCTCGGTGTTCGCCATGGCGCGCGGCCAGCCATGCGGCAGTATCATTGCCAACCTCCTCCGCGGCCGTTCAATACCTGGTTCAGACCTTCGATGGCGGGCGCTCGAAACCCTTGCCGGTCTCCAGCAGGCTCTTGAGGCTCGCCAGCACCAGCGGCCAGCCCTTGGACACGTTCGGAATCAGCCGGTGCGGGCCGTCGGCCTCGTGGGTGACGGCAAGCTTCATCAGCTCGCCGTCCTTTTCGATGGTGAAGGTACAGCGCGTGTAGCCGTCTTCCTTCACCTCGGGCAGCCATTCGTTGCGCCATTTGATGACCAGACGCCGGGGCGGATCGATCTCGAGGATCTCGCCCGAGTCGGCCACGCGGCCGTCCGGGAAGATCAGCTTCCAGCTCGAACCCACCTTCCAGTCGCTCTCCTGGTAGGAGCAGAGGAAGAACTGCCGGTTGAACTCCGGATCGGTCAGCGCCGTCCAAAGCTTTTCGGGCGTGGTGCGGATGTAGGTGACGTAGACGAAAGTGTTGTCGCTCACGGCTCTTCCCTTTCAAGTCGTTTCTTCAGGTCGCTCAAGGCATCCAGCCGATGGCGCTCGAATTTGCCGATCCAGCGCTCGGCGATCTCGTTGATCGGCACGGGGTTGAGGTAATGCTCCTTCTCGCGGCCGCGGCGAACGGTGGCGACAAGGTTCGCCTCCTCGAGAAT
This sequence comes from Mesorhizobium sp. M1A.T.Ca.IN.004.03.1.1, assembly GCF_003997555.1. NCBI lineage: Bacteria > Pseudomonadati > Pseudomonadota > Alphaproteobacteria > Hyphomicrobiales > Phyllobacteriaceae > Mesorhizobium > Mesorhizobium sp. M1A.T.Ca.IN.004.03.1.1. The sequence continues at coordinate 226,482 of NZ_RZTV01000005.1, read as the reverse complement.
TGCCAGGTGTTTGGTCACCGCCTGGCGCGTCATGTCCATCCGTTCGCAGAGCGCGTTCAGCGTCTGTCCGTTCCTGGCATAAAGGCTGTCCAGCAATTGCCGGCGGGTCGGGTCGGCCAAGGCGCGAAAGACGGCATCCATGCTCATGGCTTTAATATGCAACCAACTGGTTGCATATCAAGCGTTGCGACAGGTCGAGCGATCACTTGCCGGTGAATGGCGTCAGCGCTTGCGGGAGAACCAGAAGGCGTCGGGCATGCGTTTCATGCCGATGCGCTCGTAGAAGCCGACGGCGTCGGGCATCGAGATCAGGCTGATGGCGACGGACGTGCCGAGCTGGCGGCGTGCCTCGTCCATCAGGCCTTTGCCGATGCCGAGCCCCTGCGCCGAAGCCGATACGGCGAGCTCGGAGATATAACACACCCAGGAGAAGTCCGTGACGCCGCGCGCGACGCCGAGAAGCGGCCTGCCGTCGACATCGAGCCGTGCCGTCAGCACCAGATTGGCATTGCCGAGCATCGCCTTCAGTCGAGCTTCGTCGTCGACCGGCCGTGTTTCGCCGAGGCCGGATTCCACCAGCACGCGGCGGAATTCGCCGACATCGAGCGTGGGCTCGCTTGCGTAAAGGACCTTCGAAGTCGGCGTCATGCAGCCAAGGTGCCCGATCGGCCGGGATTTTGAAAGCAGCCGATCCCGATCTTGTGTTCGATCGCCCAAGCCACACGACAACAGTTGCCTTTCATTTGCCGCCGGCTTTGTGTAAAGCCGTGCGCAAAATTCCCCGCAGAGAGAAGACGGGTAAGGACCATGGACAAATTCACCAAGCTCACCGGCGTCGCGGCGCCCATGCCGATCGTCAACGTCGATACCGACATGATCATCCCGAAGGATTATCTGAAGACGATCAAGCGCACCGGGCTTGGCACCGGCCTGTTCGCCGAGATGCGCTACAAGGACGACGGCTCGGAGAACCCGGATTTCGTGCTCAACAAGCCGGCCTATCGCAAGGCGCAGATCCTGGTCGCCGGCGACAATTTCGGCTGCGGCTCGAGCCGCGAGCACGCGCCCTGGGCGCTGCTCGATTTCGGCATTCGCTGCGTCATCTCGACGTCGTTCGCCGATATTTTCTACAACAATTGCTTCAAGAACGGCATCCTGCCGATCACGGTCAGCCCGGAAGACCTCGACAAGCTGATGGACGACGCCTCGCGCGGTTCCAACGCCACGCTGTCGATCGACCTCGAAGCCAAGGAGATCCGCGGCCCGGATGGCGGCGTGGTCAAGTTCGATCTCGACGACTTCAAGCGTCACTGCCTCTTGAACGGCCTCGACGATATCGGGCTGACCATGGAGAAGGCCGGCGCCATCGCGTCCTTCGAGAAGAAGAACGCCGAGCTGCGCCCCTGGGCCTGAACGGCTGAGGCACTTGTGATAGATAGCCCGGCCGCAAGCGGCCGGGTTCGTGTGGCTGAACGGAGGGACAGTCATGACACGCCCGCTTCTGGCCGGCGCCTGCGCCTTGGCGGCGATCCTTCTGGCGGTGTCCAGGGCGACCGCGGCGCCGCAGGCGCCCGCGCCTTCCGACCAGCCCGCCGCCGATCAAGGGGCGGCCGATCAAGGGGCGGCCGATCAAGGCGCATCGAGCACTTCTGACGCCGCTCCCGCCGACACCGACAAACAGGCGCCGATCCCGTTCGAGGACGGCCAGCTCACCATCACGCAGCCGGAGCAGGACGGCGAGAAGATGCTCGCCTATGACGGCAAGCAGCTGGCCAGCAATTACGACGTCTCCTTCGACAGGATCGTCAAGATCGGCGACGTCAACGTGGCGCTGGTCGATGTCGGCGACGGCGGCAACCAGTGCGGCCCGGCCAAGGTCATCGTCTGGAAACCGAAGGACGGCGGGATCCGGACCACGACGGTCGAGCAGGACGAATGCGGCGCGCCGCCGGCCGCGGTTTCCGACGACGCCATCTATTTTGTGCCTTTCCTGCTGCCCGGAGCAACCAAGCCGGCCTTGCAATGGTCGCCGACCGAGGGGCTGACGACCTCCGGAAACCTGACCTACACGCCGGAACCCGGCACCGACTGGAAGGACGTCGATGCGTCGAAATACGACAACATCATCGACGCGTTCCATAACGAAGCGGTCTACAAGGCGGCGCAGGCGCTGCTGGGCGACGATATGCCCGACATGGCGACCAGCCTGCTGGTCGGCGACGGCACCGAAAAGACCGCTTCCGGCGCCTTCTATGCCACCGGCTGCGTGCCGCATGACTGCGGCGGCAATGACGGCTTCATGGCGGTCGACCCGGTCAAGCACAAGGTCTATTTCGCCCGCCGCGGCCAAAATGGCGAGCCGGATGCCTGGCCGCCGGTAAAGGACTGGCCGGCGGATATCAAGAAGGCCTATGACGACGCGGAGGGGAATTAGCCCGAGCGTCAATTGCCAGGTTGCGTCCTTCGCGCCTCCCCGCTGTCCCGCCGGCATCGCGTTGTCTGGCTCACGACTGGGCTGTGGATGCGTTTCAGAATGACCTAACAAATCCTGCGAGGCCCCCATGCGCAAGCTGATCTCCACCGGTTCCCCCTTCGAGAAAACCGCCGGCTATTCGCGCGCGGTGGTGCAGGGCGACTGGTGTTTCGTCTCCGGAACGACCGGCTACGACTATGCCACGATGACGATGCCCGACACGGTCGAGGCGCAGACGCGCAATTGTCTTGCCACTATCGCCAAGGCCCTTGCCGACGGTGGCTTCGACATGGCCGATGTGGTGCGGGCGCATTACTATATTACCGACCAGGCCTATGTTGACGTGGTCTTCCCGATCCTCGGCGAGGCGTTCGGGGACATCCGCCCGGCGGCGACGATGATCGTCTGCCAGCTCAACAAGCCGGAGATGAAGATCGAGATCGAGGTGACGGCGCTCAGGCGCACTCTCTGAGGCCTGTCGCCCAGGCTGCGAAGCGGCTGGGCACAACGACGGCGTGGAGCGAGGAGCGGCCCATGGTCAAGGTCAGACGCATCGTCGCCAATATCGAAACGCCCGACATTGCGGCGGCAAAGCGCTTCTATCAGGGCGTGCTTGGCCTCGATCAGCTCATGGATATGGGCTGGATCGCCACGTACGGCTCCCAGCAGACCATGGCCGTCCAGATCAGCTTCATGTCGCAAGGCGGGTCGGGCACGCCGGTGCCGGACCTCTCGATCGAGGTCGACGATGTCGATGATGCGCTGGACCGCATGCGCAAGGCTGGCTTTGCCGTCGAATACGGCCCGGCCGACGAGCCCTGGGGCGTGCGGCGCTTCTATGTGCGCGATCCGTTCGGGCGGCTGGTGAATATCCTGTCGCATCGGTGATGGCGCGCCTACCGGCCTCTTGCGAGATGCTGGCAGGGCAGAGGGGGTGTGAAGGATCTCGAGGCTCGTCCCCTTGCGCACAGCCCGCCCGGCGTTTAGCAAGGCCGCGGTTCAATTCTCTCCCCAGGACGGTTCTCCATGGCTTCGAAAAATCTCTTCCTGCTCGCCGGCGACGGCATCGGCCCCGAGGCCATGGCCGAAGTGAAGAAGTTGATCGCGGCCATGAACGCGAAGCTCGGCAGCGGCTTTGCCACCGACGAGGGGCTGGTCGGCGGATGCGCTTACGACGCGCATGGCGCGGCGATCTCCGATGCCGACATGGAAAAGGCTGTTGCTGCGGATGCCGTGCTGTTCGGCGCCGTCGGCGGGCCGAAATGGGACAAGGTGCCCTACGAGGTGCGCCCCGAGGCCGGCCTGCTGCGCCTGCGCAAGGACATGGAGCTGTTCGCCAACCTGCGTCCGGCTATCTGCTATCCGGCTCTGGCCACCTCCTCCTCGCTCAAGCAGGAGGTGGTCGAGGGCCTCGACATCTTGATCGTGCGCGAGCTCACCGGCGGCGTCTATTTCGGCGAGCCGAAGCAGATCATCGACCTCGGCAACGGCCAGAAGCGCGGCATCGACACCCAGGTCTACGACACGTTCGAGATCGAGCGTATCTCCGGCGTCGCTTTCGAGCTGGCACGCACGCGCAAGAACCATGTCACCTCGATGGAAAAGCGCAACGTCATGAAGTCGGGCGTGCTGTGGAACGAGGTGGTCACCCAGACGCATCAGGCGAAATATGCCGACGTCAAGCTCGACCACATGCTGGCCGATGCCGGCGGCATGCAGCTGGTGCGCTGGCCAAAACAGTTCGACGTCATCGTCACCGACAATCTGTTCGGCGACATGCTCTCGGACATCGCCGCCATGCTCACCGGCTCGATCGGCATGCTGCCGTCGGCCTCGCTCGGCGCGCCGGACGTCAAGACCAAGAAGCGCAAGGCGCTCTACGAGCCGGTGCACGGCTCGGCGCCCGACATCGCCGGCAAGGGCGTCGCCAATCCGATCGCCATGATCGCCTCCTTCGCCATGTGCCTGCGCTATTCCTTCGGCATGACGGTGGAAGCCGACAAGCTCGAAGCGGCGATCGCCGCCGTGCTCGACGACGGCCTGCGCACCAAGGACATCATGTCCGAGGGCATGACCGAGGTCGGCACCACCGAGATGGGCGACGCCATCATCGCCAAGTTCCAGGGCTGATCCCCATGGCAGAGGCGGCGGTCGACGTCCGCTGGGCGACGACCGAAGACGCCGAGGCGCTCGCCACCGTGCTTTGCGCAATGGCGGCGCATTATCGGCAGTCACCGCTCGACCATGCCCGGGCGACGGCCACGGCAAAGCAGTGGCTCGGCGAGGAAAGCCCGGCCTATCCGCATTTCGCGCTGGCCTTCGCCGGTGGCGAGGTGGCCGGCCTGGCCTCGGTCGCGATCGCGCATCCGGGCATCGATCTCGACCGGCTGATGTTCTTGAAAGACCTGTTCGTACGCCAAGAGGCACGAAACGCGGGAGTGGGTGAGGCGCTGATCGGGTTTCTCGCCGGCTATTGCCTCGACAAGCGCATTGGCCGCATCGACCTCACCGCCGAGGACTGGAACGAGGGTGCGCTGCGCTTCTACGAGCGGCTCGGCGCCGAACGCCACGGCCAGAAGATCTTCCTCAGGCTGTCGGGCGAGGCACTAAGGACGGCGGCCGTCAGAATCTAACTCCGCCCGGCACCGGCCCCCACTTGTTGTCGCCGGCCTGGGTCGGGATCAGGCCGAAGACCAGGGTGGCGAGCCAGCCGACATAAGGCACGAAGCAGAGGATGGCGAGCCAGCCGGTCAGGCCGAGATCATGCAAGCGGCGCACGATGAGCGCGACCCACGGCAGGAACGTGAGCAGGACGTAAAGACCGAGCAGGCTGAACATGACGACCGGCTCATCGCCGCCGCCCTCGACGTTGCCGCGCGACAGGTCTGCGGAGAAGCCGACGCCGATGGCGACGACAAGACCGATCGTCCAGAACAGGCAAAAGCCCCAGAACTCCTTGCGCCGGGCGCGGCCGGAGAAGTTGACGTAGTTCGTCGACACGCCACGCCAGAAATAGCTCCAGAGGCCGGTCGATTCCACCGTTTCGGCCTCGGCGTCGCGGCCGAAATGCGGCTGCCCCGCAGGCGAACTGCCCGGCAGCGGACGGGCAGGAACTGGAACGGCGTTGTCAACCGGATCGATCATCCGGCCGCGGACCGAGAAGACATTGCCGGCACGTTCGCCGTTCGGCTGGAACTCGACCTGGGCTCCCCTGGCAAGCGTTGTCTCGCGACGCAGTTCCTCGCGCGCGAAACTGTAGCGCCTGCCGTCGGCGCCGCTGATGAAGCCGAAGCCCTGGTGCTCGTCATAGTGAAGAACTTCGCCACGCATCAGATCCCCCCGAGCGTCGAATTCTTTCCCTTTGCTCGATTTGACATGAGCGCCGGCCGGCGGGCAAGAGCGATGGCGTTCAGCCGGCTATCTTAGAGGCGGCAAATCGGGATAGAAGCCGCAAGTCGCCTCACAGACCGCGAAGCAATGGCCCGGAAGGACTCGATACTGCTGCCAGAAGCGGCCGACGCTCCCGGCGGCCAAAGACGGAAAATCTGCATCGACGCGACCGGCCTGCTCGCCTGGCGCGGCGCGCTGGCCGGCATCCAGCGGCTGGAAGACTTCATGGTCAGGGCAGCGCTCGCCGATCCCGACCCGGATGTCGAGGTGGTGACGCTCGATTTCTCCAGCCATCGTTTCCGGCCGCTCGAAAAATTCGAAGTCGAGCAGTTGGGCGTCAGCGAGATCGCGCCGTTCCGGCAGCGGCCACGACTGCAAGCCACTGCCGCGCTGCGGCAGGGGTTCGAAGCGGTGCGGCGCCATCCAATGGCCAAGAGTGAAGCCGATCGCCAGCTTGCGGGAATGGTGACGAACGGCCGTCCCGGCTTCACCTTCACGGTGTCGAAGCTGTTGCTGCGGGCCTATCGCTTCTCTAGGCGAGCCCGTCTCTGGGCCGGTTTGCTTCGGGGCGATGCGGCGCAGCCGACGAAGGATGTCGGGCCTCGAACGGTGCTGATCAGCAACCAACTGCTGGTCGGCGAAAAGTTAGCGGCGGTTTGCGCCGGCCCCGACAACATAGCCTTTCTTTGCCACGACATGATCCCGACCATGCGGCCCGACCTTGTCGCCAAGAACAGATGGCAGGCCGCCTTCGGGCCCAATCTCGAACGGCTGGTGCGGTCCGGCGCGGCGGCCTTCTGCACCTCCGAGACCGCGGCGACGATGCTAGGCGATCACATGCGCAAGGCCGGAATAGATCTGCCGGTCGTCCATCGCTTCCCAATGCCGTCGCTGCTGCATGAGAGGGCCGCGCGGCTGAGGATGACGTCGCGGCTCGAGGCTGGCGAGCCCTACATCCTTTATTGCTCGACCATAGAGATCCGGAAGAACCACATCATGCTCGCCCGCATCTGGCAGCAGGCGCTCGACGAAGGCGTTCGGCTGCCGAAGCTCGTCTGCGTCGGCCGCTGGGGCTGGATGGTCGAGGAGCTCAGCGCCTATCTCAAGGCTCATCCGGGACTGAAAGAAAAGATCGTCTTCGCGGGTCCGGTCAGCGACGAGGAGCTTATCGGCTATTATCGAAGTGCCAGCTTCGGCGTTTTTCCCTCGCATATCGAGGGCTGGGGCTATGCCGCTTCGGAGTGTCTGGATTTCGGAGTCCCGGTCATCGTCTCGACCACGCCGTCGCTGATCGAAGCGACCGGCGGCCTGATGCCCGCTGTCGGTTCGACCGACCAGATCGGCTGGTATGGCGCAATCCGACGGATGACAGACGACGGTGCCTGGCGCGATTTGCTGGCCGGCCGTATCGCCGAAGAGCACAGGCCGACATCGCCTGCCGAAAGCTGGGCGGCGATAAAGGCCGGGCTCAAGGCGGCAGCAGCCTGCGCCAATTGACTCTTTACGCAAAGCGCGTAAAAGCCGGCAGCGAACGGGATCGTCTTCAATGCGCGGCCATTTGGCTCTTCTGGCATTCGATGCCCCCAGCCACGACGCACAGCATCGGGCCGGGCGTTTCGACGCGTCCGTCCGTTCTCGCAAAACTACGGCCAAAACCACCACCAAAACGGTGTGATTCCCTTGGCCTAACCACCCTCTCCCGGGTTCGGCCTGGGGGACAGAACCCGCATGAGGCCGGCGGGTTTTCTCCAACAGCCAAGCGGGGAGGGACAGGAGATTTCGATGAGTTTCAAGGTTGCGGTAGTCGGCGCCACGGGCAATGTGGGCCGCGAAATGCTCAACATTCTGGACGAGCGCGGCTTCCCGGCGAGCGAAGTGGTGGCATTGGCCTCGCGGCGCAGCCAGGGCACCGAAGTGTCCTTCGGCGACCGCACGCTGAAGGTCAAGGCGCTCGACACCTACGATTTTTCCGACACCGACATCTGCGTCATGTCGGCCGGCGGCAATGTCTCCAAGGAGTGGTCGCCCAAGATCGGCAAGCAGGGCTGCGTCGTCATCGATAATTCGTCGGCCTTCCGCTACGACCCTGACGTGCCGCTGATCGTGCCGGAAGTGAATCCGGACGCGGTCGAACTCTTCTCGCGCAAGAACATCATCGCCAATCCGAACTGCTCGACGGCGCAGCTCGTCGTGGCGCTGAAGCCGCTGCACGATGTCGCCACCATCAAGCGCGTCGTCGTCGCCACCTACCAGTCGGTCTCCGGCGCCGGCAAGGAAGGCATGGACGAGCTGTTCACGCAAACCCGCGCGATCTTCGTCGCCGACCAGGTCGACGTCAAGAAGTTCACCAAGCGCATCGCCTTCAACGTCATCCCGCATATCGACGTCTTCCTCGACGACGGCTTCACCAAGGAAGAGTGGAAGATGGTCGCCGAGACCAAGAAGATGCTCGATCCTAAGATCAAGCTGACGGCGACCTGCGTGCGCGTGCCGGTGTTCATCGGCCACTCGGAAGCCGTCAACATCGAGTTCGAGAAGCCGATCACCGCCGACGAGGCGCGCGAGATCCTGCGCGAGGCTCCCGGCTGCCAGGTCTTGGACAAACGCGAGAACGGCGGCTACATCACGCCGCTCGAGTCGGCCGGCGAGGACGCCACCTTCATCTCGCGCATCCGCGAGGATTCGACCGTCGATAACGGCCTGTCGATGTGGGTCGTCTCCGACAATCTGCGCAAGGGCGCGGCGCTCAACGCCGTCCAGATCGCCGAGCTGTTGGTCGAGCGGGGCCTGATCCAGCCGAAGAAGAAGGCGGCTTAATTTCGCTCACGGGCGGCACCGCCGCTTCGCGGCTGGCCCTCCGCGAGGGCGCCGGACGACCGGCGGCCCGCGGTCGCGGGCTCGGCCTTCGGCCGTTGGGCTCTCGCTCACGGGCCGCGCGTCGTGGGCGGCCTTCCGCCGATAGCTCTCTTTTCCCCGTTCACGGGAAAGGTCGCGGCAGGAGGATGAGGGTGGCGCCGCAATGGGTGTGACGAGCGATGCCCGCTGCTTCCATGTGCTGAGGCGCTAGCCACTGTTCTCCGCAGCCAGCTGCCGCAGGAGGCCGAGCGCCTCTTCCGTCCGCTCCGCCGGGACAAACAGATGGTCATGATAAAAGGCCGAGACCGGATTGACGCCCATGCCGGCAGCGGCGAGCCGCGTCGTGATCGCGGCCAGAAAGCCGACGGCGTCGAGCGACGAATGGATGTCGAGCGTGATCATCCGGCAGGGGAACGTGCCGGCGAGGCCGGCTAGCTTCGCTTGGTCCTCCGACACGATCAGCGTCAGACCTTCCCGCTCGCGAAACTGCATGACCGGATCAAGACCGTGCGGCACGGCCACACCCGGCGCCAGCGTCGCGAAAACATGGACATCGGGGAGCAGTTTCGGCGTCATCGACGCCAGTAGTCTTTGGAGATTGGTCTCGCCGGTCATTCTCTCTCCTTCGGTCATGCATTCTCACTCAATCATGCGTTCGAAAAAAGCGCACCGGCCCTTGTCGGATCGCCGCCCTGCCCGCCGTCCTTGGCTCGAAACTGGCAAAACAGCCAGGCTCCAACCAAGGAGGGAACACCAATGAGCATTTCAGAAACCGCTCCCGTCTCGAACGGCGCCTTGTGGACCGGGCGCGCGCTTAGCGCCATTGTCATCCTTTTCATGATCTTCGACGGCGTCATCAAGCTGCCGCCGCTGCAGATCGTCACCGAGACGATGGCGCAGCTCGGCTGGCCGGAGGACCCAAACACCGCGCGGCTGCTCGGCATCGTCGGCCTGATCTCGACTGTGCTTTATGCGCTGCCGCGCACGTCCGTGCTCGGCGCCATCCTGCTCACCGCCTATATGGGCGGCGCGATTTCCACGCATGTGCGCATCGGCAACCCGCTGCTTTCGCACACGCTTTTCGGCGTCTATCTCGCTGTTGTCCTGTGGGGCGGGCTCTATCTGCGCGACCCCAGAGTGCGCGCGCTGATCCCGTTCAGCCGCTGAGCCGGTTCGTTCTGGTGATTCCACCGGCTGCGGCGACCGCAAGGCTTCGAAGCCGGGTTGCCAAGCTGCGTTACCGAACGCTAATTCGTGAGCACTCTCAATGCTGTCGAGGCCGGTTGGCGCAACCCGCGCCTGCCTTCGAAACAGCAATATTCGTTCCCTTCGGGATCAAATTAGCCGTTTGCGAGTTAAAGCTTGGCGGCGAGGACGGCGATCCCGTGAGAGAGGAACTGAAATGAAGAAAGCGATTACCATTCTGGTGCTGACGGTGGCGCTGGGCGCCTGTTCGCAGACGGAAAAAGGAGCGGCGATCGGCGGCTTGGGCGGTGCTGCGGTCGGAGCGGCCGTCGCCAATGACCCGGTCGAGGGCGCAGTGGTCGGTGGCGCTGTCGGCGCCGTGGCCGGCGCGTTGATCGGCCGTGCCAGCGAAAGCGGCAAGTGCCGTTATCGGGACCGCTACGGGCGCGTTTATATTGCTCGTTGCCCGTCGGGATATTGAGGTATCGACGGGCCTGACCAAAAGAACGGCGGGGTTGGCCCGCCGTTCTTTTGACCTGTTTTGACCGAGGCCGAGATTACTCGGCGGTCGCGGCTTCCGCCTCGGCGGGTGCTGCGGACGCGGCCGCAACGGCAGCGGCGGCGTCTTCCTGGGCCTTCTTCAGCAGGGCTGCGCGCTCCTGCGCCTTCTTGCCGGGCAGGGCCTTGTTCGGGTTGGAGCGGGCCGGACGCTTGGCGATGCCGGCCTCGTCCAGGAAGCGCAGCACGCGGTCGGTCGGCTGGGCGCCGTGCGAGAGCCAGTGCTTGACGCGGTCGGCATCGACCTTCACGCGTTCGCCGTCCTTCGGCAGCAGCGGGTTCCACGAGCCGAGCGCCTCGATGAAACGGCCGTCGCGCGGCGAACGGGCGTCGGCGACGACGACGTGGTAATAGGGACGCTTCTTCGAGCCCGCACGGGCCAGTCTGATCTTCAGTGCCATTCTTTATCTCCTAACAAGCTCTGAGTTCGTTGATTGGGTTGCGGCTTTGGCCTTGTGCAAGTCGTAATCCCAAGACCGCTGCGCAGTTTGGGCGACATGCACCAGCTTCAGCCGGTTTTCGTCACGCCGTTGTTAGCGGCGATCTGTTCGTGATGCCGGATGACTTCGCGGATGACGAAGTTCAGAAATTTCTCCGCAAAATCCGGATCGAGATGCGCATCCTTCGCCAGTTGGCGCAGGCGGGCGATCTGCTGCTGCTCGCGCGCCGGGTCGGCTGGCGGCAGGCCATGCTCGGCCTTCAGCACGCCGACCGCCTTGGTGCAGCGGAAGCGCTCGGCCAGCATATGAATGAGGGCGGCGTCGATGTTGTCGATCGAAGCGCGGTAGCCCGCCAGAACGGCGCGTGCCTCGGCCATATCCTTCTCCTCGTTCATCGCCCCCTCACTTCTTCTTGCCAAGGCCAGGCAGCCCGCCGCCGCCGAGACCGGGAAGGCCCGGCAGTTTCATGCCGCCGGGCAGGCCCGGCAACCCGCCGCCGGGAAGTCCGCCGGGCAGTCCACCCGGCAGGCCTTTGCCGAGACCGGCAGCCTGGGCCTGCTTCTGCAAGGCCTCCAGCTGCTTCGGGTCCATCTTGGAAAGGTCGGGCATGCCGCCGCCGGGCATCATGCCGCCAAGGCCCATCTTCGAAGCCAGGCCTCCCATCATGCCGCGCATCATGCCGCCGCCTTTGCCCTTGCCGCCCATCGCCTTCATCATGTCGGCCATGCCGCGATGCATCTTCAAGAGCTTGTTGATCTCGGCCGCGTCGGTGCCGGAGCCGGCGGCGATGCGCTTCTTGCGCGAGTGCTTCAAGATATCGGGGTTGGCGCGCTCGGCCTTGGTCATCGAGGAGATGATGGCGAGCTGCCGGCGGAACATCTTGTCGTCGAAGCCGGCCGCGGCGAGCTGGTCCTTCATCTTGCCCATGCCGGGCATCATGCCCATGATGCCGCCCATGCCGCCCATTTTCGACATCTGCTGAAGCTGCGCGGCAAGGTCGTTCAGGTCGAACTTGCCTGACTGCATCTTCTTGGCCATCGCCGCCGCCTGCTCGGCGTCGATGGTCTCGGCGGCCTTCTCGACTAGGCTGACGATGTCGCCCATGCCGAGGATGCGGTCGGCGATGCGCTTGGGGTGGAATTCCTCCAGCCCGTCCATCTTTTCGCCGGTGCCGATCAGCTTGATCGGCTTGCCGGTGACGGCGCGCATCGAAAGCGCGGCGCCGCCGCGGCCGTCGCCGTCCATGCGGGTCAGCACCAGGCCGGTGATGCCGACGCGCTCGTCGAAGCTTTTCGCCAGGTTGACCGCGTCCTGGCCGGTCAGTGAGTCGGCGACCAGCAGGATTTCGTGCGGCGACGACACCTTCTTGATGTCGGCCATCTCGACCATCAGCGGCTCGTCGATATGCGTGCGGCCGGCCGTGTCGAGGATGACGACGTCGTGGCCGCCGAGCTTTGCCGCCTGCACGGCGCGCTTGGCGATATCGACCGGGCTTTGGCCGGCGATGATCGGCAGCGTGGCGACCTTGGTCTGCTCGCCAAGCTGGCGCAGCTGCTCCTGCGCGGCCGGACGCCGCGTGTCGAGCGAGGCCATCAGGATTTTCTTGTTCTGACGCTCGGTCAGCCGCTTGGCAATTTTGGCCGAGGTCGTCGTCTTGCCGGAACCCTGCAGGCCGACCATCATGACGACGACGGGCGCGGGCGCGTTGAGGTCGATAGCGACGCCCTCGGCACCGAGCATATCGACCAGCTCGTCATGGACGATCTTGACGACCATCTGTCCGGGCTTGATCGACTTCAGCACCGCGGCGCCGACCGCCTTCTCGCGCACCTTGTCGGTGAAAGAGCGAACCACCTCGAGCGCCACATCGGCCTCAAGCAGTGCCCGGCGCACCTCGCGCAACGCCGCAGAGACGTCCGCCTCCGACAGCGCACCGCGGCCGGTCAGGCCGTTCAGGATGGAGCCAAGGCGCTCTTGCAGGGACTCAAACATTGATCAGACCGCCGTGCGAGAGCGCCTTGGATTCATGCCGATCGCTGTCGGGCCTGCGGCCCTCCACGCCTCTTGTGCGCTCCTGCAGTGATTCAAACATCTTGCTTCCTTCGATCTCGGTTCATTCGACCCGAGAGGTAGTGCGTTCGCGCCGGGTCGCCAAGCCAAAGCGCAAAGCCAAAAAGCACCCGGGGGCGCATCGCGCTGCCGGGTGTTGGCCTCCAGGATCGGTTTACAGCTCTCGCCTCAAAGAGGCTTCGGCGTCCTGGTCGGCTTTCGCGGAGAGGGTCTCGTCGCGGAATTCGTGCGCGTCTAGACAGGAAATCGGCGGCGGAGTCAAGGCTGGGGTCGTTTTGAAGAGCAAGACACCGCGCCCAAAGGGGGTTCAGGGCAGCTTTTCGCCGTCCAGGATGCGCGTATAGAGATCGAGATAGCCGTTTGCCGTCTTGGCGATGGGAAATCGCGCGGCGGCGGATGCACGGCACTGCTCAGGGGACAAGCCGGCGATGTCGGCCAAGGCCTTGGCGAACTCGGCATCGGTGTCGAAGAGGCGACCGGTGGCGCCGTCGACGATTTCGGGCAGCGCGCCGCGCCGTGTCGTCAACACCGGCGTGCCGCAGAGCATCGCTTCGACCGGCGCCATGCCGAACGGCTCTTCCCAGGCGATCGGGTTGAGAAAAGCTCTGGCTTCTCCCAGCAGGCGCAGCTTCTCGTCGCCGTCGACGACGCCGTGGTAGCGGAAGCGGCGGCCGAGGCTCTTGAAGAAGACACCCTGGCGTCGAACCTTGGTGCGCTGCAGGAGCTGCCAGCGCGAGCCGCCGGCGATATCGAGCTGGAAATCGAAGGCACGGGCGAGATCGACAGCCCGGTTGAGGTTCTTGCCGGCGCGGGCGATGCCGGCCAGAAACAGGAGCCTGCCCGTCTTGCGGGCGGACAGCCGATAGGCGTCGACCGGAAAGCCGTTGTGGACGAAGGTTTCCCGCCCATGGTTGCGCGCATGGCTGGCGCTGACGAAGTTCCAGTTTGGCCTGTTTTGCGTGAATTCCGGGTCGAAGCCGTGCATCGTATAGAGCGCCGGTCGCGAAATCTCGATGTACCAGCCATTGAAATGCACGATGTCGGTGTCGGCCGGGATCGCAGCGCGGCATTCAGCGGCCGAAGAGGCCTGCCGCACTTCGCACAGCGGATGGCTCGAGCCGCGAGCGGCGATCAGGACCACCTTGTGGCCGAGACGCGAAAGCTCTGTTGCCAGCCAGTCGACCTGCCGCTCAGTGCCGCCATAGCCTTTGCAGGGAATGGTGCGTTCCGCCACCAGCGTGATGCGCATCAGGCGAGCCCATCGGTTTTCTGGTTGACCACGGTTTGATCAAGAAACCGGTTTCCGCTTTTTTGGATCATGGCTCGTCCGGCCCGACCTTCAGGGGGGAGCGGCGATGCAGAAGCAGGAGCATCGTCAGCAGCGTGCTTACGATGCCGATCGCGGCGATGAGAACGGCGTCCCAATTGGTCCAGCCGGGGCCTTCCAGCGGCTTGGCGTTGAACAGGGCGAAGGAATTGTAGCTCTGCTGGTGCGAGATCAGCAGGAAGCCGATCAGATTGTTGCCGAGATGGGCGCCGAATGCAGCGCCGAGATTGCCGGTCACATAGACCAGCAGCGTCAGCAGCAGCGCGAAGGCGGCGATCGAGACCAGCACGCTGGCATTGATGGCAAGCGTCGAGGCCGGGCTCCAATGCAACGCGGTGAACAGAAGCCCCGGCAGCGCGGCCCAGATCAGCGGGCTGCCAAAGCGGCTGGCGAGGCCACGCAGCAGATAGCCACGGAACAGAGCCTCCTCCGATGAGGTCTGCAGAAAGGCGAGCGGCACGATCGCGAGAAGCAAGAGCAGCCAGGACGAGAACGCGATCGATCCGCGGACGATCTCCGGCTGCAGCCAATAAAGCAGCACCTCGGAGAACAAGGAGGTTGTCAGAACCGCGACCAGGCCTTTGAGAAACCCGCCGCGCGAGATGCGGCGGTCTGGGCCGATCAGCGCCGAGAGCGGCTCGCCATGAACGAAACGCATCGCGGCCCAAAGACCGATCCAGATGCCGGCAAAGGACGCCAGCGCGGTGAGGATGCCGGCGGGAGAGGCAAGGAAATCCTGGATCGGCTGTCCGGTCGCCGGGCCCGGGAGGCGCAAGACGATGAAGGCGGCGGTGCCGGCGACGAGCACGACCAGCGTCACGGCGAGCCAGAAGAGAACGACGATCGCCGTTCCGAGCAGGAGCCGGAGCAGGGTGGTTTTCTCGTTCGGCGAGCGCCGGTAGCGCTCGAAGGCGGCGTTGTCGATGATCACACGGGGTCCCCTGCCGGGCGCTTTACGGTCGCATGATCTAGGGGATCGGCGTTTTCGGCGCAATCTCTCCCGTCAGATCCAGCAACCAGTTGGGCCGCTCGACCGCGGGGATCATCGAAACTGGCGGCAGATCAGCCACGGCCTTCCATCGGCGCCGGGCCACCCGTCTAACGCTGCCGCCGGGAATCCGAGCCGGTCGACAACAATTTCGGCTCTCGATTAACCGTTTTGCCGCTTTTTGCGCTTAAGAAGCTTGCCATGAAACGCGTTATCGCCATCGCCGACCGCGCGGCCCTCGTCTCGTTGAAGCTGCTCGCAGCGCTCAACCTGCTGTTTTTCCTTTCGTTCCTGCTCGTGCTGCTGCTGGCCGGCCGCGCGCATGCCGAAGCGCCCGCCTGCGGCGGCAGCGACCTGCTGGCGGGTCTTGCAAAGAGCGATCCCGCCGCCTTCAAGAAGGTCGAGACCGAAGCCGCCGCCGTTCCAAACGGCCGGGGGCTGTTGTGGAAACTCGAGAAACCGGGCGAGGAGCCGTCCTATCTCTTCGGCACCATGCACATGACGGACGCGCGCGTCACCACGCTGCCTGCCGCGGCCCAAAAAGCCTATGAAGGCGCCGACACCATCATCATCGAAACCACCGACGCCCTCGACAAGGCCAAGATGATGGCCGCCATGGCCGCCGAGCCTGGCCTGATGATGTTCACGGACAACACGACGCTGTCCTCGCTGCTGTCGCCCGAGGATGCGGCAGTACTGAACAAGGGGCTCGATGCACGCGGCATTCCGCCTCTGACGGTGGCCAAGATGAAGCCGTGGATCCTGTCGGCCATGGTGGCGCTGCCGGCCTGCGAGGTGGCGCGCCAGAGCGCCGGCGCGCCGGTGCTGGACGTCAAGCTGGCCGCCGACGCCAAAGCGTCCGGCAAGGACGTCGAGGGGTTGGAAACCGCCGTCGACCAGTTGCGCGCCATGGCTTCGCTGCCGCTCGCCTACCACATGAAGGGGTTGGTCGAGACGCTGAAGCTCGGCGACAAGGTGAACGACGTCAACGAAACCATGATCGTGCTCTATCAACGCGGCGAGGTCGGCATGTTCTGGCCGCTGTTTCGCACCGTGCTGCCCGACACGGCGGACGACCAGGCCGGCTATGCCGCCTTTGAGCAGACCATGATCACCAGCCGCAACAAGGTCATGGTCGCGCATGCCATGCCGATTCTGGCCAGGGGCAATGCCTTCATGGCGGTCGGCGCGCTGCATTTGCCCGGCCCTGACGGACTGGTCGAAGATTTCCGCAAAGCGGGGTATAGTGTTACCGCCGTCAACTGAGTCGTCTGGCGGCTGGGGAGCGGAAAATGCCGGTTTTTCAGCGCTTTCCGTCCGCCTGCGTGAAACCCATTGGGGGATCCGCGCGTTGATGGCTGCTATTTGATGCCTTTCATTCCAAGGAGGACACGTTTCATGGCGAACCCTAACGACCCCTACACCCCGTCGAGCACGCCGCCCTCGAGGGGCGGTGGTGGCGGCAGCGGGTGGCTGATCGCCCTAGTTGTCATTATCCTGGCCATTGTTGCGTATTATGTTTTTGGCAGAACCGGCGGCGAGCAGGCCCCGGCGACTTCCGAGCCGCCGGCCGCGACGACGCCGGCCCCGGCGCCTGCAACGCCTGAACCAGCGCCCGCAACGCCTGCTCCAGCTCCTACGCCAGCCCCGGCACCCGCGCCCACTCCGACGCCTCCCCCGGCTCCGGCACCTGCGCCGTCTCCGTGATCAGGCTATAGCTCCACGACGAACGGCCCGCCGAAGGCGGGCCGTTTTGTTTGGTAGCAACTACACCCTTCGTCATCCTCGGGTCTGCGCGCGTCGCTTCGCTCCTTGCTTCGTCCTAGGATGACGATGGGCTTTCGGCGCCGGCGCGTGACGAGCACCTAAATATGGATCGGCTTGAAGAACGTGGCCAATGCCGCTTCCTTGACTGCCTCCGACATGGTCGGGTGGGCATGGCAGGTGCGGGCGAGGTCTTCCGAGGAGCCGCCGAACTCCATCAGCACCGCCGCCTCGTGGATCATCTCGCCGGCGCCGAAGCCGACGATGTGAACGCCGAGCACGCGGTCGCTCGTCTTGTCGGCGAGGATCTTCACGAAGCCGTCGGTGTGCAGCATGGCCCGCGCGCGGCCATTGGCGCTGAAAGGGAACTTGCCGACCTTGTAGTCGATGCCGGCCTTTTTAAGCTCCTCTTCGGTCTTGCCGACCGAGGCGATTTCGGGGCTGGTGTAGACGACGCTCGGGATAACGTCATAGTTCACATGACCGGCCTGGCCGGCGATCGTCTCGGCTACCGCCACGCCCTCGTCCTCGGCCTTGTGCGCCAGCATCGGCCCGGCAATGACGTCGCCGATGGCATAGATGCCGGGCACGTTGGTCCTCAGATGCCCGTCGGTCTTGACCCGGCCGCGCTCGTCCATCTCGACGCCGGCGTCTTTCAATCCAAGGCTGTCGGCGTAGGGGCGCCGTCCGGTCGCGACCAGCACGACATCGGCCTCGATGGTTTCCGCCGCGCTGCCCTTGACCGGCTCGAACGTCACGCTGGCGCCCTCCTTGGATTTGGCGACGCCGGTGACCTTGGCGCCGAGCTTGAATTCGAACCCTTGCTTGGACAGCAGCCGCTGGAATTGCTTCGAGACCTCGCCATCCATGCCGCCGAGGATGGTGTCGAGGAACTCGACGACGGTGACCTTGGCGCCGAGCCTGGCCCAGACCGAGCCGAGCTCGAGCCCGATGACGCCGCCGCCGACCACCACAAGACTGCCCGGCACCTTGGCCAGCGACAGCGCGCCGGTCGAGGACACGATCACCTTCTCGTCGAAGTCGACCTTGACACCCGGAATGCCGGCGACATCGGAACCGGTGGCGATGACGATGTTCTTGGTCTCTATCTCCTCGACCTTGCCGTCCTCGCCGGTGACCGACACCTTGCCGGCGCCGATCACCTTGCCGGTGCCGCGGAAAGAGTCGATCTTGTTCTTCTTGAAGAGAAAAGCGACGCCGTTGACGTTGGAGGCCACGGTCGCATCCTTATGCGCCAGCATCTTCTTCAGATTGAGTTTTGGCGCGCCGACCTCGATGCCGAGCATATCGAAGGCATGACCGGCTTCGGCGAACGTCTCGGAGGCGTGGAGCAGGGCTTTCGACGGGATGCAGCCGATGTTGAGGCAGGTGCCGCCGAAGGTGACGTTCTTCTCGACCACCGCCGTCTTCAGGCCGAGCTGTGCCGACTTGATGGCGCAGACATAGCCGCCCGGTCCCGATCCGATGATTACGACGTCATAAGCCATGATGGTGTCCTTCTGGTCTGGCCTTCAGCGGCCGCCGCTCACATTCAGGATCGCGCCCGTTATATAGGAGGCCGCGTCCGACAAAAGGTAGAGAACCGCGCTCGCGACCTCGTCGGCCGTGCCCGCACGCTTCAGCGGCAGCAGATCCTGCATCCGCGCCACGCGCTCCGGCTGGCCGCCGGAGGCATGGATGTCGGTTTCGGTGATGCCTGGACTGACGGCATTGACGCGGATGCCTTCCAGCGCCACCTCGCGCGCCAGACCAACGGTCAGCGTGTCGATCGCGCCCTTGGAAGCGGCGTAGTCGACATATTCGCCGGGCGAGCCCAGTCTTGCCGCCGCCGAGGAAAGATTGACGATGGCGCCGCCCTTGCCGCCGTGACGGGTCGACATGCGCTTGACAGCCTCGCGGGCGCAGAGGAAGGAGCCGACGACGTTGATGCGCATCATGCGCTCGACCCGCTCGGCGCTCATCTCGTCGACACGCGCCTTGATGTCGACGATGCCGGCATTGTTGACGAAGGCGTCGAGCCGGCCGAAAGCCCGGTCCACCGTTTCGAACATCGCGATGTCGTCGGCCTCGTTGCCGACATCGCCCCTGACCGCGAAGGCCTCGCCGCCCGCGGCTTCGAGCTCGGCGACGAGCGCATCGGCGGCGGCCCGGTTGGAGACATAGTTGATCGCCACCCGATAGCCGGCCCGACTGGCCTGCCGGCAGATCGCGGCGCCGATGCCGCGGCTGCCGCCGGTGACCAGCAGCGTCTTCTTGTCGGCATTCATTCCTGGCAGCCTTTCAGGGCAAAGACGTCCCACGGTACTTTTGAGAAGCCCGCCGGACCGTAAGCGGCTGACATTTCGAGCGACGGTCCGAGATCGGGAAAGATCAGGCTCTTCGGCGCATCCGCGCCCTCGGACGGCAGCAGACCCACGACGCCCTTCTCATCGGCGCTATAGATCACGCCTTCCCAGACCGTGCAGGCGGCGAGCTCCTCGCCGGTGACGTCGCCGGTCGGGCATTTGTACATCAGCGAGCCGTGCGGCCGCCCGGCGGAGCCCTCGGTCCACATGGCGATGCCGTCGAGCACGGTATTGTTGTCGAGCATCATGCGGAATGTGTTGGTGATCGTCGCCGAGGCACCCGTCGGGGTGAAGTCGATCTCGGCCCCGCTTTTCGCCTCGCCATAGACGGCGAGCTGGATCGGGCAGGCGGCCTGGCCGACCGCCGGGATCAACATCACGCCGGCCGCTATCGATGCGGTCGAAAGACTTTCGGACAAGTAAGAGCAGATCGTCACCGCTATCCGCCTTGAACAGCTTGATCGAGGATGAAGACCGTCGAAAGAAAATAATCTATCTCGAACGCGGCATTGTCCTTCCGGTCGACCGGAATCGCGTTCACCTCATACTTGAGGGTCAGGACGCGAGAACTCTCCGCCAGCTCGATAAAGACGTCGCGCTCGCGACCGCCTCCGATTGCCCATTTGAACTCGCTCTTGTTCAGGAACTGCAATGCCTTGGGCAAGGTATGTATTTCTATCGGCTTTGCGCCTGCAAAAGTCACGGGATGCCGGCCCACATCAAGATCGAGATGGCCATACCAAGTTGCCATCATTCCGCCGGACCGCAATCTACCGAAGACGGGGTCGACGCTAATCGATCTCAGTCGAAGATCGGGGCTGAAGAAAAACTCGCAATTGCGACCGTAGATGCACCAAGCCGACTCGGCATCATCGTGGCGATAGTAATTATCCGCCCGGACGTTCTCCGGATCGATCAAGCCTCGAACCGTTTCACGGGTGCTTTTGCCAAGCTCGATTGGTCCGGCCCGACCTGTCGTCAGAAGCTCGAACAGGTCGATTGGCTCGGCTGACTCGGCCATCTCGGATCACTCAGAGATCGAGCACCAGCCGCTCGGGATCCTCCAGGCTTTCCTTGACGCGGACGAGGAAGGTCACCGCTTCCTTGCCGTCGACGATGCGGTGGTCGTAGCTGAGCGCCAGATACATCATCGGGCGGATGACGATCTGGCCGCCGACCACCACCGGCCGCTCCTGGATCTTGTGCATGCCGAGGATACCGGACTGCGGCGCATTGAGGATCGGCGTCGACATCAGCGATCCGTAGACGCCGCCGTTGGAGATCGTAAAGGTGCCGCCCTGCATGTCGGCAACCGAAAGCTTGCCGTCGCGCGCGGCGAGGCCCAGCCGGCCGATCTCCTTCTCGATCTCGGCGATGGACATCTGGTCGGCATCGCGCACGACCGGGACCACCAGGCCCTTGTCGGTGCCGACGGCGACGCCGACATGCGCAAAGTTCTTGTAGATGATGTCGGCGCCGTCGATCTCGGCATTGACCGCCGGGATCTCCTTCAGCGCATGGGTGACGGCCTTGGTGAAGAGGCCCATGAAGCCGAGCTTCACGCCATGCTTCTTCTCGAACACGTCCTTGTACTTGGCCCTCAGCGCCATCACCGCGCTCATGTCGACCTCGTTGAAGGTGGTGAGCATGGCGGCGGTCGACTGCGCCTCCTTGAGCCGGCGCGCGATCGTCTGGCGCAGCTTGGTCATGCGCACGCGCTCCTCGCGCGAAGCATCGTCGGCCGTCGACGGCGCGCGGGCCGCGACCGGTGCGGGAGCAGGAGCAGGAGCCGCTTTCGGCGTCTCGGCCGGCTGCGAGGGCGCGCCCTTGGCGATGGCATCGAGGACGTCGCCCTTCAGCACCTGGCCGCGCTTGCCGGAGCCCGTCAGTTGCTCGACCGAGAGGTTGTGCTCGGCGATCAGTTTGGCCGCGGCCGGCGCCGGCGGCATGGTGCGCGGCTCGACCGGCCCGGCGTCGCCGGCCATCTTGGCGGTTTCGGCGGCGGCCTGCTTGGTCGTGGATGCGGCGTCCGGACTGGACGCCTGCGCCACCGCCTGCGGCTTGGTGGCGGGAGCGGCGGCTGCGCCGCCGGCCGAAATCGAGCCGAGCAGCGCCCCGACATTGACCGTCTCGCCTTCCTTGACGGTGATCTCGGAGAGCGTCCCGGCGCCCGCGGCGGGCACCTCCACCGTCACCTTGTCGGTTTCGAGCTCGACCAGCGGCTCATCGGCGGCGATCGCGTCGCCGACCTTCTTGAACCACTTGCCGACGGTCGCCTCGGTGACGGATTCGCCGAGAGTGGGGACGCGGATTTCGGTAGCCATTGTGCCTGTCCGTTCTCTTGTCTTCTTGAGGTCTGTTTGGTCCGGGTCTGCTTATTCGCCCAGCGCGTCGTCGAGCAGGGCGGAAAGCTGGCTGAGATGCTTCGACATCAGCCCGGTGGCCGGCGAGGCCGAGGCCGGCCGGCCGGTATAGCGCACCCGCTGATGCTTGGCGTCGATATGCGCCAGCACCCATTCGAGATAAGGATCGATGAACGACCAGGCGCCCATGTTCTTGGGCTCCTCCTGGCACCACACCATCTCGGCGTTGCGGAAACGCGACAGCTCGGTGATCAGCGCCTTGGCCGGGAACGGGTAGAGCTGCTCGACGCGCAACAGGTAGATGTCGGTGATGCCGCGCTTCTCGCGCTCCTCGTAGAGGTCGTAATAGACCTTGCCGGAGCAGAGCACGACACGGCGGATCTTGGAATCCTTCACGAGCTTGATCGGCTGGTCGGCCAAGAGCTGCGCATCGTCCCACAACAGTCGGTGGAACGAGCTTTCGCCCGCCATCTCCGACAGCGTCGACACCGCCCGCTTGTGGCGCAGCAGCGACTTCGGCGTCATCAGGATCAGCGGCTTGCGGAAGTCGCGCTTCAACTGCCGGCGCAGGATGTGGAAATAGTTAGCCGGCGTCGTGACGTTCGCCACCTGCATGTTGTCCTCGGCGCAGAGCTGCAGGAAGCGTTCGAGGCGGGCCGAGGAATGTTCCGGCCCCTGGCCTTCATAGCCGTGCGGCAGGAGGCAGACGAGGCCCGACATTCTCAGCCACTTGCGCTCACCGGACGAGATGAACTGGTCGAACACCACCTGGGCGCCGTTGGCGAAATCGCCGAACTGCGCTTCCCAAAGCGTCAGCGCCTTGGGCTCGGCAAGGCTGTAGCCATATTCGAAGCCGAGCACCGCCTCTTCCGAGAGCATCGAGTTGATGACTTCGTAGCCGGCCTGGGCCGCAGACAGATTGTTGAGTGGAATGTAGCGCGTCTCGTCACGCTGGTCGTAGAGCACGGAATGGCGCTGCGAGAAGGTGCCGCGCTCCGAATCCTGGCCGGAGAGCCGGATCGGATTGCCGTCGAGCAGGATGGCGCCGAAGGCCAGCGCCTCGGCGGTCGACCAGTCGATGCCGTCGCCGGATTCGATCGCCTGGCGGCGGTTCTCGAGGAAGCGCAGGATCGTCTTGTGCGCCTCGAAATCCTTCGGCACCTCGGTCAGCTTCTTGCCGATTTCCTTCAGCGTGCGGACCGGCACCGCGGTCTTGCCGCGCCGCTGTTCGTCCTGGTTGTCGGCCGTGCGCAGGCCGGACCAGGCGCCGTCAAGCCAGTCGGCCTTGTTCGGCTTGTAGGACTGGCCGACTTCCCACTCCTGTTCCAGATGCGCGCGCCAGTCGGCCCGCATCTTGTCGACCTCGGCCTGGGTGATGTGACCCTCGGCGATCAGCCGATCGGCATAGACCTGCACAACCGTCTTATGGCTGCGGATGTTGCGGTACATGATTGGCTGCGTGAAGGACGGCTCGTCGCCTTCATTGTGGCCGAAGCGGCGGTAGCAGAACATGTCCACCACCACCGGTTTGTGGAACTTCATGCGGAATTCCGTCGCCACCTTCGCGGCATGCACCACCGCTTCCGGATCGTCGCCGTTGACGTGGAAGATCGGCGCTTCGATCATCTTCGCCACATCCGACGGATAGGGCGAGGAACGCGAGAAGCGCGGATTGGTCGTGAAGCCGATCTGGTTGTTGATGATGAAGTGCAGCGTGCCGGCGACGCGGTGGCCGCGCAGGCCGGAGAGCCCGAACATCTCCGCGATCACGCCCTGGCCGGCGAACGCCGCGTCGCCATGCAGCAGCAGCGGCATCACCTTGGCTCGCTCGGACAGCGGCACGATCTCGCCGCGCTCGCGGCCGGCGAGCTGGTCCTGCTTGGCGCGCGCTTTGCCCATCACCACCGGGTCGACGATTTCCAGATGCGAGGGGTTGGCGGTCAGCGACAGGTGCACCTTGTTGCCGTCGAACTCGCGGTCCGAGGAGGCGCCGAGATGGTACTTCACGTCGCCCGAGCCCTCGACATCGTCGGGAGCGGCCGAGCCGCCCTTGAACTCATGGAAGATGGCGCGGTGCGGCTTGGCCATGACCTGCGAAAGCACGTTGAGGCGGCCGCGATGGGCCATGCCGAGCACGGCCTCCTTCAGGCCGAGCTGGCCGCCGCGCTTGATGATCTGCTCCAGCGCCGGGATCAGCGACTCGCCGCCGTCGAGGCCGAAGCGCTTGGTGCCCTTGTACTTGACGTCGATAAATTGCTCGAAGCCTTCGGCCTCGACCAGCTTCGACAGGATCGCCTTCTTGCCGGTGGCGGTGAAGGTGATCTCCTTGTCGGCGCCCTCGATGCGCGCCTGGATCCAGGCCTTCTCCTCGGGGTCGGAGATGTGCATGAACTCGACGCCAAGCGTCGAGCAATAGGTGCGGGTGAGGATATCCAGCATCTGCCGGATGGTGCCGAACTCGAGCCCCAGCACATTGTCGAGGAAGATCGGCCGGTCGTAGTCGGCTTCGGTGAAGCCGTAATTCTCCGGCGACAGCTCGTTATAGTCCTCAAGCGGCTTGGCGATGCCCAGCGGGTCGAGATTGGCGTGCAGGTGGCCGCGCATGCGAAAGGCGCGGATCATCATGATGGCACGCACGGAATCGCGCGTCGCCTGGTGAACGTCCGCATCGGAAAGGGCCGCGCCGTTGACGACCGCCTTTTCCTTCACCTTCTTTTCGATGTGCTTTTCGACCAGGCCCCAATTGCCGTCGAGCGCCGAAACCAGCTCACCATTGGCCTGCATCGGCCAGGACGGCTTCGCCCAGGAAGCGCCCTTGGCGTTCTTGCGCACGTCGCCCGCGTCGTCCTTCAGCGCGGCGAAGAAGTCCTGCCATTCCGGATCGACGGAGCCGGGGTTGTCCTCATAGGCGGCATAGAGCGCGTCGATATAGTCGGCATTGCCGCCATAAAGGAACGAGGTGAGCGAGAATTGGTCGTTGGCCTGATCTTGTCTTGCCATTTTCGTCTGCGGAGCCTGGCTCCGTCTCCTTTTATGGAAGGGAGTAGGGGAGTAAGGCAGTAGGGGAGTAGGGCATTTTTGCCGCTGATCTTTCCCTGCTGCCCTATTCGGTTACTCCCTACGCCCTTAACCTTTGATCGCCTCGACCAGCGTCGTGCCGAGCCGCGCCGGTGACGGCGAAACCTTGATGCCGGCCGATTCCATCGCCGCGATCTTGTCTTCCGCGCCGCCCTTGCCGCCGGAGATCACCGCGCCCGCATGGCCCATGGTGCGGCCGGCGGGCGCCGTGCGCCCGGCAATGAAGCCCGCCATCGGTTTCTTGCGGCCGCGCTTTGCCTCGTCCTTCAAGAACTGCGCGGCGTCTTCCTCGGCCGAGCCGCCGATCTCGCCGATCATGATGATCGACTTGGTCTCGTCGTCGGCGAGGAACATCTCGAGCACGTCGATGAACTCGGTGCCCTTGACCGGGTCGCCGCCGATGCCGACAGCAGTGGTCTGGCCGAGGCCGACATTGCTGGTCTGGAAGACCGCTTCATAGGTAAGCGTTCCCGAGCGGGAAACAACGCCGACCGAGCCCTTGCGGAAGATGTTGCCGGGCATGATGCCGATCTTGCATTCGTCGGGGGTCAAAACTCCCGGGCAGTTCGGGCCGATCAGCCGCGAGGAGGAGCGGTCGAGCCGCGCCTTGACCTTGACCATGTCCATAACCGGGATGCCCTCGGTGATGCAGACGATCAGCGGGATCTCGGCCTCGATCGCCTCGATGATCGCTTCGCCCGCGCCTGCCGGCGGCACATAGATGACGGAGGCGGTGGCGCCGGTCTTCTCCTTGCCCTCGGCGACGGTGGCGAAGATCGGCAGGGTCTCTCCCTTCGCGCCGGTCCAGGTCTCGCCGCCCTTCTTCGGATGGACGCCGCCAACCATCTTGGTGGCGTGATAGGCCAGCGCCTGCTCGGTATGGAAGGTGCCGGTCTTGCCGGTCAGGCCCTGCACCAGCACCTTGGTATTCTTGTCGACGAGAATGGACATCGCGCCCCTTTTTTAAAAACCGTTGATCGAGGAAGGCGAAACGCGCCCGTAGAGGCCGCTCACCATGTCTTGCCAGGCGTCGCTGCCGGCGGGCTTGAAGTGCAATCGCATGCGGTAAGTATCAGTGCCGTCAAAGCTGTAAGTCACGCGAGCCGAGCCGCGCGGCGACGACCGTTCCAGCACAAGCTCGTTGCCGTTCCATGTGCCCGTAGCCGGTGAGACCGGCACGAAACCCATCGAGTCGAACTGATGCATGGTGACGACGTCGTTCGGCTGATCGAAGCCGAACACATTATGCGCGCCGAACGAGATCGTACCGTCGCGGCGCTGGCGGTAGCGCTGGACCACGAACTGGCCGCCGAACTGCGCGTCCGCAAGCACTTCCGAAGTCGCGGCGCCGGCATCGGTCCATTGCGTCGCCGCGACATCTTCCTCGCCACGCCACGCGCCGACCAGCGCCTGCAGGCGCTGGTGATCGGCCGAGAGGGATGAGAAAGGCGTCGCGTTCATGGCTCAGAGCCGCTTCAGATCGGTGACGGTGAGGTCGCTTTGGGCATTGCCGGTGTTGAGGGTGGTCGCCGGCTCGAACATAAGCACCACGGGCTCGATAGTCAGCGAACGCGGCCGATGCTCGACGCCGCGCGGCACGACAATGAAATCGCCCTCGCCGAGCTCGACCGGTCCATCGCGGAAATCGATGGCGATCTTGCCGCGCAGCACGAGGAAGGCCTCGTCCTCGTGATCATGCGCGTGCCAGTCGAAAACCTCGCCGAACTTGGCGACCTTGGCCTGGCTGTCATTGACGTCGCCGGCGATGTGCGGATCGAAGACCTTGGCGATCTTCGCATCCGCCGCCTCGACCAGGTTTATCTTGCGCGGAGGCATCCTATGACCTCCGCCCCTGAAGTTCCGACTTCAGGTCACGCAGCACGGCTACAATTTCCCGATTCGTCTCGACGAGCTCACGAATAGCGGTCGCGTTGTCATGGCCGGCAAGTTCCCGGGCTCGCACATACTGCTTTAGAGTGACGAGACCCCAGATCCAGATCACCAGGAAAATCGCCATCGGCAGCCATGCAATGACGTATCCAAGCAAGCTTTGCGTGGCGTCCTGTTCCACAGCCGTTTAGCCCTTCACCGCCTTGACGATCTTCTTGGCCGCGTCGTCGAGGTCGTCTGCCGACACGACGTTCAGGCCGCTGTCATTGATGATCTTCTTGCCGAGCTCGGCATTGGTGCCTTCCAGCCGCACCACCAGCGGCACCTTTAACCCCACTTCCTTGACCGCGGCGATCACACCCTCGGCGATGACGTCGCACTTCATGATGCCGCCGAAGATGTTGATCAGGATGCCTTCGACCGCCGGATCCTTGGTGATGATCTTGAACGCCGCCGTCACCTTCTCCTTTGAAGCACCGCCGCCGACATCGAGGAAATTGGCCGGCTCGGCGCCGTAGAGCTTGATGATGTCCATCGTCGCCATGGCGAGGCCGGCGCCGTTGACCATGCAGCCGATATTGCCCTCGAGCGCGACATAGGCGAGGTCGTATTTCGACGCCTCGATCTCCTTCTCGTCCTCTTCGGTGGTGTCGCGCAGCTCCATCACGTCGGGATGGCGGAAGAGAGCGTTGTTGTCGAACGACACCTTGGCGTCCAGCACGCGCAGCCGGCCGTTCTTCATGACGATCAGCGGATTGACCTCGAGCAGGCTCATGTCCTTCTCGACGAAGGCCCTGTAGAGCAGCGGGAACAGCGTGTCGCCGTCTTGCGCCGCATCGCCGTCCAGCTTCAGCGCGGCGTTGAGCTTCTTCACATCATCGGCCGTCACGCCCTTTTCCGGATCGATGGCGACGGTGAGGATCTTCTCCGGCGTGTCATGCGCCACCGCCTCGATATCCATGCCGCCCTCGGTCGAGACGACGAAGGCGATGCGCCCGACCGAACGGTCGACCAGGATCGACAGATAGAGCTCACGGTCGATATCGGCGCCGTCCTCGATATAGAGGCGATTGACCTGCTTGCCGGCGGGTCCGGTCTGCTTGGTGACCAGCGTATGACCGAGCATCTCATTGGCGTTGGCGATCACTTCCGCCGCCGACTTCGCCAGCCGAACGCCGCCCTTGGCGTCGGCAGGCAGTTCCTTGAACTTGCCCTTGCCGCGGCCGCCGGCATGGATCTGGCTCTTCACCACATAGAGCGGGCCGGGCAGCGTCTTGGCGGCGGCTTCCGCCTCGCTTGCCTTGAACACCGGAACGCCGCTTGCGACGGGGGCGCCGAACGACTTCAGCAGCGCCTTGGCCTGATATTCATGGATGTTCATGCGCTTGGTCTCCGGAGAAGGACGATTACTTGCCGGCGAGATGCGGGGCGATCTTGGTGCAGGCCTCGGTGAGGCCCTGCACGGCCGCCACCGAATTGTCGAACATCTTCTGCTCGGCCTTGGAGAGGTCGATCTCGATGACGCGCTCGACACCGCCGGCGCCGATCACCACGGGGACGCCGACATAGGTCCCCTTGACGCCGTACTGGCCGGACAGGTGCGCCGCGCAGGGCAGCACGCGCTTCTTGTCTTTCAGGTACGATTCGGCCATGGCGATGGCCGAGGCCGCCGGCGCGTAATAGGCTGAGCCGGTCTTCAAGAGTCCGACGATCTCGGCGCCGCCGTCGCGAGTGCGCTGCACGATCTGGTCGAGCTTCTCCTTGGAGGTCCAGCCCATCTTGACGAGGTCGGGCAGCGGGATGCCCGACACGGTCGAATAGCGGATCATCGGTACCATCGAATCGCCATGGCCGCCGAGCACGAAGGCGGTGACGTCCTCGACCGAGACCTTGAACTCTTCCGCCAGGAAGTAGCGGAAGCGGGCGCTGTCCAGCACGCCGGCCATGCCGATGACATGGCTGGTCGGCAGGCCCGAAAACTTCTGCAGCGCCCAGACCATGGCATCGAGCGGGTTGGTGATGCAGATGACGAACGCCTTCGGCGCGTATTTCTTGAGACCCGCGCCGACCTGTTCCATGACCTTGAGATTGATGCCGAGAAGATCGTCGCGGCTCATGCCGGGCTTGCGCGGCACGCCGGCGGTGACGATGCAGACATCTGCGCCCTCGATGCCGGCATAGTCGTTGACGCCTGTCAGTCTGGAGTCAAATCCGTCGACCGGCGAGGACTGGGCGATGTCGAGACCCTTGCCCTGCGGAATGCCCTCGGCGATGTCGAACAGCACCACGTCGCCGAGATCCTTCAGGCCGATCATATGGGCGAGCGTGCCGCCGATCATGCCCGAGCCGATGAGCGCTATCTTGTTGCGTGCCATGTCAGGATGTTTTCCCTTTGTCTGTGACGGTGCCGTGACGGGGGCCGGGGGCCGGAAGGAATGCGGGAAACCGCGGGATTTCGCCGAACCCAATAGCTCCGGCATGGAGTAAATTCAAACGGTTATTTTGCACCCAGTGTTTTCAATCGGTTAGATGCATTGGGAATTACGTAAACGTCAAAATTTTCGAGCTAACTGACCAGAATTTATACAATAAACGATGAAATCAGAAGGCCTTCATCCCGGCGATGACGCCGTTGTGATTTTAGGAGGGGCGGACAGAGGCAAGTGGGGCGGCCGAGCGGTTTGGCAGGTGCGCATTCAAGCGACGAAGCGCTTATCGCTTCGCGTCGCTCTGTCTAAGGATGACGACTCCAGGCGGCTACGTTCACGCCTGCCGCGCCTCCGCGGGTTCCGCCCCGACTTGCCGCCTCTCCGCCCAGCCTTCCAGCCAGTCGCGGCTCTGCATTTCGATCAGTCGCGAGGCAGTGCGCTCGAATTCCAAGACTTCCGTGCCGCGCCTGGCGGTGTAGAGCCCCTCGGGGGGCGCGGCGGCGCTCATCACCAGCCGCATGTGGTGGTCGTAAAGCGTGTCGATGAGCAGAATAAAACGCTTGGCTTCGTTGCGCTTGCCTTCGCCGAGCACCGGCACATGGTCGATGAAGACGGTCGAGAAGCGGTCGGCGATGGCCAGATAGTCGCGCGCGCCGAGCGGCTTTTCGCAGAGATCGGCGAAGGAGAAACGGGCGGCATCGCCGGCAGCGCGCGGCACCACGAGCTGACGCCCTTTCAGCGTCAGCGTCATCGCCGCGGTCGGCCTGCCATGTGTCATCGTCTTCCAAGCGTCGTCGAGCGCGCGGTCGGCCGCGGCGTCGGCGGGCGTGACATAGATCGGCAAGCGGTTGAGCTTTTCCTGCCGGTAGTCCTTTTCGGCATCCAGCGTCAGCACATGCGCATGACGTTCGAGCAGGCCGATGAAGGGCAGGAAAAGCTGCCGGTTGAGGCCGTCTCGATAAAGGTCATGAGGCGCGACGTTGGAGGTGGCGACCAGCACGACGCCTTTGGAAAACAGCGCCGAGAACAGGCGCGACAGGATCATGGCATCGGCAATGTCGGTGACCGAAAACTCATCGAAGCACAGCACCCAGGCCTCCTCGGCCAGCGCCCTCGCCACCGGCGGGATCGGATCGTCTTCCTTGACATCGCCGTTCTTGCGCGCCGCCCGGTGTTTTTGGATGCGGTCCTGCACGTCGGCCATGAAATCGTTGAAATGGACGCGGCGCTTTCGCCTGACCGGCAGGAGATCGAAGAACATGTCCATCAGCATCGTCTTGCCGCGCCCGACGCCGCCATGGATGTAAATGCCCTTGACGGCCTCGCGCGGCTTGTTGCTGCGCGCGAACAGCCAGCCCAGCGCGCTCGATTTCTGCGCCAGCCTTTTTGCGGAGATCTCGTCGGTCAGCCGGTCGAGCGCGGCGACGACGCGCTCCTGCGCCGGATCGCGTTCGACCACGCCGGTTTCCACCAGATGGTCGTAGCGCTGCCTGACGGTCGCATGCGTCTGAAGGCCGTCACGCAGGTGCATAGGTCACGTCGTTCTCGGGCAATTTCGGAAAGCGGCTTGTCATCCGAAACTGCGTGAAACAATAGGGGAGGGTCCGCCCTACCTTGTAAGCGAGATCGGCTGGCCGTTGGAAGTCTGGCCGTCGAACTTTTCGCCGCCGGAGGAATAGAGCCTGGCCAGCGTGCCGCCGTTTTCGTCGTAGAGCGTCAGCTGCTTGCCGGCGACATTCCACGACTTGATGCCGTCGATCGGAGCCGGGCAATGCAGCGGACCGGCGCGGTAGCCGGCGCCGAACTTGGTCTGCGGCGTCGCCACTTTGCAGCTCTGGCCGGAGACACTGACATTCCAGACGCCGGCGACGCTGGCCGCGGTCAGGTCCGCAGCGCCCGTGGGCGCCGAACCGTCCGGCGGCAGAGAAGCCATCTGACTGTTCTTCGGCGCGGTGGGGAATTGCGACGGGTCGGTGGTGCCCGGAGCAGCCGGCGGCGGCAGCTGGTTCTGCGTCACCGTGCCGGAGGGCGCCGGCGTGAGCGGCGCCGGCTGCTGATCGTCCATCGATGAGAAGCGCGAGGTCGAGCAGCCGCTCGCAACGAGCGCGGCCAGCGATACGGCCAAAAGGCCAGTCTTCGAAAAAGTCATTCCAACCTCCGTCGGATCCGGTGGGGGGCGCCGTCCGCGTAAACACTCGCTTCACCAAGATGGCGAAGGTGGCAGAATTTCAACCCGATATGGTTAAAATAGGGTTTTCGGAGCTGGTGTTGCAAATTTGTCGCGACGGCCTTCCTTACCGGGGCGCCAGTCGAGAAATTGGACCGTAACGTCTTGAAATTTCAGGCTTGCAGCGGCGCGCTGGGCACGAAGAGATACCCGTCCGGACCAACGATATAGCATTCGCGCAAGCCATGCGGCTTGTCGATCGAACCGGCCAACACGATGTGGCCGAGTGCTGCCGCCTTTTTTTCGACCGCATCCGGATCGGCGCCATAGAGGCGCAGCTCGATGCCGGCGCCACGCGTTTCGGCTCCGGCAAAGACGCCGGTCATCGGATTGTCGAGATAGGAATGGTCGGCATGCAGCATGAAGATCGAGCCCAGCAGCTCGATGGCCGCGAAATCCTCGTCGGCATAGATGATGCGCGCGCCTAGCACATCGCGGCAGAAAGCCTCCATCGCCGCCATGTCGGTGACAAGCAAGTTGACGCCCAGCCCATGCGGCAGCGAGCGGCCGAAATCCTCGGCCTTCATCCACGGTGTCCCGGTCCGCTTCTTCGCCACGGTGTTGTTCCTCCACATCGTCGATCCTAGTCGAAGCAGACCGTTGGCCCTTGGCATTCCCCAGCAAAATGCTTGCGCCAGGCGGCGGCGTCCTTATTTCAGGACAAGCGACAGGGAGCGGGCGGAGAAACGATGGCCGCAAGAACAAGAGCAGCCAACCGCTACTATAGCGGCCCACTCAGCGATCATTTCGACGGCAGCCTCTTTTTCAATCCCGACGGCAGGCCGCCGGCGCGCTTCACCGATTTGCTGAAATGGCAATTGAGCGGTGGGCGCTCGAAATGGCCGGCGGCCTGGCCGAGCCCATATCCGCAGGCGAAGCCCGAACAACGGATCGAAGGCGCCGCGCTTCGGCTCACCATGGTGGGTCACGCCTCGCTGCTCATCCAGACAGCCGGCCTGAATATCCTGACCGACCCGGTTTGGTCCGAGCGTGCCTCGCCTTTCGGCTTCGCCGGACCGAAGCGGGTCAACGCGCCGGGCATCGCCTTTTGCGACTTGCCGCCGATCGACCTGGTGCTGCTCAGTCACAACCACTACGACCATCTCGACCTCGCGACCCTCAAGCGGCTGAAGCAAAGCCACGACCCGATGGTGATCACGCCGCTCGGCAACGATGCGATCATCGGCACTGCCGTGCCCGGCATGCGCGTGTCGGCACATGATTGGGGCGACAGCGTCGAAGTCGCCAGCGACGGCATCATCCACATCGAGCCGGTGCATCACTGGTCGCCGCGCGGCGGGCGCGACCGGCGCATGGCGCTGTGGGCGGGCTTCGTCGTCGATACGGCGGGCGGCAAGGTCTATTTCGCCGGCGACACCGGCTTCCATGGCGGCACCAACTACCGCCGAATGGCGGAAAAGCATGGCGGGTTTCGGCTGGCCATCCTGCCGATCGGCGCCTATGAGCCGCGCTGGTTCATGGCCCCGCAGCACCAGAATCCGGCGGAAGCCGTCCAGGGCATGAGGCTGTGCGGCGCCGTCCATGCTGCCGGCTGCCACTGGGGCACCTTTCAGCTCACCGACGAGCCGATCGAGGAACCGGCGCAAAAGCTCGCCGAGGCACTGACGGCCGAAGGCATTTCGCCGAAGCGTTTTCGCGTCATGCGCCCGGGCGAAGCATGGGATGTGCCGCCGCCTGGCTAAGGAACCCAGCCCGGGCAAACGCGTTGGTTGCACAGCGCAAATCCGCCTCGGAGCTTTCCATGATCAAGTGGATCATCATCCTTCTTATCGTTGCCGCTGCGGCAAGCCTGCTTGGCATGCCCGCGCTCGCCGGCGCCGCCGCCACAGGTGCCCGCATACTGATCGGTATTGTGCTGATCATCTTCCTGCTGATCGTGCTCGGCGTCTTCGCCGTGACTTAGCTCGCATATTCGCCGCGGCAGGCCAGAGCCGCGTCCTGGCCGGGAGTCGCGTTGCACTGGTAATTCCCGCCCGTTTCCGCCATATAGCGCCAAACGGAATTGGAACGACCGGTTAGATGGCAGGCACTGCCCCATTCGCCAAGATGAACGGCATCGGCAACGAGATCATCGTCGCCGATATGCGCGGCCGTGGCGACAAGGTGACCGCAGCCGCGGCGATTGCCCTCAATGCCGACGCGGCGACCAAGTTCGATCAGATCATGGCGATCCATGATCCGCGCACGACCGGCACTGCTTATTACGTCGACATCTTGAATTCGGACGGCACCGGTGCGCAGGCCTGCGGCAATGGCATGCGCTGCGTCGTGCAGGCGCTTGCGGCCGAGACCGGCCAAAAGACCTTCACCTTCGAAACCCGCGCCGGCATTCTCAATGCTCAGGAACATGCCGACGGCTCGATCTCGGTCGACATGGGCAAGCCGCGTTTCGGCTGGCAGGAGATCCCGCTTGCCGAGGAGTTCCGCGACACTCGCATGATCGAACTGCAGATCGGCCCGATCGATGCGCCGGTGCTGCATTCGCCTTCGGTCGTCTCGATGGGCAATCCGCACGCGATCTTCTGGGTCGACCGCGACGTCTGGTCCTACGAGCTCGACCGATTCGGTCCGCTGCTCGAGAACCATCCGATCTTTCCCGAGCGCGCCAACATCACCATCGCTCAGGTCACCTCGCCCGAGACGATGATCATCCGCACCTGGGAGCGCGGCGCGGGTCTCACCAAGGCCTGCGGCTCCGCGGCCTGCGCCGCCGTGGTGGCAGCCGCCCG
This sequence comes from Mesorhizobium sp. M1A.T.Ca.IN.004.03.1.1, assembly GCF_003997555.1. NCBI lineage: Bacteria > Pseudomonadati > Pseudomonadota > Alphaproteobacteria > Hyphomicrobiales > Phyllobacteriaceae > Mesorhizobium > Mesorhizobium sp. M1A.T.Ca.IN.004.03.1.1. The sequence continues at coordinate 192,328 of NZ_RZTV01000005.1, read as the reverse complement.
CACCAAGCGCACCGGCCGCAGCGTGTCGCTGGTCACGCCCGGCGGCGGCGAGCTCAATGTCGAGTGGCGCGACGACGATCACGTCATTTTGACCGGCGCCGCCGAATGGGAGTTTTCCGGCAGCTTCGACCCTTCGACCGGCGCCTGGGCCCGCGACACCGAAAGCGCCGCCTGATGTCCGCTCTTCAAAAGGGCCCGGCGCCCGAAGGGCCTATCGGCAACGGTATCGACGTGGTCACGTTCGGCTGCCGCCTCAACACCTATGAATCGGAGGTGATGCGCCGCGAGGCCGAAAGCGCCGGCCTCGGCGCGCTGGAAGGCGGCGCCGTCATCTTCAACACCTGCGCCGTCACCGCCGAAGCCGTGCGCCAGGCCAAGCAGGCGATCCGCAAGGCCCGTCGCGAGAACCCTGAAGCGCGCATCATCGTCACCGGCTGCGCCGCGCAGACCGAGCCGCAGAACTTCGTCGCCATGGACGAGGTAGACCTGGTGCTCGGCAATGAGGAGAAGCTCAAGGCGAACTCCTACCGCGCGCTGCCGGACTTCGGCGTCAACGATACCGAGAAGGCGCGCGTCAACGACATCTTCTCGGTGCGCGAGACGGCGAGCCACATGGTCGACGCCATTGAGGGCCGGGCGCGCGCCTTCGTGCAGGTGCAGAATGGCTGCGACCATCGCTGCACCTTCTGCATCATTCCTTACGGCCGCGGCAATTCGCGCTCGGTGCCGATGGGCGCCGTGGTCGAGCAGGTCAAGCGTCTCGCAGCCAATGGCTATGCCGAGATCGTGCTCACCGGCGTCGACATGACCAGCTTCGGCGCCGACCTGCCGGGCAGCCCGAAACTTGGGAAGCTGGTGAAGACGATCCTGCGACAGGTGCCCGAGGTGAAGCGGCTGAGGCTGTCGTCGATCGATTCCATAGAAGCCGACGACGAGCTGCTCGACGCGATTGCCACCGAGCCGCGGCTGATGCCGCATTTGCATCTGTCGCTGCAATCGGGCGACGACATGATCCTGAAGCGCATGAAGCGCCGGCATTTGCGCGATCAGTCGATCCGCTTCTGCGAGGACGTGCGCAAGCTCCGTCCCGGCATCGTCTTCGGCGCCGACATCATCGCCGGCTTCCCGACCGAGACCGAGGCGATGTTCAAAAACTCGGAGAAAATCGTCGCGGAATGCGGCCTGACGCACCTCCACGTCTTCCCGTTCAGCCCGCGCGAGGGCACGCCCGCCGCGCGCATGCCGCAGCTTGGCCGCGAGGTGGTGAAAGAGCGTGCCGCAAGGCTGCGCGCCGCCGGCGAGGCCGCCTACCGTCGCCATCTGGCCGCCCTTGCCGGCACGCGGCAATCGATCCTGATCGAGCGCGATGGGCTAGGCCGAACCGAAGGTTTCACGCTTGCCGCGATTGGCGTTGGACAGCCGAGCGAGATCGTCGAGGCGGTTGTCACCGGCCATGACGGCGCCCGGCTGATCGCGGCGCCGCTCGCCGCGCAAGCCGCCTGAGACTGCAAGACGTATGGCTGGTTTCTTCAAGAAGATATTTTCGTTCGGCAAGAAGGAAGTCGTCGAGGAGCGCGTCGACGAGACCGCGCCCCTGCCGCCGATCAAATGGGACGCGCTCGAGGCGCTGAAACCGGAAACCGAGCAGGAGCCTACGTTCCGCAGCGCCGACGCCGGCGCCAATCACCCTCGAGCTGCGCTCGGGACCTCCCCCATCGAGGGGGAGGCAGGACCTGCGCCACAACCGGTTCCCGAGGAGCCGAAGCCCGAACCCGCACCGGACATTCCGCCGGCGCCGGAACCCGTCATCCCGCCGGCACCGGAGCCGGTCGTTCCATCCGAGCCGGAGCCGCTGCCGCAGCCCCAGCCGGAAGAAGAGCCGCGGCCCGCCCCGGAGCAGCCGCAGCCGCCGGCACCCGAGGAAGTGCCCGCTCCGCCCGAACCTGCACCTGAGCCGGTGCCCGCGCCGGCACCGCAGGAGGTGCCTGCACCCGCGCCGGCCGAGCCGGAGATCGAGCCTTCGCGTCCGGAGCCGCAGCCGGTGCCGGGGCCCGTCGAAGTGCCGACGACGCCCAGCGAAGTCCCGGCCGAGGCGCCAGCGCCGATCGAAGTTCCACCGGGCGAGGCACCTTCTATCGAGCCATCTTTAGAGGTCGGCGCCGCGCCTCATCCGCCTGCCGGCACCTTCTTCCCGTATAGTGACGGGGAGAAGGAAGAAGCGCCAACGCCGACGCCCCCTTCTCCGCGTTCTTCACGGGGAGAGGATGAGGGTGAGGCGCAGCGTCAGCCTGCGGAGGATTTGCCGCCACCGGAGCCAGCTCCGCCGGCGGAAGCCCTGCCTCCCATTCGCCAGGCTGCGCCGGTCGAGCCGGGGCGGATCCTTGCCGAGATCGCGCCCGAGCCGGAAGCCGTCCCCGCGCCGCCGCCGACCCCCGCTGCCGGCAGGGTGACGGTCGCCAAAAAGGTCGAGCAGAAGGCCGAGCCGCAGAAGGCACCGGAGCCGGCCCCGCGACGCTCCTGGTTCCAGCGCATGCGCGACGGGCTTGCCCGTTCCTCGCGCGAGCTCACCGGCAACATCGCCGGCGTCTTCACCAAGCGCAAGCTGGACGAAGACACGCTGCAGGATCTGGAGGACGTGCTGATCCGCGCCGATCTTGGCGTCGAGACGGCGCTGCGCGTCACCGATTCTCTCGCCTCAAGCCGATACGGCAAGGACGTTTCCGACTCGGAGGTCCGCGCCGTGATGGCGGCGGAAGTCGAAAAAGTCCTGACCCCGGTCGCCAAGCCGCTCGAGCTCGATCTCAGCCACAAGCCGCATGTCATCCTGGTCGTCGGCGTCAACGGCACCGGCAAGACCACGACCATCGGCAAGCTGGCGGCCAAGCTGACCGAAGGCGGGCTTTCGGTCATGCTGGCGGCCGGCGACACGTTCCGCGCGGCCGCCATCGAGCAGCTGAAGATCTGGGGCGAACGCACGAAGTCGCCGGTCATCGCCACCAAGCTTGGCGCCGACGCCGCCGGCCTCGCCTACGATGCCTTCGAGAAGGCGAAGGAGGCAGGCTCCGACGTGCTGATCATCGACACGGCCGGCCGCCTGCAGAACAAGACCGAGCTGATGGCGGAGCTGGAAAAGGTCGTGCGCGTGCTGGGCAAGCTCGATCCGGAGGCGCCGCACACCGTGCTGCAGACCGTCGACGCCACCACCGGTCAGAATGCGCTCAGCCAAGTCGAGATCTTCCGCAACGTCGCTGGCGTCAACGGCCTGGTGATGACCAAGCTGGACGGCACGGCGCGCGGCGGTATTCTGGTGGCGATCGCCGCCAAGCATAGATTGCCGGTCTATTTCATCGGCGTCGGCGAGCAGGTCGACGACCTCGAACCCTTCTCGGCCAGCGAATTCGCCAGGGCAATCGCCGGCGTTGCTTGAACGACCCAAAAGCGCCGACTTTCGGGACAACAAGGACTTTCATGAACATCCTCGAACGCGACCCGTCCGACCCGCAGAAACAGAAGAAGGAGGGCATCAACCCCCCGCTCAAGCTGGTGCTCGAGCTCGGGCCGCTGCTGGTCTTCTTCTTCGCCAATGCGCGCGGCGAATGGCTGGCGCAGAAATTTCCGGCCTTGGCCGAGCTCGGCGGCCCGATCTTCGTCGCCACCGGCCTGTTCATGGCCGCCACCGCGTTGGCGCTGATCGCCTCGTGGCTGCTCACCCGCACCTTGCCGATCATGCCGCTGGTGTCGGGCGTCGTCGTCCTTATCTTCGGCGCGCTGACGCTCTATTTGCAGGACGACGTCTTCATCAAGATGAAGCCGACCATCGTCAACACGCTGTTCGGCGGCGTGCTGCTCGGCGGCCTTTTCTTCGGCAAGTCGCTGCTTGGCTATGTCTTCGACTCGGCTTTCAGCCTCGATGCCGAAGGCTGGCGCAAGCTCACCTTCCGCTGGGGCCTGTTCTTCCTCTTCCTGGCCCTCGTCAATGAAGTCGTGTGGCGGAATTTTTCAACGGATGCCTGGGTTACCTTCAAGGTCTGGGGCATCATGCCGATCACGCTTCTCTTCACCTTCAGCCAGATGCCGCTGATCATGCGCCACTCGCTGGAGGAAAAAACTAAGGAAGAGCAGGCGAGTAAATAGAGCAGGTTCCGGGAGGGGGCGGCATGGAATTCCTCACCACGCGCGATGAGTTGAGGACGATCTACAAGACGCCGCGGCCGACCGACGGGTCGATCCGCAAGGAACTCAAGGCGCTCGGTGGCCACTGCCGTTCCTTCATCGGCAAGAGCCCATTCGTGCTGATCGGCTCCTCCGACGGCGCCGGCAATGCCGACGTGACCCCGAAGGGCGACAAGCCCGGCTTCACCGCTATCCTCGACAGTTCCACTATCGCCATCCCTGACCGTCCAGGCAACAACCGGCTGGACACGCTGGAAAACATCGTTCGTTACCCATCGGTAGGGTTGCTCTTCCTCATTCCCGGCATGAACGAGACGCTGCGCGTCAACGGCGAAGCCCACATAACCATCGACGCCGGACTGCGCGCCCGCCTGGCCGTCGACGGCAAGCAGCCGCTGAGCGTCATCGTGGTGACGGCCAAGGCCGCTTACATGCACTGCGCCAAGGCCTTTATGCGCTCCGAGCTGTGGGAGCCGGAGACCTGGTATGACCGCGCGAGCCTGCCGACGCTCGGCCAGATCATCCGCGACCAGCTGGCGCTTACAGAGAGCGCCGGCGAGATCGACCGCGAACTGGACGACGATTACCGGCAGACCATGTGGTAGGCTCCCGGGCACGATTCGTCCGAACCGCCCCCGTCACCCTTGCTGAACCTCCTCGCCATATCCGGCAGCCTGCGCGCCGCCTCGACGAATTCGGCCCTTGTCGCGGCGCTTGCCGCCAACGTGCCTGCGGATTGCCGCGTCACCGTCTATGACGGGCTCGGCCGCTTGCCGATCTTCAACCCGGATGAAGAGGGCGAGCGCACGCCGTGTGAGGCAAGATACCTGATCGAGGCCGTCACCCGCGCCGATGGCGTCATCGTCTCCTGTCCCGAATACGCCCATGGCGTGCCGGGTGGCATGAAGAACGCGCTCGACTGGCTGGTGTCGCGCGACGCCGCCGTCGGCAAGCCGGCGTTGCTGGTGCACGCCTCGCCGCGCTCGCTCTTTGCCCGCGCCGCCCTTGCCGAGATCATGCGCACGATGTCCTTCGCGCTTTACGAAGAGACCGCGCTCGAGATCGCGCTGCTCGGCAAGAAGCCGCCGGAGGTGGAAGAAATCCTGGCTGAGCCGACCAGTCGGCAGGCGATGCGCGACGCGGTTCGGGCTTTCGCCGGCTTTATCCGCGGCCGCTGACGCCGTTGCCGGTCAATAGGTCTTCGCCCCATTCACCATCAGCCAGACCACATAGAGCGATGTGGTGCCGCAGATGTAGAGGCGGTTGCGCTTGGCGCCGCCGAAGACGCAATTGGCGACGACTTCCGGCACTTTGACCTTGCCGATCAGCGTGCCGTCCGGATCGTAGCAATGGATGCCGTCGGCGGCGCTCGTCCAGATGCGCCCGCTTTCGTCGAGCCGGAAGCCGTCGAACAGGCCGGCCGTGCAGTCGGCGAAGACCTTGCCGCCCGAGACCTTCTTGCCGGCCTTGCCGACATTGAAGACGCGGATATGCGCGGGGTTCTTGGCGCCATGGGTGCGGCCCGTGTCGGCGACATAGAGCAGGCTTTCATCGAGCGAGAAGGCGAGCCCGTTGGGCCTGACCATGTCGGTGATGACGGCATCGATCTCGCCCGTGCCGGGGTCGATGCGGTAGACATTGCAGGCGCCGATCTCGCTCTCGGCGTGGTCGCCTTCATAATCGCTGTCGATGCCGTAGGCGGGATCGGTGAACCAGATCGAGCCGTCGGAACGGACGACGACGTCGTTGGGCGAGTTGAGCCGCTTGCCGCGCCATTTGTCGGCGACGGTGGTGACCGAACCGTCAGGCTCGGTGCGGCTGACGCGGCGGCCCGAATGCTCGCAGGTGATCAGCCGGCCCTGCCGGTCGACGGTGTTGCCGTTGGAATTGCCGGACGGCTGGCGGAAGACGCTGACGCTGCCATCGGTCTCATCGTAGCGCAGCATGCGGTTGTTGGGGATGTCGGACCAGACAAGGTAGCGGCCGGCGGCGAACCAGGCCGGGCCTTCCGCCCACCGGCACCCGGTGAACAGCTTCTCAACCCGCTCATTGGCGTTGAACAGCCGCGAAAAACGCGGATCGAGAAGTTCATAGTCAGCGGCCGTCATGCTTTCCCTCCCGGCAATCAAAGACGCGCGATCAAGCCAGCACAGAGCGGAGAAGGCAAGATCGCGGATGCCTCTCACGGCATGTTGACGCGTGAAGGGGCTAAGACGCCATTAACCGGCTATGCGCTGCTTGCAATGGTGCATTGCAACATCTTTCTTTTGCAGTGCACCATTCCTATGTCATTCTCGCAATCGATCAGGGAGGAATAACTCAGAAGGAACCTCGTCATGATCTTCGACAACCTCGTCACCCGCGCTCGCACCAACCTCGCCAAGCGCCGCCACTACAATCGTCTCGTCGCAGAAATCGAGAACCTGTCGAGCCGCGATCTCGCCGATCTGCGTGCCGACCGCTCCGAGATGCTCTACCAGATCCACAAGCAGATTTACGGTTGAGTCCGAGGCCGGTCGAGCCGGCCTTTGCGCCGCGTCGCTTCGCTCCTTGCCTTGCACTGGAATGACGACGCAAGGGGCGCCTAACCCGAAACCGCCAGGGCCTTCTCGATCTGCGGCAACAGCAAATCCTTCGCCGATTCCGGCGTCAGCGGCCCGACATGCTTATAGGCAATCTTGCCGTCCTTGCCGATGACGAAGGTCTCCGGCACGCCGTAGACGCCCCAGTCGATCGCCGCGCGCCCGGCCGGATCGACGCCGATCGCCTGGTAGGGATTGCCGAGATCGCCAAGGAAGCGACGGGCGTTTGCCGGCTCGTCCTTGTAGTTCAGCGCGGCAAGCGTGAACCGCTTGTCCTGCGACAGCGCCAAAAGCACCGGATGCTCTTCCCGGCACGGCGCGCACCATGATGCGAAGACGTTGACCAGCGTCACCTTGCCGGCGAAGGATTTCGAGTCCAGCCCTGGCAGGTTCGAGCCTTCGAGCGGCGGCAGGTTCGTCTGCGGCGCCGGCAGGCCGATCAGGGCCGAGGGAATTTCAGACTCGTCGCGGCCGGACAAAAGCTGCGACAGGAACAACCCCGCCAAGCCCAGGAAAACCAGCAGCGGCAGCAGCACGAACAGGCGGCGACGGGGCGACGCCGGGGCTCCGGTTTCCGCGCTCACGGCTTCGCCGTCCCGACTTTGTCGGAGCGCCGCCGCACGCCGGCCGCGTCGAGCGCCGCGAGCTCACGCTTGCGCGCCCGCTGGTCGAGCAGGATCCAGCCGATCAGCCCGACGAGCACGATCGCGCTGATGGCATAGGCGGCGGCGACATAGAGAGCATGCGCGCTCATATCAGCCGCTCCATCTGCGCACCTTCCGCGCCTGCCATGCCAATCCGTTCGACCATGCCTTCCCTTAACTCTGCGGCACATGCCGCGCAATCAGGCGCGGCGCCGCAGTTGAGAAACGCCCCAGCGCCTCAATCCGTCCCGTGCCTCAACGCCAGCGCCGCGGCCAGCGGTCCGACCACGGCAAGAAACAGCGTCAGCGCGGCAAGAATGAGGAAGGGCTGCAGGAACGGCGCGGGATCGGCCACCGCGCCATAGCTCGCCGAGACGCCGAAGATCAGCACCGGAATGGTGAGCGGCAGCACCAGCACGGAGATCAAGAGCCCGCCGCGCGGCAGCGCCACAGCCACAGCCGCTCCGGCGGCGCCGATGAAGGTTATGGCCGGCGTGCCGACAAGAAGCGTAAATGCCGTCGCGCCGATACCGAGCGGCTCCATGTTCATGAACAGGCCGAGCAAAGGTGCCGCGATCACCAGCGGCAGCACGCTGCCCGCCCAATGCGCCAGACACTTGGTCAGCACCGTCAACGCCAGCATGTGACGGTCGCTGTTGAGCACCAGAAGATCGAGCGAGCCGTCCTCCCGATCGGCCTGGAAGAGGCGATCGAGCCCAAGCAGGCAGGCGAGCAGGGCGGCGATCCACAGGATCGCCGGACCGATGCGCGACAACAGGTTGAGGTCGGGCCCGACGCCGAACGGGATCGTGGCAATCACCGCCAGGAAGAAGATGACGCCGATCAGCGCGCCGCCGCCGGCGCGGATGGAGAGGCGGATATCGCGGAGGAAGAGGGCTAGCATGACTTGATATGCCTTCGCCCAGGGGTGCCTCGCGCCGACATCAGTCATCCATCCTCAACGTCTTTGCTCCCTCGAGCCCGAGCGGCAAATGCGTGGCCGCCACGATGATGCCTCCCTCTCGGCAATGCCCTCTCATCAATCCCGCGAATCGTTCCTCCGAAGCCTTGTCCAGCCCAGCGGTCGGTTCGTCGAGCAGCCAGACCGGCCGGCGGCTGACCAGGAGCTTCGCGATCGACGCGCGCCGCCTTTGCCCGGTCGAAAGGTAGCCGAACGGCAGGTGCCCGAGCCCGTCCAATCCGACCGTCTCCAGCGCCTGCCCCACGCTCAAACCAGCCTCGCCCTGGAAGGCGCGCCAGAAGCCCAGGTTTTCTTCGACGCTCAATGCCGTCTTCATCGCATTGAGATGGCCGAGATAGTGCGAGGCCGAAGCGACCGATGGAAACTCGTCGCCGCCGCCCTCGACCTTCACCTTGCCTTCGGCCGGCGGCAGCAAGCCGGCGATGACCCGCAAAAGGGTCGATTTGCCGGCGCCGTTCGGCCCGGTGACGACGAGTGCCTCGCCCGTTTCGAGGGCGAACTCGATACCGGAAAAAACCGTCTCGCCGCCGCGCTCGCCGCCCAGATTTTCGGCGATCAGCCGCATCCTTGCCCGTCCCGAAAGCACCGTTTCGCGGCCGCCGCCGCATCGCACAAATTTGCTTTTCGACTGTCTAGAACTATTCCAGAAAATTCTCTATATGCGGTTCATCCGTGCCAGCGGTCGGCGCGGGAACAGAATTAGCGCCGAACCAGCGCACGCGCCGCCTTCAACGGCTCGGGTTGCTCGGGAGCGGACAGCGGAAATGGCCGTACCCGCACCTTTGCGCGTGATTGCATGCCAACGGCGTCCGTTCCCTTTCAGGCTGAACAGACAAGGACGGATCGCCGTGACGAAATCCCTCGATAGTTTCAACTGCCGCCGCACCCTGACCGTGGGTGGCGCGGACTATGTCTATTTCGACCTCGCAGAGGCGGAGAAAAACGGCCTTGGCGGCATTGCCCAGCTGCCCTATTCGATGAAGGTGCTGCTGGAGAACCTGCTGCGCAACGAAGACGGCCGCTCGGTCACCAAGGAAAGCATCCAGGCGGTCGCGGCATGGCTCACCGACAAGGGCACTGCCGGCGTCGAGATCGCCTACCGCCCGGCCCGCGTGCTGATGCAGGATTTCACCGGCGTTCCGGCCGTTGTCGATCTCGCGGCCATGCGCGACGGCATCAGGGCGCTCGGCGGCGATCCGGAGAAGATCAACCCGCTGGTGCCTGTGGATCTCGTCATCGACCACTCCGTCATCGTCGACGAATTCGGCACGCCGATGGCCTTCGCCCGCAATGTCGAGCTCGAATATGAGCGCAACGAGGAGCGCTACAAGTTCCTGAAGTGGGGCCAGCAGGCCTTCCGCAACTTCCGCGTCGTGCCGCCGGGCACCGGCATCTGCCACCAGGTCAATCTCGAATATCTGGGACAGGTGGTGTGGGCCAACGCGGAAGAGGGCGAGACCACAGCCTATCCCGACACCTGTGTCGGCACCGATTCGCACACCACCATGATCAACGGCCTGGGCGTACTCGGCTGGGGCGTCGGCGGCATCGAGGCCGAGGCCGCAATGCTTGGCCAGCCGGTCTCCATGCTTCTGCCGGAAGTGATCGGCTTCCGCCTCACCGGCAAGCTCAAGGAAGGCGTCACCGCCACCGACCTGGTGCTCACCGTCACCCAGATGCTGCGCAAGAAGGGCGTCGTCGGCAAGTTCGTCGAGTTCTTCGGCCCAGGCCTCTCCAACATGACGCTGGCCGACCGCGCCACCATCGGCAACATGGCGCCGGAATATGGCGCCACCTGCGGCTTTTTCCCGGTCGATAGCGAGACCATCCGCTATCTGACAATGTCCGGCCGCGAGGAAAGCCGCATCGCGCTGGTCGAGGCCTATTCCAAGGCGCAGGGCATGTGGCGCGACGCCGGCTCGGCCGATCCGGTCTTTACCGATCTGCTCGAGCTCGATCTCAGCGACGTCGTGCCGTCGATGGCCGGCCCGAAGCGCCCGGAAGGCCGCGTCGCGCTGCAGGATATTCCCGCCGGCTTCGCCAAGGCGATGGAGACCGAGTACAAAAAGGCCGTCGAGATCTCGAAGCGTTACGCCGTCGAAGGCACCGCTCACGATCTCGGCCATGGCGACGTCGTGATCGCCGCCATCACTTCGTGCACCAACACCTCCAACCCAAGCGTCTTGATCGGCGCCGGCCTGTTGGCTCGCAATGCCAACCGGCGCGGCCTGAAGCAGAAGCCGTGGGTGAAGACCTCGCTGGCGCCCGGAAGCCAGGTGGTCGCCGAATATCTCGAGAAATCCGGCCTGCAGAAGGAACTCGACCAGATCGGCTTCAACCTGGTCGGCTTCGGCTGCACCACCTGCATCGGCAATTCCGGCCCGCTGCCGGCGCCGATCTCCAAGACCATCAACGACAAAGGCCTGATTGCTGCCGCGGTGTTGTCCGGCAACCGCAACTTCGAAGGCCGGGTTTCTCCGGACGTCCAGGCGAACTATCTCGCCTCGCCGCCGCTGGTGGTGGCGCATGCGCTGGCCGGCACCGTCACCAAGGACCTCACCACCGAGCCGCTCGGCGAGGGCAGCGACGGCAAGCCGGTCTATCTCAAGGACATCTGGCCGACCTCGGCCGAGATCCAGGAGTTCATCGAGAAGAACGTCACGCGCGAGCTTTTCGCCCGCAAATATGCCGACGTCTTCAAGGGCGACGAATATTGGCAGAAGGTGAAGGCGCCGGAAGGCCAGACCTATGCCTGGGACGATCATTCGACCTATGTGCAGAACCCGCCTTATTTCGCCGGCATGGGCCGCGGCTTCGGCAAAGTGGGCGACATCAAGGGCGCGCGCGTGCTTGGTCTCTTCGGCGACAAGATCACCACCGACCACATCTCGCCGGCCGGCTCGATCAAGGCGGCTTCGCCGGCAGGCAAGTACCTTACCGAGCACGGCGTCGGCGTCGCCGACTTCAACCAGTACGGCACGCGGCGCGGCAACCATGAGGTGATGATGCGCGGCACCTTCGCCAACATCCGCATCCGCAACCACATGCTGGGCGAGAACGGCCGCGAAGGCGGCTACACGATCCACTATCCCTCGAAGGAGGAGATGTCGATCTACGATGCCGCCATGGAATACAAGAAGGGAGGCGTGCCGCTGGTCATCTTCGCCGGCGTCGAATATGGCAACGGCTCCTCGCGCGACTGGGCAGCCAAGGGAACCAACCTCCTTGGTGTCCGCGCCGTCATCGCCCAGTCCTTCGAGCGCATCCACCGCTCGAACCTGGTCGGCATGGGGGTCATCCCCTTCGTCTTCGAGGACGGCACCTCATGGGCTTCCCTCAACCTCAAGGGCGACGAGCTGGTCGAGATCGACGGCCTGGATGCCATCAAGCCGCGCCAGAAGATGACGGCCAAGGTCACCTATGGCGACGGTACGCTGAAGAACGTGCCGATCATCTGTCGCATCGATACGCTGGACGAACTCGACTACTTCAAGAACGGCGGCATCCTGCAATACGTGCTGCGCGATTTGGCTGCGTAGCGACAGGGAATAGGCGGTAGGCATAGGCAGGGGGAGATTCTCCCACTGCCTAGTGCCTACTGACGTCCTAATCAAACTGCGGCAGGCCAAGCATTCTCCGGCCCGGCTCAAAGTCCAAGTCCGATCGGCGCGCAATAGAAATCCTCCGGCAGCAGCAAACTTACCCCTTCGCGGCGATGCGGTCCCGAAAATCGAACCGGGTCGAAGAATGCAGTGGCCCCTCCTGTCGCCGCCTTACCTACGGTCGCGGCGACAAAATTTCACCGCAACGTGACTTCCCGTTGACTGTCCGTTCTGCCACATATTTTAGCAACCAGAACAAGGCCGGCGTGACCGGCGGGAATTGGAACGGTCATGGCATTGCGAGGACCATTGCGGCTTACGGCAGTTGCGCTGGTCCTCACGGCGTTGAGCCGCGTGGCCTCAGCAGCCGAGCTTGAGAAAGCCGCGACCGGCAAGCCCCAGACTGAAAAGCCTTTGGGCGTCGTCGAGTTGTTTACCAGCCAGGGCTGCAGCTCCTGTCCGCCGGCCGATGAATTCTTTGCCGAGCTGGCGGCGAAGGAAAATGTCGTCGCGCTCGCTTATCACGTCAATTACTGGGACTACCTGGGCTGGCAGGACACGCTGAGCAACAAAGAGAACACCGAGCGGCAGTATGACTATATGCGCGCCTTCGGCAGCCGTTCGGTCTACACCCCGCAAGCCGTCATCAACGGCCGCAGCCATGTCAACGGCGCCAACCGCAAGGAGATAGACGGCGCGCTGGCCCGCATGGACAGGACCGGCGAGGGCATGCGGGTCGGCATCAAGGTGAGCCGCACCAGCGATCGGGTCATGATTGACGCCGGCGATGCCGGCAATGGGCCGACCGACGCCCATGTGGTGATCGTCTATTTCGATCCGCCGCAGATGGTGAAGATCGGCCAGGGCGAAAACAGCGGCCGCAACATGACCTATTGGAACGCCGTTTCCGACATCCAGATCGCCGGCATGTGGAACGGCAAGGCGCAGCGTTACGAGCTGCCGATGACGGAGATTGCGAAGAAGGGCGGCTGTGCCGTGCTGCTGCAGTCCGTCGGCAAGGACGGCGTCCCGGGACCGATTCTCGGCGCCGCGCTCATCCGCAAGCCTGACCGGCTCTGACGGCTCTGCTGACAAAACCTGATCGCCGACGAAAGCCGGCCGGGGCTCACGAAGCAGAGCATCCATGGCAAAGCGACCCGAGCCGCACCCGATTCTCCTGACGACGCGGCTACGCCTGCGTCAGTTCAGGGCTGAGGACACGGATGCGATGCACGAATGCTTTGCCGACCCGGAGGCGATGCGGTTTTGGAACGCACCAGTCCACACCAAGCGGACCGAGACCGAGCGCACCGTGCTCAGATATGTCACCTGCACCCCGTCCTACCATCGGCACTGGGCGGTCGCCGACATTGAGACTGACCGCTGCCTCGGCCTCGTCAGCTATCACGATGGCCATATCCGCAACAAGCGTGCGGCCATCGGCTATTTCATCAACCCCGCATATCAGAGCCGGGGCATGGCCACCGAGGCTGTCTCGGCGATGCTCGACTTCTGTTTCGACGATCTCGGCCTGCACCGTCTGCAGGCGTTCATCGATCCCAACAACACCCCGTCGCGCAAATTGGTCGAGAAACTCGGATTCGGGCGCGAAGGCCTACTGCGTGATCATCTGCGTGTCGGCGGCGTCTGGCGCGATGAGATCCTGTATGCGCTCCTTAGGACTGGTCGCTCATCCAGCGCAGCGGTTCCAGCTCTCATTCCCTGATCGTGCATTGTGATGACGCCCGCCTGGCCGCGAGACAGGGGCCGGCGGGCCAGAGCGGACAGGCATGAAAAAACCGGCGTCAGCTTGCTTCTGACGCCGGTTATTCAGGTTTTGGGATCGTCGCACCTGATTTTTCCAAGGAAAAACCGAGGTTGGTTCGATCCGACGCTGACCCGTGGGCGGGGGGCTTGGGGTTTACGAGCCGGTGCCGGACCGAACCGTCTCAGGCAACGCGGGTAAACTCGTCGGACATTGGGGCATGAGCGCGGATAATTTGTGGCGACAATGTGGCAGAGCATCACCAATTCCAACACGCGTTTTGCAAACGTGACTGGACCTTTCGGAAACGGCGGGCCGCAAGCCTGCTTCGCCGGCCCTTGCAATTCGGCCGCGAAAGCGCGAACCTTGGCCGGCGCAAGATTCAATCGAAGGATCGCGGCATGACCGATCACAGCAGCGGGACGGAGGATGGGGAAGCATCCGGAATACTGATCCCGCTGCATGAGGCGCGCAGCGCACGCCTCGACCAGCCGGTGCGCTTCGACCGGCGCGAGCTCGACCAGATCCTAAGGCTTTACGGACGCATGGTGGCGGCCAATGAATGGCGCGACTATGCGATCGACCATCTTTCCGATCGCGCTGTCTTTTCGGTCTTCCGCCGCGCCAGCGAAGTGCCGCTGTTCCAGATCGTCAAGGACCCGAAATTGGCGCGCCGACAGGGCGCCTTCGCCGTCATCGCCGCCGGCGGACGCATCCTCAAGCGCGGCCAGGAACTCGGCCGCGTGCTCGGCGTATTCGATCCCAAGCTGAAGCTGGTCGAAGCTTAACTATCCAATTTGCCGCGAAATCTCCGCTCCGGCAGTGACTCCGGATCCGGCGGCACTTCCGCGCCGCCGTTGAGCGGCAGCTGCATGAACACGGTGTCCAGCCAGCGCCCATGCTTGTAGCCGGAGCCTTCCAGGCGCCCGGAGTGACGAAAGCCGAGCTTCTCGTGCAGGCGCACCGAGGCGCTGTCGGCATGGCCGTCGCCGATCACCGCGACGATCTGGCGAAAGCCGGCCAGGCGTGCCGCCTCGATGAGCGCCAGCATCAGCAGGCGGCCGATGCCCTGGCCCTTGGCCTCGGGCGCCACATAGACCGAGTCCTCGACGGTGAAGCGATAGGCGGGCCGGGGCCGGAACGGTCCGGCATAGGCGTAGCCGAGCACGACGCCCTCCCTTTCAGCCACAAGATAGGGAAAGCCGCCTCGTGCCAAGCTTTCGAATCGACTGCCCATTTCGGCGCGGCTGGGCGGCTCCAGTTCGTAGCTCGCGGTGCCGTGCGTGACCGCGTCCGCATAGATTTCGGTGATTCGGTCGAGGTCGCCCTCTGTAGAGGCTCTGATCGCGAGATTGCTCATAAATTGTGCAGTTCTTCCTGTTGCCTCAATATCAGCAGAGGAGCGCACAAAAGGAAAGGGCGGCCGTTGGGTCGCCCTTTCCGAAGTCTATGGTCCAGCCGGACGGCTACCGTTTAGCGGCGGTCGCCCATGAACTGCAGCAGGAACATGAACAGGTTGATGAAGTCGAGATAGAGCTGCAGGGCGCCCATGATCGCCTTGCGGCCGGCGACATCCGCGACGTCACCCTCGAAATACATCTCCTTGATGCGCTGCGTATCGTAGGCGGTGAGGCCCGCGAACACCAGCACGCCGATCGCCGAAATGGCGAAGGCCAGCGCCGACGACGCCAGGAAGATGTTGATGACCATCGCGATCAGCAGCCCGATCACGCCCATGATCAGGAACGAGCCGAACGCGCTCAGGTCGCGCCTGGTCGTGTAGCCGTAGAGCGACAGGCCGCCGAAGGCCGCGGCCGTGGCGAAGAAGGTCTGGGTGATGCTGGTGCCGGTGTAGACGAGGAAGATCGTCGACAGCGACAGGCCGACAAGGCCGGCATAAACCCAGAATGTGGTCTGCGCCGCAGCCACGCTCATCGATTGGATCCTGAAGGACAGGAACATCACGGCAGCGAGAGGCGCCAGGATAACGACCCAGCGGAACGCGCTAGCATAGATGAGCTGGCCGAAGGCGGTGAGCTGGCCGTCGCCGGTGACGGCCAGCTGGAATGCGCCCCAGGCGGCAATGCCTGTGATGAGCAGGCCAAGCCCCATCAGGTTATAGACTTTGATCATATAGGCCCGCAGGCCCTGATCGATATCGACGCGCGCGCCGGAGGCGGCGGACGTCTGGTAGTTGCGAATGGGATCAGCCATTGGAAATCCTCTATTGCTTCTGCCCCGTCCGGTGACAGGTCCTTGGAGCGACCTCCTTGGACCAGGCGCCGCTGGCGGGACTCCAGCATGCCTAGCGCGAAATATGAGCGTTCTCGACCTCAAGAACAAGACGGTAACGAGCGGTAACGCTTCGTGAGAAGGCAAAAGCCCGATTTTCAGCCTTTTCCCGCCGGCATTCTTACCAAGATTTAACGCAGACAGGCCACCGAAGGGCGCTGCCGGATCAAAGCTCGCGCAGCACCGGCGCCGCCTTGTGGCCAAGCACCCGCCAGGTGCCGGCAAGGCCGATGCCGACGGTGACGGCGAGCGAGACGAGGATCGTCGCCACCGCAACTTCCGGCATGAAGTGCGACGGCAGCGTCATGATGCGGGCCACCACGAACCACGCCGCGACGCCGCCCGCGGCAAGCGCGAACAGCGCGGTCGCAAGACCGATCAGCACATATTCCAGCGAGAAGGCCGCAATCAGCGTCCTCCTTGTCGCGCCGAGCGTCTTCAGCACCACCGCGTCGTGGATGCGCGCCCGGTTGCCGGCGGCCAAAGCCCCGGAGAGCACCAGCACGGAGGCGATCAGCGCCACGCCGGCTGCGGCGCGGATCGCAGTGCCCAGCTGCGCGACCAGCCGGTTGACGATGTCGAGCGCGTCCTTGACCCTCACCGTCGTCACTGCCGGAAAGGCGCGGGTGACCGCGTTGAGCAGCCGCGCGTCGTCGGCCGTGGTGGCCTTTCGGTCGGTCAGCGTCGCCAGCCAGCCATGCGGCGCGCCGGCGAACGTATTGGGCGAGAAGATCATGACGAAATTGATACCCATGGTTTCCCACTCGACCTGGCGGAAGCTGGCTATTCTTGCCGTCACGTTGCGGCCGAGCACGTTGACCGTGACCGTGTCGCCGAGCTTCAGCCCGATCGCTTTGCCTTCCTCGGCCGAGAACGACACCAGCGGCTCGCCGGAATAGTCCTGCGGCCACCATTTGCCTTCGGTCAGCGTAGCGTTTTCCGGCTGCTTTGCGTCATAGGTCAGCCCGCGGTCGCCGCGCAGCACCCAGGCGCCGTCGGTGGGGACCTTCACCTTGTCGACGTCGATGCCGTTGAGCGCCATGATCCGGCCGCGCAGCATCGGCACCTTGAGCAGCATCCCTTGTGGCGCTTCCTTTTCGACCAGGCCGGCAAAGGCATCGACATCGCTGCTCTGGATGTCGACGAAGAAGAAGTTCGGCGCCCGCTCCGGCAGGCTGCCGGAGATCTGGCGTCTGAGATTCCCGTCGATCAGCGCCAGCGTCACCAGCAGCGTCAGGCCGAGCCCGAGCGACAGCACCACCGATGGCGTCAGCGCGCCGGGCCGATGGATATTGCCGAGCGCCAGCCTGAGAGAGACCGACCGCAGCCGCGGGCTTCGCCGGGCCAGCCATTGGACCAGCGCCGCCACCAGCCGCAGCACCAGGAAGGCAAAGACGGTGGCGCCGACGAAGATCGAGGCGATGCGCCGATCGTCGGCGGAAAGGATGGCGAGCGCCGCCAGCGCGAGCACGATCGTCAGCGCGGCGCCGACATAGGGCAGGCGCGGCAGGCCGCGGCTTTCGAACCCCATCTCGCGAAACAGCGCCGTTGCCGGCACGTCGCGGGCGCGGCCGAGCGGCAGCAGCGCGAAGGCCAGCGTCACCAAAAGGCCGAACAGTGCCGCCATCGCAAGCGCGCCGGGATAAAAGCCGCCTTGCGCCGGCACCGGAATGACCGACTGCAGGAGCGCGCTCGCCACGAACGGCATTGCCGCACCCAGGATCAGGCCGAGCACGATGCCGAGGCCGGCAATCAAAAGGATCTGCACGAGATAGATGGCGAAGACGAAGCCCCCGGAGGCGCCGAGGCTCTTGAAGGTGGCGATGACGCCGCGCTTGCCGTCGAGATAGGCGCGGACCGCATTCGCCACGCCGACGCCGCCGACCACAAGCGCCGTCAGCCCGACCAGCGTCAGGAACTGCGAGAAGCGCTGGATGTTGGCGGAAAGCGCCGGGGCTGCGTTGCTGCGCGTGCGGATCGACCAGCCGGCCTGCGGAAAGTCCTTCGCCGCTTCGGCTTGAATGCCTTTGATCCGCGCCTCGCTCGCGCCATCGGGCAGTCGGATCTTATAGGCGTTCTCGACCAGGCTGCCGGGCTGAACCAGCCCTGACGCGACCAGCCCGTCGTGCGAAATCATCAGCCGCGGCGCGAAGCCGAAACCGTCGGAAATCGCGTCGGGTTCGCTGACCAATCGGGCCCTCAGCTCGAACGTTGCGCCGCCAAGCTTCAAGCGGTCGCCGATATGCAGATTGAGGCGATCGAACAAGAGAGCGGGCGCGGCGGCGCCGAAGATGCCGGATCTTTCGCCGAACAATTCATTCCTGGGCAGCTGCGGATCGGTCTCCAGCGTGCCGTAAAGCGGATAGGCGTCGTCGACCGCCTTGGCTTCGACCAGCGCCTGGTCGGAGCCGTCCTCGAGCCGCGCCATCGAGCGCATGCCGGAATTCAGCGAGACCGTGCCGAGGCTCTTGATGAAGCCGAGCTCGGCGTCCGAAGCGCTGCGCTGGTTGATCTGGAAGCGCAGGTCGCCGCCGAGCAGCGTCTGGCCCTGGTTGGCGACGCCGGCGGTAATCGCCTGCGCCACCGAATTGACGCCGCCGATCGCCGCGACGCCAAGCGCGATGCAGGCGAGGAAGATCATGAAGCCGGACAGGCCGCCGCGCATCTCGCGCAGCGAGAAGCGGAGGGCCAGCCTCAAAGTCCGCATCAGGCCGGCACCCTAGCCTGTCTTGGCGCGTCCTCGATGCGTCCCGAGCGCATCGACACCTGACGCGAGCAGCGGCCCGCAAGCGCCGGATCATGCGTGACCAGCACCAGCGTCATGCCGCGCTCGGCCGCCTTGGCGAAGAGGAGGTCGGCGATTTGCTTTCCCGTCGCCTGGTCGAGGTTGCCGGTCGGCTCGTCGGCAATGAGGATGCGCGGCGAGGGCGCCAGCGCCCTGGCGATCGCCACGCGCTGCTGCTCGCCGCCCGAAAGCTCTCCCGGATAGTGCGTCACGCGGTCGCTCAAGCCGACCGCCGCGAGTTCCTGTGCGGCCACGCCGAACGGGTCGTTGTGCCCGGCGAGCTCCAGCGGCACCGCGACATTCTCGAGCGCCGTCATGTTGGGGATGAGGTGGAAGGACTGGAAGACAATGCCGATGTTTCGCCCTCGAAACGAAGCAATCTGGTCCTCGCTTTTGCCGTTGAGCAATTCGCCGGCGATCCGCACCGTGCCCGAATCGACCCTTTCCAGCCCGGCCAGAACCATCAGCAAGGTGGACTTGCCGGATCCCGACGGGCCGACGATGCCGGTGGCTTCGCCGGCGGCCACATCGAGGCTGACGCCCTTCAGCACATGGACGGAGGAGGCGCCCTCGCCCAGCGTCAGCGAGACATCCCTCAATGCGATGACGGCTTCTGTCACAATGAATGCGCCCTATATGGTGGAAGAAGGAGGCAAAAAATGTCTCCTTTGCATGAATCGTGTCGGTCATATGGGGCTCGCCGCATGGCTTTCAAACACTCAGCTGCCGCAGCCCTCACTCTTCTCCTGGCGGTTTGCGGCGCTATTTCGCCGGCGCGCGCCGATACGTTCAAGATCGTCGGCTTCGGCGACAGCCTGATGGCGGGGTTCAGCCTTGGTCCCGATGAGGGCTTCACCGATAAATTGCAGGCGGCCTTGAAGGCAAAAGGCCTCGACGTCGCCGTCGGCAATGCCGGCGTTTCCGGCGACACCACAAGCGGCGGCCTCGCGCGGCTCGACTGGTCGGTGCCCGACGGCACCGGGCTCGTCATCCTCGAGCTCGGCGCCAACGACATGCTGCGCGGCGTGTCGCCCGAGATCGCCGAGAAAAATCTCGACGCTATGTTGGCCAAGTTGAAGCAGCGGAACATTCCGGTGCTCCTGGCAGGCATGCTTGCAGCGCCCAATCTGGGCGCCGAGTACCAGAAGGCCTTCGACGCCATCTACCCGAAGCTTGCCGCGAAATACGCCGTTCCGCTCTATCCGTTTTTTCTTGACGGGGTCGCCGGCCACCCGGCCATGCAGCTGGAGGACGGTCTTCATCCCAACCCGAAGGGAATAGACGTCATGGTCAAAGGCATTCTACCGGTCGTGGAAAAAGCCATCGCCGCCAAGGGCGGCGCGTGATGGGACCAAAACGCCACGGTTTCCCCAGGGGAAAGCTTGTGGACAACAAACCGCTTGCCCCGCATGGCTATCGATGATTCGCTAGGGGCGAGAGTTTCGATTCGAGGACAGGAGGCTTCCCATGCCGCGTCTTTTCACCGCCCTCGAAATTCCGCGTGATGCCGCGCTTTCACTCTCGCTGCTCCGGGGCGGCCTGCCCGGAGCCCGCTGGATCGACGTCGAAAACTATCATCTGACGCTGCGCTTCATCGGCGATGTGGAGGGCCATATCGCCGACGACATCGCCAATGCGCTCGATCGCGTCAACCGTCCCTCCTTCCCCCTGGCGCTCTCCGGCGTGGGCGCTTTCGGCGGCAAGAAGCCGCACGCCGTATGGGCCGGCGTGTCCGCCTCGCCGGACCTGGTGGCGCTGCAGGGCGAGGTCGACCGCATCTGCCAGCGGCTCGGCCTGCCGGCCGATCCGCGCAAATTCTCGCCGCATGTGACGCTCGCGCGCCTGCGCAATTCGAGCCCGGCGGACGTCGCGCAATATCTGTCGGCGCGCGGCAACTTTTCCACGCTGCCCTTCCGGGTCGGCCGCTTCGTCTTGATGTCGTCGCGCGATTCGGTCGGCGGCGGCCCCTACATCGTCGAGGAAGCCTGGCCGCTGGTTGGCGCCGATCCGCTCGCTTCCAGCCGCTTCGCCAGCGCCTCCGACGCCTCGCGGATCATGCGGTAGACCGAAACGAAGGCCTGCTGGTCTTCGTAGTAAGGGTCCGGCACATCGCGCGCATTTCCGCTGGCAAACTCCAGGAAGAGATGGACGCGGTCGCGCGTGGCCTGCGGCGCTAACGCCTTCAGATCGCGCACATTTGTCCGGTCCATGCCGAGAATCAGGTCGAAGCGCGAGAAATCGTCCAGCGCTATCCTGCGCGCCTTTTGCGCGGAAATGTCGATGCCGTGCCTTGTGGCAACCGCGATCGAACGCGGATCGGGCGCGGAGCCGACCTCCCAGCCGCTGGTCGCGGCCGAATCGAGCAGGATGTCCCGACCTTCCCCGCGCTCGGCCCACACGGCGCGGAAGACGCCTTCGGCCAAGGGCGAGCGGCAGATGTTGCCGAGGCAGACGAACAGAATGGATTTTATGGGCTTTGCGCTCATCGATCCGGCGCTATGGTTGGAATACCTCCGAATAGCACGGGAACCCGACATGACCAGGGAAAAACTCAACAAGGAAGCGATCACCGCAGCGCTGGCGGAACTCGAAGGCTGGTCGCTGGCGGCCGACGGCGCCTCCATCAAGCGCAGCTTCGGCTTCAAGAACTTCTCCGAGGCCTTCGCCTTCATGACCCGCGTGGCGCTGGCCGCCGAGAAGATGGACCACCACCCCGATTGGTCGAACGTCTACAAGACCGTCGACGTCACGCTGAACACGCATGACGCCGGCGGCGTCACGGCGCTCGACATCGAACTGGCGAAGCGGATGAACCGCTATTTCGGCTGACGACTGCCGATAAGTCCGATTCCGATTTGCCGGGCTGGCAACGGTGGAGACCTTGCAGGGGGGTGCCGCTTTCACCACATCTTCCGCGGTGGCCGCAACGCAAGCTGGCGCGTGGCCGAGGAGAGATTGATGGCGCAGGAATCCCGTTTCGATTTCTTTGGCTTCGGCGACAGGCTCGCCGGCGAAGGCGAGGTGCGCGAGAAGTTCTGGCGCACGGCCAAGAAGGCTGCCCGGCAGATCCCGTTCATGGAAGAGGTGGTCGCCGCCTACTATTGTGCCATGGACAAGGACACGCCGCTGCGCACCAAGGGTACCCTGCTTGCCGCGCTCGGCTATTTCGTGCTGCCGGTGGATTTCATCCCCGACTTCGTGCTCGGTCTCGGGTTCACCGATGACCTTGCCGTGCTCACCGCGGCAATCACCGCCGTCAGCGCCCATATCACCCCGGCGCACCGGCAGGCCGCCAGGGACGCCCTCGCCGACAAAGGTTGATCCTGGCTGACTTTTCGCCACAACGAAACCGCGAAACCGCCCGCGCGAAAAGACAAACTCTTGCCGCTTTCGTGCCCTCCAAGTTCGCGCCGGGACATCGCGACCGCCGCGTGGAAGCGGCGGCGCGAATCGCGGCGGTTTCCTGGGGTGAGTTCCTTTTGTTGGGAAAAATTCACCGTTTGGTAACCCTGATTAAATCAAAATGAAGCGACGGCAGGACGCCATGCGACCCGCCTCCGCACCATTTCGGAATACGGGAAGAACGATGCGCGGATTGATTGCTACAGTTTCCAGCCTGGTCCTGGCGGCCGCCTTCGCGGCGCCGGCGCTGGCGCAGCAGGCGACCAAGATCGGCCAGCACAACGCCTGGGGCACCTACAGCTATCAGTCGGCAGGCGGCAAGGTCTGCTATGTGCTGACGGTGCCGACCGACAAGCAGCCGCCAAAGCTCGACCATGGCGACATGTTCTTCTTCGTCAGCCAACGGCCCGGGCAGCAGGTGTCCTATGAGCCGCAGTTCATCGCCGGCTACAACTTCCAGGAAGGCTCCAAGGCCACCGTCACCATCGACAAGAAGTCCTTCTCGATGTTCACCCGCGGCAAGTCGGCCTGGGTCGAGAACGCCGCTGAAGAGCCGGTGCTGATCGCCGCCATGAAGACGGGTACCGACATGAAGGTGCAGGCGAAGTCCGGTCGCGGCAACCCGACTTCCTACGTCTTTTCTCTGAAGGGCATCTCGGCCGCGCTGGCCTCGATCGCCAAGTGCAAATAGGCTGAGGCTCCCTTGGTGGAGGATGGCAATATGGAAGTCCGCCTCCCGCAAGTGCTGCCAGGGACAAGCGAATAAGGCGACAGCGCCAAGCTCGCCATTCAGCCTTGCTGCTCGACGGCCCTGCGCCGCCTGATCGCCTCGGCGATGAACACGCGTGACAGCGCGTGATAGAGCGGCTCGTTGGAGATCAGTCGCGCCGTGCCGTAGCCCAGCATCGCCGCGCACATCAGCGCGATGACGTTGTCGTGGTTGCCGGTCATTTCGAGGATGATGACGAAGGCCGTCATCGGCGCCTGCACGACGCCGGCGAAATAACCGGCCATGCCGAGCAGCGCGGCGAGGCCTGTTCCGGCGCCGAACGCCAGGCCAAGCGTGCTGCCGAGACCGGCGCCCACCGCCAACGACGGCGCGAAGATGCCGCCCGGAATGCCCGACACCATCGACAGCACGCCGGCCGCGAATTTTTCCAGGAAGAAGAACGCGGGTAGCGGCGCGCCTTCGACGGCGCCGCGGGCCTGAGCGTAGCCGGTTCCGAAGGTAAGGCCGCCCGAGACGAGACCGATCGCGGCAACCGCCAAGCCGCAGATGCCTGCCACGAGCAGCGCGCGCCACAATGGCTGCAGGCCATTCCAGCGTCGGACGCGCCGCGTGATCCTCAGCGCCAACAGCGAAAACAGCGCGCCGAAGCCGCCGCCGATGACGCCGCAGGCAATCACCAGCGGCCAGTCGGTGGCGAAGGCCACCGTGTCCCTGGCGACGCCGAAATAGGTGTAGTTGCCGAGCAGGCCGAGCGAGGCGAGGCCGGCGAGGATCACCGCCGTCAGCACCAGCCCGTTGGTCCGTGACTCATAGGCGCGACCCATCTCCTCGATGGCGAAGACGATGCCGGCGAGCGGCGTGTTGAAGGCGGCGGCGACGCCGGCAGCCGAGCCGGCCAGGATCAGGCCGCGCGCCTGCGCCATGCCGCCCCAGCGCGCCGCCTGAAGCATGAGTGAGGCGCCGACCTGCACCGTCGGGCCCTCGCGGCCGATCGATCCGCCGCAGGCGAGACCGATGACGGTAAGCGCAACCTTGCCCCTGCCAGGCGCAGCGAAAGAAGATGGCCGCGATCCTCGTCATCGCGCAGGTGACGGGCGGCGATCGCCTGCGGAATGCCGCTGCCTTGCGATCCCGGAAAGAAGGAATGGGCAAGCCAGGCGCAAATCACGAAGCCCGCGGGCGTCATGACCAGCGGCAGATAAAAGCGCCAGCTGCCGCTATCGCCGCCGGTGACGACGTGGAACAGCGCCTGCGCCCGGTCGGCCAGCAGGGCGAACAGCACGCTGATCAAGCCGATCGAGATGGCGCCGGCCCAGAACACAAGGCGCGGCTGCCAGACGCGGCGGGACGCCCACATAGCCTGCGAGCGCCGCAGCATCGGGTATCTACGCGATATGCCGGCCATGCCTGTCCTCTGGGTGATGACCCGCCCCTAGCACACTGAGAGGGAGGATCAAGCCTGCTAGGTCAGGTCAGGTCGAGGCGAGCGACGAAAATCGGAGTTCGAGGAGCCAGGGCAGGACCGCGGTTTGGATATCCCGCCGGCCTGCGCCGGCGGGCAGCAGGGCTGGCGAGTCCCACCATTCTCACATCGCCATCTTTTCACATTCGGCCTGGGCCTTCTTGGTCGACGTATCGATCATGTAGGCTTTGCCTTTGGCGTCGGTGATTATCATCATGCAATGCTTGATCGGCTTCGCCATCTTCATCATTTCGGCGCTCATCTTGGCGTCAGGCATCATGGTGCCCATATGGCCGTCGGGCATGATCGCCGTCACTTGCCCACCCTTCATCATGGTCATCGTGCCCATCGTATCCTCGGCGAACGCCTGCGAGGCAAAAAGGCTTGCGAGACCGGCGACGGCAACAAGCTTGATCGAATGCATTCCGCGTACTCCCATTTCTGCAAGGGCATAGTCGCCCCTTTCAGGTTCGCGGGTGCGCTTCGAGCTGTTACGCCAACACGAATATGTGATCTCACCCGAGGCGGGAATAGCGACACCGGCCGCCTCTGCCGCCGACATGACTCCGGCCGCAAGCTGTGCTATGCGCCGCGCTTCATTTCAGGCACAATGCTGAAATCGGCCGCAAACCGCTTATATTGGCGCAACCATGACCCTTTCATTCGATCTGACCGCCGAAGGCGCCCGCGACGCCTTGCGCGCCCGCGCCACGCCGGCCGAAAGGCCGTCGCTGATCGGCCTGACGCGCGCCGAGCTTGGCGCCGCTCTGGTTGACGCCGGCATTGTGCCGGAGCGCCAGGCGAAGATGCGCGCCCAGCAGCTCTGGCACTGGATGTATGTGCGCGGGGTCTCCGACTTCGCCCATATGTTCAACATCTCCAAGGATCTGCGCGCCGAGCTCGATAAGCACTTCACCGTTGCGCGGCCCGACATCGTCGAGGAGCAGATCTCTTCCGACGGCACGCGCAAATGGCTGTTTCGCTTTCCGCCGCGCGGCGCCGGCCGTCCGGTCGAGATCGAGACCGTCTATATTCCGGAGGAAGGCCGCGGCACGCTCTGCATCTCCTCGCAGGTCGGCTGCACGCTGACCTGCTCTTTCTGCCACACCGGCACGCAGAAGCTGGTGCGCAATCTGACGACGGAAGAAATCCTGGCGCAGCTGCTCACCGCGCGCGACCGCCTCGGTGACTTCCCCGACCGCGACACGCCGGACGGCGCCATTGTGCCGGCCGAGGGCCGCAAGGTGTCCAACATCGTCATGATGGGCATGGGCGAGCCGCTCTACAATTTCGAGGCGGTGAAGAAGGCGCTGCTGATCGCTTCCGACGGCGACGGACTTTCCCTGTCGAAAAGACGCATCACGCTGTCGACCTCGGGCGTCGTGCCGGAGATTGCCCGCACCGGCGAGGAGATCGGCGTTATGCTGGCGATCTCGCTGCATGCCACCAATGACGACCTGCGCGACCTGCTGGTGCCGATCAACAAGAAGTATCCGCTGAAGGAGCTGATCGCTGCCTGCCGCGCCTATCCGGGTCTCTCCAACGCCCGCCGCATCACCTTCGAATATGTGATGCTGAAGGACGTCAACGATTCCCTCGAGGACGCCAAGGCGCTGGTCAAGCTGCTCAAGGGCATTCCAGCCAAGATCAACCTGATCCCGTTCAACCCGTGGCCCGGCACCAACTATCAGTGCTCGGACTGGGAGACGATCGAGAAGTTCGCCGACTACATCAACAATGCCGGCTACGCCTCGCCGATCCGCACGCCGCGCGGCCGCGACATCCTCGCCGCCTGCGGCCAGCTCAAGTCGGAATCGGAACGCATGCGCAAGGTCGACCGGCTGGCGCTTGAAGCGATGATGATCGCGGGGCACGGCGAGGCGTGAAGCGTATCATCGCCTATCTCGTCCGCTTCGCCGCCATCCTGATCGGCTATGTGATCGCCTCGCTGGCGGCGAGCGCCTTTCTCAACGTGCTGTTCCTCGGCTATTTCGGCTATGCGCCGGAGCCCGGACATCAGACGATCGCGCCCGCGCTCTATTATTCGGTGCCTTTCCTGGCATTGTTCGTCGCCTATTTCGGCTTCATGCCGGCAGCGATCGTCATCCTGATCGCGGAAGTGCTCGGCCGCCGCGACTGGCTGTTCTATGCGCTGGGCGGCGCCGTCATCGCTGTCGTCTTCCTCGGCTTCGCGCATAACATCGGCGACGGCGATTTCGATGTCGCCGACAACAATGTCAGGCTCGCGCTGATCGGCAGCGGCATGGTCGGCGGCATCTTCTATTGGCTCTCTGCCGGCCGCTGGGCCGGAAGCTGGCGCCGCGAGGCGCTGCCCGATCTGGAGCCCTGAGCTCGGCGCGGGCTTTACTTCGCCTGTGCCGTCAGGATCTTGAGCGCGAAGGCCGAGAACACGCCGCCGAACAGATAATCGACCACGCGCGTGACGCGCGGGCTCGCCTTCATCGCCGCCGCGAATTTCTCCGCCGCGAGCACCATCGGCGCCGTCACCGGGATCGACAGCACGATGAATGTGATGCCGAGGAAGAACAGTTTTCCGGGCGCGTTCGAATCGTGCACGGAGACGAATTGCGGCAGGAAGGTCATGAAGAACAGGATGATCTTCGGATTGAGGAGGTTGACCCCGAGCCCGGCCGCCCAGCTGCGGAACAGCGAGATTTGCGGTCCGGTCTTCTTCTCCGGCGAAAAGGCCGAGCCTTTGGTCACCGCCTGCCAGGCTAAAAACACCAGATAGCCGGCGCCGAAAATCTTCAGCGCAAAGAAGGCCATGGGAGAGGCCACGATCAGCGCCGAGACGCCGACCACCACCAGTGTGGTGTGGACCAACGTGCCGGTGAGCGCGCCTGCCATCGAGGCGAAGCCGGTGGCTCGGCCCTGGCTCAGCGTGCGCGACACGAACAGCGTCATGTCCGGTCCCGGCGTGATCGCCAGGATGAGCGTGGCGATCGCGAACTGGATGAGCGTCGAAGTGTCGGGAATGAAGGACATGGGTCGCCTCGGAGTGGATCGCGCAGCTCTATAGCGCGGCGATTTTTGCGTCGCCAGCGTCTGCCCAGGCAAACATCTGGCCCAGCCTGTGCCATCGGCGGGCATCTGTTCGTCTCTTGCGCCGCCCGGAACGGCCGTGATACCTCGCCCGCGAAGCCATCTTCCCGCGGAACCGCCAAAATGTCCAAGACCAAAGACGTCAAGAAAGTCGTGCTCGCCTATTCCGGCGGCCTCGACACCTCCATCATCTTGAAATGGCTGCAGACCGAGCTCGGCGCCGAAGTCGTCACCTTCACCGCCGATCTCGGCCAGGGCGGCGAGCTGGAGCCGGCGCGCCGCAAGGCCGAGATGATGGGCATCAAGGACATCCGCATCGTCGACGTGCGCGAGGAATTCGTTTCGGACTTCGTCTTCCCGATGTTCCGCGCCAACGCCGTCTATGAAGGTACATATCTGCTCGGCACTTCGATCGCCCGGCCGCTGATCTCCAAGCACCTGGTCGAGATCGCCAAAGAAACCGGTGCCGACGCCATCGCGCATGGCGCCACCGGCAAGGGCAACGACCAGGTCCGCTTCGAACTTTCGGCTTACGCGCTGAACCCCGACATCAAAGTCATCGCGCCGTGGCGGGACTGGTCGTTCAAGTCGCGCACCGATCTCATCCACTTCGCCGAGCAGCACCAGATCCCGGTGCCGAAGGACAAGCGCGGCGATGCGCCGTTCTCGGTCGACGCCAACCTTTTGCATTCCTCCTCGGAAGGCAAGGTGCTCGAGGATCCGTGGAGCGAGCCGCCGGAATTCGTCCACCAGCGCACCGTCTCGCCGATGGACGCGCCGGACGTCGTCACCGAGATCGAGATCGAGTTCCTGAAGGGCGATCCGATCGCGCTCAACGGCAAGAAGCTGTCGCCGGCTACCATGCTGGCGGCGCTCAACGACCTCGGCCGCGACAACGGCATCGGTCGCCTAGACCTTGTCGAAAACCGTTTCGTCGGCATGAAGTCGCGCGGCGTCTACGAAACCCCCGGCGGCACCATCCTGATCGCCGCCCACCGGGCGATCGAATCGATCACGCTCGACCGCGGTGCCGGGCACCTCAAGGACGAGTTCATGCCGCGCTATGCCGAGCTGATCTACAACGGCTTCTGGTTCTCGCCCGAGCGCGTGATGCTGCAGGCGATGATCGACAAGAGCCAGGAAGACGTCGAAGGCGCGGTGCGGCTGAAGCTCTACAAGGGCAATGTCATCGTCACCGGCCGCAAGTCGAAGAAGACGCTCTATTCCGATGCGCTGGTCACCTTCGAGGATGATCGCGGCGCCTACGACCAGAAGGACGCCGCCGGCTTCATCCGTCTCAATGCGCTGCGGTTGCGGACGCTGGCGGCAAGGAACCGCGAAACATGATTTCCGAACGTCGAAAGTTGAGATGAGCGGGAAAAACCCGGCGGGGATGCCGGGTTTTATTTCGCGTATCTGATCTAAGAAAAGTTCAGACTACTTCAGAGAAATTATCGTTTGACCTTTCCGCCGCTCCAATTAAGTTCGCCAGCGGGATGCGGGGGTTTTGACAGTGAAAAGTAGTATTTCTCTTCTGGTCGCGACGGCGTTGACCTTGATGACGTGCGGGTCCTCGCAAGCAGCCACGAAGCAGGCGTCTGCGGCTAATTTGGACGGGTGCATCTCCGCTGTCCATCTATGGAGCATCACGTTCAAGCACGAAATCGCCTCCTTCATGGGCGTCTCGCAGGAGCGCATGCCGGCCTTGTTCTGCCAGCGCATAGCCGAGGGGATACGCAGCGGCCGCATCAGCTACTCCGACATAAACAGGCTGCAGCTCGACCAACCGACCGAAATCTGGTTGGTCATCAAGGGCAAGTCCAAGGCGGCTGCTGCGGCCACAACGGCGCCGCGGAACTCTAAATTCCGTACCTGCTCAAATGTTATCACCGGCTCCTTCGAGGTTGCCGCTTCCGAGAAATGCCCCTTAGGCGGCAGCTACTCGCAAGCTGCCGGAGTCCCGACGGTGATCGAGGACAGGCCAAAGGCGGCTCCTTCAGCGCCGCGGAACCCCAAATTCCGTACCTGCAACGGCACTACCGGTACCTTCCAGATTCCCGTTTCCCGGAAATGTCCATTGAGCGGCTACGCGAACGATTGAGAGTTAGGTGATGAGATCGAACCTGGTCGTTCCGGGTGGTTGGGTTTTGATCCTTGCTCCGTAACAAAAAGCCCGGCGCAGGCCGGGCTTCTCGTTGGAATGGAGATATTGCATCAGTTGGCGTCGATCGCCTCGGCGATGCGGGCGATGGCCTGCTGGTAGACGCTTGCCGAATTCCAGCCGGCGATGGCGCCCATATTCGCCTCATATCCCGCGCCGGCCTGCCAGCCATGGGCTTTGAGGAAGTTGGCGGTGGAAGCCAGCGCGGTGTTCCTGTCGCGCAGATTTCCGTTGCCGACGCCATACTTCAGAACATTTCCGGGCAGGAACTGCGTATGGCCGATCTCGCCATGCATGGCGCCGACCGAGGAGGCGGTCAGCGCGCCGCGATCGACCAGCTTCAGGGCGGCGATGGCATGGGGGGTGAAATAGTCCGGGCGGCGGCAATCATAGGCCAGCGTCAGAATGGCGGAGACCGTGTTCTGGTTGCCCATCGACGCGCCGAAGCCAGTCTCCATGCCCCAGATCGCAAGCAGGACGCCCGGCGGCACGCCGTAAGTCTGTTCGATCCTGTCGAACATCGCCGCGTTCTGCTTCTTCAACGCACGGCCCTTGGAAATAATCGCGGCCCCGCCACGACGCTGCATGAACGCTTCCACCGAGCCGCTGAAAGCCTTGTGGATCGCGCGGTCGGCAGCGATCGTCCTTGTCGCGTAAGTCGCGCCGGCCAACGCGGACAGACCCCTCTGGCCCACGCCCTCGGCTTGTGCTTCCGCGGCAAATTGCTGTTTCCATGCGTCGAAGCCGGCGCCGTTCTTGCCGCAGCTGGCCGCGGCCTGCGCGCCTGTCGCCAGCCCGAAAGCCGCCACAACGGCGGCCATGAAAATCCTTCCCTTGGCAAAAAATGCCATATCGTTCTCCTGGTTGCCTGAATCACGTCCCGGCTGCAAATCTGCCAGTGAAGCGCCCGGTTGTCACCGCCCGCGCGGGCTGCGCGGCGCTTGAAGCTGGCGAATGCCGGGGAATTTGCCCACGATCAAGCATAAATTATGGCGCAAGGATTTATTGTGGCGTGTCTTGAGGGAAGACGTCGATATTTGTGATCATTGGCGCAGGCTCGCCTATGCGGCTGCCCATCCCGGCTGTTCCGAAGCGCGCGCCACACTGATGCAGGCGGTAGCGGAGAAGATCTTCTTCGCCGGCGCGCATGTCGCCGGACCGCTCACCCAGGCTTTGTTACGGCGCGACATTGTCAGGCGAAAGCGTGGCCAGGCGGGGCGTCGCCCTGCTCGCGACGAAATAGAAACGGAACGACGGCCGGCGACGGGCGTTTGGGCGTTGCCCAACTTCGTTGACCTTTTTCCCGCGGTTCGATGACCGATGAAGCTGTTCGACTGCCCTCATTGCGGCCACCGTCTCTATTTCGAGAACGCGCAATGCCTGAACTGTTCAAGCCTGGTGCTTTACGATCCGGAGCGGGCGTGTTTCGTGCTTTCCGGCGGCGACGCCGTTCCATGCGGAAATGCCGACGAGTGCGCCTGCAACTGGCGGGCCGAGCCGGGCAGGATTTTCTGCCGCGCTTGCGCGCTCAACCAATTGATCCCCGACCTTTCGGTGGAGGGCAACCGCCGGCGCTGGATCCGCGTCGAGGCGGCCAAGAAACGCGCCGTCTACTCGCTGCTTGCCTTCGGCTTGCCGGTCGCGCCCAAGGTCGGACCGCAGGACGAGGCCGGGCTCGCTTTCGACTTCCTCGCCGATCCGATCGGCGGCGGACCAGGCGGCGAGCGCATCCTGACCGGCCACGACAACGGCAGGATCACCCTCAACGTCGCCGAGGCCGATTCCGCCGAGCGCGAGCGGCGGCGCGTCGAGATGGGCGAGAACTACCGCACCTTGCTCGGTCACTTCCGCCACGAGCTCGGCCATTATTACTGGGACCGGCTGATCCGCGACGATCCCGAGCGACTTTCGAGCTTTCGCGCTCTGTTCGGCGACGAGCGGGTTGACTACGAGCAAGCGCTGAAGGCCCACTACGCCAAGGGCGCGCCGCCGGACTGGGAGCAGCGCCACATCTCGGCCTATGCGGCGTCCCACCCCTGGGAAGACTGGGCCGAGACCTGGGCGCACCACCTGCACATCACGGACACGCTGGAGATGGTGCATGCGCTGAATTTTCCGCTCGGCCGGCTGGAGACAGTGGAAGCCAACGACCTGCCGCCTGGCGATACAGGGGGAGATCCGCTGCGGGAGCCCGCCGAACCCGATCCGGCGCCGGAACCGTTCGAAAGGATCCTCGGCCGCTGGCTGGTGCTGTCGGAGGCCTCCAATTCGATCAACCGCTGCATGGGTCTGCCCGACCTTTATCCCTTCGTCATTTCGGAGGTGACGGCGCAAAAACTGGCCTTCGTTCACCAGCTTTTGACCGACCTGCCCAAAACAAATGGAACAATTCGTGAGCAGGCGACGGCACTTTAGCCGGAACGCATAAGGTTCTGGTTCGTTTTCGAGCCCGAGGGAGCGTTGAGAACGGAGAGAAATCATGAAAAGTCTATTGTTTCCGGCACTTGCCGGTGCGCTGCTTGCCATGTCGGGCGCGGCGCTTGCCGACACGCCCGTGTCGGCAGTGACGGATCTGAATGTCCGCGCCGGCCCTGGCCCGCAATATCCCGTTATCGGCGTGCTGGCTGCCGGCCAGTCGGCGACGCTCAGAGGCTGCATCGAAGGCAGTAAATGGTGCACCATCGCCGAAGCCGGCGGCAAAGGTTGGGTTTATTCCGACTATGTGACTGCCGAATTCGGCGGCAGCCGTGTTGTGGTGACGCGCCGGCCGGCCGATGCCGGCATTGCCGTCGTGGCTCCGCCGACCGATGATATCTACACCACTGACACCTACACCGGCGCCATCGTTTCCGGCGATGACGCCATCGAGCCGATCGCCAGGCCGCCGGCCGAGGTCGGCACCTATGTCACCACGCACCGGGTCGAACCGGTCTATCTCGAGGGCGAAGTGGTGACCGGCGCGGTGCTGCCCGACACGGTCGAGCTGCGCGAGATCCCAGATTACAACTACCGCTATGTCTATGTGAACAACCAGCCGGCGCTCGTCGATCCGGGCACACGGCGCATCGTCTATGTGATGCGCTGACCTAGGGTATTCGAGAGGCGGCCGTCGGGAAACGGGCGGCCGACTTTCGAAGAATGTCAAGGTTGGGTCAGGCTACCTGCAGCTGCTCGACAGCCGCCGGTTTCGACCTACGATTTCAGGGGTTCGCTCCGCTCGTTGCTTCGCCTTGGACGAGGAGGGCAGGGTGGCTCCGTCAAACGCTTCACGCCCTTGGATGCGCCCGGTCGTAGATGTCGAGCAGCCTTGCCGTATCGACGCCGGTATAGACCTGGGTGGTCGACAGGCTGGCATGACCGAGCAGTTCCTGGATGGTGCGCAGGTCGCCGCCACGGCCGAGCAGATGCGTGGCGAAGGAATGGCGCAAGGCATGCGGCGTCGCGGTTTCCGGCAGGTTGAGGGCCGAGCGCAGCTTCGCCATCTCGCGCTGGACGATGGCCGGATTGAGCGGGCCGCCGCGAGCGCCGCGGAACAGCAGCTCTTTCGGATCGATGTGGAAGGGACACAGCCGCTGGTATTCGGCGACCGCCCTGAGCGCCACCGGCAGCACCGGCACCAGCCTTGTCTTGCCGCCCTTGCCGGTGATGCGCAGGACCGTGTCGGCCTCGGTGGCGAGATCGGCCCCGGTCAGGCCCAGCGCTTCCGAGATGCGCAGCCCGGAGCCGTAGAGCAGCGTCAGCACGGCGGCGTTGCGGGCGGCGATCCAGGGTTCTTCCGCCAGCTGGCCCTCGACAGTCACGACCTGCTTGGCATCGCTCGCCGTCAGCGGTTTCGGCAGCGATTTCGGCTGACGCGGCGCGCGCAGAGCGGCCGCACCCGCCGCGTTGACGAGGCCGCGCTTTTCGAGAAAGCGCAGCAGCGAACGGACGCCGGCCAGGCCGCGGCCGAGCGTGCGGGCGCCGGCGCCGCCGTTGCGGCGCGCGGCGAGGAAGCCGCGCAGGTCGGCCGGCCGCAGGTCGGCGATATCGGAGATGCCTGGCGGGCCGCCGCAATGCCCGGTCAGGAAATGCAGGAACTGGCGCGTGTCGCGCTCATAGGCTTCGACCGTTTCGGGCGACAGCCGGCGCTCGCGCGCCAGCATCTTGAGCCAGCTCTCGCGCGCCGCCTGGAGGTCGGGTTTTGCCGGGATGAGGAATTCCTGCATGCCGGCATTTTCGGGCAGTCAGGTTAGGAAGCGGTGAAGAGCCGATCATTGAAATGGCGGCTTCAGAGGGTTAGAGCAGGGCAAAGGAAGTGATGCCGATGTCGAAGCTCGAGAACCCTGTACAGATGGCCGTGATCGGCGCCGCGCACGGCATCAAGGGCGAGTTGCGGGTGAAAACCTTCACCGGCGATCCGCTGGCGCTGGCCGACTACGGGCCGCTGCATGCCAAGGATGGCCGAGCCTTCCAGATCCTCGACATCCGGCCGGCCGGCACGGTCGTGGTGGTGCGCTTCAAGGGCGTCAGCGACCGCAACACGGCCGAGGCGCTTGCCGGCACGGAGCTGTTCGTCGACCGTTCGGTGCTGCCGGACGACGGCGAGGAGGACGAGTTCTACCATGCCGACCTCATCGGCCTTGAGGTGAGGGACGATACCGGCGTCATCGGCAGGGTCGTCGCCGTGCATAATTTCGGCGGCGGCGACATACTCGACGTCACGCTCGCGGGCCGCAAGGGCGTGCTGATCCCGTTCACGCAAGCCGCGGTGCCGCATGTGTCGATCGCCGACGGCTTCGTTCAGGTCGATCCCCTGGCGGCGGGGCTGGTCGAGGACGAGGATAGCGAAGCCGCCGGGCGGCCCGGTTTCGACCCGAAGGGCCGGCCGCGCGGACCGAAGGACGCCGGGGGCAACCGGTGAGCTTTGCCGCCTCGGTGATGACGCTCTATCCGGAGATGTTTCCGGGTGCGCTTGGGCTTTCGCTCGCCGGCCGGGCGCTGGAAGCCGGCACCTGGTCGCTGGAAGCGATCCAGATCCGCGATTTCGCCACCGACCGGCATCGCACGGTCGACGATACGCCGGCCGGCGGCGGCGCCGGCATGGTGATGCGCGCCGACGTGCTGGCCAGGGCCATCGATCACGTTTCGCCGCAGGGCGATGAACGTCCAAGGTTGCTGATGAGCCCGCGTGGAAAACCGCTGACGCAGGCCCGGGTGCGCGAGCTCGCCGCCGGGCCGGGTGCCGTCATCCTGTGCGGCCGGTTCGAGGGCGTCGACCAGCGGCTGATCGAGGCGCGCGGTCTGGAGGAAGTCTCGATCGGCGATTTCATCCTTTCGGGCGGCGAGCCGGCGGCACTGGTGCTGCTCGATGCGGTGGTGCGGCTGCTGCCGGGGGTGATGGGCAACGCCGTCTCGGGCGAGGAAGAAAGCTTTGAGAACGGCCTGCTCGAGCATCCGCATTACACGCGGCCGCAGGAGTTCGAGGGCAGGCAAATCCCCGAAGTGCTGACCTCCGGCAATCACAAGAAGATCGCCGCGTGGCGTCGCGCCGAGGCGGAGAAGCTGACGCGGGAGCGCCGGCCCGATCTGCTGGCCGGTGCTCAGCCCTTGGTAAAGTAATAAAAGGCCAGAAACAGGCCGACGGCGACGACGAAGCCGCGCACGACACCTTGCGGCACGCGCCTGGCGATCCACACCCCGGCATAGCCGCCCAGCGCCCCGCCGGGGATCATGACGATCGCCTGCGGCCAGGCGACGATGCCGCCCGAAACGAAAACCAGGATGGCGATCGCCGCGATGACCACCGCCAGCATGTTCTTCAACGCATTGAGCTTGTGGTAGTCGCCGGCCTGCGTCAGGCCGAGGGTGGCAAGCATCATCACGCCCATTCCGGCGCCGAAGAAACCGCCATAGACCGAGGTCAGGAATTGCGCCAGCGATCCGGCGAGCGAGCCGAGCGAGGCCTGGTGCTCCGGTCCGGCCGCCGGCTTCAGCCACGGACCGGCCGCGAACAGGGTGGT
Source organism: Mesorhizobium sp. M1A.T.Ca.IN.004.03.1.1 (assembly GCF_003997555.1). NCBI lineage: Bacteria > Pseudomonadati > Pseudomonadota > Alphaproteobacteria > Hyphomicrobiales > Phyllobacteriaceae > Mesorhizobium > Mesorhizobium sp. M1A.T.Ca.IN.004.03.1.1. The sequence goes on along the minus strand of NZ_RZTV01000005.1, from coordinate 156,686 downwards.
CGCGGCGATCAGCAGCCAGGGCACAAGCGCGCGGAAGGACGTGTTGGAGAGCGCCAGCAGAATGAGCGAACCGGCCAGCGCGCCAAAGCCGGATATCACGCAGAGCACAAGTGCTTGGCGCCAGAAATGCCTGATGTCGTTGAGATAGGCGAGCGTCGAGGTGATGTAGCCCGGAAACTGTGTCACCGAGGACGTTGCGTTGGCGACGATCGGCGGCAGGCCGACCAGCGTCATGGCACCGAAGGTGACGAAAGTGCCGCCGCCGGCGACGGCGTTCACCGCGCCCGAGACAAAGCCTGCTAAGAAGAGCAGGACGGCATCGAAGAATGTCATCGAGGGAGGCCTGGGAAATAGCTTTCTCCGACTTAGAAAGCTTGCATGGCGCGCGCAACCCGGCACGGAGGCAATAATGATGGGGCCATAGTTTTCAAAAATTAGGCGTCAAAGGCGTGACAAAGCGCCGAAATAGCTGTATGTCGCCGCCCGAACCGGAAGAACGATCTTCCGGACCCGTCAACAAATGGCGGTGTAGCCGTCCCTGTCCGATGCCCCCGATTTGAATGTCTGGGCAAAGGACATAGCCGAGCGGTCATTGGAACTGCAAGGCAAGTCGAGGACGCTCTGGCTGTCGGAAGAACAAGAAGTGGATATTTGAGATGGATCTCATCCGTCAGCTCGAGGCCGAGCAGGCCGCCAAGATCGAAGCCAAGCGCAAGCTGCCCGAATTCCAGCCTGGCGACACCGTGCGCGTCCAGGTGCGCGTCACCGAAGGCAGCCGCACCCGCGTCCAGGCCTATGAGGGCGTCGTCATCGCCCGTTCCGGCTCCGGCTTCCAGGAGAATTTCACCGTCCGCAAGATTTCCTACGGCGAAGGCGTCGAGCGCGTGTTCCCGGTCTACTCGCCGATGGTCGAAGGCGTCGAGATCGTGCGCCGTGGCAAGGTGCGCCGCGCCAAGCTCTATTACCTGCGGGACCGTCGCGGCAAGTCGGCCCGCATTTCGGAAAACACCGGCGTGCGCGCCCGCAAGCTGAACGATGAAGAGCGTGATGCGCTGAACGCCGAACGCGCCCGCATCGAGGCCGAGAAGGTCGCCGCCGCCGAGGCGCTGGCTGCTGAGAAAGCCGCGCAGGACGCCGCCGAGAAGAAGGCTGCGGAGTCCGCGTCGGCCGAATAAGGCGCTTCCGCAGATTGTCTTGGAAAGGCGGCTTCGGCCGCCTTTTTCGATTGGATGTGCAGGCGGCGCTTGCCTGAAGCATGCCGCTGGATCGCGCCGAGCTGAAAGCCCTGCATGGCACGCTGACCCGGCTGGTCGCCGGGTTGCGCGAAGCGGTTGCGGATTGCGCGGATGGTCCGTCGCAGGCTGGGTTCGGGAAGCGTGCCGATCAGAGCATGGGAATCCGCTTTGGCGCTCATCGGTGCAGCGGATCTGCTTGCAAGGCGCTTGCGGAAAGCTAAAGTCGGCGCCGGTTTTTCTCTTGGGGCGAGCGTAGCGCCGCCAGTCACGTTCGGGAGTTCGTCATGATCAAGTCGAAACTGCTGCTGGCCGGCCTATTGGCCTGCCTTCTCGCGCCCGCTGCGGCGCTCGCCGACACGCTGCCCGATCTCGGCGGCAGAAAAGTCGTGGTGGTGACCGAAAACGCTTACCCGCCGCTGCAGTTCATCGACAAGAAGACCGGCAAGCAGATCGGCTGGGAATATGACGCGATGGATGAGATCGCCAAGCGGCTGAATTTCAAGGTTGAGTACCAGAACACCTCCTGGGACGCGATGATCCAGGCCGTTTCCGACAACCAGTACAATATCGGCATGACCGGCATCACCATCAAGGACGAGCGCAAGGCGAAGGTCGACTTCTCGGACCCTTACATGCGATCGGAACAGTTCATGCTGGTGCGCGGCGACGAGAGCCGCTTCACCGACGCCAAGAGCTTTGCCGCCTTCAAGGACGGGCTGATCGGCGCGCAAGCCGGCACGACGCCCTTCTACACCGCCGTCTACAGCGTGCTCGACGGCAATGAGCAGAACCCGCGCATAAAATTGTTCGAGACCTTCGGCGCCAGCGTGCAGGCGCTGAAGTCCGGCGATGTCGACGTGGTGCTGACCGACGGCACCGCCGGCAAGGGCTATGTCGACGCCTCCGAGGGCAAGCTGAAGCTGATCGGCGGGCCGCTCGGCAGTGAGGATTTCGGCTTCATCTTCCCCAAGGGCTCCGACCTGGTGAAGCCGGTCAACGCCGCGATCGCCGCGCTCAAGGCCGATGGCACGCTCGATGCGCTGAACAAGAAGTGGTTCCTCGACTACAAGATGGGGCAGTAGCCCACGTTGTTGACGGCAGTGCCTGTGCAGGGAATCGCGCTGACTTGGCGCATGAGCACCCCCCTCTGCCCTGCCGGGCATCTCCCCCTCAGGGTGGGAGATTGGCAGTTTCAGCGCCTCCGCACATTCTGCATCGATGGTTTGCGAAAGCCGATCGACCATCTGATCTCCCGCCTTGAGGGGGAGATGGCCTGCAGGCCAGAGCGGGGTACCTGGGCGCCATCCTTTCTGGGTCGTTACACCGGCGGCACATCCTGATGACCGCCACGACGTCCACCGCCAAATCCGAATTCCCCTGGTGGCTGGCCGCAGCGGCCGTTCTGGCGCTCGCCGCGGCGCTGGCTATCGCCGCCAGCGACCTTTACGCCGAGGTCTTCGCCACCGTCGCCAAGGGCATCGGCATCACCGTCTTCGTCACCGTGGTCGGCTTCGCGCTGGCCTCGGCGCTTGGACTCGGCATCGCGCTGATGGCCTTGTCGGGGTCGCAATGGCTGCGCCAGATCGCGCGCTTCTATGTCGAGATCATCCGCGGCGTGCCGATCCTGGTGCTGCTGTTCTGGATCGCTTTTGCCGGGGCGCCGGCATTCGTCGCGGCGTGGAACGCGCTGACGGCGCCGCTGCAGAGCGCCGGCTGGATCGGCGAGCTCCTGGTGCGCGACATCTCGCTTCTGTGGCGCGCCATCATGGCTCTGACCATCGGCTATTCGGCCTTCATCTCGGAAGTGTTCCGGGCCGGCATCCTGTCGGTCGAGAAGGGTCAGATCGAGGCGGCAAAGGCGCTCGGGCTGACGCGCGTGCAGCGCTTCCGGCTGATTGTCTTTCCGCAGGCGATCCGCACCATCCTGCCGCCGCTCGGCAACGATTTCGTCGCCATGGTCAAGGACTCCTCGCTGGTCTCGGTGCTGGGCGTTGCCGACATCACGCAGATCGGCAAGGTCTATGCCGCCGGCTCGTTCCGCTTCTTCGAGACCTATTCGATCGTCGCCTATATCTATCTGATCTTGACGGTCGGCCTGTCGCTGGCGCTGCGGGCGCTCGAGAAACGGCTGCGACGGCAGCATGAGCAATAGCCCCCGGGCCAAGAGCGCGCTACGCTTCCTGGGTTAGTAACGTCCAGGAGCTGACCCATGAATTTCGACAAGGCCAATGCGGCGCTGGATTCCGTCTATTCGGCCGAGACGCCGGAGGCGCTCGCCAAGGCCTATGCCGAATGGGCGGCGACCTATGACGGCGAGACCGCCTCGCTCGGATATCTGCTGCCCTTCCTTATCACCGCCTGGGTGGCGCGGCATGTGCCGGCGGGCGAAGGCCCGCTGCTCGACGCCGGCTGCGGCACCGGCCTGTCCGGGCCGTCATTGAAAGCGCTGGGCTATGGCGACATCTGCGGTCTCGACCTTTCAGACGACATGCTGAAGATCGCAGGCAGCCGCAATGCCTATGGCGAGCTGAAGAAGGCGATGCTCGGCGGTCCGCTGCCCTGGCCCGACAGTCATTTCCGCGCCTTCTTCTCGACCGGCGTCTTCACCATCGGCCACGCGCCGGCCGAGGGCCTGCACGAACTCGTGCGCATCACGAAGAGCGGCGGCCACGCCATCTTCACAGTGCGCGACCAGGTTTTTGAGAGCGGTGGCTTCCAGGCGGTGTTCGACGATCTCAGGCAGGCAAGGAAATGGCGGCTGGCCGAGGAAAGTCCGTGGTTTCGCTGCTATGCGATCGGCGACCCGGACGCGCTGGTGAAGACTTTCGTATTCGAGGTGCATTGAGCGCGGCTTCCCCTTCTCCCACAAGGGGAGAAGGCAAAGCTACCGCAATTGCCGAAAAGCCAAAACGTTGATATGAGCAGCGCCATGGAAGAGCTTTTCAGCGATCCGGCCTATAAGGGTTTCGTGCTGCAGGACAGGAAGCGCCTGCCGTCGCGATTTGCCGCGCGCGTCTGCGGCGCGCTCACCAGCCGACTTAGCTGAGGCGACCGATCCGGTCGCTTCGCCGGTCAGAAGCCCCGGCGCCAGCTTTTGCCATTCTCATATCGACGGATTTACGCACATGAGCGCACCGCGCACCCTCTACGACAAGATATTCGACGACCATGTCGTCGACCGCCAGGACGACGGCACCTGCCTGCTCTATATCGACCGCCACCTCGTCCACGAGGTCACCAGCCCGCAGGCCTTCGAAGGCCTGCGCATGAGCGGCCGAGACGTTCGCCATCCTGAGAAGACGCTCGCCGTGGTCGACCACAACGTGCCGACCTCGCCCGAGCGCAAGTTCGGCATCAAGAACGAGGAAAGCCGCATCCAGGTCGAGGCGCTGGCCAAGAATGCCAAGGATTTCGGCATCGAATATTATTCGGAGAACGACGTCCGCCAGGGCATCGTCCACATCATCGGGCCGGAGCAAGGCTTCACGCTGCCCGGCATGACCATTGTCTGCGGCGACAGCCACACCTCCACGCACGGTGCGTTCGGCGCGCTGGCGCACGGCATCGGCACTTCGGAAGTCGAGCATGTGCTGGCGACGCAAACTTTGATCCAGCGCAAGGCCAAGAACATGCTGGTGCGCGTTGACGGCCAGCTTCCGGAAGGCGTCACCGCCAAGGACATCATCCTCGCCATCATCGGCGAGATCGGCACTGCCGGCGGCACCGGCTACGTCATCGAATATGCGGGCGAGGCGATCCGCTCGCTGTCGATGGAAGGTCGCATGACGATCTGCAACATGTCGATCGAAGGCGGTGCGCGCGCCGGCTTGATCGCGCCGGACGAGACCACCTTCGCCTATGTGAAGGACAAGCCGCGCGCGCCGAAGGGCGCCGCCTGGGACGCCGCGCTTGCCTACTGGAAGACGCTGCATTCCGACGAAGGTGCGCATTTCGACAAGGTGGTCGTGCTCGATGCGCAAAAACTGCCGCCGATCGTCTCCTGGGGCTCCTCGCCCGAGGATGTCGTCTCGGTGCAGGGTTTCGTGCCGAATCCGGCCGACATCGCCGACGAGAACAAGCGTTCCTCGAAGCTGCGCGCGCTCGACTATATGGGGCTGACGCCCGGAACCAAGATCACCGACATCACGCTCGACCGCGTCTTCATCGGGTCCTGCACCAATGGCCGCATCGAGGACCTGCGCGCCGCCGCCAAGGTTGTCGAGGGCAAGAAGGTCAATCCGCGCGTGAACGCCATGATCGTGCCGGGCTCCGGCCTGGTGAAGGAGCAGGCCGAAGCCGAAGGGCTCGACAAGATCTTCGTCGCCGCGGGCTTCGACTGGCGCGAGCCCGGCTGCTCGATGTGCCTGGCGATGAACGACGACCGGCTGAAGCCGCATGAGCGCTGCGCCTCGACTTCGAACCGCAATTTCGAGGGCCGGCAGGGTTTTAAGGGCCGCACCCATCTTGTCTCGCCGGCCATGGCGGCGGCGGCGGCAATCGCCGGCCATTTCGTCGATATCCGCGACTGGAAGTAACGGCCTGCCGCGGACGCGATCAAAGGCCCGGAGCGCACCGCGTTCCGGGCCTTTTGTCGCTCAGCGGTCGCCGAGCCGGATAATCTCGTGGAACTCCTCACGTCGGCCAGGCTCGTCGGCAGCGACGATCAGCGCCAGTTGCTGCTCGTCGAAAATCTTGAACCACTCGTCCCATTCGACCAGCTCGTAGCCGCCGGCGTTGGGAGGCCGCTCCGGGCGGTCGTCGTCCTCATAGGCGTTCTGGCCAAAAACCAGGCGCAGCATGGGTTGCGTGCCGGCCTCGGGCGAAATGTCGACAATGGCCGGAAATCCGGCGCGCGCCGCCGCCCAGGAACGGATCGCATCGTGCTCGGTCAGGGTGATTGTACCGGCCATCGGCGTTCTCCTGTTTTGTGTTGAGAACGCCGGTCTCCCGGAGCTGTTCCAAGCCGTCGCTTAACCGCTTGTTTGTGCTTCCCGACTAGCATCTCCCCTTGGGTAACTTGGGGAAGTCACGGTCCGTTGGACACCGGTCTGCTCATAGCGCTGCTCAATCCGACGATAGCGCTGGCGCTCGGCGCTGCGTTCCTCGTGCTGTGGTTCTACCAGCGCCATCGTCCGTATCTGGCGGTGCTGGCGGCGAGCTACTGCCTGTCGGCGTCGGGTTTCCTGCTGCAATATTTCACGCTGCCGCTCGGCATCGTGGCGACCAAGCTGATCTCCAACATATGTTTCACGATAGCCGCCTGCTGCCTTTCCGGCGCGATCATCGCCCGCTACGGCCGGCGCGTGCCTTATTTCGGCATCGGGCTCATGGCCGGCGGCGGGCTCGCCGCCTTCGCATGGTTCATGTTCGTCGAGCCGGATCTTACCTGGCGCGTGCTCAGCATGAATTTCGGCTTCGGCGGCCTGAGCCTGCTCGTCGCCGCCGAGCTCAGGACAGTGCGCAACAATGGCCCTGAGAAAATCCTGGTCGCGCTGGCCCTGCTTTCTGCGCTGAACTTCACCGCCCGTACCCTGATCGTCGTCATCGCGCATGGACCGTTCCCAAGCTATGACGGCTTCTACGGCTCGTCCTACTGGACGACGGCGCTGCTCTCGCACGCGCTTTTGTCGCTTCTGATCGCGCTCTGCCTGTTCACGGCGGCCGCCCTCGATGTGCTGAAGGCACTGAAGGCCGAGACGCACACCGACCCGTTGTCCGGCCTTCTTAACCGGCGCGGCTTCGAGGACCGGGCAGCACTTCTGCTCGATCAATGCGCCAAGGCCGGGTTTCCCGTCGCGTTGGTGCTTGCCGACCTCGATCACTTCAAGGCGCTCAATGACCAGCACGGACATGAGGCAGGCGACCGAGTGATTGCCGATTTCGCTGCCAAGCTGCGCTTTGCCACCGGCGCGCGCGGCGCAGCGGGCCGCATCGGCGGCGAGGAGTTCGCCGTGCTCCTGCCGCTTAGCGATCTCGCCGCGGCGCGCCTGTTCGCCGAAGCGATCCGCACCTTCTATTCGGCCGGGGCCGTCGACGGCCTGCCGCTCGGCACCAGGGTGACAGCGAGCTTCGGCGTCGCCGCCCGCAGCGGCGCGGAAGGGCTGGCGCCGCTGATGCGGCGCGCCGACGAGGCGCTTTACAAGGCCAAGAGGAATGGCCGCGACAGCGTCCGCCTTTCCTACGAGCGCCCCGAAACCGCCTTCGTGCCCGAAGCGGTGAGCGTCGGCTGAAATCGCAGACTACCCGTCCAGAGCACCTGACAACAGCCAACATCACCGGGCGTTAACGTGTTTTTCGCCCGTCGATGGTTTTCTGCCCGGGGGGCTTCGAAGGGAACATGGGCAGCGCCGATTTCATCCTGATGATCAATCTGCTCGTCGCCGGGCTGTTGGCGGCGGCCTTCGCGGCGATCGCCGTCCACGACGTCGGGCGTGTGTCGGCGCGCTGGCTGGCTTTCGGTTATTTGCTCGGCATGGCCTATTTCGCCATCGAGTTCAGCATCCCCGCTTTTGCCGATGCCCGGCTGCCGGTTGTCATGGCCTTCGCTGTCTTCCTCGGCGCGACCATCGCCTTCAACGGCGGGCTTGCCCACAAATATGGCGTGACGCCGCCCTGGGCGCCGATGCTGGTCTTCCTGGCCGTGGCCTCGGCCGCCGTCTATCTGGTGCAGGACCTGCCGCGATACTCGCTCACCCGCATGTTGGCCTATCAGCTTCCTTATGCGGCCATGCAGTGCACCGCGCTTGGCATCGTGCTGTCCTCCAGGCAGCGGCTCGAGCGGCTCGATCACCTCCTGATGCTCGTGCTCGCGGCAAGCGCCCTGCAGTTCGCATCAAAGCCTTTCATCGCCGGCGCGCTGGGCGGCTGGGGCGCCAATCCGCAATCCTATGTGCAGACGGCTTATGCACTGGTGTCGCAGTCGCTTGGCACCGTGTTCGGTCTGGCGCTGGCGCTGCTCGCGCTCGCCATCCTGGTGCGCGACGTGCTGGCCGAGGCGATGTCGAAATCGGAGACGGACACGCTGTCGCGGCTCCTCAACCGCGGCGGTTTCGAACGCCATGCCGAGTTGGCGTTGCGCGATGCGGTGCGCCGGGGCGTACCGGTGGCGCTGGTCATTGCCGACCTCGATCACTTCAAGAGGATCAACGACAGCTACGGGCATGCCTGCGGCGATCGTGTCATCGAGACCTTCGCAGGCCTGCTGCGCGAGGCGGCGGCCGAGCATCACGTCGCCGGCCGCATCGGCGGCGAGGAATTCGCCATCATCCTGCCCGGTACCAACCTTGCTGCCGCGCGATTGTTCGCGGAAGGCGCGCGCAGCGCGTTTGGCGGGCTGCCGATCGAAGGCCTGCCCGCCGATCATCGCTGCAGCGCGAGCTTCGGCGTCGCCGAGCTTGCCACGGATGAGGATTTTCCAGATCTGCTGCGGCGCGCCGACGAAGCGCTTTACGCGGCCAAGAATGCCGGCCGCGACTGCGTGCGCGTCTCGCTCGGGACCGCGCGCCGGCAGTTCCCGGCGGTCAGCGGCAGGGGCTGAGGTTGGGCATCTCGCCGTCGGAGAGGCCGTACATATAGGAACGGCCCTTGATGAAGACCGGCGGCTGGTAGCAGCCCGGGGCGCCGGCAGCGTCGGAATCGTAGATGACATCTGGCTGGCCGGCGCCGGTGAAGTTCGAGAGCTGCTTGGCGTGCCGGCCCTCGCCGACGATGATGCGCTTGTAGCCGGCGGCGCTGTCGATGACGAGATTGCCGAAGGAATCGGCATAGACGCGGTCATGATGGCGCAGGCCGGCTTCGGCCGGCACAGCAACGGCGGTGGCAAGTGCAGCCAGCGTCGCGACCGCCAGGCCTGCCCGCACTGAATTCGAACGCATGTCGCTCTCCCTTGGACGGTGCGACCCTCGGGATCGCCCTGCAAACGTCGTGCGAATCGGAAATTAACCCTTTCTTAACCTTTGTTAAGGGGCAGACAGGCTTCAGGAGGGGAACTTAATGAACATGGTTAATTTCGGCGCCTTGGCTCCACTCCGTCCATCGCCCCGCCCCGGCCCAGGCGAGCTTGATCTTGGCGCATTGCGTGGCTAGCGTGCCGCGCACGAAAGGGGCAGCACATGATGTTTGGCCGTGCGATTTGGGTGTCGCTCGTTGTTCCGCTGCTTCTTGCGGCTGCGGCCTGTATGCCGCAGGACGGCGTGCCGAAGGCGGCGAATACTTTATCGCCAACAGTCTCGCCCGTTCCAACCAGCCAACCCGTCGCTCCCGGGGCCGGAGCTGCCGCAGCGCCCAAGACATCGGCAACAGCTTCGCCACCCGCAACCAAAATCACCACCGACTTGACCATGCCGCGAGCCGGCGTCGGAACGGCCACCTACAGATGCGGCGATGGCGGCATGATCACCATCCAAAATCTCGGCTCTTCGCTGCGCGTGCTCGGGCCGGATGGCTCGGCCGAAGTGTTTCCAGCGTCGCCCGCCAATCAAACCAGCCGCTACCAGGAAGCGGCGACGCATGACGCAATCGTGATCGACGGTCGCGAGGCGCTGGTGATGAAGAAGGGGTCCACGCCGCAGAGCTGCAAAAGATAACGGATCTTATTGCACTGCAGCGACGTTGCGCCGGCTGCAGATCGGCCGCTAATCGATTGAAGCTGCATTTCCCCGTTTTGTCAGACTAAATGACGTTTCCAAAACGATTTTCCGGCTTTGACGCGGTGCAAAAAGCGCATTAGAAACCCGCTATCCGAGGCCCTATGTCGTGGCGGCAAAAGCCGCATCCTTCGCGGCTCAGGAACGCCGATCTGGGGGAGCCATGAGCAAATCACCAGCCACCCGCGCAATTGCCAGACGTGAACGGCCGCTTTCGCCGCACCTGACGATTTACAGGCCCCCGATCACGATGACGATGTCGATCGTCCATCGCATCACCGGCGGCGCGCTCTATTTCGGCACGCTCCTGGTGGCGGCCTGGTTGATCGCTGCGTCGAGTTCGCAGGCTGCGTTCGACTGGGTCAACTGGGCCTTCGGCTCCTGGCTCGGCCGGCTGGTCCTGTTCGGCTACACCTGGGCGCTGATGCACCACATGCTGGGCGGGTTGCGCCATCTCGTCTGGGACACCGGCGCCGGGCTCGAAAAACACACCGCCTCGAGGATCGCATGGGCAACGCTCGCCGGCTCGATCGTGCTGACGCTGCTGGTCTGGATCGCGGGCTACATGGCGCGGGGGGCATTCTGATGACCGCAAAGAATTCGGACATGCGCACGCCGCTCGGGAAGGTTCGCGGCCTTGGTTCGGCGCGTGAGGGTACCGGCCATTTCTGGCGCCAGCGGCTGACGGCGGTGGCCAATATCCCGCTCATCCTGTTCTTCGTCGGCTTCCTGATCGCCCTCAACGGCCACGGCTATGCTGAAGTGCGGGCGTCGCTCGCGAACCCCTTCGTGGCGCTGGTGCTGTCGTTGGTGCTGATTTCCGCGCTCTACCACATGCGGATCGGCATGCAGGTCATCATCGAGGACTATGTGCATGGCGAGGGCATGAAGCTGGCGCTGATCGCCCTCAACACATTCTTCTCAATAGCAGTCGGCGTCGCCTCGCTCTTCGCTCTGCTCAAACTCGCATTCGGAGGCTGACGTCTTGGCCAGCGCAAACACAGCCAGCACGGCTTCGGCCTACACCTTTGTCGATCACAAATTCGATGTGGTGATCGTCGGCGCCGGCGGCGCCGGGTTGCGCGCCACGCTCGGCATGGCCGAGCAGGGGCTGCGCACCGCCTGCATCACCAAGGTGTTTCCGACACGCTCGCACACGGTCGCGGCGCAAGGCGGCATCGCCGCCTCGCTCTCCAACATGGGCCCAGATTCCTGGCAGTGGCACATGTACGACACGGTCAAGGGCTCAGACTGGCTGGGCGACGTCGACGCCATGGAATACATGGTGCGCGAGGCGCCGGCCGCCGTCTATGAGCTCGAGCATTACGGCGTGCCATTCTCGCGCACCGAAGAGGGCAAGATCTATCAGCGGCCGTTCGGCGGCCACATGATGAATTATGGCGACGGCCCGCCGGTTCAGCGCACCTGCGCCGCCGCCGACCGCACCGGGCATGCCATCCTGCATACGCTCTACGGCCAGTCGCTGAAGAACAACGCGCAGTTCTTCATCGAGTATTTCGCGCTCGACCTGATCATGGAGCCGGACGGCACATGCACCGGCGTGGTGGCGTGGAATCTCGACGACGGCACCATCCACCGCTTCTCGGCAAAGATGGTGGTGCTGGCGACCGGCGGCTATGGCCGCGCCTATTTCTCCGCCACCTCGGCGCATACCTGCACCGGCGACGGCGGCGGCATGGCCGCGCGGGCCGGGCTGCCGCTGCAGGACATGGAGTTCGTGCAGTTCCACCCGACCGGCATCTACGGCGCCGGCTGCCTGATCACCGAAGGCGCGCGCGGCGAGGGCGGCTATCTCGTCAATTCCGAGGGTGAGCGCTTCATGGAGCGCTACGCGCCGTCGGCCAAGGACCTCGCCTCGCGCGACGTGGTCTCGCGCTGCATGACGCTGGAGATCCGCGAGGGCCGCGGCGTCGGCAAGAACAAGGACCACATCTTCCTGCATCTCGACCATCTCGATCCGGCGGTGCTGCACGAGCGGCTGCCGGGCATCTCGGAATCGGCCAAGATCTTCGCCGGCGTCGACCTGACCAAGGAGCCGATCCCGGTGCTGCCGACGGTCCACTACAATATGGGCGGCGTGCCGACCAATTATTGGGGCGAGGCGCTCAACCCGAGCTTCGACAACCCCGACCGCGTGTCGCCCGGCCTGATGGCGGTGGGCGAGGCCGGCTGCGCCTCCGTGCATGGCGCCAACCGGCTCGGCTCCAACTCGCTGATCGATCTCGTCGTGTTCGGCCGCGCGGCCGCAATCCGCGCCGGCCAGGTGATCGATCGCAAGTCGGCGATTCCGTCGCCCAATCAGGAATCGATCGACAAGATCATGGACCGCTTCGACAAGCTGCGCCACGCCAGCGGCTCGACCCCGACCGCGGCGCTGCGCGAAAAGATGCAGCGGGCGATGCAGGAAGACGCAGCGGTGTTCCGCACGCAGGAATCGCTGGAAAATGGCTGCAAGCGCGTTTCGCAGATCTGGAGCGAGCTCAAGGACGTCAAGGTCTTCGACCGCTCGATGATCTGGAACTCGGACCTGGTCGAGACGCTGGAGCTCGAAAACCTGATGGTCAATGCCATCGCCACGGTCTACGGCGCCGAGGCGCGCAAGGAGAGCCGCGGCGCGCATGCGCGAGAGGATTTCTCGGCGCGCGACGACGCCAACTGGCGCAAGCACACGCTGGCCCACGTCGGCGAGGACGGCAAGGTGACGCTTTCCTACCGCCCGGTGCACACCGACCCGCTGCTGGCGGAAAAGGATGGCGGCATCAGCCTGGCCAAGATCGCGCCAAAGGCCAGGGTCTACTGACATGGCATTGGCGGCCGCGGGATATTCCGGCACGCCCCTTCCGGCCAAGCTCGGCCTGAAGGACGGCATGGTCGCCGCCTTCATCGCGCTGCCGCCGGAGCTCGACGAGTTGGCTGGGGCCGTCGCGTTTGCCGGGGTCGACCGAGTGCCCAACTGGTCGGCGATCTCGGGCAACCGGAAATACGATGCCGTGCACGCTTTCACCCGGCAGCGCGCCGAGATCGAGGACGGCCTGGCCGGCATCGAGACGGCGATCAAGCGCGACGGCATGGTCTGGGTCTCCTGGCCGAAGAAGGCTTCGAACGTGCCGACCGACGTCACCGAGGACGTCATCCGCGCCGAGGCGCTCAAGCGCGACCTTGTCGACGTCAAGGTCGCGGCCCTCAACGAAATCTGGTCCGGGCTGAAGCTCGTCATCCGAAAGGACCGCAGGTAATGGTCGAACTCACGCTTCCCAAGAATTCGAAAGTCCAGCAGGGCAAGACCTGGCCGAAGCCGGAGGGCGCCACCAATCTGCGCGAATACCGCATCTACCGCTGGTCGCCGGACGACGACGAGAATCCGCGGATGGACACTTATTTCGTCGACATGGACGATTGCGGCCCGATGGTGCTCGACGCGCTGCTGTGGATCAAGAACAAGATCGACCCGACGCTGACGCTGCGCCGCTCCTGCCGCGAAGGCATTTGCGGGTCCTGCGCCATGAACATCGACGGCTCGAACACGCTCGCCTGCACCAAGGGCGCCGAAGACATTTCCGGCGCGGTGAAGATCTATCCGCTGCCGCATATGCCGGTGATCAAGGACCTCGTGCCCGACCTCACCAACTTCTATGCCCAGCATGCCTCGATCGAGCCCTGGCTGAAGACGGTCTCGCCGACGCCCGCCAAGGAATGGCTGCAAAGCCATGAAGACCGCGAGAAGCTCGATGGGCTCTATGAGTGCATCCTGTGCGCCTGCTGCTCGACCTCGTGCCCGAGCTACTGGTGGAACGGCGAGCGCTATCTCGGCCCGGCAACGCTGCTGCAGGCCTATCGCTGGCTGATCGATTCCCGTGATGAGGCGACCGGCGAGCGGCTCGACAATCTCGAGGATCCGTTCCGGCTCTATCGCTGTCACACCATCATGAACTGCGCGCAGACTTGTCCGAAAGGGCTCAATCCGGCGAAGGCGATCGCGGAAATCAAGAAGATGATGGTGGAGCGGCGCGTCTAGAGTTTAGCGGCTCAAGTTCGTACGCAGCGATTCTTCGCGCCCCCCTCTGGCCTGCCGGCCATCTCCCCCACCGGTGGGGAGATTGGCTGTCATCGCGGCTTTCGCCAATCGCCAACGTTGAAGGATGAGCGCCGTCGGCGAAGCTGCTGATCTCCCCCCAAGTGGGGGAGATGTCCGGCAGGACAGAGGGGGGCGCTGTCCCGCCGACGATCCGAAGGTTCTGCCTTGTCGCGGCGATCCGATGTCTGTCAAAATCGGTACCCGAGAACCGACCTTATCGAAAAGCCAAACCCATGACCGATCTTCCCACCCTCTCCGCCGTCGAAGCGCGCGTGCTCGGCTCGCTGATCGAGAAGAAGGAGCTGACGCCGGACGTCTATCCGCTGACGCTGAACGGTGCGCATGCCGCGGCCAACCAGAAGACGGCGCGCGAGCCGGTGATGGCGCTGGAGCTGACCGACGTTAGGCGCGCGCTCAGCTCGCTCGAACAGAAGGGTCTGGTGCGCCAGGCTTTTGCTTCGCGCGTCGAGCGTTACGAGCATCTGATGGCGCAGCGCTTTTCGCTGACCACGCCGCAGATCGCGATCGTCGGTCTGCTGCTCCTGCGCGGCGCGCAGACGGCGCATGAGCTGCTCGCCCGTTCGGAGCGCATGGCGCGCTTCGGGTCGATCGAAGAGCTTCGCGATAATCTCGACCTCCTCATCGGCCGCCGGCCACCGCTCATTCTGCTGCTCGAACCTGCGCCCGGGCAGCGCGAGGAGCGCTATGTGCATCTGCTCAGCGGTCCGGTGGAAGTATCAGCGGCGGCAGCGCCATGGCAACCGCCGGCGTCCTCCGACGCTTCCGATCTCGAAGCGCGGGTGCGGGCTCTGGAGGAAGAGGTTGCTTCGTTGCGGGCGAAGATCGAGGCGCTGGGCGGCTAGCGTGAGATGATGGCGGGACAGCGCCCCCTCTGTCCTGCCGGACATCTCCCCCACAAGGGGGGAGATTGGCAGTTCCAGCGCCTCGCTCGCGGCGTCGGTGATTGGCGAAAGCCGGCGCGAATATCCGATCTCCCCCCTCGTGGGGGAGATGTCCGGCAGGACAGAGGGGGGCGCGACGGATCCCTGCCCCGCGCAGCCTACGTCAGCCCAGCCTGGCGTCCAGCGAGACTTTGATGGCGCCGAGCGCCTTTGAGACCGGGCACTCGGCCTTGGCCTTCTCGGCCAGTTCCTGGAACTTTGCCGCATCGATGCCCGGGACCGTGCCGACCAAGGTGATGGCGCTGCCGGTTATGCCGGTGCCGGGCACCAGTGTCACAACAGCCTTGGAGTCGAGCGCGGTGGCCGGGGTGCCGTTCTCGGCGAGGAAATGCGACAGCTGCATGGCGTAGCATCCGGCATGGGCGGCGGCGATCAGCTCTTCCGGATTGGTGCCGGATTTGCCGCTCTCATCCTCGAAGCGCGCCTTGAAGGAATAGGGTATGCCCTTCAGAGTCCCGCTCTGCGTCTCCAGCGTGCCTTTGCCCTCTTTAAGATTGCCTTTCCAGACGGCGTTTGCGGTGCGGTCCATGAAGTCCTCCTGGCTTGTCGGGGTTCGCGCCGGCGGGCGCCGGCGTTCCGCTGAACTATAGCGCGAGCGCGCCGGAAGACCATGGCGCGATTGGGTCGACGCCCGCGAAAAAATTCTCAAAAAAAGCGCGTGCAGAATGTCGACTTCCCGGCGGCCGGACCGTCCTGGGGGCGGCCACGAAGTTCGGGGCCGAAGGAGGTTGAAGATGGACAATCTGTTTTTCGCACTTTGGAGGCGCCCAGGCGGAAGGGTGCAGCGACCGGAAGAGTTCTGGCTGGATCCCCCGGCCTTCGGCCTCGGCCGGCTGGCGGCGGCCGTGGCCATAATCGGGATTGCGGCATGCCTGCTCGATCATGCGGCGGCCAGAAGCAAGGCTGACAGCATCGCGGTCGCCTCCTACGGTTCATCGCAGGAAGGGAACTGACAATGAAATATGTCCTGCTGGTCTACGGCGAGGAAAAGGACCTCTTCGCGCTCACGCCGGAACGATCCGCCAAGCTCGACGCCGATTCGCT
Organism: Mesorhizobium sp. M1A.T.Ca.IN.004.03.1.1; assembly: GCF_003997555.1. Classification (NCBI taxonomy): domain Bacteria; kingdom Pseudomonadati; phylum Pseudomonadota; class Alphaproteobacteria; order Hyphomicrobiales; family Phyllobacteriaceae; genus Mesorhizobium; species Mesorhizobium sp. M1A.T.Ca.IN.004.03.1.1. The sequence goes on along the minus strand of NZ_RZTV01000005.1, from coordinate 140,704 downwards.
CGCCTATGACAGGGAACTCGATCGACAAGGCAAGCTGATCATCGCGCAGGCGCTGCAGCCGGTGAAGATGTCGAAGTCGCTCAGGCGTCGCAAGGGCAAGCGGCTGGTTACCGACGGGCCGTTCGCCGAGACGAAAGAACAGCTGCTCGGCTTCGTCATGATCGAGGCCGCGGATCTCGACGAGGCGATGGCGATCGCAGACGGCATTCCGCTGGCCGAGCTCGGCACCGTCGAGGTCAGGGCTGTCTACGACATACCGGGGTCATGACCCGGAGCTATTAGCGGTTTGTTCATCGCCGCAATTGTCGCGAGTTGAAGCGATGCTGTACTTCTTCTATCGTTGCCGCAGTTTCGGGGGAATTCGGCATGCCTTTTCTGCTCGCTATGCTTGGCCTGCTCGGCGTGGCGGCCATCTGGTGGTACCGGCTGAAGGCGATGAACGAGGCGGCCAGCGAGGTCGCCGACGTTATCGGCCGCGTGCAGGGCAATATCCGCCGCAAGAAGCTGCGCAAACAGGCGGCACTTTCGCCGCTGACGGCGATCGACGATCCGGTCGTGGCCGCCGCGACGCTGATCACCGCGATCGTTTCGGAACATGGCCCGATCCTGCCGCAGCGCGAAGCCGTCATCCGTGAGGTGATCGCGCAGATTGCCGACAACCCTAAGAAAACCGACGAGGCCGTCGTCTACGCCAAATGGGCGGCCGCGCAGGTCGACGACACCACGATCGTCATCGACAAGCTGGCGCCGTTCCTGCGCGAGCGCCTCGAGCCGCACGAACGGGACGATCTGCTCAGCATGCTGAACCGGGTGGCACAGGGCGGCGAGCAACGCCTGCGGATCGCCGACCAGCGGATGGTGAGGCTGCGGCAGAAGCTGGGTTTTGAGGTCAATTAAGCTGAAGCAGTGGCGGCCGGATCGCCTACCTTCGTGATTGGCCGAAACGCCTCTCGCATCCTCATTCTATGGCGGAGCAAGGAGCGAAGCGGCGCGGCGCAGACCATAGAATCCATTCCGTTACCTATAAGCGTTGCAGCGGTGCAGAATTCTGCTCGGCGGCATTCTTCGACCAAGGTCACGGCATGGATCCTCGGGTCTTGGCGTCCGCTTCGCTCCCGCTCCGCCCGTGGATGACGACGTCGCGTAGGCACCGGCCAATTGCTAGGCGCTAGATCGCTTCGCCCTTCAATAGCCGCGGCGTGTCGCCTGACAGGCCAGACGCCTGACGGATGAAGAAGTCCTTGAGCTTCGGCATGCGCTCGACGAGGCCGAGGCCGAGGTCGCGCACGGCGCGCAGCGGGCCGATGTCGTTGGAAAACAGGCGGTTCAGCACGTCGGTGGTGACGCCCATCTGCAGCGTGTCGAAGCGGCGCCATTGCTGGTAGCGCTCGAGCACGTCGAGCGCGCCGATATCCTGGCCGAGCCGGTCGGCCTCGACCACCACTTCGGCAAGTGCTGCGACATCCTTGAAGCCGAGATTGAGGCCCTGACCGGCGATCGGATGGATGCCGTGCGCCGCATCGCCGGCGAGCGCGATGCGCGGTGCGACGAAGGCGCGCGCAAGGATCAGGCCGAGCGGCCAGGCGCGCGGCTTGTCGGCGACGCGGATCTCGCCGAGCTTCAGCCCAAAGCGCTGCTCCAGCTCATGCTCGAAGACGAATTCGTCGCCCTCGACCAGCTTCTGCGCGTCTTCCGTGCGCTCCACCCAGACGATCGAGGAGCGATTGGTGCCGTCCTCCTCAGGCTTCAGCGGCAAGGTGGCGAAGGGGCCGGCGGGCAAAAAATGTTCCTCGGCGCGGCCATTGTGCGGGCGCTCATGCGCGACCGTGCAGACGATACCGGACTGGCCGTATTCCCATTTCACCGTCTTGATGCCGGCCATGTCGCGCAGCTTCGAATTGACGCCGTCAGCGGCGACGAGCAGGCAGGCCTTAAGTGCGGCGCCGTCGGCCAGATGCACGGTGATGCCGGCGCCGTTCGTGTCGAAGGCGCTGACGGCCATGCCTTCGATGACGTCGATGCCGAGTTTTTCGGCGCGGCGGCGCAGCGCGCCGTTTAGGACCCGGTTGGCCACCATATGGGCGAAGGGTTCGCCGGGCGCCACCTCGCCGTCGAAGGTCAAAAACACCGGCCGCACCGGATCGGCGGCGCGCGAATCGGTGATGATCATCTCGGTGATCGCCTGCGCCTCGGGCGCGATCTCGTCCCAGACGCCGAGCTGCTCCAGCATGCGGCAGGCCGCGGCGGCGATCGCCGAGGCGCGGCCGTCCTTCTGCCAGACGCCGGCAGGCGCGGCATCGACAATGGCGACGGCAAGGCTCGGTCGCGCCTGCTTCAGCGACACGGCCGCGGCAAGGCCGACGTAACCGGCGCCCGCCACCAGCACGTCCACCGAGGTTTTGTCCGCTGCATCCGCCTTGCGGTCGACCATGGCACTTTCCTTTCGCGGCCTCCGGCCACCGCGGCGGCCGTTGCAGCTTGACTGCCCGGCTCTCCTGTCCGAAACCCGCCATGACACATCTTCAAGGGAGGTGGAACATGACGGCGGCCATGGACGAGCTTCTCGACATTCTCGACCTCGAGCAGCTCGAACACAACCTGTATCGTGGTCGCAGCCCCAAGCTCGACTGGCAGCGCGTGTTCGGCGGCCAGACGATCGCTCAGGCGCTGGTCGCCGCCCAGCGCACTGTCGAGCCCGGGCGCCATGTGCATTCGCTGCACGGCTATTTCATGCGGCCCGGCGACACCAAGGTTCCGATCGTCTATGAGGTCGACCGCATCCGCGACGGCGGCTCTTTCACCACGCGCCGGGTGGTGGCGATCCAGCATGGGCAGGCGATCTTCTCGCTGGAAGCCTCGTTCCAGCAGGACGAGGTCGGGCTGGAGCATCAGCTGCCGATGCCACGCAACGTGCCGGCGCCCGACACGCTTCTGTCGCAGCGCGAGCTGCTCGGCAAGTTCGGCGAGGCGGTGCCGGAAGGCATCAAACGCTACTGGGAGCGCGACCGGCCGATCGAGATGAAGCCGGTAATGCTCAAGCACTATACCAGCCGCGAAAAGCTGGAGCCGGAGCAGAATATCTGGATCCGCACCACAGGCCCGGTGCCGGAAGACCGCGCCACGCAGGCGGCGGTGCTTGCCTATCTCTCCGACATGACGCTGCTCGACACCTCGACCTTCGCGCATGGCCGCGCCATCTTCGATCGCGACATCCAGGCGGCCAGCCTCGACCATGCCATGTGGTTCCACCGCAGTCATTCGCTGGACGACTGGATCCTCTACACGCAGGACAGCCCCTCCACGCAAGGCTCGCGCGGTTTCACCCGCGGATCGCTGTTCGCCCGCGACGGAACGCTGATCGCCTCGGTCGCGCAGGAAGGCCTCATCCGGCTGAAACGCTGAGCCGGCTTCGAGGCAAGCCTAGAAAGCAGGCATTTTCCAAATTTTGCCCATTTTTTAATCATGAGTCATTGCGGCACTGCGCCCGTTTGTTGAGCAAGGGCTGCGGATCCCGTTTGTTTACAACAGGTTAATGTCCTGCTTCGGCAATTGGCACGGAGCTTGAATCCTGTCCTGCACTCTCCGGCTCTCCTCGGGATCGGTGAAGGTGTGCAAACGCGGGGGACCGCAACAGCAAAGGGTGAAACCTTATGAAAATCGTGATGGCAATCATCAAGCCGTTCAAGCTCGACGAGGTGCGCGAAGCGCTCACCGCCGTCGGCATCCAGGGCCTGACCGTCACCGAAGTCAAAGGCTACGGGCGTCAGAAGGGACATACGGAAATCTATCGCGGCGCCGAATACGCGGTCAGCTTCCTGCCCAAAATCAAGATCGAGGTCGCCGTCGGCGCCGACATGGTCGACAAGGCCGTCGAAGCCATCAGCTCCGCCGCCAAGACCGGCCAGATCGGCGACGGCAAGATCTTCGTCTTCGGCATCGACCAGGCGGTGCGCATCCGCACCGGCGAAACAGACACCGACGCGCTCTGAGCGGCGACCAGCTATTCCAACGGAGAGTTCAATGAATATTCCTTCCCCCTTGAAGACGACGGGACGCGCGGCCGCTGCGCTCGCTCTCGTAGCGTTCAGCACCGCCGCCGCCTTCGCGCAGGAGGCCGCTCCGGCAGCCACGGCCGCAGCGCCGGCCGCCCCGGCGCCCGCGCTCGACACCGGCAACACCGCCTGGATGCTGACCTCGACGGCGCTGGTGCTGATGATGACCATCCCGGGCCTGGCGCTGTTTTACGGCGGCATGGTGCGCAAGAAGAACGTGCTCGCCACCATCATGCAGAGCTTCGCCATCACCTGCCTGGTGACGGTGCTGTGGTTCATGTTCGGCTACTCGCTGGCCTTCTCCGACGGCGGCGGCATGAACAAGTTTATCGGCGGTGCCTCGAAATTCTTCCACCACGGCATCACCACTTCCTCGCTGTGGGCGCCCGGTGTGGCGAACATTCCTGAATTCGTCTTCTCGATGTTCCAGATGACCTTCGCCATCATCACCCCGGCGCTGATCGCCGGCGCCTTCGCCGAACGCTTGAAGTTCTCGGCGCTGCTCATCTTCATGGCGCTGTGGCTGCTGGTCGTCTACGCGCCGGTCGCCCACTGGGTATGGGGCGGCGGCTTCCTCGCCACCGCCGGTGTGCTCGATTTCGCCGGCGGCACCGTCGTCCATATCAATGCCGGTGTCGCGGGCCTGGTCTGCGCGCTCGTTCTCGGCAAGCGCGAGGGCTACGGCACCACCAACATGGCGCCGCACAACCTGGTCTATTCGGTGATCGGCGCCTCGCTGCTGTGGGTCGGCTGGTTCGGCTTCAACGCCGGTTCGGAACTGGCGGCCGACGGCCTCGCCGGCGCTGCGATGTTGAACACGCAGGTCGCCACCGCCGCGGCGGCGCTGGCCTGGATGTTCGCCGAATGGATCGTCGCCAAGAAGCCTTCGGTGCTCGGCATCATCTCGGGTGCTGTCGCGGGCCTTGTCGCGGTGACGCCGGCTTCCGGCTTCGTCAACCCGACCGGCGCCTTCTTCGTCGGCATCATCGCGGGCGTCGTCTGCTACCTGTCGGCGGTCAAGCTCAAGCACGCCATGGGCTATGACGACTCGCTCGACGCCTTCGGCGTCCACGGCGTCGGCGGCATCGTCGGCGCACTGCTGACCGGTGTGCTCGCCGATCCGGCGATCAACAGCCTGTCGTCGGGCGCCTCGCTCGCCAAGCAGGCATACGGCGTCGCTGTCACCATCGTATGGACGGCGGTCGCCACCTTGGTGATCCTCTACATCGTCAAGGCGCTGGTCGGCCTGCGTCCGAGCACCCAGGAAGAGGTCGAGGGTCTCGACGTCACCCAGCACGGCGAAGTCGTGCCGTAAGGCCGACCCTGCCAAGGACCGGCGGATACTCCTCTCGCCGGTCCGGATATCAACGAAGGCCGCGGCGCGGCTTTCCCGATTTGCTCCCAAGATCCCGTCGTGATGCTCTCGAAAGGGGCTCACGCCTTGAGGCCCGGAAGATCTTCCGGGCCTCCTTTTTTCTCGGATATGAGCATGGAGCGTTTCGATCACATTCACTTGATCGCGAATGTGTGAAACGTCCGCCCTTCCGGTTCCGTACTGGGATTGCGACCGCCATCGTGGTGTCGCCAAATATCAGGGAAGGAACCGACCAATGAACTGCAAGAACATCTTCCTGGGAGCAATGGCTCTGTCGATGGTCAGCGGTGTTGCACTTGCTGGCGCGCTCGACTCGCCTGACAATATGGCTCCGTTCTTCACCGATTCCAGCATGAAGACCATGAAGTCCGAGGCCGATTTCAAGGCCGCCTGGGCGACGACGGCAAAAGACAAGCAGGACGCGATGATGAAGGAGTGCCAGGACGCGGCGATGAGCAAGCCGCATGCCGAATTCTGCGCCAACTTGATGCAGTACGCCGGCCATAAGTGATGTGCGGAAGATCGGGTCCTTACGGGCCTGATCGTTTCGTCTTTGCCAATGAGGGATGGCGGGCTTCATGGGCCCGCCATCTCCTTTCCGGGAGCATCTCGGTAAAAGGCCATGGTTAATGCGCCCTTAACCTTCCCGCCGATAGTCTGGGAGACGAATCTCCCGGCATGCGTCACGCATCCGGCCAGGCATCGACACACGGGGAAGAGGCATGCGTTCAGGCGCTTCAGCACCGCTCGCGCTGACCGATACGGGGCACGGCATCCAGGCGTTCGCGCGGCGGCAGGTTGGGCGCCTGGTCGGCGCCGGGATGTTCGTGTTCACCGCTTTCGGCGTCGCCAGCCTCGCTACCTGGAACGTCGCCGATCCGAGCTTCTCGCACGCCACCAACAATCTCGTCACCAACGCCATGGGCTATGCGGGCGCGGTGTTTTCCGACCTTGCCATGCAGTTCTTCGGCCTTGCCGCCGTCGCTGGGCTGGTGCCGGCGGTGATCTGGGGTTTTCTGCTGTTCTCCGCCCGCGGCATCGACAGGCTGGGCAAGCGCGGGCTTGCCTGGTTCGGCTTCGCGCTGCTTGCCGCGGCGATCGTCGGCTGCGTGACGCCGCCCAACACCTGGCCGCTGCCGACCGGTCTCGGCGGCGTGTTCGGCGACATGGTGCTGAAGATCCCGGGCATCGCCGTCGGCGGCTATCCGAAGGGCCTTTTCGCCACCATCATCGCCGTTGTGCTCGCGACGCCGGCGCTCTGGCTGTTCGCCTATGGCTCGGCGCTGATCGCGCGCAAGAACGGCTTTGCCGTCATGGAGCGCGCCGCCGAGCCGGAACCGCGCGAGCAGGACGATCTGCTCTTCGATGAGGATGAAGACGAGGGCGACGAAGGCATTCTTGCGCTCGGCGCCATCACCCATTGGTGGCTGTCCTTCCGTGCATGGATGCATCGGCGTGCCGCGCGCCGCAGGCAGGAGCGTGACGAGTTCGAGCCTCAGATTGAGCCGCGGGCCAGCGCCTGGCGCCGCGCCGCCGAACGGGTCGAATCGGCCGAGTACGCCGAATCCAGGATGAGCCCCGGCGGCCGCGCCCGTGTCGAGCCGGAATTCTTCGCCGCAATGGTCAACGACCGCAGCGCTTCGGTCGATCCCGTGGACGACAATGTCTTCGACGACGAAGAGGCCGATCTCGACGACTTCGACGACGAGGAGCCGGTCCAGCGCCGCGCCAATGTGCGCAACTTCCGCTCGGACGCGGCGACGCGCGTGGAGGCGCCTGCGCCGCGCCCGGTGCAAGGCGCACGCGTTCAGCGCGAGGCGCAGACCTCGCTCATCGGCTCCGGCACGTTCGAGATGCCGTCGCTGCATTTCCTGTCCGAACCGAAGAACGTCGCGAAAGACCCGAGCCTGTCGAAGGACGCGCTGGAGCAGAACGCAAGGCTGCTCGAAGGCGTGCTCGAGGATTTCGGCGTCAAGGGCGAGATCATCCATGTCCGCCCGGGTCCGGTCGTCACGCTCTATGAGCTGGAACCTGCGCCCGGTATCAAATCCTCGCGCGTCATCGGCCTCTCCGACGACATCGCCCGCTCGATGAGCGCGATCGCCTGCCGCGTCGCCGTCGTGCCCGGCCGCAACGCCATCGGCATCGAACTGCCGAATGCCAAGCGCGAGACAGTCTATCTGCGCGAGATCATGGCGAGCCGCGACTTCGAAACCACCAAGGCGAAGCTCGCCTTGGCGCTCGGCAAGACCATCAACGGCGAGGCGGTCATCGTCGACATCGCCAAGATGCCGCATGTGCTGGTCGCCGGCACCACCGGCTCGGGCAAGTCGGTCGCCATCAACACCATGATCCTGTCGCTGCTCTACCGGCTCACCCCGCAGGAATGCCGGCTGATCATGATCGATCCGAAGATGCTCGAGCTCTCGGTCTATGACGGCATCCCGCATCTGCTCACGCCCGTCGTCACCGATCCGAAGAAGGCCGTGGTGGCGCTGAAATGGACGGTGCGCGAGATGGAAGACCGCTACCGCAAGATGTCCAAGGTCGGCGTGCGCAATATCGACGGCTTCAACGCACGCGTCAGCCAGGCCGAAAAGAAGGGTGAGAAAATCTCGCGCACAGTGCAGACCGGCTTCGACCGCCAGACCGGCGAGGCGATCTACGAGACGGAGGATCTCGACCTCGAGCCGATGCCCTATATCGTCGTCATCATCGACGAAATGGCCGACCTGATGATGGTTGCCGGCAAGGACATCGAAGGCGCGGTGCAGCGCCTGGCGCAGATGGCGCGCGCCGCCGGCATCCATGTCATCATGGCGACGCAGCGCCCGTCGGTCGACGTCATCACCGGCACCATCAAGGCCAATTTCCCCACCCGCATCTCATTCCAGGTAACGTCGAAGATCGACAGCCGCACCATCCTGGGCGAGCAGGGCGCCGAGCAGCTGCTCGGCATGGGCGACATGCTCTACATGGCGGGCGGCGGCCGCATCCAGCGTGTCCACGGTCCCTTCGTCTCGGACGACGAGGTCGAACGGATCGTCGGCCATCTCAAACTGCAGGGCGTGCCGGAGTATCTCGACGCCATCACCGAGGATGACGAGGAAGACGATGAGGACGGCGCCTCGGGCCGGGGCGGTTCCGGCGGCGGCGGTGGGGGCGGCAATTTCGAGGATTCCGACGATCCCTACGATCAGGCGGTGGCCGTGGTGCTGCGCGACGGCAAGGCCTCGACCAGCTACATCCAGCGCCGGCTGGGCATCGGCTACAACCGCGCGGCGTCGATCATCGAAAAGATGGAGAAGGAAGGCATCGTCGGCCCGGCCAACCACGCCGGCAAACGCGAGATTCTCGTTCCCACCGAGGACGATAAGTTCTAGAGCGGCGACGTCCACGGGAGGCGGCCGGCAACTTTGAACCCTCTGGCGCGTTGATGCGACCAAGCGCCGTGCGACCCGCCAAACTTAGGCCCAACTGGCGGTCCAGAGACTGCGACCAAGGCAAATCACAGGAAGTGAACGGCATGAAGACCCAGACAGATTTCGCTCCGACCCGCCGACAGCTGCTCGGCCTTGGCCTGGTGCTTGCGGGCGCCGCCGCCATCAATGTCGTGCCGGGCTTCCAACTTCTGGCCTTGGCTCAGGCCGCCGTTCCGCCGGCGGCGCAAAAGATCGCCGACCATTTTTCCTCGGTCAAATCGATGAGCGGCGAATTCGTGCAGTTCGGCCCGAAGGGCGAGCAGACCGGCGGCAAGTTCTTCCTCGAACGTCCCGGCAAAATCCGTTTCAACTATGACGGATCGTCGAATTTCCGGGTGATCTCGGACGGCAAGTCGGTCGTCATCCTCAACAAGAAGCTGAACACCTCCGACCTCTATCCGCTGTCGAAGACGCCCTTGAAGCTTTTGCTCGACGACCGGATCGATCTCTCCGGCGGGCGCGTGAAGGCCGTCAAGGAAGAAGACGACCTCACCACCATCCAACTCTCCGACAAGTCGGTGTTCGGCAACGCCAAGATCACCATGATGTTTGATCCGAAGACCTATGAACTGCGCCAGTGGACGATCACCGACGCGCAGGGCAAGGACACGACGGTGATGATCTTCAACGTCAAGGAAGGCGTCTCCATTCCGGACGGCACCTTCGCCATCGACTATACGGCGAACCGCGAGCTCAATACCAAGACGCGGTAGGTCCGCCCATATTCAGGGCAGGGCCGGCTTGCAGCGCGGGCCGGCTTGTCTTTATGGCGCGTGGCTGGCAGTAGATCGGCGATCTTTTGCCGGACCTGCCTGAATGCCCTTCACCATAGCCACCTGGAACATCAACTCGGTGCGTCTGCGCATGCCGATCGTCGAGCGGCTGCTCAAGGAGCACGCGCCGGACGTGCTCTGCCTGCAGGAAACCAAGGTCCCGGACGAGCTGTTTCCGGAAAAGGCTTTCCGCAAGGCCGGATACCAGCACATCCTGTTCCACGGCCAGAAAGGCTATCACGGCGTGGCGACGGTCGCGCGCCGGCCGATCGCGCTGGTCGAGAAGCGGCGTTTCTGCGAGATCGACGACAGCCGGCATCTCTCGGTCAGGGTCCAGGCCGGCGGCAGGTCGATTCTGCTGCACAATTTCTACGTTCCGGCCGGCGGCGATGAGCCCGACCCGGAGATCAACCGGAAATTCCGCCACAAGCTCGATTTCGTCTATGAGATGAACAGCGTGCCGGCGAGCGAGCACGATGCCTCGATCCTGGTGGGCGACCTCAACATCGCGCCGCAGGAGCATGACGTGTGGTCGCACAAGCAATTGCTCAACGTCGTCAGCCACACGCCGGTCGAGACCGAAAACTTCGAGGCGATGCGGCGGGCCGGCGGCTGGGTTGACCTGATGCGGCTCAACGTGCCGGCCGAGCAAAAGCTCTACACCTGGTGGAGCTACCGCGCGAAGGACTGGCAAGCATCGGACCGCGGCCGGCGGCTCGACCATATCTGGTCGTCCGCCAATCTGGTGCCGAGCTTTGCCGGTTACGAGATTGTCAAGGCGGCGCGCGGCTGGGAGAAGCCGTCGGACCATGTGCCGGTCATCGCTAAGTTTGAATTGGATTGAGCGCTATCAATCGGCAGAGGCGCTGCGGCGCTTCTATTCCGTGAACCGTGGCGCCAGCTCCTCGATGCGGGCGATCATCTCTTGGAATTCCTCCAGGATGCGCTCGTGCAGCTGCACCGCGAGCTCCGGATATTCCTCGAGGATGCGGCGGAACATCTTTCGGCTCAAGCGGATCACTTCCGAATCGATCGCGGCCGAGGCGCTGGTGAGCCGGTTGGTGTCGGCGATAAGGGCCAGTTCGCTGAGCATGGCGCCGGGGCCTGCCGTGCCGATCGGGACGCGTTCGCCGCTGCCTTGCTCGCGATAGAGGACTATGCGCCCGCTGACTACGATATAGGCCGAGTCGGCCACGTCATCCTCGCGGTAGAGCTTGTGGTCGGCCTGCAGAAAAGTGGTCTCGGCGCCGAAGGCGAGCAGGCGCAACTGTTCCGGCGTGAAGCCCTGAAAAAGCTTCACGGCGGACAGGATGCGGATGTCGTCATCCAGCGCCATCCTAGCTGTGTCCCCGAGCGGTCAGTCCAGTCCCTCCTTTGGAGCGCCGCCTCCTTGCGGGAGCGCGCACTCCAACTTTCAATCACGCATCGTGCGATGCGTGCAGCGAGCCGATCCATCACCCTCCAGCATCAGGATCGTACCCGAGGCAGTCCCGCCCGACCGCCTATCTGTTTGGTTCGACGCAATTCCGATCGGAAAACCGCTTTCACACTTTTCCTGGAATCGCTCTAGATCATGAAATGTTTAAGGAACCAGCTTGTAGCCGCCGCTTTCTGTCACAAGAATTTCGGCATTGGAAGGATCGCGCTCAATCTTCTGGCGCAGCCGGTAGACATGGGTTTCCAGCGTGTGGGTGGTGACGCCGGAATTGTAACCCCACACTTCTTCCAAGAGCACGTCGCGCGTTACCACCTTCTGGTCGGCGCGATAGAGATATTTGATGATCGAGGCTTCCTTTTCGGTCAGCCGCACCTTGGCGCCGCGCGGATCGATCAAAAGCTTCTGGCTGGGCTTGAAGGTGTAGGGGCCGACCGAGAAGGTGGCGTCCTCGCTCTGCTCGTGCTGGCGCAACTGCGCACGGATGCGCGCCAAGAGCACCGCGAAGCGGAAAGGCTTGGTGACGTAATCGTTGGCGCCGGCCTCGAGCCCCAGAATGGTGTCGGAATCGGTGTCGTGGCCGGTCAGCATGATGATCGGGGCCTTATAGCCGCCCTTGCGCAGGATCTTCACCGCCTCGCGACCGTCCATGTCTGGCAGGCCGACGTCCATGATGAGCAGATCGACAAGGCCGCCGCGCGCCGTGGCGACGCCTTTTGCGGCAGTGGCTTCCTGCTGGACGTCGAATTCCTCGTAAAGCGCCAGTTGCTCGACGAGGGTGGCTCGCAGGTCGTCGTCGTCGTCAACGATCAGAATGGTGCGTGATGTCATGATCAATCCGTTGTTTTAAAAAGAATATTCAGTTGACCTCCCCCCATTTATGCGGAAGCTCACCGGCGCAACAGTCGTTCACAGTGATTTGTTCCGTGAGACAATCATACAAGAAAAAACGCGCGCGCAATGCGGCAGGCGAATTTTTGCCGAAGGGGCTGCATGTCCTGGTTGTGCGTGCGAGGCCCGGCAACCCTGCGCAGGGATTGCTGCAAGCCGGCCAAACGGTGTTTCCCTGCGCCCTCGGGCGCGGCGGCATTTCCGCCAGCAAGCGCGAGGGCGACGGCGCGACGCCACTGGCTGCGATGCGGATATTGTCAGGCTATTTCCGCAACGACCAGTTTCCCGGCGGCCGCCGGACGGGGCTGGCGATGGCGCCGATCGGCCCGGATCTCGGCTGGTGCGAGGTGCCGGACGACCGCAACTACAATCGGCCGGTGAAGATCCCTTACGGCGCCAGCCATGAACGGATGCGGCGCGCCGACCGGCTCTACGATGTGTGCCTGGTGCTGGACTGGAACATCGCGCCGCGCCGGCGCGGGTGCGGCAGCGCGATCTTCTTCCATCTGGCGCGTCCCGGCTTCACGCCGACGCAAGGCTGCGTCGCGGTGACGGCGCGCACCATGGCGAGGCTGCTGCCGCTGCTGTCGGACCGGACCGTGGTGAAGGTGGTGAGGTAGGGGAGTAGGATATGTCACGGAGGACGCACGTCCACCGAAGCGAGATTCTCTGCCTACTCCCCTATTCCCTCAGTGCCGCTTAGGCTGCTGCCAGCCGGTATCCAGCAATCCGATCCGGCCAAGCTCCCGGTTCATCGCCTTTGCGACGTCCCTGCGCTCGACGCCGATGTCGCGCAGCTGACGGTCGGAGAGATCCTCGACGGATTCGTCGGGAAGCCGAGCGGCGACCCCGGCCTGGCGCAGCCACTCGAACGCCGAACGCAGCCAAAGCGTGATGCCGGAGTCGGATTTCTGGACGGCGTGAGACTTCAGGACGATCTCGGTCATGGCGCTATCCGTGTTCTCCGGATATCAAATCCGGTTTGATGGTTTATCGATGCGGCCATCTTGCCGGATTGAAAAACAAACGGAAAACGAGTAGTTCTTGTCTGATCATCAAGTTTTTTTTGGAGATTGAGATGGCCCGCTTGCTGCCCGGAACGCGTGCGTTGAGGACGTTCGAGGCAGCGGCGAGGCACCTCAATTTCACCCGTGCCGCGGACGAGCTTGGCCTGACGCCGGCGGCGGTCAGCCACCAGATCAAGGAAATAGAGGATCAGCTCGACCTCGTGCTGTTCACGCGCACCAGCCGCACCATGCGGCTGACCGAAGCGGGGAACGTTCTGTTCGAAGCCTCGGTCGATGCGCTCGACCTGCTTGGCCGCGCCGTTACCCGCGCGCGCAAGATGGCGAGAGGCACGGCGCTGCTGAAAGTGACGCTCGACGCGCAGTTCGCAACCAAGTGGCTGATGCGGCGCGTCGACGGTTTCCGCCGGCAAAAGCCTGGCGTCGAGTTGCGCTTCGACATTACCTATGAAGTCAGGGATTTCGAGCGGGACGATGTCGATATCGGCATTCGTTTCGGCAGCGGCAAATATCCCGGGCTCTGCGCGCACCGGCTGTTCGAGAACATCATCATCCCCGTCTGCAGCCCGGCGCTGCTCGCCTCAGGCCTGCCGCTAAAGGAGCCGCGCGATCTCTTCCACCATACGCTGGCGCATATCGAATGGTCCCGGCAGGGCGTCACTTGGCCGAACTGGAGCATGTGGATGCACGCGGCAGGGGTCGAAGATTTCGACGACAGCCGCACCCTTGTCTTCGGGTCCTCGACCGATGCCGCGCAGGCGGCGCTCGACGGCAATGCGGTGGCGCTTGCCGACTTCGCCATGGTGGCCAACGACCTTTCGCAAGGGCGGCTGATCCGGCCCTTCGAACTCGGCATCAAGGTCGCGCCGGAGTTCGCCTATTTCCTGGTTTATCCGGAAGCGATGAAGGACGACGCGCGCATCGTCGCCTTCCGCGAATGGCTTCTCGACGAAGTCACGAAAGACGCAGACGCGGGTTAGCGGCGCTCCGGACCGCTCTCTCTGTTTATTGGGCGCAATTCCAACGGAACCGTTTCACACTCTTCCTGGAAGTGCCCTAGCCTGCCGGCGCGGCCGGCGCGCCGAACCAACCGATCACGGCGCCGATGATGAGCAGCACGCCGAGCCAATGGCCGGCATCGATCAGCGTGAGGTCCCAGCCAAAGCCCTGATAGCGGTGGTTGACCGACAGCGTGGTGGCGACGAAGCCAAACCAGAGCACAAAGCCGAAGATCACGCCGGCGAGCGGGTTGGGCTCGCCGCCGGTCATCGCGCCGACCACCAGCGTCATGATCAGCGCCATGACGAGCTCGGCGACGAAGCTGACGATGAACGGAACGGCCGAGCGCTTCATCGTCGCCGGATCGAGCTTTGCCGCCTTCAGCCAGGGCCTGCTCAGGCCCATGTACCAGGCGGCACCGAACAGCCACGCCACGACGGCTGCGGCGATCACCGCCAGCCAGTTCACCGTTGAAAAATCCATAGAATCCCCTCCCGAAAGATGAGCGATGGAATCCCTGTTCGCCGGCTGCGTCAAGCCGAAGCGGCGGAAACCCATCGCCACACGGTCGTGCGCTTGACCTCGGCATCCTCCAGCACGCGCGTCACCGGCACCTGGTAGACGGCGAGCGATTGCAGTCCGGTCTTCGGCAGATAGGCGCGCCCGGGATCGCCGACGAGGATGTCGGCGCCGCGCGCCTTGAGGCTCGTGAACCACGGCGTCAGCCTCTCCGCCAAAGGCTTGTCGTAGAAGACATCGCCGGCCAAGACGACGTCCCAGCCGTCATCCGTGCCGATGGAGTCCGCATCCAGGAAATCGGCCTTCACGCCATTGGCTTCCAGGTTGAGGGCGATGACCGTCGCGCAAAAGGGATCGATATCGGCCGCGGTCACTTCAGCCGCGCCGGCCTTCAAGGCAGCGATGGCGACCACGCCGGAGCCGGAAGCGAAGTCGAGCACGCGTTTGCCCTGCAACGTCGCCGGATGGTCGAGCACATAGCGGGCAAGGCCCTGGCCGCCGGCCCAGGCGAAAGCCCAGAAGGGCGGCGGCAGGCCGATCTCGGCCAGCTCCTCCTCGGTGCGCAGCCAGAGGTCGTGCGCCTCGTCAGCCAGGTGCAGCAGCACTTCCGGCACGTGCGGCGGCGCCATCAGCGCCGTATTGTCGAGGATGAATGTCCTTGCGTTTTTGGGAGTGAGCCTGGTCACGGCGCCGGGTCGAGGCCGGCCATGCGGCAGACTTCTTTCCACTCTGCCGGCGTCACCGGCTGCACGGAAAGCCGGCCAAGCCGCACCAGCGCCATGTCGGCCAGCTTCGGATTGGCCTTGACCTGTTCCAGCGTCACCGGCTTCGGCACGTCCTTGCAGGCGCGGATGTCGACGCATTCCCAGCGTGGATCGTCGGTGGTGGAGTCGGGGTGGGCAAGCGCGCAAACCTCGGCGATGCCGACGATGTCGAGGCCTTCATTGGAATGGTAGAAAAAGCCGAGATCGCCGATCTGCATGGCTTTCATGTTGTTGCGCGCGGCGTAGTTGCGCACGCCGTCCCACTGCGTGCCGGCCTTGCCCTTCGCCTTCAGCGCCTCGAAGGAAAAGACCGAAGGTTCGGACTTGAACAGCCAGTAGTTCATCTCAGTTGTCCCCTTGCCATTGTCGGTTCGCCCCGATTGAAGCGTTGGCGCTCTTCCTTATCCTTTCCCCGTTCTCGCGGGGAGAGGGAGCGCCGCGACCGGTCACGCGGCGGCGGGCTTCTGGAAGACCCAGTTCCATGGACGGATTTCGACGCTTTCGAACAGGCCGGCCTTGGCATAGGGGTCGGCGGCCGCCAGGGCTTGCGCGCCGGCCATGTCGGGCGCCTCGATCATCACCAGGCTTCCGTCAGGCTTGCCGGCAGCGTCGAGGAAGGGACCTGCAAAGGCAAGTCTTCCTTCGCTGATCAGGCCTTCCAGGAACGCCGCATGCGCCGGCCTTGTGTCGGCGCGCAGCTGCAAGCTGCCGGGCTTGTCCTTGCAAATCAACGCAAACAGCATGTTTCAACTCCGAGGCTTCAGATGTCGGTTTCGGTTTTGAGCGGCCGCGTCATCAGCGCCGTCACAGCCTGGCCGATGGTCACCTTGCCATCGAGGATGGCGGCGACCGCGGCAATGATCGGCGCCTCGATGCCGCGCTCGGCGGCGATGCGGGCAGCAATGCCCGCCGTCGGCACACCTTCGGCGAGCGGGAGGCCGGTGAGCTCCTTGCCTTGGCCGAGCGCCAGGCCGTAGGCGAAGTTGCGCGACTGCGCCGAGGAACAGGTGAGCAGCAGGTCGCCGAGGCCGGAGAGCCCCATTAGCGTCTCCGGCCTGGCGCCGAAGGCGGCGCCGATGCGGCGCAGCTCGACGAAGCCTCGCGTCACCATGGCGGCCTGGGCGCTGGCACCAAGCTTGGCTCCGGTGACGGCGCCGGCAGCAATGGCGAAGACGTTCTTCAGCGCGCCGCCGATCTCGACGCCGATGAGATCGTCGCTGGAATAGCAGCGCAGGTTCTCGGCCGAGAAGCGGGCAGCGAGATCGGCCGCCAGTTCTCCGTCGCGGCCGGCCACCACCACGGCCGTCGGCAGGCCGCGCGCGACATCGCTGGCGAAGCTCGGGCCGGAAAGTGCTGCGACCGGATTGTCGGGCAGGTTTTCCTCGACGATCGAGGACAGCAGCGCGCCGGTGTCGCGCTCGATCCCCTTGGCACAGAGGACGAGCGGCACGCCGGATGGCACATGGCCGGCGGCGGCGGTCAGCACCACGCGCAGCGATTGCGCGGGCGTTACCGCCAGCACGCAATTCGCACCGTCGAGCGCAGCAGCGATATCGCTGGTGGCGACGATGCCGGGCTCGATCGCGATGCCGGGCAGATAGTGCGGGTTTTCGCCACGGTCGATCGCGGCGACGGTGTCGGGATCGCGGGCATAGAGGCGGACAAAATGGCCGGCGCGCAGCATGGCGAGCGCCAGCGCCGTGCCCCAGGCGCCGCCGCCAAGCACCGCTACGCGCCAGCCGCTGGGCGCCTTGGCCTGTGCGCCGTTCGTGACCGCGTCAGTCATGCCTTTGCCCCGCGACGGCCCGAGCCGACCAAGGGAGCCGAAACACTGTCCAGCGGCCAGCGCGAGCGCGGCACGAAGTCGGCGGCGCTCGCGTCGGCCATCGCGGCGCGCAGCCGCTCGATGCCGGCCCAGGCGATCATCGCGGCATTGTCGGTGCAAAGCTTTTGCGGCGGCGCGACGAATGCGAAGCCGGCCTTGGAACAGCGCGCCTCCAACGTCGCCTTGATCGTGCGGTTGGCGGCGACGCCGCCGGCGACGACCAGCGCCGGCTTTGCCGTCTCGGGAAATTCCTTGCGGAAACGGGCGAGCGCCCGCGCGACACGGTCGCCCAGCGCATCGGCCACCGCAGCCTGGAAGGAGGCGCAGATGTCGGCGACGTCCTGGTCGCTGAGCGGCGCGATTGCCGTTGCCGCCTGGCGCACAGCCGTCTTCAGGCCGGAGAAGGAGAAATCCGGCTGCGCCGACCCTTTCATCGGACGCGGGAAGGCAAAGCGGCTCGCATCGCCGCTGGCCGCTGTCTTTTCTACGTTGGGCCCGCCCGGATAGGGCAGGCCAAGCATCTTGGCCGTCTTGTCGAAAGCCTCGCCCAGCGCATCGTCGATGGTCGTTGCCCAGCGCTGGTAGTCGCCGACGCCGCGCACCGCGACGATCTGGGTGTGGCCGCCGGAGACCAGCAAGAGCAGATAGGGAAAGTCGAGCCCCTCGGTCAGCCGGGCAGTCAGCGCGTGACCTTCGAGGTGGTTGATGGCGATCAGCGGCTTGTTCGCGGCGGCGGCGATCGCCTTGGCGGTCATCAGACCAACGATCAGCCCGCCGACCAGCCCCGGCCCGGCAGTCGCGGCGACGGCGTCGACCTCATCGAGCGATACGGCCGAATCCGTCAGCGCTGCCTCGACGATCCCATCCAGCGCCTCGACATGGGCGCGCGCGGCAATCTCGGGCACGACGCCGCCGAAGGCGGCATGCTCCTCGATCTGGCTCAAGACGACATTGGAGAGGATTTCGGGCGCGGAGTCGCCGTCCAGCGCCACCACGCTGGCGGCCGTCTCATCGCAGCTTGTCTCAATGCCCAGAACGCGGATCAATTCGTCGCTGTCCTCGAAGATTGTGTCTCCGACCTTTCCTATATAGGAGGTCTGTCGATAGTCAGGTGGTGCCGGCCTGCGAATGGCGGTTTTCTGCGCTTCCGGCGCTCACGTACCCAAAAGTACGCTCCGCTCCGGTTCTCGAAATCCGCTTTTTTCGGCTCGGCCTGACCTGAATCTCGGCAGACCTCGGAATCGCCTCGGGGGTTATCACGGACCGCGCGCCATGCAAACAACCTTGAAAATCGGAACACGCGGCAGCCCGCTGGCGCTCGCCCAGGCGCATGAGACGCGGGCGCGGCTCATGCAGGCGCATGGCCTGCCCGAGCAGACCTTCGAAATTGTGCCGATCTCAACCAGCGGCGACCGCATTCAGGACCGGCCGTTGTCGGAAGCGGGCGGCAAGGGCCTGTTCACCAAGGAGATCGAGGAAGCGCTGCTCGACCGCCGCATCGATATCGCCGTGCATTCCTCGAAGGACATGCCGACGGTGCTGCCCAACGGGCTGGAGCTTTCCGTCTTCCTGCCGCGCGAGGACGCGCGCGACGCCTTCATCGGCAAGACCGCGAAGCGGATCGCCGATCTGCCGCATGGCGCCACGATCGGCTCGTCGTCGCTCCGGCGCCAGGCGCTGCTCCGCCGGATGCGGCCGGACCTCAATGTGGTGATGTTCCGCGGCAATGTGCAGACCAGACTGCGCAAGCTGGATGAGGGCGTGGCCGAAGGCACCATCCTCGCCTATGCGGGGCTGAAGCGGCTCGGGCTCGAGAGCGTGATCACCGATCTGATGCCGCTGGATGTCTTTCCGCCGGCGCCGGGGCAGGGGGCGATCGGCATCGAAAGCCGCATCGGCGACGGCGTGGTCGACAATATGTTGGCGGCTATTCACGACATGCCGACCGGCCAGGCGCTGGCTTGTGAGCGCGCCTTTCTTGCTGCGCTCGACGGCTCCTGCCGCACGCCGATCGCCGGCCATGCGATCGTCTCGGACGAAAACCTGTCTTTCGCCGGGCTGATCATCTCGCCCGACGGCACCGAGTCGCATGAGGTCAGATTGAACGGCCCGGCCCGGGACGCGGCGAATATCGGCGTGGAAGCCGCGCGGGCCGTTCGCGCCAAGGCCGGCGCAAAATTCTTCGACGGCTGGGCCTGACATGGTCCGCGTCCTGGTGACGAGGCCGGAACCGGGCGCCTCCCGCACGGCCCGGCGGCTTCAGGCCCAGGGGTTCCAGCCCGTCCTGCTGCCACTGACGGAAACAGTGGCGTTGCCGGTCGAGGCAAGCGTCTTGCCCGCTGCTGCCGCGGTTGCCGTCACCAGCGCCAATGCGGTGCGCTATGCGCCCAAGGAACTGGTCGCCGCGCTTGCCGCGCTGCCTTGCCATGCGGTCGGGACAAGGACGGCGGAAGCCTGCCGTGCGGCTGGATTTACGTCCGTCTTTGAAGGCCCAGGCGATGCCGAAGCACTGGCCGGTCAGATAACCGCCGAACTGACAGGCAAGGAGATGGTTTATCTTTGTGGCCGCGTGCGCTTTCCGGTGTTCGAAGAACGGCTGGCGGCAGCCAGGGTGCGTGTCCGGCCTGTCGAGACCTACGACACCATCGAATTGGACTATGGCGACGATGCCGTCGTTGCCCGATTGTCGGGCATGCCGGTCGAGGCAGTGCTGCTCTATTCGGCCAAGGCGGCACCCGTGATGATTGGCCTGGCCATGCGCCCAGCACTGCGGCATCTCTTTGAACGGGCGGAGTTTTTGGCCCTGTCCGTAAGAATCGCCAAAGAATTGGACGGGGTTGGCGGGCAAAAGGTTCGCATTGCCTCTAAACCCGCCGAGGACGCGCTGTTCCAGCTTTTGTCGCTGACGAGCTGAGCCGCGTCATCACACCGCCCCTTTTCACCGCTTGGTGATGTGGTAGAGCATCCTTGAGCTCTAGACCCTTTGAACCATCCTCAAGCCAATTTGCGGAGCCCAAGCATGGTCAAGACGCCTAAGGTGCGACATTCGAAGAGCCGCCGCGAGCCGGTGACCATCGAACTCGAACCCGGCGCCGTCTCGCGAATCACCGACGAGGATGCCGCCAATACCGATACCAACACGGAACGAACCGACCAGGCGAAGGCAGAGGAAGGGGCTGCTGCTTCGCAGCCGGAAGCTCCCGAAGAGCCGATCCATGCCGAACAGGCCGACATCGAGCCGTGGGAACACACCGACGCGGCGCAGGGCGGAGCTGACCAGGCTGGAACCAACAAGGATGGGGCGGAAGCATCCTATCCGGGCACTGATGAGGCTCCGAAGAGCGAACCAAAAAGCTTCGGCTACAGTTTCGAGGATGCGTCGGCAGCCAAGACCAGTTTTGCCGCCTCGACGGCGAAGCCGAGCGAAACCCGAAGCGACGATCGCGACTTCCCGGCCGCCAGGCGCTCAGGCGTCAACATGATTGCCGCCGGCGTGATCGGCGGCGTTGTCGCGCTTGCCGGCGCCGGCCTTCTGCAAGCGGTAGGGCTGCTCGGTTCTCCGACTTCGGTCGGCGGGCCCTCGCCCGACGGCGTCACCGGCGAGATCGCTTCGCTGAGAAGCCAAATCGCGGCACTTAAGGAGGCGGCCGATACCGGCGCTTCGGCCAAGGTCGACGGCCTGTCCTCGGCGCTCGACCAGGTGAAGTCGGACGTCGCGGCGCTGAAATCCTCGCCCGGCCAGGGCGACGACGGCGCCGCGCTCAAGGCGCTCACCGACAAGGTCGGCCAGGTCGAGACGTCGGTCGCCGACCTGCAGAAGGCCGGAAATGCTGCACCGGTCGATCTCGCCCCGCTCAACGAGAAGCTCGCCGGGCTCGACGCGCTTGTGAAATCGGCGGGCGACGCGGCGAAGGCGGCGGACAGCCGGATCGCGGCGCTGGAACAGTCGGTGCAGCAGCTCTCCGGCAAGGTCGAGGCGCAGGCCTCGCAGCCGAAGATCGCGTTGGCGATTGCCGCTTCGGCGCTGAAGGCGGCGCTCGATCGCGGTGCGCCGTTCGCGACCGAGCTCGACACGTTCGCCGCCATTGCGCCTGACTCGCCGGAGCTTGGCGTTCTGCGCGGCTATGCGGAAAAAGGCGTGCCCACGCGAGCCACCATCGCTTCCGAGGCCGAAGCCGCCGCCAACGCCATGATCGAAGCGGCAACGCCGGTCGACCAGAATGCCGGCTTCTTCCAAAGCCTGGTGTCGAGCGCGAAATCGCTGGTGCAGGTGCGGCCGGTCGGCGCCGTCGAAGGCAAGGGCGTGCCGGAAACGGTCGCGCGCATTGAAGTGGCAGTCAACCAGGGCGACTATGCCAAGGCGCTCGCCGAATACGATACCCTGCCCGATGCGTCGAAGGCGGCCGGCGCCGACTTCGCCAGCAAACTGAAGGCGCGGCTCGAAGTCGAAAAGCAGATCGAAGCGCTGATTGCCGGCGCGACCAAGGCATGAGGACCGTCAGATGATCCGCATCCTCGCCTTCCTCGCCGTCGTGTTCGCGCTGGGGCTCGGCTTTGCCTGGCTGGCCGACCGTCCGGGCGAGATGATCATCACCTTCAACGGTTACCAGTACCAGGTCACGCTGATGGTGGCGGCGGTGGCGATCGTCGCCGTGGTCGCAGCGGTGATGATCGTCTGGTGGCTGATTAAGTCGCTGTGGAACAGCCCCTATGCGATCTCGCGCTATTTCCGGGTCCGCCGCCGCGATCGCGGCTACCAGGCGCTGTCGACGGGGATGATCGCAGCCGGCGCCGGCGACGGCGCGCTGGCGCGTAAGAAGACCAAGGAGGCGGCCAAGTTGATCAGTTCCGACCAGGAGCCGCTGATCAACCTGCTCGATGCGCAGGCCTCGCTGCTCGAAGGCGACCATGACGGCGCGCGGGAAAAGTTCGAGCGCATGCTCGATGATCCGGAGATGCGACTGCTCGGCCTGCGCGGGCTCTATCTCGAAGCTGAGCGACTGGGCGACCGCAACGCCGCGCGCCACTATGCCGGTCGTGCCGCAGCTGTGGCACCGCAGCTTGCCTGGGCGGCGGAATCGACGCTTGAAGAGCTGACCGAGCGCGGCGACTGGGACGGCGCGTTGAAGCTGGTCGAGGCGCAGAAATCGACAAGGCAAATCGAACGCGATGCCGCCAACCGCCGCCGCGCCGTGCTGCTCACTGCCAAGGCGCAGGCGCTGGTCGACAGCGATCCGAACGCTGCCCGGACCGCGGCGCTCGAAGCCAACAAGCTGGCGCCCGATTTCGCGCCGGCCGCGGTGATCGCGGCCAACCTGCTGATTAAGCACAACGATGTGCGCAAGGGTTCCAAGATCCTGGAGACCGCTTGGCGGGCCGAACCGCATCCGGACATCGCCGAGCTCTACATCCATGCGAGGCCGGGCGATGCCGTGCTCGATCGCCTCAACCGGGCGAAAAAGCTGCAGGAATTGAAGAAGAACCATGCCGAATCGTCGATGGCCGTGGCACGCGCCGCGCTCGACGCGCAGGATTTCGCCACCGCCAGGCGCGAGGCGGAATCCGCCATCCGCATTGATCGCCGCGAAGGCGCCTATCTGTTGCTGGCCGACATCGAGGAGGCCGAAAGCGGCGACCAGGGCAAGGTGCGGCAGCTGCTGTCCAAGGCTGTGCGCGCGCCGCGCGATCCGGCCTGGGTGGCGGACGGTGTCGTCTCGGAGCGCTGGGCGCCGGTATCGCCGATCACCGGCAAGCTCGACGCGTTCACTTGGCGCGCGCCGATGGAGCGGCTCGGGCAACTAATCGACAGCGAGGTTGAGGAGGCGGTTCCCGCGATCGCTGCATCGGCGCCCGCTTTGCCGGCTGACGAGAGAGCGATCGACCTTGAGCCCGATAGTTCGGCCGAGAAGGCGGCCGCCGAGGCGCCGAACGGCATCGAGAGGGAAACCGAGGTCGCCGCCGCCGATGACATGGTGGTCGAGCAGGCGCCCGAGTTGCCGCGCTTGCCGGATGATCCCGGCGTCACGCCGGAAGACGAGGCGGAAAAATCGCCGCGCCGGTTTCGTTTGTTTTGAGGCTCGGCTTGGCGGACAGGGAAAAAGCATCGATGTTCGAACGCGTATTGTCCTTCCTGAGGGATTTGCCTGCTGCGGGCGCGAGCAAGCCAAGCGCGGACGATCCGCGCGTCGCGGCCTCGGCGCTGCTCTATCACGTGATGAACGCCGACGGCGTGCGCCAGGATATCGAGTGGGAGCGCTTCAAGGAGATCCTGGCCGAGACCTATTCGATCAGCGGCGACGAGCTCGACGCGCTGGCCGCCGCCGGCGAGCGTGCCGATAACGAGGCGATCGACCTCTATGCCTTCACCAGCGTGCTCAAGCGCCATCTGGATGCCGAGGCGCGCAAGGCCTTCATCGGCCTGATGTGGGAGATCGTCTACGCCGACGGCGAGCTGCACGAGCTCGAGGACAACACCGTCTGGCGCGTCGCCGAACTGATCGGTGTCGAGCGCCACGACCGCATCGAGGCGCGCCGCAAGGCGGCGGCCGAAGCCCCGGGCGCTCGGGGCACATCGAGCGACGAATAGCTGGACCTTTCTTCTTCCATGCCACCCAGACCCAGGCCGAGACCAAAAATCCTGATCGTGCTGCATCAGGAGACTTCGAGCCCCGGCCGCGTCGGCCATATGCTTCTGGAAGAAGGTTTCGATCTCGACATTCGCCGGCCGCCGCTTGGCGAAGAGCTTCCCTGCACTTTGGACGGCCACGCCGGGGCGGTGATCTTCGGCGGGCCGATGAGCGCCAACGACCAGGACGAGTTCGTCCGGCGTGAGACCGAGTGGCTCGAAATCCCGCTCAAGGAAAACCGGCCTTTTCTTGGGATCTGCCTCGGCGCGCAAATGCTCGCCAGGTATCTTGGCGGCAGGGTCGAGGGTCATGGCGAAGGACTGGTCGAGATCGGCTGGTATCCGCTGAAGGCGACCGACGCCGGCAAGAAACTGCTGCACTGGCCGGAGATGGTCTACCAATTCCACCGCGAGGGCTTTTCCCTGCCGAAGGACGCGACGCTGCTCGCCACGGCCGAAACCTATCCCAACCAGGCTTTTCGTTATGGCGAGAATGGCTGGGGCATTCAGTTTCATGGCGAGCTGACCAGGGTGATGATGCAGCGCTGGGTGGTGCGAGGCGCGCATCGCTTCGAGCTGCCCGGCGCGCAGCCCGGCCGCGATCATCTCGGCGGCCGGCTGATCTGGGACATGCACCTCAAGCGCTGGCTCGGCGAATTTTTGAGCCTGATCTTCGGCAAGCCGGCCGTCGGATAGATTTTGCCGCAATTGCAGAGGGAAGTCGCTGCACTCTTCTAGTCCGGCCGTCAAGTTGCTGCGCCGGCAATTAGTTCCTGCTATTCAAATGCCGCACCTGCCGCAGCGCAGGGAACAACCAAGCCCAGATACCGGCAACCGCGATGGCGCCGATGCCGCCGATCACCACCGCCGGCACGGTGCCGATCAGCGCCGCCATGGTGCCGGCGCGGAACTCGCCAACCTCGTTGGAAGCGCCGACGAAGACCTGGTTGACGGCGTTGACGCGGCCGCGCACCTCGTCCGGCGTCCAGAGCTGGATCAGCGTCTCGCGGATATAGACGCTGAACATGTCGGTGGCTCCGAGCATGGCGAGCGCCACGATCGACAGCCAGGTGATGGTCGAGACGCCGAACAGGACGGTGAAGGCGCCGAACAAGGCGACGAAACCGAGCATGATCTTGCCGGCATGGTCGCGAATCGGATGGCCGGCGAGCCAGACCGCCACGGCGATGGCGCCGATGCCAGGCGCCGAGCGCAGCAGGCCGAGGCCCCAGGGCCCAAGCTCCAGAATGTCGCGGGCATAGACCGGCAGCAGCGCCGAGGCGCCGGAGAGCAGCACCGCGAACAGGTCGAGCGAGATCGCGCCGAGCACGATCTTCTCGCCCCAGATGTAACGAAAGCCGGCAAACAGGGTCTGCATCGTCGGCTTGTCGGTGGCCGTCTGCTGCGCGGGCTTGGGGATGGTGAAGACGAGCAGCGCGGCGACAAGCATCAGGATCGCCGCAGTAGCGTAGGCGATCTCCGCCGAAAGGCCGTAGAGCAGGCCGCCGGCGACCGGGCCGACGATGGTTGCCGTCTGCCAGGCCGACGAATTCCAGGCAATGGCGTTGGCGAAATCCTGTGGCGGCACCAGATTGGCGACCAGCGAGGACGAGGCCGGCCCGTAGAAGGCGCGGGCGATGCCGAACATGGCGAGCACGACGAAGATCGGCAGCGGGCCGCCAAGGCCGCGCAGCGTCAGCAACAACAGAGTGAGCGCACAGCCGGCCTCGACGAACGACGCCAATGTCATGATCAGGCGGCGGCCGAAGCGGTCGGCGACGACGCCGGTGACAAGCACCAAGAGCAGCGACGGCAGGAACTGGACGATGCCGACGATGCCGAGGTCGAAGGGATTGCGCGTCAGGTCGTAGATCTGCCAGCCGACGGCGACGGAGACGATCTGGGTGGCGAAAGTGGTGAGGAAGCGCGCCGTCCAGTAGCTGAGATACGGCCGGTGCCGGAAGGCGGCGTAGCGCTGTTCAGGTGAAGTTGCTTCGGCGGTCATGATTCGAGGGCCCCGTTGTGACATCGGCCGGCGGGGCACTTCCACGGTGGGCGCTGTTCCGGCCGGAGACCCTTAGCCCAGTTCGCCTCGTCGCGCGCGCAAAAAATCGGCGCGGCATGAAGGATCTTCGGGATTGTCGTTCGCGGTGGAAAGAGGCTCAGTCTCCCAGCGCAGCGGAAATCGCTTGCAACCCGCCGCGCAATTCCGCCTCTTTCGGCCAGCCGAAGCCGACGCGGAAGAAGCGCTTCGGCATCTCGAACCAGTGGCCGGGGCCGACATAAGTGCCGTGTTCTTCCAGGAGCCGCAAGTAGAACCGGTCGAGGTCGAAATCCGCATCGACATTCAGCCGCGGGAAGCCGACCACACCGCCTTGCGGACGCACCCAGTCGACCAGCGGCTCGCCGTCGATCCAAGCCTGGACGATATCGCGGCGCTTGGCCATCTCCGGCAACAACGATGCAAGGAAGGCATCGCGCCGCTCGAGCATGAAGCGTGCGATCGCCTCGTCGATGACACTGCCGCAGATGCCGATCTGCTCCTTGGCGGCGAGGAACGTCTCTTGCAGAGCGTTGTCCTTGCTGACCAGCCAGCCGATCCGGATGCCCGGAATGCCAAATGCTTTCGAAAGGGAACAGACGCTGATCGCGCTTGGACTGAGCGATGCCGCGGAGGGCAGGCGCTCGCCATAGGACAGCTCGCGATAGGTTTCGTCGACCAGCAGCCGGCAGCGGCGGCTTTCGGCAAGCGCGACCAACGCGTCGAGATCGGCGCCGGTCATCATCGTGCCGGTCGGGTTGTGCGGGCAGGTGACGCTGATCAGCCTGGTGTTCGGCCGCACCGCCGCCGCGACGCGCGCGACATCCACGGCGAAGCCCTCGTCGAAGTCGAGATCGACATAGCTGATCGCGCAGCCGATCGCCTTGGGCGTCTCGATATTGGTGGCATAGTTCGGCCGCACGACGACGAGATGGTCATCGGCCGAAAGCAGCGAGGTGGCAATGATGAACAGCGCGCCGGCAGCGCCGGCGGTAACCAGCACGTCGTCCGGGGATAGCCCTTTGTCCTGCCCGGCGATCAGCGCGCGCAATTCCTTGTCGCCGCGATGCTCGCCGTAGAACAAGGTGAGGTCGGGCAGCGAGAGGCCGATATCGGCAAGCTTCTGGTCGGCGATCGAGCTTTCGGAGAGATTGAAGCGGATGCGGTCGTAGCCGTATTCCTCCGGCGCTTCCTTCTCGATCACCATCCTCGCATAGTTCATGGCTCACCCGAACCGCCTTCGTTGGTCTTATCCAAGCCAAAAGCAGGAAGCCTGCCAAGGCGGATTCCTTGGCAGGCTTCTTCAAACCGTTGGCACAGGGCCAAGATCGTTCAGGCGGGGGCCTTTACCTTCCTGGCCTTTGCCGGCTTCTCCGGCTCGGCTTCGGCCTTGCGGCCGAGGCCGATCGACTTGGCGAGCTCGGAGCGCGATGCCGCGTAGTTAGGCGCGACCATCGGGTAGTCTGCCGGCAGGCCCCATTTGGTCCGGTAGGCTTCCGGGCTCAGCCCGAAATGCACGCCGATATGACGCTTCAGCGATTTGAACTTCTTGCCGTCCTCGAGGCAGATGATGTAATCCGGCGTCACCGAGCGCCGGGGATTGACGGCAGGAACGGGCGGCGGTGCCGGCGGAGTCGGCGGCTGGTTCAGGGCGCCGATCGAGGAGGCGACACTGGCGATGAGCTCGCCCAGGCCCGAAGCAGGCAGCCGGTTCTTGGCGACATAGGCCGACACGATGTGGGCGGTGAGCTCGAGCAGGTCGACATCTTCCTTGGCTGCATTGGTTTCCTCGTCCACGTCAGTCCTCCTCTATGCCGCACGGCCACAAATCGGGATGTAAAATCAGCGCGCTGCCGCGCCCTTGGCGCGCCGAGGCAGGCGCATGTGCGGCAGGCCGGCGGATTCCTAGTCGGCAAACCTGCGCGGCGCAACGACAGGTCGTGCGACTACACGCTATTTTGAACGACTATACTGAAAAGTAAAAATATCAGACGATCAGCGCCTTATCGCGCCACAGTCGAAATCCGCCTTCGAAGGCACGTGTGTTGTCGCCGCGCCTGGATCTTTCAGGCAATTCATCGAGCTTGTCGACATTGCCGCCGCCGATGACCACATAGTCCGGCTGCAAGGCGGCGCGAAGCCTGTTTACGACATCGAAAACGTATCTGCGCCATTTTTTCTTGCCGTGCTTTTCCAGGCCGCGCTCGCCGACATAATCCTCGAAGCTGCCGCCCTTCTTGTAAGGAAGATGAGCAAGCTCCATCGGCTGCCCGACATTGTCGAGGATCATGGCGGCGCCCAGGCCGGTGCCGAGGCCGAGGAACAGCATACGGCCGCCGTCATAGCTGCCAATCGCCTGCAGGAGCGCGTCGTTGACGACTTTGACCGGCTTGCCGAAGGCGGCGGCGAAATCATAGCCGTTCCAGCCCTTGCCGAGATTGAAGGGGTCGAGCGAAGGCTTGTTGTCCCTGACCGGGCCAGGGTAGCCCATCGAAATGACGTCGTAATCCAGGCCCTCGGCCAGCTTCTTCACCGAAGCCACCATCTGCTCAGGTGTCAGGCCCGGCCCGGAATCGGTGCGGCGCATCTCGCCGCCGGCGCTGGTGAGAATTTTCACACGCGATCCGCCGACGTCGATGGTGAGGACGACCTGCCCGTCCTTCGTCGAAGCCCGTTTTGCTGCTTTCGCCATCCCGTCCCCCGAGAAGCTATTTCGTCGGATTGATCCAGCCATTGGGCGGGCCGAAGCCGTTCATGGCGTCGGCCGGCCCCCAGGTCTTCGGCGCGTAAATCGGAGGCGGCGTGGTGTCGCCAAGCACCGGTCCGACGATCCGCCACGCAAGCTCGGCCGCGTCCTGGCGCGTGAAGAGCTGGCCGTTGCCGTTCATCGCGTCGCCGATCAGCCGCTCATAGGGCGGCATATCGCCCTTGGTGTCGTCGAGCGCGGTCAGTTCCACCTGCTCGCCGATCATGTCGTCGCCGGCTACCTTGCGCTGGGCGCCGATCGAGATCGCCACCTGCGGATCGATACGGAAACGGACATAGTTGGCGTCGCCCGGCTTGATCGGATCGAAGACGTCGAGCGGCGGGCGCTTCAGCCGCACGATCACTTCGGTCGCATGCACCGGCATGTTCTTGCCGGCGCGGATGAAGAAGGGCACGTCCTGCCAGCGCCAGGTGTCGACGAAGAAGCGTACGGCGGCGAAGGTCTCGACCGGCGAGTTCGGCCGCACGCCCGGTTCGGCCAGATAGCCGTCGAACTGGCCGCGCACGACATCGTCCTTGGTCAAGGTGCGGATGGCGCGCAGCACCTGCACCTTCTCGTCGATCAAATCGTCGGCAGAGCGGCCGACCGGCGGCTCCATGGCGAGCAACAGCAGGATGTTGAGCAGATGGTTCTCGATGACGTCGCGGATGCAGCCGACGTCGTCATAGAACTTGCCGCGGCCTTCGATGCCGAAATCCTCGGCCATGGTTATCTGCACGCTCTCGACGAAGTTGCGGTTCCAGATCGGCTCGAGGAAGGCGTTGGCGAAACGGAAATAGAGCAGGTTCTGGATCGCTTCCTTGCCGAGATAGTGGTCGATGCGAAAGATCGACTGTTCGTTGAACACCAGATGCAACACGCGGTTCAGCCAGCGGGCCGACTGCAAATCGTGGCCGAAAGGCTTTTCGACCATCAATCTGGCGCCCCGCGCGGTGCCGGATTGTTCGAGGCCCTGGACGACGGTTTCGAACATGGTGGGCGGCACTGCCATGTAATGCAGCGGCCGCTGCGCCGAGCCGAGCGCTGCCTTCAATTTCTCGAATGTCGCCGGGTCGCGATAGTCGCCGCTGACATAGCGCAGCAGCGAGGCGAGCTTGGCGAACACCTTGTCGTCGACGCCGCCCAGCGCATTGAAGACGCCGTCGCGGGCGCGGTCCACCAGCTTGCCAAGATCCCAAGGATCGAAAGCGACGCCGATCACCGGCTCGCTCAGCGTCCCCTTGGCGACCATGTGATAGAGCGCCGGAAATATCTTCTTGTGCGCAAGATCGCCGGTCGCCCCGAAAAGCACCAGCGTGTCGGACCTCTCCTGGCTCATCCCGTCACTCCCGCCCTCACGCCTTCGGCTTTTCGACATGGCCGCCGAAAGCGTAACGCATGGCGGACAAGAGCTTGTCGGCGAAGGCGGATTCGCCTTGCGAGGAGAAGCGGTCGAACAGCGCCGAGGAGAGCACCGGCGCCGGAACGCCGGTATCGATCGCGGCCTTGAGCGTCCAGCGGCCTTCGCCGGAATCGGAGACGCGGCCGCCGAACTGGGCGAGCGACGGATCGTTCTTCAGCGCGCCGGCGGTGAGATCGAGCAGCCAGGAGCCGATGACGCTGCCATGGCGCCAGACTTCGGCCACGGCGGGCAGGTCGATGTCGAACTGATAGTATTGCGGGCTTTCGAGCGGGCTGGTTTCGGCGTCCGCCGTGCGGGCGCGCTTGCCGGCATTGGCCGATTTCAGGATGTTGATGCCCTCGGCGTAGGCCGCCATGACGCCGTATTCGATGCCGTTATGAACCATCTTGACGAAATGGCCGGCGCCGCTCGGCCCGCAATGCAGATAGCCGTAAGGCGCGGTTCCGGCGCCTTTCGGCGGATTGGAGCCCGGGTCGGCGCCCGGCGCCAGCGTGGCGAAGACCGAATCCAGGTGTTTCACGGCTTCGTCGGGGCCGCCGATCATCAGGCAGTAGCCGCGCTCCAGCCCCCAGACGCCGCCGCTGGTGCCGACATCGACGAAATTGATGCCCTTGGTCGCCAGCTTCGCCGCCTGGTCGACGGCGTCGTGATAATAGGAATTGCCGCCGTCGATGATGATATCGCCCGGCTCCATCAGCGCCGCAACCTGGTCGACGATCCTGCCGGTGATCGCCGCCGGCAGCATCAGCCAGGCACAGCGCGGCTTAGCGAGCTTGGCGACGAACTCCTCCAGCGAGGCGGCGCCGATGGCGCCGTCCTTTACCATGCCGGCGACGCTTGCCGAATTGATGTCGTAGACGACGCATTCGTGGCCGTCGCGCATCAGGCGCCGCACCATGTTGGCGCCCATCCTGCCCAGTCCCATCATTCCGATCTGCATGGTGTTATCCTAATAGCTTGAGGAAAGAACCTTACCGGCTATCCGAAGGATCGATGCCGACGGTGAAGTCGACATTCTCCCAACGGCTCGCTTCGGGCCAGAAAAATGTGAAGACGACCGTCGATCCCGGCTGCAGGCCGGCGACATCCAGGTCAACCAGGTGGACGCCGAAGGCGTTCTCCACCGTGTTGTCGTCGTGCACCGTCAGCCACTTGTCGCTACTCCAGTGAACCACGCCGCGCGCCGCAAGTTCCACGCGCAGGAGCTTGCCGGCGGGAAGCGAGCGGATCTTGTTGTTGAAGCGCCATGTCCTGAACGGCGACACGGTCTTGCGCTCGATGTAGCGCTCGACGCCCTGCGGCGGCATGTCGAAGACCTTGCCGTCGCGCAGCGAGCGCAGCAGCTTGATATGCTCGGCATGCGCCCAGACCAGCGGCATGGCGCTGCCCGATGGCGCGCCGAGCCGCAATTCGCGCTCCGGCAGGTCGGGTCTGTCCCACACCTGCTCCGGCAGCAGGCCGCCTGCACCGGCAGAGCGCTCGAAGGTTTCGAGCAGCTCGGCCGCTTTGCCGGGTCGCCCCGCGGCCAGCTCGTAATGCGCGCGCTCGCCGGCGAGCAGCGGCCAGGGCCGGCCCCGGCCGGTGCCGTCGAAGGGCGAGCCGTCCTCATGCTCGCCATAGCCGTCGCCGGAATAGCGGTACCAGAGCGGGCCTTGCGGCAACTCGCAGCGCAGAAGCGCGTCGATGGCTTTGACGGTGTTGACGATCCGCTTATCGTCGGCGGCTCTCAGCCCGAAGCGGACCAGCGCCAGCGCATCGGGACTTATGATGGCCTCGGCCGGCCGATGGCTATCGCCGGGCGGCCGGTTCTTGATCGGCACGAAACCGTCCTTCGGCGAAGCGGCGCCAGCACGGTCGGGCGGTGCGATGCGGACATAGTAGCCGTCGACGCCCTCCCTGGCGCAGAGTTCGGTGCCGGTGACATAGGTCCAGCGCTCGATCTGGTCGTTCCAGCAATCGGCCGTCTCGCGCAGATAGTTTGCCGGCTCTTTTTTGTCGCAAGCATCCAGCATGTCAGCCGCCGCAAGCAGCGCCGCGATCTCGACGGCGAGCGTGAACGGGCTGTAGCCGGCGTCCTCTTCCCAGCGGTCCTCGCCGGTGACCGGGCCGTTGCGCACCACATAGGAAGCCGCGCTTTCGATCATGGCTAGGAAGTCGTCGAGCTTCGCGCGCGGCAGATGACCCGCGCGGCGGAGCGCGTCGGCAAGCAGCAGCGGAAAGGCGCATTCGTCCATCTGAATGCCAGGCCAGTAGGGCGTGCCGCTCGCCCAGCAGTTCTGCGGCCAATGACCGTCCGGCTGTTGGTTCGAGCAGAGATAGGTGAGAATATCGAGCGCCTGCCAGGCGTCGCCGGCTGCAAGGAAGCCCCCCGCCGTTTCGACCAGGTCGCGCGGCCAGACCAGATGGTAGCCGCCCAGATCGTCGTCGCCCATGCTGAAGCCCCAGGGGATCGAAAGACTGGCGACTGCGGCTCCAGGCCTGGCGATCGACAGATGCGAGGCAAGGACGGCGGTACTGACGCGGTAGGTGTTCAAGCCGGAGGCGGCTTGCCTGTCGAGCGTCTCCAGGCCGGACTGGAAATTCCGCCAGCTGGCGGCATAGGTTTCGGCGGCCGCATCGAAACCGTCCTTCAGGCTGGCCAGCGCGGCCTCCGCCGCCTCTTCCGGCGAGGCGCCGAAGCCGAGCGCCAGCAATGCGGTGCCCTTGCCTGTCGAGAAGCCGATCTCGCCGGTCAGCGCCACATTGCCATCCTTCGCGCGCTCAGCGGCAGGATCGAGCGCGCCGCCGTTCCGCAGCTGCTGCCAGCCGTCCGAGAAACCGACATAGCCGGCCGAGCATGCGCCCCAGGGCCGCGAGGCGGCAAGCGCGAGCGAGACGCCGCGGCCTGACGCAAAGAGAACACGCTGCCCCTTGTGCTCGCCGACCCAGGCGGTGTTGCCCATGCCGCGATTGACGAGATGCGGCGCGAGCAGCGCGTAAACCTGGTAGTCCGAGGCTGAGCCTTTGAGCGCCGCGAATGTAATTTCCTGCAGCAGAACGGGCCGTTTCGAATCCGTAACAATGCGCTTTTCAATCCGATAGGAGCCATTGACCGCCGTGTTGACCAGGCGATAGCCGGGGACGCCGGCTTCGAATGGCTCGACAAGGTGGGCGGCATCGCGTTTCTCTTCCGAGAAATAGCCATCGGGACCGGTTATGATCAGCCCCAGGTCGCGCGTGCAGGCGCTGTCGAGGCGGGGATAATAGACCTCGTTCAATATGCCGTGACTGATGGTGAACCAAAGTGGGCTGTTCGCTGAAAGCCCTGTGCCGACGCCGCTCTTGGCGCTTGACGTCCAGCGCGCGGGAATTCCCGGGGCGCCCTGAGCAACGGTCGGCGTCACTGCCATCAATTGGCCTCCTGCGGCCGTTCCTAGACCAGGAGCCGGCGGCTTTTCAATCGCCGCACCCGAAGTTGATCGGGCTCGGGTCGCTTGACCCATCGTTGACAGCGGCGCCGTCAAGCGCTCACTATTTCTCGGGCAGGGAGGAACTGCGGAAAACAGGATCGAGGCCGCGCGGCGCGGCTTGGCTGTCGTTCCACGGCATTCATCAGGGCGAAAAGGGAGGAGACATGTCTGAGGTATCTCCCCAGCTAATCGATCGGCTGCTCGCAATCTCGCGGGCGCTCGCCGGCCATATCGATCCGGGCTCCGCGTTCCGCGCGACAGCGATCGAAATCGGCACGCTCATCCCGCACGACCATATCGATCTGGCGGTGTTGTCGCTCGATGGGCGCATGCATGCCTGCTACGAGGCCGGCTTCCATACCAGCTGGAGCGATCTGGCGCAGCATCCGGTCGAGGGCAGCCCGATCCGGCGCGTGCTGTGGGGCGACACGCCTTATCTTCTGACCGACAACGCGCTTCTCGACGACCGATTCCACTTCGAGGGAGCGTTCGACGGACCGATCTTCGCCGCCAAGCTGCGCAGCCGCATCATCGTGCCGCTGCGGGCACGCGGCAGCGTGATCGGCGCGCTCAACATCAGCCGGCACAAGGCCGGCTGCTACTCGCAAGAGGACGTCGAGGTCGCTCAGCAATGCGCCGACCTCATCGGGCCCTATATGTTCGCGCTGATCCAGACAGAGGAAGCGCGCCGCGCCATGCTCGCCGAAAGCGAGGCGCGCAACCGGGCGGAACTGCTGAGAGTCGGCGCCTCGCAACTGACCGAGGGCATGGAGCGCGAGCGGCGCCGCATGGCCATGGACCTGCACGACCAGACGCTCGCCGACCTGGCCCGCATAGCACGACAGGTTTCAGCTTTCCGCAGCCGGGGCGTGGCGCGGACGGCCCAGCTTGCCGATCTCGAGCAGGAGGTGGCGGGCTGCCTCGCGGAGCTGCGCCACATCGTCGACGACATGCGGCCGAGCGTCCTGGAACTGTTCGGGCTGCGCGACGCGGTCGAGGCACATCTCAACCGCAGCGTTGCCAGGGCCAAGCCGCCGATCGCGGTGCGCATCGCCGACACCAGCGACGGCAGCGCCGACGGCCTGTCGGAAACGCTTCGCACCGCGCTCTATCGCATCGTGCAGGAAGCCATCAACAATGCGGTCCGTCATGCCGCGCCAAGCCGCATCGAGGTGCAGCTGGCGTCGACGGCAACCACATTCAACGTGACCGTCACCGACGACGGGCATGGCTGCGGCGCGATCGATCCCGCCGCTCAAGGCGGCATCGGCCACATGCACACGCGAGCGGCCCTTGTCGGGGCGCGGCTGCGTTTCGAGCCGGCCGACCGCAAGGGCGGCACCAGGGTCGTGATCGAGATCGATCGCGAGTCCGCCGAGGCCGAGGCGGCGGCGTGCGGCACCGCGATAACCGAAGCTCAGCCGGTGGTGGAGGCAGTCTGATGCTGGTCATGATCGCCGAAAATGACGGGCTGCATCGCACCTTCGCGCGGCGGACCGTCGAGCAATTGTGGCCCGGCGATGTCGAGGTGATCGAAGCCGGCGACGGCGAGGACGCCATCAATCTTGCGGCGGAACGGCAGCCGCCGCATGTCGTGCTCGACTTGCAACTGCCCAAGGCGACCGGGATCGAGGTGGCGCGCGCCATCTGGAGCCAGCGCGCCGGCACGCATATCCTGTTCTGGTCGAACTTCGCCGACGAGGCCTATGTGCGCGGCGTGGCCCGCATCGTGCCGCCGGGATCGGTCTATGGCTATGTGCTGAAATCGGCGACGGAAGAAGGCATGCGCTCGGCGCTGCGCGGCGTGTTCCGCGAGGGGCATTGCATCATCGACCGCGAGATCCGCGGCATCCAGCACCGCGTCCAGGACCGGTTCGAGGGCATCACCGACGGCGAATATGAAAGCCTGATCGACATCGCGCTCGGCCTCACCGACCGAGCGATCGCGGCGCGGCGCGGCCTGTCGATCCGCGGCGCGCAGAGCCGCATCAAGCATGTCTACGAGAAGCTCGGAATAGTGCCGCCGGAGGAGGGTGCTGGCGAGGCGTCGGTGTTCAATTCGCGCACCCGCGCGATCTATCTGGCCATGGCCCGAGGCCTGATCAACATCGATGCGCTGCGGCGCGAGCAGGAGCAACTCGACGCCTGGCTCGCGCAGGCAACGCCGTTGCAGGAGCAGTAAGCCCCGCGATGGGCGAACAGGCTCAGCTTGAATGCTGATTGCTCTTGGCCCTCAGAACGATCGGCTCGGTCTCGATCAATCGAAGCGACCTGACCATATCAGCCGTCCGCGCCTTGTATTTGAGAAAGTGCGGCGCGGTCAGGGTGGGCGTGGTATGCGGAATGATCGACATAGCATTCGATGACGCGCACCGTTTCGGGCGAACCCTTTATCGAGACCGCGTGCAGGAACAACACGCCAGGCTCGTTCTGCACCGAGGCCTCGATCTCTTCGGCGAGCAAGGCCCTGAAGCTTTCGAGCTGGGATGCCTCGATCTCCAGTTCCGCAATCCGCACGATCGGCCTGCCGCATCTCTCTGCCATCCATGGTTCTCCTGTCTGCAGCCGTGGATGCCGGTGCCGACTGTGCAAAACCACAGTCGGTGCTGCGCTTAGACCGCTATCGCCCGGTCCGCGTCCCGACTAGCTTTTGTCCTACAAAAACAAAAATCCCGGGGAAGCGCTCATGCCGTTCGTCAGCATACGGATACTCGAGGGTCATTCGCAAAAGCGCAAGAACGAGATCTCTCGCCGGGTCACCGAGGCGATCAGCGAGGTCGCCGGACTGCCCATGGACGCGATCTGGGTGGTGATCGAGGACGTGCCGGGCAGCGACTGGTTCGTCGCCGGCAAGCCGGTGCGGGAACCCAAGAGCCCGTGATGTCGATCCCGGCGCGCGCCCGTCATTCTGGCTTTGATGACGTCGTCGGCAATGCGGCGATGGAGCGGCTCGCCACCGGCTACGGCTTCATCGAAGGTCCGGTGTGGCATCCCTATGAGAAATGGCTGGTCTTTTCCGATATTCCGCAAAGCCGCATGTACCGGCGCAGCGCTTCCGGCGAAATCGCGGCGTTCCGCGACCCGAGCCACATGGCCAACGGCAACACGCTCGACCGGCAGGGGCGGCTGGTGACCTGCGAGCACGCCAGCAGCCGCGTTACCCGCGCCGAGCCGGGCGGCACCACGACCGTTCTCGCCACGCATTACCAGGGCAAGCAACTCAACAGCCCGAACGACATTGTCGTTGCTACTGGAGGCTCGATCTATTTCACCGATCCGACCTACGGCCGAGCGGAATTCTACGGCGTGCCGAGGCCGCAGGAACTGTCCTACCAGGGTGTCTACCGGATCGACGGCGACGGGCTGACGTTGCTTGCCGACGATTTCGCGCAGCCCAACGGGCTCTGCTTCTCGCTCGATGAATCGCGGCTCTTCGTCAACGATACCACGCGTGGCCACATCCGTGTGTTCGGCGTCGAATCCAATGGTGACCTCAATGGCGGCGCCGTATGGGCTGTGACCGAGGGCGATGCGCCAGGCGCGCCGGATGGGATGAAGATCGACAGCCGCGGCAACCTCTATTGCACCGGCCCGGGCGGCATCCATGTCTTTGACGCGTCGGGCGATCTCCTCGGCGTCATCGCGACGCCGGAAGATTGTGCCAATTTCACCTTCGGCGACGAGGACCTGCGGAGCCTCTACATCGCCGCGTCGACGTCGCTCTACCGGCTGAGGGTACGGGTGCCGGGATTGAGGCTGTTTTGAGCGGGAACGTTCGCGCTCAGATCGGATGGGAGTGAAGCCGGCCCGCAGGGGCCGGTGGGAAGTGCAGCAGTCAACACATCTGGGAGGATAATGACATGAAGAAACTACTGGTCTTGAGCGCCTTTGCAGCCATGCTCGCCTCGGGCACCGCGCTTGCCGACACGAGCGGCAAGAAGATCGCCTTCTCCAACAACTACGCCGGCAATTCGTGGCGCCAGGCGATGCTCGACAGCTACGCCATCGTCACCAAGAAAGCGGTCGAGGACAAGGTGGTGGCGGCGGCGGATGTCTTCACCACCGCCGACAAGGAAGTGCCGACGCAAGCCGCGCAGGTGCAGAACCTGATCCTGCAGGGCTATGACGCCATTGTCATCAACGCCGCCTCGCCGGATGCGCTGAACGGCGCCATCAAGCAGGCCTGCGACGCCGGCATCGTGGTCGTTTCCTTCGACGGCATCGTGACCGAGCCTTGCGCCTACCGCGTCGTCGTCGACTTCAAGGACATGGGCAGGCAGGAAGTCGAGCAGATGGCCAAGTTCCAGCCGAAGGGCGGCAATTTGCTGGAAATCCGCGGGCTGGCAGGCACCTCGATCGACGATGCCATCCATGCCGGTATCCTCGAAGGCGTCGCCGCCCATCCCGAGTTCAAGATCGTCGGCTCCGTGACCGGCGACTGGGACCAGACCACGGCGCAGAAGGCGGTGGCGACCATCCTGCCGTCGCTGCCGGAGATCGTCGGCGTCGTCGACCAGGGCGGCGACGGCTACGGCGCCGCGCAAGCGTTCGCCGCCGCCGGCAAGCCGCGTCCGACCATCATCATGGGCAACCGTCAGGACGAGCTGAAGTGGTGGAAGGAGCAGAAGGACAAGGACGGCTACCAGACCTGGTCGGCCTCGATCGCGCCCGGCGTGTCGACGCTCGCCTTCTGGGTAGCGCAGCAGGTGCTCGACGGCCGCAAGGACGTGCCGCACGATCTGCTGGTGCCGTATCTCGCCTTCACCCAGGACAATTTCGAGGCCGCGCTGCCGAAGATCAAGGAAGGCGGCGTCGCTACCCACGAATACACCCAGGAAGACGCGATCGCGGCCATCAAGGCCAACATCAAGCAATAGCGGCGCGACATTGCCAGCCGCATCGCCGACCGGATATCGTTGAGGATGCTCCAGGCTATTGCAGACATCGTCAGGCTGGACGGCGCCGAAAAGCACTTCGGCGCCGTCCGCGCGCTCAACGGCGTCGACTTCCATGTCGGCGCCGGCGAATGCGTCGGGCTGGTCGGGCACAACGGCGCCGGCAAGTCGACGCTGATGCATATGGTTGCGGGCACGCTGCGGCCCGATGGCGGGCAGATCGCGGTGCGTGGCAACCAGGAAGCGAGCTATTCCGTGGCGCGCGCGCTCGAGCTCGGCATACGCTGCGTGTTCCAGGAGCTGTCGCTCTGCCCAAACCTCAGCGTCGCCGAGAACACGCGCATCAACCATCCCTCGCTCAGCGGGCTCGGCTGGCGGCGCAAGGCCGCCGATCTCATCCAGGCCAAGCTCGACGAGATCTTTCCCGACCACGGCATCGCGGCGGACGACATTGCCGGCGATCTGTCGATCGGACGCCGCCAGATGGTCGAGGTGGCGCGCGCCTTCACGCTGACCCGCGAGCCGCTGCATCTGGTCATCCTCGACGAGCCGACCTCGTCGCTCGATGCGCACACGGCCGGCCAGCTGCTTTCATTCGTGCGCCGCTTCGTCGCCGCGGGCGGCAGCTGCATCCTGATCTCCCATGTGCTGGGCGAGGTGCTGCAGAATGCCGACCGCATCGTGGTGATGCGCGACGGCAAGGTGGTCGCCGCCGACGCCGCAAGCGCGTTCGACCGGGACAAGCTGGTCGCCGCGATGGGCGGCGCCGGGGAACATCAGAAGGCCGCCGCCGAGACCCGCAAGGTCGCGGTTGGGGCTCTCAGGGTGCGGGCGCGCCCGGCGCGGCAGCAGGATGGCAAGGAGCTTGTCGCCCGGGCGGGCGAGATCATCGGCCTTGCCGGACTCGCGGGGCATGGCCAGACGGACCTGCTGCTCGCGATCTTCTCGGCCGCCTCGCGCGCCAGGGCCGGCATCGAAGTGACGGCGCCGGTGGCGCTGGTCGCCGGCGACCGCCAGGCGGACGGCATCTTCGCCCAATGGTCGATCGCCCAGAACATCGGCATCCGCTCGCTTCAGCGCCTGCGCGACGGCCTGCTGATCTCGCCGCAGCGCGAGGCGGAGCTGGCCGAATTCTGGAAGAAGAAGATCGGCATCCGCACGCCGGACATGAACAACAACATCTATTCGCTGTCGGGCGGCAATCAGCAGAAGGCGCTGTTTGCGCGCGCGCTCGGCTCCGATGCCGAGATCGTGCTGATGGACGATCCGATGCGCGGCGTCGACATCGGCACCAAGCTCGAAGTCTACGACCTCGTGCGCGAGGAGGCCGGAAAGGGCCGCACCTTCCTCTGGTACACGACCGAAACCGAAGAGCTCGACAATTGCGACCATGTCTATGTCTTCAAGAACGGCCGCATCGTCGCCAATCTTGGGCGCGACGAACTGACGGAGGAGAAGATCATCCAGTCCTCGTTCGGCGACACGGCCTGAGATGACGGCGATCGCTCCCGGCACGGTCCCCAAATCCTCGCGCGGCAGCGCGGCCCGCGCACGCACGCTGCGCAGCCTGCTGCCGGCGCTGTCGCTGGCGCTGGTGCTGATGGCCATCGCCTGGCTCAATCCGCGCGCCATCAGCTATTTCGGCTTCAATCTAATGCTGAACCTGGCGATCCCGATCGCGCTGGCGACGATCGCGCAGATGTTCGTCATCGCCGGCAATGAGCTCGATCTCTCGATCGGCACTTTCGTCGGCTTTGTCGGCTGCGTCACCGCCACCTGGCTCAGGGATGCGCCGTTCATCGGTGTCGCTGTGCTGCTCGGTTCAATCGGCGTCTACGCGCTGCTCGGCGCGCTGATCCATCTGCGCAACCTGCCCTCGATCGTGGTGACGCTCGGCATGAGCTTCGTCTGGCAGGGGCTGGCTATCCTCATCCTGCCGAAGCCGGGCGGCAAGGCTCCGGACTGGCTGCTGGCGATCATGTCTTTCAAGCCGCCCTATATCCCGTTCCCTATCCTGGCGGCATTGCTCATCGCGGCGATCGTGCATTTTGGCCTGATGCGCACTTCATATGGCGTCATCCTGCGCGGTTCCGGCGGCAATGCCGCGGCGCTCAGGCGCGCCGGCTGGTCGCTGCTCAAGACAAAGATCGTGCTCTTCGCGCTGACGGGCCTGTTCGGCGTGCTTTCCGGCATGGCGCTGATCGGCATCACCACTTCGGCCGACGCCAATATCGGCAACGGCTACACGCTGCTTTCGATTGCCGGCGTCATCCTTGGCGGCGGCGAGTTCGTCGGCGGCCGGGTGTCGCCGATCGGCGCGGTCATCGGCGCGCTGACGCTGGCTTTGGCCGCCTCGCCGCTCCTGACCTTCATGCACATCCCGCCCGATTGGCAAGTGGCCGCCAATGGCGCGATCCTGATCATCGTGCTGGCGGCCCGGGTGCTGATCAGCCGCAGGGAGAGGTGAACGATGACCTCGGTCCGGATGCTGCTTGAAAAACCCTGGCTCTGGTCCTTCGTCGGCGCCGTTCTCGTGTGGGTGGCGACCGTCGCCTTCACCGGCGGCTATGGCGCCGGCGGTATGGTCACGGCGGCACTTTCGCTTGCCGTCTTCACCGTCATCGTCGGCGTCGGCCAGATGTTCGTCATCACGCTCGGCCCCGGCAATGTCGACCTGTCGCTGCCCGCCAATATCGGACTGGCGAGCGCGGTGGCGATGAAGGTTATGGGCGGCAGCGATTCGATGATCGTCGTCGGGCTGTTGGCGGCGCTCGCCTGCGGCGCGGCGATCGGCGCCATCAACTATCTGCTGATCTGGGCGCTCAGGATTCCGCCGATCATCGCGACGCTGTCGGCGAGCTTCATCATCCAGTCGGTCGACATCAGCTACGGGCGCGGCCTTCAGATCAAGCCGCCGCCTGGCTTTGCCGATTTCACCAACTGGCAGGTGCTGGGGATCCCGGTGCTGGCGATGCTGACGGTGGTCTTCACCATCGCCGCGGCGCTGGCGCTGCAGCGCATGATCTATGGCCGCTCGGTGCTGGCGATCGGGCAGAACATCCGCGCCGCCTGGCTGGCCGGCGTCAATGTCGGCCGCATCCGCTTCCTCACCTACACGCTTTGCGGCGCGCTGGGTGGCATCGACGGCGCGCTGCTTGCCGGCTATTTCCGCGGCGCCAATGTCGATATCGGCAATGAATATCTGCTCGCCTCCATCGCGGTCGTCGTCATCGGCGGCACCTCGGTCGCCGGCGGCAAGGCCAACGTGCCCGGCGTCTGGGGCGCCGGCCTGTTCCTGGTGCTTTTGCTCACCATGCTCAACACCTTCGGCGTCAGCGCCGGCGTGCGGCTGGTGCTGACCGGGCTGATCATCGTCGGGGTGATCACGGCGGCGGGTGGCGAGAAGGCTGTGCGGTGACAAGTCGCGAGGAGGGGGTCGCTCTGCGGGGTCTCTCCAGCCAAATTTGACCATGTGGACAAAGGTCGGGCGTCGTTCCATAGTCCTCCCGTCTGACATGTTTTGAACGGCCGGCTCGACACGGTCGTCGAGCAGAGGGGATTTCAATGGAAAACGATCATCGCAAAACGCAACGCGCCGGCCTGTCGCGGCGCAATGTGCTGGAACTCGGCGCCCTCGGGCTGACCGCGGCGGCGCTGCCCGGCGTGGCCTTCGCCAAGGACAAGAAGCTGAAGGTGGCGGCGATCTTCGCGACGCCGATCGAGGAGCCCTGGGACAACCAGATCCATGTCGCCCTGCAGAAGGCCGAGAAGGAGCTGGGCATCGAATACAAATGGTCGG
Organism: Mesorhizobium sp. M1A.T.Ca.IN.004.03.1.1; assembly: GCF_003997555.1. Taxonomy (NCBI): domain Bacteria; kingdom Pseudomonadati; phylum Pseudomonadota; class Alphaproteobacteria; order Hyphomicrobiales; family Phyllobacteriaceae; genus Mesorhizobium; species Mesorhizobium sp. M1A.T.Ca.IN.004.03.1.1. The sequence continues at coordinate 98,586 of NZ_RZTV01000005.1, read as the reverse complement.
AGAAGGTGCAGACCGCCGACTTCAGCCGCGTGATGCGCGAATATGCGCAAGGCGGCTACCAGTTGGTGCTGGGCGACGCCTTCGCCGCCGAGCGCGAATCGCGGCGCACGGCAAAACAGTTCCCGAAGACGGCCTGGCTGTTCGGCTCCGGCGCCGGGCCTGCGGAACCCAATTTCGGCGTCTTCGACAACTGGATCCACGAGCCGGCCTATCTCTCCGGGCTGATCGCCGGCAAGATGTCGAAGTCGGGCACGATCGGCGCTGTCGCGGCAATGGGCATTCCGGAAGTGAACCGCCTGGTCAACGCCTTCTTCGCCGGCGCCAAGGAGGTCAATCCAAACATCAAGCGGAAGGTCGCCTTCATCGGCTCCTTCTTCGATCCGCCGAAGGCCAAGGAGGCCGCGATCGCGCAGATCGATGCCGGCGTCGACGTCATCTATGCCGAGCGTTTCGGCGTCATCGAAGCGGCGGTCGAAAAGAAGATCTACGCCATCTCCAACATGTCCGATCAGTCGAGCCTCGGACCCGACACGGTGATCACCGGCCCGGTATGGAATATGTATCCGACGGTCGAGCAGGCGATCAAGCTGGTCAAGGCGGGCGTCTTCACCGCGCAGGACTATGGCGACTTCTCGCGCATGGCCAAGGGCGGCTCCGATCTCGCCCCCTATCACAAGTTCGAGAAGACGCTGCCGGCCGAGGTCAAGGACCTGGTCGCCAAGAAGAGAGCCGAGATCCTGGAAGGCAATTTCCGCGTCGACGTCGACGAGAACACGCCGGTGTCGGATTGACCAGTACCCTCCCCCTTGCGGGGAGGGGTGCCGAGCGAAGCGAGGCGGGAGGGGTCGTCTCAACCGCTCGACCTTGACGACTGAAGATGGAGCGCGTCGCGGGCGACCCCACCCGGCCCTGCAGGCCACCCTCCCCTCGAGGGGGAGGGATATTAGGAGCATCCTTGCCCGTCCCACTGATCGAAATGCGCGGCATCACCAAGAGCTTCGGCGCCGTCAAGGCGAACGAGGGCGTAGATCTCAGCGTCGCCCCCGGCGAGATCCTTGGCCTGCTCGGCGAGAACGGCGCCGGCAAGACGACGCTCATGAACGTGCTGTTCGGCGCTTATGCGCCGGATGCGGGCGAGATCCTGGTCGAGGGCAGGCCGGTCGCCATCCACAATTCGGCCGATGCACTCGCGGCCGGCATCGGCATGGTGCATCAGCATTTTCATCTGGCGCCGCGGCTGACGGTGCTGGAAAACCTCTTGATCGGCATTGCCGGCAAGTCCGGCCGCATCGACCGCACGGGCGGGCTGGCGCGGCTGAAGGAGATCGGCCGCCAACATGGCTTACATCTCGATCCCGGCCTGCCGGTCTCGGCGCTCTCGATCGGCGAGCAGCAGCGGCTGGAAATCATCAAGGCGCTGTTTCGCGGCGCCAGGCTCCTGATCCTCGACGAGCCGACGGCGGTGCTGGCGCCCAGCGAGGTCGATGGCCTCTTCGCCGCGCTGCGCTCGATGGCGGCGCAAGGGCTCGGCATCATCTTCATCTCGCACAAGCTCAACGAAGTCAGGGCGCTCACGCATCGTTGCGTCGTGCTTCGGCATGGCAAGGTCGCCGGCCGCGTCGATCATCCGGCAGGAACCACCTCGGCCGAGATGGCCAAGCTGATGTGCGGCCACGAAATCATGCCGCCGATCAAGGAGGTCTCGACGCCGGGCGCGCCCGTGCTGACGCTCGACGGCGTTTCCACCTCAGGTCATGGCGGCACGCCGCTGCGCGAGGTCTCGCTCTTTGTCCGCGCCGGCGAGATCCTCGGCGTTGCCGGCGTCTCCGGCAATGGCCAGCGGGCGCTGGCTGATGTGATCTCCGGCATGCTGTCGCCGAGTGCCGGTTCGATGACGATAGCCGGCAAAGCAGTTGCACAATTTTCGCCGCGGGCGCTGCAGGCGCTCGGACTCGGCCGCATCCCGGAAGACCGGATGACGACCGGGCTGGTCACCAACCTGCCTTTAGCCGACTCCATGGTGCTGCCCCGCATCGGCACCGAGGCCTTCAGCCGCATGGGGCTGCTCGATCCGGTGGCGATCCGCGCCTTCGCCGAAGCGCAGATCAAGGCCTATGACATACGCTGTCCCGGGCCCATGACGCGCGCCGGCGCGCTTTCCGGCGGCAATCTGCAGAAGGCGCTTTTGGCGCGCGAGCTCGCCTTCGACCCGAAGGTGCTGATCGTTTCGCAGCCGACGCGCGGCCTCGACATCGGCGCTGCACGGTTCATCCACGAAAAATTCCTGGCCATGCGGGCGAAGGGTTGTGGGATCATCGTGATTGGCGAGGATCTCGAGGAATTGCTGATGCTCTGCGACCGCATCACGGTGATGTATGAGGGTCGCATCGCCGGCACGCTTTCCGGCCCGGAGGCCACCGTCGCGAGGCTTGGGCTGCTGATGACCGGCGCGGAGGGGAGGGCGTAGAGCTATGGAATTGCCTCGGGAGCACGCCTGATGTTCCGTCTCGAAGTCCGCAGCTCGACGCCGGCCTGGTTCAATCTCGCACTACCGCTACTCGCCATCGCCGTCGCGCTGGTTTTGTGCAGCGGTCTCATCGCCGTCGCCGGCGCCGGTGTCATCGAAGCCTATGGCGTGATGCTCTCGGCCTCGCTCGGCGACAGCTACGCAATCACCGAGACGCTGGTGCGCGCCGCGCCGATGATCTTCACCGGCCTTGCGGTGGCGATCGCCTTCCGCGCCAAATTCTGGAACATCGGGGCCGAAGGCCAGCTGCTGGCCGGCGCGGTTGCGAGTTGTGCCGTAGGCGCCATCCCGATGCCAGGACCGCTCGCCATCCTGCTGATGGCGCTGGCCGGCGCGGCGGCCGGCGCCCTCGTCGCGCTGGTGCCGGCGACGTTGCGCGTCAAATTCAAGGTCGACGACGTGGTCAGCTCGCTGCTGCTCAACTCGGTCATCTATTACGCGCTGATGGCGCTGATCGAGGGGCCGTGGAAGGACACCTTTTCCGGTTATCCGATCTCGCCGCCAATCGAGGATTCCGCCAATTTCCCGGTGCTGATCGAAGGCACAAGGCTGCATATCGGCGTCGTCGTGGCGCTGATCGCAGCGCCCGTTTGCTGGTTCCTGATCGCGCGCACCACGCTCGGCTTCCGCATCCGCGTCACCGGCGAGAATGCGGAGGCGGCCCGCTATGGCGGCATCAATACCCAGCGCGTGCTGCTCTCCACCGCGCTGCTTTCCGGCGCGCTGGCCGGACTGGCCGGCGTCGGCGAGGTTGGTGGCGTCCATTTCCAGGTGATGAGCGACATCTCGCCGGGCTACGGCTATTCCGGCATCGTCGTCGCGATGCTCGCCAGGCTCAATCCGCTCGGCGTCGTGCCGGCCGCGATCTTCCTTGCCGCGGTCATGACCGGCGCCGAGGCGATGTCGCGCGCGACCGGCGTGCCGGCCTTCCTCAGTGAGGTCATCCAGGGTACAGCGCTGCTTGCGATGCTGGTGGCGCTGCTCTTCACCGCCTATCGCATCCGCCGCGTGGGGGCGCCCGCATGAGCGCGGTGTTCGAGCAGATTTTTCAGGTCGGCTTTCTCGCAGCCATCATCCGCATCGCCACACCGCTCGCCTTCGCCACGCTAGGCGAAATGTTTTCCGAGCGGGCCGGCGTGCTCAATTTGGGCATCGAAGGCATCATGCTGTTGGCGGCCATGGCCGGCTTCACCGCCGCCAGCCTGAGCGGCAGCCTGTGGCTGGGCGTGCTGGTGGCCGTGCTTGTCGGGGCGGCGATGGGCGCGGTGCATGGGCTGTTCACGGTGGTCTTGGGCCTCAGCCAGCATGTCTGCGGCATCGGCGTGACGCTGTTCTGCTCTGGGCTCGCCTATTTCCTCTACCGGCTGATCTTCGGCCAGCAATCGGTGCCGCCCAGCATCAAGGGCTTTCAGCCGGCGCCGATCCCCCTGCTGTCGGAAATTCCGATCCTGGGTCCGGCGGTGTTCAACCAGTTCACACTGGTTTATCTCGCGATCATCGCCGTTCCGTTTGCCGCCTTCGTGCTCTACCACACGCCCTGGGGGCTGTCGGTGCGCATGGTCGGCGAAAACCCGCGCGCGGCGGATTCCGCCGGCGTCAGCGTGATCGCCACGCGCTTCCAGGCGGTGATCCTCGGCGGCGCGCTGATGGGGCTCGCCGGCGCCTTCCTCACCATGGCGCAGTTCAACGCCTTCACCTTCGGCGTGGTGTCGGGGCGCGGCTGGGTGGCGATCGCGCTGGTGGTGTTCGGCCGCTGGGACCCGTGGCGTTCGGCGGGCGCGGCATTGCTCTTTGCCTTCGTCGACGCGCTGCAGCTCAGGATGCAGGCCAGCGGCCTCGGGCACATCCCTTACGAAGCCTTCCTGATGCTGCCCTTCATCTTCACCATCGTCGCCATGGCCTTCATTTCGCGCAACGCGGTCGCGCCTTCGGCGCTGCTGAAGCCGTTTCGACGCGAGGAACGGTAGGTAGATTCTTTCCTCTCCCCCGATCGCCGGGGTAGAGGAAGGGCGCCAAGCTTGGGACGCCTCAGATCGCCGTGAAGGCGTTGTCGACGAAGAGATGCGCGCCGAAGCTCGATTCGTCGCTCGCCAGGAACAGCGCCGCCTTGGCCACTTCCTCCGGCTCGCCGATGCGGCCCTGTTGCGCGGCCATGGCGGCATCGGAAACATCGACGCCGAGCTTGCCGAGGTCGGCGACCTCGCGCATTCCGTGCGGCGTGCGGATGAAGCCGGGACAGATGGCATTGCAGCGGATGTTGCGATCGCGGAACTCCACCGCGATGGCACGCGCGAACATGTGGCAGGCGCCTTTAGTGGTGTCATAGAGCACTTCGTTCGGCGTCGCCGCCACCGCCGAGATCGACGAGGTGCAGACGATCGAGCCGCCGCCGGCGGCGATCATGCCCGGCAGCACCGCGCGCGTCATCAGGAACATCGAACGCACATTGACGGCGTGCAGCCAGTCCCATTCCTGCAGAGTCGTCTCCAAGAAGGGTTTAATCACAATGGTGCCGGCGTGGTTGAACAGCACGGTCACCAGCCCGAATTTTTCCGCGGCCGCCTTCGCCGCCGCCTCGACCTGCGCCTCGTCGGAAACGTCGGCTACGAAATGCTCGGCGACATGGCCGCGCGCGCGGATCGCCGCGGCGGTCTTGCCGGCGGCCTCGCCATTGCGGTCGATGATCGCAACCTTGGCGCCTTCGGCGGCAAACAGCTCGGAAGCCGCTCCACCCATGCCCGTCGCGCCACCCGAGATGATGGCGACCTTGCCCGCCAGCCTTCCACCCATGTTTTTCTCCCTGAGTCCTGTGAGACTATTTTGATGCTATCCCCTCGCGTACCGAGTAGCCAAGCGCTTGAACGAGGCCGTTTGCCGCCGAAAAAGCCGGAGCTACAGGCATTTTGTCGGATCCTCCGGTGGCGCATCCCCGCACTCTTTCGATCTCGGCTGAGAATAAACGCCCCTCAAGTTGCCGTTTCCGAGGACGTCCTTCCAAAAACCGGCGAAAAATAGCACTCGACAAAGTCTACTATCTTTATAGATTAATGGCCGAGACGGAGGTTCGACCATGACCTACATGCAGAATGCTCAGCGCAAGGGCCAGAGGCTGACCGCCGACCAGAGCTGGAGGCCCGCCTATGGCGGAACCTTCGCCTATCTCGTTTTCGCGCTGGCATTCGTGTTCACCGGCGCGGTGGTGCTTGGGATCATCCCCTGACAGAGCCGGGGCCTACGGCCCCGCCGTCCAAAAATCTGAGTTGGAGTAACCGGAGAAGATAACTGGCCGAGCGCCAGGGCGCGTCGGCGCGCCTGCGCGCATTGGATTGTTCGAGGTGGAGCGGGGCAAGCCAACGTGACGGAGGAGATGGCAATGCCGATCGAGTTCACGCATGTTCCCGGTAAGCCTGCGAATGGCAGCTTCTTCTACGATTTCGCCGAGACGGCGACCAAGCTGTCGCTGATCGAGGATGTGGGGTTCCGCAAGCTGGTGATCGACGATCCGGCCGGCCTGCTCGCCAACATGGACATCGCCGCGCAGACGCTCGACCGCACCCCGGCGCTGGAAGTGGTGCTGACGCACTGGGCCGGCGTGGTCGAGCCGACCGTGGCGGCAAGGCAGCTCGCGGCGCTCGACTTGAGAGGCGGCGGCCGCCTGTCGCTCAGGATGCTGAGCGAGCCGCTCCAGGACAGTGATGCCGAGGCGCGGCCGGTCGGCCACAGCGTGGTGTGGCAGCGCATCGACGAATATCTTGTGCTGCTGAAGCGGCTGTGGTCGAACGACGAGCCCTTCGACCATGAAGGCGCCTTCTACAGCGTCAAAGGCGGTTACGTGCCGCGCAAGGGCCCGCATGGCGGCGACCTCACCATCCGGCTCGGCGGCCAGTCCGGCACCGCGCTGAAGGTCGCCGGCCGGCATGCCGATATATTCGAGCTGGCGGCCGGCTCGCCGGACGAAGTCGCGCAGCTGATGCAGCGTGTGCGCGGCGCTGCAGCCGAGCACGGCCGCGCCGGCAGATTGCGCTTCGCGCTTCCCGTCCGCATTCGCCCCGAAGGCTGGTCCGGCGCCTCCGACCACAAGGCGGTCGAGGTCGCGGGGCCGCCGGCGCGGCTTGCGCTCTCGCTGTTGCCCTATGCCGCGCTAGGCATCGAGGAATTCATGATCGGCGGTATCGACCGTCCCAGCGAGATCGCGCGGATCGGCCGCGAGACGGTCACGCTGATCGCGAAATTCGCTGGCGCGGTGCGACGCCGACACCCTGGCGCCAGGAACGTTCGCGTCGCGCTCGTTCATCGGGGCACACCTTCGGTGAAATCGCGGATGGCGGTGAGACCGGCCGCTGCGGCTGCCGGTTTCATCAAGACGGGACATAGTGAAGACATTGATCAAGGTCACTGCGGTTGACATGGCTTGGCTCCGTCTGTCCTGGCGGCGGCGGCTAACCGTGAAGACGAAAGCGTCGCCGGCAACGGAACGGTGCACGCAAAAAGATTTGTGACCGATGGATTCTTGTGATCCCGAAATCCCGATATCAATCCCGTTCTTCTGCGATCCGCGACAGCGCGGCGATGACCGCCTCCGAGCTCGCCAGCGCGCCGAAGACGCCGTCCTCGACCGTCACCATATGCAGCGCGGCTTCGTGCGCCCGGCCGTCGCCGCTGGCGCAGGCGTCCGCAATCGTCAGGCATTGGAAATTGCGGTCGCAGGCCTCGCGCAGCGTCGTGTGAACGCAGACATCGGTCGTGCAGCCGGTGAACATCAGATGGGTGATGCCGCGCGCCCTCAGCACCAGTTCCAGATCCGTATAGGTGAAGGCGCCGTTACAGGTCTTGTCGACAATGATGTCCTCGGGCCTGACTTCTATGTCGGCGACGATCTGGAAGCCTGGCTGGAGCGCAGCAGGATATCGGTGCCGTCCAGTCCCGCCCGCTTGCGGCGCCATTTTTCGTAAGCCGTCATATCGGCCATGTCGGCGCGGTAGCCTTGCCTCGTATGGACGATTGCGAGGCCGGCGGCGCGCGCGGCCGCAATCAGCCGATTCACCGTCGGCAGAATGGCCCGCAGCGGCGAAGGGTCATAGCCTTTCCTGGCGAAATAGCCTGTCGGCGACAGGAAATCCTCCTGCAGGTCGATCACGAGCAGGGCGGTGTCTTGCGGCACCAGCCTTCCGTCATAGGGGAAGTCGAGCGGGGTCGCCCTGATCATCGCCTGCTGCCTCGGTTGTGGCTGACATGGTGGCCCAGCGACGGCGTCGCAGTCCAGACCTCACGGCGTCCCCGGCTACCGGCGCGCGACCCGGATATTTGATGGTGATGGACATCTTAATAGTTGACTCGCTAACTCATGTTTTCTAGTCAGACGGCATTGGCGTGCAATGATGAAGCGAGGACTAGCCTTGTCCCGGAACAGTCTTTTTGTGGTGCTGGCCGCGTTCGCCATTCTTGCGGCCGGCTCCTTTCTTCCCGACGTCGCGCTGGCGCAGGAGCAGCCGGCACCCGCGGCACCGGCCGCACAAGCGCCCGCTCAGCAGCCCATAACAGCTCCGGCAGCCGTGCAGGCAGCTCAGGCCCCGGCCGCGGCACAGCCCCCGGCGACGGAGGCACCAACCGCTGCCGCACCGACCGAACCGCGCGTTCAGCCGGCGCCGGGCACTGCCGGGGGCGAAGAGACTTCCGCCATTGCGCTGACGCTGCCGCATGACCTGTCGCCCTGGGGCATGTTCATGAATGCCGACATCGTGGTGAAGGCGGTGATGGTCGGACTTGCTCTCGCTTCTCTGGTCACCTGGACGATCTGGCTCGCCAAGTCGCTGGAGATCCTCGGCGGCAAGCTCAAGGCGCGGCGCGCGGCGAACGCGATCGGCAATGCCGCGACGCTGATGCAGGCCGGCCGCGCGCTCGGCCACAGCGGCGGCCCGGGCGCGCTGCTGGTGCGGGCGGCGGAGGAAGAGCGCGCGCTCTCGGCCGGCGCGTTGGATCACATCTCGGGCGACGGCCTGAAGGAGCGCGTCACCTCGCGGCTGTCGCGCATCGAGGCGGCAGCGTCCCGGCGCATGTCGCGCGGCATCGGCCTGCTCGCCACCATCGGCTCCACGGCGCCCTTCGTCGGCCTGTTCGGCACCGTCTGGGGCATCATGAATGCCTTCATCGGCATCTCGCAGGCGCAGACCACCAATCTTGCGGTGGTGGCGCCGGGCATCGCCGAAGCCCTGCTCGCCACGGCAATGGGTCTGGTGGCTGCGATCCCGGCGGTGGTGATCTACAACGTCTTCGCGCGATCGATAGCCGGCTACAGGCAGATCCTCGCCGACGCCTCGGCAGGCGTCGAGCGGCTGGTCAGCCGCGACCTCGATTTTCGCACGGTGCCGCCGGCAACCGCGTTGGCAGCGGAGTGAGCGGCCAATGGCGGCGCGGATTCGCGAGACGGCCGGCGACGATCTCGAGGAAAGCCACGAGATCAACGTCACCCCGTTCATCGACGTCATCCTGGTGCTTTTGATCATCTTCATGATCGCGGCTCCGCTTGCGACCGTCGACGTCAATGTCGACCTGCCCGGGTCGACGGCGACGCCGGCGCCACGGCCGGAGACACCGCTGTTCCTGACGCTGAAAAGCGATCTTTCTCTGGCGATCGGCAATGAGGCTGTGCCGCGACCGAGCTTCGCCACCGTGCTCCACAGCCGCACCAAGGGCGACAAGCAGACCCGCATCTTCCTGCGCGCCGACGAGACGGTGGGCTATGGCGAGCTGATGGAGGTAATGAACCTGCTGCGCGCTGCGGGCTACCTCAAGATCGCGCTGGTCGGGCTGGAGACGGCGTCCGGCACCGGGGCTGCGGCCGCCACCTCCGCGCCGGCGACAAGCGGAAGCGCGGCGCAATGACGCAAGCGATCGCCGCCTTGTCCACCCAGCCACGCTTCGGCTTCCGCGAAGCCGGTCTGTGGGCAAGCGCGGCCACGGTTATTTTCGCCGCGCATGTCGCGGTCGCTTATGCGGTGCAGAATCTGAGCTTTACCGAGGTGCCGGACGGCGGCCCGCCGCCGGCGCTGGCTGTCGAAATGGCGCCGCTGCCGACGACGCCTGCCGTGCCGGAAGAGGCGGCCATGCTGGACACGGTCGCGCCGGACCAGCCAGATGCGGCGGAGGAGACGGAAAAGCCCGCCGAAGTGAAACCGGTGACCGATCCGGCGCCGGTCGTGAAAAGGGTCGAGCCGGTCGCCGAGCCGCCGGTCGTTTCCGACAAGGCGGCGGAGGCCGAACCGGCGGAGACAGCAGCTGCGCTCAGCGAGCGGCCGCCGCTGGACGAGGTCGTGCCCGACCCTGTCGAGACAGCTACTCCCGACGTCGTCGTTCCGCTGCCGCAGCCAAAGCCTTTCGAGGCGCAGCCGAAGGCAAGCCAGCCCGTCGAGGCGAGGAAAAAAGTGGAAAAGAAGCCGGCCGAAAAGCCGAACCAGAGGAAAAGGGCAAAGGCCGCGCCGCCAAAGGCCGTGACGATGGCCGGCATCGATGCCAACGCAGGCGCGAAGGCCGCCGCGCCGCAATCCTCCGACTCGGTGTCGCGATCGAGCGTCAGCCCGTCGCGCTGGAATTCCAACTTGGCGGCATGGATCAGGCGGCATACCCGCTATCCGAGCGCGGCGCGCTCCAGGCGCGTCGAGGGCACGCCTACTGTAACCTTCACGGTAGACGTCTCCGGCAGGGTGGTCTCTGCCCGGCTGGCGCAATCCTCGGGCGATCCGGATCTCGATCGCGCCGCGCTCGGCGTGTTGCAGGGCGCGTCGGTGCCGGCGCCGCCGGCCGAACTCGGCGCCCACGTCACCCGCACCGCGCCTTTCGTCTTCAGCCTGCGCGATTAGATGCCCCGCCGCGCCATGCAACTTTGAGGCTTGACTGGCGGGCGGTAGGGAATAGGGTAGCTGCGAACATATCGGCCTCGGTCGCCGGACGGCAAGAATGCCTCGTATGCCTCGCCTGTCGGCGGCGGCTGCGGGGCTTTTTCATTTTTGGGGCATTGCTTGAAACGGCGTATCGAGATCGGCGTCCTCTATTCGCGATCCGGCAGCTACCAGCTCGTCTCGGACGCGTGCCGTACGGGCGCGATGCGGGCGATCGCCGACATCAATGCCGACCGAAGCTGCGAGATCGAGCTGGTGCCGGTCGAACGCGATCCGCAAAGCAATGCCGACCGCTACGCCACGCTTTGCGAGGATATCTTCCGGACCAGCAGCGCCCGCCACGTGATCGGCTGCATTACCTCCTGGAGCCGCAAGGAGACGATCCCTGTGCTGGAGAAGGCGGGCGGCATGCTCTGGTATGCCTGCCCCTATGAGGGGTTCGAGGCCAACGAGCATGTCGTCTACATGCATGCCTGCCCGAACCAGCATCTGGTTCCGCTGATGGCTCATGTCGCGCCGCGTTTCGGCGCCAACGGCTTCCTGCTCGGCTCGAACTATATCTGGGGCTGGGAGATGAACCGCGTCGCGCGCGACCTGATCGCCGACGCTGCGGGCAAGGTGCTCGGCGAGCGCTACCTGCGCATCGGCGAAACCGACGTTTCGCGCCTGATCGATGAAATCCGCGCCACGCGGCCGAATTTCATCCTCAACAACCTCATCGGCACCTCGTCCTATGCCTTCCTGGCGGCATATCGCGACTTGGGACGCGAGAATGCGGCCTTCAAGGCCGATGCCTGCCCGGTCATATCCTGCAATCTCACCGAGGGCGAGTTGCCGGCGATCGGCGAAACGGGCAGGGGCCATTTGTCGGCCGGACCCTATTTCGCGCCGCGCCCGGCTGCCTTCGCCTCGTCCTTCGAGGCGTCCGCCTATGCATCGGTGCAAGTGATGGCGGACGTGCTCTCCGGCGATCCCGACGCCGGCCCGGCGGCGTTCTCAAAAGCCTTCGCCGGGCGCCGCTTCACGACGCGCCTGGGGCCTATCGCAATCGATCCGCACACGCAGCATGCAACCCTGCCGGTGATCATCGGGCGCATAGCCGATGGATTTTTCGAGGTCGTCAGCCGCGAGGAAGAGGTGGCGCCCGATCCCTATCTGTCGCGTTACGACCCGGCGAAGACCTTCGGCCATCCGCGGCTCAGGGTGGTGTCGTGAGCCGGTCCGCACGCATCCCCAATCTTGGCGGCGCGCGGGCTTTCGTGCTGCATCGCCCGCACGCGACGGTGCAGGCGATCACCAGGCAGCTGTCGGCGATCGGCCTTGAGGCGGTCGAATGCTGGCCGCAATTGCCGGCAGAGGCGCTTGCCGCGGATTTCGTCTTCTTCGACGCCGATCTCGGCTTCGACGAGCAGTTCCCGTGGCAGCCGGGCGAGGCGCCGATGCCCCTGGTGGCGCTGATCGGTTCGGAAGCGCCGGGCCGCATCGAATGGGCGCTGTCGCAAAAAGCCGACGCGCAATTGTTGAAACCGGTCGGCAATGCGGGCGTGTACAGCGCGCTGCTGATCGCCCGGCAAAGCTTCGAGGCGGGGAAACGGCTGGCCGACGAGATCGCGTCGCTGCGCCAGCGCGTCGGCGAGCGCCAGACCATCGTGCGCGCGGTCGCGGCGCTGTCGAAAGGCAGCGACGACGATCGCGCCTATGCGCAGTTGCGGTCGCTGGCGATGAGCTGGCAGATCAGCGTCGAGGAAGCGGCCCGGCGGATCGTGGCGATGACGGAAAACGAGGATGGCGGTGACCAATCCCATCGCGCCTGATCTCCCGGCGCCGGGCCAAATGCCGGTCAAGCCGCGCGCCGGCGTCTGGCGCCGGCTGCTCAAGCGGCCGCTGGCGCTGCTCGGACTCTTCATCGTCGCCATCGTGCTTGCTGGCGCCATCCTGGCGCCGTGGCTGACCGGCTACCATCCCAACGAGCAGATGTTCGACGGACTGACGCTGGAAGGTTCACCCTTGCCGCCGAACGCCAAGTTCTGGCTGGGCACCGACCTGCTCGGCCGCGACCTGTTGACCCGCATCCTGTTCGGCGCCCGCACCTCGCTGATCATCGGCATCGTCGCCAACGGCGTGGCGCTTCTGATCGGTACGCTGGTCGGCGTCACGGCCGGTTATTTCCGCGGCTGGATCGGCAGCGCGCTGATGCGCTTCACCGACCTGATGATGGCCTTCCCGGCACTGCTTCTCGCCATCTGCCTGGCGGCGGTGTTCGAGCCGAGCCTTTGGATCGTTGCCATGGTGATCGCGCTGGTCAACTGGGTGCAGACCGCGCGCGTCATCTACACCGAAACCTCGTCGCTGTCGGAGCGCGAGTTCATCGATGCCGAGCGCACGATAGGGGCGAGCGCGCCGCGCATCCTGTTGCGCCATATCCTGCCGCATCTGCTGCCGACCATCATCGTCTGGGGCACGCTCGGCATCTCGACCACGGTGCTGCTCGAAGCCACGCTCAGCTATCTCGGCATCGGCGTGCAGCCGCCGACGGCCTCCTGGGGCAACATCATTTTCGAGAACCAGACCTATTTCCAGGCGGCGCCCTGGCTGGTGTTCTTCCCCGGCGCCGCGATCCTGGCGCTTGCGCTTGCCTTCAACCTGATCGGCGACGCGCTGCGCGACATCCTCGACCCGACGCAGAGGGGGCGGGCATGATCGCCTATCTCGGCCGACGTCTCATCCAGTCGCTGCTCATCCTGCTCGGCGTCTCGCTGATCACCTTCGCGCTGCTCTATCTGCTGCCGGCTGATCCAGTGCGCCAGATCGCCGGCCGCAGCGCGACGCCCGACACGGTTGAAAACATCCGCAGGCAGCTCGGCCTCGACCAGCCCTTCATCGTCCAGTACTGGCACTATCTCACAAGGCTGCTCAGCGGCGATCTCGGCCGCTCCTACATCCAGCGCTCGGAAGTCACCGAGCTCATCGTCTCGCGGCTGCCGGCGAGCCTGCTTCTGATGGTCGGCGCCATCCTGTGCGAGCTCGCGATCGGCCTTACCATGGGCCTGATCGCCGCCGTCAAGCGCGGCACCTCCACCGATCAGACCTTGATGGTCGCCTCCTTCGTCGGCGTCTCGGCGCCGCAATTCGTCGTCGGCCTGCTCCTGCTCTATGTCTTCGCCGTCCGGCTCGGCTGGTTCCCGATCGGCGGCTACGGCAGTTGGCGTCATCTTGTGCTGCCCTCGCTGACCATGGGCATACTCGGCGCCGGCTGGTATGCGCGCATGATGCGCTCGTCGATGATCGACGTTCTGCGCCAGGACTATATGCGCACCGCCCGCGCCAAGGGCCTGGCGCGCGGCGCCATCCTGTTCCGCCATGCGCTGCCCAACGCCATCCTGCCGGTGGTCGCCATGATCGGCATCGACATCGGCGTCTTCATGGGCGGCATCGTGGTGGTCGAAAGCGTCTTCGGCTGGCCCGGCATCGGCCAGCTCGCCTGGCAGGCCATCCAGCGCGTCGACATCCCGATCATCATGGGCGTCACCCTGGTCTCGGCCTTCGCCATCGTGCTCGGCAACCTGCTGGCCGACGTCATCGCGCCCTTCATCGATCCCCGAATTAAACTCAGATGAACAAGGCAACAACCAGAGAAAGGGAACAGTGACATGAGACGATTTCTGGCATCCACCGTGGCGGCCTCGGCGCTTGCGCTGATGCTCGGCATGGCAAGCGCGCGCGCCGACGACGCGATCGACCCTAACGCCAAGCAGGGCGGCGCCATCACCATCACCTACAAGGACGATGTCGCGACGCTCGATCCGGCGATCGGCTACGACTGGCAGAACTGGTCGATGATCAAGAGCTTGTTCGATGGCCTCATGGACTATGAGCCCGGCACCACCAAGCTGAAGCCCGACCTTGCCGAAAGCTACGAGATCTCGCCGGACGGCAAGACCTTCACCTTCAAGCTGCGCCACGGCGTGAAGTTCCACAATGGCCGGGAGATGACGGCCGACGACGTCAAATACTCGCTCGACCGCGTCACCAATCCGAAGACGCAGAGCCCGGGCGCCGGCTTCTTCGGCTCGATCAAAGGCTATGACGAGGTCGCCGCCGGCAAAGCGAACAGCCTCTCCGGCGTCACCGCGGTCGATCCCTATACGATCAAATTCGAGCTGACCCGCCCGGACGCCACCTTCCTGCATGTCATGGCGATCAATTTCTCGCATGTGGTGCCGAAGGAGGAGATCGAGAAATACGGCGCCGACTTCGGCAAGCATCCGGTCGGCACCGGCGCCTTCAAGCTTGCCGAATGGACGCTCGGCCAGCGCATCGTCTTCGAGCGCAACCCCGACTACTGGCACAAGGGCCTGCCGCATCTCGACAAAATCACCTTCGAGATCGGCCAGGAGCCGATCGTGGCGCTGCTGCGCCTGCAGAAGGGCGAGATCGACGTGCCCGGCGACGGCATTCCGCCGGCCAAGTTCCAGGAGGTGATGAACGATCCGGAGCAGAAGGCCCGCGTCGTGGTGGGCGGGCAATTGCACACCGGCTACATCACCATGAACACCACCATGCCGCCCTTCGACAACGTGAAGGTGCGCCAGGCGGTGAACATGGCGATCAACAAGGACCGCATCGTTCAGATGATCAACAACCGCGCGGTGCCGGCCAATCAGCCGCTGCCACCGTCGATGCCCGGTTACGACAAGGCATTCAAGGGCTATCCCTATGACGTCGCCAAGGCCAAGGCCCTGCTTGCCGAGGCCGGCCACCCCGATGGCTTCGAAACGCAGTTGTTCGCCATGAACACCGACCCCAATCCGCGTATCGCGCAGGCGATCCAGCAGGACCTGGCTGCCATCGGCATCAAGGCCAGCATCCAATCGCTCGCCCAGGCCAACGTGATTGCCGCCGGCGGCGACAAGTCCGGCGCGCCGATGATCTGGTCGGGCGGCATGGCCTGGATCGCCGATTTCCCGGATCCGTCCAACTTCTACGGACCGATCCTCGGCTGCGCCGGCGCGGTGCCGGGCGGCTGGAATTGGGCGTGGTACTGCAACAAGGATCTCGACGCCAAGGCGGCCGAAGCCGATTCGGTCGTCGATCCGGCAAAGTCCGCGGATCGCGAGAAGATGTGGAGCGCGATCTACGACAAGATCATGGAGGACGCACCCTGGGCGCCGGTCTTCAACGAGCAGCGCTTCACGCTGAAGTCGGCCCGCATGGGCGGCGCCGACAATCTCTATGTCGACCCGGTTCATATCCCGATCAACTACGACAATGTGTATGTGAAAGATGTGCAGTAACTGCGACTACACCATCCACGGGCGCCATCACCACTTCGGCTGGGACAATTCCTTTGCCCCGGCCGAGCGCGTGGCGCCAGGCTCGACAATCGAGTTCCAGTGCCTGGATTCCTCCGGCGGGCAGCTCAAGGCCGACAGCACCGTCGGCGATATCGCCAGCCTCGATTTCGGCATGATCAACCCGGTGACCGGGCCGATCTTCGTCGAGGGCGCCGAGCCCGGCGACGCGCTGAAGGTGACGATCGAAATGTTCAAGCCGTCCGGCTTCGGCTGGACGGCGAACATTCCGGGGTTCGGTCTGCTTGCCGACGACTTCAAGGAGCCGGCACTCAACATCTGGAAATACGACGCCGGCTCGCTCGAGCCGGCGCTGTTCGGCAGACACGGCCGCGTGCCGCTGAAGCCGTTTGCCGGCACGATCGGCAACGCGCCGGGCGAGATGGGCCACCATTCGGTGGTGCCGCCGCGGCGCGTCGGCGGCAATCTCGACATAAGGGACCTTGCCGCCGGCACCATTCTCTATCTGCCGGTGGAAGTGGCAGGCGCGCTGTTTTCGGTCGGCGACACGCATGCCGCGCAGGGCGACGGCGAAGTGTGCGGCACTGCGATCGAGAGTCCGATGGACGTCGTGCTCAAGCTCGACCTCGTGAAGGACGCGCGGCTGAAGACGCCGCGCTTCACCACGCCGGGCCCGGTGACGCGGCATCTCGACGCCAAAGGTTATGAGGTGACGACCGGGATCGCGCCTGACCTGATGACCGGCGCCAAGCAGGCGGTCAGTCAGATGGTCGACCTGCTGGCCGGCCGATACAAGCTCGACCCGGTTGACGCCTATATGCTGGTCTCGGTCTGCGGCGATCTCAGGATCAGCGAGATCGTCGACATGCCGAACTGGGTGGTGTCGTTCTACTTCCCGCGCTGCGTGTTTGAATGAGAGGTCGGCGCCCCACCCCCGCCCCGCTGCTTCGCAGCGACCCTCCCCACAAGAGGGAGGGTAAAACGCCAGCGCCCTACCTCCCCCTCGTCGGGAGGTCGGACCAAAGGTCCGGGTGGGGACCGGCGCTCCGACTTGCTCGGGGAGAGCAATGACGCAAAGCGTTCGCGAAGTTCCATCAGCGCTGGCCGGCGAGGCGGTGCTGGAAATCGCCGGCCTCAGCGTCAGCGTGCGCGGCGAGGATGGCGAGCGCGAGGTGGTATCCGGCCTGTCGCTGTCTCTCAAACGCGGCGAGACGCTGTGCATCGCCGGCGAGTCCGGCTCCGGCAAGTCGATGACCGCGCTGGCAATCATGCAATTGCTGCCGCAGCCGGCCGGCCGCATCGCCGCCGGCACGATCCGGCTTTGCGATAAGGATGGCAGTGCCGTCGAGCTGACGGTGCTCGACGAACGGCGCATGCGCGACATTCGTGGCGACCGCATCGCCATGATCTTCCAGGAGCCGATGACCTCGCTCAATCCGGTGCTGTCGATCGGCCGGCAGCTCACCGAGTCGATCGAGGCGCATACCGGTGTATCCCACACGGAGGCCAAGCTGCGCGCGGTCGCGGCGCTAAAGGCGGTGCGCATCTCCGAGGCCGAAAGCCGGCTGAAACAATTTCCGCACGAGCTGTCCGGCGGCATGCGCCAGCGGGTGATGATCGCGATGGCGCTGGCGCTCGAACCCGCCGTGCTGATCGCCGACGAGCCGACGACGGCGCTCGACGTGACGGTGCAGGGCGAGGTGCTGGAACTGCTGCGCGACCTGCAGCGCCAGCACGGCACCAGCGTGATCCTGATCACCCACGACATGGGCGTCGTGGCCGAAATGGCCGATCGGGTGATCGTCATGCGCAACGGCCGCATGGTCGAAGAGGGGACGACATCGGCTATTTTTGCCAGGCCGCAAGCCGCGTATACGCGCGAGCTCCTTGCCGCCGTTCCGCGCATCGGCTCCGGCGCGCGCCGGGCTTCCGGCGAGTCCGACGTGGCGGCAATGCAAGACAAGGTGGCGGTCGTGAAAGACCTGCATGTCCGCTTCGACCTGCGCGGTGGCTTCTTCGGCCGCGTCAACCGAAGGGTGCATGCCGTCGAAGGCATTAGCTTCTCGATCGCGCCGAACGAGACGCTGGCGCTGGTCGGCGAGTCCGGCTGCGGCAAGTCGACCACCGCCAAGGCGCTGGCCGGCCTCGTTCCTTATAGCGGCGGCGTGACGATCGGCGGACGCGAATTGTCCCGCCTCGGGCGCGACGAGCGCAAGGCGGTGCGACGAGACGTGCAGATGGTCTTCCAGGACCCTTATGCCTCGCTCGACCCGCGCATGCGCGTCGGCGAGCTGGTGGCGGAGCCGCTGCTGATCCATGGCATCGGCTCGAAGGAAGAACGGCGGGAGCGCGTGGCAGCGCTGTTCGAGCGGGTCGGTCTCTCGTCTGAGCAGATGGAGCTTTATCCGCATGAATTCTCGGGCGGCCAACGCCAACGCATCTGCATCGCGCGGGCGCTGGCGCTGAGGCCGAAGCTGATCATCGCCGACGAGAGCGTTTCGGCGCTCGACGTTTCGGTGCAAGCGCGCGTGCTCGATCTCTTGAAGGAGCTGCAGCGCGAATTCGGCGTCGCCTATCTGTTCATCTCGCACGACATGGCGGTGGTCGAAAACGTCTCGGATCGTGTCGCCGTCATGTATCTCGGCCAGATCGTCGAGATCGGCAGTCGCGACCAGGTGTTCTCCAATCCGCGCCATCCCTATACGCGGCGGCTGATCGAGGCCGTTCCTGTTCCCGATCCGTCATTGCGCCGGACACGCTTTGCCCGTCTCGATCGCGAAATTCCAAGCTCGACGCGGCGGATCGGGGAGAGCGTGCCGAAACTGGTGCTCAAGGATTTCGGCGGCGGACATTTCGCCGCCGTCGGAGATTGATCAGGGCCACGGCCTGCCGCATTCAGCCTGGCATTCGATTGGCTTTCGGGAGCGGCGATCTGTCCGTTTCGGAATGTGCGCGAATGATGGTAGAGCCTGAAGCCGCCACTCACCCATTTCGGATTCTCAATGTCGGTCCTCACACGCCGCAAACTCCTGCAGGGCGCCGCGGCGGCCGGCGCGGCCGGCATCGGCCTCTCGACCGCCGGCAAGTTTGCCGGTTGGGCGGCGGCGAAACCCGAACCGCTGATCTTGAAGACGGCAGGGATTGCAGCGCAGTTGATGGCCGGCGCGCCAACGAAGAATGTCCTGACCTATGGCGAGGCCGGCCCGCCGCCGGTCATCAGGATGAAGAAAGGCAAGCCATTCGCTGCGCGGCTCGTCAACGGCATCGACGACCCGACGACCATCCATTGGCATGGCATCCGCGTTCCCAACAAGATGGACGGCGTGCCGTTCATGATCCAGCCCTATGTGTATCAGGGCGATCATTTCGACTACGCCTTCGCGCCGCCAGACGCCGGCACTTTCTGGTATCACCCGCATTGCAATACGCTGGAACAGATGGGCCATGGGCTGACCGGCGTCATCGTGGTGGAAAACCCGAACGATCCTGCCTTCGATGCCGAAGTGGCGCTCAATCTGCGCGACTGGCGCCTCGGCGATGACGGCCAGTTCATCGCGCAGTTCCGGCCGCGCGATGCGGCGCGCAGCGGCACCTATGGCACGGTGCGCACGGCCAACTGGCTCGACCAGCCGCAATATGACGCGCCAGCCGGCGGGCTGGTGCGGCTGCGGGCCGCCATCACCGACGTCACGCGCATCTATGGCTTCCGCGTCGACGGCGCCGAGGCCGCCGTCATCGCGCTCGACGGCAATCCGGTGCCGCAGCGCTTTGCGCCCGACGCCCTGCAGCTCGGGCCCGGACAACGGCTGGAGCTTGCCATCCGCATGCCCGACGACGAAGGCGCGATCGTCAGCCTGCGGGATGTCAGGGGCACGAAGCCAAAGGTTCTGGCGACACTGCGTGCGGTCGGCCAATCGCTCAAGCGCGATCTTCGCGATCTCGGCCCGCTCGAGCCCAATCCGGTGGCGGAGGTGGACGTCGCCGCCGCGAGGCGCATTCCGCTGGCGCTGAGCGCCACGGCCGAAAATGTCGCGGCCGACAGCATCTGTGGGTCGCTCGGCTATAGTTTCTGGGCGATCAACAAGGTGCCGTGGCCGGGCGACACGCCGGACCCGACCGCGCCGCTGGCCGAGCTGAAACTCGGCCAAAGCTACATCATCGACATGGAAAACCTGACGCCGCACGCGCACCCGATCCACCTGCACGGCATGAGCTTCAAGGTGCTGTCGTCCTCGACGCGCGCGGTCCAGCCGCTTATCTCCGACACCTATCTGATCCAGCCCGACGAGAAGGTGCAGCTGGGCTTTGTCGCTGACAACCCCGGCGACTGGCTGCTCCACTGCCACATCATCGAGCACCAGAAGACGGGCATGACGAGCTATTTGCGCGTAGCGTGAGCGCATGGAGCGGTAGGCGCCCTCGCCTTTGACGGGAATTCGCGGACCTCGACGGGTTGACGCCCTTGCCCGCTTGCCTAGGTAGCCAAGAGGCGCTGGGGCGGCACGCAACTCCGACCGACGGCATGACATCTTTGCGCATTCGAAAACTTGCCCTTGTTGCGGCAGGCATCTCCATTCTGTCGTCCTGCGTCATCCCCGACGATACGTCGCGGGTCGCGAAAGAGGATGCCACCACGGCGGCCGCCCGCCGGGAAATGGTCGGCCTCAGCGAGGCCGATGTTCGCATGTGCGCCGGCTTTCCGACCGCGACCGCCGATGTGGGACCTTCCGGCCAGATCTGGACCTATCAGCGCAGCGTGCAGCGCGGCAATCTCAACATCGCGGTGCCGACTATGGCCCTGGGCGCTATCCCCGCGGTTGGAGGGTCCGTCAACGTCGCGCCCGGCGGCTATTGCAACACGCAGATTCGCATGCTCGGCGGCCGTGTCGCGGAAGTGACCTATGCCGGCGACAACAATTTGCCCAACAGCATCGATGCGCTCTGCGTCAGCACGGTGGACGCCTGCGTGGCCTATGCGCGACAGCGCAAAGCGACGGCGGTCTCCAGATGATCGGGCAATACCGGCCACGCGGAGCGTCCAATTCGCACTTATCCTGGAGCTGTATTAGCGTCCGCCGGGATGAATGGCGCCGGGCTCTTTTTCGGAGGCGCCGGGTGAAATTTGCCGGCCCATGTTTATGCGGGTTTCGGGCGGCGAGGCGTCCATCAGGTTCCTGACCTTGGCGTTGTTGTGCGCATGGATGATGGCACGGCCGAGATGGAGCAGGATTCCCACCACTGACATTGGTACTTCTCCGTTGAGATGGCGGATATGTCGGCGGCGGGACGCCCAACCCAATGCGCCCCGTCTGTTTCGTGGGAATGACGCGGAAGATGGCTTCTCGTTGCCATTTCGTGACCTGGAAACAGAGCAGGCCGGCGTGCAGGACGCAGGATGCTAGTGGAAACATGATCTGACGCTCATATGTGCGGCGGGAAAGAAAAGTGATGCTGGTCGCCGCAAATCGTCCTGAATCCGAAGGTCTTTCGGCCGCCCAATTCGAGACGATGGAGAGGTCGATGAAATTGTCCGTCCTTACCCTTGCCGGCACCATGCTGGCGCTGGCGCCCGCGGTTCAGGCGGCGCCGATGATCGGGATCCCGGCTGGAGACGGCCTCGTGCAGCAGGCGCATGTGACATGCGCGTACCTGACGGAAGACGGCTATTGCGTGCGCCCGCACAAGAAGCACAAGCATTGGAAGCGCGAGCGGCACTACCGGCCGGTCTATCGCACCTACGAGCCGCAGCCGTCGGACGAGTATTACTGGCGCTACGAGCGCCAGCGGCCGATTGTCCGCGTCATCCCCGGCTATCCGCGGCAGGATGAAGACAATTGGGACGATTGGGATGATTGAGCGACTGGCGGGCCCAGAGCCCGCCCCTGCTTTCGGCTGGTGGAGCTGAGGGGGATCGAACCCCTGACCTCATCATTGCGAACGATGCGCTCTCCCAGCTGAGCTACAGCCCCGTTCCAGCGGATCGGCTTGTATCGGTCGCGGCGGTTTGATGTCAAGGCGAAACGGCTGCCCGGCATCGAGCGCCGAAACGGCCGGGCCTTGCCGGTTCCGCGCGCAATGGCTACATGTCGGCGACAATTTGGAGACCGGCATGATCGCCCTTATTCAAACCATCGTCATGGCGCTTGATATCTACTGGTGGATCATCATCGCCTCGGCGATCTTTTCCTGGCTCTATGCCTTCAACGTCGTCAACTCGCGCAACCAGTTTGTCGGCACCGTCGGCAATATGCTTTACCGTCTGACCGAGCCGGCGCTGCGGCCGATCCGCCGCTACATGCCCGATCTTGGCGGCATCGACATCTCGCCGATCATTCTTCTTTTGATCATCTTCTTCATCCGCCAGTTTTTGATCACCACCGTCTTCTCCTGGGTCGCTTAAGGCCGATCCATGGCCTCGCCGTTCCGTCCGCGCGACGACGGCATCGACCTTTTCGTGCGGCTGACGCCGAAGGCGGCAGTGGATCGGATCGAAGGCATTGAGATGGCCGCCGACGGGCGCAGCCATCTCAAGGCGCGTGTGCGCGCGGTGCCGGAGAACGGCGCCGCCAATACGGCGCTGGAGCGGATGGTGGCGAAGGCGCTTGGCGTGCCGGGATCGGCGGTTTCGGTGGTGGCCGGAGGCACGTTCCGGCTTAAGACGCTGCGGATCTGGGGTGATGCGGCTGAGCTGGCGAAGCGCGTCGAGGCGCTTTCCGGGTAATCCAAACTTGAGAGGCAGGGCGGGCCGGCGCCCGCCTCTGTCCTGCCGGACATTCCCCCCGCTTGGGTTCCTACTCGGGGGAGATCGGCAGTTCAGCGCCGGCGCTTCAATCTCCCAGCGGCAGCTTCGGATCGTCGACCTTCAGCGTGTTCACGCTCTGCTTGATGCGGCGCAGGTTCTCCAGCACCTTCGGCCCGCGCGATTCCGCCACCGTGGTGGCGATCATGTCGAGAATGGCAAGCAGTGCGTAGCGCGACGAGGTCGGCTTGTAGATATTGCCGTCCTCGAAAGACTGCAGCTGGATAACCGTGTCGGCGACCTTGGCCAAAGCCGAATCGGGCGCGGTGATGGCGACGGTGGCTGCCCCATATTGCTGCGCGACCTCGACCGCCTCGATGACCGAGCGGGCATAGCCCGAGACCGAGAAGGCGACCAGCGTCGTCTCCGGTGTCGCGACCGCCGCATACATGCGCTGTAACTGGCCGTCGACCTGGGCGAGCGCCGAGAGGCCCAGCCGGAACAGCCGATTTTGCATCTCCGTCGCCATCATCGAGGAGATGCCGCCGGAGCCGATGCACAGCACATTGCCGGAACCGGCGATGCGGGCGCCGACAGCCATCAGCGTGGTCATGTCGAGATTTTCGCTGGCGCGCTGGATGGCGGCGACCGCTGCCTCGGTAATGGCGGAAGCGATGCGCTGCTCCCGCGCGTCGCGGCTGAGCGGTTCCGGCGACAGGTACTGACCGCCGATGGCGATCGCCTGCGCCAAATAGAATTTGAAATCGCGCAGGCCCTCGCAGCCGAGATTGCGGCAGAAGCGGGTGACGGTCGGCTCGCTGACGCCGACACGCGCGGCAATCTCCGAAATCGCTGCCTTGGAGGCGAAATCGAGATCGGAAAGCACCAAGCCGGCCAGCCGGCGGTCCGATTTGGTGCCGTCCTGCGACATCAGTTGCAGGCGGGTGATGATGTCGGCCGGGGTCTTCATCCTTTCATCTCACAGCGGCAGGCCCGTCGCCTTGTCGAAGAGATGGATGTTGCGCGGGTCGACGCTCACTGGCAGCCGGTCACCCGGCTTCACCTGCAGCCGGTCGTGGAACACGGCGCGTACCGTGTCGTCGCCGATCGAGCCATAGACATGGGTCTCTGAGCCGGTCGGCTCGACCACGTCGACGTCGATGGCGATGGCATCGTCACGCGCGCCGATGATGAAATGCTCGGGGCGGATGCCCGCCTCGACCGTGTCGCCGCCGGACGCTGTCTTGCCGGCAAGCGCCAGCCGGCCGCCGCCTTTGGTCTCGAACCAGGACTTGGCGTCGGCGGTCTTCAGCGCGCCGGAAACAAAACTCATCGACGGCGAGCCGATGAAGCCGGCGACGAACTTGTTGGCCGGCCGGTCGTAGAGTTCGAGCGGCTGTCCGACCTGTTGGATGCGGCCACGATCCATCACGACGATGCGGTCGGCCATGGTCATGGCCTCGATCTGGTCGTGGGTGACGTAGACGATGGTCGATTTCAGCCGCTGGTGCAGCGCCTTGATCTCGGTGCGCATCTGCACGCGCAACTGCGCGTCGAGATTGGAGAGCGGCTCATCGAACAGAAAGACGGAGGGCTCACGCACGATGGCGCGGCCCATGGCGACGCGCTGACGCTGGCCGCCGGACAACTGCCTGGGATAGCGGTCGAGATAGGAGAAGAGGTTGAGCACGCCGGACGCTTTCTTCACCTTGTCGTCGATCGCGGCACGCGTCTCGCCGCGGATCTTCGGGCCGAAGCCGATATTGTCGGCGGCCCTCAGATGCGGGAACAGGGCATAGGACTGGAAGACCATGGCGATGTTGCGCTTCTGCGGCGGCAGGTCGTTGGCACGGGTGCCGCCGATCACGAGATCACCGGAGGAGATCGTCTCCAGCCCGGCCAGCATGCGCAGGAGCGTGGACTTACCGCAGCCGGACGGACCAACCAGCACGACGAACTCGCCGCTCTTGATCTCGAGGTTGATGTCCTCGAGGATTTTATGCTGGCCGAAGGATTTCGACAGGTTGCGAAACTGGACATCGGTCATGGTCACGCTCCCAAAATGTCATCGATGAAAGGCAGGTAGCCGGCTGTCAGTCCGGCGTCCACCGGCACCACGGCGCCCGTTATGCCGGATGCGCGGTCGGAAGCAAGGAAAGCCACGGCCTCGGCCACTTCCGACGCATTCACGATGCGGCCGAGCGGATAGAGCCGCTTCAGCCGGCCGAGGATCTCGGGATCCTTAGCCAGGCGATGATCCCAGGCGGCGGTGCGGATCGAGCCAGGGCAGACGACGTTGGCGCGCACGCCGCTGCGGCCAAGTTCGACGGCGATCGACTTGGCGTAAGCGTTGATGCCGGCCTTGGCGGCGGCATAGGCCGGATTGCCGAAATGCGCGATGGCGTTGACCGAGGAGATGAAGACGACGCTGCCCCAGCCGCGCGCGGCCATCGCCTTGACCAGCGGATCGGCGAAACTCATCACGCCGGCGAGGTTGAGGTCGAGCTCCTGTTCTATTCTGTCCGGCGTCAACGCTTTCAGCGTCTCGGCGCGCGTCCAGCCGGCATTGTTGACAAGGATATCCGGCACGCCGTCCTTGTCGAGCAGGCTTGAGATCGCCGCTTCGATCGAGGTGCGGTCGAGCAGGTTGAAAACGTGGCACGAGGCGATGTACGGGCTGGTCAGCGCCTCGGCCGACTGGTCGCAGCCGACGATGCGGCCGCCGCGCTCGGCCATCAGCGCCACGATCGCCGAGCCAAGACCGCCGCCGGCGCCGGTGACGACAATTGTCTTGCCCTCGAAATCGCCCTGCGACGCCACGATCAGTGCTCCTCGCCACTTCCGACAGGGAGAGAACGCTACTCAACGAAATGTAATTAAGCAACATGATAAACCGCTTGCTTCCCCAAAAAACGTCGATAATGTAGGAAAGTAACATAAATCCTGTGCCCGCCGGGCCAGGCGCGAATGCGCATCACGGGAGGAGATCAGATGAGCCTTGCGAAATGGACTGTCGGCCTGTTGGCCGGAATGAGCATGCTGGCGCTTGCCGCGCCCGCCGATGCGGGCGAGGTGCGCGTCACCGTCGCCGAATACAGCGCCAAGACCGGCCCCTATTTCGAAGAGGTGAAGAAGGAGTTCGAGGCGGCCAATCCCGGCATTACCATCAAATATGAAGTGGTGCCGTGGGACGTGCTGCTACAGAAGCTGACCACCGACATCACTGCCGGCACCAATGCCGATCTGTCGATCATCGGCACGCGCTGGCTGATCGACTTCGTGCAGCAAGACGTCGCCGAGCCGCTCGACAGCTACATCAAGCCCGAGTTCAAGGACCGCTTCATAGATACCTTCCTGCAGCCCTCGATCATGAACGGCCATACCTATGGCCTGCCGATCGCCGCCTCGGCGCGTGCCATGTATTACAACAAGGAGCTGTTCGAGAAGGCCGGCATAGCCAAGCCGCCGGCAACCTGGACCGAGTTGCAGGAGGACGCGCGCAAGATCAAGGCGGTCGGCGCCTTCGGCTACGGCCTGCAAGGCAAGGAGATCGAGACGGACGTCTATTACTACTACGCGATGTGGTCATTCGGCACCGAGATCCTCAACAAGGACGGCACGTCGGGCCTGAGCACGCCGGGCGCGCTTGAAGCGGCCAAGCTTTACAAGTCGATGATCGACGAGGGCCTGACCGAGCCTGGCGTGACCTCCAACAACCGCGAGGACGTGCAGAACCTGTTCAAGCAGGGCAAGGTCGGCATGATGATCACCGCGCCATTCCTCTCCAACCAGATCAAGGAAGAGGCGCCGAGCCTGAAATACGGCGTCGCCGCCATTCCGGCCGGGCCGACCGGCGCGCGCGGCACCTATGGCGTCACCGATTCCATAATCATGTTCAAGAACTCCAAGAACAAGGACGAGGCCTGGAAGCTGCTCGACTTCCTGTTCACCAAGGAGCAGCGCGCCAAGTTCACGCAAGGCGAAGGCTTCCTGCCCGTGAACAAGGAAGAGGCGAAGATGGACTATTACGTCAACAACGCCGACCTCGCCGCCTTCACCGCGCTGTTGCCCGACGCTCGCTTCGCGCCGGTCATCCCGGGCTGGGAAGAAATCGCCCAGATCACTTCCGACGCCATGCAGAAGATCTATCTCGGCAGCGCCGAGCCGGAGGCCGCTTTGAAGGAGGCGGCAGACAAGGCCAACGGCGTACTGAAGAAATAGGGCGTATCTCCCTGCGCCCGTGGCGCGCCCCACCCCGTCGGGGCGCGCCACATCTCTCCGGCTTGGCAATCGCAGGAAAACGGGCGCGGTTTTCTGTCGGATTGCGGAAAAACGACCGGGCAATCGGTTCAGACAAGGACAATCATCGATGTCGGCTCAAACGCCGGCGAGGAATGCAAATCCTGAAGCAATTGCCCAGGAAGAACGACAGCCAAGCCGGCAGGCCAGCGAAATTCCAATGCGGGGACGTGCCTTGAGCACCAATGCCACTGCCATCTACCCGCAACGCGGTGCAAGCCAGCCGATGCAAAGCCGTATCGTGCCCTATCTGCTGACGCTTCCCAGCCTTTTGCTGGCGGCGGTGGTGATCTTCTGGCCCGTCTGGGATCTCGTGCAGATCTCGACGCATGACGTGAATCGCTTTGGCCAGCTGCGCGACTTCAGCGGCCTGGCCAATTTCCGGGCGCTTGCTGCCGATCCCGATTTTGTCGCCGCCCTGTGGCGCACCGGCCTATGGACCGTGCTGGTGGTCGGCGGGGCGCTGCTCTTGTCGATCCCGGTGGCGATCATACTCAATACCGACTTCTACGGCCGTGGGCTGGCCCGCGTCATCATCATGCTGCCCTGGGCGGTGTCGCTCACCATGACGGCGGTGGTATGGCGCTGGGCGCTCAACGGCGAAAGCGGCATGCTGAACTCGGGGCTGATGAAGCTCGGCCTAGTCAGCCAGAACATCCAGTGGCTGGCGAGCGCCGAGACCGCCTTCCCGATGCAGGTGCTGATCGGCATACTGGTGACGGTGCCGTTCACCACCACGATCTTCCTCGGCGGCCTGTCGTCGATCCCCGACGATCTCTACGAAGCCGCGGCGCTGGAGGGCGCGACCCCCTTACAGCAGTTCCGCGAGATCACCTTTCCGCTCCTAGAACCGTTCATCAACATCGCGATCGTGCTCAACACGATCTACGTCTTCAACTCCTTCCCGATCATCTGGGTGATGACTCAAGGGGGACCGGCGAACTCCACCGACATATTGGTCACCCATCTCTACAAGCTCGCCTTCCGCATCGGCAAGCTGGGCGAGGCTTCGGCGGTGTCGCTGGTGATGTTCGTCATCCTGCTCATCTTCACCATGATCTATGTGCGGCTCGCCATGCGGGAGCAACGCGCATGAGAAACGGCAAGCTGAAACGCTCGATCATCGCCTGGCTGCTGCTTGCGCCATTGATCGTGGTGACGATCTTCCCCTTCGCGGTGATGTTCCTCACCGCGGTCAAGCCGCGGACCGAAGTGCTGACGCCAACATGGTGGCCGAGCGAATTCCGCTGGTCGAATTTCGCCGATATGTGGGTGGCGACCGGTTTCGGCCAGGCGCTTCTCAATTCGCTCTATGTCTCGGCGCTCGCCACGATCGGCGCCATCCTGATCTCGGTGCCGGCGGCCTATGCCATGTCGCGCTTCCGCTTTGCCGGTTATGGCGCCTTCCGCCAGTTCCTGCTGATCTCGCAGATGATCTCGCCGATCGTGCTGGTGCTTGGCCTGTTCAGGCTGATGGCCGCCTGGGGGCTGGTCGAGAGCACGACGGCACTCGGCTTCATCTACATGGCCTTCAACGTCGCCTTCACCGTCTGGATGCTGCAGAGCTATTTCGACACCATTCCGCGCGACCTCGAGGAGGCGGCCTGGATGGAGGGAGCCGGCCGCTGGCTGACGCTGCGAAAAGTGTTCCTGCCGCTTTGCCTGCCGGCAATCGCTGTGACGGCGATCTTCACCTTCATCAACGCCTGGAACGAGTTCGTCGTGGCGCTCACCATGTTGCGCAGCCAGGAAAGCTACACGTTGCCGATCCAGGTTTTCTCGCTGGTCGCCGGCCGCTACACGATCGAATGGCACCACGTCATGGCGGCCACGCTGCTGGCGACGCTGCCGGTGGCGATCCTCTTCATCTGGCTCCAGCGCTACCTGGTCCGCGGGCTGGCATTAGGAGCGGTGAAATAGCAATCCCGGCAATTCCAGGAAAACTGTGGAGCGGTTTTCCGTCCGGAATTGCCAAAAACAAATAGTCCACGGAGTTTTGATGCGCATCTTCACCGCCTCCCTGGCGACGGAAACCAACACCTTCTCGCCGGTGCCGACCGACCGGGCCTCGTTCGAGATGGCCTTCTATGCCGGCCCGGGAAAACATCCGGAGACGCCGACGCTGTGCTCCTCGCCGATCGTGGCGCTGCGCCGGCGTGCGGCCAGCGAAGGCCTGACCGTCATCGAAGGCACCGCCACCTGGGCGGAGCCCGGCGGGCTGGTGCAGCGGCAGGCTTTTGAGGCGCTGCGCGACGAGATCCTCGACCAGCTCAATGCCGCCCTGCCGGTCGATGCGGTGATCCTCGGCCTGCACGGCGCGATGGTGGCGCAGGGTTATGACGACTGCGAGGGCGACCTGCTGGAGCGTGTGCGCGCTATCGTCGGGCCGAAGGTGGTGATCGCCTCGGAATTCGATCCGCACAGCCATCTGACGCCCAAGCGCGTCGCGGCCTCCGACATCATGGCCTATTTCCTCGAATTCCCGCACACCGATTTCTACGAGCGCGGCGAGCATGTGGTCGAGCTCGGCCTTGCCGCGGCGCGGGGCGAAATCAAGCCGGTGATCTCGACCTTCGACTGCCGCATGATCCAGGTGCTGCCGACCAGCCGCGAGCCGATGCGCTCCTTCGTCGACAAGATCAAAGCGCTGCACGGCAAGGACGGCGTGCTGTCGGTCTCGGTCATCCACGGTTTCATGGCCGCCGACGTGCCGGAAATGGGCACGCGAATCCTGGTCATCACCGACAACGACAAGGAAAAGGGCGAGAAGCTTGCCGAGACGCTGGGACGCGAGCTCTATGCGCTGCGCGAAAAGACGGCGATGACGATGCTCTCCGCCTCCGCCGGCATCGAGCGGGCGCTTGCCGTGCGTGCGGCACAGAAGGACAAGCCGGTCGTGATCGCCGATATCTGGGACAATCCGGGCGGCGGCGTGCCGGGCGACGGCACCATCGTGCTCTCCGAATTGCTGGCGCGCGGGATCGACAGTGTCGGCGTCGCCACGATCTGGGATCCGATCGCGGTGACCTTCTGCCAGGCGGCCGGCGATGGCGCCGTCATCGACCTGCGCTTCGGCGGCAAGGCCGGGCCGCAGGCGGGCGAGCCGATCGACGCGCGCGTCACGGTGCTCAAGGCCGTCAGCGAGGGCTGGCAAAGCTTCGGGCCGAGCCGGGTGACGCTCGGGCCGGCTGCGGTGGTTCGCATCGAGGGCACCGAGGTCGACGTCATCCTAAACACCAACCGCACGCAGACCTTCGAGCCGGACATCTTTTCCAATATCGGCGTCGATCCGATGTCGAAGGACATCCTGCTGATCAAGTCGACCAACCATTTCTACGCCGGCTTCGCGCCGATTGCCGCCGAGGTCATCTATGTCGCGGCGCCGAGTTCTTATCCCAGCAATCCGGCGGCGACGGATTACAGGAAGCTGACGAGGCCGATATGGCCGAGGGTGAAGGATCCGTGGAAGGATGAGGCTCCTCCTTCTCCCCCTGTGGGAGAAGGTGTCGCCGCAGGCGACGGATGAGGGGTGCTCCAAGGAATGCTGACGTCTCACTCCGCTGGAACACCCCTCATCCGTCTCGGCGCTCCGCGCCGATCCACCTTCTCCCACATGGGGAGAAGGGAGGGGCGCGCTACACCAACCCTCTTTTCACCATCATCGCCTCGGGCGAAGGCATCTTGCCGCGGAAGGCCGTGTAAAGCTCTTCCGGATCCTTCGCTCCGCCGGCGGCGTAGATGTTCTTCCTCAGCCGCTCGGCCAGTTCCGGGTTGAAAGGATCGCCTGTTTCCTCGAAGGCGGAAAAGGCGTCGGCGTCCAGCACCTCCGACCACATGTAGGAATAGTAGGCGGCTGAATAACCTTCGCCGGCGAAGATATGACCGAAATGCGGGGTGCGATGACGCATGGCGATGGTGTTGGGCATATGCAGCTTTTCCAGCGTTTCGGCCTCGAACGGAAGCGGCTCGGCCGGCGCGTCCGGCCTTGCGTGATAAGCCATGTCGATCAGCGCCGAGGCGGTGAACTCGACCGTGGCGAAGCCGGCGCCGAAGGTGCGGGCGGCGAGCATCTTGTCCAGCAGGTCCTTCGGCATCGGCTTGCCGGTCTTGACGTGCAGCGCATGCTTTTCCAGCACCGCCGGCACCGTCAGCCAATGCTCATACAGCTGCGAGGGCAGTTCGACGAAGTCGCGGCTGACCGAGGTGCCGGAGACCGACGGCCACGTGACGTCGGTCAGCATGCCATGTAGCGCATGGCCGAATTCGTGAAACAGGGTCTTTGCTTCGTCGACGGAGAGAAGGGCCTGCTCGCCGGCCGGCGGCTTGGCGAAGTTCATGATGTTGTAGATGACGGGCTTCGCGCCTTTCCCAAGTTTGTAGCCGGATTTCAGCGCGCTCATCCAGGCGCCGGAGCGTTTCGAGGGTCGCGCGAAGTAATCCGCCAGAAACAGGCCGCGCTCGCTGCCGTCCGCGTTCTTGACCACGAAGACGCGCGCGTCGGGATGCCAGGCGGCAATGCCCTTCTTCTCTTCGAAGCTGATGCCGAACAGCTTGGTCGCGACGTCGAAGCAGGCGTCGATGACGCGCTCGAGCTGCAGGTAGGGCTTCAGCTCGGCCTCGTCGAAGGCGAATTTCTCGGCGCGCAGCTTCTCCTGGTAGAAGCGCCAGTCCCATGCCGCGAATTTTTCGTTGCTGCCGGCTTCGGTGGCCAGCCGCTCCAGCTGCTTCTGATCGGCGGCCGCCTTTTCCAGCGCCTTTTCCCAAACCGGATCGAGCAGGTTGTGCACCGCCTTCGGCGTCTTCGCCATCGTGTCGTCGAGCTTAAGCGCCGCGAAAGACTCATAGCCGAGCAGCCTCGCCTTCTCGGCGCGCAGCTTCAGCATGTCGCGCACCACATCGGTATTGTCGCTGGCGCCACCATTCTGGCCGCGCATGATGAAGGCGCGGAAGGCGATCTCGCGCAGGTCGCGGCGCTCCGAGAAGGTCGAGAACGGCTCGTAGATCGAGCGCGACAGCGTCACCGCATAGCGACCTTTCTGGCCACGCATCTCGGCCGCCTTGGCCATCGAGCTCTTCAAGAAATCCGGCAGGCCGACGAGATCAGCCTCGTCGAGGAACAGCGCCCAGTCGCGTTCGTCGGCCAGCACATTCTGGCCGAATTTGGTGCCGAGCGAGGAGAGTTCCTCGTTGATTGCCGCCAGCCGCTTCTTGCCTTCCGCATCGAGCTTCGCACCGGAGCGGACGAAGCCTTTCCAGGTCTTTTCCAGCACACGCAACGTCTCGGCATCGAGGCTCAGCCTGTCGCGGCGCTGGTAGAGGTCGTCGATGCGGGCAAACAGCTTCTCGTTCATCGAGATCGCGGAGAAGTGCCGCGACATCTTGGGCGAAATCTCGCGCTCCAGCTGCTGGATGGTGTCGTTGGTGTGGGCGCCGGCCCGACACCAGAAGATCGACGAGACATGGTCGAGCGGCTCGCCGGCGAGCTCAAGTGCAGCCAGCGTGTTTTCGATCGTTGCCGCCTCGCTGTTGCCGGCGATCGCGTCGATCTCAGCCTGGTGCGCTGCCAGCGCCGCGTCGAATACCGGCCCGAAATCATTGTCGCCGATGCGGGTGAAATCGGGCAGGCCGAGCGGGCCTTGCCAAAGCGTCAGCGGATGGGCGGCGAGGTCGACGGTCTTTGACATGGGCAAATCCATAGGCGCTTTTGGTGGGGCTGAATGCAGGCGGGTTATCCCGATGTAGGGCGGTGCTCGGCACCGCGCAACAACAGGATCAGTAGGCGCTGCAGTCCTGTGCGACCGCCGTCTGAGTGCTGGCGGTGATGCGGCCGCCGACGACGGTGAAGGTCTCGCGCATCAGCGTGTCGTTCTCGGGGAAATCGTAGCAGGCGAGCACCGTGGTCTCGCCCTTTTCGCTCTTCTCGATGCGATGGCGGATGGCGGCGCCGGCAACCGCGCCTTGCCATTCGTCGATCGAAGCGAGGAATTCCTGCTTGTCCTGGACGACGCCGACATCGTCGAGCTTCATGTGCACCTCTTCAGAAAGCAATTCGGACAGTTCGGTTCGGTCGGCGACCAGGAGTGCCGAATACCAACGATCGATGACGGCGCTGTCATCGGCGCTGGCGCTGATCGTTGCGGACAGCAGCAGCGCTGCCGCAAGGAAAAACCTACACCAGATCCGCTCCATCAACCCTCCATCAAAGCTCCGGCCGCTCGAAATCGCCGGTCTCCTTGTTCATCACCCAGAGCTCGCCGGTCGAGATGTCGAACCAGGCGCCGTGCAGGGTAAGCTTGCCCTTGCCCTCGAGGATCGAAACGCAAGGGAATGTCCTGAGATTGGCGATCGAATAGCGGATCGAGATGCGCTCCAGCGCCGTCTGGCGCTCGGTCGCCGTCATGAAGGTGCTGGACGAGACGGTCTCGGCAGCCGGCGCGATCAGGCTCATCCATTTGCCGATGAAATCGCCGGGCGACAGCGGCGCAAAATTGGTATCGAGCGCGGCGCGGATGCCGCCGCAGCGGCCGTGGCCCATCACCACGATGTTCTTAACCTTCAGGCTCTGCACGGCGAACTCGAGCGCGGCAGAGGTCGAGTGGAACTCGCCGTCCGGCTCATAGGGCGGCACGAGATTGCCGACATTGCGCAGCACGAAGAGCTCGCCCGGCCCGGCATCGAAGATCGCTTCGGGGGCCGAGCGGGAATCGCAGCAGGCGACGATCATGGTCTCGGGCGCCTGGCCCTCGCGCGCCAGCGAGCGGTAGCGGTCGCTTTCGGCGGGATAGCGGCCGCTCATGAAGTTGCGATAGCCGGTCAGCAGATGTTCGGGAAGGTGAGGCATTGGCGGCTAGAGCCTTTCCGAGGGTTTGGGGGCGGCAGCTCGTTGCGATCGAAAAAAGCCTCTAGCGGCAAAAGCCGGTCGCGGGCAATGCCGAATTGCGGATGGCGGCGCCGCAAACGCATGCCGGCCGCCCCGATCGGTCATGCCCAGATGGCGACCTGAATGCCGAACCGGTCGGTAAGCGGCGGATCGGGAGAGGGCCGCGCCTCGCCGCTGGCGATGCGGCCGGCGATCAGCATCATGGCGGCCGCGTCGAGGAAGTCGTCGCCGGCGGCACCCTTCGGCGGCGCCTGGTCGAGGAAGGTCTTGTCGTAGCCTTGCCGGCAAAGCAGCGCCTTGCGCTCCTCCAGGCCGGCCGGGTTGATAGTGCCCTTGATCTTCTTGGGCAAGATCATCGCGGTGCCGCCGTTCATCCGGCAGAAGGCGACTTCTGGGTGCGATTCGAAGATGCGGCCGCGCAAATCCGGTCGCGCGATCAACAGCTGGTCGATCTCGCGAATCTTCGAAAAAATACCGAAGGCCTGGATGGAAACGCCGCGCGGCGGATTGGAAGTCGTCATCGCCACCTCGCTCGCCCGCCGGTGCGCGGCATACCAGGCTTCGACCGTGGTGAAGTTGCCGGTATCGGCGTAGAGCGCCGCGCGCGATGGTATGGCAAAGACGCTCGACTGCCGTGCTCCGAGCAGCGGACGCACCAGCGCCTCCGGACCGCGACCGCCGCGGTTGGAAAAATCAGGCAGGCCGATCGGCATGTCGACGGCGATCGTGAAGTCGGGCAGGGCGTGTAGCAGAGCCTCGAAAGTCGCGAAGACCGATGCCGATGGCGGCGCGCCATGTTCGCGATGGACGGCGATCCAGCCGGCCTTGCAGCCGTCGACGCCGGCCGGCACGCCGCCGCCTGGCGTCACGCCCGCTTGTCCCGCCCGGGATGAAGGAGATGGCGAAGCTGCACCATCGCCATCGGATGCGAAAGGCTCTGCGCGTCCGTCTCGAGCTGCAGCTCGTCGCCGCCGCGTTTCGCCGTGCGCGCCAGGATCTCGTAGACGGCGGCCGTGGTCGACTGCAGCGCCTTCGCCGCCGGCTGGCCGGAAAGGATGCGGGCGAGATAGACGGCGGCCGTCAGGTCGCCCAACCCGTTCGGCGGCTTCTCGATCAGGCGGTGCTCGGCAAGCAGCGCCTGGCGGCCGTCGAGGAGGAAGTTACCGGTGCCGCCCGCCATCATCGAGGGTGCCGAGGTGACCAGCATGGTGGAGGGACCGGCGTGCAGGGCGGCCGCCGTCACCGATTTGATGTCGGGCAGCGGCGCTCCGGCCATCCATTCGAGCTCGTAGCGGTTGGGCGTGGCGATGTCGGCGATCGGCATCAGCCTGTCGCGCAGCGCGACGGCCGTCGGCTCCGGCACATAGAGCCCGCCCGAATCGCCCATCACCGGGTCGCAGACATAAAGGGCATCCGGCGTCCTCGCCTTGACGGCCGCAACCAGCGAAGCGACGGCCTCCGCCTGGCCGGCCTCACCGAGATAGCCCGAGAGCACCGCGCTCACCTCGCCCAGCCACGGCGCGCGCTCGAGGTCGGCCATCAGCGCCTTGAACTGATCGAGCGGCGGCACGATGCGGGTGGCGCGGCTGTGGCCTGGGTGCCAGGGCAGGATCACGGTCGGCACCGCCCAAACCGGGAAACCCAGCGTCTCCAGCGCGAAGACCGCGGCGCGGTTGCCGACCGAGCCGCGGGCGACATGACTGGAGATGACGATGACCGCGCGCGGCGCGTCGGTTTTATCAGCAATCATGAAATTCGGTTCCTAGCCACTCTGCGTGGCGGCATACACCAGCCACACCAACAGCCCAATGGCGATGATGAGGCCGAGCGTTCGGCCAATGCGGGTGCCCCAAACTTCGATCGGATCGGACCGGTCGGCATCCGCCGCGGTCACGTGGTCGCGTGCGTCCTTCGCGGTGCGGGCGACGAAGGAAGCGCCGCCCGGCGTCGTTTCGCGCGCCACGCGCTCAAGGATGCGGCGCGATTCATTCTCGTCGTCCCGGCGCTCGGCCATGGCAAATGTCCTTTCCGGCCCGGAGCTTAGCCTGTTCGGTCGCGTATTCACAGGGGCGAGCGGCCAAGATCAGAGCGCTGCCACGACCGGGTCATTTTCTTGCGCACGGATTGTGGTAATGCTTCGCATCACAACTTCTGTCGAGGGGACCAATCATGTTCGCCGAGCGCCTTCTTCTACCCTCCGCTTTCCGCAATTTGCCGGCCTTGCTGATGATGGCCTTCGTGCTGCCGCTGCTTGCCGGCTGCGGCTACAACACCATCCCGACGGCGGAGGAGAATGCCAGGGCGGCCTGGAGCGAGGTGCTCAACCAGTATCAGCGTCGCGCCGACCTGATCCCCAACCTGGTCGAGACGGTGAAGGGCTACGCCTCGCACGAGAAGGACACGCTCGACGCGGTGGTCCAGGCGCGCGCCAAGGCGACGCAGATCACGGTGACGCCGGAGACGCTGAAGGATCCGGAAGCCCTCAAAAAATTTCAGGATGCCCAGGCCGGGCTGACGGGCGCGCTGTCGCGGTTGATCGCGGTCTCGGAAAACTATCCCGACCTCAAGGCCAACCAGAATTTCCTCGCGCTGCAGGCGCAGCTCGAAGGCACCGAGAACCGCATCGCGGTGGCGCGTCGCGACTACATCCAGGCGGTCAGGGAGTACAATCTGACACTGAGGACCTTCCCGTCGGTGCTGTGGGCGACATTCTGGTTCCGCGGCAATGAGCCGTTTGCGAACTTCACCGTAGAGGAAGACAAGATGCAGGTGCCGAAGGTGGATTTCGGCACGAGCACCAAGCAGGGCGGGTGAGCGGCGCGACTCAAATTTATTCGAGCTTGCAGGCCTTGCGTTCCTTCGCGCCCCCCTCTGTCCTGCCGGACATCTCCCCCTCTTGGGGGGAGATCGGCAGTTTCGCTGACCGTGCATCTCCTGCAACGCAGGCGGTTGGCGAAGGCGGCGGTGACATCCAATCTCCCCCCCTGCGGGGGAGATGGCCGGCAGGCCAGAGGGGGGTGGGACGGAATGCCTTCAGCGGCGTTTTGCTGAGCATCTTCTGCCTCCTCCTCGCCTTTGCCGCCCTTGCCGCCGACCTGCCCCCGCTCACTGGCCGTGTCGTCGACAATGCCGGCATTATCGACGCCGGCACGCGCGCGGCGCTGACCCAGAAACTCGCCGATTTCGAGAAGAAAGGCTCCGACCAGATCGTCGTCGCGACCATCCCCACCCTCGGCGGCGAGGAGATCGAGCCCTACGCCAACCGGCTGTTCCGCTTCTGGAAGCTCGGCCAGGCCAAAGAGAACAATGGTGTTCTTCTCCTGGTTGCGCCGAATGATCGCAAGATGCGCATCGAGGTCGGCTATGGGCTGGAAGGCACGCTGACCGACCTGCACACCAAGCTGATCATCGAGAACGACATGGTGCCGGCCTTCCGCGCCGGGGACTTCTCCGGCGGCATCAGCAAAGCCGTCGACGACATGATCATGGTGCTGGAGGGCAATCCGGAGGAGCTGGAGGCGCGCGGCAAGCGTAACGAGCAGGCGCCGTTCAACTCCGACGACCTGTTCTTCGCCATCTTCATCACCATCTGGGCGCTGATCTTCTTCGGCGGCATCGCGCTGACGGTGCTGCCGCCGATCTTCGG
Source organism: Mesorhizobium sp. M1A.T.Ca.IN.004.03.1.1 (assembly GCF_003997555.1). Taxonomy (NCBI): domain Bacteria; kingdom Pseudomonadati; phylum Pseudomonadota; class Alphaproteobacteria; order Hyphomicrobiales; family Phyllobacteriaceae; genus Mesorhizobium; species Mesorhizobium sp. M1A.T.Ca.IN.004.03.1.1. The sequence goes on along the minus strand of NZ_RZTV01000005.1, from coordinate 61,288 downwards.
CCAGAAGATCGGGCCCGGCCGCTACCGCTGGCTCGGCATGACCTTCGAGCCCAGCCGGCGATCCTCCGGCGGATGGTCGTCCGGTGGCGGCGGCTGGTCGTCGGGCGGTGGAGGTTGGTCCTCCGGTGGCGGCGGTGGCGGGTTTTCCGGCGGCGGCGGTTCGTCGGGCGGCGGCGGCTCCTCTGGAAGCTGGTGAGAAACCATGGCAACGCGACCGATCAGCCCCGAGGACCATGACCGCATCGCCGAGACCATCCGTGCCGCGGAAGCAAGGACCGACGGCGAGATATACTGCGTCGTGGCGGGGTCCAGCGACGGCTATTTCTTCCCGGCCGCGTTCGCGGCGGCGCTCGCCACGATTGTCGTCAGCCTCGCAGTGGCCTACGGGCTGGAAGCCTTGTGGCTGACCATCCGTTTGCCGCATTTCGTGCTTGCTCAGCTTCTGGCGTTTGGCTGCATGCTTGCGCTCCTCTGGGCGCTGCCCGGCTTGCGCATTCACCTCGTGCCGAAACGGCTGCGCTACCAGGCGGCGCATGCCAATGCGATGAAGCAATTTCTCGCCCGCAACGTCCACCGCACCCAGGCGAGGACGGGCGTGCTGATCTTCGTCTCCATCGCCGAGCGCTATGCCGAGGTCGTTGCCGACAGCGGCATCGATGCTAAGGTCGGCCAGCATGTCTGGGATGGCGTGGTGCGGGACCTGACACAGCACGCGGGCGACGACCGACTCGCCGACGGCTTCGCCAAGGCGATCGAATCGGTCGGCGCGGTGCTGGCCGAGCATTTCCCGGTTACCGCCGGCGACACCAATGAATTGGATGACCATCTCGTCGAGATCTGACGGAACTGGCTGAAAATCTGCTCTGCCGGGGCCGGGTGAGGGCTGGTTTTCGGCGCCTCCGATGCCGCCAAGCTCGTTTGTGAGAAAGCGCGGGCGCGACAGCGCGGACTCTTTGCAGTCGGGCCAAGCGGGTTTATGATTAACAAATCATGAACACGCTGACGATCGACATCCGGAAAGCCGACCCTCGCGATGCAACAGCTATCGCGGACGTGCACCAGGAGGCATGGCGCGGCGCCTATTCCGGCATCATCCCGCATCGCACGCTGACGGCCATGATCAATCGCCGCGGCCCCGATTGGTGGGCGAACGCAATTCGCAAGGCAGCGACCGTGCTGGTGGTCGAGATCGGGGGCACGATCGCCGGCTATGCCACGATCGGCAGGAACCGCGCCCGCGAGCTCAGGCAGCAAGGCGAGATCTACGAGCTTTACCTGCGTCCGGAATATCAGGGCATCGGCCTCGGCAGCAGGCTGTTCAAGGCGGCGCGGACGCGCCTTGCCGACCACGGCCTCAGAGGCCTGGTGGTGTGGGCGCTGGAGGACAATTACAACGCGCTGGCCTTCTATGCCGGCAATGGCGGCCGCGACGTCGCCGAAGGCGTCGAGGTCTTCGAGCAGAAGGCGCTGAAGAAGGTTGCCTTCGTCTGGGAATGATGGCCGCCACTTAAAGCGCGTAGCGGTGACGTGCTTCAAGTCTTCGTTTGATGCATATCGTTCGCCCAAAACCGCTGCGCAGTCTTGGGCGACATGCATTGGGTTACAATCCATCACAAACTGTGCGCTTCCATTAGCGTCCAGTGCTATTCGCCGCATTGCACCATGAAGCGCCGCCCGCTATCGATCTCACAAATCGAGAGAGGGATTTGAGCATGCGCATCGAAGCCGTACCAACGGGGAAGAATCCGCCCGAGGACATCAACGTCATCATCGAGGTGCCGATCGGCGGCGAGCCGATCAAGTACGAGATGGACAAGGAGGCCGGCACGCTGTTCGTCGACCGCTTCCTGCACACCTCGATGCGCTATCCCGGCAATTACGGCTTCGTGCCGCACACTTTGTCGGGGGACGGCGACCCAATCGACGTGCTCGTCTGCAACACGCGCGCGCTGGTGCCGGGCTGCGTCATCAATGTGCGGCCGATCGGCGTCTTGATCATGGAAGACAATGCCGGCCAGGACGAGAAGGTGATCGCGGTTCCCTCGCCGAAGCTGACGCTGCGCTACGAGAATGTCACCGAATACACGCACCTGCCGGAAATCACCCGCCAGCAGGTGCAGCACTTCTTCGAGCACTACAAGGATCTCGAGCCCGGCAAATGGGTCAAGATCGAGGGCTGGCACGATTCCAACTATGCCAAGAAGATGATCGTCGAGGCGATCGAACGGGCGAAGGCGGTCAAGTAGGTAAGCGGCAGCCAACGGCTGGGCGATGGGGCTTGGGCGAGCCCTCAACGTCGTCATCCCAGGCGAAGCAGGAGCGCAGCTCCGTCGCGGAGACCCTGGGAGCCATGCCGTGAGGTCGCGCGAAGATCGTTACGGAACAGAATTACTGCACCGTGGCAACGCCTTGATGTAACGGCATGGATCCTTGGGTCTGCGCCGCGTCGCTTCGCTCCTTGCTCCGCCCAAGGATGACGGATGCGCAACCTTCGCCGTCTCGCATTCGTCGAACACCCTCTGATTTCTAGTTATCTACTCGCCCGAAGTCCGGCACGTTGCCGATCACCTCGCGCTTGTCCTTGCCGCAAGCAAAACCCTTCGCCTTTTGGTCGGCGAGCTTGCGGGCCTGATCGTTGGCCTGAGGGTTGCCGGTAGCGAGCACGAGGCCTATTGTGCAGCCCTCATGCTCCTCCGGCTGCGCGACCTTGGCGACCACCAGCACCTCGGTCGGCTTGTTTTCGTTTTCGGGATTGCTGATCTCGCGACGATGAATCACGGCGAAGGGCACCGCCTTGTCGCCATTGGTTTCGATGCGCCACTCGATCTTCGCCCCAGCGGTGTTGAACCCGGAGAAACTCTCCCAGATGGCGGTCATGTCGTCGGAGGGAAAACCGTAGTAGACGGACTCGCGCGCGTCGTCATAGCCGATCAGCACCGGATAGCCGCGATAGCCCGCGCAGGCGAGGTTCGCCCAGTCGCCGTCGCCTTCTTCCGATTGCGCGTAGGTCACGCAGTCCTTCTTCCAGTCGAGGTCGGTATAGTCGCTGGAAATGTCGCCGGCATGGGCCGAGCCACCAAGGATGACAAAGGCAGTAAGAGCAAGCCAGGCGCGCATCCGAAGACCTCCGTTTGGTGCAGCAGCGTAGCGTTGAAACCCGCGTGAGCCTAGGAAGCTGGGTTGGCGCGAAGGGTCAATTGTCTAGGCCACCGACGCCCGGAACTGGGCAGTCGGACGGTGCGGACCACTATTTCTTCAAGCTGGCTTCAATCAGCAGATCGGCGTTACGGGCGACTGATGCCGCCGGTCCGCCGAGGCCGAACAATTGGCCGCTGATATAGGCGCCTTCGATCAGCAGCAGCAGCCCATCGCCCAGCGTGTCGGAATCACTCGCACCCATCGCTGCCGCCATGGCGCGCAGGCGCCGGCGCAATTCCTGCTTGTTGTTCTCGCTCACCACCCGCGCGGGATGGCCGTGCTCGGGATATTCGACCGCCGCATTGGTCATGCCGCAGCCGCGATAGTTCGGCCTCTGCGTGCGTTTGCCCACGCGGGTGAGGAATGCGATGATCTGCGCGCGCGGATTGCCAGGATGCGCGTCCACAGCCTCGTCGAACCGCTGCCAGAATTCGAGGTCGTACTTGCGCAGATAGGAAGCGGCGAGTTCGTCCTTGGACGGGAAGGTCCGGTACAGGCTGGGCTTGGTGACGCCGGCGCGCCTGACGATCTCATCGACGCCGATCGCCCGGATGCCTTCGCGATAGAACAGGTCGCGCGCCACGTCGAGGATCTTGTCGGCAGCCTTCGGTGCCGGCGCCGTGCCGGCTCCGCTGATCGACGCTTCAATTTTATTGTCCGATGGCATTCAACAAACTCGCTTGACAATGTTACTGACCGGTACGTATGAATGGCGCCGCTCCATTGCAACGTACCGGTCAGTAACATGATAGCTCATTCCCGTCCCTTTGGCCAGCGCTACGCCTTCGTCGTCGTCGCAGTCATCTTCTTCTGCCTGCTGATCGCCGCCGGGCTTCGTTCCGCGCCGGCGGTCATGATGCTGCCGCTGGAAGAGAGCTTCGGCTGGCGGCGCGATGTCGTCTCGCTTGCCGCCGCTGTCGGCATCTTCCTCTATGGCCTCACCGGGCCGTTTGCCGCGGCGTTGATGGAGCGGATCGGGCTACGCCGCACGCTGCTTGCCGCGCTGCTGATCATGTCGGGTTCCACAGCGCTCAGCCTGCTGATGACCAAGCCGTGGCATCTGCTGCTCACATGGGGGGTATTTTCGGGCATCGGCTCGGGCGCGGTCGCCACCGTGCTCGGCGCCACCATCGTCAATCGCTGGTTCAAGACCAATCGCGGCCTGGTGATGGGGCTGATGTCCGCCTCGAGCGCGACCGGCCTGCTGGTGTTCCTGCCGCTGCTCGCCTCGTTGGCTCAGTCGGGAGGTTGGAAGCCGGTCGCCGTTGCCATCGCCATTGCCACGGCGGCTCTCGTGCCGCTGGTCTTTCTGCTGGTGCCGGAGCGCCCGGCTTCCATCGGCCAGGTGCGTTATGGCGCCGATGCCGACGACGTGCCGCCGGTGTCGCCGGCCGCGCAAGGCAATTTCCTGGCGCATACGCTGAACACGTTGCGCCGTGCCGCGGGAACCAGGGTGTTCTGGTACCTGTTCGCCACATTCTTCGTCTGCGGTTTCACCACAAACGGCCTCGTCGGCACGCACCTCATCGCCTTTTGCGGCGACATGGGCATCGGCGAGGTGCAGGCAGCCGGGCTGTTGTCGATGATGGGCATCTTCGACCTGATCGGCACGACGCTGTCCGGCTGGCTCACCGACCGTTTCGATCCGCGCAAGCTGCTTGGCGTCTATTATGCCGTGCGCGGCCTGTCGCTGATCTATCTGCCCTATTCCGGCTTCTCGGCCGTCAGCCTGGTCATCTTCGCCGTGCTCTATGGGCTCGACTGGATCGCCACCGTGCCGCCGACGCTCAGGCTCGCCAACGAAGCTTTCGGCGACCGCAGCGGCCCGATCGTGTTCGGCTGGATTGTCGCCGGCCACCAAGTGGGCGCCGCGGCGGCGGCGGCCTTCGGCGGCACGATGCGCGAATTGCAGGGCAATTACGAGCTTGCCTTCCTGATCGCCGGCATGACCGGCATAGCCGCGGCCTGTATTTCGCTCTTGATCAACACGAGCAAGCCGGCTTTTGAGCCGGAACCGCAGGCGGCGTAAGCGCGACTTCCCTTCTCCCGCAAGGGGAGAAGGGGAGAGCTGTGACCTGTTATCAAAATTTCATGGTTCCGATATGCGCCTGAAACATTGAGGCCGGAGGTTGGCGGTCCCGTTCAACGCCATCCGGAGACAGCCATGAACAAGCTCTCGTTAACCCGCCGCGCTTTCGTCACCTCGGCCAGCGCCTTTGGCCTAGTCGGCGCCTCCGGATTCGCGTTGCCTTACTATTCGCGCGCCAATCAGCGCCCGGCCTTCACCCACGGCGTCCAGTCCGGCGATATCGACGCCACCTCCGGCATGGTCTGGACCCGCACCGACCGGCCGGCGCGCGTGATGTACGAAGTGTCGACCACCGAAAGCTTCGTCGACGCCGTCAGGCTGGCGCCGCTCGATACCTCGCCCGCCAGCGACTATACGGTGAAGCGGCTGCTCACCGACCTCGCCGCCGACCAGGACATTTTCTACCGGATGACGGCCGCCGATCTTTCCGACATCAACGCCGTCTCCAAGCCGATCGTCGGCCGTTTCCGCACCGCGCCGGCGTCGAAGCGCGACGTGCGCTTCGCGTGGTCGGGCGACACCGCCGGCCAGGGCTGGGGCATCGACGAGACCGGCATGAAGACCTACTCCACCATCGCCAAGCATACGCCTGACTTCTTCCTCCATTCCGGCGACACGATCTATGCCGACGGCGCCATGAAGGACGAGGTCGACCTGCCCGGCGGCGGCAAGTGGAAGAACGTCGTCATGATCGACGGCAAGCGCAAGGTTGCCGAAACGCTGGACGAGTATCGCGACCAGTGGAAGTACAACATGATGGACAAGCACGTGCTCGCGCTTAGCGCCATCTGCCCGACCTTCTACCAGTGGGACGACCACGAGGTGGTGAACAACTGGTCGGATTCGAAGGACCTGACGACCGACAACCGCTACACGGAAAAATCCATCCCTGTGCTGGCGGCCCGCGCGGCGCGCGCCTTCCATGAGATGACGACCATCCGCTACGAACCTTCGGAACCGGGACGCGTCTATCGCAAGATCGCCCACGGGCCGCTGCTCGACGTGTTCTTCCTCGACATGCGCTCCTACCGCGGCCCGAACGGCCCCGACATGGAGGACACGCTGACGCCGAAGTCGCGCATGCTCGGCGAGCAGCAGACGCAGTGGCTGAAGCGCGAGCTGGCGAATTCCAAGGCGACCTGGAAGATCATCGCCGCCGACATGCCGCTCGGCCTCGTCGTCTGGAACGACGCGGCCAAAAAGGTCGGAGCCGAGGCGGTCAGCAACGGCGACAATGGCGCGCCGAAGGGCCGCGAGCTCGAATTCGCCGACCTGCTGCGCTACATCAAGACCGCCGGGATCACCAACACGGTGTGGCTGACCGCCGACGTCCACTACACGGCGGCGCATTACTACAATCCAGACAAGGCGCAGTTCCAGGATTTCAACCCGTTCTGGGAATTCGTCTCCGGCCCGATCCACGCCGGCACCTTCGGTCCCAACGATCTCGACATGACCTTCGGGCCCGAGCTGAAGTTCATCAAGGCGCCGAGCGCCGAGCAGGGCCAGAACCTGCCGCCATCAGCGGGCCTGCAGTTCTTCGGCCTGGTCGACATTTCCGGCGCCACCGAGCAACTAACGGTGCGGCTGATGGATCGCGACGACAACCAGCTCTACAAGGTCACGCTCGATCCGGTGCGGTCGGCTTAGGGTCGGCGCCAGGCAACCCTCTCTGTCCTGTCGGACTGTCCGTCACGGCAGAGGAGGGTGTGCCGGAGTGCTACCTTTGTCGATAGCCGTCGCAATATTAATCCGGATAGCAGGTCGCGGGAATGCTCGGCCAGACGGCGGTGTCGCAGTTGGCTGCCTTCTGGCGCTGCTTGAATGCGGCGCTGACCGGGCCGGTGACGATCGGGTCGACCCCGTCCGGGGCGTCGGCAAACATCTGCTGCGCGGTTTTGGCATCAGGGGGCGAGGGGTCAGCTTCTCTCAGGGCAGCCGCCGACTGCGCGGCGCCAGCCGCAACAAGCACGCCAAGCGCTGCCCACGCGAAAACCGGACGCAATCTGGACATCTGATCGGTCATGAACATGAAATTGCCCGGCCCCTCAAAGGTTCCGCCTTGGTTAACAGAATCATTTCACACCAAGACGTTTAAGAATCAGTGACCATTTATTTGGGGCGGGGCCTCCCCTTTCGCAATTGCGAAAAACCTTGTATGAGCCGCCCAACGAAAAAGGCGGCGCTTTCGGGCCTGCTGCCTGCAACGCTCCCGAGACCAGACAATGAACCTCCGCAATATCGCGATCATCGCGCATGTCGACCATGGGAAAACCACGCTCGTCGACCAACTCCTGAAACAGTCCGGCGCCTTCCGCGAAAACCAGCGCGTCGCCGAGCGCGCCATGGACTCCAACGACCTCGAAAAAGAACGCGGCATCACCATCCTGGCCAAGGCGACCTCGGTCGATTGGAAGGGCACCCGCATCAACATCGTCGACACGCCCGGACACGCCGACTTCGGCGGCGAGGTCGAGCGCATCCTGTCGATGGTGGATTCGGCGATCGTGCTCGTCGACGCCGCCGAAGGGCCGATGCCGCAGACCAAATTCGTCGTCGGCAAGGCGCTGAAGGTAGGTCTGCGGCCGATCGTCGTCATCAACAAGATCGACCGCCCGGACGCCCGTCACATCGAGGTGGTCAACGAGGTGTTCGACCTGTTCGCGGCGCTCGATGCGACCGACGAACAGCTCGACTTCCCGATCCTCTACGGCTCGGGCCGCGACGGCTGGGTGTCGGAAAATCCTGAAGGCCCGAAAGACCAGGGCCTTGCGCCGCTGTTCGATCTCGTCGTCAAGCATGTGCCGGCGCCGACGGTGCATCCCGGTCCGTTCCGCATGATCGGTACGATCCTCGAAGCCAATCCGTTCCTCGGCCGCATCATCACCGGCCGCATCGAGTCCGGTTCGCTGAAGCCCAACCAGGCGGTCAAGGTGCTGCACCATGACGGCACGCAGATCGAGACCGGACGAATCTCGAAAATCCTCGCCTTCCGCGGGCTCGAGCGCCAGCCGATCGAGGAAGCCCAGGCGGGCGACATCGTCGCCATCGCCGGCCTGTCGAAGGGCACCGTCGCCGACACCTTCTGCGATCCGAGCGTGAGCGAGCCGCTGCATGCGCAGCCGATCGACCCGCCGACGGTGACCATGTCCTTCCTGGTCAACGACAGTCCGCTTGCCGGCACCGAGGGCGACAAGGTGACCAGCCGCGTCATTCGCGACCGGCTGCTGCGCGAGGCCGAAGGCAATGTGGCGCTCAAGATCGAGGAATCGCCGGAGAAGGATTCCTTCTTCGTCTCCGGTCGCGGCGAGTTGCAGCTTGCCGTGCTGATCGAGACGATGCGCCGCGAAGGCTTCGAGATCGCCGTGTCGCGCCCGCGGGTCGTCATGCAGAAGGGCGATGACGGCCAGTTGCTGGAGCCGGTCGAGGAAGTCGTCATCGACGTCGACGAGGAGCACGCCGGCGTGGTCGTGCAGAAGATGTCGGAACGCAAGGCCGAGATGGTCGAGCTGCGCCCCTCCGGCGGCAACCGCCAGCGCCTTGTCTTCCATGCGCCGACCCGCGGCCTGATCGGCTACCAGTCGGAGCTGTTGACCGACACGCGCGGCACCGCCGTGATGAACCGGCTGTTTCATGCCTATGAGCCGTACAAGGGCGAGCTGCCCGGCCGCACCAATGGCGTGCTGATCTCCAACGAACAGGGTGAGTCGGTCGCCTATGCGATGTGGAACCTGGAGGACCGCGGCCCGATGATCATCGATCCGGGCGTCAAGGTTTACCAGGGCATGATCATCGGCATCCATTCCCGCGACAACGACCTGGAAGTGAACGTGCTGAAGGGCAAGAAGCTCACCAACATCCGCGCCGCCGGCAAGGACGAGGCGGTGAAGCTGACGCCGCCGGTCCGCATGACGCTGGAACGCGCGCTGGCCTGGATCCAGGACGACGAGCTGGTCGAGGTGACGCCGAAGACCATTCGGCTCAGGAAGCTCTATCTCGACCCGAACGAGCGCAAGCGCTTCGAGAAGTCGGCCAAGGTGATGGGCGCGGCGTAGGGTTTTAGCCCAGGCAGTTACTCAAGGGAGGGGGCATCGCTCCCTCTCTTTTCACTTCATGCACATGCGGCCGAAACGACAGCGTCACGGCCGGTCTCGCCGGAGAGGTCGACGCGTACCACCATGCCGTCGCGCACCGGCCTGCGCAGGGCTTTGGCGCCGCACGGTTCGATAGCGAGCAACCGCCGCGCTTCCCAGGCCTGCAGCCTCGACCGGGAGATGCCGAGCTCGCCGGCGAGCAAGCGGTCAAGCCGCAAGGGCGTTGCGGCATCGAGCCGAAGCTCAAGCCAAAGCGCCGTCGCGCCTTCCGGCCTGCCATCCAGCGGCTCCTTTCGCACCGTGACTTCGGGAGATTCTTCGATCCGCCCGACCCGATTTCTGAGCGCCACGGCATCGAAGCCATAGTGTCGGACCAGCGTCGGATCGTTGCGCTCCAGTGCAGCCATCAGCGCCGGTGCGATGTCGCGACGGTTGCATCGCTCGAAAATGGTTCGGTTCCAGGAATTGTCGCAGTCGGTGCAGCGATAGATCAGCCAGGCATCGATGCGCTTGCCGTTGGCGTTGACGCGGAACTTTCCGCTGCATTGGTAAGGTTTGACGCCGCCGCAGCGATTGCAGTTGATGAGAGGTCGAGGCGCGACTGCGGGCGCGACCACCCAGCGAATGCGCAAAGTTCGAGACATGCCGATAGGCCCTTCCCGTCGGGAAGTCCGTCAGCGCGGCAATGTCCGAGATGCCCATGCGGGCACGGTGTGGCGAAAGGCTGTAGTGGTTGAAAATCAGGCGCCCGCGCGATTGCGCGACGGCGGCTCAGCAATGCCAAACCGGTCTCGCTCCGCCGCCTGAAGAACACATGAAATGAATGCAGGTGCCGCCAAAGCGCGCCTGCGGTGCTTTCGGGAGTAGACGAGACCGGCGGTTACTGAGGCAAAGTGAAACTCGAAATCGGGAAAGGATCGGCTCTTCTAGCCGTGCGACGGCGGGCGGGCAAGAGTATGCCGCCCGCCGTGTTTCACTGTGACGACCTTCGGGCGCTTTGGCGCTACATCATCTCGATGATCGGCGCGACCTCGACGCTGAAGGCCGGGTTCATCAGGATCGGACAATCCCTGGCCTTGGCGACGGCATCGTCGATATCCTTCGCTTCGACGATCGTGTAGCCGGCGGTTGGATTGCTGCCGCCATTGTTCTCGACCGCGCCGCCGGGCAGCACCGTTCTCGACATGCCGACAGGATTGCCGCCGTCGATCACGGCCGAACCCAGCTTGTCGTACCAGCCGGTCCAGGCATCCATCGCGGCTTTGCGCTCGGCCTCGTCGGTCGGCATCTTGCCGGAGCCGTGATAGACATAGAGAAATTTCGCCATGTTCTCCTCCCTTTTCGGCAGCGTCGAGCCGGGATGCGGCAGCGCCGCCTGGCGGTATGCGGCTATGTCGCAATCCGATATGCGGCTACGCCGCAATCCGATATGGGCTACGCCGCAATCGTTGATATGCGAGCTAGCCGCAATCATCGATATGCGGGCTAACCGCAATCGTTGATCATCGACCCAAACGGCGGGGCGGGCAACGAGAAATTCGACGTTGCTAATGTGAGGCCGGTGAGCCTCACCTTGCCATGGCGTGGTATTCGGGGTTCGGTCGCATGTCGACCGCGGCGGCCACCCGGTTCGACATGTTGAAGAAGGCGGCAGTCGAGGCGATGTCCCAGATGTCGCGATCACTGAAGCCCACCTGTCGCAACGCGGCGCGGTCGCCCTCGACGATCTTGGCTGGCTCCTCCGTCAGCTTGACCGCGAATTCCAGCATCGCCGTCTCCCTTTCGGGCAAGCCGGCGGCGCGGAAATTCATCACCATCATCTCGCCAAGAGCGGGCTCACCGGAAAGCTGGCGCACCGCCGCGCCATGCGCGGTCAGGCAGTAGTAGCACTGGTTGATCGAGGAAACGGCGACCGCGATCATCTCGCGCTCCAGCTTCGACAGGCCGGACTCGCCCAGCATCAGCTCGTTATACATGTCGGTGAAGGCGCGCAGCTTCTTCTCGTCGAAGGCGTAGGCCAGAAGCACGTTGGGCACGAGGCCGAGCTTTTCCTCGCATTTGGCGAAATAAGCCTTCGTCGCTTCGCTCAGCTCCGCCCGGGCCAGGTCGAGCGCCGTAATCCTGTCGGTCATATCCGTTCTCCTCGCAGGGTGAGCGTCGGTTCGATTTTCTTAAAGCGTCGTCAAACCTTTGTCGCCAAATAGCGCTCATCTGCTACCATAGACCCAAAAGCATGTGACGGGAGGGACTTCACATCATGGCCAGCCTGAAAACCGCAAGCCAGCCGAAAAAAACCAGTCCGGCAAAAGGAGGCGCGGCAAGGGCAGGCGAAAAGCCCGGCAGGCTCGCCGACTATCTCCTCGCCCGCACGCCGGCCGAAGACATCGCCGCCTATGACGTCGCCGACCTCGAACGCGCCGCCGATCTCGCCGGCCGGGCGGTCGCCAGGCACAGAAAGGGCGATTGCATCATTGCCATAGACGTGGATTCCGGCGTGACGCGCCAGGGCCGGCCGATGACGGTCATCACCGTCGTCAACGACAACATGCCGTTCCTGTTCGATTCCATCCTCGGCGAGATCACCGAGAGCGCCGGCGAGCCGCTTTTGGTCACCCATCCCGTCATCGTCGTCCGGCACGGCAAGAGCGGCATCGAGGAGATCCTCGGAGACGGCGGCTCCGTCAAGGGCGAAACCAGCCATGACCGGCTGAGCGTCGTCCACGTCCATATCGGCCGCCTTTCGGCGGATCAGGCCGAAGCCCTGGCCGGCCGCCTGAAGAAGCTGCTGGACCAGGTGCGCGCCGCCGTCGCCGATTGGAAGCCGATGCTTGCCCGGCTCGATCAGGCCATCTCGGAATTCCGCTACGCGCCGGTGCCGCTCGACAAGGCGCATGTCACCGAGGCGATCGCCTTCCTCGAATGGCTGCGAGACGACAATTTCACCTTCCTCGGCATGCGCGAGTTCAACTACACCGGCGGCGAGAAGAGCGGCATGCTGGAGCGCGCCGACAAACCCGGCCTCGGCATCCTCGCGGATCCCGACGTCCTGGTTCTCAGGCGCGGCACCGAGGCGGTGTCGACAACGCCGGAGATCCGCGCCTTCCTGCATGGGCCGGAACCGCTGATCGTCACCAAGGCCAATGCCAAGTCCCTGGTGCACCGGCGCATCTATCTCGACTATATCGGCGTCAAAACCTACACCGCCAAGGGCGTGCTTTCAGGCGAGCTGCGCATCGTAGGCCTGTTCACCTCGACCGCCTACACGCGTTCGGTGATGAAGATCCCCTATCTGCGCTCGAAGGCCGAGACGGTCATCGCCAAGTCCGGCTTCAATCCACATGACCATTCCGGCAAGGCGCTGATCAACGTGCTGGAGAGCTATCCGCGCGACGAGCTGTTTCAGGTTCCGGTGCCGATCCTCAGGAAGCACGCCGAAGCCATCCTCGGACTGATCGAACGGCCGCGCGTCAGGGCGCTGGTGCGGGTCGATCAGTTCGACCGGTTCGTCTCGATTCTCGTCTTCGTGCCGCGCGACCGCTACGACAGCGTCGTGCGCGAGAAGATCGGCACCTACCTGAAGACAGTATTTCAGGGCCGGCTCTCGGCATATTATCCGGCCTTCCCAGAAGGCGGGCTGGCGCGTGTGCATTTCATCATCGGCCGCTCCGGCGGCAAGACGCCGAAGGTCGAGCCGGCAACGATAGAGGCAGCGATCCGCGACATCGTGCGCACCTGGGACGATGCGCTGCGCGAAGCAGTGTCGGAATCGGGCGCCGATGCAACGCTTACGGCAATTGCCTCGCGCTTTTCGGAAAGCTATCGCGATTCGTTCTCGCCGGCCGTGGCGCTGGCCGATGCAGGACGCATCGCCAGGATCGATGCGGCCAATCCAATCGCCATCGACTATTACCGCCATGCCGACCAGAAGCCGCACCAGGCGGCGCTGAAGATCTATCACCACGGCAGTCCGGTGGCGCTGTCGCGGCGCGTGCCGGTGCTGGAGAATATCGGCTTCCGCGTCATCAGCGAGCGCACCTTCGAGGTTGGCGACGAAGCCTCCGGCATGGTGTTCATCCACGACATGGAGCTGGAGAACAGCTACGGCAAGCCGATCGACCTCGGCGACGGTGCGCTGTTCGAGGATGCCTTCCTGTCGGTCTGGCGCGGCGACGTCGACAATGACGGCTATAACGGCCTTGCCCAGACCGCGGGTCTCTGGTCGGGCGAAATCACGATCCTGCGCGCCTACGGCCGCTATTTGCAGCAGGCCGGTATCCCGCAGAGCCAGGATTTCATCGCCGCCGCGCTCAACCGCTATCCGGAGATCGCGCGCGGCCTGCATCAGCTGTTCGTTGCCCGCCTTGGCCCGACGGCCGAGACCGAGGGCGTGGTCGCCGCCAAGCACCTCAAGGCCAAGATCAAGGACGCGCTGGAAGAGGTGCCCAACATTGATGACGACACCATCATCCGTCGTTATCTCAACCTGATCGAAGCCTCGCTGCGCACCAATCATTTCGTTGCCGATACGAAAGACAAAGGACAGTCGCTGGCGATCAAGCTGGATTCGCAGGCGGTCGACGGGCTGCCGGCGCCCCGCCCCTGGCGCGAGATCTTCGTCTACGGCTCGGAGGTCGAGGGCGTTCATCTGCGCTTCGGCCCGGTGGCGCGCGGCGGCCTGCGCTGGTCTGACCGCGCCCAGGACTACCGCACCGAGGTGCTGGGTCTGGTCAAGGCGCAGCAGGTCAAGAACGCGGTCATCGTGCCGGTCGGCGCGAAGGGCGGCTTCTATCCGAAGAAACTGCCGATGAGCGCCGGCCGCGACGCGATCTTCGAGGCCGGCACTTCGGCCTACAAGAATTTCGTCTCCAGCCTGCTTTCGATCACCGACAATATCGGTGTCGACGGCATCATCCCGCCGGCCGGCGTGGTGCGGCGCGACCAGGATGATCCCTATTTCGTCGTTGCCGCCGACAAGGGCACGGCGACCTTCTCCGATACGGCCAACGCCATTTCGGAGACGCACAATTTCTGGCTGGACGACGCCTTCGCCAGCGGCGGCTCGGCCGGCTACGACCACAAGAAGATGGGCATCACCGCCAAGGGCGCCTGGGAAGCGGTGAAGCGGCATTTCCGCGAGATGAACCGCGACATCCAGACCGAGCCCTTCACGGTCGTCGGCGTCGGCGACATGTCGGGCGACGTGTTTGGCAACGGCATGCTCCTGTCACCGGCAACCAAGCTGATCGCCGCCTTCGACCACCGCGACATCTTCATCGACCCCGACCCGGACATGGCGGCCTCGCTGGCCGAGCGCCAGCGCATGTTCGGACTGCCGCGCTCGTCGTGGCAGGACTATGACAAGTCAAAGCTGTCGGAAGGCGGCGTCATCGTCTCGCGCAGCCTGAAGTCGATAACGCTGCCGCAGGCGGCGGCCGCCGCGATCGGCCTCGCCAAGACCACGGCAACGCCGGTCGAGATCATGAACGCCATCCTCAAGGCGCCCGTCGATCTTTTGTGGTTCGGCGGCATCGGCACCTATGTCCGGGGCTCCGGCGAGACCAATGCCGATGTCGGCGACCGCGCCAACGACGCCATCCGCGTCACCGCGCTCGACGTGCGCGCCAAGGTCATCGGCGAGGGCGCCAATCTTGGCGTCACGCAGCGGGCGCGCATCGAGTTCGGTATGAAGGGCGGCCGCTGCAATTCCGACGCCATCGACAATTCGGGCGGCGTCAACTGCTCGGACGTCGAGGTCAACATCAAGATCGCGCTGGCGTCGGCCATGCGCAAAGGCTCGCTGGCGCGGCCGGCGCGCAACAAGCTGCTTGCCGAGATGACCGATGAGGTGAGCACGCTGGTGCTTTCTAACAACTACCAGCAGACGCTGGCGCTGTCGCTGGCGCGCAAGCGCGGGCTGGCCGACATCGCGCACCAGGCGCGCTTCATGACGGCGCTCGAAGCGCGCGGCCTGCTCGACCGCGCCGTCGAGACGCTGCCTTCGCCGGCGGCGCTCGCCGAGCGCGAGGCTCGCGGCGAGCCGTTGACCAGGGCCGAACTCGGCGTGCTGCTTGCTTATGCCAAGATCGTGCTCTTCTCCGACATCGTCGCCAGCGACGTGCCGGACGATCCGCATTTCGACCGCGATCTGATGGGCTATTTCCCGGAGCGGATGGCGAAGAAATTCGCCGGCGAGATCCGTGCCCACCGGCTGCGGCGCGAGATCATCGCGCGCGTCGTCGCCAACGATCTCGTCAACCGCGGCGGGCCGTCTTTCGTCAACCGGCTGCAGGAAGCGACGGGCCGCACAGCGGGCGCCGTCGTGCGCACTTTCGCCCTGGTGCGCGACGGTTTCGCGCTGCCTTCGCTATACAAGGAGATCGATGCCCTCGACAACCAGATCGACGGCCAGACGCAGCTCGATCTCTACCAGGCAGTCAGCCGGCTCATCTTCATGACCAGCGGCTGGTACCTGAAGAACGACCTATCCTCCGCGCCGCTGGGCCAGCGCATCGCCGACTTGCAGGAAGCGCGCAAGGCTTTGGAGCCGAAGCTCATCTCGCTGCTGCCGGCCTTCTCGCGCGAGCGGATCGAGGCGCGGCGCCATGACCTGTTTGAGGGCGGCGCGCCCGACAAACTTGCCGAAAAGCTGGCGCTGGCCGAGGTGAGCGACCTGATCCCGGACATCGCGCTCACCGCACGCACGGCCAATGCCGACATCGTCAGCGCCGCCAGGGCCTTCTTCGCCGTCAGCGACGCTTTTCGCATCCCTCGCGTCGAGGAGGCCGCGCGCTCGATCATGCCGCCGGACTATTACGACCAGCTGGCGCTGTCGCGCGCGACCGACACGATCGGCGCCGCAAGGCGCGGCATCGCGGTCGCCGCGCTCACCGGCCACGGCAACGCGGCGGATCCGGTGGCGGCCTGGCTGGAGGCCGGCGGCGAGCAGGTCGGGCGCATCCGCGAGCGGCTGCAGGCGCTGACCGAAGGCGGCGACATCACCGTGTCTCGGCTGTCGGTGGCGTCCGGCCTGATGAGCGACCTGACGGGGATGTAGGTTTACCCTCCCCCTTGCGGGGAGGGTCGCTGCGAAGCAGCGGGGCGGGAGGCAGCGCCGACCCCCATGCGGACCTGAGGTGCGACTTCCCCAGAAGGAAGAGGTCGCGGCCGGCGCTCTTGTTCCCGCTGACGCGGAGTGGAAACGCGCAAGCCAATGAGCGGCGGCGCCGTGCTTGTTCATTTGCATCGCCGCCCGAAAACATGCAGACATGCGCGGGTCGCGGGCGGAGCGGACGATGCCGGAGGGGACATGGCCGAAGTAGCAGTGCAGCGGGCAACGGGGCGCGGCATTTGGGGCTGGATGTTCTTCGACTGGGCGGCGCAACCCTTCTTCACCGTCGTCACCACCTTCATCTTCGGGCCATACTTCGTCTCGCGCATGGCGAGCGACCCCACAACCGGGCAGGCTGCCTGGGGCTACGGCATCGCTGCCGCGGGTCTTGTCATTGCGGTGCTTTCGCCGGTGCTCGGCTCGATTGCCGACCAGACCGGGCCGCGCAAGCCATGGATCGCCTCCTTCGCGGCGGTCAAGATCGTCAGCCTTACGCTGCTTTGGTTCGCCGCGCCCGGCTCCAGCCTGTTCCTGATCGTGCTGCTCTTCTCGCTCGCCTCCGTGGCCGCGGAATTCTCCACCGTCTTCAACGATTCCATGATGCCGCGCCTGGTGCCGAAGGAGGATATCGGCAAGATCTCCAACATCGCCTGGGGGCTCGGCTATCTCGGCGGCATGGTGGCCTTGATCTTCGTGGTGCTGTTCCTGGCCGGCAATCTGGAAACCGGCAAGACGATCATCGGCCTCGACCCGCTGTTCGGGCTCGATCCTAAGCTTGGGGAGGACGCGCGCTTCACCGGGCCGATGTCGGCCGGATGGTACTTCCTGTTCATCCTGCCGATGTTCATCTTCACGCCGGACGCCATCAAAGGGCTTTCAATGGGCCCGGCGGTGCGAGAGGGCCTGTCGGAATTGAAGTCCACGCTCTTCGAGGTGCGCAAGCGCGTCGGCATCTTCCGCTTCCTCGTCGCCCGCATGATCTATCAGGACGGCGTCAACGCGCTCCTGGCGCTCGGCGGCACCTTCGCCGCCGGCATGTTCAACTGGTCGATCACCGAGATCGGCATGTTCGGCATCATCCTCAACGTCGTCGCGATCTTCGGCTGCTGGATCGCCGCGCGCCTCGACACCGCGCTCGGCTCGAAGGCCGTGGTGATGTTTGCGCTGATGCTGCTTTTGCTGGCTACGATCGGCGTCGTGTCGACCGGGCCAGGCTTCACGCTGCTCGGCCTAATACAACTGCCCACCACCGATTCCGGCGGCCTCTTCGGCACCGCGGCCGAAAAGGCCTACATCCTCTACGGCCTGCTGATCGGGCTCGCCTTCGGGCCGGTGCAGGCCTCCTCGCGCTCCTACATGGCGCGCAGCGTCACGGCCGCCGAGTCCGGCCGCTATTTCGGCATCTACGCGCTGGCCGGCAGGGCAACGAGCTTCCTGGCGCCGTTCCTGGTGTCGACGATCACGCTGGCCAGCGGCTCGGCACGGCTCGGCATGGCGGTGATCGCGCTGTTCCTCGGCCTCGGCATGGCAATCCTGGTCAGGACGCCATATCCGGCGGACAAGCCGGTGGAATAGCGCTCTCCTTCTCCCCTTGTGGGAGAAGGTGTCGCCGAAGGCGACGGATGAGGGGTGCTGGACGGAATGAGGCGGCGGCAATTTCAAGCGCATTGCCAAGCTGGAACACCCCTCATCCATCTCGGCGCTAAGCGCCGATCCACCTTCTCCCACAAGGGGAGAAGGGAAGAAGGGCCCTCAATGCCTGAAATGCCGCACGCCGGTGAACACCATGGCGATGCCGTGCTCGTCGGCGGCGGCGATCACGTCCTCGTCGCGCATCGAACCGCCGGGCTGGATCACGGCCGTGGCGCCGGCCTCGATGGCCGACAGCAGGCCGTCGGCGAAGGGGAAGAAGGCGTCGGAAGCGACGACCGAACCCCGGGTCAGCGGCTCGGCCAGGCCAGCCGCCTCGGCAGCGTCGAGCGCCTTGCGGGCGGCGATGCGCGAGGAATCGACGCGGCTCATCTGGCCGGCGCCGATGCCGACGGTCGAGCCCTCCTTGACGTAGACGATGGCGTTCGACTTGACGTGCTTGGCGACGCGGAAGGCAAATTTAAGGTCGGCCATCTCGGCCGGAGTCGGCGCGCGTTTCGTCACCACCTTGAGCTCGAGGTCGTCGACCACCGCATTGTCCCGGCTTTGCACCAACAGCCCGCCGGCGACCGATTTGGCGACCGTGCCGGCGGCGCGCGGGTCGGGCAGACCGCCGGTGACCAGAAGGCGCAAGTTCTTCTTCGCCGCTATGATCGCCGCGGCCTCATCGGTGGCATCGGGCGCGATGATGACCTCGGTGAAGGTCTTCACGATCTCTTCCGCTGCCTCGGCGTCGAGCATGCGGTTCATGGCGACGATGCCGCCATAGGCCGAGACCGGATCGCAGGCCAGCGCCTTGGCGTAAGCCGCCTTCAGCGTCGCGCCCTCGGCCACACCACACGGGTTGGCGTGCTTGATGATGGCTATCGCCGCTGACCGGGTCGGATCGAATTCACCGACCAGCTCGAAGGCGGCGTCGGTATCGTTGATGTTGTTGTAGGAAAGCTGCTTGCCCTGCAGCTGCCTGGCGGTCGCGACGCCCGGGCGCTTGTCGCCGGAGAGATAGAAGCCGGCGCCCTGATGCGGGTTCTCGCCATAGCGCATCACCTGGTCGAGACTGCCGCCAAAGGCGCGCCAGGTCGGATGCTCGATTTCGAGCGTGTCGGCAAACCAGCCGGAGATCGCCGCATCGTAGGTCGCGGTGCGGGCAAAGGCCTTCGCCGCCAGCTTCTTGCGGAAATCGAGCGACAGCGAGCCGAGATTCATCTCGAGCGCGTTGAGCACCGAGGCATAGTCGGCAGGGTCGGTGACGATGGCGACATAGGCGTGGTTCTTGGCCGAGGCGCGGATCATCGCCGGGCCGCCGATGTCGATGTTTTCCACGATCGAGGCGTAGCCGGCGCCGGAGCGGCGGACCTCCTCGAACGGGTAGAGGTTGGACACGACGAGGTCGATCGGCTGGATGTGGTGGTCGTGCATCGCTTTCGCGTGCTCTGGGTCGTCGCGCACGCCGAGCAGGGCGCCATGCACTGAGGGATGCAAGGTCTTGACGCGGCCGTCCATGATCTCGGGAAAGCCGGTCAGCTCCGAAACATCGCGCACGGCAAGGCCGGCCGCGGCGATCTCCTTCGCGGTGCCGCCGGTGGAGACCAGCTCGACGCCGGCGGCGGCAAGGGCTTTGGCAAAGTCGATCAAACCGGTCTTGTCGAAAACGGAAAGCAGCGCGCGGCGAATCGGAACGAGGTCGGGCGCCGGAATGTTCTTGGCGGGGACGGCCATGGCTGGCGGCCTTTCAAGGCTGGTTGGGAACGTTCGCGGGCCGTAGCATATGAGGCTCGGAAATCAAGCGCGCAACTCGGGTTCCTTGGCCGCGAATCAGTTGTTCTCGGGATAGCCGGCGACGGCGGCGCGCGTCAGCTGCCAGTGCACCTCGGCGATCTCCGAGGCCTTGAAGGCAAGCACGATCTGCCGGCTGCGGCGCGGTCCGCCGAGCCCGGCGAAATAGATCGATTCCTCGATTTCCGGCGCCACTTCGGCACAAGTGAACACCCAGGTGTCGCCCTGGGAGGCCGCCAGGGTCAGGCGGCCCTGCTCGTCGTGCAGCAGGCCGATGTCGGGATGGATATGGAAGCGCACGGTGACGAAGTCGCGGCCATTGTTGCGGATCGCCGCACCTCCGGGGCGAAGGAAGCGGTCGCGGCCGGTCAGCACATTGCCGTTCTCCGCCAGCTTCAGCTCCCGCTCGTGCAGCAAGCCGAAGCGCGCGGCATAGCCGTCGTGGCGCGCGACAAAGCCCTGCACACCCTTCTGGTCGATGCGCTTGCAGGGCACATGCTGCGGGCCGCCGATCAGCGGCGAGCCGAGCAGGTCGCTGACCCGCAACGAGTGACTGAAGCGCGCCGAGGACGTGTCGTTGACGGTGGCTGTCGAATGCGCGGCGGTGGCGCGGGCGAGCGGCCGGAATTCGGCCGCGCCATAGGTATCGATGCCTGCGTTGACGATGAAATGCTGGCGCCCGGAAGAAAGCTCGAAAGCGAGGCAGCCGGCATGCGCCGCGTTGGAGATGTCGACAGGCGGCGGCAGGCCGGTGTCGGCGATCACCGTGACGCCGCCCATCGACAGGCGCTCATAGCCGGAATGGGGCGCGTGCAGCAGCGGCGCGCCGACCGTGTCGTCATGACGCAGGATGGTGGCGATGCGATCGTGGATGGTGGCGCCCATGCCGTTGAAGCGGGCAAGGCTGCCGTCCTGGTGGCGGAAGAAGCGCAGCGCCGGCAGCATGCGGTCGATGGCGTTGATCAGCGCCGGCGGCGGCGCCTCCGCCTGGTTGGCATAGGTCTGGCGCAACGGCAGAAGGTCGGCGAGCAATTCCAGCACCGTCATCGGGTTGCGCGAGATGTGACCGCCGTCCGGCAGGATCTGGTGGTCGAGCTCCTCGGCCAGGTTGCGCGTGGCGGCGCGCAGCGCCGAGGCCGGCGCGGGCAGCGACAGGGTGGAGAAGGCGAGCGCGATGCGAGCGCGCAGCCTGTCCTTGCCGTCCGGCATCTCGCGCGCCATCGATCTGAGATAGCGGATCTGCATGGCGAGCGATTTGAGGAAGGCGCGGTAGAACGGGAATTCGGCGCCTTGCAGCACGACCGAGGAATGCTGGAGCCAGGCAATCACCCGCTTGGCTGTCGTGCCAGGCTCCCAGGCAACGCCCGATATCTGGTTGCCGTGCATGACGATCCAGTCCGAGACCAGGGCGCGAGCGTTGGCGGCGGCGAGCTCGGTGCCTGCGGCGCGCATATGGCGCAGCCAGCGGAAGCCGTGCAGCGACTTTTGCCAGCCGCGGTTGGGCACATTGATCTGGAAAGGCGATTTGCCGCCGGTCTCGACCATGTGGCCGGACAGCGGATAGCGGCCATAGTAGATTTCGAGCGCGATCTGCGGGTCGGCAAGCCTCAGATCTGGCGGCGCGATGAGGACGCGCTCGGGCGTGCGGCCGGAATAACGCCAGCGATAGATAGGACCGGCACGAAGGCGGCGGCGCGTTTTGCGCCAGAACTCCCTCGCGACAAGCGTCCAAAGACGCGTCGTGCTGCCGGCAGCAAGTGCCAAAACCCCTCCTGATAGTCGTCAGCCCCTAAGCACAAGCTTATATGATTCAAGAACTTATGCGAAGGCGGATTTCCACGAAGTGAACCCCTTCACGCGGCCATGACCTGGGCATCGCTAAAAAAGTCGGCAAGATTTATGCAATAACGTCCTAAATCGTCCTTCTCATCCGGGCGGCAAAGAAGCCGTCGAGCCCCGAAACCCCCGGTGAATTCAGCACCAAATCGGCGGGGGTGGTGCGCAGCGTGCCATCGGGCGTGAGGAAGGGATCGAGGCCGGCGAATTCACCCGCTTGGATCGGATCGGCGATCACGCCGCGAGTTCCGGCAAGGAAGACGCGATAAAGCTCCTCGCCCTCGATCGGGTCGAGCGAACAATTGGAAAAGACGAGCCGTCCGCCCGGTTTGACGAGAGTGACGGCGTGAGCGAGCAGGCGCCGCTGCAGCGTGGCGAGCTTCTCGACATCGGCTATGTTTTTTGTCCACGGCACGTCGGGATGCCGGCGCACGGTGCCGGTCGAGGAGCAGGGCGCGTCGAGCAGCACGGCGTCGAACGGCTCCGCCGGCCGGTAGTCGAGCAGGTCGGTGTGCGCCAGTTCGGCCGAAAGGCCGAGGCGTTTTAGGTTCTCACCCAGCCTGGCCAGCCGGTTCTTTGAACTGTCGACGGCGGTGACGTTCGCGCCGGCGAGGATCAGCTGGGCCGTCTTGCCGCCGGGCGCGGCGCAAAGATCGGCGATGCGTTGTCCCTTGATGTCGCGGAAAAGGCGCGCGGGCAGGGCTGCCGCCGCATCCTGCACCCACCAGGCGCCGTCGGCGAAGCCGGGCAGATCGGTGACGCCGGTCTGCAGCTTCTCGACGCGCACCGTGCCGGTCGGCAGCACGATGCCGCCCAGCTTCTCCGCCCAGAGCGAAGGGTCGGTTTTAACGGTGAAATCGACCGGAGCCTCATGGCGATGGGCGGCAAGAATGGCCTCCGCCCTGGCGGCGCCATAGGCTGTGGCCAGTCGGTCTGCGAACCACTGGGGCGCCTCGGTCGTCGCGGCGAGCGTCGGCGCCAGCTCGGCGCCCTTGGCACGCGCCAGCGAGCGCAGCACGCCGTTGACGAGACCGGAGAAACGCAGCGTGCGTGGGTCGGACTTGGCGTGGGTGACGGCGAGGTCGACGGCGGCGCTGTCGGGAATGTCGAGAAACAGGATCTGCGCGGCGGCCACGTGCAGGATGTGCGAGAGCACGGTGGCGTTGGCCGGCAACGGCCTTTCCAGACGCCTTGCAAGCAGTCCGGCAATGGTCATGCGGTGGCGCAGCGCCGTGACCAGAATGGCGCGCACCAATGCGCGGTCGCGCTGGTCGAGCGCCTTGTATTGCGGGTGGCCGTGCTCGTTGTCGGTCAGGCCGTCGAGCGGGGTATGGGCATCGATGACGGCGGCAAGCAGGCGGGCGGCCGCCTTGCGCGCCGCGAGGCCGGCGACCGTTTCGCTCGCACTTGCGTCACCTCTGCCTTGGGTTTGCGGTCGGCGCTTCGCTCCGTTCACGACCACGGACCTTTGGATCCTGTGCCGCGGGGGCCGGTCGGGTTGCGACCCCAGGGATTGGGCTTCGGCCGCTCCGGCTCGGCCGGCTGGCTCCATGGTCCTGCCTGCGGCTCGTCCGGCTGGCCTGGCGCAGGGGCTTCGCGCCGCGCGGCTTGGGCGGCACCGCTCATCTCGCGCGCCATCTGCTGCAGGGCGGCGATGCGGTTCTCTGTGCTCGGGTGGGTCGAGAACAGATTGTCCATGCGCTCACCGTGCAACGGATTGATGATGAACAGATGTGCCATCGCCGGATTTCGCTCGGCATCCGGATTGGGAATGCGCTCGGCGCCGCGCGCGATCTTGTCGAGCGCCGAGGCGAGCCACAACGGATTTCCGCAAATTTCGGCGCCGCGCCGGTCGGCCTCGTATTCGCGGGTGCGGCTCACCGCCATTTGCACGATCATGGCGGCAAAGGGCGCAACGAGCATGGCGACAAGCACGCCGACGAAGCCCAGCGGATTGTTGTTTTCGCGGCTGCCGCCGAAGAAGAAGGCGAAATTGCCGAGCATCGAGATCGCGCCGGCAAGCGTCGCGACAATCGTCATGGTAAGCGTGTCGCGATGCTGCACATGGGCGAGTTCATGCGCCATCACCGCCGCGACCTCTTCGTGGCTGAGCCGCTCCAGCAGGCCGGTCGATGCGGCTACAGCGGCGTTTTCGGGATTGCGGCCAGTGGCGAAGGCGTTCGGCTGCGGACTGTCGATCAGATAGGTCTTCGGCATCGGCAGGCCGGCCTGCTTGGCCAGCGCCTCAACGATCGCATAATATTCGGGAGCGTTCCTCTCGTCGACCTCGATGGCGCGGTTCATCGACAGCACCATCTTGTCGGCATTCCAGTAGCTGAACAGGTTCATGCCGGCGGCCAACAGCAAGGCGATCACCATGCCGCCGGTGCCGCCGATCAGAAAGCCGACGCCCATGAACAGCGCGGTCATCGCAGCAAGGAGCATGGCGGTGCGAAGCGTATTCATCGTCTCTTCCGTCTGGCGTGGTGGCGAATAGGGGTCGATCCTGCCATTGTCATGGCTATATGATGGGAAAGGCCGGTCCCCGTTTCAATCGGCAGGAAGCATCGCATGACCGATCAACCCAACAAAACCGAAGGCGCCAAGCCGCAAAGGACGCTGTCGCCTGAGGCGCAACGCGCATTGGCGGAAGCGGAAGCCAGGCGGAAGGCATACCGCGAGGCGGAAGCCCGCCTGCCGAAAGAGTTCGGCGGACGCGGCGGCAAGGAACCCGGGCGCTACGGCGACTGGGAGGTGAAGGGTCTGGCCACTGATTTTTAATGACACTCAAGGCGCGTCGCGCTGAAGCGGATTCAGGCGACGCGCTTTAAGTCATTGTTCGTGCTGTCGTCTTCGCAAAACCGCTGCACACCGCGACATGCATCAGGCCGCGTCGCGCTGCGGCTCGATGATCATCCAGCCATCGTCGTCGGTGGCGACGCCGAGCGCATCGTAGGTGGCGATGCTGGCGTGCTGCGTCACGACCGGATGGACATGCGTGGCGCTGATCACCATGACCGAGGCGCCGGAGGCTTCGCCCGCGGCGATGCCGGCCGGGGCATCCTCGAAGACGAGGCAATCGCGCGCCTCGACGCCGAGACGCTTTGCCGCCAAAAGAAAACAGTCGGGCGCCGGCTTGCCGCGGGTGACGTCCTCGGCCGAGACCATGATGGCGGGCACCGGAATGCCGGCCGCCGCCATACGCAGCAGCGCGAGTTCCCGCGGCGCCGAGGTGACGACCGCCCAGCGCTCCGGCGGCAGCGACTTGAGAAACGCCACAGCACCCGGAATCGGAACGATGCCCTCGAGGTCGGCCGCCTCGGCCTCGAGCAGCGCATCGGCTTCCACGACGGGATCGACGCCGGGAAGCTTCAGCGCGGCTATGGTCTCGATCGCGCGCTTGCCGTGGATAGTCGGCAGGAAGCTCGCGACGTCGAGGCCGTGACGGCGAGCCCACTTGGTCCACACGCGTTCCGCCGCGGCGATCGAATTGAGGACCGTGCCGTCCATGTCGAAAAGGAAAGCGGCGAACTTTCTGCCTGGGAACATCGGATATCCTGGGGGAATCGTTTTCGGGGAGCGCGAAACGCACCGCTATCCTAACCTCCGAAGCGGAGCCTGCAAAGGCGCATGCCGGCATTTCGACTCGCCGCCGGAACAACGCTCCTCATTGCGGCGTTCTCCAACCAGTCTTGCAAGACCACCAACAAGGGCAAGACCACCAACAAGGGCAAGACCACCAACAAGGGGAAGTGATGCTGATCAGGCTCGGCTACGAAATCGCCATCGAATGCGATGCCGCGACGCCGATCATCGCGCTTCTCGACATCCACCCGGATCGCCATGCCGACATCAAGCGGCAGACTCGCTTTCTCACCTCGCCTTCGGTGCC
This sequence comes from Mesorhizobium sp. M1A.T.Ca.IN.004.03.1.1, assembly GCF_003997555.1. Taxonomy (NCBI): domain Bacteria; kingdom Pseudomonadati; phylum Pseudomonadota; class Alphaproteobacteria; order Hyphomicrobiales; family Phyllobacteriaceae; genus Mesorhizobium; species Mesorhizobium sp. M1A.T.Ca.IN.004.03.1.1. The sequence continues at coordinate 35,645 of NZ_RZTV01000005.1, read as the reverse complement.
GACGACCACCTATCGCGACTGCCATGGCAATATCTGCCGCCGCTTCACGGCGCCGGCCGGCGGTTTTCGCATCCTCTTTGATGGGGTGGTCGAGGACAGCGGCGAGGCCGACGAGATCAACACGCTGGCGCGCGAAATGCCGGTGGCGGAGCTGCCGGACGAGGTGCTCGTCTACCTGCTCGGCAGCCGCTATTGCGAAACCGATCACCTCAGCAACCTCGCCTGGGAGCTGTTCGGCCACCTGCCGCCCGGCTGGGCGCGCGCGCAGGCGATCGTCGACTATGTCCATAGCCGGCTTTCGTTCGGCTACGGCTATGCCCGCGCCACCCGCACGGCGGCGCAGGCGCATGAGGAGCGCGTCGGCGTTTGCCGCGACTTCGCGCATCTCGCGATCGCGCTCTGCCGCGCGATGAACATTCCAGCGCGCTATGTGAACGGCTATCTCGGCGACATCGGCGTGCCGGCCGATCCGGCGCCGATGGATTTCTCAGCCTGGATGGAAGTGTTCCTCGACGGGAAATGGTACGCGTTCGATCCGCGCCACAATCGTCCAAGGATCGGCCGCGTCGTGATCGCGCGCGGCCGCGACGCCACCGACGTGCCGCTGCTGCACAGCTTCGGCCCGCATCGGCTTACCCTGTTCAAGGTGTGGACCTATGAGCAGCAAGGCAACCTGTTCAAGCCGCCGCATCACGGCATCGACAGGACCGCGAGCGCCCAGATGCTCGCGTAAGCCAGGCGGCTGTTTCACTGCGGCGCCAGCACCAGCGCTGACCCGCTTTGGCACAGGGCGCACTGTGCCGAAGCGGGAAGGGCCGCAATGGCTCCGCCACTCATGGTAAGCGCTTTATGAACGGCATTTCCCTATTGCGTTTCCATTTACCCGCCATTCACCTTCCTGTCTGCCGTGTTCCAGCAGAAACAATGAGTTAGCTGTCGCTCCGCGCTTTCGAACAGAAGGGTGGCCGTGTCTGGCCGAAGTCCTGCAGCGCTTCCGTTGAGCGGCACCGAAGCCGCAGCAGGCGGGGGTGAGGATGCGGCAGTTGAAAGGTCTCGTTTGTGGGGTGGACGGCTTTGCGCGGGATCGCGGAGGCAATTTCGCGGTTCTGTTTGGGGCTGCCGCATCGGTGCTGGCGCTGGGGGTGGGATTCGCAGTCAATATCGCGCAGGTCTACAATGCGAGATCGAGTCTGCAGAGCGTCGTCGATGCCGCTGTGACCTCGACGGCACGCGATCTCACCCTTGGTGTCATCAAGGAAGCCGATGCCGACGCGTCGGTACAGGCATTTCTCGACGCCAACAGCGCGGCCGGCATCCTGCAGGCCAAACAGATCGTGCTCGACAAGCTCACCATCGACAGGACATCGAAGACCGTGCAGGTGAATGCGCATGCCGATGTCGGCCTCTATTTTCCGCTGTTCAGCGTTGGCGATATGCAGCGTGTCGGCGCCTCGACCACCGCGCTCTATTCAGACAAGAAGATCGAGGTGGCGCTGATGCTCGACATCACCGGCTCCATGGCGGCCAACAAGCGCGCCAAGACCAATAAGATCGGCGACCTGCAGGCGGCCGCGTCGCAGACGGTCAAGGATCTCCTGGGACAGAACCGGGATCCCAGCGAGCCTCGGGTCCGGGTGGCGATCGTCCCCTATGCCGAGGCCGTCAACACTGGCGGCCTCGCCGACACCGTCTTCGTCGAGACGTCGGCCGGACCGAAGCTGCCGCCGCCGATCGATGCGCCGCTTGCCGTTTCCGTGACGACCGCGCCTGACAAATGCGCCACCGAGCGCAAGGACAAGGACGGCTATGCCGATTATTCGTCGGATGGCCCGTATACGCTGCGGCAGGACAACAATGGCAGGACCTATCAGGCCAAGGTCAACCGCGACTACCGCATGAAAGTGTGTCCATCCGCGGCGCTGGTTCCGCTGACGGCCGATCAGAACACGCTGCTCACGGCCATCGGTCATTTCCAAGCTGCGGGCGTGACGGCAGGTGGGATTGCCGCGCAATGGGGCTATTACATGCTTTCGCCGTCCTGGCGTTCGGCCATCGCCGATGCCCGCCTGGGCGCTGGTCCGGCGAATTTCGATCCGAAGAAAGTGGCAAAGATCGCCATCCTGATGACGGATGGCCAGTTCAACACCGCCTTTGCCCGCGGGCGCGGCACGTCCGCGTCCGACGACGAGGGCCGGAGGTCGCGCGCCAATGCCGAAGCCATTTGCGAGAATATGAAGCACGACGGCATAGAGGTTTTCACCATCGGCTTCGATCTCAACGATCCGTCGATGACGACGACCGAGAGGGATCAAGCGAGATCCGTATTGAAGGACTGTGCGACCGACGACACGTCGTCGCTGAAGCATTTTTACGAGGCCGCCACGGGCACCGAACTGTCAGATGCCTTCGATCAGATCACCCGCAATATCGAGAAGCTCACCATCAATCGCTGACCCACAGGGCAGGCCGCGAGAAAAGGAAAAGGCCGCCGCTTCTTGACGAAGCAGGCGGCCTTCCGTGTTTCCGTCCATGACGCGGCTCCTGGCGGCGACCCCTTCGGGTCACCTGCCGCGCGTCTCGCGCCTTAACGGGAAGACTGCTTCCCGGAAGTGCAATCCGCTGAGCTCACGTTATGGAAAACGAAATCACTCGACATCGGATCACCTCCTTTCGGTTTGTTGAACACAGCCAAATGATGGGGTGCGTCGCGGCAAAACACAAGATGACGCTACGGAATGGCCGTGCATCGGGCGAGGATCATCCTCGCGCGATGCTTTTGCGCAACAGATCGGGATTGCGGTCGACGGGCCGGTGGACGACAGTGGCGCTCGAGGGCGGGGTTCGCCTATTGGGAGGTGGGAATGGACGCCGCCGACAGAGCCGCGCGGATCGTACGCAGGGTCGTCGAGACGTTGAAGCCGGGTTTTGCGGTCAGGCTTTGGACCGGCGAGCGGATCGGGCCCGCCGGCGGTCCGGTGCTTGCCATCAACGATCAGGACATCGTCTGGCAACTGGTGCGGCGTCCTGCCTTCTCGACGCTTGTCGAGATGTGGATTTCCAAGACCGTCGACATCGAAGAGGGCACGCTGTTCGACTTCTACGCCGTGCCCTCGCAGGGCAGGCTCAAGACGAAGCTCAGATCATTGCCCAAGCTGGAGATCCTGCGCGACCTCCCGGTAGTGCTGTTCTCGCGAAAACAGATGACGGCGCGCAGCGACCTCTCCGGCCGCAACCCTTATGTCAGCGGGTCGAACAAGGAAGCGATCCAGCATCACTACGACATCTCGAATGCCTTCTACCGGCTCTTCCTTGACGAGCGCATGGTCTATAGCTGCGGCTATTTCAAGGATTTCGCCAACGGCATCGACCAGGCGCAAGTCGACAAGCTCGACCATATCTGCCGCAAACTCAGGCTGAAGCCCGGCGAAAGGCTGCTCGACATCGGCTGCGGCTGGGGCGCGATGCTGATCCATGCGGCGAAGCATTACGGCGTCGTCGGCCATGGCGTCTCGCTGTCGCGGGCCCAGACGGAGCTTGCCCGCGAGCGCATCCGCGCCGAGGGTCTCGAGGACCGTATCACCATCGAGATCAAATCCTACGCCGAGCTCTCCGGCACGTTCGACAAGATATCGTCCATCGGCATGTTCGAGCATCTGGGTATCGCCAATCACGACGCCTACTTTTCGGCCGTCCATCGTCTGCTCAAGCCCGGCGGCGTCTATCTGCACCACGCCATCACCAGGCGCAGCAAGGGCGACATCCGCAAGACGTTGCGCAAGGGTCCGGAATACAAGGCGCTGATCAAATACATCTTCCCAGGTGGAGAGCTCGACACGATCGGCATGACGCTCGGCAATCTCGAGGCGCGTGGCTTCCTCGTCCATGATGTCGAGAACCTTCGCGAGCATTATCAGCGCACCTGCCGGCTGTGGGCCGAGCGTCTCCATGCGCGCTTCGACGAGGCGATCGCCGAGGTCGGCGAGGCGAAAGCTCGGCTATGGCTGCTCTATCTCACCGGCTGCTCGATCGCCTTCGAACGCGCCTCGGCGCAGATTTTCCAGACGGTCGCCACCAAGCGCGCGCGCGGACCAAGCGGCCTGCCGCCGACGCGTGAGGATTTGTATCGGTAGGGACAAAGGCGGGTCAGGCGAACCGCACCTCCGCGCCGATCTCGACGCGTGCCGGCCGGTCGACGGTGCAATAAACGCCGATATTGTGGGCGTTGTAGCGGACCAGGTTGCGCAGGATGCCGGGGTCGTTGTCGAAGCCGTCCTGGGCGATGATGGTGAAGCCGCAGCGGCGGCAGGGCTCGGAGATCGTGAGCAGCAGATCGCCGATCGCGAGCTTGCGGCCGAGCCATTCCGTCTCCGGGAAGGAGCCTTCCACCGGCTCCATGTCGACGACGATGTTGGGGCGAAAGCGGCGCGAATCTGGCACGCCTTGCGGATGCAGCGCCTTCAGCCGCGCCAGCGAGGCGGTGGTGAGCAGATGGATCGGCGTCCTGCTGTATCGCTCGGCCGTCAGCGAGCCGGCATAGCCCGGCGCGTGCTCGCGGAAGTAAGGCCGGATCGAGGCGTCGAAGCCAAGAAATCCGGAAAGAACCCGGTCGCTTTCCGGGTCGGGCGCCGGCAGCCAGTCGCCGCCGGGCACAGCCACTTCGAGCCGGCGGTCTTCGGTCAGCCGGGTGCGGATCAGCGGCACCTTGTGCCATTTCGGTCCGCGGTCCGGCCTGGCGATCTCGCCATCCGAGGCATCGACCAGGCCGAACAGCCGGTCGCCGTCGACAGTCGACGTGCCGACGGAGATGGTGTCCAGCCGCTCGCCGGCGAGCGAGCTCGCCGGATAGCGCCATAGCTGGCTGACGGTGCCGAGTGCGGACTGCGCGTTCATCAGGCCCTTTTATTCTGCCGGTTGGCAACGAGATCGTCGACCACGGCCGGATCGGCGAGCGTCGAGGTGTCGCCGAGCGCGCCGTAATCGTCCTCGGCGATCTTGCGCAGGATGCGCCGCATGATCTTGCCTGAACGGGTCTTGGGCAGGCCCGGCGCGAACTGGATCTTGTCGGGCGTTGCGATGGCGCCGATCTCCTTGCGGACATGGGCGACAAGCTCCTTGCGCAGATCCTCGCTCGACGTCGTGCCGGACATCAGCGTGACGTAGCAGTAGATTCCCTGACCCTTGATATCGTGCGGATAGCCGACGACGGCGGCTTCCGAGACCTTGTCGTGGCTGACCAGCGCCGATTCAACTTCCGCCGTGCCCATGCGGTGGCCTGAAACGTTGATGACGTCGTCGACGCGGCCGGTGATCCAGTAGTAGCCGTCGGCGTCACGGCGGCAGCCGTCGCCGGTGAAGTATTTGCCCTTGTAAGTCGAGAAATAGGTCTGCACGAAACGGTCATGATCGCCATAGACGGTGCGCATCTGGCCGGGCCAGGAATCGGTGATGCAGAGATTGCCGTCGGCCGCGCCTTCCAGCACCTTGCCTTCGCCATCGACCAGCTGCGGCTTGACGCCGAAGAAGGGCCGTGTCGCCGAGCCGGCCTTAAGGTCGGTGGCGCCCGGCAGCGGCGTGATCAGGATGCCGCCGGTCTCGGTCTGCCACCATGTGTCGACGATCGGCACCTTGGCGTTGCCGACGACGTTGAAATACCACTCCCAGGCTTCCGGATTGATCGGCTCGCCGACCGTGCCCAGCACGCGCAGCGACTTGCGCGAGGTCTTCTTCACATGGGAATCGCCGGCGCCCATCAGGGCGCGCAGCGCCGTCGGCGCGGTGTAGAAGATGTTGACCTGGTGCTTGTCGACGACTTCCCAGAAGCGCGACTGCGACGGATAGTTCGGCACGCCCTCGAACATCAGCGTCGTGGCGCCGTTGGCCAAAGGGCCATAGACGATGTAGCTGTGGCCGGTGACCCAGCCGACATCGGCGGTGCACCAGTAGATGTCGCCGTCATGGTAATCGAAGACATACTGGTGCGTCATCGAAACATAGACGAGATAGCCGGCGGTGGTGTGCAGCACGCCTTTCGGCTTGCCGGTCGAGCCCGAGGTGTAGAGGATAAACAACGGGTCCTCCGCCTTCATCTTCTCGGGTTTGCAGTCGGCCTTAACGGTCGCGGCCTCGTCATGGTACCAGACGTCGCGGCCCGGCACCCAGCCGGTCTTGCCGCCGGTGCGTCGCACCACCACCACTTTTTCCACCTTGGTGCCGGCCTTGGCGGCGATGTCGATGGCCTTGTCGGTGTTGTCCTTCAGCGCAATCGGCTTGCCGCCGCGCAGGCCCTCGTCGGCGGTGATGACGATGGTCGACTTGCAGTCGTCGATGCGGCCGGCCAGCGCATCGGGCGAGAAGCCGCCGAAGACGACCGAATGGATCGCGCCGATACGCGTGCAGGCAAGCATCGCGTAAGCCGTTTCCGGGATCATCGGCATGTAGATGGTGACGCGGTCGCCCTTCTTGACGCCGTGCTTCTTCAGGACATTGGCGAAGCGGCAGACATGCGCATAGAGCTCGTTGTAGGTGATCTTCCTGTCATCGTAAGGGTTGTCGCCTTCCCAGATGATGGCGGTCTGGTTGCCGCGCTTCTTCAGATGCCGGTCGATGCAGTTGTAGGAAACGTTGGTCTGGCCGTCCTCGAACCACTTGATCGAGACCTTGCCGTCGAAGGAAGTGTTCTTGACCTTGGTGAAGGGCTTGAACCAGTCGATGCGCTTGCCGTGCTTGCCCCAAAACTTGTCCGGGTTCTTCACGCTGTCGGCATACCATTTGAGATAGGTGTCGTTGTCGATCAGCGCGTTTTTCTTCCACGCCGGCTGGACGCGGTGGACATGGACATCGGACATTTTCTAGCTTTCCTCCGAAACCGTTCCGCCGGCTTGATGTGCCGACGGCATCACGGCGAAGCAGCCGTGAATTCGCGGCATTATTAACAGTTCCGCCGTGACGGCAATATTAGACGTTGGATTCGCGCGGCGGGATGACGCAGGGGCAAGTGAAAACGCCTGTCAGCACTCTCGCCCAAGGGCTGCTAACCGTCTGTTTTTTCGATGGAAAACTTGGGTCTGATATGCGAAAATCAATAGACGGTTAAGCAACGAGGCGCAGAGTTTCGCGTTGGGAGGAAAGGAGAATCAACTGAGGACGGCAATGCGCCATCATCTCGAAATGGACTTGATGCTCAGCGGCTATGGGCTGACCACCGCCAAGATCCTTTATCACTTCCCAGACCATCCACATCTGCTGCAAAGCTATATCTGGCAGGATTACGACATCGCGCCGGAGTTTCCGGTGCTGATCCGCTTCATCGAATTCTGGAAGACCAAGCTCGACGGCCCGCTGCATTCGGTGACGTACACGCACCAGAAGCTGATCGCGCCGAACGAGTGGCGGAAAGTGGACGGGGAGTTCGTGCTGCACTGAGCGGCGCAGAGGTTCTCTGGACGTCCGACGTTTGGCGGAAACGCCCATCACTCGTTATCCCCGGGCGGAGCAAGGAGCTGCAGCTAATCGCAAACGTTCACGCTTGCCCTGATAGGGACGGCCGTAATGACGTGGCCCCGAGCATCGTGTTCCGCCAAGCTGAATGACGACGGGGGAATAGGAACGGCCCGCTTCGCTTCAAGCGCCGGCGAAAGCGTTATCATTGTCGGGTCGGTAACAAGATCGTTACGGAGGTGTCGAGGCGCTTAGCGACTGCCGAAGATCGCCGAGCCCAGCCTGACGCTGGTCGCGCCGAAGGCGATCGCGGTCTCGTAATCGCCGGACATGCCCATCGAGAGCATTGCGACGCCGGCCTCGCGGGCGATCTTTTCCAAAAGCGCGAAATGCGGACCGGGATTCTCGTCCGCCGGCGGGATGCACATGAGGCCCTCAATGGCGAGGCCGTGCACCTCGCGGCAGCGTTTGACGAAGGCGACCGCGTCGCGCGGCTCGATGCCGGCCTTCTGCGGCTCGGAACCGGTGTTGACCTGGACATAGAGTTTCGGCGCCCGGCCTTGTCTGGCGGTCTCCTTGGCAAGCTCGGCGGCGATCTTCTCGCGATCGACGGTCTCGATGACATCGAAAAGCGCCACCGCTTCCTTCGTCTTGTTGGATTGCAGCGGCCCGATCAGGTGCAGCTCGATGTCGGGAAACGCCGCTTTCAGCGCCGGCCATTTACCTTGAGCTTCCTGCACGCGGTTCTCGCCGAAAACACGCTGGCCCGCCTCGATGACCGGGCGGATATCTTCGGCCGCGAAGGTCTTCGAGACCGCAACCAGCATGACGGCGCCGGGCTCACGCTTTGCCTCGCGTTCGGCGCTTGCGATCTTCGCCTTGACCGCGCGAAGCTGTTCGACGGGGCTCGTCATGTCCATATCCTGCCCATAGTTTTAGCACCAACGCCGGATCGCCACAGTTGACGGGTCTGGCAATCCATGGTGAACACCGACATTGTCTCGGCTGCCGGCCTTGCCCAGCGCCGCGCACCCGCTTTTAAGTGAAAAACATCTGATGGCAACCGAACGATACAATCCGCGCACGTCAGAGCCCAAATGGCAGAAGGCCTGGGCCGAAAAGAAGCTGTTCGAGGCCAGGAACGAGGACCCGAAGCCGAAATACTACGTGCTCGAGATGTTCCCTTATCCCTCGGGGAAGATCCATATCGGCCACACCCGCAACTATACGATGGGCGACGTCGTCGCGCGCTACAAGCGGGCCAAGGGCTTCAACGTGCTGCACCCGATGGGTTGGGACGCCTTCGGCATGCCGGCCGAGAATGCCGCGATGCAGAACAAGGTCCATCCCAAGGACTGGACCTACGAAAACATCGCCGTCATGCGCGAGCAGCTCAAGATGATGGGCCTGTCGCTCGACTGGGCGCGGGAGTTCGCCACATGCGACGTCGACTACTATCACCGCCAGCAGATGCTGTTCCTCGACTTCGTCGAGAAGGGGCTGGTGACGCGCAAATCCTCCAAGGTCAACTGGGACCCGGCAGACATGACGGTGCTCGCCAACGAGCAGGTCATCGACGGCCGCGGCTGGCGCTCGGGCGCGCTGGTCGAGCAGCGCGAGTTGACGCAGTGGTTCTTCAAGATCACCGATTTCGCGCAGGACCTGCTGGATTCGCTCGGCCGTCTCGACGAATGGCCGGAGAAGGTCAAGCTGATGCAGCATAACTGGATCGGCCGCTCGGAAGGGCTGCTGATCCGCTGGCCGCTGGCGGCTGCAAGCTCTGCCAAGATCGGCGGCGACATGCACGAGCTGGAAGTCTACACGACCAGGCCGGACACCATCTTCGGCGCCTCCTTCATGGCGGTCGCGGCGGATCATCCGCTGGCCAAACAAGCCGCCGAGAACAATCCGGCGCTGGCCAAGTTCATCGACGAGGTCCGCCATATGGGCACCTCGGTGGCGGCGCTTGAGACTGCCGAAAAGAAGGGTTTCGATACCGGCATCCGCGTCGTCCATCCTTTCGACGACGGCTGGACGCTGCCTGTCTACGTCGCGAATTTCGTGCTGATGGAGTATGGCACGGGCGCCATCTTCGGCTGCCCGTCGGGCGATCAGCGCGACCTCGACTTCGCCAACAAATACGGCCTGCCGGTAGTCCCGGTAGTGATGCCGGAAGGCGGCGACGCAAAAAGCTTCCAGATCACCGAGGAGGCCTATGTCGACGACGGCGTGATGATCAATTCGCGCTTCCTCGACGGCATGAAGCCGCAGCGCGCGTTCGACGAGGTGGCGAAGCTGCTCGAACAGAAGACGATCGGCGGCCGGCCGATGGCGGAGCGCAAGGTGAATTTCCGCCTGCGCGATTGGGGCATCTCGCGCCAGCGCTACTGGGGCTGCCCGATCCCGATGATCCACTGCGAGGCCTGCGGCGTGGTGCCGGTGCCGAAGGCCGATCTGCCGGTGAAACTGCCTGACGACATCGAGTTCGACCGTCCGGGCAATCCGCTCGATCGGCATCCGACATGGCGTCACGTGAAATGCCCGCAATGCGGGCGCGACGCGCGGCGCGAGACCGACACGATGGATACATTCGTCGATTCGTCGTGGTATTTCGCGCGCTTCACCGCCCCCTGGGCGAACGAGCCGACCGAGCCGAAGGCGGCGGACGAGTGGCTGGCGGTGGACCAGTATATCGGCGGCATCGAGCACGCGATCCTGCATCTGCTCTATTCGCGCTTCTTCACGCGTGCCATGCGCGAGACCGGCCATTTGAACCTCGCCGAGCCGTTCAAGGGCCTGTTCACGCAAGGCATGGTGGTACACGAGACCTACCGCGTCGGCGGTCCGTCGACAAATGGGCGCTGGCTGTCGCCGAGCGAGGTCAGGATCGAGGATGCCGGCGGCAAGCGCCGCGCCATCGAGATCGCGACCGGCGAGGAAGCGTCGATCGGCGCGCTCGAGAAGATGTCGAAATCGAAGAAGAACACGGTGAGTCCGGAGGAGATCACCGACGGCTACGGAGCCGATACCGCGCGCTGGTTCATGCTGTCGGATTCGCCGCCCGAGCGCGACGTCGAATGGACCGACGAAGGTGCCGCCGGCGCGCATCGCTTCGTGCAGCGCGTCTGGCGCCTGGTGCAGATCTCGGCCGAACAGCTTGGCGACGTGAAGCCGGCCGCGGCGAGCGAAGGCGAGGCAGGTGCCGTTTCCAAGGCCGCGCACAAGATTCTTAAGGCGATCGGCGAGGACATCGAGAAGCTCGGCTTCAACCGAGCTATCGCCCGCATCTACGAGCTTGCCAATGCGCTGGCCGTGCCGCTCAACGACGTCGCCGAAGGCAAGGCTGACGCGGCGCTGAAGGGCGCCTGCCGCGAGGCCGTCGAGATCCTGGTGCATGTGATCGCGCCGGTGATGCCGCATCTGGCCGAGGAATGCTGGGAGGCGTTGGGCGGCACCGAGATGGTCGCCGAACGGCCTTGGCCTGCCTACGATCCGGCCCTAGTCGTCGACCACGAGATCATGCTGCCGGTGCAGGTCAACGGCAAGAAGCGCGGGGATTTGACAATTGCCCGCGACGCGGATCAAGGTGCCGTCGAAAAAGCGGTGCTGGCTCTCGACTTCGTGCAGAAAGCGCTCGATGGTAAAGCCCCGCGCAAGGTGATCATCATCCCGCAGAGGATCGTCAATGTCGTTGCCTGATCCGGAAAAGTCACAGGCGGCGCGTTTGCTGCGTCGCGCTGCTCTCAGCGGCCTGATCGCCTCGCTGGCACTGGTCTCCGCCTGCACGGTGCGGCCGCTCTATTCCAGCGCGCCGCTCACCGCCGGGTCGCAGGTCGGGGCCGCCGCCGAGCTGGCCTCGATATCGATCAAGCCGGTCAGCACGCGCCCTGCGCAGCAGGTGCGCAACAACCTGATCTTCGCTTTCGGCCAGGGCTCGGGCGAGCCGGCATCGCCTGCCTATACGCTCGACCTCGGCGTCACCGAGCTTGTCGAGTCGGCGGCCATCGTTCAGGTGCAAACCGAAGAGGACGAGCCGACGGCGGGCACCGTGACCCTCACCGCCAATTATGTGCTCAGAGACGCCGCGACCGGCACTGTGGTCGCGCTCGGCAAGCGCTCGATTCCTTCCTCCTTCGACCGGCCGCGCCAGGAGTTTGCGGCCTACCGGGCGCAGATCGACGCCGAGAACCGCGCCGCCCGCGAGCTCGCCGATCTGCTCAGGCTGGCGATCGCCCAGGACCTGGCCAAGAATGGCAAGAAGGCCTGAGCTGGTCTCTGAGCGCCGCCGCGCTATTCCCCTATTCGAGGCAACAAAAAGGCCAGGTTATCCCGGCCTTTTTGTTGTCTGATCTCCGGCCTCAGCCAATCTTCTGGCCGGTCTTGGCCCAGTCGGCGAGGAAGGCGGCAAGGCCCTTGTCGGTGAGCGGATGGTTGACCAGCGCCTTCAACGTCGCCGGCGGCGCGGTCACGATATCGGCGCCGATCAAAGCCGCCTGCTTGACGTGGTTCACCGTACGCACGGAAGCGGTCAGGATCTCGGTCTTGAAATCGTAATTGTCGTAGATGGTGCGGATTTCCGATATCAGCTCCATGCCGTCCGAGCCGGTGTCGTCGATGCGGCCGACGAAGGGCGAGATGAAGGAGGCGCCGGCCTTGGCGGCAAGCAGCGCCTGGTTGGCCGAGAAGCAGAGCGTGACGTTGACCATGCGGTTCATCTCGGTGCGGATCGTCTTGCAGGCCTTCAGACCATCCAGCGTCAGCGGCACCTTGATGGCCACATTCGGTGCGATCTTGGCCAGCACCTCGGCCTCGGCCATCATCTCCTTGTACTCGGTCGCCACGACTTCGGCCGAGACCGGGCCTTCGACAATGTCGCAGATCTGCTTGGTGACCTCGGCGATCTTGCCGCCCGATTTCAGGATTAGCGACGGGTTGGTGGTGACGCCATCGAGCAGCCCCAGATCGTGCAGCTCCTTAATTTCCTTGATGTCAGCGGTATCGACAAAAAACTTCATGGCTGTCTCCTTGGGGGTTGCCTGACGCCGGCCAGGCAGATGGGGGGTCCCCTTTGATCTAGAGCAAAGTCGGGGCAAGGTCACGCCCGATGATCGAAGATTCGCCCTTTGTCGCGGCCGCGCCGGTGCTGGTGCCGATGCCGGCCGAACGGCCCTACACATATGCCGTGCCGCCAGGCATGCGCGTGGTGCCGGGCTCGATCGTGCGCGTGCCGCTGGGGCCGCGGCAGGTCGCCGGCATCGTCTGGGACGCCGTCGTCGAATCCGTCGATCCGAAAAAGCTGCGGCCGATCGAGGAGGTCTTCGACTGCCCGCCGATCGACAAGGCCATGCGCCGTTTCGTCGACTGGATCGCCCAATACACGCTGTCGGCGCCCGGCATGGTGGCGCGGATGTTGTTGAGGGCGCCGGAAGCTTTCGACCCGGAGCCGTGGATCGAAGGCCTGCAGCGCACGCTTGCCGAGCCCGACCGATTGACCGACGCGCGACGCCGCGTGCTGGAGACGGCCGAAGGCGGGCTTGCCTGGACGCGCTCCGGTCTCGCCCATGCGGCGGGTGTCTCCTCGACCGTCATCGATGGCTTGAGGGCACAAGGCGTGTTCGAGACGGTGATGATCCCGCCAAGGCCGGTGGTCGCCGCACCCGATCCCGGCCATGCTGTGCCGGAATTGATGCCGGACCAGAAGGCGGCGGCCGAGAAGCTGCGCGCGGTGATCGCCGCCGACGCCTTCAACGTCACCTTGCTCGACGGCGTCACCGGATCGGGCAAGACGGAAGTCTATTTCGAGGCGGTGGCGGCGGCGCTCGACAAGGGCAAGCAGGTGCTGATCCTGCTGCCGGAGATCGCGCTGACGCACGCTTTCCTCGAACGCTTCCAGGACCGCTTCGGCGCCAAACCGGCGGAATGGCATTCGGACCTGCCGCCCCGGATGCGCGAACGCGTCTGGCGGCAGGCGGCGGAGGGTGGCGTGCGCGTCGTGGCCGGGGCGCGCTCCGCGCTGTTCTTGCCGTTCAAGGAGCTAGGCCTGATCGTCGTCGACGAGGAGCATGACCCGGCCTACAAGCAGGAAGACCGCGTCTTCTATAATGCGCGCGACATGGCAGTGGTGCGCGGCCATATCGGCGCTTTCCCGGTCGTGCTCGCCTCGGCGACGCCGTCGGTCGAGAGCCGCGTCAACGCCAGCCAGGGCCGCTACCAGCGAGCGGTGCTGTCGGCGCGTTTTGCCGAGGCGGCGCTCCCCGACCTGAAATCGATCGACATGCGGCGCGCGCCGCCGGCGCGCGGCGGTTTTCTGTCGCCTCTCCTTCTGGAGCAGATGGAGCGCACGCTGGAGAGACAAGAGCAGTCGCTGCTCTTCCTCAACCGGCGCGGCTATGCGCCGCTGACGCTCTGCCGCGTCTGCGGCCATCGCTTCGGCTGCCCGGTCTGCTCGGCCTGGCTGGTCGAGCATCGCTTTCGCGGCCAGCTCGTCTGCCATCATTGCGGCCACAATGAGCGGCGGCCGGAAGCCTGCCCGGAATGCGGCACGCTCGATCATCTGGTCGCCTGCGGGCCGGGCGTCGAGCGCATCGCCGAGGAAGTGGTGGCGCATTTCCCGGAAGCCCGCACGATCGTATTGTCGTCCGATCTCTTGGGCGGCGTGCGCCGGCTGCGGCTCGAGCTCGAGGCCGTCGCCAATGGCGAGGCCGATATCGTCATCGGCACGCAGCTCGTCGCCAAGGGTCACAACTTCCCCGGCATGACGCTCGTCGGCGTGGTCGACGCCGATCTCGGCCTCGCCAATGGCGATCCGCGCGCCGCCGAGCGCACCTTCCAGCTGCTCAGCCAGGTGACCGGGCGCGCGGGCCGCACCGGCAAGAAGAGCCTCGGCCTGCTGCAGACCTACCAGCCCGACCATCCGGTGATGCGGGCGATCGTCTCCGGCGATTCGGAAGCCTTCTACGAGCGCGAAATCGCGGAGCGGGAGCGCGCCGCGCTGCCACCGTTCGGCCGGCTCGCCGGCATCATCGTCAGTGCCGCGACACGCGCCGAGGCCGAAACCCATGCGCGGGGCTTGCGGCGCGCGGCACCTACAGCCTCCGATCTCTTCGTGCTCGGACCGGCCGAGGCGCCGCTGTCGCTGATCGGCGGCCGCCACCGCTTCCGCTTGCTTGTCCAGGGCGGGCGGCGCGCGGACATGCAAGGGTTTATTCGAGCCATGCTGGCGGAGGGGCCGAAGCTGCGCGGCTCCGTCAGGGTGCAGGTCGACATCGACCCGCAGAGCTTCCTATAAGCGAGAAAGACAGTCCCAACGGAGTGCTCGCTTTATGAAAACCCTCGGCCTTATCGGCGGCATGAGCTGGGAATCGACGGCGATCTACTACCGACTGCTCAACGAGATCGTGCGCGAGCGGCTGGGCGGGCTGCATTCGGCCGAGCTGTTGCTCTGGTCGTTCGACTTCGCCGAGATCGCCGAACGCCAGCATGCCGGCGACTGGGACGGCGCCGGTGTCCTTCTGGTAAAAGCAGCGCGCAAGCTGGAGGCCGGCGGCGCCGAGGGCTTGATGATTTGCACCAACACGATGCACATACTCGCCGACACGGTGCAAGCGGCCATCTCGATTCCCATTATCCATATCGCCGACGCAACTGGACACGCTGTTGTCGCCGCAGGCGTGAAGCGCCCGGCGCTGCTGGCGACACGCTTCACCATGGAACAGGATTTCTATAAAGGGCGGCTCGCCGACAAATACGGCCTGCAGCCGGTCGTGCCCGCCCAGGCCGGCCGCGACATGGTGCACCGGATTATCTATGATGAGCTCTGCCAAGGCGTCGTCAAAGCCGACTCGAAGTCCGCCTACGTCGAGGAAGTCGGCCTTCTGCGGCGCGACGAAAAGATCGACGGCCTCATCATGGGCTGCACCGAGATCACCATACTGATCGGCCAGGGCGATTTCGACATGCCGGTGTTCGACACCACGCGCATCCATGCCGAGGCAGCGATCGACTTCGCATTGTCCTGATCGGGCGCTGTTCTGTCGCTTCTTCTCTTGCGGTCTTTTCAAATGTGCCGGCCGACATCTGGCGCGCGGATTTTCCTCGGCTAGAATGCCGGCAATTTCAGAACAAGACTTTACGAGGGGGATCAGATGGAGTTCGCGTTTCCGTGGCCGGCGAGCCAGGGCGAGTGGCTGGCATGGTCGAGCGCCGTCGTGACGCTGCTCATCGGCCTCGTCCTCTTCCTGGCGCCGAATCTCGCCTTCCGCATCCTGCGCCTGCAGGCAAAGCCGGAGAAAGCGGCGGCGATCGCCGAAGGGCGCGGCCGCATGTCGGGCTTCTATCTCGGCGTCAGCCTGTGTTGCATCCTGCTCGCGCAGCCGCTGCTCTATATGGCGCTCGGCTTCTCATGGCTGTTCACCGCTTTCGGTCGGCTTTTGTCGATGATGTCGGACGGCGCCAATACACCTTTCAACTGGGCTTCCATCGTGGTTGAATTGGCCCTGGCGGCGCTGCCGCTTGCCTTCGCCTTCGGCTTCGTACCGTGAATTCGTGACTAATCCGCCGCTCAGGCTCGGCCTTCGCCGCCTGATGCGACAAAAGTGCCTGAAAACCATGCCGGACGATGCATTGCGGTCTCAAAAGGCCTGTGCTAGACGGCAATCGACTTTCGGCCGGGGATAGCGGAAGCCATCTCTCCGTGCTTGGAAAAATCGTAGTAAGGTCAAAGATTTAGCCAGAGTTTTCGCTCGCGCCAACAATCTGCGGCCTGTCAGACAAGAGAAAAGACGGTCCGTGGCCCAATCGTCATCGCCAATCTCAGCTGTCGCAGAGCGCTATGCAAGCTCGTTGTTCGAGCTCGCGCTGCAGGAAAATTCGGTCGCCCAGGTCGAGGCCGACCTCAACGATTTCGAGGCGATGCTGAACGGCAGCGCCGACCTTGCCCGGCTCATCAACAGCCCGGTGTTCTCCAGCGACGATCAGGCCAAGGCGATCGGGGCGATCATCTCCAGAGCCAACATCACCGGCCTCGTCGGCAATTTCCTGCGCGTCGTCGCCCGCAACCGCCGCCTGTTCGCCGTGCCCGGCATGATCAAGGCGTTCCGCCAGATTGCCGCCGACCACCGTGGCGAGGCGTCCGCCGAAGTCACCTCCGCGCATGCGCTGACGGATGCGCAGCAGGCCGAACTCAAGGCGACGCTGACGGGCATCGCCGGCAAGGACGTGGCCATCGCTATGACCGTCGACCCGTCGCTGCTCGGCGGCTTGATCGTCAAGATGGGCTCGCGCCAGATCGATACGTCGCTCAAAACCAAACTCAATTCGCTCAAGCTTGCACTGAAAGAGGTCGGCTGATGGACATCCGCGCCGCGGAAATTTCCGCAATTCTGAAAGACCAGATCAAGAATTTCGGCAAGGAGGCCGAGGTCTCCGAAGTCGGCCAGGTTCTGTCCGTCGGTGACGGCATTGCCCGCGTCTACGGGCTCGATAACGTCCAGGCGGGCGAGATGGTCGAATTCCCGGGCGGCATCCGCGGCATGGCGCTGAACCTCGAAGCCGACAATGTCGGCGTCGTCATCTTCGGCAACGACCGTGACATCAAGGAAGGCGACACCGTCAAGCGCACCGGCGCCATCGTCGATGTTCCGGTCGGTCCCGGCCTGCTCGGCCGCGTGGTCGACGCGCTCGGCAATCCGATCGACGGCAAGGGCCCGATCCAGGCGACCGAACGCCGCCGCGTCGACGTCAAGGCGCCCGGCATCATTCCGCGCAAGTCGGTGCATGAGCCGATGTCGACCGGCCTCAAGGCCATCGACGCGCTGATCCCGGTCGGCCGCGGTCAGCGCGAGCTGGTCATCGGCGACCGTCAGACCGGCAAGACCGCCATCATCCTCGACACGATGCTGAACCAGAAGTCGGTGCACGACAACGGCCCGGAGAAGGAGAAGCTCTACTGCGTCTACGTCGCTGTCGGCCAGAAGCGCTCGACCGTCGCGCAGTTCGTCAAGGTGCTCGAGGAGCGCGGCGCGCTCGACTACTCCATCATCATCGCCGCCACCGCGTCGGATCCGGCGCCGATGCAGTTCCTGGCGCCGTTCGCCGGCTGCACCATGGGCGAATATTTCCGCGACAATGGCATGCATGCCCTCATCAGCTATGACGACCTGTCGAAGCAGGCCGTCGCCTACCGCCAGATGTCGCTGCTGCTGCGCCGCCCGCCGGGTCGCGAAGCCTATCCGGGCGACGTGTTCTACCTGCATTCGCGCCTGCTGGAGCGCGCCGCGAAGCTCAATGACGATAATGGCAACGGCTCGCTGACCGCGCTGCCCATCATCGAGACGCAGGCCAACGACGTGTCGGCATACATCCCGACCAACGTGATCTCGATCACCGACGGCCAGATCTTCCTCGAGACCAACCTCTTCTTCCAGGGCATCCGCCCGGCGGTGAACGTCGGTCTGTCAGTGTCGCGCGTCGGCTCCTCGGCGCAGGTCAAGGCGATGAAGCAGGTCGCCGGCTCGATCAAGGGCGAGCTCGCGCAGTACCGCGAAATGGCGGCCTTCGCGCAGTTCGGCTCCGACCTCGACGCCGCCACCCAGCGTCTGCTCAATCGCGGTTCGCGCCTGACGGAGCTCCTGAAGCAGCCGCAGTTCTCGCCGCTCAAGACCGAAGAGCAGGTCGCAGTGATCTTCGCCGGCGTCAATGGCTATCTCGACAAACTGGCGCTGAACCAGGTCGGCAAGTTCGAGCACGGCCTGCTCAGCCACATGCGCTCGGCCGGCAAGGACGTGCTCGACGGCATCCGCAAGGAGAAGGCGCTGTCGGACGACTTGCGCGGCAAGCTCAAGGCCGAGATCGACGCCTTCGCCAAGACCTTCGCTTAACGAACAGCCGGACGCACGGGATCAGGTTTGAAGCATGCCTTCATTAAAAGACCTTCGTAACCGTATCGCCTCGGTCAAGGCGACGCAGAAGATCACCAAGGCGATGCAGATGGTCGCCGCGGCGAAGCTGCGTCGCGCGCAGGAAGCGGCCGAAGCGGCGCGTCCCTATTCCGAGCGGATGGGGGCGGTGCTGGCCAACATCACCCAGGCGATTGGCGGCGGCGGCGATGCCCCGGCGCTGATGACGGGCACCGGCAGGGACGACGTGCATCTGCTCATCGTCTGCACCGCCGAGCGCGGCCTGTGCGGCGGCTTCAATTCCCAGATCGCGCGCCTGGCCCGCGAGCATATTCGTAAGCTTCTCGCCGACGGCAAGCAGGTCAAGATCATCTGCGTCGGCAAGAAGGGTTTTGACATCCTGCGCCGCGAGTACGGCTCGCTGATCCTCGAGCGCGTCGACCTGCGCGAGGTCAAAACGCTCGGCTTCGTCAATGCCGATGCGATCGCGCGCAAGGTGATCAACCTGTTCAACCAGGGCGGCTTCGACGTCTGCACGCTGTTCTATTCGCAGTTCAAGTCGGTGATCAGCCAGATTCCGACGGCGCAGCAGATCATCCCGGCGGCCCCTGCTTCCGCCGCTGCCGAGACGAGCAACGGCGCCACGGCCGTCTACGAATACGAGCCGGAGCCGGGCGAGATCCTCTCCGACCTCATCCCGCGCAACATCGCGGTGCAGATCTTCCGCGCGCTGCTGGAAAACGCGGCCGGCGAGATGGGCGCCAAGATGAGCGCGATGGACAATGCGACGCGCAACGCCGGCGACATGATCAACAGGCTGTCGATTACCTACAATCGCCAGCGGCAGGCGCAGATCACCAAGGAACTCATCGAAATCATTTCGGGCGCCGAGGCGCTCTAGGCGCGCCCCGCCGCCGAGGCCATCGACCTCGCGGCAGAAGGCGTGAGCAACAGACAGACGAAAAGGGCAAAGACGATGGCGAAAGCAGCTACCCCGAAGACCGCCGCCAAGGCGGCACCGGCCCCCAAGGCGGCAAAGGCTCCGGCAGCAGCCGCGAATGCCGCTCCGGCCAAGAAGGCGGCCGCTCCGGCCAAGGCAGCGGCTCCGGCGAAGGCGGCCAGCGTTGCGGCGAAGCGGGTCGGCGCCGCCGGCAAGGTGCGCCAGGTCATCGGCGCCGTCGTCGACGTCCAGTTCGAAGATCATTTGCCGGCCATTCTGAATGCGCTGGAAACCGACAATGTCGGCAACCGCCTGGTCCTCGAAGTCGCCCAGCATCTCGGCGAGAACACCGTGCGCTGCATCGCCATGGACTCGACCGAAGGTCTCGTGCGCGGCCAGGATGTCTATGACACCGGCGGACCGATTTCGGTGCCGGTCGGCCCGGGCATGCTCGGCCGCATCATCAACGTCATCGGCGAGCCGGTCGACGAGGCCGGCCCCGTCGACGCCGTCGAAATGCGCGCCATCCACCAGCCGGCTCCGGCCTATGTCGACCAGTCGACGGAAGCGCAGATCCTGGTCACCGGCATCAAGGTCCTCGACCTGCTGGCGCCTTACGCCCGCGGCGGCAAGATCGGCCTGTTCGGCGGCGCCGGCGTCGGCAAGACCGTGCTGATCCAGGAGCTGATCAACAACGTCGCCAAGGCCCACGGCGGCTTCTCGGTGTTCGCCGGCGTCGGCGAGCGCACCCGCGAAGGCAACGACCTCTATCACGAGTTTATCGAATCGGGCGTCAACAAGAAGGGCGGCGGCCAGGGCTCGAAGGCCGCGCTGGTGTACGGCCAGATGAACGAGCCGCCGGGCGCGCGCGCCCGCGTCGGCCTGACCGGCCTCACCGTCGCCGAGTATTTCCGCGACCAGGGCCAGGACGTGCTGTTCTTCGTCGACAACATCTTCCGCTTCACCCAGGCGGGATCGGAAGTGTCGGCGCTGCTCGGCCGCATCCCCTCGGCCGTGGGCTATCAGCCGACGCTCGCCACCGACATGGGCGCGCTGCAGGAGCGCATCACGACCACGACCAAGGGTTCGATCACCTCGGTGCAGGCCATCTACGTTCCGGCCGACGACTTGACCGACCCGGCGCCGGCCACGTCCTTCGCCCACCTCGACGCCACGACCGTGCTCAACCGCGCGATCTCGGAAAAGGGCATCTACCCGGCCGTTGATCCGCTCGACTCGACCTCGCGTATGCTCGACCCGATGGTCGTCGGCGAGGAGCACTACCAGGTCGCCCGCCAGGTGCAGTCGATCCTGCAGCGCTACAAGTCGCTGCAGGACATCATCGCCATCCTTGGCATGGACGAGCTGTCGGAAGAGGACAAGCAGACCGTTGCCCGCGCCCGCAAGATCGAGCGCTTCCTGTCGCAGCCGTTCTTCGTCGCCGAAGTGTTCACCGGCTCGCCCGGCAAGCTGGTCGACCTCGCCGACACCATCAAGGGCTTCAAGGGCCTTTGCGCCGGCGACTACGACCACCTGCCGGAAGCGGCCTTCTACATGGTTGGCGGCATTGAGGAAGCGGTCGAGAAGGCGCAGCGCCTGGCGGCTGAAGCGGCGTAAAGAAGCGAATAGCGAATAGGGAGTAGCGAATAGGGATCAGTGGGCCGGCCGAGTTTTTCACTACTCGCTACTCGCTATTCCTACTCGCTAGATTGGCATGGCTGAAGCTTTCAAGTTCGAATTGGTCTCGCCGGAGCGGCTGCTCGTTTCCGAGCAGGTCGAGTCCGTCGTCATCCCGGGCGCCGAAGGCGAGATGACCGTGATGGCGCAGCACGCTCCGGTCATGACCACGATCAAGCCCGGCGTCGTCACGGTGAAAACAGCGGCAGGCAAGGAAGAGCGCTACGTCGTGTTCGGCGGCTTCGCCGACATCTTGCCTTCCGGCTGCACGCTGCTGGCCGAATCGGCGGTCGCCGTCGGCGACATCGACCGCGCTGATCTCGCCCGCCGCATCCAGGAAGCCAGGGAAGACGCCGCCGACGCCAAGGACGACGAAGCCCGCAGCAAGGCAGAGCAGTTTCTCAGCCAGCTCACCACGTTGGAAGGCGCGCTGCTGCCGGCCTGACGGCGGCATCTTAGGATGGACTGAAAGAGAGCGGGCTTGCCCCGCTTTTTTGTTTGCCTCGTTTGCCCGTTTTCTCGTTTGGGAGACAGTTCGCCCTGCTTGTCAGGGTGTCTTGCGGTTTCATGCAAACGGCGAGCCGCTCTATCTTCTTGTTTGGGTGATCGACCCCGACACGAGTTCGGCAGGCGACGACACGCCGGAAATCGTCGTGCCGCCTGATGAATATTTCATGCTCGGCGACAATCGCGACAATTTGGCCGACAGCCGCTTCACCGGGCACGGTGCCGTACGGCAATCTCGTTGGCAAGGCAGTGCGCCTGTTCTGGACGGGGCCTACTCTGCCGCACGGGCGAGTAGTCTCGGTTCAGAGACGCGCTACTCGGCCAGCCGGGGCGGTTCCTTGCCGATGCCGAGCGCCGCGAGAGCCAGCTTCGGACCGCCCTGCTTGAAATGGACGAAATGCGTCGCGACAAACTCGATCAATTTCTGTCGCTCCGGATGATCTTTGGCAAAGCCGGCGAGGTCGAACACGGCCTCGGCCATTGTTGCCGTCGGCAGATTGCGGCCGAACAGGTTGCTGAGGGCGTCGTCGAGCGGGTCGGTGAAATGACCCTCGGGCAAGCTGCCACCGCGCGCGGAGCATGCGGCGATCCAGGCGGCGACAACCAGCGACAGATGTTCCGGCAGCAGGCCCGCCTCCAGCCGGGCAAGCGCGGAAGCGACGATGCGCTGCGGCAGCTTCTGGCTGCCATCATTAGCGATTTGCGCGGTGCGATGAGCAAGCGCGGTGTTGGAGAAGCGCTGGGCGAGCTCGGCGGTGTAGGCGGCGGTATCAAGGCCTGCATCCTGGGGCAGCGTCGGCACGGCTTCGGCCCACAATGCGTCGACAAACCGTCGGATCGACGGGTCGGCGAAGGCGCGGTCGACGGTCGCGTGGCCGCTGAGCAGCCCTAGATAGGCGATGCCGGAATGCGCGCCGTTGAGCAGTCTCAGCTTCATGTCCTCGAAGGGACCGACATGCTCGACCATGGTGACGCCGAATTTCTCCCAGGCCGGCCGCCCGGTGGGGAAACGATCCTCAATCACCCATTGCCGGAACGGCTCGGTCATCACCGGCCAGGCATCCTCGAGACCAAGCTCGCCGGCGATGCGGGCGCGGTCGGCGTCGGTGGTCGCCGGCACGATGCGGTCGACCATGGAAGACGGGAAGGCCACTTCGTTGGCGACATGGCTGGCGAGTTCGGTATCGTCCTGTCGAGCGAGCCCGGCATCGCCCTGTCGAGCGAGCCGTAAGTCGCGCAGTTTCGCGAACTCGAGCAACAGCTTGTGCAGCGTGGCGCCGTTGGCCGGAAGGTTGTCGCAGCACAGCACCGTGAAGGGCGGCGTGCCGGCGGCGCGGCGGCGCGCAAGCGCCTCGGCCAGAAAACCATGCGCCGTCTTCGGCGATCCAGGGTTTCCCAGATCGTGGACGATGTCGGGATGAGTTTCGTCGAGCCTGCCGTCGGCGGCCCTTAGATAGGCCTTTTCGGTGATGGTCAGCGTGACGATGCGGGTGCGCGGATCGGTGAGCGCGGTAAGCACGGCGCCCGGATCTTCGGGCGCCACCAGCAACGACAGGATCGAGCCGATGACCTGCAACTGCTCGCCGGCGCTTTCCCTCACCGCCAGCGTGTAGAGACCGTCCTGCGGCGACAGCGCATCGCGTGTGTCGGGACTGCGCAGCGAGACGCCAGTGATGCCCCAACCCGTCTCGCCATCAGCCAGGGAGGCGTCGACATAGGCCGCCTGATGAGCGCGATGGAAGGCGCCGACGCCGAGATGGACGATGCCGGGCGTCACGGCGCCGCGATCGTAGCGGGGTATGGCGATTGTGCCCGGCAGCTGCGCGATCGTGGCGTTCGACATTCGGCTGTTCATTGGTTTGAAGTCTCCGATCGGCGCGTCGAGCCTGGCAGGAATGGCGGCAGCGGCGTAGCACCCCCCGCTGCCCCGTACAATGGCCGGGCTTTATGCAAAAGTCATCATACAACTAGCTGGTTTTTGTATGTTGACATTACTCTTTGTCAATCTACCAATGGGTTAGCCTGGGAGGAGCGAAGTGGCTGCATTGACTGATCCGGACCTGCTGTTCGCGCCGGAAACGCGAACGCTGGCTCGCGCCCTTCATGCAGGGGTCAAGGACCTGCCGATCGTCAGCCCGCATGGCCACACGGACCCGCGCTGGTATGCGCTCAACAAACCCTTTCCCGACCCGGCGCAGCTCCTGATCGTGCCGGACCACTACATCTTCCGCATGCTGTTCAGCCAGGGCGTTCGGTTGGAAGAACTCGGCGTGCCGACGCTCGACGGTGCACCGGTCGAGACCGACGGCCGAACGATCTGGCGCCGCTTTGCCGAGCATTACTATCTCTTCCGCGGCACGCCGACCCGGCTCTGGCTCGACCATGTGTTCGAGCATCTGTTCGGCATCGACGAGCCGCTCAACGCCAGCACCGCCGATCGGTGCTACGACACGATCGCGGCGTTGCTTCAGCGCGCCGACTATCGGCCGCGGGCGCTGTTCGAGCGCTTCAACATCGAGGTGATCGCCACCACCGAAGGGGCGCTCGACGATCTCAAATGGCATCGGATGATCCGTGACAGCGGTTGGCAGGGCCGCGTCGTGACCGCCTACCGGCCGGACGCCGTGGTCGATCCCGACTTCGAAGGGTTTCTAGCCAATCTCGATCGCCTGGGCGAAATCACCGGATGCCACACCGGCACATGGGCCGGCTATCTCGAGGCGCACCGAAAGCGCCGCGCCTATTTCAAGGAATTCGGCGCCACCTCGTCCGATCACGGCCATCCGACCGCCGACACCGCCAATCTTTCCGACACGGCGGCGCAGGAGCTGTTCGACAGCATCCGCCGCGGTTCGGAGGACGAGCGCGAGCGAAAACTGTTCCGCGCCCAGATGCTGACCGAGATGGCCAAGATGAGTCGCGACGATGGGCTGGTAATGCAGATCCATCCCGGGTCGTGGCGCAATCATTCGCCGGCTGTTTTCCAGAAATTCGGCCGCGACAAGGGCTTCGATATCCCGACCCGGACCGACTATGTGACGGCGCTGAAGCCGCTGCTCGACTGCGTCGGGCTGGAGCGAGACCTGACGATCATCCTGTTCACGCTCGACGAGACGAGCTATGCGCGCGAGCTGGCGCCGCTCGCCGGCGTCTATCCGGCGCTGAAGCTTGGGCCGGCCTGGTGGTTCCACGACAGCCCGGAAGGCATGCGCCGCTTCCGCGAAATGACCACCGAGACGGCGGGCTTCTACAATACGGTCGGCTTCAACGACGACACGCGCGCCTTTCCATCGATCCCGGCGCGCCACGACGTCGCGCGGCGTGTCGACTGCGCCTTCCTGGCGCGGCTCGTCGCCGAACATCGGCTGCGCGAGGAGGAAGCGCATGAGCTGGCGCGCGAGCTTGCCTACACGCTTGCCAAGAAGGCGTACCGGCTCTGAGCCGGGCGCCAGGATTTGAAGGGCATGAAGTTCGGCAAGATCACGGTCTGGGAAGCGATACGCTCGAACTGGCCGTTCTAAGGCGCGGGTATCGTGGTTCTGGCGCTGGTGACGTATATTCCCGCGATCTCGCTGTGGTTGCCAAGTGTCTTCAAGTAGGCGTCCTCAAATAGGGCGTTCAGATAGAGGAGTGCGACGGTGGCCGGGCCCATGACGGATCTCAGGGTCGAACGGAAGCCGAAGCTGTCGGAAACGGTGGTCGCGGCGATCCGCAAGCAGCTGTTGGCGGGCGAGATCCCGCCCGGGCACAAGCTGCCGACCGAAGGGCAGCTCACGGAAACCTTTGGCGTCAGCCGCACCGTCATTCGCGAGGCGCTGGCAAAGCTTGCCGCCGACGGTCTCGTCGAGGCGCGGCAGGGCGCCGGCGTCTTCGTAACCGAACACATCTCCACCACGCTCGGCGTTTTAGCCGCCGATATGGGCGCCAAGGATTCGATCGCGCTCAACGTGCTCGAGGTGCGGCTGGCGATCGAGATCGAATCGGCCGGCCTTGCCGCCATCCGCCGCAACGCGGCGCAAGAGGCGGCGATCCAGGAGGCTTTCTTCGAGTTCGAGCGGCTTCTGCTCGCCAGCCAGCCGACCGGTCCGGCGGATCTCGCCTTCCATAGGGCAATCGCCAGCGCCACCAATAACCCGTTCTATGTCGAGATGCTCGACGTGCTCGGCCGCCGCGCCATCCCCTGCGACGTCACCTCGCCCTGGTCGGCCGAGCTCGTCCAGTCCGACGAGTACCAGCGCGGCCTGCAGCGCGAGCATCTGGTGATCCTCAACGCGATTTCGGCGGGCGACGCCAACGCCGCGCGCGAGGCGATGCGGGCACATCTCACCTCCAGCCAGCAGCGCTACCGCGAGCGCCTGCAGGCGCGGCAGGCCTATTACGCAAAGTCCGTGGCGGCTGCGTCGACCGGATAATCATTCGAGCAAGGTAGAGATGGACCAGACACACACCGGCGCTTTCATCTGGGCCATGGCCGGCGACAATGTCGACCATATCGACGTCGACCAGGTGGCGATGGACCAGCTCAAGTGAGCGATCTTTTCGCCTTCAGCCTTGCGGGAAATCGCATCCTCGTAACCGGCGCCAACACCGGCATCGGCCAAGGCATTGCAGTGTCGGTCGCGCGCGCCGGCGGCGCCGTCATCGGCGTCGGGCGCTCGGCGATGGATGAAACCGCGGAGAAGATCGCGGCCATTGGTGGCCAGTTCGAAACCGTGGCCGCCGATCTCGGCGATCCTGCCGCGGCTGCCGTCATGCTCGACCGGATATGGGACGAGAAGGGACCGCTCGACGGCTTGGTCAACAATGCCGGCATCATACGGCGCGCCGACGCGGTCGATCTGACCGAAGCCGACTGGGACGAGGTGATGGACATCAATTTGAAGACGGTCTTCCGGCTTTGCCAGAGTTTTGCCAGACGCGTGCTGGCCGAGCCCGGGCGGCGCGGCAAGATCGTCAACATAGGCTCGGTGCTGAGCTTCCAGGGCGGCATCCGCGTCGCCTCCTACACCGCTTCGAAACATGGTGTGCTTGGCCTCACGAGGCTGCTCGCCTGCGAATGGGCGGCGAAAGGCATCAACGTCAACGGCATCGCGCCGGGCTATATCCAAACCAACAACACCGAAGCCTTGCGCGCCGACCCCGACCGCAGCGCCGCCATCCTCGGACGCATTCCCGCGGGGCGCTGGGGCCGGCCGGGCGACATCGGCGACGCGGCCGTTTTCCTGCTCGCGCCCGCGTCGGACTACATGCATGGCGCGGTGATGCCGGTGGACGGCGGCTGGCTGGCGCGGTGACCATTCTGCCAATTTCGAACGGAAGCTAAGCGGTGACGCCTCTCTTTTCACATGCCGGCGAAAAAGCCTGGGAGCCGACGCCCGACGGCAACAGACGGCGCGTGCTGGTGCACACGGCCGAACTGATGATGGTCGAATTCGCCTTCGACAAGGGCGGCCTCGGCGCGCTGCATTCGCATCCGCACGTCCAGGCAAGCTATGTCGCCGAAGGCCGCTTCGAAGTCACCATCGACGACAAGTCAGAGATCCTGGCAGCGGGAAGCAGCTTCATCGTGCCGTCCAACCTGGTGCACGGCGGCAGGGCGCTGGAAGCGGGGCGGCTGGTCGACAGTTTTGCGCCTTATCGGGCCGACTTCCTATAGCGGTATTCCTGTTGCCAAAGAAAAACCCGCGCCGTGAGGCGCGGGTTTGTTGCCTGGGCGCAGGTGGCGCCGCCGCGGTACTCAAACATTGCCGCAGGACGACAACGGTGCCGCAACATGGTGAAGATAGGTTTAACGAAGAGGACTGGCACTCTGCCGGCATATCGGCCAAAGAGACGGCGCGCCGCAGCTTTGGCACGGATGAACTAAGCCGGCGGGAGCGGAAGTCGGAAATGGACGTCGCACGAAAATCAGAAGCCTTTTTGCGCAAGGCCATCAGGCGGCCGATCAGAGAGGTTCGGCGCTTGGCGCTGGATGTGAAGCGGCTGTGGCGGCTTTGGTTTGCTGGACGCTCGGCGCCTTACAAGAAGATATTCATTGCCGGCTGCGCGCGCAGCGGAACGACGCTGACCCAGCGCCTGATGGGGTGTTTCGAGGACACCTTCGTCCATCGAGCCGAAGCGAAATACACCCAGCTGGATATGTTGGACCGCTCCGAAACCAACCTTGTCGTCAAGCGCACGGATCGGGGTCATATGCATCTGGCGAAATTGCCCGCCGCCATTGGCCTGATCTATTGCGTTCGCCATCCTTTCGACGTGCTCACCAGCTCGCATCCGGAAAGCAGGGCGGAGCGCCGGTTCCATGTCACCTCCGAACGCTGGCTGGCCGAATACGAGGCCTTGCTGCGGCTGAGAAAGGCGCAGCCGGACCGCGCGATCGTCTATGTCCGCTACGAGGACATGATCGCTCGGCCGGACGAGGTCCAGGAGAGGATCGCGCGAGCATTCGACCTCAGGCCGCGTATCCGCTTCAGCGAGGATGCCGGTAACCCGATACGGGCAACATCGCTCAAGAAGTGGGAACGGAACGAGGAATACCTTGCCTATCTCAAAGCCCTGCCCCCCGCCTTCCTCGCCCGGCTGAGAGGGTTCTGTGACGAGTTCGGCTATGACATGCCGGAGTGGGCAAACGCATGACGTCGATGCTCGGTATTTCAGCCGAACGGCGCGGACCTTTGATTACGCCCGATATGCTGCCGGGCGATGAGGGAACCAGCATAAACGGCCCATCGCTGGTGAGGATGCCGGCCTGGGCGACCGGCCGGCTCGCAACGTATCACCTCTATTTCGCGCATCACAACGGCACCTACATCCGCCTAGCCTATTCAGATACGCTGCAAGGCCCTTGGCGCATCCACCCGGGCGGCGTGCTTTCGCTTGGCGAATGTCCTTTTCTGAGGGATCACATCGCCTCTCCCGACGTGCATGTCGACGAGCAGACCCGACGCATCGTCATGTATTTTCACGGCCCCGAGCGACATGGCCGCGAGCAGACGACCTTTGCGGCGACATCGGTCGACGGCCTTTGCTTCAACCCCAGTCCCCAGGCGCTAGGGCCGTTCTATGCGCGGATCTTTCGGCACGACGGCTGGTGGTATGGGCTTTTCGGCACCGGCAGTATCAGGCTTCGCCGATCTATCGATGGTCTTTCCGGTTTCGAGGAAGGGCCGGTCGTGCTGCCGGGCTCGAGCCGGGTTCGGCCGCGGCATGTGGCGGTGCAGAAGAATGGGGATTCGCTGATTGTCTATTATACGCGCAAGGGCGACGCGCCGGAGCGCGTGATTTACGGCAGCATCGACCTTTCCAAGGACTGGCGGCGCTGGGTCGTGCGCGGCAGGACCGAATTGCTGAGACCCGGCACCGACTACGAGGGCGCCGGCCTGCCGGTTCGCCACAGCAAGGCGGGCGTGGCAAGAAGCAAGGAGAACGGGCTGCGCGATCCGGCCATTTTCGAGGAGGATGGCCGGACCTGGCTGCTCTATGCCATCGCGGGTGAGAGCGGCATCGCGCTGGCCGAAATCCGACCGGGGGAACTGCGGGCTGCCGGGCTGCGAAGATCGATTGCGGATCTATGGAGCCGGCTCGGAGTCTGACGCGCCCTGCCTTTGCTAACCTCGGCTCAGTGGACACTGCCGACCGCCTTGCCCTGCCATCTCAGTATCGCCGGGTTGCGGCGCAGGGAGGAGCCGACACCTCCGGCAGAGACGGCGGCATCGCCAGGCAAAAACGGCGGACAGCGCGGGTTGCGATGGCGTTCGGGCGATCCGCGCCTTAAGAACGTGACCTCAGCCGAAACCGGGAATCACTCTCAATGCAAAACGCGATGGCGGGGCGGGCATCGGTGGCGGGCATTGCGGCGGAGGGACGCGATCCGAAGCGTCGCGTGCTGAAGGACGTGTTCGGCTTCGACGATTTTCGGCCCGGTCAGGCCGACGTGATAGAGACGCTGCTGTGCGGCCGCCACGTGCTGGCGGTCATGCCGACCGGCGCCGGCAAGTCGCTCTGCTACCAGGTTCCGGCGCTGGTCCTTGGCGGGCTCACCATCGTCGTCTCGCCGCTGGTGGCGCTGATGCAGGACCAGGTCGCGGCGCTGCGGCTCGCCGGCGTCGCCGCCGATACGATCAACTCCTCGCTCGATCGCGATGCCAATGTCGCGGCGTGGCGCCGCGTCGCCTCGGGCCAGACGCGTCTGCTCTATCTGGCGCCGGAGCGGCTGATGACCGAGCGGATGCTCGACGCGTTGGCCAGGCTCGACATCCGGCTGATCGCCGTCGACGAGGCGCATTGCATCTCGCAATGGGGGCCAGCCTTTCGGCGCGAATATGAGGACCTTGCGCGCCTGCGGGACCTCTTTCCGAAAGTGCCGATGATCGCGCTGACCGCGACCGCGGACGAAACGACGCGCACCGACATTTCGGCGCGGCTGTTTGCCGAGTGTGTCGACACGCTGGTGCTGGGCTTCGACCGGCCGAACATCAAGCTTGCCATCGAGCCGAAGCAGGACAGCAAGCGCCAGCTGCTGCGTTTCGTCGAACGCCATGCGGGACAGAGCGGCATCGTTTATTGCCTGTCGCGCAGGAAGACAGAGGAGATGGCGGCCTTCCTCGAAAAGAACGGCGTCACCGCGCTCGCTTACCATGCCGGCATGAGCAAGGAGGCGCGGGACGCGAACCAAAACGCTTTCATGACGCTGTCCGGCGTGGTCATGGTGGCGACCATCGCCTTCGGCATGGGCATCGACAAGCCGGACGTCGCCTATGTCTTCCACACCGACCTGCCGGCGAGCCTCGAGGCCTATTACCAGGAGATCGGCCGTGCCGGCCGCGACGGGCGGCCGGCCGAGGCGCATATGCTCTACGGCCTCGGCGACATCCGCACGCGGCGCCTGTTCATCGACGACGAGAATGCCTCGCCGGAGCACAGGCGGCGCTCGCATGGCCGGCTGGACACGCTGATCGGCTATTGTGAGACGACGCAATGCCGGCGCCAGGTCCTGCTTGGCTATTTCGGCGAAGGCGCCTCGCCTTGCGGCAATTGTGACAACTGCCTCAGCCAGGCGCCGCGCGCGGACGGAAGCATCGAGGCGCGCATCATCCTTTCGGCCGTGGCGCAAACCGGCGAGCGGTTCGGGGCCTCCCACATCGTCGACATCCTGCTTGGCCACGAGACCGAAAAGGTGCTGGCCCGAGGTCATCAAAGGCTTGCCAGCTTCGGCACCGGCGCGGCACACAAGCGCCCCGCGTGGCTGTCGCTGATCCGCCAGCTTGTGGCGGGCGGGTTCCTGGTGCCGGACCCGGACGGCTATGGCGGCCTTGCCATTTCCGAGAGCGGCCGCGCGCTCGGGCGCGGCGAGATCGCCTTCGAGTATCGCGTCGAGACGCGGCACCGTTCCCTGCGCGACAAGGCGCGTTCGGCCCAGGCCGCGGCGGACGCCGAAGACCTGGACGCCGCGCTGCTCGCCACGCTCAAGGCGCTGCGGCTGCGCCTGGCGAAGGAACGCCAAGTCCCGGCCTATGTCGTTTTCTCCGACCGCACGCTGATCGACATGGCCGAGCGCTGCCCGCGCGACCTCGCTGCCTTCGCCGCGGTGAACGGCGTCGGCGAAGCCAAGCTCAAGGAATTCGGCGAGGTCTTCCTGAGCGCGATTGCGGAGCATCAATCCGGCGGATCAGGTTGAGGCACAATCGGCCGGCGCTCACGCTCGGCCGGCCCAACCCACGGCGGATCATTCGCACTCAAACCCAATCGCCCAGCCGGCGCGCAACGCCCGCTTTCAAGTTGCGCCTTGG
The DNA here is from genome assembly GCF_003997555.1 of Mesorhizobium sp. M1A.T.Ca.IN.004.03.1.1. Lineage (NCBI taxonomy): Bacteria > Pseudomonadati > Pseudomonadota > Alphaproteobacteria > Hyphomicrobiales > Phyllobacteriaceae > Mesorhizobium > Mesorhizobium sp. M1A.T.Ca.IN.004.03.1.1. The sequence goes on along the minus strand of NZ_RZTV01000005.1, from coordinate 4,401 downwards.
ATGGCCCCGACCATGGTGTTTACAGCGTGCAAGGGCTGCAAGCCGGCCTCGCGCACCAGCGTGCGCCAGGTGAAGAAGCTCAGCGCCGGCTGAAGCATCGCGCGCTGGCCGTCGAGGCCTTGGCCGAGCACGTCCTGGCAGGCCGTGGCGGCAAGCGCGTGCGCTTCATCGATACACCCGATACGCCGCACGCTGAAATGTGAACGGCGCCGATCGGTGGTTCCGCGCCGTTCCTGTGGAAACATTCCTGTTGCAATCTTCGAGGCAAACAGTTCGAATAAAGTCTTTCCGGGGGAACAAGAATTGTGAACAAGGGTGTGGTACGGCTTATTCCAAAGCCGAGGGCCTCAATATTCATCTGTGGTTGCGGTCATACCGGGTCGACCTTGCTCGCCCGGATATTGGCAGCGCATCCGGATGTCTTCAGTGTTCCGCGGGAGACAAGCGCTTTTGTCTCGGACAAAGGCGCCAGATGGACCAAGCTAAGCTTGCTTTTGCTTGAGGCGGCGATTTCGCGCCGGAGCGTCTGGGTCGAGAAAACCCCCGGGCATATTCATTACACCCGTCAGATACGCGAGACGATCCCGGATGCCCGTTTCATCGTGGTGACGCGCGATGGCCGCGATGTCGTGACATCGCTCGGGCAGCGCTACGAGGGCGATTTCGACAGAGCTTTCCAAAGGTGGGTCGCCGACAGCAGGGCCTCGATGCTCTGCATCGAGAGGGGCGGGGCCATGTTGTGGCGCTACGAGGACTTTATCGAGTCGCCTGCGCTCTCCATCGAACGGCTATGCCGCTTCATGGATGTGGCCTTCGATGCTGCCATCCTGGACTATCACCGGCATCCGGTCGTCTGGGGAAGGGCAAGAAGAGTTCGCACGGCGCATTCGGCTCGCCGTTCGACGCAGGTCAACCAACCGATCACCGACTACAGGGGCGGCTGGCGATCGAAGCTGCCTGCGGAATTCGCCTCGCGTTTCGAGGCAGGTGAGGCTCAGGAGCTGATGACCTATTTCGGATATTGCTGAGGGCGACTGTCGCGCTCCTTCGCCAAGGCTTCGGAGGGTATCTCGCTCGCTCTTAAGGGATTTGAGGCTTGTCCCGCGAAAGCGCGCAGCTCGAAGCAGGATGGCGGAGAGGGAGGGATTCCCTTTCACCTCTATGATACTGAAAATACTAGTCTTTTCGCGCTTTTTGTTACACAGTTTGTTACACAGCTACAACTACGATTTATAACCGCTCTAAGCTCGCAGCTTTTGGGCTCGCCTGCCCAATCCATCCGATCTGTCGAAACCGATGGCTTGTAGGACACTCCCGCGTGTGTACGTTGGGGCTTGGGTCAGAAGGTGACCCACAGCAAAGACGGGAGCGCCGCAGCGCAAAAGATCTCATCGGTCAAGGAACAGATAGTGAAGTAGCCTGTGACAATCGGCGCCAGCATCACCTCCAAAGCCGACCAGGAAAAACCCGCAAAAAACGTCGCCCTCAGATACCCCGTCGGCAATGAATATGGGACCGAAGTTGCGCGGCAGATCGGGCGTTAGATGCCTTCATGACATCTGAACCTGAGCAGGCTCCTACGCCGCGAGCCGGCACATTTCCGAACGGAGTTTCGTCCGGCTGCGCAAAAAGGTGCCCTGTCGAGACTTACTTGTTGGCCAAATGGCTTAGCAGGGACGAACTCGTGAAGAGATTGATAATGCAACACTATCAGTCGTTGTGCTGATCCGACAGGCTGTGCGTTTTGGCACGAAAATCATGGCGAAAAGCGCACCGGCACTTTACTCTCCAAATTATGATTCACCTCGATCCCGCGACCGCCAGCTCCTCTGCGCCGCCCTCCGTTCCCGCGTGGGCGATCACAAGCGCCGGCGCGCCGAGTGACGGCGACGCCGCCTTCCGGGCCGGCGCCGCCCTGGGTGCCCTCGACACGCTCGCCCGCGCGCAGGCAGCCTGGGCCGGCGCTTGGCGGCAGCGGCTGGCGGTTCGCTGCGCCGCCTCCAGCATGCGGCTCGCCGGCCGCGCCGAGGATGCGGCCGCCTTGCGCGATGCCTGGCATTTGCGTCCCCTACGTGCTGACCCCGGTCCCGCAGGCGCCGTCTTTGGCGCCTGGCGGCAGTTGGCCAGGCAGCCGCCCGCCGCTACGCCCGGCCGGCTCGGGAAGATACTCGACCAGCTTGGCCTCCATTGGGACGGCGCCGCGCTCGCCGACCTTTGCACGCAGATCGAAAAACTCGGGGTATCCCAGCGGTCGGCGCCATTCGACGCCGCGGCGATCGCCGCTGAGGTCGTCGCCATGCGTCCCGATGCCGAACTCTTTGGCTGGTGGCTCGCCGACCTGGTACTGGCGCAACGCCTGGGCTGGCCGCAGCCCCTGCCGCTCCTAATGGCGCAGGGTTTTGGACCATCTTTCCGCACCGAGGCCGGCGGTGGCCGGCGCATCCGGCCCGGGGACAAGAATTTTGAGCGGGCGGTTTGCATCGCGCTCGTCGCGGCCGCCGCGGACGCTTGTCGGTTGGCCGCCGAGCTGTCGCGCCGGGCCGAAAAACTCCTGGCGGTGGCGCCGAAACTGCGCGCCAAAGGCGCCGGCGACGTAATCTTTCTGCTGCTCAGTGAAGACGCCGTGTCCGGATCGCTGACGACGGACAATCTGTCGCGCTTTGCATCGCGACGGCTGTTCGAACGGCTGCAGCAACTGGAGGTCGTGCGCGAGCTCTCCGGCCGCCCCACATTCCGGCTGTTCGGGCTGTAGCGATGAGCGAAGCGTCCGCCCGCCGCAAGCCAAACGATCAGCCGGCGCTGCTCGACACCGAACTGGAACATCTGCCGCCGGAGCTGCGCTGGTGCGAATGGATGGCCCGCGTCGAAGCGGTGATCTTTGCGGCAAATGAACCGGTGACACGTAGTGTCCTCGCGCGGGTGGTGGGAAAAAACTGCAATATCGAGCTGATCATCGACGACATTCGCGCCGAACTCGCCGGCCGCCCTTACGAGCTGGTCGCGGTCGCCGGCGGCTGGCAGCACCGGACCAAAAAGGTTTTTGGCGACGCCATTCACGCAGCCTTCGGCACGGCAGCGGGCGAGGGAGCAAAAGAACTGTCGCAGGCGGAGGCGCTTGTCTTGATGTGCATTGCCTATTTCCAGCCGATCACCCGTGGCGAGCTGTCGAGCTTTTTCGGCAAGGAGGTGTCACGTGACCTGATCGGCGTGCTGCGCGCTGAGCAGCTGGTCGCCTCGGGGCCGCGCAGCCCGCAGCCGGGCGCGCCCTACACCTATGTGACGACCAAAACTTTTCTGTCGCAGTTCGGGCTCGACACGCTGCGCCAGCTGCCGGATTTCGAGGCGCTCGAGGACGCCGGGCTGCTGTCGAAGGAGAAGCTGCTGGATCATCCCAGGGTTTGCAGATATCGACGATGATGGCGCCAGCGCCGCGCTCGACGAATAGATGATCCCATCACGGCGGGACACACGCGATCTCGCCGCTCGTCACATAGAAGATTGCGCCACGCACGCCGTCTGGTCTCGCCGGCTGGGTCCTTCGCGTGACGGAAGGGAGGTGGCGGCACGCGTCCGCTTGTCGATGAAGGATAAGCGAACAGGCAATTGATCGAGCCTGGTCGCACATGTCTATCACCATTGAGAGCTCTCGAAGGGAGAAAGTTCAATTGAACCACGTCTACCTTGAGCTTCTCGCGACGATTGAGGCGTTAAGATCCAGCCCATCGGGGCGACCATTCAGACGCTGATGGACAAGGTTCGCGACCTTTCACAGACGATCAAAGCCCTGAAAGACGATCTCCACCAGACAGCCGGCTATGGCCTGCTAAGAACCTAGCCAGCCGGCGAGTGCCCATCCCGGCCATTGTCAGCGAGGCGGCCATCCCAACAAGATCGCCTTGCCGCCACCGCCAATGGCGGATGCTGACAGCAGCGCCATAAGAACGCCAACGTAGATGGGGAAGATCATCCTCGGGCTATTCGTCCTTCCAAATGACAGTCTTCCCCCGAAAATCCCAATGAAATTTGAGGTTGGCTTTCAGTACCTCGGTGGGGATCCTCGGCTCGATCGCTGTGTGGAGAGCGTTATACGTTTCTCGGCAGAAGCTCGGCGGCGGGACATTCAGCTTGTACCCCGACGGGTACCTAAAATCTTGCTGAGAATTCATCAGGTCAAGGTTGTTGGCAATCATCTTCACGTTCCCAATCGGCGGCATTCCTAGGGCCACTGCGGCTTCGTAAATGTCCTCGATCTTGTGACCGAAGCCGAGCCGGAGACCGCGTTTCGACACGCCCTTTGAAGCTAGATACGCTTTCAAGAGGAGTTCTAGGTGTGAGCTTTCGAGAGGTTGTCCATTCGGACCGGACCGAGGAGACTGGAGTTACCACGCTTCAGCATCCATC
>NZ_RZTV01000057.1:0-462 GCF_003997555.1 Mesorhizobium sp. M1A.T.Ca.IN.004.03.1.1 | reverse complement strand
GATTGATGATGTTCCACGCGCCGACGACAAGCGTGACGTCGGCCTTATAGGGCTCGGCATAAATCCTGTAGAAGGTGATGATCAGCGCGATGATCTGCACCGCAAAGATCACGAAGAAGGGACGGCTGATCTCCGACAGGCGGCTGACGGCGATCGATTCGTCCTTGGCGGTAACCTTGAAGGTCGGCTTCCTCGGATTGAGCATCACCGAGACGACGGCCGGCAGCAGATGCACCGTCTGGACATATTCGTAGAGCTCTGAAATCCAGGGCCAGCGGAACGACCCGTAGAGGTAATTCTGCATCATCAGATTCACGAGCATATAGGCAAGCGTGTAGGCGAGGAACTCGCCGCCCGAGGCTGTGAAGATTTCCAGGTCGAAGAACAGGTAGAAGAGCGGCGCAAACAGGAAGATCGTGCGCGGGAACGGGAAGAGCCAGAACAGCGTGGAGGACATATAGC
>NZ_RZTV01000589.1:0-258 GCF_003997555.1 Mesorhizobium sp. M1A.T.Ca.IN.004.03.1.1 | reverse complement strand
CAAGGCACCAGCATGAATTCGTAGACAAGATCGCCATCCTGGTCGATCGGCAGAACGAAGCCCGTCAATTCGATCGGATGTTCCTCGCCATGCCAGGCGAGTGTTTCGCCCTGCGGACCGCTCACCGGCTTACCCGACAGCGGCACCGTCGCCTTGGGCTGATCGGCCGGCCGTAAAGCGCTCCAGAAGATAGGCTGCGCAGCAGCGAAGGCGTCAGAAATCGGCCATGCGGAACAAAATGCGAGCGCCGCGAACGTC
>NZ_RZTV01000588.1:0-258 GCF_003997555.1 Mesorhizobium sp. M1A.T.Ca.IN.004.03.1.1 | reverse complement strand
GCTCCATCAGTGCCTTGCAGAGCGGCGAGGCAAGCCAGGAGCCATGCGCCACTTCGTCGCCGCCGATATGGAGATATTCGCCGGGAAACAGCGTCACCATCCCGTCGAACACCTTGCGGAGAAATTCATAGGTGAACTCCACCGCCGGATTGAGGGCGTTGTTCGGATAACCCTGCACCGAGCGGTAACTGTCCGGCGCCTCCTGCCCGTCGACAAGCTCGGGCAGTGAGAACAGCGTCGCCATGCTGTGGCCTGGAA
>NZ_RZTV01000587.1:0-258 GCF_003997555.1 Mesorhizobium sp. M1A.T.Ca.IN.004.03.1.1 | reverse complement strand
CAGGATCGTGCGTCGCCGCGATCAACGAATCGACAAGTCAGTCGCCCGACGGCACGCTTCCGCAAGGCAGGCGCTTTTGTCGCATGCAGTGGCTGTCGATTTTTATCCCGCGCAATTCAGCAAGTATGCTGAGCTACCGAAGCGCTATTGAGAAAGCAGGCGCGGAACTGGAAAGTCTAGTACTTTGTCCGTGTAGCTTTCGACCAAGGCGCTAAACGGCGTGCCGTCTCGAAGTTTCAGTACGGCACGATGTTCGAG
>NZ_RZTV01000586.1:0-258 GCF_003997555.1 Mesorhizobium sp. M1A.T.Ca.IN.004.03.1.1 | reverse complement strand
GCATCGCCAACAATGCGGAAACACTGGCGCAGATGCGCCAGTTGAGGGCCGCTGCAGCCTGCGACTATCTCACCGGCCTTTATAACCGCCGCTATTTCTACGACAATGGCCCGAAGCTGGTGAACGAATGCCTGCGGCTGAAAGTGCCAAGCTCGGTCGCCATTCTTGATATCGACCATTTCAAACGGCTGAACGACACATACGGCCACGAGATCGGTGACAAGGTGCTGAAGGCGGTTGCAAACAGGCTGTTCACGA
>NZ_RZTV01000585.1:0-258 GCF_003997555.1 Mesorhizobium sp. M1A.T.Ca.IN.004.03.1.1 | reverse complement strand
CGGCGAGCTTGCCGGGCAGGCGCAGCTTGCGCACCGCCGTCTTGCGGTTGACTTCCTTTTCCTTGCGCCGGCGCAGGCGCTCCTCGGCGCGCTCGATCACCCAGTCGAGCAGCTTGGCCGCCTCGTTCGGATTGTCGGCAAGATAGTGGTCGAAGGGATCGCGCAGCGCGTTCTCGACGATGCGCTGGGCCTCGACCGTCGCAAGCTTGTCCTTGGTCTGGCCGACGAATTCCGGCTCGCGGATGAAGACCGACAGCA
>NZ_RZTV01000584.1:0-258 GCF_003997555.1 Mesorhizobium sp. M1A.T.Ca.IN.004.03.1.1 | reverse complement strand
GATGAAGGTCAAGGGCTGATCGATCGCTGTCGGTCCCGGGATCATCGGCTTTGAACGCAGGGATTCAATGCGGTCGTCGCAACAGATGCGCCATGGACTTCGAATTTCGCCAGACTATTTCATAACGCCCTTCCGGTGTTTTCTCGTCGCCTTCCCGCTGCTTGGGACCCTCATCGGCAGCTCGCCCAAGAGAAATCCGGTATGTCGAGATGGGGGTATCCCCTTTGAGAAGGACCATGCGACGTTCGGCTTTATAAA
>NZ_RZTV01000583.1:0-258 GCF_003997555.1 Mesorhizobium sp. M1A.T.Ca.IN.004.03.1.1 | reverse complement strand
GGCTGGGCGGTTCGGCTTCAAGGATCTGGTTGAGCCCGAATTCATCGGCGCTACAGCATTCTCGATCTTGGAACGGTTGAAGGAGGCTGTCGACAAAGCTCCTCCCCGTTCCACGTTCACGCTGGTTACGACCGATCGTGTACGAGACGACGATCCCCTGTCGAAGCTCCTCAAGACAGCCGACAAGTCTCTGGACCTGGAGAAACTCGCCGTCGGCAAAACCGAGAGAAGCGAGATGGGCGAAGTCCGCAAGCTCTG
>NZ_RZTV01000582.1:0-258 GCF_003997555.1 Mesorhizobium sp. M1A.T.Ca.IN.004.03.1.1 | reverse complement strand
TATGCCGCCGTGGTGAAGGCGCCGGCGGATGCTCAGTGGCATCCGATGGCTGAGGAAGTCATCACCCGCTACGTCGAGGCCGGCTGCCTGCGATCGCTCAACGAGGATTTCGCCGAGGCATCCCGGCGCGAGCAGAGTGCCGAGCTGCTGCTGGAAGAGACCCGCTCGCATGTCGATCAGCAGAATCCAGGCCGTAACACTTACAAGTCGAAGATCGCCGTTGCCCGGAGGAGCCGCCGGGTATGAGCCTTCAAGAAC
>NZ_RZTV01000581.1:0-258 GCF_003997555.1 Mesorhizobium sp. M1A.T.Ca.IN.004.03.1.1 | reverse complement strand
GGTTGATGGTTGCCCCATGTCCTGTCGTTGAGCGTCCAGGAGTAACTCTGCATCGTGCCGCCGATCTCGACGGGCTGAATCCGATCCGCAGGCGTCACCGCCAGGGGCTTGGCGGCGGCAAGGCTGGACTCGAATGCAAGGTCGAGTGCGGTCGCAGCGTTCTCGCCTGCAGGCGCGATGCGCTTTACTGCGCCGCCCCTGGTCGCCAGCACGAGACCGGTGCGCTCGACGCTGCCCTCACGTAGCGCCAGGATCGGC
>NZ_RZTV01000580.1:0-258 GCF_003997555.1 Mesorhizobium sp. M1A.T.Ca.IN.004.03.1.1 | reverse complement strand
GTTCGTCATGAGCGAACTGAAGCAGGCAGGCATCTCCAAGGTGGTCATCGAGCGTCCGCACAAGAAGTGCCGCGTCACGATCCACTCGGCCCGTCCGGGCCTCATCATCGGCCGTAAGGGCGCCGACATCGACAAGCTCCGCAAGAAGCTGTCGGACATGACCAATTCGGAAACGCACCTCAACATCGTCGAAGTGCGCAAGCCCGAAGTCGACGCGACGCTGGTCGCACAGTCGATCGCCCAGCAGCTCGAGCGCCG
>NZ_RZTV01000056.1:0-467 GCF_003997555.1 Mesorhizobium sp. M1A.T.Ca.IN.004.03.1.1 | reverse complement strand
GGGACACGATGGGTCCGCTGATGACCTCGATCTTCGAGGAATTCGCCGAAGGCAAGCCGGTCACCAAGGAATGGCCGCGCATCCCCTATGACGAGGCGATCCGCAAATATGGCTCCGACAAGCCCGATCTGCGCAACCCGATCGTCATGCAGGCCGTGACCGAGCATTTCGCCGGCTCCGGCTTCAAGGTTTTCGCAGGCATGATCGCCTCCAACCCGAAGGTCCAGATCTGGGCGATCCCTGCCAAAACAGGCGGCTCGCGTGCTTTCTGCGACCGCATGAACGCCTGGGCGCAGAGCCAGGGCCAGCCGGGCCTTGGCTACATCTTCTGGCGCAAGGAAGGCGATAAGCTCGAAGGCGCCGGACCGCTTGCCAAGAACATCGGCGAGGAGCGCACCGATGCGATTCGCACGCAGCTTGGCCTCGATGACGGCGACGCCTGTTTCTTCGTCGCCGGAGAGCCGGAA
>NZ_RZTV01000579.1:0-258 GCF_003997555.1 Mesorhizobium sp. M1A.T.Ca.IN.004.03.1.1 | reverse complement strand
TACCGCTTTCACCCGCGACGGTGAAATTGATCACAAAGCCAACGCCAAAATCGCCAAATGGCTGGTCTCGATGGAAGGCGTCAAAAGCCTCGTCATCCTCGGCCATGCCGGCGAAGGCACGTTCCTCACGGAAGATGAGCGCCTTGCTCTCATCCACACTTATGTTGAAGCGGTCGACGGTGCCGTTCCGATCATTGCCGGGATTACCGGTGAAGGCACGAGGGTCGCCGCTGAAGAGGCCAGGAAATGCAAGGCCGC
>NZ_RZTV01000578.1:0-258 GCF_003997555.1 Mesorhizobium sp. M1A.T.Ca.IN.004.03.1.1 | reverse complement strand
GGCGAACGCAACCGCAACATTGCCGAACTGGAGACGCGCGAAGCAAAGCTCATGGAACTGTCGCAGCGGCTGAACCTTGCGCTCGAATCGTCCACTATCGGCATTTGGGAGCTGCAGGATCATTCGAGCAGCCTCCTTTGGGACGCACGCGCCGCTGCACTGCACGGCAAGCCGGCGGAGGAAGGAAGCCGGCCGCTCGACGAATGGCTGGCGGCGATCCTGCCGGCGGATCGTGAGACCGCCGAGGTGCATTTCTTC
>NZ_RZTV01000577.1:0-258 GCF_003997555.1 Mesorhizobium sp. M1A.T.Ca.IN.004.03.1.1 | reverse complement strand
TACCCGATCTGAACGAGGTAAGTTGTCCGCGCTCTGACATCCGATGTCGTTTCTGGTAACCCGAACCGTATAAACATGCGTTTGAGCGCCTCCAGCCGGATCTGATCCGCCTGCTGGACCTCGGCCAGAAGTTCGTCCGACTGCAAGGCCCAACTGCGCACGGCAAACTCGAATTTGGCGTCGAAGAGGTCGGTGTTCAGCCAGCAATCGAAAACGTTGAGCATCGCTTCTGCGAGCGACTCCGCATAGGCTTCGGAC
>NZ_RZTV01000576.1:0-258 GCF_003997555.1 Mesorhizobium sp. M1A.T.Ca.IN.004.03.1.1 | reverse complement strand
GTTGGCTGAGACTATAACTCAGGATGGACGGCTGCTGCATTCCTGATCTCCCCCGATGCTCGAACTTTGCGATATGAGACAACTAAAACAGCCGCTTGCCTCTCGGCAAGCGGCTGCGCGCTTCATTACGAAGATGTAAGATTACATATGGATCGGCTTGAAGAAGGTCGCGAGTGCAGCCTCCTTGACCGCTTCGGACATCGTCGGATGTGCATGGCAGGTCCGACCGAGATCTTCCGACGAGCCGCCGAATTCCAT
>NZ_RZTV01000575.1:0-258 GCF_003997555.1 Mesorhizobium sp. M1A.T.Ca.IN.004.03.1.1 | reverse complement strand
GCCTGCAGCGCGACGGCGACATGGGCTTTCGGGATGGTCAGATTGACGATGATTTCGACCTTGGGATCGGCGAGGAGTTCCTCGACGGACTTGACGGGCACGTTGAATTCGGCAGCCTTCGCCTCTGCCAGTTCCCGGTTGAGATCGGCGACGCCCCGAATGTCGAGAATGGGGAAGGATGCCATCGCCGTGAGATAGGCGCCCGAAATATTGCCGCATCCGATGATGCCGATACCGACTTTGTCCATGAATTCCTCC
>NZ_RZTV01000574.1:0-258 GCF_003997555.1 Mesorhizobium sp. M1A.T.Ca.IN.004.03.1.1 | reverse complement strand
TGAACGGCACCTGCAACTACATCCTGACCAAGATGGAGAAGGAGGGGCTTTCCTTCGCCGAATGCCTCAAGGAAGCGCAGCGGCTGGGTTATGCCGAAGCCGATCCCGCCTTCGATATCGAGGGCAACGATACCGCCCACAAGCTCGCCATCCTGACGACGCTTGCCTTCGGCAATCGCATCGCAGCCGACGATATCTATCTCGAAGGCATCACCAATATCTCGATCGAGGACATCCACGCCGCGGCCGAACTCGGTT
>NZ_RZTV01000573.1:0-258 GCF_003997555.1 Mesorhizobium sp. M1A.T.Ca.IN.004.03.1.1 | reverse complement strand
GGCTATCGTCATCGTCCAATAACAACAATAGGCTACTTAAATTATTTTTTTTAGGCCAGTTAGTTGATTAATCAAAAATTTGTATTCATTCCTCCACAGAGAACTACTTTCTTAACAATTTACTACTTAAGTTTTGTTCTAATGTTTATAGCTGGTACGAGAACATACAATATAACAAACTCTACTTTTTATCGCTTTTTTCTTCTTCTGTACTTCAATACATTTCCACTCATTTTTCTTTTCCTATTTTATTTCTTT
>NZ_RZTV01000572.1:0-259 GCF_003997555.1 Mesorhizobium sp. M1A.T.Ca.IN.004.03.1.1 | reverse complement strand
CGGCGGGCAAGCGGCGCAGCTTTCAGTGACGATGCTGCCTTCTGCACGGCCTGCCGTTTTGCCGATCACCTCAATCGAGGAGGCCATCGCCGTGCCTGCCATCAGCAGGATTGCCGCACCGAGGAAAATCTGACGCATCAACGCACCTCCGTCTCACTACGGCAGCGGTATAGCGCAGCTTCGTTTCCATCCCGTCAGGGGAAAGGGTAAAAATTTAAGGAACGTAGCGGTTTATGCTTTGTCCGAGGCTTTTTCGCGC
>NZ_RZTV01000571.1:0-259 GCF_003997555.1 Mesorhizobium sp. M1A.T.Ca.IN.004.03.1.1 | reverse complement strand
GTAATTTTTAACTACAATTAAAATAAATTTCATAAAAAATATTAAAAACAGAAGAGTGGTTACTCTCGTAAATCGTATCTTCAATTTTTACTTTCTCCTTCTGGATAAGAAGAGAAAGTATTGCAATCGCTAAGAAATCTGAACTTGAGATTTTTATCAATCTTTACGTTTTATGGAAACGCTGGAATTGAAAATACACAAATGTTTTGAATGTCCCAAGGCTAATAGCCTATTAACCTACGCCTTAAGGTGCCTCGAA
>NZ_RZTV01000570.1:0-259 GCF_003997555.1 Mesorhizobium sp. M1A.T.Ca.IN.004.03.1.1 | reverse complement strand
AACGGGAGATGAAACGCGAGCGCATCGAACGCTGGGGTCCGCGCACGCTCGATATCGACGTGCTGACCTATGGCGACGTGATCCAGGACGCGCCGCGGCTGGAACTGCCGCACCCGCGCATGACCGATCGCGGTTTCGTGCTGATGCCGCTTGCCGATATCGCGCCGGATCTTCGGGTCAGGGGCAGGATGGTCAGTGACTGGCTGTCGAATGCCGAGGTGACCGGCATCGAGATCGCCGACGACAGTCGCGACTGGTG
>NZ_RZTV01000055.1:0-472 GCF_003997555.1 Mesorhizobium sp. M1A.T.Ca.IN.004.03.1.1 | reverse complement strand
GCGACTTCGATCGCGCTGGCGGTCGTATGCCTTCTCGCGGCGCCCTCCTATGAATTCGGCCGTCTCTTCACCTTCGCCAATTATTCCGGCGAAGTCGGTGGCAACGTCTGGCCGTCCACCTCGGGCGCCTGGGTCTTCCTTCTTGGTCTGCTGCTGCCGATCTACACCATCACCGGCTATGACGCCTCGGCGCATACATCTGAGGAGACGGTCAAGGCCGCCCATTCGGTCCCGCGCGGCATGGTGGCCTCGGTTCTATGGTCGGCGCTGTTCGGCTATATCATGCTGTGCGCCTTCGTGCTGATGCTGCCGAACATGGATGAGGCGGCAAAACAGGGCTGGAACGTGTTCTTCTGGGCGATGGACAGCCAGGTGAACCCGGTCGTCAAGGACCTCCTTTATCTTGCGATCTTCGTCAGCCAATGGCTGTGCGGCCTTGCGACCGTCACCTCGGTCTCCCGCATGATCTTCG
>NZ_RZTV01000569.1:0-259 GCF_003997555.1 Mesorhizobium sp. M1A.T.Ca.IN.004.03.1.1 | reverse complement strand
CATCCATCGCACGCCGGCGCTGAAGGCCCGCGACCAGCTGAAATACGCCAAGCTCGAACAGAAGCTCGCCGAGGCGCTGCTGCTGCGCAAGGGAGGTGATCCGCTTGAGCGGCCCCGCATGCGCGTCCTTGCGGCCATCGTCATCGGTGCGCTGCGCGTCGGGGCTGAGCTCTGGCAGCAGCGCCCGTCAAGCGTTTCGCCGCAGGATTTCGCCCGGGAGATTTTCACCGACCTTTGGAAGATGCTGGCGGAATTCGGC
>NZ_RZTV01000568.1:0-259 GCF_003997555.1 Mesorhizobium sp. M1A.T.Ca.IN.004.03.1.1 | reverse complement strand
CCCCAATCTCGGCCTGCTCGCCGCACTCGGCGGGCAAAGGGCCGAAGGCGACCTTAAAGGCTCGCTCGGCGTCAGCAGCGATGGCGGCAGGATCGCGCTCAAGCTGCTCGCAACAGGCGGCTCGATCCGCCGTGATACGCTTGCGATCGTCAAGCCGGATATCGATGTCACGGTCAGCGATCTCAGCGCCCTGGCCGCAAGCGGTACGGTCAAGGCCGAGGAGGTGAGTGCCGGAACGAATAAGCTTGCCGGCCTTTCG
>NZ_RZTV01000567.1:0-259 GCF_003997555.1 Mesorhizobium sp. M1A.T.Ca.IN.004.03.1.1 | reverse complement strand
CCGTGTCCGAGGCTCCCGCGTCGTCGATATGCCCGTTAACGCGCGAGAACACGTTGCCCATGTTCAGCGGGATATGCATGACGCTGCGGGTGGTCGCTCTCAGAAATCGCTTGTCCCTGAAATGCAGTTCTTGCCCGTCCCAGCCTTCAGGATTGAACCTGGGGCAGCAGCCGGTGGTGTTTACGCTGGCATCGTATCGAGGCGTTTCATTCGTCTGCATGTTCGTTTCCCCGGATCGGATCGGCACCATCCAACAGAT
>NZ_RZTV01000566.1:0-259 GCF_003997555.1 Mesorhizobium sp. M1A.T.Ca.IN.004.03.1.1 | reverse complement strand
ATCGATCCCGGCGGCGAGCCCCGGCGGCGCGCTGTTCGTCTGCGGCCTGGCGGAGAGCTGGGCGCCGACATTTACCGCAGCCGGCGCTCGCGGCTTCACGTCCGGCCTCGTCAATGTCGCGCCGAAGCTCTCGCTTGCGGTCCACGCTGCGCTTGAAAAAGGCGACTTTGGCGCCGCCAGGGCGATCGTCAACAAGCTCGAACCATTCGAGCGGATGCGGACCAAATTCCGCAATGGCGCGAACGTGACCGTCGTCAAG
>NZ_RZTV01000565.1:0-259 GCF_003997555.1 Mesorhizobium sp. M1A.T.Ca.IN.004.03.1.1 | reverse complement strand
CTTGTCTGCCAGAGGTGTGCGCCTGCTTTCGACCGGCGGCACGTTTAAAGCGATCACCGCTGCCGGTCTTGCCGTCACCGATGTCTCCGAAATCACCGGTTTTCCGGAGATCATGGATGGGCGTGTGAAGACGCTGCATCCAACGGTGCATGGCGGCCTGCTGGCGATCCGTGACGATGGCGAACACCAGGAGGCGATGAAAAAGCACGGCATCGAGGGCATCGATCTCGCCGTCATCAACCTCTACCCCTTCGAAGAC
>NZ_RZTV01000564.1:0-259 GCF_003997555.1 Mesorhizobium sp. M1A.T.Ca.IN.004.03.1.1 | reverse complement strand
CCATGAACAGCGCGACGTCGCCGTCCGGGCGGATTGCCAGATGCAGGTCGGCGATATCGCATGTCATCGTCCGGCGCGGATCGATGACAACGATGCGCATGTTGGGTCGTGCCGCCTTTGCGGCGGCAAGCCGCTGGTAGATGACAGGGTGGCACCAGGCGAGGTTGGAGCCGGTCAGGACCACCAGATCGGCAAGTTCGAGATCCTCATAGGTTCCGGGCACCGTATCGGCGCCGAAAGCACGGCGATGGCCGGCGAC
>NZ_RZTV01000563.1:0-259 GCF_003997555.1 Mesorhizobium sp. M1A.T.Ca.IN.004.03.1.1 | reverse complement strand
GAAGACGATGCCGAACTCCTCCGCCGCGACCGAGAAGATGAAGTCGGTATGCGCGTCCGGGATGATGCGCTTGACGATGCCTTCGCCCGGTCCCTGGCCGAACCAGCTGCCGCGGATGATCGCCTCGCGCGCGGTATCGATCTGGAACGTATCACCCTCGCCGGTCATGAACTTGTCTATTCGGCCGGCGACGTGCGGAAAAACGTAATAGGCGCTGAGCAAGCCGCCGGCGCCGCCGATACCGAGCAGCATGATCCAG
>NZ_RZTV01000562.1:0-259 GCF_003997555.1 Mesorhizobium sp. M1A.T.Ca.IN.004.03.1.1 | reverse complement strand
TTCGGCAAAGATAGCGCGCGCGCCGCCTTGCGGCTTGCAGATCACGAGAACTCGCCGGCGCGCGGACCGGCAAGCGTCACGCGCCAGCCGGTGCGCGACTGGAAATCCTGGGTGGCCAGAAACGTATAACCCGTCGTGCGCCAAGGCTTAACGGCGCTGGAGAGATTGTCGAGCACATAATCGCCCTGAGCCGTGCGGGCAATCAGAACGACATGGTTTTGATCGTGTGGTCCAATCACCACGGAAAGTGCCAGCCTGT
>NZ_RZTV01000561.1:0-259 GCF_003997555.1 Mesorhizobium sp. M1A.T.Ca.IN.004.03.1.1 | reverse complement strand
CGAAAATCTGACCCATGCGCTGAAGTTCCGCTAAAGGGGCGAGATCGGTATGTCCGCCTTCGCCGATCTTGAAACGCTAGCCGATGATCTCAGACGATCATCGGCTGGCGTCAGCGACTATCACGACCGTGCAATCACGCCGGCGCAGACACTCGCGGCCATTAGGCCGCATCTGCGCGAATTCGGCATCACGCGCGTCGGCCTGCTGACCGCTCTCGACGTGCTGAATATCCCCGTCGCCTTCGCGACGAGGCCGAAC
>NZ_RZTV01000560.1:0-259 GCF_003997555.1 Mesorhizobium sp. M1A.T.Ca.IN.004.03.1.1 | reverse complement strand
CCTCGCTCTCGTCGACAATGTCGGACGACTCCCGCTGTCCGAGGCATTGCGGGTTCGCGTCGGCATCGCCACCGGCCAGGTCGTCGTTGGCGATCTGATCACCGCCGGTGAGGGGCAAGAGCGAGGCGTCGTGGGCGAGACGCCAAACCTCGCCGCCCGCCTGCAAGCTCTTGCCGAGCCCGACGCGGTCGTGATCGGCCCGCAAACGCGGCAGCTCCTCGGCGATCTTTTCGAATACCGCGACCTTGGCGACTTGGAA
>NZ_RZTV01000054.1:0-480 GCF_003997555.1 Mesorhizobium sp. M1A.T.Ca.IN.004.03.1.1 | reverse complement strand
CTGGTCGTTATTCCCTTCGAATGCCCATGCCATTTGCGCATCGTAATCGCTCAGAAGGGTGAGCAGCCCCAAGCCCGAACCGCTTTCTGCCGATATGGCATTGGTTTCGATTTGCTCAAGAAGAAGTTCGCCGGGGTCCCTCGATTGAAGGCGATGCAGCAGTTGCTGAAAGCGAGAGGATGTCACGCCATCGATCGTGTTCTTCACCCTTATTAAAAAAGTACCATCGAATATGCCGGCTTCAATGAGGATCTCCCCAGGCTGTCGAAACTTGACGGCATTTTCGATCAACTCATTGCTGAGATATCCGATATCATGATGCGCCTGCACGTAGTCTTTTCTCGAACGTGAATACCGCAGAGCCATGACTTCCGCTATAAAATCGGAAGTCATTCCTGAGTGCTTCCATCCAAGCTGAAGCGGTCCGTCGCTTAACGTGAGACGCGTGCTTGAATCCAAGCTTATGCCCGCCAGAGATTC
>NZ_RZTV01000559.1:0-259 GCF_003997555.1 Mesorhizobium sp. M1A.T.Ca.IN.004.03.1.1 | reverse complement strand
CGCGGGGCCGCTATCGGCCCCGAAGCGGTCATCAGTCGCAACCGAAAGTTAAGGTTCAACCGACAAGTTCGGGCACGGGGCGCTGAGCATGTGATATCGATCGCGTCCGGTGTCCGTCGAGAGTCGACATGAAATTTCGGTTGATTACAGTATTTCTGATTATCTTGCCAACCGTTTCGACCGCGCAAGAACACAAGCGTCGTTTTCCCAAATATCAATTCTTCTATTGTACGGCCGTCCATATGAAGCTGGCCGAAAC
>NZ_RZTV01000558.1:0-259 GCF_003997555.1 Mesorhizobium sp. M1A.T.Ca.IN.004.03.1.1 | reverse complement strand
TTTATACCCGCCGGGTCTGGATCAGCTTCATCGAGGATCTCAAACATCCGGACAACCAGCTGGAGATCGGGCTCAGGGCCAACCTCATCTCGATCGCGATCTGGATATTGAAGGAATGCGACAGGATCAGAAAACGTCTGTCTAATAACTACCAGGGCATCATCGACGTTACCACCATCATCAGGGATGGACTTAAATGAAAAGCACACTTCGCATCTCTCTGAAAGCCGGAGAAAGAATCTTCATCAACGGCGCCGTC
>NZ_RZTV01000557.1:0-259 GCF_003997555.1 Mesorhizobium sp. M1A.T.Ca.IN.004.03.1.1 | reverse complement strand
CTCGGGTGCGGGAACGGCGGCACCGGCCGGCGGCGTGGGGGAGACGCCGAGCAGCTCATCGATCGAGATGCCGAGGTGGGTCACCATCGCGTAGAGGGTCGAGACCGAGGGCTGCGTCTTGCCCGTCTCGACCTGCGAGATCAGGCTCGCCGAGACGCCCAGCGAGCTGGCGACGCTGCGCAGGCTCATGCCGCGCTGCAGCCGCGCGTCGCGCAGCCTGCTGCCGATGTCGTCGGTCATGTCCGCGCCTCCTCGTCCG
>NZ_RZTV01000556.1:0-260 GCF_003997555.1 Mesorhizobium sp. M1A.T.Ca.IN.004.03.1.1 | reverse complement strand
GGCGCATCGCTCGAGTTCGTCCTGGCCCTCGCCTGCGCGGGCACGGGCGTGCTGCTGTGGACACTGCTCGCCGAGGCAGGCGCCGCGCGGGCCGCGACGTTTGCGGGGCTGCGCGTGGTCGAGGCCGCCGTGATCCTCGCCGGGATGCTGCCGTTGGTGGGCACTCTGCTCGTTCCGGGAACGAGGGTGGATGCCGCGATGTCGGTGCACGCGGCCGCATTCCTCGTCGGGCAGGGGCTCGTGATCGCGGTCAACTCCGT
>NZ_RZTV01000555.1:0-260 GCF_003997555.1 Mesorhizobium sp. M1A.T.Ca.IN.004.03.1.1 | reverse complement strand
GTCGACGCGCTCGGCGCCAACAACACCTATTTCCTCAGCATCGCCAAGATCGCGCCGGACTTCAAATTCGAAAAGAAACTGCAGTTCAACCGCCAATATAACGGCATCTCCGTGCGTCCCGGTCAAAAGCAGTTTGTCGAGGAGCTGAACGCCTTCATCGACAAGGCGCGCGCCGACGGCCGCCTCGAGAAGATCTACCAGAAATGGCTTGGCCAGGACGCGCCCGACTTCCCGGACTCGCTGCCTAATATCCCCTTCAC
>NZ_RZTV01000554.1:0-260 GCF_003997555.1 Mesorhizobium sp. M1A.T.Ca.IN.004.03.1.1 | reverse complement strand
TAGCAGCGCATTTCCGGCGCATTGCCGGATGGGCGGAAATGGATGATCCGGCCGTCCGTCAGTGTCATCCGAAGCCCGTCAATATCGGATTTGGTCGCGACAGCGCCGATCGGCTGCAGGAAAGAACGGAGATTTTGATCCGAGGCGCGCAAGTGTTGCATCAGCGCGGCGCTCGTCTCCACCGGGAAATTCTCCAGACGATCGGCAGCGGCGAAGTGCAGCTTATAGGAGGTCGCAATGGCAGCCGCTCTCTGCCATTG
>NZ_RZTV01000553.1:0-260 GCF_003997555.1 Mesorhizobium sp. M1A.T.Ca.IN.004.03.1.1 | reverse complement strand
TTTCGAGGCTGGCGGGGAGGGGCGGCTTCGGACGGTAGCGCAGGCGCCGGAGCGCATTCCGCATAGCGCCGGACATCCGCAGCACCGGGCCGGTATTGCCGTCTACTCGGCCGCGGCCTTTCGTGTCGTTAGGGCCGCCCATCTCAGCGATGAGCGCCACAGCTACTACACCCACAAGGAGTGGACGAGCACGAAGGGGCCGGGCCGGCTGTTCACGCGGTTCCCCGTTCTTTGCGCGGATGTTGAGACGCTCATCGCTG
>NZ_RZTV01000552.1:0-260 GCF_003997555.1 Mesorhizobium sp. M1A.T.Ca.IN.004.03.1.1 | reverse complement strand
CTCGACCATATCTGGTCGTCATCGGATCTCGGGCCGCATCTCCAGCGGATCGAGATCCTGAAGGAGGCGCGCGGCTGGGATCGGCCGTCGGACCATGTGCCGGTGACAGCGCATTTCGACTTCTGACAAGGTTCAGCTGAATCGATGGAACTGGCTTGCCGCCTTGGCTGCAAGTTCGGCGAGGTTGTCGCGGATGCGGTTTTCGATCAGACGGGCCGCATCGGGATATTCCTCGAGCAGTCGATGGAAGAGGGCGCGAG
>NZ_RZTV01000551.1:0-260 GCF_003997555.1 Mesorhizobium sp. M1A.T.Ca.IN.004.03.1.1 | reverse complement strand
GGTCATAGCCGTCGAACAGGATCAGCAGACCGCAAAGGGCGATGATGATATTCGGGCTGCGAACGCGTTCGTTGATACTAGCGAGATCTTGTATGGCCAATGTTCCCTCCCCATACATTTGCGTACAGGAAGTACGCTCCTGCCAGCGGCAGGTCCGCGTCGATCCGTGTACAAATCCTCCTGGATCGTTGCCGGCGTGGTTCCTCCCAGCGCCAGACTCACCCGCAAACGGGCTATGTCAAGACAACGATAACACGCTA
>NZ_RZTV01000550.1:0-260 GCF_003997555.1 Mesorhizobium sp. M1A.T.Ca.IN.004.03.1.1 | reverse complement strand
GCCAGTCCCATCCGCATTGGGCGGACAGAACGAAGCGACGACGTTGGTTGGGTCGCGGAACAGCCTGCCATCATTGGTGTTGTTGCCGTAGGTCTGGAACCCGCCGAAGGCAGTCCCAGCCGCGAAGTCAACGCCGGACGTGAAGCCGCTCGCCCAAATGCCCGTTTGCGGGGCAAAGATCGGGCTGCGGACAGGAGACCTGAGCGGCGCGTGAATCAGCGTCACTTGGCCGGCGCCTTCTGTTTTGCGGTGTCCCGCTT
>NZ_RZTV01000053.1:0-494 GCF_003997555.1 Mesorhizobium sp. M1A.T.Ca.IN.004.03.1.1 | reverse complement strand
CTCGTGATGCTGAGGCGGGAGGGCCTGGTCGTGAACCACAAGAAGCTGTTCCGGCTCTATCGGGAGGAGAAGCTCGCCGTTCGCCGACGTGGCGGCCGCAAGCGGGCGATCGGGACCAGGGCGCCGATGCTGGTGCCGCTGAGGCCCGACGAGCGCTGGTCGCTCGACTTCGTATCGGACCAGCTCACCGACGGGCGCCGCTTCCGCATCCTGGCCGTCGTCGACGACTGCACGAGAGAGTGCCTGGCACTCATCGTTGATACGTCTCTCTCGGGCATGCGAGTTGCCCGCGAACTGGACCGGCTCATCACCGAGCGCGGCCGGCCGCGGATGATCGTCAGCGACAATGGCAGCGAGTTCACCTCCAACGCCATCCTCGCCTGGGCGGATCAGAACCGCGTCGAATGGCATTACATTGCGCCCGGCAAGCCGATGCAGAATGGCTTCATCGAGAGCTTCAACGGCCGACTGCGCGATGAACTGCTCAACGAGAC
>NZ_RZTV01000549.1:0-260 GCF_003997555.1 Mesorhizobium sp. M1A.T.Ca.IN.004.03.1.1 | reverse complement strand
CGCGCATGGCTGCGACGAAGATCGACGCCAGGCCGGTGTTGTTGCGTTCGGACAGCGAACGATAGAGTTCTTCCAGCGACTGGCCCGACCAGAAAACCTGTTCGAACTTGTCGAACTGGCGCCGTGCGCGGCCATAGGCCAGGTACTTGTCGATGACGATCGCCCACGTCCAGACCGAGGCCGCGATGAGCCCGAGCATGACGAGCTTGACGACGATGCCGGCCTGCATGAAAAGCGACCAGAGGCTGACGTCCGTCGTG
>NZ_RZTV01000548.1:0-260 GCF_003997555.1 Mesorhizobium sp. M1A.T.Ca.IN.004.03.1.1 | reverse complement strand
CGGTTGCATCCGCCAGATCCATCATGAAAAGTGTGACGTTGTTGCCAAAGCCCTGCGCGAAACTGCGCTCAACGGCAATCAGACGATGGTCATCGAGGGCAATCATCTCCGACAAGCCATTGTCGTTGCCGCCGCCAGCCTTCGTGGCGACCTGCGGGATCTGCGAGACCGGATAAACGTACTCGGCCTTCGGCTCCCCGGTCGTGCCGTCATAGTGGATGATGCGCGACAAGCTGCCAGTCGTAAGCGAAGGGTTTGGC
>NZ_RZTV01000547.1:0-260 GCF_003997555.1 Mesorhizobium sp. M1A.T.Ca.IN.004.03.1.1 | reverse complement strand
CAGCATCGCGCAGAACGCCTATGCACGCATGTTCAATGGCGTGCTGCGCTTTAAGAATGTGGAAGCCGCAAAGGAATCGGTGGCGCGTATCGATGCACTGTTTCATCAGTTCGGCCTGGAGCGTGATCGACGTGGCCAGCATCAGGCCCAGTTGATGGCGTTGATCGGCAAGAACCGTGCCGAGGGCATCGGCAAAGTGGCGGAAGCGAAGGTCTTTCTGGAGTGGCTCACCACTCACCTCGATACCTCACACGCACCGG
>NZ_RZTV01000546.1:0-260 GCF_003997555.1 Mesorhizobium sp. M1A.T.Ca.IN.004.03.1.1 | reverse complement strand
TTGTCGTCCGCTGAGCAATAAAACAGTTCTTTCGGGGATGTCTCATATTGCCGAGTACAAAGCATCTTTTGGGGAAAGATATATATGGCCTTGAATATTCTGGACACGAACGGCGCCACAGTTACCAAGACCGGCGCTGAGTTCGAAGCTTACGATGTTATCCGCCATTCCACCGCTAATCCTCTCTCCGCCGTCGCCCTCACCGTCTCAGACAATCTGAAAACCGAAATTATGGAGCACGGATATGCGAGAGCAGCCGA
>NZ_RZTV01000545.1:0-260 GCF_003997555.1 Mesorhizobium sp. M1A.T.Ca.IN.004.03.1.1 | reverse complement strand
GTACCACTCACCTTCAAGACTATGTCGCTGCATGCCTTTCAGGAGATCCTATTCCGGCAGGCGGTGACACGCACGGCCTTTATCAATTCGCTGTCGCTTGCCGGCGCGACCGCACTTGGTCTGCTTGTGGTGACAGTGCTTGCGGCCTATGCACTGACGCGACGCAGAGACATGGCGTCGCGGATCGTTTCCAGCCTGATCGAGATACCCTATTCGCTGCCAGGCATCGTCATGGCGGTCTCCTTCATTCTCGTCTTCGC
>NZ_RZTV01000544.1:0-260 GCF_003997555.1 Mesorhizobium sp. M1A.T.Ca.IN.004.03.1.1 | reverse complement strand
GCGATTCGCTGTTTTCCGCTTGCCCGCGGGCCAATGTAGGACCATTCTTAGATCGGATCCTGGCGGTGCGGTAAAACGAGAGGTCAGGCCCTGCAGCACTCAATCTCGACCTCGAAGCACTTAACGTGGCGCCTTTTCTCGACTGATCCCCGAGCGAGGAGGTTGTCCTTGTCCACGCTCTATGTCGACCATCCGCTACAACCGGGCGACCGGGTCCCGAACGTCGTGTTTGATGCGATCTCGCGCGAGGGGAAGATCGC
>NZ_RZTV01000543.1:0-260 GCF_003997555.1 Mesorhizobium sp. M1A.T.Ca.IN.004.03.1.1 | reverse complement strand
GATCGGGCATGTCCTTCGCTCATCGAGTTTCGACGAACTCCCGCAGCTGGTGAACATCATTGCAGGAGAGATGTCCTTCGTGGGACCGCGTCCCTTCCCGGAATATCACCTTTCGGCGATGGATAGCGAGTTTCGTGCCAAGCGGCGCTCGGTAACGCCGGGGCTGACGGGGCTTTGGCAGATATCCGAACGAAGCAACGCGGATATCGAACTGCAGCAGCAACTCGACGAGTTCTACATCGACAATCGATCCTTGTGGT
>NZ_RZTV01000542.1:0-260 GCF_003997555.1 Mesorhizobium sp. M1A.T.Ca.IN.004.03.1.1 | reverse complement strand
CTTCAACCGCAGAAAATCGAGAAGCGTCTCGGTCGGCCCGACATCGGTGAGTTCGATGTCCTCGCCATTCAGGATGAAGCGAATGCTGTCGTTCATGGTATTCCCGGTTGTCTTTTCCAAATGGTTAGGCCGCCGTCCAGCCACCGTCAATCGAGATGTGGGTTCCCGTCACCTGGCGGGCGGCGTCACTGGCGAGGTAGAGCGACAGCGCGCCGATCTCCTCGGCCTTGACGAATTCACGCGTCGGCTGCGCCTTGAGG
>NZ_RZTV01000541.1:0-260 GCF_003997555.1 Mesorhizobium sp. M1A.T.Ca.IN.004.03.1.1 | reverse complement strand
CGCGCTCATTGCCTGGGGTGGCGTTGCATTTCCGACTGTCGTCCTTCTGCTTTTGCTGGGCTACGCAGTCTGGTTGATGCCGGCGATACGGCCTTGGAACCCGCTTGCAGCAAAGGATGGGGCGATCGAGGTGACGGGGGAGCAGTTCTGGTGGCGTATTCGCTATCCGGCCGTCGGTGACCAGCCTGCTTTCGAGACCGCCAACGAAATTCGCCTGCCCCTCGGCCGACCGGCGACTTTTTCCCTCAAAGCGACCGACG
>NZ_RZTV01000540.1:0-260 GCF_003997555.1 Mesorhizobium sp. M1A.T.Ca.IN.004.03.1.1 | reverse complement strand
GCATCTTCCTCGATTTCGACCGTGACCTTGGTCAGCATCAGCGGATGGCAGAGCGGGATGAGATCGGCGGTGCGTTTTGCCGCCATGATGCCTGCAAGGCGCGCCGTGCCGATGACATCACCCTTCTTGGCATTGCCCTGACGGATGAGCGCAAGAGTTTCCGGCGCCATCTTCACATGACCCTCGGCGGTGGCGATGCGCACCGTCTCGGCCTTGTCGGAGACATCGACCATATGCGCCTCGCCGGAGGGATCGATATG
>NZ_RZTV01000052.1:0-497 GCF_003997555.1 Mesorhizobium sp. M1A.T.Ca.IN.004.03.1.1 | reverse complement strand
AACAAGACCATCGGCGAGGACGCCATCCGCGAGCTGATGGCGCAGGTCGACGCCTATATCCCGACGCCGGTCCGTCCGCTGGACAAGCCGTTCCTGATGCCGATCGAGGACGTGTTCTCGATCTCGGGCCGCGGCACGGTCGTGACCGGCCGCGTCGAGCGCGGCGTGGTCAAGGTCGGTGAGGAATTGGAGATCGTCGGCATCCGTCCGACGGCCAAGACCACCTGCACGGGCGTGGAGATGTTCCGCAAGCTGCTCGACCAGGGCCAGGCCGGCGACAACATCGGCGCGCTGTTGCGCGGCATCGACCGCGAGGGTGTCGAGCGCGGCCAGGTTCTGGCCAAGCCGGGTTCGGTGAAGCCGCACAAGAAGTTCGTGGCCGAAGCCTACATCCTGACCAAGGACGAGGGCGGCCGTCACACGCCGTTCTTCACCAACTACCGGCCGCAGTTCTACTTCCGCACCACCGACGTGACCGGCATCGTGACGCTGCCGGC
>NZ_RZTV01000539.1:0-260 GCF_003997555.1 Mesorhizobium sp. M1A.T.Ca.IN.004.03.1.1 | reverse complement strand
CGAGAGCACCTGCGCCACACCGTCGCCGACCTGCTGCGCGCCTCCGAGCTCATCGCCGAGGCCGTCGCCGAAGGTCGGGTCGCGGTCGTGGGCGCCAACTACCGACTCGACGACGGGGAAGCCGTCCCCGTCGTGAGCGTGGGCGACGTGGACGACTCCCGCGCCGCCTGACACCGCACGAAACGATCTGGAGGAACGACGACGTGACCGACATCGAGTACCGCATCGAACACGACACCATGGGTGAGGTGCGGGTGCCC
>NZ_RZTV01000538.1:0-260 GCF_003997555.1 Mesorhizobium sp. M1A.T.Ca.IN.004.03.1.1 | reverse complement strand
CCAAGTTTAGCAAAGAATTTCAAATTTCAAAATGGCCCGTAAGGTTAGAGCTAAAATATCCAAAGTTAAAGAATTTCTTCTTGCTCAAAGTCAAACGTTATTTTCTTCTTTTTGTTATAATCTGTTTTGCGTCTCGCACACTCATGCGTCAGCTTCAGAATTTACTTTGTCCAGCTTTCTTCATTTCCGCCTTTCTTTCTATTTTTTCCTTTGAAAGCTCCCCTGTTATCTTCTTCATCAAAGTTCCAAGCATTTTCCAC
>NZ_RZTV01000537.1:0-260 GCF_003997555.1 Mesorhizobium sp. M1A.T.Ca.IN.004.03.1.1 | reverse complement strand
GGCCGCGGCGGAAGCGGCCGCGCACGGCCGGGACGCCACCGAACCCCTGGTGGCACGCAAGGGCCGCGCGAGCTATCTCGGCGAGCGCAGCGCGGGGCACGTCGACCCGGGCGCGGCATCCACGGCGCTCCTCTTCCAGACGCTGAGCGACACTCTGGCGGCACGGGGGTGATCGGTATCGTCGCGGTCTCGCACAGTCGTCCGCTGGCCGAGGCCGCCGTGGATCTGGCGCTGCGGATGGGCGGAGGCGACCCGCCCAC
>NZ_RZTV01000536.1:0-261 GCF_003997555.1 Mesorhizobium sp. M1A.T.Ca.IN.004.03.1.1 | reverse complement strand
CCAGTTGATGTCGGGCTGGCTGATCGATCGGTTCGGGCCCTGGCGTATCCTGGCGGCGGGCGTGGCGCTGTGGTCGCTCGCCACCATCTTGCTGGGCGTGGTGGGCGGCTTTGGCCTGCTGCTGCTGTTGCGGTTGCTGCTGGGGCTGGGCGAAAGCGTCACCTTCCCGGCCGAAGCCAAGCTGATGGCGCAGCAGATTCCCGCCGCAAAGCTGGGCGCGGCCAACGCCTGGGTGACGGTGGGCCAGGCGCTCGGCCCGTC
>NZ_RZTV01000535.1:0-261 GCF_003997555.1 Mesorhizobium sp. M1A.T.Ca.IN.004.03.1.1 | reverse complement strand
AAGATGGATGAAGCCTATTCGGCCGATAGGAAGAGCACAATCTTCAAGTCGGGAATCGGCGACTTTCATAAAGAGCTTGCACGAGCGCTGGTGACGAAGAGGCGCGGGTACTAGCGCTTCGCTATAGTGTGTGCGGCGGCAGGGTTGGAATGTCCGTTTGTGTGCAAAGTAGAAGTGTCACTTTGGGCGCGTCTTCCACCATTTAGAAATGCGACACTCGGCATGTCCACTTGCGCTGAGGCAAGCCCCTGACCGGGCCGG
>NZ_RZTV01000534.1:0-261 GCF_003997555.1 Mesorhizobium sp. M1A.T.Ca.IN.004.03.1.1 | reverse complement strand
CAGACGATCATCACGGGCCAGTCGGCCGAGATCGACGCAATGCGCGACATCCAGACCCGCCTGTCCTGCACCGGCTGAGCCGGAACAGCGAAGGGGCGTGGCATCCGATCGACGGATGCCACGCCCCTCGGCGTTCGTGCGGGACTCAGCCCTTGGTCGCTCCGGCGAGGAGACCCCGGACGAAGAAGCGCTGCAGCAGGAAGAACACGATCAACGGAACGAGGATCGAGATGAACGTTCCGGCCGACTGCAGGAACCACT
>NZ_RZTV01000533.1:0-261 GCF_003997555.1 Mesorhizobium sp. M1A.T.Ca.IN.004.03.1.1 | reverse complement strand
CTCCCGCTCGGCCTCCGTGGCGAGATCGATCATGACGAGGGTGCCATTCCTGATGCGCCGCCGCATGATGTCTGCCCGGTTGGGCTCCATTCGACAGACGCCCTGTTGGTGCAGCGCCTGCAGGCGGGAGCGCGACATCTTCACCTCGCTGGCCAGCAGCCGATCCAGGCGTGTGTTTGTCGGAAACGGAACCAGCAGTTCTATTTCCAGGCTTGTCCAACCTGCGGTCTCGTGCCGTATCTCCTTGGCGATGTCGCATTC
>NZ_RZTV01000532.1:0-261 GCF_003997555.1 Mesorhizobium sp. M1A.T.Ca.IN.004.03.1.1 | reverse complement strand
AGGAAAGACCCGAGAAAGTCACCGGTTTGCAGAAAATAGAGCAGCAATCTAAGCGCGGTCGCCGATCATCGAAATCAGTTGAGCCTTGGGCGCGGCAATCGAAGCTTCAGCGCCGACTGCCTTGCCGTCTTCCATCGTCACCCGGCCCTCGGCAAACAACCGCAGCGCCTGCGGATAGATCTGGTGTTCGACGGTCAACACGCGCGCCGCGAGGCTCTCGGCCGTGTCGCCCGAGAGAACCGGGACGGCCGCCTGGCCGAT
>NZ_RZTV01000531.1:0-261 GCF_003997555.1 Mesorhizobium sp. M1A.T.Ca.IN.004.03.1.1 | reverse complement strand
AAAAATATGAAATGGGTCAACTGTGCAGAGAAAATAGTTTTACAAATAAAATCAAAATATTCTTCAAGTTGTTTGTACCAAAACAATCTTCTGATGTGGGTTGCTTGACGTATATTACTTGAAGAACAATTTCAGTTAACTGTTGTGACTGCACTGCTCACCCAAGTTTACTGCTGACACCTGTATAGATCATAAATCAAATAAATTAGATTTGCAAAGAAAGCGAGCAAACTGTCTAATCCAATGGTTCCCAACCTTCAG
>NZ_RZTV01000530.1:0-261 GCF_003997555.1 Mesorhizobium sp. M1A.T.Ca.IN.004.03.1.1 | reverse complement strand
TTGGTGAGTATCCCCGGTCTTCGGGCCGGGGACGCTTCAAATCAGTTTCTGATCCGAGTGACCTCCGATCAGCTACGGGGACGGGTCCGGTCTTCCCTGCCGGACCGTCCTTGCAGTGTTTTTTGACACGCGCTCTTGTGGCTGCATTTTCGGAGCACTATCCAGGTAAGCCGAACCGGCATGTTGTGTATCGCACGTCGGCATCCTGCAGGCCTTGATTGAGGCCATTCTTATTCTCAAGAGAGTTTGGGTTGACATTGG
>NZ_RZTV01000051.1:0-505 GCF_003997555.1 Mesorhizobium sp. M1A.T.Ca.IN.004.03.1.1 | reverse complement strand
CGCTGCAGGACATGATGCTGGCATCCGGAACGCTGTGCCAGGGCAGCCGGCGCGACCGCTACGACAGGCTGCTCGTCGTCTGCCGGAGCGAAGCGGACGGTGACATCAATGCCGCCATGGTGCGGCGGGGCATGGCCATCTCCTATGGCGGTTATGCTAAAGAAGAGGCCGAGGCGAAGGCTCGGAAGGCGGGCCTCTGGGCCGGGACCTTCGAGCGGCCGCGCGATGTGCGCGACCATGCGCGCCACAGTTCCGGTTTCGACGGCGTCCTGCGCTTCATCGGGCAGATTTCCGGATGGGAGTGAAGCCATGAACGATGAAGCCACGCTGGAGACGTTGCGGCGGGAGATCGCGTCCTGCCGAATCTGTCGTGACACGCCGGCGAAGGGGCCCGAATACCGGCTGCCGCACGAGCCGCGGCCAGTGGCGGTGATCTCATCGAGCGCGCGCATCCTGATCGCAGGGCAGGCGCCCGGGCTTCGGGTGCATGAGAGCGGCCTGCCAT
>NZ_RZTV01000529.1:0-261 GCF_003997555.1 Mesorhizobium sp. M1A.T.Ca.IN.004.03.1.1 | reverse complement strand
TGAATCTGCATAGGCATGTCGCGCTTGAGGCACTCCTCCAGTGCGAGGGTGAACGTATAGCGGCGTAAATCCTTGGTAATTTCCGCGGCAGACTCGCGGTCCATATCAGGCAATTTGTTGAAAGAACTTCTGAGCGCCTCCCAGGATACTCTTGCAGGATCCCGGTCGTGCAGGGGCCGGATAAGACCAATGAACGGCAGGAGGTAAGATTTCATTCCATATGATTTCTTCCCGAAATTGCCGTTGCCATCTAAAGTCTCG
>NZ_RZTV01000528.1:0-261 GCF_003997555.1 Mesorhizobium sp. M1A.T.Ca.IN.004.03.1.1 | reverse complement strand
GGTCAACCAGTCGCTGCTATCGGGCCAGCGCGCAGCGATCGCCGCGCCCTGGATGAAGACGAAGGGCAAGGGCGTCTATGTCAATCTGCGCCGTGAGGCGCAGCCCTCCGCCTCGATCGTCGCCAAGCTGGAACCCGGCGTGATGCTGACGATCGGCGAGTGCAACGGCGATTGGTGCCACGCAGAAACCGACGGCGCCGCGGGCTGGGTGGCGCAGTCGGAAATCTGGGGCGCCTATCCCGGCGAAGCCTTCAAATAAGC
>NZ_RZTV01000527.1:0-261 GCF_003997555.1 Mesorhizobium sp. M1A.T.Ca.IN.004.03.1.1 | reverse complement strand
CCCGACCTGGGAGAACAGCGGGAAGGTTTCGATCAGCTGCTGCATCTGCCCCAATGACCTCAATGTCGAATATTACCGCCAGCGCGCCACCGCGGGTCTGATCATCACCGAAGCGACCGCGATCACCCATCAGGGCCAGGGTTACGCCGACGTGCCTGGCCTTTACAGCAAGGAAGCGCTCGACGGCTGGAAGCGGGTGACCGACGCCGTCCACGCAGCCGGCGGCAGGATCGTCGTCCAGATGTGGCATGTCGGCCGCAT
>NZ_RZTV01000526.1:0-261 GCF_003997555.1 Mesorhizobium sp. M1A.T.Ca.IN.004.03.1.1 | reverse complement strand
GTGCAGCCGATTTGCTCAAGCGCTCAGTCGGTCAAAAGCACGTCGGCATAGATTGCGGTCCCCTTGCCCTTGGCGGTTTCGACCGTCAGCTCGCCCCCGATCAAGGCAAGACGCTCTTTCATCCCGGCAAGTCCCAAATGGTGAGAGCCAGGCGCGACATCGCCATCGAATCCACGCCCATTGTCCTCGACGGCCAGCCGCAGCTTGTTGCCCCGAATGTGGGCCGTCACGCTGACCCGGCCCGGCCGGGCGTGCTTGCCG
>NZ_RZTV01000525.1:0-261 GCF_003997555.1 Mesorhizobium sp. M1A.T.Ca.IN.004.03.1.1 | reverse complement strand
GCGAAAGTCGGGCAGAACCTGAAGGCTCAGCCGGACAGCAAGGGCAAGCTCTATCGCGAAGAGCTGGTTAAGCTGGGGCAGCAGGGCGGTGGTCTCGTTGAATATTATTCCACCAGCAAGCCGGGCCAGCCGGCCGGCGATTACCGCAAGACGGCCTATGGGCAGGCCTTCGAACCCTGGAAGGTCGTCGTTATCACCGGCGTCTATATGGACGATCTCGATGCGCAGATAAACAGCACGATCCTGACTGCACTGTCCGGC
>NZ_RZTV01000524.1:0-261 GCF_003997555.1 Mesorhizobium sp. M1A.T.Ca.IN.004.03.1.1 | reverse complement strand
GCGGTTTTGGCGAGGTCCTTTTCCGAGGGCAGGGGGTTTTCGATGCCGGGAATGGCGCGCAGCGTCACACCCTGATGGGCATAGTCCATAGCGCGCTTGAAGGTCATCGCCGGCAGCGAGCCGCCGGTCATCTCGTTGGTCGAGGTATAGTCGTCATTGCCGAACCAGACGGCGCAGGTGTAGTTGCCGGTGTAGCCGACGAACCAGGCGTCGCGATAGGCCTGGGTCGTACCGGTCTTGCCGGCGGTCACAATGCCGTTG
>NZ_RZTV01000523.1:0-261 GCF_003997555.1 Mesorhizobium sp. M1A.T.Ca.IN.004.03.1.1 | reverse complement strand
GGAGGACGCGCGATGATAAGTGGTCTGGTACATCTTCTTGCTCCTCTCAGGCCGCGTGGATCGTGTGCCACACCCGGTCAGGGGTCGCGGGCATTTCCAGATTGTTCTTGCCGATCGCATCCGTGATCGCGTTGATCACGGCCGCAGAGGCACCGATCGCGCCGGCCTCACCGCAACCCTTGATGCCGAGCGGGTTGCCCGGGCACAGCGTCGTGGTGTGGGAGAGGTTGAACGACGGCACATCGTCGGCGCGCGGCATGG
>NZ_RZTV01000522.1:0-261 GCF_003997555.1 Mesorhizobium sp. M1A.T.Ca.IN.004.03.1.1 | reverse complement strand
GCGGCCGCGTTTCGGATCAGGAAATCCTGGTCCGCACCAAGCAGTTGATGGAGCAGGGCGCCCGTGGCATCGTCTATGGCCGCAACGTCATCCAACATCATAATCCCGGCGGCATGACGCGGGCCTTGATGGCGATTGTCCATGACAAGGCTTCCGTCGAGCAAGCCTCGCTGCATATTGGCTGACGAGCGTCTGGGAGGACATGTCATGACGAATATATTCCGCTTCGGCGTCATCGGCTGCGGTCTGATGGGGCGCGAG
>NZ_RZTV01000521.1:0-261 GCF_003997555.1 Mesorhizobium sp. M1A.T.Ca.IN.004.03.1.1 | reverse complement strand
GGCGCTTCGGCATTCAGGGATCGCGATATCTCAGCAAACCGTTTCGCTAAGCAATTCCAGCAAAAGTGTGAAGCGGTTTTGCCAGGAAAAACCGGAAGCCGGCTTTCCCAGGGATTGCGTAAACGCTTGAAGTCTATTCCATGACCGCGCTGTGGTCGACGGCGGGCGCCGCCTTCGGCTTGCGCAGCAGCAGCGCCAGCGGGATGACCGCGAGCGACATCAGCATCAAGAGCTTGAAATCGTCCATATAGGCGATGATCG
>NZ_RZTV01000520.1:0-262 GCF_003997555.1 Mesorhizobium sp. M1A.T.Ca.IN.004.03.1.1 | reverse complement strand
CATAGGCGCCGATCGGCTTGTTCGGCTCGCGAAGACCGGCACGTGCCAGCTTGATCGAGGTCGAAAGAGCTTCGATCGCGATATCCTGGCCGTAGACCACAGAACGCAGTTCCTGCTCGAGATTGGCGAGCACCGCTTCATCGTCCTTGGAGACGGTCTTCGGCGGAATGCGCGCCATCGTGGCGACCGTTGCCTCGATCTCCTTTTCGGTAATCAGCTTGCGGCGCTTGGACGGCGGCAGCAGCATCTGGGCCGCACCGGT
>NZ_RZTV01000050.1:0-572 GCF_003997555.1 Mesorhizobium sp. M1A.T.Ca.IN.004.03.1.1 | reverse complement strand
AAGACGAAGGATTCCGGCGAGACGAAGCCCTGGCGGGCGGCGAAGAACGAGCCGGCGAAACCGGCAAACATCGCGCCCGTCGCAAAGGCGGTGAGCTTGGTCGTCACCGTGTTGATGCCGAGCGAACGGCAGGCGATCTCGTCTTCACACAAAGCTTCCCAGGCGCGTCCGATCGGCATGCGGCGCAGCCGGATGGTGACATAGGCCGTCAGCATGCAGAGCGCCAGGATCAAATAGAACAGGAAGATTTTGTAATAGGCCGAGGAGATCGGCAGGTTAAAGAGTTTAGCAAAGCCGCCGGCCGTCGCATCGAAGGGAATGCCGAAGAGCGTCGCCTTTGGAATGCTTGAGATACCGAAGGTTCCCTTGGTCACGTCGGTCCAGTTGATCAGCACGAGGCGGATGATTTCACCGAAGGCGAGCGTGACGATGGCGAGATAGTCGCCGCGCAGACGCAGCACCGGGAAGCCGAGAATGACGCCCCAGAGCGCGGCCAGGATGCCGGAAAGCGGCAGGAGCAACCAGAAGGACAGGCCGAAATAGCTCGACAGAAGGGCATAGGAATAGGCGCC
>NZ_RZTV01000519.1:0-262 GCF_003997555.1 Mesorhizobium sp. M1A.T.Ca.IN.004.03.1.1 | reverse complement strand
GGCCTCGGCCAGCCGCAATATCGGCCAGAATCTCAACTTCGAGGATGACGGACCCAGCATCACGGCGAGCGGCACTCCACCGCAGGTGACAGTCGACGAGACCGTCCTGACGACCAACGCCACCGGTGACTTCTCAACCTCATTCACCTCGAATGCGGGCGCCGATGGCGCCGCTGCCACCATCTATGCGCTCGGCATCAGCCAGGCCGGCAGTGCCAGCGGCCTCACCGACACCGCAACCGGCCAGTCCGTGCTGCTCTAC
>NZ_RZTV01000518.1:0-262 GCF_003997555.1 Mesorhizobium sp. M1A.T.Ca.IN.004.03.1.1 | reverse complement strand
GGCGACTCATCGACGCGATGGCGGACAGCCAAGCTTGGCTGTATGGAAAAAAATACGCGATCTACGGCGATCCAGATTTTGTCTATGGGATGGCGCGCTTCATCATGGAAACCGGCGGCGAGCCAACCCACTGCCTTGCCACTAACGGCACCTCAGCTTGGGAGGACGAGATGAAGGAACTCCTCGCATCCTCGCCCTTCGGGAAGAATGCACAGGTTTGGCCAGGCAAAGATCTCTGGGCACTGCGCTCGCTACTTTTCAC
>NZ_RZTV01000517.1:0-262 GCF_003997555.1 Mesorhizobium sp. M1A.T.Ca.IN.004.03.1.1 | reverse complement strand
TGAATGTCTTCGTTCCCTCGGGCGTGCCGGGCGTTCTGCTGCCGCTTGTTGTCGCGATCGAAGTCATCTCCTTCCTGTCCCGTCCGATTTCGCTCTCCGTTCGTCTTTTCGCCAACATGCTCGCCGGTCACATCACGCTGAAGGTGTTCGCAGGCTTCGTCGCCTCGCTTGGAGCCCTCGGTGCAGTCGGTGTCGGCGGCGCCGTTCTTCC
The DNA here is from genome assembly GCF_003997555.1 of Mesorhizobium sp. M1A.T.Ca.IN.004.03.1.1. NCBI lineage: Bacteria > Pseudomonadati > Pseudomonadota > Alphaproteobacteria > Hyphomicrobiales > Phyllobacteriaceae > Mesorhizobium > Mesorhizobium sp. M1A.T.Ca.IN.004.03.1.1. The sequence continues at coordinate 51 of NZ_RZTV01000517.1, read as the reverse complement.
CCTCATCATGACCGTCGCCCTGACCGGTCTCGAGTTCCTCGTCGCCTTCCT
>NZ_RZTV01000516.1:0-262 GCF_003997555.1 Mesorhizobium sp. M1A.T.Ca.IN.004.03.1.1 | reverse complement strand
AACCGAAATCAGCACGATCATCACCAGGATGAGCACGACCGATTGCACGTCAAGAAGGCGCCAGAACAGGCGCTTGCGCAGCGAATAGGAGCATCGTTTGCTCATGATGCTTCCCGCAGGAGATAACCCACGCCCCGGATAACGTTGATGACCACGCCTGCTTGCGATGCCGCCAGCTTGCGCCGCAACCGCGATATGTGGGAATCGAGCGCGTTCGACTGTATCTCGTCGTCGAAGCCGAAGACTGCTTCCATCAAGGCCT
>NZ_RZTV01000515.1:0-262 GCF_003997555.1 Mesorhizobium sp. M1A.T.Ca.IN.004.03.1.1 | reverse complement strand
GGAACCTCCAATGGTTCTGTCCATGGTCATGCCATGCGATCGAGCATGGCGCGCGACACTTCATGCTGGAGCGGTTCGCGGCGAAGCAGCCGGCCGATTTCATCCACCATGGCCTGTCCCTGGGCGAGATGCGCCTCTTCGGTGTGACCGGCGGCGTGCGGCGAAATGGTGACATTGGCCAGTGCGGGATCGCGGAACGGACTATCTGCAGGCAGCGGCTCGTCGTCAAAGACGTCCAGAGCCGCCTCGATGCGGCCGGAGC
>NZ_RZTV01000514.1:0-262 GCF_003997555.1 Mesorhizobium sp. M1A.T.Ca.IN.004.03.1.1 | reverse complement strand
AACTGATCGAACGAACCGCGAAACGCGGCGATGGACGCCGCGCCCCGGGAGAAGGCAGAGAGACGAGCCTTACTTGACCATGTCGTCGCCGAGCGTTTCCTTGACGTAGTCGACAAGGATCTTCTGGGCGCCGGCGGCGTCGGTTTCCTTGCGCAGCAGCGCTTCGGTGGCGCGCGCGACACCTTCCGCCACGGTGCCGAATCCGGACGCTTGCTTCAGGAACACGCCGTTCTCGGCCGCCGCATGGATCGGAACCAGTTCC
>NZ_RZTV01000513.1:0-262 GCF_003997555.1 Mesorhizobium sp. M1A.T.Ca.IN.004.03.1.1 | reverse complement strand
AAGGGGATCCTGCAGCACATGCCCACAATGGCCGCGGGTGTGATGCAGGATGCGCTGCACGCGCTGCAGCAGGAGGGCCGGATCAATCCGCCACCGCCACCGGCCGAGCGCCTGCGCGACGTAAGGACCGAGGACATCACGATTAACGCCGAATCCCTGCTGACACGCGCCAGCGATATGGAGCCCGAGGTCACCGTCATGCTAAATCGTGCGGCCGAGCCCTATGGGCGACTGGTGGGAACACAGCATACACTGAAGTCGC
>NZ_RZTV01000512.1:0-262 GCF_003997555.1 Mesorhizobium sp. M1A.T.Ca.IN.004.03.1.1 | reverse complement strand
CAGGATTCTCAGGCATGAACAGCCCGATCGTCCCATCGAAGACAACGGGCAGGGCGGCGCTGCGTCCGGCACCCTCAGCCGGTTCGGGCGAAAATTCGCCGGGCGCCACCTTGGCACGGTCTGGATCGCCGGGGCGCCCCGGTGCAATGAAGTCGATTACGCGGCTGACCTGCCGCCGCAGTGCCGACGGCATTTTTTCGACAATGGAACGCATCACCTCGACATCCTCGACGGGCACGGCGCGCAGCACTCGGAGTGCGGC
>NZ_RZTV01000511.1:0-262 GCF_003997555.1 Mesorhizobium sp. M1A.T.Ca.IN.004.03.1.1 | reverse complement strand
CTGGCCGGCCTGCCGTACCGGGCGCATCCGCAAAGCCTGCACGTCTGGCTGCCGCTCTCAGGCAATCATACGGAGGACGGCTTCGTATCGCAGGCAAGGCTGCGCGGCGTGGCGATCGCGCCTGGCAAATCGTTCCACACCGGCGATCAAGGCTGGACGCCAGCCGTGCGCATCTCGCTTGGCTCGACAACCGAAAGCGAGCTGCGGACGGGGCTCGGCATCGTCGCCTCATTGGCGCAAGGCAATCCGGAAGAGCTGCTGC
>NZ_RZTV01000510.1:0-262 GCF_003997555.1 Mesorhizobium sp. M1A.T.Ca.IN.004.03.1.1 | reverse complement strand
CGATCCTCTTCGTGGGCACGCTCGTCGTCATCGCGATCGTCGTCTTCACGTTGCTGCGCTGGATCTCGCACCTGTCGACGTTCGGACGGATGGCGGATGTCATCGACCGCGTGGAGCAGGCCGCGACGCTGACCATCCAGCGGCACGCCGCGTCGCCCGCTCTCGGCGCGCGCCGGCTGACCACGGTGCCGCCGGGGGCGCGCGCCGTGCACGCCGACGACATCGGCTACGTGACGCATCTCGACGTGGCCACCCTCGACCG
>NZ_RZTV01000509.1:0-262 GCF_003997555.1 Mesorhizobium sp. M1A.T.Ca.IN.004.03.1.1 | reverse complement strand
GCGATATTGATATCCTTGAGAACCGTCAGATTGCCAAAGCGTTTGTTGATGTGATTGATCGCCAGGTTGGCCATCGTCGTTATCCCTTCACTGCGCCGGCCATCAGACCACGAAGGAAGTATCGCCCTGCCGCCACATAGATAATTATGGTGGGTAGCGCGGCGATCATCGCGGCGGCCATGTCTTCGTTGTAGGCCTTGGTGCCTGTTGAGGTGTTGACCAGGTTGTTCAGTGCGACCGTGACAGGTTGACCGGACCCGGC
>NZ_RZTV01000508.1:0-262 GCF_003997555.1 Mesorhizobium sp. M1A.T.Ca.IN.004.03.1.1 | reverse complement strand
GATCTCCTGTCCCAGGCCACCGCCGCCGATTGCAGCAGCGAGAAAATCGTTGAGGTCGTTGCCGGCCGAGAAACAGCCTTCGGTGCCGAGCAAAGCGCTTACGCGGATGGCGGGATCGGCATTCGCCGCATTCAGCGCATCGGCCATTGTCCGGTACATGGCGCGGGTGATGGCGTTTTTCTTCTCCGGCCGGTTGAAGCGGATCAATTGGACGCCGGGATGGGTGGAAGGCTGCTCGACGATGATGTGATCGGTCATAAAG
>NZ_RZTV01000507.1:0-262 GCF_003997555.1 Mesorhizobium sp. M1A.T.Ca.IN.004.03.1.1 | reverse complement strand
TATTTTCAGCTCTGCCCGCTTGCTGAATTCGGCGGTCGGTGTGGGGTTTGCCACGAAAGGTTTCGTCTTCCGTAGGTCGGACGTGATTGCTGACGGCGCAAATAGGGACATGATCGCTTCACACCTTTACGGCTGTTGCTTTTGGCGCACTCGATCCAAAAACCTCGTCTTCGATCGGAAACTTCCGAAGCCCCAGTCTCTGGAATGCTGTCAGTGAGATGAAGGTCGGCACGACGAGGGCATACCGCCGCCACAGCCGTCG
>NZ_RZTV01000506.1:0-262 GCF_003997555.1 Mesorhizobium sp. M1A.T.Ca.IN.004.03.1.1 | reverse complement strand
AGGCGATCGACGATGCCATTGCTTCCTTGAAGCCGCTTTCCGAAGCCGCCGACCAGACCGAGGGGCGTGCGGCCGGCCTCAAGGATGTGATGGGCCGGATCGTCGACAGCCTGCCCAAATTGCAGGCTGTCGCCGCACGGCGGGTGAAGGCGGTCACGGACAAAGCGGCCGAGACCGCCAAAACGGTCGAGCGCGCCAAGACCAGCCAGAGGGACGGCCAGAAACTCACGACCTCGGCTTACGTGATCCAGATCGTCATGGC
>NZ_RZTV01000505.1:0-262 GCF_003997555.1 Mesorhizobium sp. M1A.T.Ca.IN.004.03.1.1 | reverse complement strand
ATGAAGCCATAGGTCAGCGGACCGCCGGCGACGAGATCGAGCGCGACGATCGGCAGCAGCGCCAGGATGGAGCTGGCGCCGACACCGAATATAAGGCCCCTGACCAGAACCTTTTCGAGATTGGGCGACATCGAGACGTAGCGCAAGCCGGCAAAGATCGCGCTGCCGAGCGCCTCACGCGGCAGAGTCGAGACCGGTGTGCTTGGCCGCCAGCGCAGCAAAGCGTAGATCAATGGGAGGTAACTCAGGGTGTTGACCGCAA
>NZ_RZTV01000504.1:0-262 GCF_003997555.1 Mesorhizobium sp. M1A.T.Ca.IN.004.03.1.1 | reverse complement strand
GGCCCGCGCCTCGAGCTTCGGCCGCTGCGCGCCCGACAGGAAGCCGCCGACATTCGGTTCATGCGGCTGCGGCTCGCCGGAGGCCTTGGCGGCATCGGTCATGTCGAGCGCCAGCTGGGCGATTTCCATTTCCGACAGCGGCGAGCGCTTGGCCAGCTTCTCGATCTGCTTGCGATATTTGTTGCGCGAGCCGGAATCGAGGATGCCGTAATCCGAATGCTCCCAGAGCAGCTTGTCGACATGGCTGACCTGCTCGACCCAG
>NZ_RZTV01000503.1:0-262 GCF_003997555.1 Mesorhizobium sp. M1A.T.Ca.IN.004.03.1.1 | reverse complement strand
AGCGCATCGAGAACTTCGTCATAATATGAATTATTGGTGGCAGCTGCGATTTCTCGGTGGAAAGCGAAGTCGCTCTTGCCGGTTGCTTCGCCGCGCTCGAGCAGCAGGTCGAATTCGAAGAATGCTTCCTGAATCTGCGCTTCCTGAGCCGCATTGCGCCGTAGCGCCGCAAGCCCCGCGCTCTCGATTTCCAGCCCCATGCGCACCTCGATGATGTTGAGTGCATGGGAAACCTTGTTGCCGACATCGGCGCTGATCGAAC
>NZ_RZTV01000502.1:0-262 GCF_003997555.1 Mesorhizobium sp. M1A.T.Ca.IN.004.03.1.1 | reverse complement strand
TTATGGGCGACCGGTGCCGGATATACCGGATAAGGATTATGAAGAATTTATTTATCAAAGCGCGGTTGAGGTAGCTAAAAAGATCGGGGAATTAATCCATTCAAAACGTCCCAATGCGTTGTTCATGACCTATATTAATGAACAGACCGATGCACTTGTTTCAGAAGCGGATCTGTATAAATGGCGTGCATTGCCGCAATGGATTTATACGGCAAGCGAGCAGGTAAACTGCGAATTAAATACCAGGCCCGGTAAAATGATC
>NZ_RZTV01000501.1:0-262 GCF_003997555.1 Mesorhizobium sp. M1A.T.Ca.IN.004.03.1.1 | reverse complement strand
GTAGGATGGGCGCAATCAGGAAGTTCGGCAGCACGACGCCGATCAGAATGAGCGCGCCCAGAATATAGTCCGGCGCCTTGTTCTGATAGAGCGCCCCAAGACAGCCGACGGCGACGCCGACAATGATGGCAATCAGGAAGGCAGCCGTACCGATGGTGAAGGTGTAGGGCAGACCGATCATGATCTGCTGGGCGACGGTGAAGTCTTCGCTGGCGAAGGACGGGCCGAGATCGCCTCGGAGCAGGTCACCGACATAGATCAG
>NZ_RZTV01000500.1:0-262 GCF_003997555.1 Mesorhizobium sp. M1A.T.Ca.IN.004.03.1.1 | reverse complement strand
AGACGGTCTGACCGAGGACGTGACCACGGCGCTCGCTCGTAATCCCGAGCTTCAGGTCATCGCCCGCGATTCCACCTATGCCGTGCGCGGTCAGGAGACGGACGTACGTAAGCTCGCGGCAAAGCTTGGCGTTGATTACGTGGTTGAAGGCAGCGCGCGCCGGGAAGGCGACCAGCTCCGCGTTTCGGCGCAGCTCATTGATGTAGGCACGGGGGCGCACTTATGGTCGCGCAGCTTCGACAAGAAGGTTGCTGACGTTTTT
>NZ_RZTV01000499.1:0-262 GCF_003997555.1 Mesorhizobium sp. M1A.T.Ca.IN.004.03.1.1 | reverse complement strand
GAAAAGTGACGGGGTTTGGCAAGTGCGGCTGCCCGCAGACAAAGACGCGATTTTTTCAGAAATGCTCTTGCATTGTCCTGAAGGACGTTTTAGAGGATCGCCACGCAAGCGGCACCGCCGCATTTTGCACGCACCCGTAGCTCAGCTGGATAGAGCACCAGACTACGAATCTGGGGGTCAGGAGTTCGAATCTCTTCGGGTGCGCCATTCTTTTCCATACAAAACCGGACACTCCTGCCGTAGCCGCTCCGCCCATCACGAG
>NZ_RZTV01000498.1:0-263 GCF_003997555.1 Mesorhizobium sp. M1A.T.Ca.IN.004.03.1.1 | reverse complement strand
AACGCGCTGATCGCCATGATCAAGGAGATTGGCGGCGACCTCGAATTCATCGGCTCGCCCACCGGCCTCAAGGAAATGGGCAAGGGCGCCTTTCCCGAAGCCGATGTCTTCAGCCGCTTCATGTTCCGCAAATGGTTCCGCAAGACCATGTGCATGGGCGCCGCAATCCATGAGACCGGCGGGGCGCGCATGGGCGAAAACCGGCAAGCCTCTGTGCTCAATCCCTACAACCAGGTCTGGGATGCCCCGAACCTCATTGTCAC
>NZ_RZTV01000497.1:0-263 GCF_003997555.1 Mesorhizobium sp. M1A.T.Ca.IN.004.03.1.1 | reverse complement strand
AGCACCTGTCCGTTGATCTTGCGGGTGACATCGACCATGCGCTGGTTGGCGCGGCTGGTGAAACCGCCGGCAACAGCGATGGCATTCTGCACCGTCATGCCGGGAACATAGGCATACTGGCCGGGCTGGCCGACTTCACCCATGATGAAGACCGAGCGGTAGCGATCGACATCGATGGTGACGTCGGGATCGCGAAGATAGCCCTGCTGCAGTTTCTGGGCGATCTGTCCCGAGAGTTGCTGCAGGGTTCGGCCGCGGGCAGG
>NZ_RZTV01000496.1:0-263 GCF_003997555.1 Mesorhizobium sp. M1A.T.Ca.IN.004.03.1.1 | reverse complement strand
GCAGGCGTGTCCACGAAGCCCTCTGTAGCGGGCTCAATATCGACAGATCAGGCGAGGCAGCCGACCGTCTTGGCGCGCTCATCATCGAACTCTATCGCCAAGGGGCAGCGCCCCGGTACTGGCCGACACCGCCTAACTCGGCGAGGCGTCAGGCCCACCGGCGGCTCTTTGAATTAAGCGGGCAACCACTTCAGTGCGGTTCTGCGCCTGCAACTTGCGCATAATGTGTTGCAAATGCATCTTGACCGTATGCCCCGACAAAT
>NZ_RZTV01000495.1:0-263 GCF_003997555.1 Mesorhizobium sp. M1A.T.Ca.IN.004.03.1.1 | reverse complement strand
CGCCATCGGCTTTGTCGGGTCGAGCGGCAGGAATTTGCACATCTTCAGGAAGGGCCGCACCCACCAGGCCTGGGCGATCTTGTAATCGACGGCAAAGGTCGGTTCTTCCTCGGTGATGGCAAGCGCCAAGGCGCCATCGAGCAGGCTGACATGGTTGAGCGCGATGATCGGCGCGCGGCCGGCCTTCTTGATATTCTCCAGCCCCTCGACCTCGAGGCGCATGAAGGCGCGGAACAGGATCGAGATGAAATCGCGGAAGGGAT
>NZ_RZTV01000494.1:0-263 GCF_003997555.1 Mesorhizobium sp. M1A.T.Ca.IN.004.03.1.1 | reverse complement strand
AATCGCCATCGCAGTCGGAAACGATCAGCAGTTCGCCCGCCTCTGTACGGCGATCGGCTGTCCCGATCTGGCGGGCGACAAGCGGTTTCGCCGCAACCGTGATCGCGTTGTCAATGTCGATGCACTGGACCGGCTTGTGACAGAGGCTCTACGAGCCGACACCGCCGAAACCTGGGAGCAGCGCCTTGTCCATGCCGAAATCCCTGCGGGCCGGGTCGCCACGATCGATCAGGTCATGACCAATCCGCATACCTTGGCGCGTG
>NZ_RZTV01000493.1:0-263 GCF_003997555.1 Mesorhizobium sp. M1A.T.Ca.IN.004.03.1.1 | reverse complement strand
GTCGGCGGCCGGATAATTGGCGGTGATGCGAACCGATGTTGGAGCAATCTGCGGATATTGCGATATGGACAAAGTTGTAATGGCGATCGCGCCTGTCATCATGACGGCGATTGCAAGCACCCATGCGAAGATCGGCCGGCTGATGAAAAAACGGGACATGGCGCCGCCTCACCGCGTTACGGCGTCAGGCAACCGCACGGAGACCTCCGCGGGTCTTTCTGCAGATGGCCGGTCCGCCTCGGCGACCGCAACGAGCTCCCCCG
>NZ_RZTV01000492.1:0-263 GCF_003997555.1 Mesorhizobium sp. M1A.T.Ca.IN.004.03.1.1 | reverse complement strand
CGGCCCTTCGACCGCGAGCACGATGTCGAGCAGCGAAATCTCCTTCGGCGCTTTTGCCAGCCGATATCCGCCCTTCGGCCCCGGTACGGTATCGAGGATGCCGGCGCCCGACAGCGCCTGCAGATGCTTCAGCAGGTAGCTCGTCGAAACGCCGTGGAATTCCGCCAGCGCGGCCGCCGACAGCACGCCGCCCTCGGAAAGGCCGGAAAGCATCGCAACGCTGTGAATGGCCTGCTCGACCCCATCGCCCATCTTCATGCAAC
>NZ_RZTV01000491.1:0-263 GCF_003997555.1 Mesorhizobium sp. M1A.T.Ca.IN.004.03.1.1 | reverse complement strand
CCTAGCCGCGTCATTCCTGAAGAGCGTCGAGGCGGCAAATGAGTGTTCTTTCTCCCGCTCTTTCGCAAACGCTTCGCATCCGTTTCGGCGATCGCTTCTCCATCTCGCAGGCCTTGCGCGAACAGCACGGCCGCGGTGAATCCCACCACACGCCCGCCATCCCGGATGCTGTCGTGTTTGCGGAAAGCACCGAGGACGTGGCCGAGATCGTCCGGCTCTGCGCGGCTGAAGACGTGCCGGTGATCGCGTTTGGCGCAGGCACC
>NZ_RZTV01000490.1:0-263 GCF_003997555.1 Mesorhizobium sp. M1A.T.Ca.IN.004.03.1.1 | reverse complement strand
CGCCGACCCAAGTGGAAAGGCGCTCGCTGCACACGCTGAAAGGCCGGATCGCCCTTCTCCATGCCATTGCTCATATCGAGCTCAACGCCGTCGATCTGGCGCTCGATATCGTCGCACGATTCGCGACCGAGCCTGTGCCCAATTCCTTCTTCGACGGCTGGATGCAGGTCGCATTCGAGGAAGCGAAGCATTTCCGCATGGTGCGCGCCCGCCTCAACGATCTCGGCGCCGATTACGGCGATCTTCCCGCCCATGACGGGTTG
>NZ_RZTV01000004.1:205745-616750 GCF_003997555.1 Mesorhizobium sp. M1A.T.Ca.IN.004.03.1.1 | reverse complement strand
TTGTCGCTCTTGATTGCCCTGCTTCAAATCCGGCCGAAGCCGGTCGCCGCTTAGGGCTCGGATTGTTCACGGTCGACGATTTGATGCGGTAGTCGCCTATGAGCGGTCAAAACGAACGCAGCTGGTTCGCCGATCGACCAAACGGCGAGCGCACTGTGCTTTGCTCAGACCGCCACCGAGTGCCTCGCCGTTCCCCCTTTGAAATATGTATCGAACTTGGCCGCGATGGTTCGAATGAAGGGGCGACTTTCAGTCCGTACGAGGAAACTGTCACCATCGAATTCAAGCGCTCGGGCAGGATCGTGGAGTGCGATGGACCTCGAGCGATGAAGGAGCTGCTCGCCGGCTTTGCCGAACCGCTCCACCAGGTCGACTGCCGAGAAGGCAAAATCACACATCAGCCGCTCGATGATCCAGCCACGGACGCGATCGTCGTCGGAAAGGGCAACGCCGCGGACGGCAGCCAACCCGCCATCCGCAACCATGCGCCCGTACCCGGCAGTCGAAGCCATGTTCTGCACGTAGCCTTGGCGAAAACGACCGATGGACGAAGGGCCAAGTCCGATCAGTGTCGGGCAGCGATCCTCAGTGTAGCCCTGAAAATTGCGATGCAAAACCCCTGCGCGGGCCGCTATGGCCAGCGCATCGTCGGGCTTCGCGAAATGATCGAGTCCTATTGCCTCATATCCCTTGGCGACAATTGCCCGCGCCGCGAGTTGAGATTGGGCGAAACGCTCAGTGGGACTCGGCAGCCATGCCTCGTCGATCATCGTCTGATGCTTCTTGAACCAGGGCACATGTGCGTAGCCGAACAGGGCCATCCGGTCTGGCTCCAAGGTCAGTGCCTGCGCCACCGTGGAACAGATCGTCTCGCGTGTCTGATTCGGGAGCCCGTAGAGCAGGTCCAGATTGACCGATTCGACGCCCCGCGAACGAACCCCGTCGACGACTGCCTTGGTCTGCAAAAAACTCTGCTCACGATTAATTGCTTTTTGCACTTGCGGATCGAAATCCTGCACGCCGAGGCTCGCCCGCGTTACGCCGATTTGAGCAAGTGCATCAAGGCGCGCCTTGTCCATGTCGTTGGTTTCGATTTCGATGCTGACCGTAGCATCCGGGAGAAGGTCGAAGCTGTCCCGCAAGGCCGCTCCAAGAGCAACCATATCATCGGGCCTCAGAATAGTTGGCGAACCGCCACCGAAGTGGATTGCACGGACATGTGCCTTGCCGCTCACCAGACCGGCAATCGTGACGATTTCGGCATTCAGCGAGCGCAGATAAGCGGCCACCGGCTCATATTGGTGCGTCTGCTTGGTGTGGCAGGCGCAGAACCAGCAGAGCTTGTCGCAGTAAGGAATGTGCAGGTACAGCGAGATTTCGTCGCCGCTTTCCAGCGTCTCCAACCAGCCACGGTAAATGGCAGCATCGATCCCCGAATGGAAATGCGGCGCCGTCGGATAGCTGGTGTAGCGTGGGACGTTCTCGCTGAGTTTGACAGCTATTTCCGATTGCATCTCGCGTTCACCGTGTTGCCCGCCGGAACACTGCACGCATCGCTGAAGCAGACCCTGATCTCGATCAGCCGCGCTCATGGACAAACCGCCGCAGGATTTCTCTACCCTGGATGGGTATCCTGCCGGCAGTTAGGATCGGGTAAGGCGAACGCATGACCTTTCGGCAAGACATTCATAGTTCCGGCATTCCTGTTCTTTGCTTCCCTTGCGAGGCACGGCGTCGCGGTGTCTGCGGTGCGCTCGATCCAGACAATTTGGTTGGGCTCGCCAAGACTTGCTCGCGTCGCCGGATCGAGTCAGGAATGGAGTTGACCGGCGAGGCACAGAACGTCGACAGCTACTCCAACGTGCTTTCAGGCGTGGTAAAGCTATCAAAGAGCCTGTCGGATGGGCGCCAGCAGATCGTCGGTCTCCAGTTTGCACCGGATTTTCTGGGACGTCCTTTCAAGGAGGAAAGCTCGATCAATGCGGAAGCGGCAACAGCAGTCACGCTGTGTTCGTTTCCGCGAGCGGCCGTCGAACGGATGATGAAGGCGTCACGGGAATTCGAGCATCGCCTGCTCAAACAGACGCTGAATGAACTCGATGAGGCGCGCGAGTGGATGGTGACGCTGGGGCGCAAGACAGCTCCGGAAAAGGTGGCGACTTTTCTCCTCATGATGGCCCGGAATATCGATTCCAGTCTCGATGCGGCTTCCGGGTCGGCCTCCTTCGATCTGCCGCTGACGCGTGCCGAAATGTCTGATTTCCTTGGAATCACCAGCGAGACCGTGAGCCGCCAACTGACGCGATTGCGGGCTGACGGGGTGTTTCGGATTGAGAACGCACGCCATGTGACGGTGGACAGCATAAGCCGTCTGGAGAAGCGCTGTGGCGGCGGACGCGAGCGGCCCTAAGCGGCGAGGCCATGTCGCATGACTCCGGGGCGGGCCGTGTTTGCCTTTTAATGCGATGTCGCCGCGCCTTCGACGAAGCGGCGTCACGGTTGTCGAGACAAACAGCTTTCGGGCTTTGATAGGAACGTGACCAATCGCCAGGTGTGTTTCGGCACATACCGGCGAAGCATGGTCCTTAATCTGCCACGGCTCGGCGGAACGATCGCGTTCGTTTCCAATGGGATCCGAACAACGTTTGGCAGGGCATCGGCAATAGCATCCAACGCGCGCAGAGCCTCAGCTTTCGCCTCAGCGATCGCGTCTGCGCCCGCCCAACCCAGGGAACGCCTTCCATGAGGGAGTGAGCCCGCGCTGCGTTCCTCGTTCATTCGCCACCTGCTGATTGCGCCGCACAAAATCGTGCGGCCTGACATAGATCAGGGCGAGGGGGCGGCGGCTGCGCGATTAGTGCGCTGCGGATTTGGCATCCACCAGATTCGAGATCGGGATCTGCAATGAAATTCGGCACAGAGATCGTCCTTCTAAGCGTGTTCGCTTTTGCGGCCCTGGTGGCCGCCGGCTTCGGCGTGGATGAACCTTTCCGCCGACACATGTGGGTGTTGTTCTTCGCAGTGGCTGGTTTCACTGCGATCCTGTTGCGCAACACGGAGTTCAGGCCAGCAGCTCCGATTGACCCATCCGCTTACATGGATGGTCCGATCCGCTACGGCGCGATCGCCACCGTGTTCTGGGGTGTCGTCGGCATGCTGGTCGGCGTGGTGATCGCGCTGCAGCTCGCCTACCCCGATCTCAACATCCAGCCCTGGTTCAATTTCGGTCGTTTGCGGCCGTTGCACACATCCGGTGTCGTTTTCGCCTTCGGCGGCAACGCGCTGCTTTGCACGTCTCTGTATGTCGTGCAGCGCACCTGCCGCGCGCGCCTCTTCGGCCGTGATCTCGCCTGGTTCGTCTTCTGGGGCTACCAGCTGTTCATCGTCATGGCCGCGACCGGCTACCTGCTCGGCATCACCGAGGGCCGCGAGTACGCCGAACCCGAATGGTATGTGGATGTCTGGCTGACCATCGTCTGGGTCGCCTACCTCATTCTGTTCCTTGGCACGATCCTGAAGCGCAAGGAACCGCATATCTACGTGGCCAACTGGTTCTACCTGTCGTTCATCGTGACCATCGCGATGCTGCATGTGGTCAACAACCTGTCCATACCAGTCTCGTTCCCGGGCTCCAAGAGCTACTCCGCCTTTTCAGGGGTCCAGGACGCCTTGACGCAATGGTGGTACGGCCACAACGCGGTCGGCTTCTTTCTCACCGCCGGCTTCCTCGGCATGATGTATTATTTCGTGCCCAAGCAGGCGAACCGGCCAGTCTATTCGTACCGGCTGTCGATCGTCCATTTCTGGGCTATCATCTTTCTCTACATCTGGGCCGGGCCGCATCACCTGCACTACACCGCCTTGCCCGATTGGGCGCAGACGCTCGGCATGGTGTTCTCGATCATGCTGTGGATGCCGTCCTGGGGCGGCATGATCAACGGCCTGATGACGCTGTCCGGCGCCTGGGACAAGCTGCGCACCGATCCGATCATCCGCATGATGGTGATGGCCGTCGCCTTCTATGGCATGTCGACCTTCGAAGGCCCCATCATGGCGATCCGGGCGGTCAATTCGCTGTCGCATTATACCGACTGGACCATCGGGCACGTCCATTCGGGTGCGCTCGGCTGGGTCGGCATGATCTCGTTCGGCGCGATCTACTACATGGTCCCGAAGCTCTGGAACCGTCAACGGCTCTACTCGCTGAGGCTCGTCACCTGGCACTTCTGGCTGGCGACACTCGGGATCGTCGTCTACGCCGCGGTGATGTGGGTGTCCGGCATCATGCAGGGCCTGATGTGGCGCGAATATGGCGAGCAGGGCTTCCTGGTCTACTCCTTCGCCGAAACCGTCGCCGCCATGCACCCCTACTATGTCCTGCGCGCCATCGGCGGCGCCATGTACCTCTCCGGCGCCCTGATCATGGCCTGGAACATCACCAGGACCATCCTCGGCCACCAGCGCGAGGAGGAGCCGATGCCGAGCCCCGTCGCCATCCGACCTGCGCGATCAGGAGCCAGGTAATGGGCTTGATGGACAAACACGCAATCATCGAGAAGAACGCCACGCTTCTTCTCGTTGGCTCGCTGCTCGTGGTGACGGTCGGCGGCATCGTCGAGATCGCGCCTCTCTTCTATCTCGACAACACGATCGAGAAGGTGGAAGGCATGCGCCCCTATTCGCCGCTCGAACTTGTCGGGCGCAACATCTATATGCGCGAGGGCTGCTACCTCTGTCATAGCCAGATGATCAGGCCGTTCCGCGACGAAGTTGAGCGCTATGGCCACTACAGCCTGGCTGCCGAGTCCATGTACGATCACCCCTTCCAGTGGGGATCGAAGCGCACCGGGCCGGATCTCGCCAGAGTTGGCGACCGCTACTCGAATGCATGGCATGTCGCGCATCTTACCGACCCGCGCTCGGTGGTGCCGGAATCGATCATGCCGAGCTATGGGTTCCTGAAAGACACGCCGATCGACGTGAAGGATTTCTCGACGCATCTGGTCGCCAACAGGCTTGTAGCCGTCCCTTACACCGATGACATGATCGCCCACGCCAATGCGGATCTGGCGGCGCAGGCCGATCCCAATGCCGACACATCAGGCCTTGAGGCGCGTTACCCAAAAGCCAAGATCGGCGACTTCGACGGCAACCCGCAACAGGTCACCGAAATGGATGCCCTGCTCGCCTACCTGCAGATGCTTGGCACACTGGTCGACTTCAAAAATTACGACGAAGCCGCCGGCTACCGCTGAGGAGAACGCTGATGACCTACAATTTGATGCGGGCGTTTGCCGACAGCTGGGGCCTGGTTGCGATGGCGCTGTTCTTCGTGGGGTGCATCGCCTTTGCCCTACGCCCCGGCAGCCGAAGGCTGGCCGACGAAGCGGCCCGCATTCCGCTCGAGGACGAGTGATCATGAGCGACGAGCATATCGATGAAATCTCTGGCGTCTCGACCACCGGCCACGAATGGGATGGTATCCGGGAGCTGAACAACCCGCTTCCCAGATGGTGGGTTATCACTTTTTACGTCACCATTGTCTGGGCGATAGGCTACACCATTGCCTATCCAGCATGGCCTCTGTTGCACTCGGCGACAACGGGTGTGCTCGGCTATTCCAGCCGCAACGAGGTCAGGAACGAGCTGACCGCGGCTGAGGCCGCCAAGGGCAAATATATCTCGGCGGTGGAGTCCAAGAGCGTCTCGGAAATCGCCGCGGACGACGGCCTGCGCGAATTCGCAATCGCCGCCGGTGGCGCCGCTTTCAAGGTCAATTGCGTACAATGTCATGGCTCCGGCGCCCAGGGTTCCAAGGGCTTTCCCAATCTCAACGACGACGACTGGCTGTGGGGCGGCAAGGCCGAGCAGATCCAGCAGACGATTACGCACGGCATCCGCTTCGCATCCGATCCGGACACGCGCCTGTCGGAAATGCCGGCCTTCGGCGACATCATTACCGCCGACCAGATCGCACAAGTCAGCGCCTACGTGGCCAGCCTTTCCGGCAAGGTCCGCGATGCAAGTCTGATCCAACCCGGCGCCAAGGTCTTTGCCGAGAATTGCGTGGCCTGTCACGGCGACAATGCAAAAGGCAACAGGGAATTCGGCGCCCCCGACCTGACCGATGCGATCTGGCTCTATGGATCCGGTGAGACAGCCATCGCCGCACAGGTCCGTGCGCCAAAACAGGGCGTCATGCCGGCCTGGGTTGGCCGTCTCGGCGAGATCAAGGTCAAGGAACTTGCAGTTTATGTCCATTCGCTTGGCGGCGGAGAATAGGAATGGAAGGTCCTATTCTTCGGTCCCCCCTGCCAAGCGGACGAGGCCCGGCGTGAGCCGGGCCTCGACACCATCCCTAATGCGATCTGCACAACCCGGCAAGGCTATCCTACGGCGAGGCTTTACGACAGGTGCCCCTGACATTGGCTGGGAAAGTGGAGTTGCACATGCGTGACAAGACGCAGTTGACAGGGCTCGAAACAGAAACTGTCAATTCCGCCAAAACCCGCAAGCCGCTTTATGCCGCGCGTCAAAAGATCTTTCCGAAGCGCGCCTCGGGCAACTTTCGTCGCTTCAAATGGCTGGTGATGACGATCACACTTGGCATCTATTACCTGGCTGCGTGGCTGCCTTGGGCTCGCGGTCCATTTGCCCCGGACCAGGCAGTCCTGCTCGATCTCGCGAACCGGCGCTTCTACTTCTTCTTCATCGAGATATGGCCCCAGGAATTCTTCTATGTGGCCGGCCTCCTGGTCATGGCGGGCGTCGGTCTTTTCCTGATCACCTCGACTGTCGGCCGTGCCTGGTGCGGCTATGCATGCCCTCAGACGGTGTGGGTCGATCTGTTCCTCGTCGTCGAACGTGCGATAGAGGGCGACCGTAACGCTCGCATGAAACTCGATGCAGGCCCCTGGACCGCCCGCAAGCTGATGCTGCGCTTATCGAAGCACGCCGTCTGGCTGGTCATCGGTGCGGCGACCGGCGGCGCCTGGATTTTCTATTTTGCCGATGCGCCGACGCTGGTTGGCGAACTCTTCACCGGCACCGCGCCACCCGTCGCCTACATCACTGTCGCCGTGCTGACGGCTACCACCTACACGTTCGGCGGTCTGATGCGCGAGCAGGTCTGCACCTACATGTGCCCATGGCCGCGCATCCAGGCAGCGATGCTCGACGAAAGTTCTCTCACCGTCACCTACAATGACTGGCGCGGCGAACCGCGTTCTCGCCACGCCAAGAAGGTCCTTGCCGCAGGGCTGCCGGTCGGTGACTGCGTCGACTGCAATGCCTGCGTCGCGGTCTGCCCGATGGGGATCGACATCCGCGATGGCCAGCAGATGGAATGCATCACCTGCGCGCTGTGCATAGACGCCTGCGACGGGGTCATGGACAAGCTCGGCAAGGAGCGCGGGCTGATCTCCTATGCGACACTGTCCGACTACAACGCCAACATGATGCTGGCGACCGCGGGCGGCTCCAGTTCAGTCAACCCGTCGCAGGTCAGGACCGCTGATGGCCTGTTCTCCGACAAGGTGGCGCATTTCCATATCCGCAAGATCTTTCGGCCACGCACCTACGTCTACATGGGTATCTGGTCGCTGATCGGCCTGGGTCTGCTCTATTCGCTGCTGACGCGCGATCGGCTCGAAGTCAACGTGCTGCATGATCGCAATCCGCAATTTGTCACGCTGTCCGACGGCTCGATCCGCAACGGCTACACCGTCAAGCTGCTCAACATGATCCCCGAGCCAAGGACGATCGTTGTCGCGATTCAAGGCTTGCAGGGCGCCGAGATGAGCGTGGTCGGCGACGACATCCCGGAAGGCCGTTCTTTTGCCATTCCGGTCGAACCCGACCGCCTGAAAATGCTGAAGGTCTTCGTGCGCCAGCCGGCGGATCAAATCCAGGGCACAGCGCAGACCTTCAAGTTCCGTGTCGAGGACAAGGCGAGCTTCGAGGCGGACGAATACACCGCCACCTTCAACGCGCCGGAGACTGCCAGATGACCGCTAACGCTGAAAAACCCCGCGTATTCACCGGCAGGCACATGCTGGCCATCATCCTAGCCTTTTTCGGGGTGGTCATCGCGGTCAATCTGACGATGGCAACGCTCGCCAACACGAGCTGGACCGGCCTTGTCGTCGAAAACACCTATGTGGCGAGCCAGCAGTTCAACAAGAAGGCCGAGGAGGGGCGGGCGCAGGCAGCGCTCGGCTGGACCGGCAAGCTGACCATCGCATGGGGCGAGGTCCGCTATAGCCTTACCGACGCCGTCGGCAAGCCGATTGCCTTGCATGGCGTCAAGGTGCTGTTTCGCCATCCCGCCTACGAGAAAGAGGACAAGGCGGTCAACCTCGCCCTCGCCTCCGGCCAGGAATTCGCAGCCCAGCACATGCCGAAGGATGGCGTCTGGATCGTCGAAGTCGACGCTGACGCCGGTCTGGCCGAGCCCTACCGCGAAGTCCGCAGGATCATGATTTCCCATGGAGCGCTGAAATGAGTTGTTGTGCACCGGGCGCCGAAATGGCGCTTGATCTGGGCAGCACCACGTCGGTCCTGCCGTCTAGTCAAGAGATCAGGCTGGCGAGCCGATCGCTTGGAGATGATCTCCGCCAAACCGATCTTTCGGTGCCGAGCGTTCATTGCGCAGCTTGTATCCAGACGATCGAGACGGCGTTGGGAACGCTCGATCGCGTCGAGAGCGCCCGCGTCAACCTGTCGACGAAACGGGTCTCGGTCCGCTGGCGTGGCGACGAGGTTCCACCGTTCGTCGCCGCGCTTGGACGGCTCGGCTACCAGGCGCATCTCTTCGCCCCCGAGATTGATGAAAAGGACAGGACGCTTTCGGAGTTGATCCGCGCCGTCGCGGTTGCCGGGTTCGCGGCGGGCAATATCATGCTGCTTTCGGTCTCTGTCTGGTCCGGGGCCGAAGGGGCTACCCGCGACCTGTTTCACTGGGTCTCCGCATTGATCGCCATCCCAGCGCTCGCCTTCGCCGGCGGCATCTTCTTCCGCTCGGCCTGGAATGCACTGCGCCACGGCCGCATGAACATGGACGTGCCGATCGCGGTCGGAGTGTCGCTCGCTTACGCCATGAGCCTCTATGAGACGATCAACCATGGCGACCACGCCTATTTCGACGCGTCGGTTTCGCTGCTTTTTTTCCTTTTGATCGGCAGGACGCTGGATCACGTGATGCGCGAACGTGCCCGCACCGCGGTGAAAGGCCTGTCGCAGCTGGCCGCACGCGGCGCCATGGTGCTGCGCGGCGATGGCGCGCGCGACTATCTGCCGGTTGGCGAGATCGAACCGGGGATGCAGCTGCTGATCGCGGCCGGTGAAAGGATCCCCGTCGACGGCAAGATCATCCACGGAGCGTCTGATCTCGACTGCTCGCTGGCCTCAGGCGAAAGCGCGCCGAAAAACGTGGCGCCGGGCGAAGCCGTGCAGGCCGGCGTGCTCAATCTTACCGGCCCGCTGACGATCGAGGCGACCGCCGCCGCGAAGGATTCGTTCCTCGCCGAAATGGTTCGGCTGATGGAAGCCGCAGAGGGCGGTCGCGCGCACTATCGCCGCATCGCTGATCGCGTGTCGGCACTCTACGCGCCCGTGGTTCATCTCACCGCCTTCGTGACATTCCTGGGTTGGATGGCGGCGACGGGCGACTGGCACCGGGCGATGACGATCGCCATTGCCGTTCTGATCATCACCTGCCCGTGCGCGCTCGGCCTCGCCGTACCGATCGTTCAGGTGGTCGCCGCGCGGCGTCTGTTCGAGAACGGCATCATGGTCAAGGACGGTTCGGCCATGGAGCGCCTGGCGACGATTGATAACGCAGTGTTCGACAAGACCGGAACGCTCACGCTCGGACAACCCCGGCTCCTCAATGCATCGTCGATCGATCCGGCCATGCTGGCAATCGCGGCAGACATGGCCGCGCACTCGCGTCACCCGTTTTCAAAGGCCATAACCGGCTTTGCCGCTCCTGGCGGGCAACACAAATTCGATGCCGTCACAGAGCATCCGGGGTTCGGGATCGAAGCCACTGTCGCCGGAAGCATCTGGCGGCTGGGTCGACGCGGATGGGCTGGATGGAAGGCCCGGACCGGTGGTGAAGGCAACCATGGCTATGGCGGAACGGTGCTGACAAAAGACGGGTTCATTGTCGCGACCTTCGATTTCGAGGATGCGCTGCGCGCCGACGCGGCGGCGGCGATCAAGCGATTGAACGATACTGGGGTGTCGATGCAAATGCTGTCGGGCGATACCGCAGGTGCCTGCGGTGAAGTTGCAAGAATGCTGGGTGTCGAGGACTTCGTTCCGTGCCTGCTGCCGTCGGGCAAGGTCGAGCGCATCGAGACCCTGGCGAAAGACGGACACAAGGTTCTGATGGTTGGCGACGGCCTCAACGACACGCCGGCGCTGAGCGCGGCGCATGTCTCGATCGCTCCGGCCACCGCCGCCGACATTGGCCGCAATGCCGCCGACTTCGTATTCCTGCGCGAAAGCCTTCTGGCAGTGCCTCTCGCGCTGGACGTCTCGCGCAAGGCGGGACACCTGATCCGCCAGAACATCGCGATTGCGATCGTCTACAATGCCGTCGCCGTGCCGATCGCCATCCTGGGCCACGCCACGCCTTTGTTAGCGGCGATTGCCATGTCTGCCTCATCGGTGCTTGTTATTGGAAACGCATTGCGCTTGCACGGCTTCGGGGCGAATGCGACGCTGCAAGTTATTCAAAAAGTCGGACGCTCCGCAGTCAGCTATTCGGCATAATCCTCGTGACGACGTTGCTCTATCTCATACCAGTGGCCCTTTTTCTGGGTGCACTGGGTGTGTCCGGCTTCGTCTGGGCATTGCGAAGCGGTCAATACGAAGATCTCGACGGAGCCGCCGAGCGGATACTAATTGATCGGGACGACAAACCGGAACGCTGATTTCAATCCGCTGTGCATAAGATGCGCGGATCGCGCTCGTCAGTCGAGCCGGCTCGGTCGGGAACAAGCTGTCCATGCTCCATGCTCCATGCTCCATGCTCCATGACCATCTTGACCTAAGCTGCACACTACATTTGTGAAAAGCCTCTGTCGTGCGAAGGACTGCCTCCCATTGCACCCAGTATGAGGCGTGTGATGCCACGAGAGTACCTCGCGTGGCCGGACGAGAGCTTGGCAATGTGCGCACGGGTTCCAAAGTGGAACGTCACGGTCGATCACCTGACCGTGAACCGCCAGTGCCGATTGGTCATGTCTGGCTGATCCAGATCAGGGTCATACTCATCGGCGTGGTCTATTGACCAGTCTTCGACGGAGAAATGCATGACTTACGGAAAGATTGGTCGTCATTATCAGCACCTTCACGGTTCTGGGTTTTCTGTCGTGTGGTCGGCCATGCCTTGTGCTTACGGCGCAGCCATTAGCTGACCGGCGTCGTGTGTATCTCGCTTGCTGGCTGACCATCCGCGTGGCTGCGCGGACAGGGGGCCGATCAACAGCTTTCGCCTTTGATGGGTTGTGTGCGTCGTTGCCGATCCATCCCGATTCCCGGCCCGCGCCTTGAGGCTATGCGACGGTACCGGAACCCAGCGCACGTCACGCGGTTCCGCGCGCGTGGTGTCCGCTCGTCACGACGATGAACGAACAAGCGGCTGGAGTACCATGAACACCGTACACATCATCGACTGCCACAATGCAAATGACTACTTCGCCGACAGGCAAGAGGGACCGATCGTGCAGCACTTGTTAAAGGCTGTCAACATCCGCGCGGAGCTCCACATGGCGTTGAACCGAACGAAATTTGGTGAGGCTGTAGTACGAGCGATGGAGGCGGAGTGCGACGTGCTTCACATCGCCGGGCACGGCAATGGTGACGGGATCGCTTCGTCCAGTGGGCGAAGTGGCCTTCTTTGGGCTGACTTCGTAAAAATGTTCCAGGGCTCGCATCCAGCGCCGAAGATCCTCGTGATGTCAACGTGCTGCGGAGCATCATCGGGGTTGGGACGTGCGTTTTCGAAATCGATCAACCGTCCGAAGTTGATCATTGGTTCGAGTGACGCGCGCTATTTCGACGACTATGTCGCCGCGTGGGCTTTGCTCTATCGGCGACTGAATTGCAAGGACATCGACATCGAAGCCATGCAGCAGGTTCTTGATGAGATATGCGCGGTCGTGGATAAAAGTTTCCGCTACCTTGGCTGGGATGACGAGAGAGAGCGCTACGTTCGATACCCTCACCCTCGCAAGAGAGCCCGCTTCGACGTCGTGGAGCGTGAGTAGTATGCGCAAGGGTTCCAGGTGGAATGTGGCGATCGATGCGGCGCGGCCGTCGCTGACCAGCGTCGCGAGTGTCTCGCTTGCTGGCGGCGATCTGCGCGGCTGCGCGGCGAAAGGGCGGGATCGGTTAGCCGCATCCACCTCTGAGCGCTTTGAGTGCTTCGTTGCCGATCGATGCGAATCTCCCGGCCCAGCGCCTTTAGGCAATGCGGCGGGCACGGAGCTCATGTCACTCGGCTCAGTTCCACCGTTACACGAGGATAGGCGACCGGATGGCGGCACGCTGATGGGCTCTGACGATAATTTTGACATCGTTGTCGTTGGAGCCGGCCCGGTCGGCCTTTCGTTCGCTGCGTCGCTTGCCCAAAGCGAACTCAAGGTGGCAGTTGTTGAACAGAACACATTCGATAGTCTGGCGAATCCGGCTTTCGATGGTCGCGAAATCGCGCTGACCAACGCTTCGATCAGAACCCTTCGCGAGCTCGGCGCCTGGGATGTCATCCCGGCTTCGGACAAATCAGCACTTCAAGGCGCGCGCGTGCTCAACGGCTCGAGCGCATTCGCTCTTCGTTTCGATCCTCCCAGCAACTCTGGAGAACCGCTGGGGGTTTTGGTTCCAAATTGCCGGATCCGCGAGGCGCTGTTCAAAATCGTCCGCTTGCAGGATCGCGCCCGGCTGTTGTGCGGCCACTCGGTCGTCGATGCAACAAACAGCCAAGAAGGAGCAGTCGTAACGCTCTCTAATGGCGCGCGTTTAACTGCTCGGCTGGTTGTTGCCGCGGATTCGCGTTTGTCCGCCACGCGTGATCTGCTAGGCATCGGCGCCGATATCAACCGGCTTGGCCACTCGATGCTGATTTGCCGAGTGAGGCACGAGCGCGCCCACCACCAGATCGCCATCGAATGGTTCGATCACCATCAGACGATAGCGATATTGCCCCTCGCGGAGGGCATGTCGTCGCTGCTGCTCACATCGCGCTCAAACGAGGCCTATAGACTGCTTGCCTTCGATGATGATTTGTTCCTGTCGGAGTTGACGAAACGGTGTCGAGGGCGCCTTGGAAAAATGACCTTGGCAAGCAAGCGCCACACCTATCCGCTGGTCACGACCTGGGCGCACAAATTCCGGGCGCCGAGCGCCGCACTCATCGGCGACGCTGCCATCGGCATGCACCCGGTGACCGCTCACGGATTCAACATCGGTCTCAGCAGCCAGAAGCAACTCGCCCGTGGAATCATGACTGCGTGCCGCGACGGCCGCAATGTTGGCGACCCCGACATGCTGCATATATACGAAAGGCGGCTGCGCCTGTCGGCGGCGCCGCTCTACCATGCAACGAACATATTGGTTGGACTCTACTCCAGAGACCACCTGGCGGCACGGCTTGCAAGGCATCTGGGGCTTCGCTTTGCCCAACATGTTCCCCTTGTCCGGCATGGGATTTCGGCGGAGCTCCAGCGGTGATACTGCACCAGCAGTCGCATTTTTGCGCGTGCTGGGCGAGCGATGAGAGAGTGCATGATGCACCGGAGTAATCCTGCTCCCCGACGCTGATCTCCGATTGAAGAATTAACCCGTCCTTCAGGGGGGCTGCATAGGCTGCGGACAAGCAGGAGTAAGCAAGCTGACCCGTCCAGCCTTGGAAAAAGAAGATCCGCTGGAGGCGAGAATCCTTCAGGACCAGCTCGCTGATCTGAGGGCAGGCCTTTTCGTCTCAATGCCGATAAGCATTGTGCTGTCCGGGCTGATTTTGACCGTGCAGGCCCTTTCCGGGAACGGTCTTGCTGGCGCGGCCTGGTTTTCGGTCGTTAATGCGATAAATGCCGCCCGCCTTGCACTCGCCCGTCATCAGCTGAAGGAACCCGGAGTCCAGGATGATCTGACACGGGTTTGGCTGCGGCTTCGCTGGTTTGGCAGGCTTGCTCTTCTGGCGGGATTCACCTGGTCATTCCTTGCCGTCCTAACGGCTGGATACACGACGTCTCAAGCATCGCTGCATCTAATAATTCTGGCGGGCATTTCAGCTGGCGCGGTCACGTACGGCAGCTCATATGCTGCGGCAGCGATATGCTTCATCACACCGCCACTCCTCATTGCCGCCGCATGTTTGCTGACGAAGGGAGCCCCGGAAAACTACATTCTGGCTTTTGCCGTCCTGCTTTTCGAGGGCGGCCTGGTTCGATCCTCGTTCGTTGGACAAGCGCGCTTCCGTGACGCGAGCCGCCTGAGACATCAAGCCGAGCGGCTTGCCGCGGAAATGGAGCGCAATTCCAGGGAGGACCATCTTACCGCGCTCCTCAACAGGCGGGGCCTCGAACATGCAATCGATCAGTTTGAGAACACCGATGGACCCTTTGTGGCCATGCTGATTGATCTGGACGGGTTCAAATCTGTCAACGATACCTACGGTCACAGAACGGGTGACGAGCTGCTTGCCAGGATCGCCCGCCGAATAGAGGAAGAAGCACCGGAGGGCTCAACGCTCGCCCGCATCGGTGGGGATGAATTCGTGCTGGTTTTTTCTTCGCGAAAGAATTCTCCTTCTCCCACCAATCTCGCGTCCAATCTCATAGCCAAGCTTGCTCGCCCCTATCCTGGGATCGCATCAGTCCGCATTGGAGCGTCTATAGGAATCTACTTGGCTGAAAACCCCGGACTAACGGAAATGTTGTTGCGGGCCGACATCGCCCTTTACACAGCTAAGCGCCGCGGCAGGAATGAATTTTGTCTGTTCGATGCCGAGCTAGCCCGGGAGTTGCAACGCCGCCAGTCAATCGAACGCGATCTTCATTCGGCGATAACGATGAGAAGCTTGGTCGCTTGGTTTCAGCCAATCGTAAGACTCGAAACTGAAGCCGTCGTCAGTTTTGAAGCCTTGCTAAGATGGTCTCACCCGCTTCACGGTCCCATTTCTCCGCCCGAGATCATGACAGCGGCACGCGAAACTGGAATGCTTCAGCTGCTAACTCAAACGGTATTCGCCGACTGTTGCGCTCTTATCGAGGGCTTGGTCAAAGCTGACCGTCGTGATGTTCGTGTGGCGATGAATGTTTCACCGTGCGAGTTGGAAGCTGGCGATATTGACGAGATGATTCTTAATGGTCTGGCGGCAAAAGACCTCCCTGCAACGATGTTCGACATCGAGATTACCGAAGAAGCCCCAGTGGATCCGGACAGAGTGGATGAAAAGCTCGCCCGGCTTTCACATGCTGGCATTTCTATCGCGCTCGATGACTTCGGCACCGGTTTTTCGACGTTGGCATCGCTCAAGGACAGTCGGATCAGGAAGGTGAAAATAGATCAGGGCTTCGTTCGCGGCTTAGCCAAGTCCCGGGAGAATCGGCTGCTTGTCAAAGCGGTGATTGATCTTGGTAGGACGCTCGGGATCGAGGTCATGGCCGAGGGCGTTGAAACAGAGGCAGATCGGCAAACTCTGTACAAGCTTGGCTGCAGAACCGCGCAGGGCTTCCTGTTCTCTAAGGCAGTGCCTCTCCATTTGGCACTTGATTCGGTAGTAAAAGAGCACGCGAAGGAGTTGTGACCGGCCTCTCCGTCCGTGCTGCTCGCGGAACTTTCATGTGGGGTGGACCTGACGCGCGAAAGCCGTTTCGGACGGTAGAGTTATTACGGGGGCGAAACTGAGCACGTGGTTTGGATAGCAGCAATCCGGTCCACCGGCGCACATGCAGCGGCTTCATACAAGCGTTCAAGTTGCGAGATGAGCTTGAGTGAACGACGTCGGAGAATTGCGTCCTTTGGACGCTGGTTTCGCGGTTCCCGTAGGATTCGATTACGGGAAGCGTTCTTGGCTGCTTCTCGGCTCAGCGCTCATCGGGATGAACAACGTACCCGCGGTCAAGGTCTTCGCGACCTCAACCCAGTCACCATCCCGCAACAGCAGCGGTCGGGTCCTGATCAAGCGCTCAGCCTCAGCACAGGTGCTGGAGCAACGGTAGAGCGCGGAAAACGTGTATCGGAATGCGCTGGCTCACCATAGGAAGCTGCCACGGCATGTCGAATGTCCCCAGGGGGCGGACCGTTCCCTTGCATTTGTCTCGATGACGGGCTCTCAAAGCTAAAGCCAAGAGAGCTTTATAAAAATCGCACCCGATCGGCTGCGCAACGACGACCAGCTGAGGCCCGATCGGGTGCTAAGGTCGTGCCAAAAAAGGCGCGTCACTGTCGCATTTCTAGCCGGCTTGCGATCGGACGTCATCTCTTGGCGATCGCTGCCCCTTCTCTCAAATGCGCTTAGCGGCGCCGATGGCGAATAGCGCAAGCTTTTCCACCCGTTTCTACTCCACTACCGAGACTCGTCACCAACCTCCTTTTATTCGCTTCCATATGGCCCATCCTGTCTCCAATCGAGGAGGAGCGCGAACATGGGCCAAGCCGTAGAACGTCTCAGTCTCGGGAATTCTTCTGCTCGCCAAACTGCCGTTGTCGCCGGCACCATATTTGGCAGGGTGACAGTGCACGACAAGATATCAGGCGTTCTTGTCTGGGCTGAACTATGCTTGCAAGCCATAACCCAAAAATCGCCGATCCCTTTGAATTCGAGCCGGATGAATGGGTGTTTCAAAATTTTTGGCGGTTTTAGGCAGAACCCTCCGATGGCCCGCGTACCGGTCAAGCTTCGTGAGCACTTTAGGTTCGTCGATCAGGCATAGGTTTCTTTCCCATGCCACATGCTGGCCGTTTGCCTAGTTCGGAAGCCCTCGAGAGGCGTTGCTCGTCTTGGTATGGCGTCGCCCCTTTTTCCGATCCATCGGCCACGGAGCTAGAATGGTGTCTAGCTGTTGCCGCCTACTTGGTCATCCGGCATGGAGATGCCTATATACCGACCTTCGAAAGGCTGGAATACGAGGTCGAACAAATGCGGCGGAAGCTCGGAAATCGCGAGCGAGCGCAGCGCGTGCTGGCCACGCTCAACCTAAATGGCTCGGACAGCTGGAGCCGTGAGGTTGGTTCTCAAGGCCTGGATGGCGCCGCAATCACATTCGCCCGGGCGGGGTAAAAGCGATTTTTTGGAGCCACTCGCGCTTTTGCGCTAACGAAGGTCCCGCGCCGTATTTGGGCCGGATCCATTTGTGGCCCATCAGAGAAGCAATTACCTTCTCCGGCGCCTCAACTGCCGTCAGCCGGTCCTCGAAAGTGTGTCGCAGGCTATAAAGACTATGCTCGGAAGTCGGCAGAAGTTCCTTGCTGGCGAGCACCTTGTTGACGAGCGCTGAAAGTGACGCGGCCTTGTCGCGATAACGAGGAAAGCCGTCCGGATGGAGCTTGATGGCTGCAAGTGCGCCGCCAACCAAGGGAATGTCACGGGCTGAATGACCGGTCTTCAAGCGACGGCCATTGGGGCGCACCCGCACATGCGGGATTTCTCGATCGAGGTGGATTGTTTCGGTGGTGAGGTTTGCCGCTTCAGAAAGCCTGAGCCCGGTATCGGCAATCACATAGATTAGATGGCGGGCTTCGTCATTGAGTCCGTCGAGCGCGCCTTCAGCGAGTATCTTCTCCTGAATGAACTCCGCTGTGAACGCAGCGCGTTGCCCGGGGACGGCGCCGGAAAGACGCAGGTTTCGAAAAACCGGCTCCAGCTTGAGCTGGTGAGTCAGATCGACGACGCGCAGCATTTTCGAAACATGGCCGATGTCCTTGTTGGCCGTACCGATATCAAGTCCATCCTCAACGATCCGCTTTTGCCACCACTCGCGGAACGCGATTGCGTCGTCCCGAGTGAGGCTTGCGATCTCCTTGTCGCCAATGACTCCAACCAGATTGGCAACTGCGCGCTTTTTGGGGTTACGCCATTTCTTGATTTGGTTGGGCGACATGGTCAGCAAGTTCTGTTGCTCGATCGTCTCGAATTCCTTGATAAGACCGCTCAGGCGGACCGCTGGCCGCTTCTCCCCACCCATGACGGCCGAGACGTCCTGCGCGTCCTCGATCGATTTTTTGTCGAGGAGCAGCTTGATACGGGCCATGAGTTCGTCGAGCGGCCCCGCTGCTAGTTCCTCGTTAGTGCGATAGGCCAATCCAAATGACCGCGCGCGCTTCCTCGCGGCTTCGAAACGCAGCCCCGCCTCGGCGGATTGGCCTTCCCGCAGTCTACGCCAATACGCCTCCAGCCCCGCGCCGAGGCTTTGCACTGCATCTCGCGCCCGTACACCGCGGGGATCGTCAGCCACGGCGACGCCCGTGGAAATGCGTACTAGGCAGCGGCGATCAAACGCCGCGAATTCCTTCGGCACCCTGCGGACGAGATACCAGATGCCTTCACGTTTATGCGGCTTTGGCGCTGCGGAACGTCGCATTATCTTTCTCTAATGTTACACAGTTTGTTACACAGTCTAAGATATGTTTCGCTTCGTGCTGGTCAAGCGCAACAAGGAAGCTTTTGAAAGGAAAGGATTTTTATGGAAGCTAAATGGCGGAGAGGGAGGGATTCGAACCCCCGATACCCTTGCGAGTATGCCGCATTTCGAGTGCGGTGCATTCGACCACTCTGCCACCTCTCCGCGAGGTCATGGTCGGCCGTTGCCGGCGCGGCGCACTAGATAACGGCTGACCGCCGCAGTTACAAGGCCCTAGTCGACCGATTTCCCGCTTCTTGAAAAAGCGTCGGCGAGGCGACGGACCGGCGCGCGGCCCGCGGCATGCTCAGGAGCAAGGGCCGCTCGCCTTGACTTCCTTGCGACCTTCGGTTAGGGACAGCCCGCATCCGGCGTGGGGCTTCTCCGCGCCGCTTGTTTTTTGAACCCGCAGACTGACAAAAAGACGGCCGAACCGCCTAAAGCGGTTCATCGAGGCCGACCGAACAGCGAAAGGCAAAAAATGTTCGCAGTCATCAAAACGGGCGGCAAGCAGTATCGCGTCGCCGCCAACGATCTGCTCAAGATCGAGAAAGTCGAAGCCAAGGTCGGCGAGATCGTCGAGATCGGCACTGTTCTCGCGCATGGCGAGGGTGAGAATGTCACCTTCGGCGCGCCGTTCGTCGATGGCGCTCTGGTCACGGCGGAAGTCGTCGAGCAGGGCAAGAACCGCACCGTCATCGCTTTCAAGAAGCGCCGCCGCCAGAATTCGCGCCGCAAGATCGGCCACCGCCAGCTTCTGACCACCGTCCGGATCTCCGAGATCCTGCTGGGCGGCGCCAAGCCGTCGAAGAAGGCCACCGCCAAGGCTGAGGCCAAGGCGCCCGAAGCCAAGGCAGACGTCGCCGCCGAGGCGAAGGCCGAAGCCGCTCCGAAGGAGGCCAAGGCCAAGAAGGAAGCCAAGGCAGAGGCCGCCCCCAAGGAAGCTCCCGCCAGCGAAGAGGCCAAGGCCGCGCCGCTGTTCAAGGCACCGAAGGGCGAGCCGGACGATTTGACCGTGATCAAGGGCATCGGTCCCGTCGCGGCGAAGGATCTCGCCGAGCAGGGCATCGTCACCTTTGCGCAGCTGGCCAAGCTGACCGAGAAGGATGTCGCCAAGATCGACGAGCACATGCCGTTCAGCGCCGACCAGATCAAGGATTGGCGCGAGCAGGCCAAGGAGCTGGCGAAAAAGAAGTAAGGACGGTCGGCGATAATCGTCGCCGGTACGCACTTGAAACGGAACGCGAACGCGTTCATAAGACCATTCAAGCGCCTCAGGGCGCATCGGAGTTAGTTAGATGGCACACAAGAAAGCTGGCGGTTCGTCGCGCAACGGTCGCGATTCGCACTCCAAGCGTCTCGGCGTGAAAAAGTTCGGTGGCGAAGCCGTCGTCGCCGGCAACATCATCATTCGTCAGCGCGGCACGCAATGGCATCCGGGCACCAACGTTGGCATGGGCACGGACCACACCCTTTTTGCGCTCGAAGCCGGCGCAGTCACCTTCAACAAAAAAGCCAACGGCCGAACCTACGTCTCGGTAAACCCGATCACCAAAGCAGCGGAGTAGCCGGTTCCGCACCATAACACCGGCGCCCATCTCGGGAACCGGTGTCTGGCCAGGCCAGGAAAAGGATCAGGAGAGATGGGCTTCCATGTCTCCTTTTTCATTTTTCTTTGCCCTGGAGGACTAAAATGGTTGCCGAAGCGGAAGACACCGAAGACGAAAGTTACGCGATCGATTGCCCGGTGCTCGCCACCGAGCGCCTGGTCATGCGCGCTCCGCGCGAGAGCGATCTCGCGCAACTCGTCGCTCTGGCCGACAACCGTCACGTCGCCGAAATGCTGGCCCGCATGCCGCATCCTTACGGCGAAGCCGAGGCCCGCGCCTTCCTCGCCATGGCCTCGTCGCGCCGCGCCGGCATCGCCTATGCGCTGACGCTCGCCGGCACCGGCACTTTCGTCGGCTGCGCGGGGTTGAATACCACCGATCGCGGGCTGGAGCTGGGCTACTGGATCGGCGAGCCTTACTGGAAGCGCGGCTATGCGACCGAGGCGGCGCACGCGCTGGTCGACCTTGCTTTCCAGAAGACCTCGATCCAGGTGCTGCATGCCTCGACCAGGGTCATCAATCCGGCATCGCGCCGCGTCATCCACAAGTGCGGCTTTCAGTATGCCGGCCAGGGCATGCTGAACTCGATCGTCGCCGGCCAGGTGCCGGTCGAGCGCTACCGGCTGGACCGCAAGACCTGGACGAGCCTGCGCAACTGGGTGCACTTCTAGGCATGTTGAAATTCAGGTGAAGCCGGCCTGCAAATGACGGTTTCCTGCGCTTCCGGTGCTCGCGTACTTTCAGTACGCTCCGCTCCGGTTCTCGGAAGCCGTCATTTTCGGCTCAGCCTGACCTGAATAGCAACACGCCTAGGCGTCGGCGCTCAAAGACGACTCAACCCAATTCGACCCAGACCGGCAGGTGGTCCGATCCACGCGCCTGCCGGTCGGCCCACAGGCGCTTCAGCGAGCCGGCGAGCGAAGCGCTGGTGAAGACGTAGTCGATGCATTTGTGGCGGCCCGCATCGTTGGGACGATTGGGGTCGATCCAGGTGAAGAGGCCGGAAACGTCCAAGCGCTGGGCGACATCGACGGCGAGATCGGCGGTGAGCGGCATGCCGAATTCATGGTCCGGGCGTCCGGCGAGTTCGACATATTCGGGCGATCCGGGCAGCATGTTGAAGTCGCCCATGACGATGAAGGCTTCCGGATAGGGCAGGTCCGGCAGGCCGATTTCGGGAATGCCGGAAAGGCCGCCGCCTTCCAGCGCGTAGTTGAGCAGGCGCTGGCGCAGGAAACGGATCTGGCTCTGACGCTCGACGGGGCTGCGGTGGTCGAGATGGGTGGAATAGAAGCGGATGAAGCCGAGCGGCGTCTCGATCAGCGCCTCCAGCGCGCCGCGCTGGAAGTTCATCCGCTCCAGGCTGCGGCTGCGCGGCAGAAGGAGATTACGCGACAGATGAATGGGCGTCTTCGACAGCACCATATTGCCGAGCTGGAAGGTGCGGGTGACGGCGCGGCCGGCATCCAGGCGCGAGCCGATATTGACCTCGAAATTGCTGGCATAGGCGACAAAATAGTCCGGCAGCGCTTCGCCGATCTCGGCCACCATGTCGCGGTCGCCGTTGCGCGGGTTGTTGCGGGTGACTTCCTGCAGGGCGATGACATCGGCGCCGCGCACCGCGTCGGCGATGCGGCCGACATCGTATTTGCCGTCGAGGCCGATGCCATACTGGATGTTGTAAGTGACAAGCTTCATTCGCGCCTCCCGGTCTCGCCCGCGAACAGTGCTACCGCGCCCCTGGCTAAAGTGCATCCGGCGCTTTAGTTGCAAACGGGCCTCGCCCTTGGCTCCACCTTGGTTTAGAGCAATCCCGCAAGCGCAATAGCAGAAACCTGAAAATCCGATGAAATTCCTCGACCAAGCCCGAGTTTACATCCGGTCCGGCGACGGTGGTGCCGGATCGATGTCGTTCCGCCGCGAGAAATTCATCGAGTTCGGCGGTCCGGACGGCGGCGACGGTGGCCGAGGCGGCGATGTCTGGATCGAAGCCGTCGATGGCTTGAACACACTGATCGACTACCGTTACCAGCAGCATTTCAAGGCCAAGACCGGCATGCACGGCATGGGCCGCAACATGACGGGCGCCAAGGGCGCCGACGCGACGCTGAAAGTGCCGGCCGGCACCCAGGTATTCGCCGAGGACAATGAGACGCTGATCTGCGATTTAACCGAGGTCGGCCAACGCTTTCTGCTCGCCAAGGGCGGCAATGGCGGCTTCGGCAACCAGCATTTCAAGACCTCGACCAACCAGGCGCCGCGCCGCGCCAATCCCGGCCAGCCGGGCGAGGAGTTGAGCATCTGGCTGCGGCTCAAGCTGATCGCCGATGCCGGCCTCGTCGGCCTGCCCAACGCCGGCAAGTCGACCTTCCTTGCGGCCGTCACCGCCGCCAAGCCGAAGATCGCCGACTATCCCTTCACCACGCTCTATCCGGGCCTCGGCGTCGCCCGCATCGACGGCCGCGAGTTCGTGCTGGCTGACATCCCCGGCCTGATCGAGGGCGCGCATGAGGGCGTCGGCATCGGCGACCGCTTCCTCGGCCATGTCGAGCGCACGCGCGTCCTGCTGCATCTCGTCTCGGCGCAGGAGGAAAATCCCGGCAAGGCCTACAAGACCGTGCGCGCCGAGCTCGCAGCCTATGGCCATGGGCTGGCCGACAAACCTGAGATCGTCGCCCTCAGCCAGGTCGACATACTCGACGCGGACGCCCGCAAGAAGAAGGCTGCCTCGCTGAAACGCGCCGTCGGCCGCGCGCCGATGCTGTTGTCAGCCGTCACCGGCGAAGGCGTCGAGGCTGTGCAGCGCGCGCTGATGGCGGTGGTCACCGAGGCACGCGATGCCGTTCCCGCTCCAGTCGATACGCGCTGGCGGCAAAACCCATGAAATCGCTGAAATCATACCGGCGCATAACCGTGAAGATCGGCTCGGCGCTGCTCGTCGACCGCGCGACCGGCTTGAAGCGCGATTGGCTGACCTCTTTAGCCGAGGACATCGCGGTGCTCGCCAATGCCGGCGCGGAGGTGCTCGTCGTCTCCTCGGGCGCCATTGCGCTCGGCCGCACCATTCTCGGGCTCGGCAAACGCGCGCTGAAGCTCGAGGAAAGCCAGGCGGCGGCGGCCGTCGGCCAGATCGCGCTTGCGGGCGCCTGGTCGGATGCGCTGGGCAGGGACGGGCTCAAATCCGGGCAGATTCTGTTGACCCTCGGCGATACCGAGGAGCGCCGCCGCTACCTCAACGCCCGCGCAACGATCTCGACCTTGCTCAAGATGAAGGCGGTGCCGGTCATCAACGAGAACGACACGGTCGCGACCTCCGAAATCCGTTATGGCGACAACGACCGGCTGGCGGCGCGGGTGGCGACGATGATGGGCGCCGATCTTCTGGTGCTGCTTTCCGACATCGACGGACTCTATACGGCGCCGCCGGCCAAGGACCCGCAAGCCAAGTTCATTCCGGTGGTCGACCGCATCACGCCGGACATCGAGGCGATGGCGGGCGCCGCCGCTTCGGAACTCTCGCGCGGCGGCATGCGGACCAAGCTCGACGCGGGCAAGATCGCCAACGCCGCCGGCACCGCGATGATCATCACCGCCGGCACGCGCCTGTCGCCGCTGATGGCGATCGAGCGCGGCGAGCGCGCCACTTTCTTCAACCCCAGCGCCAACCCGGTGAAGGGCTACAAGACCTGGATCGCGGGACAGTTGGAGCCGGCCGGGCGGCTCACCGTCGATGCCGGCGCTGTCGGCGCGCTGAAATCGGGCAAGTCGCTGCTGCCGGCCGGCGTCAAGCTCGTCAGCGGCAATTTCTCGCGCGGCGACACGGTGGCGATCCTGTCGCCCGAGGGCCGCGAGATCGCGCGCGGGCTGGTTGCCTATGATGCCGCCGATGCCGTAAGGATCGCGGGTTTGAAGACGGCCGAGATCGAAAATGTGCTCGGCTACGAGGCTCGCTCGGCGATGATCCATCGCGACGACCTTGTGGTAAGCGGCGCCGCCAACTGAGACGCGGTCCATTGATTTATGGTCGCTACTTCTCGGGCTTCGGTGGCCATTGGGGTGGATTGCGGTATCTCTCCTGAAATTCTCGCTGCATTTTCACAAGCTCACTGCAACCGCCCATCTCGGTTTCAATGGCGGCCTTGGCTTGTCGATCTACTTCGGCCTGAGGGAGATCGCTCCCGCCTTCTGATAGCATCTCGCGGACGAGTTCGGCGGTTGTCGTTATCTTCGACCCGCCTTCGTCCAGCGTTTTCTTGAATTTCGCCTCGAGTCGTGCGCGCGGACCGCACCCGTGGGCCTCCTCAACAACGACAAAGATTTGGGAAAGCGGCATCGGTGGTGCGCCGCAATAGCGCTCGGCGAGTCCGATGGAGAATATGGAACTCATCATGGTCATAGCCTTGCCATCGGGGCTTTCGCCGGGTTCGATCTTGTCGTCGCAGTAATCGGCCGCGCGCAGCCCGGTCGGCACGAACATCGCGCCCAGAACAACGAGGATTATGGCGCCCTTCATGCTGCCTCCCCCAACTTTGCAGCCATTGCCGCGAGGCCCAACCGCGTGTAAATCCACCAGCTTCACCGGAGCGGTCAAATGTTGGACAAACACCAAGGCCAAGATGTAGCCAGTTTGATGGCACAGATAGGCGGCAAGGCGCGCGCTGCTGCCGGACCGTTGGCCGTCGCATCGACCAAGGCCAAGAACGACGCCTTGGCCGCCATGGCCGACGCCATCCTGCGCAACGAGCAGGCGATCCTAGAGGCTAACGCCATCGATATGTCGAATGGCGAGGAAGCCGGGCTGTCCGGTTCCTTCATGGACCGGCTGAAACTTAACCCCTCACGCATCAAGGCGATGGCCGACGGCATTCGCGAGATCGCGGCGTTCAAGGATCCGGTCGGCGAGGTGATTGCCGAATGGGACCGGCCGAACGGCCTCCATATCGAGCGCGTGCGCACGCCGCTCGGCGTCATCGGCGTCATCTATGAAAGCCGCCCGAACGTGACGGCGGATGCCGGCGCGCTCTGCCTGAAAGCCGGCAATCCCGTGATCCTGCGCGGCGGCTCGGATTCAATCAATTCGTCGTCGGCTATCCATGCCTGCATGGTCGAAGGGCTGAAGGTAGCCGGCCTGCCGCAAGACGCCATCCAGTTGGTGCCGTCCACCGACCGCGCCGCGGTCGGCGAGATGCTCAAAGGCTTAGGCGGCAATCTCGACGTCATCATCCCGCGCGGCGGCAAGAGCCTGGTCGGGCGCGTGCAGACCGAGGCGCGCGTACCGGTCTTTGCCCATCTCGAAGGCATCTGCCATCTCTATGTCGATCGCTCGGCGAAGCTCGACATGGCGGTCCAGATCGCCGTCAACGCCAAGATGCGGCGCACCGGCGTGTGCGGCGCCGCCGAGACGCTGCTCGTCGACCGTGCGGTCGCGTCCACGCATCTGGTGCCGATCCTGGAGGCCCTGCGCGCCGCCGGCTGTGAGGTCCATGCCGACGCCGAGGTGATGAAAGCCTTTGCCGACGCCAGCCCGGCGACCGACGCCGACTGGGTGACGGAATATCTCGACGCGGTCATCGCGGTGAAGCTGGTCGACGGCGTGGCCGGCGCGATCGAGCATATCGAGACCTTCTCCTCGCATCACACCGAGGCGATCGTCGCCGAGGATGCGCAAGCGGTCGAAACATTCTTCAGCGAGATCGACTCGGCGATTTTGTTGCACAATGCCTCGACACAGTTCGCCGACGGCGGCGAGTTCGGCATGGGCGCCGAGATCGGCATCGCCACCGGCAAGATGCATGCGCGCGGACCGGTCGGCGTCGAGCAGCTGACCTCGTTCAAGTACCGCGTGCGCGGGTCGGGGCAAGTGAGGCCTTGATGTCGCTTGCCCCAAGAGGCTGAAGCTTGCGCCTAGGCACCCCCCTCCCGCCTGCCGGGCATCTCCCCCGCAAGGGGGGAGATCAGCTGATTTTCCCGGTTTCGCCAGTCGCCAACACTGCAAGATTTGCGGCTGCGAAGGAGCTGCCAATCTCCGCCCTTGCGGGGGAGATGGCCGGCAGGGCAGAGGGGGGTGCCTAGCGTCATGCTTTCCCAGCCCGAGCAGCCCGTCCCCGCGCCCTATCTCCACATGCCGCATGCCGGCAAAGGGCTGGCCGTCGGCCTGTTCGGCGGCTCGTTCAACCCGCCGCATGCGGGC
Organism: Mesorhizobium sp. M1A.T.Ca.IN.004.03.1.1; assembly: GCF_003997555.1. Lineage (NCBI taxonomy): Bacteria > Pseudomonadati > Pseudomonadota > Alphaproteobacteria > Hyphomicrobiales > Phyllobacteriaceae > Mesorhizobium > Mesorhizobium sp. M1A.T.Ca.IN.004.03.1.1. The sequence goes on along the minus strand of NZ_RZTV01000004.1, from coordinate 590,318 downwards.
CACGCGCTGGTCGCCGAGATTGCGCTGAGAAGGCTGGCCCTCGACCAGCTCTGGTGGATCGTGACGCCCGGCAATCCGCTGAAAAGCGCGCGCGAGCTGGCGCCGCTCGCCGAGCGCGTCGCGCTGTCCGAAAGGATCGCCAGGAATCCGAAGATCAAGGTCACTGCCTTCGAGGCGGCGCAGCATGTCCGCTACACCGCGGACACGCTGGCGCTGGTCAAGGCGCGCAATCCAGGCGTCGACTTCGTCTGGATCATGGGTGCGGATTCCTTACGCGACTTCCATCGTTGGCAGCGCTGGGGCGAGATCGTGCTGACCTTCCCGATCGCGGTCATCGACCGACCGGGCGCCACGCTCTCCTTCCTGTCCTCGGTCGTCGCCAAGACCTTCGACTATGCCCGCGTCGACGAAGGCGACGCGCCGCTGCTCGCCCGCATGCGGGCGCCGGCCTGGACCTTCATCCACGGCCCGCGCTCGTCGCTTTCCTCCACCGCGATCCGCAAGGCGGCGAAGGGCTGAGGCCACCCTTCTTCCACAAGGGGCCGAGCGATGTCGCTTTTACGGCGGCCTATCGCGTTCCGATCAGCCAAGCTGCGAGGGCATGCTGACGCAGACCCAAACCGATCCCGGACAATCGGCGCCGCTGATTGCCATTGCCAGCGTCATCGTGTCGATGGCGCTGATCGCGATCGGCAACGGGCTGATGTTCGCCTTCATTCCGGTGCGGCTCGGCGCCGATGGTTTCGATCCGACCTGGGCCGGACTGATCGTCACCGGCCTTTCGGCCGGCGGGCTCGCCGGCTGCATCCTGACCGGACCCTTGGTGCGCCGGGTCGGCCATGCCCGCGCGTTCATGGTGCTTTCGGCGCTCATCGCGCTCTCCAACGTGGCGATCGGCGCCGGACCGATGCCGCTGCTGTGGATCGCGGCGCGGGCGCTCTACGGCTTCGCCATATGCGGCCTTTTCATCGTCGCGCAGAGCTGGCTCAACGACGCCTTGCCGAACGCCATACGCGGCCGGGTGATGGCGGTGTTCTACGTCGCCTATATCGCCGGATTGGGCGTCGGTTATGCGACGCTCGCCGCGATCGACATCCAGACGGCGGCGGCGCCGCTGATCGGCATCGCCTTCACCGCGTTGTCCATCCTGCCGGTGGGCATGACGCGGCTTGCCCAGCCGCCCGCGCCGCAGGCCGCTTCTGTGGCGCTCGGCCAAGCGTGGAGGATCTCGCCAGTCGGCGTCGTCGGCATGCTGGCGGTGGGCGGCCTGTCGATGATCATTTCCGGTTTTGCGCCGATCCACGCCACCGCCAAGGGTTACAGCCAGGCAGAGGTGGCGCTGCTCTTGTCGGCGATGCCGGTCGGCACGCTGATCCTGCAGATACCGCTCGGCTGGCTCTCGGACCGTACCGACCGCCGCTATGTGCTGGCGGGCACGGCGGCGCTGGCGGTGGCGGCGAGCCTGCTCGCCATCGCCTTCGATGGCGGCGCGCTGATGGCCCTGGTGGCGATCTACCTGATCTGGGACGGTGCATCGGAATCGATCTATTCGCTGTCCAGCGCCCACGCCGCCGACCGCGCCAGGAAGGAAGAGCTGCTGGCGCTGTCGAGTTCGCTGCTCTTTGCCTGGTCGCTGTCCGGCTTCATCGTACCCGGCATCGTGACGGCGCTTTCCGCCGTCTTCGGCACCGGGACCTTCATCTATGTCGGCATCGCCATCGCTTCCGCGTTTTGCCTGTTCGTGCTGTGGCGGGTGTTTGCGGCGCGACCGATGCCCGCTGCCGCAACCGGCAGCTTCGCGCCGATGTCGGCGCAGACGCCCCTGCCGGTGGAGCTCGCCTTCGCGTCGGAGGAGCCGACAAAGCCGGCCAAGGCCTGACGAGATTATTGCTTGCGGACTTCCGGGGACGGTATCTCGGGCGGCGGCAGGGGGATCGAAATGCCCTCGTTGTCGAAGGCCAGCTTGGCGCGTTTGGTCAAGTCGATCTGGGTGGCGAAATAGTCGGCCGCGGAAGTCCAGTAGCGCAGGGTCAGTGAAACCGTGCTCTCGCCAAGCCCTGCGATGAAGGCGATCGGCGCCGGCTCGCGCCGGATGCGCTTCTCGGCATTGGCGATGGCAAGCAGCGTCTTCTGCCCGCGGTCGATGTCGTTCCATGAACCGATGCTCAAGCTGATATCGGTGCGCCTGACGCCGTTGCGGGTGAAATTCCGTACCGGCTGGTTCCACAGCGTCTGGTTGGGCGCCAGAAGGTAGATGCCTTCGACAGTGCGCAGCTTGGTCGCGAACAGGCCGATCTCCTCGATCGAGCCGGCGATCGCACCGACCTCCACATATTCGCCGATGCGGAAGGGCCTCAGCGCAAGCAGCATGATGCCGGCGGCGATGTTCTGCAGCGTACCTTGCAGTGCAAGGCCGATCGCCAGGCCGGCAGCGCCGATCGCGGCGATGATCGAAGCCGTCTGCACGCCAAACTGGCCGAGCACCATGATAACGACAAGGATCAGGATTCCGTAGCGGACGACCTGGGAGAAGAAGTGGCGCAGCGTCTCGTCAAAGCCGTGAATATGACCGAGCCCGGCATAGATCGATCGCTCGGCAAGGCCGGCAACGAGGTAGCCGACAACCAGAAGGATCACAGCACCGATTGCCGAGAAGGAATAGGAGACTATCAGCGAGCTGAGCTGCGCAAGCCCGGCCTGAATCGTGATGAGGGCGCTCTGCGGGTCGATTGGCATGGTTGGGAATCCCCTTTGTCCGGTGTGCCGATAACCCATGCGGCGCGCAGGGGTTCCGCTCTTTTCAGCCTTCCGAGGGCCTGTCCGGCCTGCCGAGGCCGCCCTGAGAGCGCGCCCGTCTTGAAACTGCAATGGAACTCTGCCTATCTAAGCAGGGTCACCTGATTTGCCGGGTGATTTGGTTGTTCTTATTGGGAAAGGAAACACACTGAGAACAGCACTGCGGAAGAAGGCCGATATCGTGCCTTCGCCGGCCGGGATCAGCGGAAGCGATGCTGCCTCCCTCGCCATCAAGACAGTCCTTGCCAGTCTGGAAGACTCCAAGGCCGAAAACATCGTCTCAATCGATATCCAGGGTAAATCGAGCCTCGGCGACTATATGGTCGTCGCATCGGGCCGATCGCACCGCCATGTCTCGGCGGTCGCCGACCATCTCCTCAAGGCGCTCAAGGATGCCGGTCTCGGCATGGCGCGCGTCGAAGGGCTGGCCAGCGCCGACTGGGTCCTGATCGATTCCGGCGACATCATCGTCCATGTCTTCCGTCCCGAAGTCCGCGAATTCTACAATCTCGAAAAGATGTGGCAGGCGCCGGATCTCGAGGAAGAGACCTTGCACTGAGCCGTATCGCGGGCCGTGACCGTTCCGGTCCGGCGCCGATCGAGAGCTCGCCGAGGCGAGGATGAAGATCACCGTTCATGCCGTGGGCCGGATGAAGACCGGCCCCGAGAGAGAGCTCGCCGACCGCTATTTCGAGCGCTTCGCCAAGAGCGGGCCCGCGGTCGGGCTGGAATTTGCCGGCATTGTCGAGACATCCGAGAGCCGCGGCCAGAGCGCCGACGAACGTCGCCGCGAGGAGGGCCAGAAGCTGCAGGGTCAGCTGCAGCAAGGCAACGTGCTGTTCCTGCTCGACGAACGCGGCAAGGCGCTGTCCTCGGAGGACCTGGCGGCCCGCATCGGCCAGTTGCGCGACAGCGGTCGCAAGGCGCTGGTCATCGCGATCGGCGGCGCGGACGGCCATCACAAATCCTTGCGCGAAGAGGCCGATCTGGTGTTGTCGTTCGGAGCGCTGACCTGGCCGCATCAGCTGGTGCGCGTCATGCTCGGCGAACAGCTCTATCGCATCGCCACCATCCTTGCCGGGCATCCCTATCACCGCTCGTGAGTCATCGTTCGCGCTGTGACCCCGAAAGCTGGGGATCACGTCCGCTTGCACCGATTTCCGCCTCAATGAACTGACATCACGGTTGTTGCGGGTGCTCCAACATGGTTGATGGTTCGTTAACGAAGCGGCGGATAGAGTCGAGGCCTGATGTCTGAAGGCTGGAATTCGAGAACGCGCGCCTGGCGCAGCCGCTGCGGCTTGACACTTGTCGCCGCGCTGATCGCGCTCGGGCCGGCCATGGCCGCGGAAAATTCGCTCGATGTCCTGCCGGACCCCAACAAGAGCCGGGTCGAATACGAGCAGGTCTCCAAGGAAATCTCGTTGTCCTCCGAGCGGCTGGCCAAGCTTGCCGCCGACGTCGCGACGGTCAAGAAGGACCATGCCTCGATCAGTGCGGCGCTGATCCAGTCGGCGATGACCGAGCAGAAGCTCGGCCAGGACATCGAGGACATCGGCGCCAAACTGGAAGGACTGAAAGCCGAGCAAGAGAAGCTGCACGCTTCGCTGGCGGCGCGGCGCGACGTACTTGCCGAGGTGCTCGGCGCGCTGCAACGCATGGGGCTCAATCCGCCACCGGCGATCCTGGTCAAGCCGGAGGACGCGTTGTCGTCGGTGCGCAGTGCCATCCTGCTCGGCGCCGTGGTGCCGGAATTGCGCCAGCAGACCGACAGGCTGCTCGCCGATCTCAAGGAACAGACCCGGGTGACGGCCTCGATCGAGGCCGAACGCGCGCGGCTTACCGCTGCAGTCACCGAGCAGACGGCGGAAAAGAAACGACTGACCATGCTGCTCGAGGCCAAGCAGAAGCTGCAGGCCGATACCGAAGCGGCCCTGGCAGCAGAGCGGCAGCGCTCGCAGCAGCTGGCGGACAAGGCCAGCAGCCTCAAGGACCTCATCGCCTCGCTCGAGGCCGACAAGGCGCGCAAGGCGGCCGACCAGGCCAAGGCGGCCGATCGGAAATCGGCGGACGCCGACACGACCGCATCGACGGCGGAACCCGCCGCGCCGCCGGTGCCGGAGGGCAATCGTTTAACCGCTTCCGCCCCGTTCGCGGCGCTCCAGGGCCAGATCGCGCTGCCGGTCATCGGCAAGATCAAACGGCGCTTCGGCACCGACGACGGCAATGGCGCAATGATGCAGGGAGACATGGTTGCGACACAATCGGGGGCCATCGTCACCGCGCCGGCGGATGGAAACGTTCTTTATGCGGGGCCGTTTCGCTCCTATGGTCAACTCTTGATCCTCAATGCGGGCGATGGGTATCATGTCGTCCTGGCGGGGATGAGCAGAATCAGCGTCGCGACCGGACAGTCGGTGCTCGCAGGAGAGCCGATCGGCGCGATGGGAGAGGCCCGGGTGGCTAGCACCTCGGCCTCGCAGAATGGAAATGCGACGCCGGAGCTCTATGTTGAGTTCCGCAAGGATGGAAAACCCGTCGATCCGAACCCCTGGTGGGCGGACCGATTTTCTGGAAGGACGTGAAATGATGCGGAAATTGTCGCTTCTGTTTGCCGGCGCGCTGATGGGCGCATCGGCAATGAGCCTGGTCTACGGCGCACCTGGCTCGGCGGCGAATGCTGCGGGTTCCGAGACCTACAAGCAGCTGGCGATCTTCGGCGACATCTTCGAGCGCGTGCGCGCGCAATATGTGACGCCCCCGGACGACAAGTCGCTGGTCGAGAACGCCATCAACGGCATGCTGGCTTCGCTCGACCCGCACTCGTCCTACATGAATGCCGAGCAGGCGCAGGATATGCGTGTGCAGACCAAGGGCGAGTTCGGCGGCCTCGGCATCGAGGTCACGATGGAGAACGACCTGGTCAAGGTGATCACGCCGATCGACGACACGCCGGCCGCAAAGGCGGGCGTGCTTGCCGGCGACTATATCGCCAAGATCGACGGCGAGGAGGTGCGCGGCCTCACCCTCAATGACGCGGTCGAGAAGATGCGCGGCCCGGTCAACACGCCGATCAAGCTCACCATCCTGCGCCAGGGCGCCGACAAGCCGATCGAGTTGACGGTCGTGCGCGACATCATCAAGGTCAAGGCGGTGAAATACCGGGTTGAGAACGACATCGGCTACATGAAGATCACCTCCTTCACCGAGAAGACCTATGACGATCTCGAGAACGCCATCGAGAACATCAAGAAGCAGGTGCCCAACGACAAGCTGAAGGGCTATGTACTCGACCTGCGCCTCAATCCGGGCGGCCTGCTCGACCAGGCGGTGAGCGTGTCGGACGCCTTCCTGAAGCGCGGCGAGATCGTCTCGACCCGCGGCCGCGATCCGAAGGACGTTACCCGCTTCGACGCCAAGCCGAAGCAGAACGACGACATCGGCGGCAAGCCGCTGATCGTGCTGGTCAATGGCGGCTCGGCAAGCGCGTCCGAGATCGTCGCCGGCGCGCTGCAGGATCTGCGCCGCGCCACCGTCGTCGGCACGCAGTCGTTCGGCAAGGGTTCGGTGCAGACCATCATCCCGCTCGGCGAGAATGGCGCGCTCAGGCTCACCACCGCGCTCTATTACACGCCGTCGGGCAAGTCGATCCAGGGCAAGGGCATCACGCCCGACATCAAGGTCGAGCAGCCGCTGCCGCCGGACCTGCAGGGCAGGGACCTGACCCGCGGCGAATCGGACCTCAAGGGCCACATCAAGGGGGCCGACGAGAGCTCGACCGGCTCGGGCTCGGCCGCCTATGTGCCGCCGGAGCCGAAGGACGACCTGCAGCTGATCTATGCCGAACAGCTGCTGCGCGGCCAAAAGACCGATCCGGCCTTCCCGCCGAACCCGGACAAGGCTGTGCTGAACCAGTAAAGACGGGGGGGCCGGGCCAAATCGCTCTGGCCGGCCGACCGAAGCGATGCAATGCTGCCGGGACCGCGAGGTTCCGGCAGTTTGATTCGGGGACAGGTTGGTTCGGCAACGGGCGCTGCGTCGCCTAAGGTTTTGAATTTGCGCGTGAGCGCTGACGATTCGATCAGCTGCGCTGATCAGATCAGCCGCGTCACGGGCCTGAGGATGCGGCTTGGCTGACATCGGCAAGGACATCGAACGCCCGCTCGGACAGACGCTCCGGCCAGAGCGCCCTGCCTCGCGCACCTTCGGCGCCGCAACGCTTGGCGCTGCGGTCGCTATCTTCGCCGTGGTCGGCATTTCCGGTGCGATCGCGTTGCGTGAAAAACCTTTCCGCAAACCGCAAGAGACGGCCGTTTCGACGCCGAAGGTAATCGTGGCGCCGGCTCCCGCGCCGGCACCGGCGCCGACGCCGGCACCGGCCGAGGTGGCGGCGGCGAAGCCCAATGCGAGCACGCCGATGAAGAGCGATGGCCCGCAAATCATCCATCTCCAGTCTGAAGAGGGCGATGGTCCGCCGAAGGCCGGTATCGTCATCCGCGATCCTTCCACACTCAGCCAGAATCTCAAGGTCGCGCATATTCCCGACAGGGCGCTGATCGAGGCGAGCGACAGCGGCCCGCTGCCGGTGCGCTCCGCCGATGGCCGGCGACCGTTCGACGTCTATGCGCGGCCCTGGTCCGGCGCGCGCGGCGCGCGCGTGGCGATCGTCATCGGCGGGCTCGCCGTCTCCCAGACCGGCACGCAGGCGGCGATCGCCAAATTGCCGGCCGAGGTGACGCTGGCTTTCGCGCCGCAGGGCAACAGCATCGACCGCTGGATGAAGGCGGCGCGCCAGAGCGGACATGAGATCGTCATGCAGATACCGCTCGAGCCGTTCGATTATCCCAGCGTCAATCCGGGACGCAACACGCTGACGGTCGCTGCGAGTCCGGACGAGAACCTGAAGAGCCTGCGCTGGGCGCTGTCGAGGACGACCAACTATACCGGCGTCATGAACTATATGGGCGCGCGTTTCTCGGCTGATGCAAACGCGATGGGACCGTTCATGGCCGAGCTCGGCAAGCGCGGCCTTGCCTATGTCGACGACGGCTCCTCCGCGCGAAGCCTGGCGCCCAACCTCGCGCTGAAGGATGGCGTTCCTTTCGTCGCCGGCGACATGGCGATCGATGCGGTGCAGGACCGCGGCGAAATCCTCAAGAAGCTGGACAGCCTCGAGGCGACGGCACGCGCCAAGGGCAGCGCCGTCGGCATCGGCTCGGCCTTCGATATCACCGTCGACACGGTTGCGTCCTGGGTGGCAGAAGCGAAGAAGCGCGGCATCGAGATCGTGCCGATTTCGGCGGTGGCGATCGATCCGCAAAAAGGCTGACGCCGACCCTTTCGCCTGAATGCATCTCCAAAACGGCTGGAAATCTCAACGATGGCCAAAAAGATCGATCCTGAAACGCTGCCCTATCGCCCCTGCGTCGGGCTGATGATCCTCAACCCGGCCGGGCTGGTCTGGGTCGGGCATCGCATCGCCGAGCCGGACAGCGAATTCTCCGGCACCACGAAACTCTGGCAGATGCCGCAGGGCGGCATCGACGAGGGCGAGGAGCCGCTCCCGGCGGCGGAGCGGGAGCTTTACGAGGAGACCGGTATGCGCAGCGTGTCGCTGCTTGCCGAAGCGCCGCACTGGATCAATTACGACCTGCCGCCGCATCTGGTCGGCGTCGCCTTCAAGGGCCGCTATCGCGGCCAAACGCAGAAATGGTTCGCCTACCGCTTCGAGGGCGACGAGAGCGAGATTGAGATCAATCCGCCGCCGGGCGGCCACAAGGCCGAATTCGACCAATGGGCATGGCGGCCGATGCGGGAGCTGCCCGACCTGATCGTGCCGTTCAAGCGCAAGGTCTACGAGCAGGTGGTGGCCGCGTTCCAGCATCTTGCTCGCTAGGCGTTGGCAGGCGCGCTTCCAACTAAGTACGGTTAGCGAAGAGGTTGGCACCGTAGTCGAGATCATGCTTTGTTGATGCAGATGCGCCGCAGGCAAAGAGGCAAACATGAACGACGCGCGACAAGCGCACTTCGCCGGCGTCGAGAAGCACGCAGCTCCGCAACAAGTGTGACCCGACTTTGTCCGACGCAATTGCCCCGATGACCGGCACCAAAACGTCTTTGCCGCAAACGACCGCCACCAGCGGCTTTATGCCCGGCGAAACTTCAGCCGGCGCGATCCTGACCATCGATCTTGGCGCCATCCGCGAGAACTACCGGCGGCTGAAGGCGCGGCTGGCGGGCGTGCGCTGCGCCGGCGTGCTCAAGGCCGACGGCTATGGCCTCGGCGCAGCGCGCGTGGCATCGGCGCTGATGAAGGAAGGCTGCGAGATATTCTTCGTCGCGCTGCTCGGCGAGGGCATCGCGCTGCGCAAGGCGCTTGGACCCGGACATGAGATCTTTGTGCTCAACGGCCTGCCGCCGGGCTCCGAGCCGGAAGCGATCGCGACTGGGCTTCATCCTGTCATCAACAGCACCGCTCAGTTGAGGGCGTGGCGTGAAGCGGCGCTTGCCGCCGGCCGAAAGCTGCCGGCCGCTGTTCAGGTCGACAGCGGCATGTCACGGCTCGGCATGCCGCCGGCTGACGTCGAGGCGCTCGCGGCGGATGCTTTCGGCGGCATCGACATCCGCCTGGTGATGAGCCATCTCGCCTGCGCCGACGAGCCGCGCAATCCTGCCAACGAAGCGCAGCGGCTCGCGTTTGAGCGGCTGCGCGGGATGCTGCCCAAGGCGCCGGCCTCGCTTGCCAATTCGTCCGGCATCTTTCTCGGATCGGCCTACCACCACGACCTCGCGCGGCCGGGCGCGGCGCTCTACGGCATCAACCCGACGCCGGGCGAGGCGAACCCGATGATGCCGGTGGTCCGGCTGCAGGCGAAGGTGGCTCAGACGCGCAACGTCGAAGACGGCGCCGGCGTCGGCTACGGCCACACCCATCATGCGCGCGGACCGCTCAGGCTGGCGACAATCTCGCTCGGCTATGCCGATGGCTGGCACCGGCGCGCGGCGTCGGCCGCCTGGTTTGAGGGCGTGCGGCTGCCTTTCGTCGGGCGGGTATCGATGGATTCCATTGTCCTCGACATTTCAGCGCTTCCGGTCGATCAACTGGGCGAGGGCGACCTCGTCGAGCTCATCGGGCCGTCGCAAAGCCTCGACGACGCGGCCGCACATGCCGGAACCATCGGCTACGAGGTGCTGGCCAGCTTGGGTGCGCGCTTTCACCGCCGCTACATCGGCGGGTGAAAGGGGCGGCTTGCTTGACAAGCCGATGCATCTCGGCAAGGGTCGAGGCATGAGCAACCTCGCCCATAGCAGAACCTTTTTCAGGGTTTGCCCCATCGCGGGAGCGTAGCCCCGGCGCGGTCGTGTTGGCGACCGCCGAGCCGGGGCATTTGAATTCCTGACATCGTCATCGAGCCAGCCAGCCTTTCGCGGCTGTCGGCTCTTCGTCGCCGCCTTTGAGCGGGCTGCAGCGCGCGTCGGTTCGTCGACGTGCAAATCCAGGAGGTTTGCCATGAATGCCACAACCCAATCGCGTTCCCGAAACACGATCCTCGTCAGCGACGCGGACCACGACCGGCTCAGCGGCCTTGCCAGAGCCTTTCTCGAGCGGACGCCCGAGATGGCCGAGGACCTGCTCGCCGAGATGGACCGCGCGCGGATCGCCGCCGAAGCGGCGATGCCAGCCGATGTCGTGCGGATGGGCACGACGGTGACGCTTCACGACGGGGAAGGAAGCATTCAGCGCGTCACGCTAGTCTATCCCGCCGAGGCCGACATCGCCGAAAAACGCATCTCGGTGCTGACGCCGCTCGGAACCGCGCTGATCGGCGCGCGTGCCGGCCGCACAGTCTCCTGGCGAAGCCGCGACGGCCGGGTGCTTTCGGCGACCATCCACGCGGTCGAGCAATCCGCGTCGCGGAGAGCGCAATGACCAGGACCATATATCGTCTCACGACGAAGGATCTCGCGGTTCTCGAAGCGATGCTGATGCGCCGGCGCGCCTTTGCCGACGCGATCGTGCCGATGCTCGAACGCAAGCTCGCCGAGAGCAACATCATCCCAGTCGGCATGGTCGAGCCCGACATCGCCACGCTGAACAGCCGGGTAGTCTTCCGGATCAACGACGGAGCCCCGGAGACGAGGACGTTGATGCTGGGCGACGCCTCCGCTCCTGTCGGATTCGGCCTGCCGCTCGGCACCTGGCGCGGCCTCTGTCTGCTCGGCATGAGGGCGGGCCAGTCGGTAGTGGCCGAGCGCCCCGACGGCAGCCGCGAGCGCATCCTTCTCGAGGATGTGGCCTACCAGCCGGAGGCCGAGCATCAGGCGGCTCGGACTGCCGGACAGCGACCCCGTGGCCCCAGGCTGGTGTACAGCGCCGCAGCCGATCGTTGGCCCCTTGGCGGGGGCGGCAAAATCCGGCAGACAGAAGACGACGATCCCGGCCCTTCGGCGGCATGATCGGTTTGAGGGAGCATAGAATGAAAGTCCTGGTGCTGGGCGGCGGTGTGATCGGGATCACCACCGCCTATTTCCTTGCCGAGGCCGGCCATGAAGTCGCGGTGATCGACCGGCAGCAGGGCCCGGCGCTGGAGACCAGCTTCGCCAATGCCGGCGAAGTGTCGCCGGGCTATGCCTCGCCATGGGCCGGGCCCGGCATTCCCGTGAAAGCCGTCAAATGGCTGTTGATGAAATACGGACCGCTGGTGGTGCGGCCGGCCTTCGATCCGCATATGTGGACATGGCTCTTGAAGATGCTGCGCAACTGCACGGCCGAGCGCTATGCGCTGAACAAGTCGCGCATGGTCCCCTTGGCCGAGTACAGCCGCGACACGCTGAAGGCGCTACGCGCTACGATCGGCATCAGCTATGACGAGCGAGCCAAGGGCACGCTGCAGCTCTTCCGCAAGCAGAAGCAACTCGACGGCACCGGCGGCGATGTCGAGGTGCTGAAAAAATATGGCGTTCCCTACGAGCTCCTCGACCGGGACGGCTGCATCGCGGCCGAGCCGGCGCTGGCCGGTGTGCGGGAAAAATTCGTCGGTGGGCTGAGGCTGCCCGGCGACGAGACCGGCGACTGCAAGATGTTCACCGACAAGCTGGCCGAGCTTTGCGTGGCGCGCGGCGTCGCCTTCGAATACGGCACGAGCATCCGGCGCGTCGTCAGGAACCGAAACCGCGTCGTCCAGGTCGGCACCGACAAGGGCTGGCGAACGGCGGAGGCTTATGTGATGGCGCTTGGCAGCTATTCGGCTCCCTTCATGCGCAAGATGAAACGGCCGATCCCCGTCTATCCGGTCAAAGGCTATTCCATCACGGTGCCGATAACGGACGCGGCGGCGGCGCCGGTGTCGACCATCATGGACGAGACTTACAAGGTGGCGATCACCAGGCTCGGCGACCGCATCCGCGTCGGCGGCACCGCGGAGATTTCGGGCTTCGACCTTCGTCTGCATGAATCGCGCCGCCGCACGCTCGAGCACTCCGTCGGCGACCTGTTTCCGGGCGGCGGCGATCTCAAGGCGGCGAGTTTCTGGTGCGGCTTGCGGCCGATGACGCCGGACGGGCCGCCGCTGGTCGGGCGCAGCGAATTGTCCAACCTCTATCTCAACACCGGCCACGGCACGCTGGGCTGGACCATGGCCTGCGGCTCGGCGAAAGTGCTTGCCGATATCATTTCCAACCGGGTGCCGGAGATCAACGCGCTCGACCTCAGCCCGGACCGCTACATCAAGGCTTGATTTAAAAGGCCTGTTTCACCCACCCATTGCTGAACAGCAGCCGGTAAGCCCAGCCGATCGTGACATTGGTGGCGACAGGCTGCGAATGGGCGAGATAGTCGTCATAGACCGACTTCATGCGGCGGTAGAAGGCCGGATCGAGCACCATCATGCCGTTTTCCGAGTCGTGGACGAAGCTGCGATTGTTGAGGTTGACCGAGGAGATCGTCACCAGGCGCTGATCGATCATCATGATCTTGGAATGCAGCACCACGTCGGGCGCCTTGAATTCGCGGATGTTGATGCGGTCGCCATATTTCTCCACGAATAGCTTGTTGAGCGCGGTGAGGAAGCGGCCGCCTATGTCGCCCTTGAGATCGATGCGCCCGACGACGTCGATCTTGACGCCGCGGGCCAGCGCCCGATCGAATGCTCTCGCGATACTGGGCGTGAGGTTGAGATAGGGATTCACGATCTCGATGCGATGCTCGGCGGTGTCGATCAGTTCGACGAAGTAGTTTTCCAGTGCATGCCCGTCCGCGTAAGGCACGGAAATGAAGTGCCGCACCACGCCTTGCGGATGGCCACCGGAACGAACCGGAATGGAAAACGGCCGTGACAGATTGGTGTCGGCATCGCGCAGCCAGATGGTCGAGAAATGCGCGGCCAGCGTTTCGACCGTCGCCGGGTCGGCGATCTCGATGTCGAAGTCGCTCCAGTTGGAATAGTAGTTGAGCGAGAAGCCGTCGGTCTTGCCGTATTGCTGCAGCTGAGGGTAGCGCGACAGGTCGATCGGCTTATGAAACAGGAACCCGTCATGGATGTTGCGGCCGCCGATGATGACGCGCGAGCGGCCGGGTTCCTCGGCCAGGGTCGCCAGCATCTTGATGTGATGGGTCTTGTGCAGCTGTGAGAGCTGCTCGTCGATCGGCGCGCCGTGATCGGCCTGCCAGCGATATTCCTGCAATTGGACATTGGGAAACTCCGCCGCCAGCCGATGCAGCAGGGCGTCGTCCTTGTCGCGCTCCAGCACGTCGGTGACCAGGATGCGTACCTTGGTGCCGAGCGCCGCGTGGTGGCGGATCAGCCGCTCCATGATGCGGCCGGAAAAGTCCGCCTTGAACTCCAGCGACGACAGATAGATCAGCTTGAGTCTCGGCGCGTTGGAGAAATCGAGCGGCAGTTCGGGATCGGCCTTGTCGAAGGCGCTGTCGGGCAGCGTTTTGCCGAGCAGCGCCTCGACCTTGGAATTGAAGCCGTCGCGCGATTTGCGCAGCAGGGTCGGCGACCCGAGCGGCAGCGCGCAGGTCTGCGACAGCCAGCGGCCGGCATAAAAGGCGCGGTCGAGCGCTTCGAGCCCGGCCGGATCTGGCACCGGACAACGATCATAGCGGCTGTCGAGTGCCGTGATCCAAGGGTCGGCGGCCTCCTCGCGCAGGATGGTCAGCTTCGCGCCGGACGGCGCGAGGCTGGAGCTGACGGTGAGGTCGCAGCGGGTGAGCGCTTCGCTTGGAAACAGGCTGGCAGATGTCTCGGCCGCCGGCAGGCTGAGATGGAACGGGGCACCTTTGGCAATTGTGCGCGACCGGCCCGAGACGCGCATCGCCAGCGATCCGTCGCAGCTGCCGCCGATCACGACCGTTTGCCGGCCGACCTGGCGGAGCACGATCTCGACCGAGCGCGCCTGCAGGCCGGAGAAGCTGAAGCTCTTGGGTGCGGACGGCCTGGCGGCAGCGTCGAGATAGAGCGTCTGGCGCGACATGCGCCAGCGACCGGTGAAATGGCCTTCGCCCGGTTTGCCTGGTGCCAGCGGCTGCTCCGTGCTGTCGAGCGGCTTCGCCAGCCGTTGCAGCGCCGGATAAGTTGCCTGGAAACGATCATTGTGGACGTCGCGCCAGTCACGGCCGAAGCGGCCGGTACCATTGGTGCGGTCGAGCGCATCGATTCGGCTTTGGGCCAGCAACGCCTCGAATCGCTTTTCATAGGCGGCACTGCCATTGTCCGCGAAGTAACCGGCGCTGGCGATCTCGGCGCCGCTTCGATCCGCCGAGATGGGCGGACGCGCGCAGGCTTCGTCTCCCGGAAAGAAGGCGCAGGCGGAACGGCCCGGCATGCCGGCGCATCCGGCGAGCGCGGTCAGCGCCAGGCCAAGCAGCAGCCTTGTCACGACGGCTCCCGGTCTCACCCGGTCGCCCCGTTCATGACCTTGAGCTGGGCGGGGTCGCGCGGCGGCATGAAGCCCTGCGGAAAGACCTTGCAGACCGGAAGCGCGAAGGTGGCTATCAAGAGCTCGGCCTCGCCGCGCATCTTCCTTGGCGCCGTCTTGTCGCCGCGGATCGTCCTTGCCGAAGCGATCAGCGCGCCGTCGCAATCGCAATGATTGTGGCGGGCGATATAGCAGGCATCGTGGATCCGGCAGGCGGCATCGAGCCGGTCGACCGGGGTGGCCGAGAGATCGCCGGTACGGGTTCCGGGACCGCAATAATTGCCGAAGACGAAAGGCGAGGGGCGGGCCATCGCATAGCGGATCGACTTCGGCAGTTCCGCTTCGGGAACCCTGGCCCACGGATTGGCGCAGCCGGAGAGGCAAAGCAGCGGCAGGATGGCAAGAATGGCTCGCATGTCTGCGCCGGCTTTCCCAGATTCCCCCTCGCCTGCCATGGCATGGCGAAGTACTGGTGCCACACTGGCCGATTTTGTGGCAAGCGCAAGGCAGGTCGGCTCCGCCTTCGGTTCGGCCAGTTTCAGCAACGACAGGCTGGCGCGACTCCCGGACGGCTATCCCGTGCGGATGGCTGACATGGATTTCCACCTCGGCGACGGCGATGTCAGCTTCTACGGCCACGCCAGGATCGCGATTTCGATACGCGACCGCCACTACGGCTTAGTCACCTGCGGGCTCATGGGCAACAGCGCCGAGGAAGCCGGCCGGATGTGGGCGCCGTTCGCCGCTGAGGCCGACGAGGTTGTGAATTCTTTCGTCCTCGATGCGCCTTGAAGGCGGTTCCAAAGCGGGTCGGCTTTTTTTGGCGGCATCAGACGAACAACCCCTTTTCCCGCTCCACCGCCCTGGTGATGAAATTGGCGACGAGCTGGACCCGGCGCAGCGGCCTCACTGATTCGTGATAGACCAGCCAGTACGCGCGGCGGATGGGCGCGACGATGTCTACCGGCACCAGCTCCGGCATCGAGCGGGCGACGAAGGTATGCAGGATGCCGATGCCGGCGCCCGAGCGCACCGCCTCCGCCTGGCCAAGCGCTGACGAGATGGCGAAGCTGGTGCGCCAGCCCGGGCTGAACTCCGCGGCATAGTCGAGCGAAGGGCTGACGATGAGGTCGGGCACATAGCCGATCAGCGTGTGCCGATCGAGCTCGGCTGCTGACTTCGGTAGGCCGTTGGCTTCCGCATAGGTGCGGGAGGCGAACAGGCCGAGCGTATAGTCGACGAGCTTCCCCGCCACCAATCGGCCCTCGGTCGGCCGCTCTACGGCAATCGCGATGTCGGCCTCGCGCCGCGACAGGGAGAAGGAGCGCGGCACCGGCACCAGCTGGATGGTGAGCTCGCGGTGGAGCGCCGTCAGCTCGCCCAAACGCTTGGCGAGGAAGGCGACACCGAAACCGTCGGGAGCGCCGATGCGCACCGTGCCGGAGACGTCGTCGCCCTCGCCGGCGATGGTCGAGCGCGCGGCGATCATGTCGCTCTCCATGCGCTCGGCGATGTCGAGGAAGCGCTCGCCGGCCGGCGTCAGCTCGCTGCCGGTGGTCAGGCGGCGGAAGAGTTTCGTCCGCAGCGCTTCCTCGAGCGCCGCGAGCCGTCGCGAGACGGTGGCGTGGTTGAGCTCCAGACGTTTTGCCGCGCCGAGGATCTGGCCGGCGCGCGCCACGGCGAGGAAGATGCGGACATCATCCCAGTTCATGGGGATGGTCCAGGTTAGTCGCCAGCGCTGCGTTCCCGCCCACCCCCCTCTGTCCTGCCGGACATCTCCCCCGCAAGGCGGGAGATCGGATGTCGCGTTCGCTTTCGCCAATCGCCAACGGTGCAGGAAGAGCCCCGGCGATGAAACTGCCAATCTCCCCCCATGCGGGGGAGATGTCCGGCAGGACAGAGGGGGGTGTGAAGGAACTCAATCTTCGATCCTTTCAATGACCGATCATCATCACCTTTTGCGGCAATTAATGCACGTCCGACTGCCGCTGTCTATTTCGCGCACAACGGTTGCGTTCTAGCTCGCGTTGCCATTGCGGACGCAAAGGCGGACAATGCCTCATCACCAAAACAGGGAGAGAACCCATGATCGAGTACGGTCATTTCATTGGCGGCAAGCGTGTCGCCGGCACCAGCGGCCGCAAGCAGGACATCATGCAGCCGATGGACGGCTCGGTGCGCGCTACGGTGGCGCTGGCCTCGGCGCAGGAGCTGCGCGCCGCGGTCGAGAACGCCAAGGCCGCGCAGATCAAGTGGGGCGCCACCAACCCGCAGCGCCGCGTGCGCGTGCTGATGAAGTTTCTCGAACTGGTCCAGCGCGACTATGACGAGCTGGCCGACATCCTGGCGCGCGAGCATGGCAAGACCATTGCCGACGCGCGCGGCGACATCCAGCGTGGCCTCGAAGTGGTCGAGGTCTGCATCGGCGCGCCGCATATGATGAAGGGCGAGTTCACCGACGGCGCCGGTCCGGGCATCGACACCTATTCGATGCGCCAGCCGCTCGGCGTCGTCGCCGGCATCACGCCGTTCAACTTCCCGGCGATGATCCCGCTGTGGAAGATCGCGCCGGCGATCGCCTGCGGCAACGCCTTCATCCTGAAGCCTTCGGAGCGCGACCCGGGCGTGCCGATCCGCATCGCCGAGCTGTTCATCGAGGCCGGCCTGCCGGAAGGCGTGCTGAACGTGGTCAACGGCGACAAGGAAGTGGTCGACGCCATCCTCGACGATCCAGACATCAAAGCCGTCGGCTTCGTCGGGTCAACGCCGATTGCGCAGTACATCTATGCGCGCGGCTGCGCGGCGGGAAAACGCGTGCAGTGCTTCGGCGGCGCCAAGAACCACATGATCATCATGCCCGACGCCGACATGGACCAGACGGTCGACGCGCTGGTCGGCGCCGGCTACGGCTCGGCCGGCGAGCGCTGCATGGCGATCTCGGTGGCCGTGCCGGTCGGCAACGACACCGCGAACCGGCTGATGGAAAAGCTGGTACCGCGCGTCGAAAGCCTGAAGGTCGGTCCGTCGACCGACTCCTCGGCCGATTTCGGCCCGCTGGTGACACGCCAAGCCCTGGAACGCGTCAAGGGCTATGTCGATATCGGTGTCAAGGAAGGCGCCAAGCTGGTTGTCGATGGCCGCGGCTTCAAGATGCAGGGCTACGAGAACGGCTACTACATGGGCGGCTGCCTGTTCGACAACGTGACGCCGGAGATGCGCATCTACAAGGAAGAGATCTTCGGGCCGGTGCTTTCGGTGGTGCGCGCGCCGACCTATGAGAACGCCATCAACCTCGCCAACGACCACGAGATGGGCAACGGCGTCGCCATCTTCACCCGCGACGGCGACGCCG
Organism: Mesorhizobium sp. M1A.T.Ca.IN.004.03.1.1; assembly: GCF_003997555.1. Lineage (NCBI taxonomy): Bacteria > Pseudomonadati > Pseudomonadota > Alphaproteobacteria > Hyphomicrobiales > Phyllobacteriaceae > Mesorhizobium > Mesorhizobium sp. M1A.T.Ca.IN.004.03.1.1. Next base: position 572,248 of record NZ_RZTV01000004.1, on the reverse strand, counting down.
CGCGTGACTTTGCTTCCCGGGTCCAGGTCGGCATGGTCGGCGTCAACGTGCCGATCCCGGTGCCGATCGCCTACTACACCTTCGGCGGCTGGAAGGCGTCTTCCTTCGGCGACCTCAACCAGCACGGCCCGGACGCGTTCCGCTTCTACACCAAGACCAAGACGGTCACCTCGCGCTGGCCGTCCGGCATCAAGGACGGCGCCGAGTTCGTCATCCCGACGATGAACTGACCGGACGGTTTTCGGCCGCGCGTCCTCGCCGCGTTGCGGCTGCGGGCGCGGCAGGCATCAAGGACGGCGCCGAGTTGGTCATCCCGACGATGAACTGACCGGACGGTTTTTCGAGAGCCTCGTGAGAAAGCGCGGTTTGCACCCGCGCTTTCTGTTTGGGGCCTTGCAGAGGAGGCTGGTTGTCCTTCACCTCATCGATATTTGGCGTAGCTTGTCGTCTCGCCCGGTCGTCGCTTGCAACTTCAGATGCATGATTTGCGACGAGACACGTCGAGGCTGCATCCGCACCTCCTAATGATTCCATCGCCGTGTGATGGAACCAACAGGCCGCCATTCGCCTTAGGCTGTATTCCTGCCATGCGTGCAGGCCAATCAAACAGCGCCGGTGGCAGCCGGGGTTCTCGTCTGGCGCGAGGAGGTGTCGGATGACACGATTTCTTATGGCGACGATGTGCCTTGCGGCGGCAGCGCTGTCGGTCGGCCAGGCCAATGCGGCAGCACAATGCGCACCACGCGCCGACATCATCAAGGCGCTCGGCGACAAGTTCCACGAAAGCGAGGTAGGGCGCGGGCTGATCAATCCGAACGTCGTGCTCGAGATCTTTGTCTCCGACCAAGGCAGTTGGACCGTTCTTGCCTCCGATACCAAGGGGCAGAGCTGCATCCTGTCCGTTGGCGAAGGCTGGGACAGCCCGACGATCACGGCAGCCGTGCCGGGAGCCTAACACTCACTGGCGCCACGGCTCGTTCAGTGAAAGCCGCGCCGGCGCCCGCATCAACGCCCGCTTGTCTACCGGGCGCAGCTTCACCATATCGAATGCAGGGAGTGATAAATCTCCCTGCGACAGACCGGAAACCAGAAGGAGTGACGTGATGGCGACGTCGAGTCCGGCCTGGAGCGTTCCGGCACACTGAGGCGGCCGAATGTGCCTCTTTTGCCGGAATGCCACGGCGAAGGAGGTGCCCATGGCACGCAGATTTTCGTTCCGAGTGGTGAAGGCGGCAGTCGCCGGCGCCGTCATGGCTTTGCCGGCAGTCCCGGTGCAGGCGCAAGTCCTCTGCGGGGGCCATGACGATCTGGTCGCGGGGCTGGCAGAGACGTTCGAAGAGAAGCGGCTGGGCTATGGCCTGGGTGGAGACGTCGCCATCTTCGAGGTGTTTGTGTCGGCGAGCGGAACCTGGACCATCCTGATGACCGACGTTAAGGGCCAGAGTTGCATCCTGGCGGCCGGCGAGGGATGGGAGCACACGCTGGCCACCGCGGTCCGGCACCCAGGCGGGTGAACTGCGTAACCGGACAGTTCAGTTAAGCCGGAACCGCTCCGGTCAGCGCGTCGCGGCCGCCTCGGCGTGGTGGCGCAGCAGCGCCATCAATTTCTTGGCGTCCTTGGCGGCGGCTTCCTCGTCGCCGTCGAGGATCGAGCGGATCAGCGCGACGTGGTGCTCGGCCGATTCGGCGAGCCCGGTATCCGCCTTGTAGCGGAACCAGAAGCGCCGGCTGTGCGTCTGCAAGGGCGCCGCCACGCGCGCCGCGAATGGATTGTCGGCGGCGATCGCCAGCGCCTCGTCAAGTTGCTTGTCGGCCTGAATGAAGGAAAGCACGTTGCCGGAGATCACTGCCTTCTGCATGGCAAGGGCTGCTTCGTGAAACAGGTCGGCCGCCTCGCGGGTGACGAAGCGGGCGGCCGAGCGGGCAAGCACCACCTCGATGCCGCGCCTAGCATCGATAACGCGCAGCCAGTCGCCGGGGTGGAGCGGAGCGACCGCGATGCCGGCGCGTGGTCTGACGTCGAGCAAGCCCTCCCAGGCCAGCCTTTGGATCGCTTCGCGCACCGGGGTACGGCCGAAGCCGAGCCGCTCGATCAGTGCACCTTCGGTGACGAAGCTTGAAGGCGCCAGTTCAAGAGTGACGATCATGTGCTCCAGCACACGATAGGCCCTGGTCGCAACCGGCTCGAAGGTTGCGCTCGTGTCGTTGGATATCAATGCGGATATCAATGGGCCAGCTCCTGATATATTTTTCATATATCATAGCGGATTCAGCATTGACAGCCCGCGTCTTAATAAATATACCGCTGATATATCAGACGGAGAGATAGCCATGTGGGCCGGAGTTTTCCCTGCAGTCACGACCAAATTCACCCCCGACGACCGCCTCGATCATGCCGAAATGGAGCGTTGTTTCTCCTTGCAGATGGAGGCCGGCTGCGACGGCATCATCGTCTGCGGCTCGCTCGGCGAAGGGCCAATGCTGTCGCATGACGAGAAGATCGAAGTGCTGAAGACGGCGCAGAAGGTCGCCGGGACAAAGCCGGTGCTTCTGACCGTCAACGAACCCGGCACCCGCGAGGCGGCAAGCATCGCACGCCGCGCAGCCAAGGAAGGCGCCAACGGCCTGATGGTGGTGCCGAGCCCGATCTACCACACCAATGCCGAAGAGACGGTCGCCGCACTTCGCGCCGTCGCGGAGGCCGGCGACCTGCCTGTCATGATCTACTCTAACCGGCTCGCCTATCGCGTCGACGTCACTGTCGACCTGATGGAGGAGCTGGCGTCCGACAAGCGCTTCGTCGCAATCAAGGAATCGTCGGACGACATCCGCCGCTCGACCGAGATCATCAATCGCCTCGGCGACCGCTACGACCTCTTCACCGGCGTCGACAACCTCGCGTTCGAGGCGCTGTCGGTCGGCGCCATCGGCTGGGTGGCGGGCCTTGTCACGGCCTTCCCGCGTGAGACCGTCGCCATCTACCAGTTGATGAGAAAAGGTCGCCGCGAAGAAGCGCTGAAGATTTACCGCTGGTTCAGGCCACTGCTCGACCTCGATGTCTCGACCTACCTGGTCCAAAACATCAAGCTTGCCGAAGTGCTGGCGATCGGTACCAATGACCGCGTTCGCATGCCGCGCCAGCCGCTGTCGGGCGAGCGCCGGAAGGCGGTGGAAAAGATCGTCAGGGATGCGCTGGCCGCGCGGCCGGAACTGCCGGCGTTCTGATAGCCTTCTGCTCCCGTTCACGCGGAGCAGATGGCGGCAGACAGACGAGGGACAGCGCCAGCGTGCAAGGAAATGCCAAGCCGACCGAAGAGGGGCGCCGCCCTTCATCCGCCCGTCGGGCGCCTTCTCCCCGTGACCGGGGAGAAGGGGAAGATATCGCCATCATCGGCGGCGGCATCATCGGCATTTGCGCCGCCACCTTGCTCGCGGAGGCGGGACGCAGCGTCACCATTTTCGATAGGACGGGCATTTGCGAGGAGACGAGCTCCGGCAACGCTGCCGCCTTCGCCTTCTCCGACGTGCTGCCGCTGGCGCATAAGGGGATTATCAGGCAGTTGCCGAAATGGCTTGCCGATCCGCTGGGGCCTCTTGCCATCCCGCCGGCCTATCTGCCTAAACTTCTTCCCTGGCTGTTCCGCTTCTGGCGCGCGGGCGCCGCCAGGCACTTCGAGGCGAGCCTTGCGGCGCAGGCCGGCATGATGAAGCTCGCCGAAGCCGAATGGATGGGTTTGCTCGACCGCTCTGGCACGCGGCCGATGCTGCATGAGGACGGCTCGCTCGAACTCTACGAAAGCGAGGCCGAGTTCCGCGCCTCGCTGTCCGGCTGGAGGGCGCGCGAGCGTTTCGGCATAGGCTTCCGCCATGTCGAGGGTGAGGGGATGGCGGCGCTGCAGCCGGGTCTTTCGCCGCGCTTCGTCAAGGGCACCTTCGTGCCGGGGTGGAAGACAGTCGCCGATCCGAAACTGCTCGGCAAGGCGATCTGGGCCTATGCGGAGCGGCTCGGCGCGCGTTTCGAGCACGCGCGCGTCGAGCGTATCGGGACCGGAACAAACGGCGTCACGCTTATGCTTGCGGACGGCACGGCCCGAAAAGCGAAGCAGCTCGTGATCGCCGCCGGCGCCTGGTCGCATCTGCTGGCCAAAGATATCGGCGACCGCATCCCGCTGGAGACCGAGCGCGGTTACAACACCACGCTGCCGGTGTCGGCCTTCGACGTGAAGCGGCAGCTGATCTTTTCCGGGCACGGCTTCGTCATCACGCCGCTGGAAACCGGCTTGCGCGTCGGCGGCGCCGTCGAGCTCGGAGGCATCGAACGAGCGCCGAATTTCGCGCGCTCGAAGGCGATGCTGGAAAAAGCCAAGCGTTTCCTGCCCGGGCTCGATCCGTCGGGCGGCCGCGAGTGGATGGGCTTCCGGCCATCGCTGCCGGATTCGCTGCCGGTCATCGGCAGGGCGCGGGCGCCGAACATCGTCTACGCTTTCGGCCACGGCCATCTCGGCCTGACCCAGGCGGCAGCGACCGGCCGCTCGATCCGAGATCTCCTTCTCGGGCAGGAGCCGCCGATCGATCTCACTCCTTTCCGCCCGCAACGGTTCTGACAATTCGCCAGAATTCTGATATTTCAGGGAGCCATCATGGCCAAGACATCCTTCTTCTGCATCGACGGCCACACCTGCGGCAATCCGGTGAGGCTGGTTGCCGGCGGCGGCCCACTGCTAGAAGGCGCGACGATGATGGAACGGCGGGCGCATTTCCTCGCCGAATATGACTGGATCCGGACCGGGCTGATGTTCGAGCCGCGCGGTCATGACGTGATGTCCGGCTCGATCCTCTATCCGCCGACGCGCGAGGACTGCGATATCGCGATCCTCTTCATCGAAACCTCGGGCTGCCTGCCGATGTGCGGCCACGGCACCATCGGCACCGTGACGATGGCGATCGAGCATGGGCTGGTGAGGCCGAAGACGCCGGGCGTGCTCAGGCTCGACACGCCGGCCGGCCTAGTCGTCGCCGAATACAAACAGGTCGGCGAATATGTCGAGGAGGTGCGCATCACCAACGTGCCGTCCTTCCTTTACGCCGAAGGGCTGTCGGTGGAGTGCCCGGTGCTTGGCGAGATCAGCGTCGACGTCGCTTATGGCGGCAATTTCTATGCCATCGTCGAGCCGCAGGAGAACTACCGCGACATGGCCGACCATTCGGCCGCCGACCTCATCGCCTGGAGCCCGCTTGTGCGCCAGCGCCTGAACGAGAAATACTCGTTCGTGCATCCGGAGAACCCGGGCATCAACCGGCTGTCGCACATGCTGTGGACCGGCAAGCCGAGAGATGCCGAGGCCGATGCCCGCAATGCCGTGTTCTATGGCGACAAGGCGATCGACCGCTCGCCTTGCGGCACCGGCACCTCGGCGCGCATGGCGCAGCTCCACGCCAAGGGCAGGCTCGAGGTCGGCGACAGTTTTGTCCATGAGTCGATCATCGGCTCGCTGTTCAAGGGCAGGGTCGAAAAGGAGGTCAGCGTTGCCGGCAAACCAGCCATCATCCCCTCGATCGGCGGCTGGGCGCGCATGACCGGACTGAACACCATCTTCATCGACGACCGCGATCCGTTCGCGCACGGGTTCATCGTCACCTGATCGCTCCCGTTCGGCGCGTCAGGCCGCCTCGTCGTTCGTCGAAACCTGACTACCCAACCAATCGGCAAAGGTGATTTCGGCCGCCGTTCGCCTCGCCGTCACATGACCTTCATACCGAGCAGAATCCTGACTTGGCGGAATGCGCGGGACGGCAAAATCGAGCGCTGCTGCTGACGCAAGGAATCTTCTCATCAATTTATTTTGACGGCGATTTCTTCGAAACGACGCGCATGATACGGCTTAATCGTCAAAGACATTGCGTTGTGCCAATGATAGGGTCCGCGATAGTCCAGGGGCCAGGTGCGAGAAAGCGGGCAATCGGGCAGCGTGCTTCCAAACCACGCGCGGCGATTGAAAAATCACGTTGCAATCCGGGCTTGAAACTTTACGACTAGGGGCAATACGAAAAGGAATGCGTCCTCGAAGGCGACATTCCAGGGGAGCCGCTTAAATATGCAGTATTTCGTCCAGCAGCTTATCAACGGGCTGACGCTGGGATCTATCTACGGGCTGATCGCGATCGGCTACACGATGGTCTACGGCATCATCGGCATGATCAATTTCGCCCATGGCGATATCTTCATGGTGGGCGCCTTCACGGCCCTCATCGTCTTCCTGATCCTCGGCGCGATGTTCTATTCGGTGCCGGTGGTGGTGGCGCTCCTGATCATGATGATCGTGGGCATGCTGCTCACCAGTCTTTACAACTGGACGATCGAGAAGGTGGCCTATAGGCCGCTGCGCGGATCGTTCCGGCTTGCGCCGCTGATCACCGCCATCGGCATGTCGATCGCCCTGTCCAACTTCGTGCAGGTCACGCAAGGGCCGCGCAACAAGCCGATCCCGCCGCTGGTCAGCCAGGTCTATACGATCGACGGCATCAGCGTCTCGCTGAAGCAGATCATCATCGTGCTCGTCACTGCCGTGCTGCTGGCGATCTTCTGGTATCTCGTCAACAGGACGGCATTGGGGCGGGCGCAGCGCGCCTGCGAGCAGGACCGCAAGATGGCGGCGCTGCTTGGCGTCGACGTCGACCGCACAATCTCCATCACCTTCATCATGGGCGCAGCGCTTGCCGCGGTCGCCGGGACGCTTTTCTTGATGTATTATGGCGTGGTGGTCTTCTCAGACGGTTTCGTGCCGGGCGTGAAGGCCTTCACGGCGGCGGTGCTTGGCGGCATCGGCTCGCTGCCGGGCGCAGTGCTCGGCGGGCTTTTGATCGGCTTCATCGAGAGCATGTGGTCGGCCTATTTCTCGATCGACTACAAGGACGTCGCGGCCTTCTCGATCCTGGCGATCGTGCTCATCTTCCTGCCCTCCGGCATCCTGGGCCGGCCTGAAGTCGAAAAGGTCTGATCCTCATGGCCGTTACCGTTTCTCCGGAGCGCGACGTCGTCGCTACTCCCATCCAGCGCGCGTTCCGCGAAGCGCTCTACGCCGGCGCCATCGCGCTCGGCCTGTTCGTGCTGTTCATCGGTCTCAGGACCGATCAGAACATCAACAACGAGCTGATCCTGGTGCAGCGCTGGGGCCTGCTCGCCCTGGTGGTCCTCGCCGTTGTCGTCGGGCGCTTCCTCTATGTTGCCTATGCGGTTCCGGCGCTCGAACGATCAAGGGCTGAAAGGGCCAAGGCGCCTGCGATCGCCGTGGAGCCCGGCTTCGTGCGGCGAAACTTCAACAAGATCGGCGCCACGGTGCTGATCCTCTATCCAGTGGCGATGGTGCTTCTGTTCGGCTTCCAGGGCTCGCTGAAATGGGTCGACAATTTCGGCATCCAGATCCTGATCTATGTGATGCTGGCCTGGGGCCTCAACATCGTCATCGGGCTAGCCGGCCTGCTCGACCTCGGCTATGTCGCCTTTTACGCCGTTGGCGCCTATGCCTATGCGCTGCTCGGCACGCATTTTGGCCTGTCGTTCTGGATCCTGCTGCCTGCCGCCGGCGCCATGGCCGCCTTCTGGGGCGTCATGCTCGGCTTCCCGGTGCTGCGGCTGCGCGGCGACTATCTGGCTATCGTCACGCTCGCCTTCGGCGAGATCATCCGTCTGGTGCTGATCAACTGGCGTGAGGTGACCAATGGCTCGGCCGGCATTTCCGGCATCCCGAAGGTCTCCTTCTTCGGGCTCATGTCGTTCAACGTCTCGGACCCGAACTACATCGCCAAGGTGCTGGGGATCGCTCAGTCGGGCGCCTACTACAAGATCTTCCTCTATTATCTCATTCTGGCGCTCTGCTTCCTCACCGCCTTCGTCACCATCAGGCTGCGCCGCCTGCCGGTGGGCCGCGCCTGGGAAGCGCTGCGCGAGGACGAGATCGCCTGCCGCTCGCTCGGCATCAATACCACCACCACCAAGCTGACGGCGTTCGCCACCGGCGCCATGTTCGGCGGCTTCGCCGGCTCGTTCTTCGCCGCGCGCCAGGGCTTCGTCAGCCCGGAATCCTTCGTCTTCCTTGAATCGGCGATCATCCTGGCCATCGTCGTGCTCGGCGGCATGGGCTCGTTGGGCGGCATCGCGGTGGCGGCACTGGTGATGATCGGCGGCACCGAGATCCTGCGCGAGCTGGGCTTCCTCAAGGTGGTGTTCGGTCCGGACTTCACGCCGGAGCTCTACCGCATGCTATTGTTCGGCGTTGCGATGGTGATCGTCATGCTGTGGAAGCCGCGCGGCTTCGTCGGCAGTCGAGAACCAACAGCCTTCCTCAAGGAGCGAAAAGCGGTGTCAGGCTCCTTCACCAAGGAGGGCCACGGCTGATGAACGCGCAAGTTTCCATGAACGACTTCATCCTGCAGGTCGAGCATCTGTCGATGAAGTTCGGCGGCCTGATCGCGATCGGCGACCTGTCGTTCCAGGCCAAGCGCGGCGAGATCACCGCGCTGATCGGGCCGAACGGTGCCGGCAAGACGACCGTGTTCAATTGCATCACCGGCTTCTACAAACCGTCGGAGGGCATGATCACGCTCAGCCGGCGCGACGGCTCGAACTTTCTGCTCGAGCGCTTGCCCAATCACGAGATCCCCGCGCGCGCCAAGGTGGCGCGCACCTTCCAGAACATCCGCCTGTTCTCGGGCATGACGCTGCTGGAGAACCTCCTGGTCGCCCAGCACAACAAGCTGATGAAGGCCTCGGGCTATACCTTCCTCGGCCTGTTCGGCTTCTCCAGCTACCGGCAGGCCTCGGCTGAATCGATCGATCTCGCCAAGCACTGGCTGGAAAAGGCCAATCTCGTCGACCGCGCCGACGATCCGGCCGGCGACCTGCCCTATGGCGCGCAACGGCGGCTGGAGATCGCGCGCGCCATGTGCACCGGACCTGAGCTTTTGTGCCTCGACGAGCCGGCCGCCGGTCTCAATCCGAAGGAATCGGCCTCGCTCAATGAACTGTTGATGGACATTAAGGACAACACCGGCACGTCGATCCTGCTCATCGAGCACGACATGTCGGTGGTCATGCAGATCTCCGACCACGTCGTGGTGCTGGAGTACGGCCGCAAGATCTCCGACGGCAGCCCGCAGTCGGTCCGGACCGATCCGCGCGTGATCGCCGCGTATCTCGGCGTCGACGACGAGGAAGTGGAAGAGGTGCTGACCGAAGTCGGCGACGAGGATGTCATCGAGCAGCTGGATACCGGGCCTGATGCGGCGCACGGGCCGGGCAGTTCCGCCTCGATGATGGCGGGGCCGGTTTCCGACACTGTCGAACACGCGGACGAGGGCGAACGGGTCATGGTATCGAGAGGCGCCTCGAAAGCGGCTCAGGTCGATGCCAAAGCCAAAACGCCAAAAAAGTCGTCCGAGCGGGCCACGGGCAAGCCGGCCGCGAAATCCTCGACAGCCAAGCCGCGCGGAGGGCGTAAGTAATGGCCGGCACAACGCTGCTCGATATCAAGGGCGTGCAGACCTATTACGGCAACATCCGCGCGCTGAACGGTGTCGACGTCACTGTCAATCAAGGTGAGATCGTGGCGCTGATCGGCGCCAATGGCGCCGGCAAGTCGACGTTGATGATGACAATCTTCGGCGCGCCGCGTGCGCGCAGCGGCACCATCACCTTTGCCGGCAACGACATCACGCAGTTGCCGACGCACGAGATCGCGCGGATGCGCATCGCCCAGTCGCCGGAGGGACGCCGCATCTTTCCGCGCATGACGGTGATGGAAAACCTGCAGATGGGCGCCAGCCTCGACAACCTCAAACATTTTGACGAGGATGCCGACAAGGTGTTTGCGCTGTTCCCGCGGCTGAAGGAGCGCATCGGCCAGCGTGGCGGCACGCTCTCGGGCGGCGAGCAGCAGATGCTGTCGATCGGGCGTGCGCTGATGGCCCGGCCGAAGCTGCTTCTGCTCGACGAGCCGTCGCTGGGATTGGCGCCGCTGATCGTCAAGCAGATCTTCGATGCCATCCGCGAATTGAACCGGACGCAGGGGCTGACCGTGTTCCTGGTCGAGCAGAATGCCTTCGGCGCGCTGAAGCTCGCCAATCGCGGCTACGTCATGGTCAACGGCAATGTGACGATGAGCGGCACCGGCAAGGAGCTGCTCGCCAATCCGGAAGTGCGCGCCGCCTATCTCGAAGGCGGCCACCACTGAGTTCAGGAGACTTCATCATGCAGGGCATTCTCTACGAGGAAGCCTCGATCTGGCAGTTCCTGTTCGTCACCTGCCTGCTCGGCGGATGGGCGGCGTGGATGACCGGCAAGGCGAGCGCGCAGACTTGGCGCAGCTTCTTTCAGCTGTTCCTCTATATGCTCGGACTCGGCATCGGCATAAGGTTCATCCACCACGCGCTGTTCGACGGCACGATGTTTTCGCTGCACTACTATATCGTCGACACCATCGTGCTAATGATACTGGGCTTCCTTGGTTATCAATACACGCGCACGAACCAGATGGTCACTCAGTATAATTGGCTCTACGAAAGAGCCTCCTTATTGAGCTGGAAACCAAAGGGTTGACGTTCATGATCAACGCCGTTCAGGGGAATGAATTTGGCGTGACAAGTGCCTGAAAATCGGCATTCTATGCTTTCTGCGATAAGGGTGGGCATCGCATGAAAGTATCATCCACGCCCACTCCGTAAATGGGAGCGTTTCAATGAAAAAATCACTCTTGTCCGCCGTGGCCCTGACCGCGTTCATCGCGTTCAGCGGCAGCGCGTGGGCCGACATTCTGATCGGCGTCGCCGGTCCGATCACCGGTCCGAACGCGGCCTTCGGCGCGCAGCTGCAGAAGGGCGCCGAACAGGCGGTCGCTGACATCAACGCGGCCGGCGGAGTCCTCGGCCAGCAACTTAAGCTGAGCGTGGGTGACGACGTGTCGGATCCGAAGCAGGGCATCTCGGTCGCCAACAAGTTTGTCGCCGACGGCATCAAGTTCGTCGATGGCCACTTCAATTCGGGCGTCTCAATTCCTGCGTCGGAAGTCTATGCCGAGAATGGCATCCTCGAAATCACTCCGGCCGCGACCAATCCCAAGTTCACCGAACGCGGCATGTGGAATACGTTCCGCACCTGCGGACGCGACGACCAGCAGGGCAAGGTTGCGGGCGACTATGTCGCCAAGAACTTCAAGGACGCCAAGATCGCGCTCATCCATGACAAGACCCCTTATGGCCAGGGCCTCGCCGACGAAACCAAGAAGGCGCTCAACGCCAATGGCGTCAACGAAGCCATGTATGAAGGCATCAATGTCGGCGACAAGGACTTCTCGGCGCTCATCGCCAAGATGAAGGAAGCCGGTATCTCTGTCGTCTACTATGGCGGCCTGCATACGGAGGCCGGCCTCATCATCCGCCAGCTCGCCGACCAGGGCCTCAAGGCCCAGTTCATGTCGGGCGACGGCATCGTGTCGAACGAGCTCGCCTCGATCGCCGGCGACGCCGTCCAAGGCACGCTGATGACGTTCGCGCCGGATCCGCGCAAGAACCCGAACGCCAAGGAGCTCGTGGAGAAGTTCCGCGCTGCCGGTTTCGAACCGGAGGCCTACACGCTCTACTCCTACGCCGCGATCCAGATCATCGCTGCGGCCATCACGAAGACCGGCTCCGCCGACGATGCGCAGAAAGTCGCCGAGACGATCAAGTCGGGCGGCCCCTGGAAGACCGCCATCGGCGACATTGGTTATGACTCCAAGGGCGACATCACCCGCCCGGACTATGTCATGTACACCTGGAAGAAGGGCGAAGACGGCAAGTACTCCTACTTCGAGCAATAAGCCGGCAAAGAGAGCCGACTTTCCGAGATGCCCGGCGCTGAGCGCCGGGCATTTTTTGTTGGCCGGGCATCCAGCCTGCCTTCGTGTCCCTCGCCAGGTTCGTCGGCGTTGTCGTCCAGGCGCTCGGAGGCCGTCGCGAAGGTTTTGCGCAAACAAACGATTTAAATCGATTGAAGTGTCGCGCTATTTTGTTTGCGCTGCAGCATTTTCACGCTAATCATTGCGCCGGTTCACCTCACCTTCCGCTACTGGAGCCCAGTCCTTGGCAATCACGAAGATCCTCGTCGCCAACCGGTCCGAAATCGCCATCCGCGTCTTTCGCGCGGCCAACGAGCTAGGCCTCAAAACCGTGGCGATCTGGGCGGAAGAGGACAAATATTCGCTGCACCGGTTCAAGGCCGACGAAAGCTACCAGGTCGGGCGCGGTCCGCATCTCACCAAGGACATGGGTCCGATCGAAAGCTATCTGTCGATCGACGAGGTGATCCGCGTCGCGCGCCTCTCGGGTGCCGATGCGATCCACCCCGGCTACGGCCTGTTGTCGGAAAGCCCCGAATTCGCTGAGGCCTGCGCTGCCGCCGGCATCACCTTCATCGGGCCGAAGCCCGAAACGATGCGCCGGCTCGGCAACAAGGTGGCGGCGCGCAACCTGGCGATCGAAGTCGGCGTGCCGGTCGTGCCCGCCACCGATCCGCTGCCCGACGATATGGACGAGGTGAAAAAGCTCGCCGCGGAAATAGGCTATCCGGTGATGCTCAAGGCCTCGTGGGGTGGCGGCGGCCGCGGCATGCGCGCCATCCGCGCTGAAGCCGACCTCGCGCGCGAAGTCATGGAAGGCAAACGCGAGGCGAAGGCCGCCTTCGGCAAGGACGAGGTCTATCTCGAAAAGCTGATCGAGCGCGCCCGCCATGTCGAGGTGCAGGTGCTGGGCGATACCCAGGGCAATGCCGTGCATCTGTTCGAGCGCGACTGCTCGATCCAGCGCCGCAACCAGAAGGTCGTCGAACGTGCGCCGGCTCCCTACCTCGGCGAGAAACTGCGCGAGGAACTCTGCGGCTACGCGCTGAAGATCGCGCGCGAGACCAGCTACATCGGAGCCGGCACCGTCGAGTTCCTGCAGGACGCCGACACCGGCAAGTTCTATTTCATCGAGGTCAACCCGCGCATCCAGGTCGAGCATACCGTCACCGAGATGGTGACCGGCATCGATATCGTAAAGGCGCAAATCCACATCCTCGACGGCTTCGCCATCGGCACGCCGGAATCCGGCGTGCCGGCGCAGAAGGACATAAAGCTCAACGGCCACGCCCTGCAGTGCCGCATTACCACCGAGGACCCGGAACACAATTTCATCCCCGATTACGGGCGCATCACCGCATATCGCGGCGCCACCGGCTTCGGCATCCGCCTCGACGGCGGCACCGCCTATTCGGGCGCGGTCATCACCCGGTTCTACGATCCGCTGCTCGAAAAGGTGACGGCCTGGGCGCCGACGCCGGCCGAGACGATCGCGCGCATGAACCGGGCATTGCGCGAGTTCCGCATCCGCGGCGTCGCCACCAACCTCACCTTCCTCGAAGCGATCATCAACCACCCGAGCTTCGCCGACAATTCCTACACCACCAAGTTCATCGACACGACGCCGGAGCTGTTCGAGCAGGTCAAGCGGCAGGACCGCGCCACCAAGCTGCTCAATTATCTCGCCGACGTCAGCGTCAACGGCCATCCCGAGACGCGCGGACGGCCGGTGCCGAAGGCGGATGCGGCGGCGCCTGTCGTGCCCTATCTCAACGGCAAGGTGCCGGACGGCAGCAAGCAGCGGCTCGACGCGCTCGGGCCTCAGAAGTTCGCGGCATGGATGCGCGAGCAAGCCCAGGTGCTCGTTACCGACACGACGATGCGCGACGGACACCAGTCGCTGCTCGCCACCCGCATGCGCACCTACGACATCGCCGGCATCGCCGGCACCTATGCGCGAGCGCTGCCGCAACTGCTCTCACTGGAATGCTGGGGCGGCGCCACCTTCGACGTCGCCATGCGCTTCCTCACCGAGGATCCATGGGAGCGTCTGAGCAGAGTGCGCGAGGCAGCCCCCAATCTTCTGCTGCAGATGCTTCTGCGCGGTGCTAACGGCGTCGGCTACACCAACTATCCCGACAATGTGGTGCAGCATTTCGTTAGACAGGCAGCCGCCGGCGGCGTCGACCTGTTCCGCGTCTTCGACTGCTTGAACTGGGTCGAGAACATGCGCGTCGCCATGGACGCGGTGGGCGCCGAGGGCAAGCTGATCGAAGCGGCGATGTGCTACACCGGCGACATACTCGATCCGGAGCGCGCCAAATACGACCTGAAATATTATGTCGGGCTGGCGAAGGAACTGGAAGCGGCCGGCGCGCATATCATCGCCGTCAAGGACATGGCGGGCCTGTTGAAGCCCTCGGCGGCGCGCGTGCTGTTCAAAGCGCTGCGCGAAGAGACCGACCTGCCGATCCATTTCCACACGCACGACACCTCCGGCCTGTCGGCGGCGACGGTTCTGGCGGCGGTCGAGACCGGCGTCGACGCCATCGACGCGGCGATGGATTCGTTCTCCGGCAACACCTCGCAGCCTTGTCTCGGCTCGATCGTCGAGGCGCTCAAGGGTACCGAGCGCGACCCCGGCCTCGACCCCCAGTGGATCCGCCACATCTCGTTCTACTGGGAAGCGGTTCGCAACCAATACGCCGCCTTTGAAAGCGACCTCAAGGGACCGGCCTCGGAAGTCTATCTGCACGAGATGCCGGGCGGCCAGTTCACCAATCTCAAGGAACAGGCGCGCTCGCTTGGGCTCGAAACGCGCTGGCACGAGGTGGCGCAGGCCTATCACGACGTCAACCTGATGTTCGGCGATATCGTCAAGGTGACGCCGTCATCGAAAGTGGTCGGCGACATGGCGCTGATGATGGTGAGCCAGGATCTCACGATCACCGATGTCGAGAACCCGGCGAAGGACATCGCCTTCCCGGACTCGGTCGTCTCGATGCTGCGCGGCGATCTCGGCCAGTCGCCGGGCGGTTGGCCGCAAGCGCTGCAGAAGAAGGCGCTGAAGGGCGAAAAGCCGATCACCGTCCGGCCCGGCTCGCTGCTGAAGCCCGCGAACCTCAAGGCCAGCCGCAAGGACATCGAGGAGAAGCTCGAGCGCAAGCTCACCGAGTTCGAATTCGCCTCCTGGCTGATGTATCCGAAAGTCTTCACCGACTTCGCCGCCGCTCAGGAGACCTATGGCCCGGTCAGCGTGCTGCCGACGCCGACCTATTTCTACGGCATGAAGTCGGAAGACGAGATCTTCGTCGACATCGAGAAGGGCAAGACCCTGGTGATACGCTGCCAGGCGTTCGGCGACGTCGACGAAAAAGGCATGGTCACCGTCTTCTTCGAGCTCAACGGCCAGCCGCGTCGAGTGAAGGTGCCGGACCGCGCGCATGGCGCTTCGGCCGCCAAGGCGCGGCGCAAGGCCGAGCCGGGCAACGAGGCGCATGTCGGGGCGCCGATGCCGGGCGTGGTGTCGGCTCTTGCCGTGGCGCCAGGCCAGGCGGTCAAGGCGGGCGACGTGCTGCTCTCGATCGAGGCGATGAAGATGGAGACCGCGTTGCACGCCGAGCGCGACGGCGTGGTGGCAGAGGTGCTGGTCAAGGCCGGCGACCAGATCGATGCGAAGGATTTGCTCATCGCCTTTGGCTGAATGTGCTGATCTTCAGGTGAGGCCGGCCTGCAAACGCCGGCTTCCTGGGGTTCCGGCCTTCGCCGCCGAAGCACTCACCAGGCACGTCGCAGTTAAGGCTACGGCCAGCTTAGGCCCGTGCCCACGTACTCCAAGCACGCTCGGCTCCCGTTCTCGGAACAACCGTTCTCGCCCGCTTCGCGCCCGTCTTCGACTCCGGCTCGGCCTGACCAGAATCTCAGCACAGCCTGGGGTGCTCCAACCCTTCATGCCGCATCGATAATGTCTTGACCCGCCGCGCCTGCTCGGGCATCGAACCCGCTCCAATTTTGCCGGGCGGGAATCGCCGTGGCGCAAAAAAACGCGGAGACAAAAAATGGCCGACGAGATCACCGAGACCAGCCAGACTGTAGCCGCCGGCCAGCTGCGCGCCATCATCGAGCGCATCGAGCGGCTCGAGGAAGAAAAGAAGACGATTTCCGACGACATCAAGGACGTCTATGGCGAGGCCAAGGGCACCGGCTTCGATACCAAGGCGATCCGCACTATCGTCCGGCTGCGCAAGAAGGATCAGGCCGAGCGCCAGGAGGAGGAGTCGATCCTCGATCTGTATAAGGCCGCGCTCGGCATGGTCTAAGGCGCGCGGCTAGATCAGTTCAGCGTTTTGATGGAATCGCTGAACTGCTCCAACCATTTGCTTTTGCGCAATTCCGACGGAAACCGTTACACTTTCCTGGAATTGCCCTCTAGGGACGGCCATGAGTGAGTTCGACTTCGGCGGCCATCGCGCTTCGGAGTTCCGGCATCGCGGGTTCTGGGCGCTGTTCGCCGAACGGCACCCGGAAGAAAGGGCGCGGCTGGCGCGACGCGGGCCATGGTTCTGGCAGCGCGGAATGCCGGAGTTCGCCCTGGTGCTGTCCATGTATGTCGCGCCCAGCGAGAACGTGGTCGGCGTCTTCTTCGGCCGCAACGAGAAGCTCGGCGCGACGGAGGTCTGGACGCGGCTGATGCCGTTCCAACCGGCGATCGAGGCGCGGCTGAAGCTCAGGCCGGAGCAGAGCGCGCAGAATCTCGGCATCAATTCGCAGTGGCGGGTCAACTGCTTTGCCGAGGACAATTGGCCGGCCATGGCCGACTGGCTGGCGACGGAATGCTCGCGCTTCGAGCAAGCCGTCACCCAAGTGCTGAGGCAGGAGTAGAGCACAGATGGTTGCCGGCTTCTTGCGCTCGCGCTGGCAAGGCAATGTGCCGCTCGACCGGCTGTTCTGGCGCGACATGCTGCTCGCCGGCACGGCGATCAACATCGCTTCGTCCGGGCTGGCGCTTGTCCTGCTTGGGCTGAAGCTGCCGCTCTGGCTGGTGCTCACGGTGCATTTCCTTCCCGCCCCCTACAACATCTTTCTCGCCCTTGCCGTCTGGCGGACGGCAGAAACGGCCGGCGGGTTCAAGGCGCAGCTGATGATGCTGGGCTCGGCGCTCTGGCTGATTGCGACGGTCGTTGTCTGAATCGAAAAGGGCGGCCGAAGCCGCCCTTACGAAACTATGACGAACTGCCTGTCAGGCCGCCGGCTCGAAGCGCAGCGCCACACCGTTGATGCAATAGCGCAGGCCGGTCGGCGGCGGACCGTCCTCGAAGACATGGCCGAGATGGCTGCCGCAACGCGAGCAGTGGCACTCGGTGCGGACCATGCCGTAGCCGCGGTCGACGGTGGTCTCGATCGAACCCGGGATCGGATCGTTGAAACTCGGCCAGCCGGTTCCGCTCTCGAACTTCAGCTTGGATTCGAACAGCGGCTGGTCGCAGCCGACGCAGAAGAAAGTGCCGGCGCGTTTCTCATAAAGCAGGGCGCAGCTGCCGGGGCGCTCGGTGCCGTGGTTGCGCATGACGGCATACTGCTCCGGCGTCAGCCGGGCGCGCCACTCGGCATCGGTGCGGGTGACGGGATAGGCGTGGGTGTCCATGAAATCTCCTCGGCCTTGGCGGCTCGTTGTTGGTTGGCATGTCATGTTCGCACGAAGATAGGTGTTTGTTACACCACTGACAGCGCTGGGACTGACAACGCAATCGCCGCTGGTTTCCGCGAATTACTGTCACGCTCAATGCTTCCTCGATAGCTGCTTCGTTGCCGCTTCGAGCCCGGCAAGCGTCAGCGGGAACATGCGGCCGCCGAAGATGTCGCTGATCATCGCAATGGAATGGGTGTAGCGCCAGTTTTTCTCAGCCTCAGGGTTCAACCAGACCGCGTTCGGCCACTGCTGCAGCAGCCGACCGAGCCAGACGCCGCCGGCCTCCGGGTTCCAGTGCTCGACCGAGCCGCCGGGATGCGCAATTTCGTAAGGGCTCATCGAGGCGTCGCCGACCACGATCACCTTATAGTCCGGCCCATATTTGTGGATGAGGTCGAAGGTGGGGATCGTCTCGGCCAGGCGGCGGCGATTGTCCTTCCAGACGCGCTCGTAAAGACAGTTGTGGAAGTAGTAATACTCGAGCTGGCGGAATTCGGCGCGCGCGGCGGAGAACAGCTCCTCGACGGTTTTGACGTGACCATCCATCGAGCCGCCGACGTCGAAGAACATCAGGAGCTTCACCGCGTTGCGCTGCTCCGGCCGGGTTCTCACGTCCAGATAGCCGTGCTCGGCGGTGGCGTGGATGGTGCCGGGCAGGTCGAACTCTTCCTCGGCGCCCTCGCGCACCCAGCGCCGCAGCCGCTTCAGCGCCACCTTGATGTTGCGGGTGCCGAGCTCGATCGCGTCGTCGAAGTTCTTGAACTCGCGCTTGTCCCAGACTTTCACTGCGCGACGGTGGCGGCTTTCGTGCTGGCCGATGCGCACGCCTTCCGGATTGTAGCCATAGGCGCCGAAGGGCGAGGTGCCGCCGGTGCCGATCCATTTCGAGCCGCCCTGGTGCCGGCCCTTCTGCTCCTCCAGGCGCTGCTTCAGCGTCTCCATCAGCTTGTCGAAGCCGCCCAGCACCTCGACCAGCTTCTTCTCCTCGTCGCTCAGGTGCTTTTCGGCGAGCCGGCGCAGCCATTCCTCGGGGATGTTGGCGACGTCGACGGCGTCCGGACCGGCGAGCGCTTCGACGCCCTTGAAGACATGCGCGAACACCTGATCGAAACGGTCGATATGGCGCTCGTCCTTCACCAGGGCCGAGCGCGCGAGATAGTAAAAACCCTCGACGTCGTAGTCGACCAACCCAGCTTCCAGGCCTTCCAGCAGCGTCAGATACTCCCGGAGCGAAACGGGAACCCGCGCGGCTTTCAGTTCAAGGAAGAAGGGGATGAACATCGCCAGACGGCTATCTCTGCCCCTCGATCTTTTCACGCGCGGCACTCGCAATGAAGGCAGAGCGCGTCAGGCCCCGGCGGCTGGCTTCAGTATCGATCGCCGCAAGCAGACCAGCGTCCAACGACAGGTTTGCCCGGACTGACCGACCGGAGTCGATCAGCAGCGGGATCATGACGGCAGACTCGCCTGCGGCGCTATCGATCTCACCTGATCGTAACAAGTCCGCCACCGTTCGTGCTTCGGGTAACGAGACGTGCTTTGCCAACCGAGTTTCGGCCCATTCGCGTATCGCCGATGCTGCATCGGCAATCGCCTCCTCGGGGCTGGCGCCGCCGCCATGGCAGCCCGGGAGGTCGGGGACCCGGATTCCCCAGACATTATCCGCGCCGTCCAGAACTCCGATATAATGCGTCATGCGATCAGGCCTCAAATCCATCCGGCGAGCTTGGCGATCGAGCGTGCAACGCCCGGAGATTGCTCGCGGTGCCGCGGCACGATGATGGTCACATCCGGTTTTCCCGGGTGCTCGTATTTGTCGTGCTTGCCGCCTCCGACGCTCGACCAGCCGTCGCGCAAAAGCCGCGCTATGATCTTGCGCGTGTTAGTCTCAATCAGCGGCACGGCGGCTTTCCAATGCGCAATATATTGCGCAGCTGGACCGGTTTCAACCGTTTCACAACAGATCGTACTCGATGAAGCCTGTGCGCCGCGCCACATGGTCGTACAGCCGGCGCGCGGTGGCGTTGGTCTCGTGCGTCATCCAGTAGACGTTCTTCACGCCGATCTTGCCGGCCTCGTCCTGCACCGCTTTGATCAACGCCGCGCCGATGCCCTTGCCGCGCACTTCGGGGTCGGCGAACAGATCCTGCAGATAGCAGGTGTTGACCTCGGACCAGCAGGAGCGGTGGTAGAGATAGTGGGTCAGGCCGACGGCCTTGCCCTCAAGCGTGGCGATAAAGCCTTTCGGCTCGAACTCGCCAGGCGTGAACAGGCGCTTCCAGGTGACGTCGTAGACCTCTTCCGGCAGCTTGGTCTCGTAGAAGGTGAGGTAGGCGGTCCATAGCCGGCGCCAGTCGGAGCGGTCGGACTGGGCAAGCGGGCGGACGGTGATCTCGGACATGTTTTCTCCAACGTTTGGTCGGAAGCTGCGGCAACCGCCGCCTGTCGGCAACGGTCCACAGAGGGACAAAGCGCTATTGCTGCCAAGCCTATTGCTGGCGCCTGGCCATGAAGGCCAAGCGTTCGAAGAGGTGCACGTCCTGCTCGTTCTTGAGCAGCGCGCCATGCAGCTTCGGCAACATATTCTTCGGATCGGCGCGCAGATCCTCCGGCGCGATGTCGTCGGCGACCAGCAGTCGGATCCAGTCGAGCGCTTCGGAGGTGGATGGTTTCTTCTTCAGCCCGGGCACGTCACGGATCTCGTAGAACTGGGTAAGCGCGGCCCGCACGAGATTCTGCTTGATGCCGGGATAATGCACGTCGACGATCCGGTGCAGCGTCTCGATATCGGGGAAGCGGATGTAGTGGAAAAAGCAGCGGCGCAGAAAGGCGTCCGGCAACTCCTTCTCGTTGTTGGAGGTGATGATGACGATCGGCCGAAATTCGGCGCGGATGGTCTCGCCGGTCTCGTAGACGAAGAACTCCATCCGGTCGAGTTCCTGCAGAAGATCGTTGGGGAATTCGATGTCGGCCTTGTCGATCTCGTCGATCAGGAGAACGACCTTTTTCGGTGCCGCGAAGGCGTCCCACAGCTTGCCGCGTTTGATGTAGTTCTTGATGTCGCTGAACCGGTCGTCACCGAGCTGGCTGTCGCGCAGCCGCGAGACGGCGTCATACTCGTAGAGGCCCTGCTGCGCCTTGGTGGTCGATTTGACATTCCATTCGATGAAATCGAGGTCGAGCGCCGCCGCCACTTGACGGGCGAGTTCGGTCTTGCCGGTGCCCGGCTCGCCCTTGACCAGCAACGGTCGCTCCAGAGCGATCGCGGCGTTGACCGCCACCATCAAATCCTTGTCGGCGACGTAAGCCGCGGTGCCTTCGAAACGCATTTCTTCTCCTGATCGTTGGGCCGCGACCCTAAGGACGCTGGCCGGGCTGTGCAAGGCATGACAACGCTGCAAGGCCCATGACGCAGATTTGCGGCCGCTTGGAGCGGTGTCCTTCTGGCGCTCGGTCAACCATGGGCCTATATTGGTTTTGGCGGTCTGCGCTTCCCGGCAGGAGAAACTTATCCCCGGGGCCTTATCGATCCTTAGGGAGCTGTCCCTGGGAAGACCTGTGGGTTTTCTCACACGGCGCCCACCTACTTTGTAGGCACCCGGGATCGACCTCTCCACCGGTTGTGTGGATCGCCACTCTCCCGTTTTTGAATTTGATGCGGTAGAAAGCGTCGCTCCTGCAACTTCGTCCGGATACGACCTTTTCTAACGTCTGTGCATGACCTCATCAAAAGACCTGAAAAAACAGCTTCGCAAGGAAGCTCTGGCGCGGCGGGATGCGCTGGACGAATTCTGGCGGGTCGAGATCGCGCTCGAAATGGCTGAGACGGCGCGTGACCAGATCGCCGTCGAACCGGGCCAGATCGTCTCCGGCTTCTGGCCGATGCGCTCCGAGGTCGATGTGCGGCCGCTGATGTTCGCGCTGCGCGAGAAAGGCGCCAGGCTTTGCCTGCCGGCGATCCTCGACAAGACAACCATCGTCTTCCGCGAGCTGGTGCGCGGCGCGCCAATGGTCGAGATGGGTTTCGGCACGGTCGGACCGCACGAGGAGGCCGAAGAGCTCGACCCCTCGCTCATGTTTGTTCCGCTCGCAGCATTCGACGCGCGCGGCCACCGCATCGGCTACGGCGCCGGCTATTACGACCGGGCGATCGCCAGGCTGGCCGACAAAGGGCTGGCGCCGCGGCTGATCGGCATTGCGTTCGACTGCCAGGAGGTGTCGCAAGTGCCGGATGAGAACCATGACGTGATCATCCCGGAAATACTCACCGAGAGCGGGTTACGCCGGTTTACCGCCTCTTAGAATATTCCGACCCGCTTCGCGCGATTCCAATCCCTATCCAACAGTATTCCTGCTATCCAGCCAAGTTGAGGTCAGCAAGGGATTTTGTCTTCATGCGATTCATCCTGATGCCGTTTGCTCTGATCGCGGCAGCACTGTTTGCGATGGGATTGCATATCACCGGAACCACCCTGTACCACCAAGCCGCCTGGGGGCAGACGGTCGCTACCGTGACGGATGTCAGTCCTTTCACTGAAATGCACAAAAATGGCCTCGCCATAGAGCGCATCAATGTCGCCCTCGCCTATGTGGTTGACGACGTGCCGATGACCTGGTCCGGAAAGGGAAACCTTGTCGGTCTCCACGAGGCGTCGATCGGCGACAAGGTGAAATTCTACTACGACCCTGGCGATCCAGCGACCCTCGATACCGCCGGAATGAAGGGCTGGCGCGGCATGCTGTTGATCCTTGCAGGTACCGGCGGCTTCACCGTCTTCTACGTTTGGTTCTTCTGGCTGCGCGGACGGAGCGCGCGTTAGACGTCGCCTTCGGCTGCTAGGACGGGGCGGTGGTGCCGTATAAGACCATCATGTGATCATCCCGGAAATACTCACCGGGAGCGGGTTGCGCCGGTTCACGCCGCAATTGTAGAACAGCGGTTGAGAAACGCATGATCTTTTGCGGAAAGTCATGCAGCTTTTGCTTGGCGGACTTTCGACGCGGGATCGTATGAGACTTCTCTTCCTCGGCGACATGGTCGGAAAAACTGGGCGCACGGCGGTGTGGGAACAGCTGCCGGGCTTGATATCCGACTTCAAGCTCGACTTCGTCATCGTCAATGGCGAGAACGCCGCCGGCGGCTTCGGCATCACCGAGGAGATATTTCGCGAGACGCTCGCGGCGGGCGCGGATGTCGTCACCACCGGCAACCATGTCTGGGACCAGCGCGACGCGCTGGTCTTCGCGCCGCGCGAGGAGCGCTTCCTGCGCCCCTCCAATTTTCCCAAGGGCACGCCGGGGCGTGGTTCCGGCGTCTATATCGCCAGGAACGGCGCGCGGGTGCTGGTCGCCAACATCATGGGGCGCGTCTTCATGCATCCCGAGCTCGACGATCCGTTCCAGGCCGGCGAGCGCGAGCTTGCCGCCTGTCCGCTTGGCGAACAGGCCGACGCAGCAGTGATTGATTTCCATGCCGAGGCGACTTCGGAAAAGATGTGCTTCGCGCATTTCGTCGACGGCCGTGCCAGCCTTGTGGTCGGCACCCACACGCACCAGCCGACCGCCGATCATCAGATACTCAACGGCGGCACCGCCTATATTTCGGACGCCGGCATGTGCGGCGACTATGATTCCTCGCTTGGCATGGACAAGGAAGAGCCGCTCAACCGCTTCCTGTCGAAAGTGCCGAAAGGTCGTTTCGAGGCCGCGAATGGACCGGCGACGCTCTGCGGCGTCGGCGTGGAAATCTCCGACCGCACCGGGCTCGCCGAGAAGATCGCGCCGTTTCGCCGCGGGCCGAGACTCGAGGAAACCGCGCCGTCCTTCTGGTGATGATATTGATATGAGCACCGGTCGTACCTAACTGGCGACGAAACCCGCGAAAACTGCTCTAGATCGTAGAGGGGGCGACCTCCATGCAGCTTGTCGAGTTCCTGGCGCCGCACTTTGCCTTTGTCTCCGATCCCACAGCCTGGATCGCGCTGCTGACGCTGGTGGTGCTGGAGGTGGTGCTCGGCATCGACAACCTGATCTTCATCTCGATCCTGACCAACAAGCTGCCGGAAGCGCAGCGCGCCCGCGCCCGCAAACTCGGCATCTCGGCGGCACTGGGCATGCGGCTGGTGCTGCTCGCCACGATTTCGATCATCGTGCAATTGACGACACCGGTGTTCACGGCGTTCGGGCATGGCTTTTCCTGGCGCGACCTGATCCTGATCGCCGGCGGCCTGTTCCTTGTCTGGAAGGCGACCAAGGAAATCCACCACACGGTCGATCCGCACGATCATCAGGACTCGATGATGGGCGGCACACTGCAGATGAGCCTGGCCGG
Organism: Mesorhizobium sp. M1A.T.Ca.IN.004.03.1.1; assembly: GCF_003997555.1. Taxonomy (NCBI): domain Bacteria; kingdom Pseudomonadati; phylum Pseudomonadota; class Alphaproteobacteria; order Hyphomicrobiales; family Phyllobacteriaceae; genus Mesorhizobium; species Mesorhizobium sp. M1A.T.Ca.IN.004.03.1.1. The sequence goes on along the minus strand of NZ_RZTV01000004.1, from coordinate 548,358 downwards.
CGCGATCTTCCAGATCCTGCTGCTTGACCTCGTCTTCTCGATCGATTCCATCATCACCGCCGTCGGCATGACCGACGAAATCGCCATCATGTACATCGCTGTCATCGTGGCGGTGAGCGTGATGATGCTGGCGGCGACGCCGCTCGCCAACTTTATCGCCAAGAACCCCACAATCGTGATGCTGGCGCTCGGCTTCCTGCTGATGATCGGCATGACGCTGATTGCCGACGGCATGGGCTATCACGTGCCCAAGGGCTACATCTACGCCGCCATGGGTTTTTCCGCGCTGGTCGAGGGCCTCAACATGCTGGCGCGGCGTCGAAAGAAGCAGCGGTCCGGCGGCGGGCATTAAACTAGGGTAGGTTGATCTGCCAGGAAACGCCGAAGCGGTCGTTGAGCCAAGCGAAACGGCGGCTGAAGCCGTAATCGTCGGTCGGCATCAGAAACGCGCCGTCCTTGGCCAGCACCCCGACAATGCGATCGAGCTCCTCCTCGGAGGAACAGTCGACGAAGAGCGAGAACGACGGCGTGAAGGAGAAGGCGTGATGCACGGGGCTGTTGAAGACCATGACCTCAGTGCCGCCGATCACGACACGGGCCAGCTTGAGCGCACGTTCGGGTCCGTCCTCACCCGCGCCATAGCGTGTGACGTCGACAACGCGGCTTTCTGGAACGGTGTCGCAATAGAGGGTCATGGCCTCGTCGGCCTGACCTTCGAACATCAGGAACGGCGTTACCTTCACGGCCGGGCCTCCTCGCTCAAAGGGAGTCAAATATTGGTCTCGTTGGCCGGCTCGCCTTTCATCTCGGCGCGATAATAGCCGTCGCGCAAATTGATGCCGTATTCGAGATACGCCTTCATGCAGGCGAGCATCTGCGACCAGCCCTCGCAATTGAGGTAGGATTTCTTCAGTCCGACCTCGCCTTCGTGCCAGCCGGCCTCGGCGATGGTAACGAAGGTGCCGCCGTCGTCCAACGGCTCGAAGTTCATCTCGATGCGTGTCTTGTAGGCCGGCTTGCCGTCAGTGTCGGCCGCGTCCCAGCGCAGCACGATACGCCTATCCTTGATCACCTCGTCGACCTCGACCGGCACCGTCTTCCACCAGGTGACGGTGGTGCCGGCGACCAGCGGAGCAGAGGCGCCGCCAATGGTGGTGAAATAGCCGCTGAGCTTCGTCGGGTTGACCACGGCGTCGAAGACTTCGGCGACCGGCTTGCCGATGCGTCCGGAAATCCTGAATCCAAGAGACATATCCACAGCTCCTTCCTTGCCTCGTGAAACAATATGTTATAAAAACATAACATGTCAAGCCCAACCTCGGACGATCGTGTTTTCAAGGCCTTGGCGCACTCGCGCCGGCGCGAGTTGCTCGACCGGCTCAAGGATCAGCCGCAGACCACCGGGGCGCTCTGCGAGGCTTTCCCGGACATGGATCGCTGCACGGTCATGATGCATCTGAAGGTGCTGGAAGAGGCCGATCTGGTCGTGGCGAGGCGCGAGGGGCGCGAGCGCTGGAACCATCTCAACGCGCTCCCGATCAGGCAGATCCACGACCGCTGGATCGGCCAATATGCGGGCCATGCGATCAGCATCCTCGACCGGCTGAAGTCGGATCTGGAGGGATGATGCCGCGCTGCAAGGGCAATCTCGGTCTGTCCGCCGTCAGGGTCGACGGTCCGGCTGGACGAATTGAGCCGATTTATCTATAAGCCGGCCATTCCGACAGAGAGCCCCGCGGGCCTTCGCAGGCACGCTTGCAGCGTTCTGAAATTTTGAATTCGAGCATTTGCCGGGTGATCGCGCCCGGCCGAGAAATGCTCTAGCCGAACACGACAGGGGTGCCATGGCTGGCCATTCGCAGTTCAAGAACATCATGCACCGGAAAGGCCGCCAGGATGCGGTGCGGTCGAAAATGTTTTCCAAGCTGGCACGCGAAATCACCGTCGCCGCCAAGACCGGCACGCCGGACCCGGCGATGAACCCGCGGCTGCGCCTTGCGGTGCAGAACGCCAAGGCGGTGTCGATGCCGAAGGACAACATCCAGCGCGCCATCAACAAGGCCTCCGCCGGAGATGCCGAGAACTACGAGGCCGTGCGCTATGAGGGCTATGGCCCCGGCGGCGTGGCGCTGATCGTCGAGGTGCTGACCGACAACCGCAACCGCTCGGCGTCCAATGTGCGCGCCGCCTTCACCAAGGCCGGCGGGGCGCTCGGCGAAACCGGCTCGGTGTCGTTCATGTGGAACCGCGTCGGCGAGATCTATTACCCGGCTTCGGCCGGCAGCGCGGACACGGTGATGGAAGCCGCGATCGAGGCCGGTGCTGACGACGTCGAGTCGGACGAGGAAGGCCACACCGTCTATTGCAGCTTCGAAAATCTCGGCGAGGTATCGAAGTCGCTCGAAGCCGCGCTCGGCGAAGCGGAGTCGGTGAAGCCGATCTGGCAGCCGCAGAACAATGTGCCGGTCGATGAAGAACGGGCGCAGTCGCTGATGAAGCTGGTCGCCACTCTCGAGGACGACGACGACGTGCAGAGCGTCTACGCCAATTTCGAGGTCGACGACGAAACGATGGCCAAGCTCAGCGCGGCCTGATCGGCTGATCTATGAGCGGAACTCGATCCGACATGAGCGAGAAGCCGCGGCCCGCCATCCGCATCACCTACTGCACGCAATGCCAGTGGCTGCTCAGAGCCGGCTGGATGGCACAGGAGCTGCTCTCGACCTTCGGTACCGATCTCGGCGAGGTGACGCTGGTGCCGGGAACCGGCGGCATCTTCACGATCTCCTGCAACGACCAGCTTATCTGGGAGCGTAAGCGCGACGGCGGTTTTCCGGAGGCGGCGAAGCTCAAGCAGCTGGTCCGCGATGTCATCGACCCGGAGCGCGATCTGGGACACGCCGACCGCAAGACGCACAAGAAGACGGACCCCGCCTGAGGCGGTGTTTTATCCGCTGGCCGCTCTCTTCAAATCAGCGCCAGGATGAAGCAGGCCATCGCCACGATCGCGGTGATGGTGCGGACGTGGTTCCACATTACCCATTGGCGCAGATGGTTCGCCCACACGGCGGCGCCGTTGCTGCTGGCCGGGTCGACGGCGGCCAGCGCGTCGTTGAGCGGCACGTTGAAGATCATGGTCACGATCGGGTTGCCGACGAGATAGATTACGGCGCCGGCAAGCAGCCAGTACGAGCCCGATTGGCTCCAACCCGCGATGGCGGCGGCAATCAGCACCAGACAAATGAGGCCGGTGCCGAAAAGCGCCGTCATGAAGGCGGGCGTAATTACGGTGATGTTGATCGAATTCATCGCTGCGATGCCGGCTGGGACGGGCAGCCTGGCAAGTGCTGCCATGACGAAATTGGAAAAGGCGAAGAAGACGCCGCCGACCACGCCAGAGCCGATCGCGGCAATGAAGGTGAGGGCGGGAAGAATTTTCATCATCTCAGTTACTCCAGACGCCGCTGGCTGCGGTTTCGGTTGCATAGGCGAAGAAGTCTTTCGGCCGGCGGCCGAGCGCGCGCTGCACGCCGTCGGTCAACGTTTCGTTGCGGCCGTCGAGCACCTCGCTGAAGAGCTCGTTGAGCAGCCAAGCGAATTCCGGCGGCAGCTTGTGCGCAGCCACCGTTTCGGTGAATTGGGCATGCGAGATCCGCCGATAGCGGATGTCGCGGCCAGTGGCTTTGCCGATTTCGGCGACGGCCTGAGCAAAGCTCAGCAGACGCGGGCCGGTGAGTTCGTAAAGCTGGCCGGCATGGCCCGGCTCCGTCAGCACGGCTTCGGCGACATCGGCGATATCGTCGACATCGACGAACGGTTCGCCGACAGCGCCGACCGGCAGGGTGACTTCGCCTTCGAGTATGGATTCGATGAGGAAGCCTTCGCTGAAATTCTGCGAGAACCATGAGCAGCGCAGGATCGTCCAATCGGCACCGGAAACCTTGACCATTTCCTCGGCGCGCTGAGCCTCCGTCTCGCCGCGGCCGGAGAGCAGCACCAGCCGCTTGTTGCCGCGCTCGACGGCAAGTTTGGCCAACGCCTCGACAGTTTCGGCGGCGCCCGGCACCGCGATGTCAGGATAGTAGCTGATGTAGACGGCGCCGACGCCGTCGAGGGCCGCGCCCCAGGTGTTCTTGTCCGACCAGTCGAAGGGAGGCGTGCCTGCGCGGGAGCCGATCCGCACCGGGATCCTGCGGGCGATCAACCGTTCGGCCAGCCGCCGGCCGGTCTTGCCGGTGCCGCCCAGGATCAAAATCGGTTTCTGTGACGTGTCGGTCATCTCGATCTCCTCGTTTTCTGAATATGAGTAATCCTCATGTTTGCAAAACGTGATAAACCCTCGTATTTTGTGAGTCAAGCCAGTTTCTCGAGGATCTTTCGGAGGAAGCTCATGCAAGGCAGGGTAGCCGCGAAGCTCGACCAGGAAATCGCAATGCCCCGGCGAGCGCCGACGCAGCAGCGCAGCCGCGAGCGGGTCGAGCGGATGCTTGCCGCCGCCGCGGCGCTGATCGCCGAGCAAGGCAGCGATGCCATGCGCATGGGCGAGGTGGCGGAAAGAGCAGGGGTGTCGATCGGCTCGCTCTACCAGTTCTTTCCCGACAAGCGGGCGATCGTCTGGGCGCTGGCCGAGCGCTACACCGCCGAAAGCCAGGCCTGCATCTCGGCGGCGCTGAAGGACGTCAGCGACGCCGAGGGGCTGAAGCGGGCGTTTTCGGAGCTGGTCGACATCTATTACGGGATGTTCCTGGCCGAACCGGTGATGCGCGACATCTGGTCGAGCACGCAGGCCGACAAGGCCTTGCGCGAACTCGAACTGGCCGACAGCCGGGCCAATGCCCGATTCCTCGTCGCGGTGCTGAAGCGGTTGCGTCCCGGCGCAGATACCGTGGCGATGGAGACGGCGGCGCTGCTAGTCTGGCAGATGGGCGAGGCGGTCATGCGGCTGGCGATCTCCGTCGACCGGGAGGAGGGCGACAGGCTGGTCGCGGCCTATAAGCGCATGGCGCTGCGGGAGCTGGTGGAAGGGTAGGTACAACCTGGTCGGGTTTCCCGCAGCGTCTGTGGCCAACAAAAAACCCGCCTCGGAGGCGGGTTTTTTGATCTGCGACACGTTTAGAAAGGCTTAGAGGCCGAAACCTTCGAAACGCTTCTTGAACTTCGACAGGCGGCCGCCGCGGTCGAGCAGGGTCTGCTGGCCGCCGGTCCAGGCCGGGTGCGTGGTCGGGTCGATGTCGAGGTTCATCGTGTCGCCTTCCTTGCCCCAGGTCGAGCGGGTCAGGTATTCGGTGCCGTCGGTCATGACGACCTTGATGGTGTGGTAGTCGGGATGGATATCGGCCTTCATTGTCGTGTTCCTGGCTTGCCGGCGCTGGTGACGGGCCGATGGCCTGCGTCGATGCGCCCCTTTTTAAAACTCGAAGCCGCAGCTAATGAAAAGCCACGGCTTCTAAAACGGTCGGCGAGCCTATACATCAGCCGGAATTGAATCACAAGGCCGCGGCAGGCGCATATTGAAGCGCATGACGAACACGCGGCCAGAGGAAACGCTCATGGCGGATATTGGTGTCAGTGGTGACGAGCGCAGGCGCTCGGTCCGGCCGCTCAGGAACCTTTTTCCGTACGTCATGCAGTACCGCAAACTGGCGGTCGGCGCGATCATATCGCTGATCGTTGCGGCAGGGACGACGCTGGCCCTGCCGATGGCCGTGCGGCGCATGATCGATCACGGCTTCCAGGCGGCGGGCACTACCTTCATTGCCGAGTATTTCGCCGCGCTGGTGCTGATGGCGGCCGTGCTGGCGGCGGCGTCCGCCAGCCGCTACTACTTCGTCATCACGCTCGGCGAGCGGGTCGTCGCCGACATCCGCCGCGATGTCTTCTCCCATGTCACGACGCTCTCGCCGGCCTTTTTCGATCGCTCGCAGTCGGGCGAGATCGTGTCGCGGCTTGCCGCGGATACCACGCAGGTGAAGTCGGCGGTCGGCGCCACGGCATCGGTCGCGCTGCGCAATCTCATCCTCGGCGTCGGTGCCGTGGCGATGATGGTCTTCACCAGCCCAAAACTGTCCGGCCTGGTACTGGCCGCCATCCCGCTGATCGTGCTGCCGCTCGTCGCCTTCGGCCGTTCGGTGCGGCGCAAGTCGCGGCTGGCGCAGGATACGCTGGCGGAAGCCACTGCCTATGCCAGCGAGCAGATCGGCGCCGTGCGCACGCTGCAGGCCTTCACCAACGAGAAGCTGGTGACGGGGCGCTTCTCGGCCGCCGTCGAGGCCGCCTTCGAGGCGGCGCGCACGTCGGTCTTCGCCCGCTCCTTTCTCACCTTCTTCGCCATCTTCATGATCTTTTCATCGGTGGTGGCGGTGCTCTGGTTCGGCTCGCGCGACGTGCTTGCCGGCACGATGTCGGCCGGCACGCTCGGCCAGTTCCTGCTCTATTCGGTGTTCGCCGCCGGCGCACTCGGCGCGCTGTCGGAAGTGTGGAGCGAGCTGTCGCAGGCGGCGGGCGCCGCCGAGCGTCTGACCGAGATCCTGGCCGAGAAGCCCGCCATTCAGGCGCCCGCAGATCCTCAGCCGCTGCCGGCCAAGGCCAAGGGCGCGATCAGCTTTGACGATGTCTCCTTCTCCTATCCGGCGCGGCCGGACCGGGCCGCCGTGCATGGGCTGAGCTTTCAGGTGAAGCCCGGCGAGACGGTGGCGATCGTTGGTCCTTCGGGCGCGGGAAAAAGCACCGTCTTCTCGCTTATCCTGCGCTTCTACGATCCGGAGAGCGGCCGTGTCGTCATCGACGGCGTCGATCTGCGCCAGGCCGATCCGGCCGCAATCCGCCAGCGCATCGCCATCGTGGCGCAGGACGTCACCATCTTCGCGGCCAGTGCTGCCGACAATATCGGCTTCGGCCGGCCGGGCGCCAGCGATGCCGAGATCGAGGCGGCGGCAAAGGCGGCGCTCGCCGACGAATTCATCGGCAAGCTTGAAAAGGGCTATGACAGCCAGGTCGGCGAGCGCGGTGTGACGCTTTCGGGCGGCCAGCGCCAGCGCGTGGCGATCGCCCGCGCCATTCTGCGCGACGCACCGATCCTGCTGCTCGACGAGGCGACCTCGGCGCTCGACGCCGAAAGCGAAACGCTGGTGCAGACGGCGCTGGAGCGGCTGATGCGCGGCCGCACCACCATCGTGATCGCCCACCGGCTGGCGACGGTGCTCAAGGCCGACCGGATCCTAGTCATGGACGGCGGACGCATCGTCGAGGAAGGCACGCATCAGAGCCTTGTCGCCAAGGGCGGCACCTATGCGCGGCTCGCCAAGCTGCAGTTCGAGACCGGAGCGAGCGCCTTCAAGGGCGCGGCGGAGTAGCGCCCGCCGGCAGGCGTTATCAGTCGCCGTACCGCTTGCGCAGGTGCTCGGTGAAGTAAACGGCGTTGAGCTTCTCGCCGGTGGCGCGCTCGAGCAGGTCCGGCGTCGACCAGCGCGAGCCCTGCGACCAGATCTTGGCGCGTCGCCACTCATTGATGGCGCTGAAGTCGCCCTTGGCGAGATCTCCGTCGGCTGACGGATGCTCCCTGGTCAAGGCGGCCCACTGCTGTGCCGCCATCATGGCGCCCAGGGTGTAGGACGGGAAATAGCCGAAGGCGGCGCCCGGCCAGTGCACGTCCTGCATCGGCCCGTCGGCCGGGTCGTCGATGGTCGACAGGCCGAGATAGTCGCGCATCTTGGCATCCCAGGCCTCCGGCAGGTCGGCGGCCTCCAGCCGTCCTGAGACGAGCTCCTGCTCGAGCTCGTAACGCAGGATGACATGCAGCGGATAGGTGACCTCGTCGGCGTCGACTCGGATGAAGCCGCGTTCCACATGATGGACATGCGGCAGGGTGTCGTCGATCGACCAGGCTTCGCCGAGATGCTTCTCGACAACCGGCAGCGCCCAGCGCCAGAAGGCGGGGTTGCGGCCGATCTGCTTCTCCACGAACAGGCTCTGGCTCTCATGCACGGCCATGCCGCGCGCCTTGCCGAGCGGCCAGTGCGACCAGGCTTTCGGCAGATTCTGTTCGTAAAGCGCGTGGCCGGTCTCGTGCAGCACTCCCATCAGCGCCGACAGGAAATCGGAAGTCTTGTAGCGGGTGGTGATGCGCACATCGGTCGGCACGCCGCCGCAGAAGGGATGGTGCGATACCGCCAGCGAGCCATGGGTGAGGTCGAAGCCGACCGCCGCCATCATGGCAAGACCAAGCTCGCGCTGCTTCTCGACGGCGTAGCTGCCGGAGAGCGGCTTGAGCGCGTGCTTCGCCAGCCGCGCATCCTGCATCGCCAGCGCATGCGGCAGGAAATCCTTGAGGAAAGCCTTCAGCTCGACAAACACCGGCGTGATGTCGGCGGCGCGGTTGCCGGGATCGTACTGCTCCATCAGCGCGTCATAGGGGGCGAGGCCGAGCGCCTCGGCGCGCAGCGCCGCTTCTTCCCGCACCAGCGTCACGACGCCTTCCAGTGCCGGCAGGAAGCCCGCCCAGTCATTCTTGGCGCGCAGGTCGCGCCAGAGCTGCTCGGAGCGCATGCGTGCCGTCGTCTGGCGCTCGACAAATTCGACCGGCAGGCAGGTGAGGTTGGTATATTGCCGGCGCAGTTCCCTCACCGCAGCCTGCTGCTCGTCGTTCAGCGGCTCGGCTTCGGCGGCGGCGATCCAGTCGCCGATCTCCGGGGCGGTAGCCTGGGCGTGCAGCATGCCGGCCAGGGCCGACATCGCCTCGGCGCGCTTCTCGCCGCCGCCAACCGACATGTGGGTCGCCTCGTCGGCGCCGAGGATAGCCAGCGCATGTTCCAGCGCTTCGAGCCTATGGCCGAGTAGATCGAGTTTTTGGAAGGACATGGATGGTTTCCGGCTGCAAAGGGGTTGGCGCGAAAAGATACCAAGGCGCGCAGCTTGGCAACCTTGATCCGCCCGTTCCGGATCAGCTTGTCTTGCCTTGCAACAGCGCTGCGTGATCAAAGGTTGGGGCCAACGAGCGGAGGGGACAATGATCGGCAATATCCTGACCGGGCTGGTGGCGCTGATCCACTGCTACATCGTCTATCTGGAGATGGTGCTGTGGGACACGCCGCGCGGCCACAAGGCGTTCAACCTCAAGCCGGACTTCGCCAGCGCCTCGAAAGTGCTCGCCGCCAACCAGGGGCTCTATAACGGCTTTCTTGCTACAGGCCTGATCTGGGGGCTCTATCTCGGCACCGGCGGGTTCCAAATCAAGATGTTCTTCCTGCTTTGCGTTGCCGTCGCCGGCCTCTATGGCGGGGCGACCGTCGGCCGCAAGATCCTGTTCGTCCAGACGCTGCCTGCGGTGCTTGCCATTATCGCGCTTTGGCTCGGCCGGTGACTGAAAAAAGGACGCCCTCGGGCCAGGTCCCTCGGGCGCCAGATCGTCCCTTCCTGGTCTCGAAACGGCAGTCGCGGACCGAAACCGCTCAGCCGTTCGGATAGTGACCGCCGTCGGCGCCGTCGCCCATCAGGAAGCCGCTGCCGGTATCGGTTCTCAGCTTCTGGTCGACATTGTCGAGACGGCGCAGCAGATCGTGATATTGCGCAGCCGGAATCCTGCCGTGATCCGAAGCGGCTACGTGCTCGGCCACCTGGCTGATGTGCGCGGCGCGCATATGCAGTTGCTGCGCTTCCGAGGCCGAGATGTCGTTTGCTTGCCGCGCGTCGGCGATGCCCTGATCCACACCCTGGACCTGCTCGATCAGGCTGGTCACCCGCGGTCCGGTGAAGTCGGTTGGATCGGTTGCGTCGAGAGCGCCCTTGTGATGTCCGGCGGCGTAGGCGCCGGCGAGCGGAGCGGCAATCAGAACCGCGGCGAGAGTTGCAGTCTTGAGAGATGTCAAAGCGCGCATGACGGCGCGTCCTCCTGCTGGGGAAGGAGCGGCCATCCCGCTCTGCTTCCGAGCTAGTGGGCCGTCCGGTTCCGTCGCGTCGCGATGGGAGGCATCGCCGGCGGTTCCCGGCCCTGCGCAGCAAATTAGGGCCGCCAAGTCGCCGAGTGTAATTAAAAAAAGATAATGTTTTCAGGCCTTGCCGGCGGGCTTCTGCGCGCTAGAGTTGAGCCTGCGAACAAATTCGCGTGAGTTCGCGTGATGCCGGATCAACGCTCGGTGAGCTTCAGTTCAATTCGGCGATTCTTGCTGCGCGCCTCATCCGTGTCGGCCGGATCGAGCGGCTGGAATTCGCCGAAGCCGGCGGCTACCAGCCGGTTCGCCGGCACGCCGTTCTCGATCAGGAACTTCACCACCGAGGTCGCACGGGCGGTCGACAGCTCCCAGTTGTCGCGATAGCGGCCGGTGCCGGACAAGGGCTTGTTGTCGGTGTGGCCATCGACGCGCAGCACCCAGCTGATCTCGGGCGGGATTTCCCTCTGCAGCTCGATGACGGCATCGGCGAGCTTCTTCATCTCGACCTTGCCGGCATCGTTGATCTCGTCGGAGCCGGTCGGGAACAGCACTTCCGACTGGAAGACGAAGCGGTCGCCGACGATGCGGATGTTCTCGCGGTCGGCGAGGATCTCGCGCAGTCGGCCGAAGAAATCGGAACGGTAGCGGTTGAGCTCCTGAACGCGCTGCGCCAGCGCCACGTTCAGGCGGCGGCCGAGATCGGCAATCTTGGTGTTGGACTCGCGGTCGCGCTGCTCGGACACGTTGAGCGCGTCCTCGAGCGCCGCGATCTGCTTGCGCAGTGCGGCGATCTGCTGGTTGAGGATCTCGACCTGGCTCAGCGCTTGCTGGCTGATCTGGCGCTGGTTGCTGAGTTCGCCGGACAGCGCGTCTGCCCGCTTGTTGGCCGCGTCGCCGGCGCCGGCACCCTGCTCCAGCAATTGCTGAAGACGGCTCTTTTCCGCCTCCGCCGCCGACAGCGAGGCCTGCAGATTGGCGAGCGTGTCTTCCTTGTCCTGGCTGTTCGAGCGCTCCAGCGCCAGCAACTGCGTCAGCTCGTTGATCTGCGAGTTGAGGCGGCTGAGCACCGTGTCCTTGCCGGAGATTTCGCGGCTGAGCAGGAATTGCGCCAACACGAAGACCGTCAGCAGGAACATGATGGCGAGCAGAAGCGTCGACAGCGCGTCGACGAAGCCGGGCCAGTAGTCGATGCGGCGATCGGCGCGCCGCCTTGCCAGCGCCACGTCAGTGCACTCCGGTCTTCTTCAGGGCGTCAGCGATCTTTTCCAGCGTGTTGCGCATCGCCTTCTGTTCGTCCGACTGCGCCTCGACCCAGTCGCGCATGATCTGCTGTTCGGAGCGCATGTTCTTGACCAGTCCGGAAATGCCGTCCGCGAGGTTGGCCATGGCGGTGGCGACGCGCGGGTTGGAGCCGCCGCCGTTTTCCTGCAGGCTGCGCAGCCGTTCCGACAGCAGGCGGATCTCCTCCGACGGCTCGGCGCGCGCCGATTCCGACACGACGATATCGGACGAGAGATCGGTGACCGAGGACAGCCAGTTCTCGAGTTCGGTGTAGAAGCGGGTCTGGGCGCGGCCGGCCTGCAGGTCGAGAAAGCCGAGCACCAGCGAGCCGGACAGGCCGAACAGCGAGGACGAGAAGGCCGTGCCCATGCCGGCGAGCGGCGCCGAGAGGCCCTGCTTCAGCGCGTCGAGCACGGCGGCGGCATCGCCGCTGCCGGGGTCGAGCGCCTCGATCGTCTCGCGGATTGAGGCGATGGTGTTGAGCAGGCCCCAGAAGGTGCCGAGCAGGCCGAGAAACACCAGCAGTCCGACAAGATAGCGCGAGGTGTCGCGGCTTTCATCGAGGCGCGTGGCGATGGAATCGAGCATGGTGCGCATCGAAGAGGTCGAGAAGGCGATCGTCGACGAGCGGCCGATCATCGCCTTCATCGGCGCCAGGAGCACCGGCTCGGTGGTCTCGGAGCCGGCGCGGAAGGAGTTGACCCAGCGCACCTCTCTGAACAGCCGGCCGACCTGGGCGAAGGCGAGCAGGATGCCGACGGCGAGCACGCCGATGATCAGCCCGTTGAGGCCGGGATTGCTGGAGAAGGCGGAGGAGATCTGGCGGGTGAGGATGGCGGCGATGAAGGCGACGATGACCAGGAAGATCACCATCGTGAGCAGGAAGACCTGCGGGCTCGACAGTTTGTGCGGATCGTAGACCAGGACATCCGAGCGCCTGCCGAAGGATCTGAGAAAAGCCATCCGTGCCCCGTTTCCGATGCCACCCGCCGCAGAATTGCCGCGACTCTAAACGGAATTGTGACCAAATTGAATGGTGCTTGACAATATCGCCCCGCGCGGGTCGTTTCAAAAACGGCTGATGACCAGACAGTCGACCATGGCGGCCAGGTGCAGCCCGGCGCCGGTGACGACGAAGCCATGCCAGACGGCATTGTGGAAGCGCAGGCCTTTCCAGGCAAAGAAGATGACGCCCAATGAATAGACGATGCCGCCCGCGACCAGCAGCATGACGGAGGCAGGCGGCAGCGTCGCGGCCAGCGGTCCGGCGAGCACGACGCCGCTCCAGCCGATGGCGAGATAGAAGAGGATCGCCAGCCGGTCGTAGCGCCCGGGCAGGAACATCTTGATGGCGATGCCCATTGCCGCCGCGCTCCACACGATAGCGATCATCGGCATGGCAAGCGCGGACGTGTGGAGCTGGGCCAGGAAAGGCGTGTAGGTGGCGGCGATCAGCAGATAGATCGCGGCATGGTCGAAGCGGCGCAGGATCCACTTCGCCGGCCACGAAATCGGCCACAAATTATAGGCCAGCGATACCGACAGCACGGTGAGCAGCGACACAACGTAGAAGACGGCGGCGACATACTCACCCGGGCCGGAATGGAAGGCGGCTAAAGCCAGGAAGGCAGAGCCGGCGGCGATCGCCAGCACGATGCCCACAGCATGGACGATGCCATCGGCGATCATCTCGGCGCGCGAATAGTGCCAGCGGCCGACAAAGGGGATTTCGATCGTTGTATTTGCGCGAGCGTCGTTCATGAATGATCCTGCAACCATAATCTGGGCAGTCGCGGATCAGTATTTCAAGCTTCGGTTGCGGTTTTGCGACGAGCGCGCTGCGCGTCCTTTCGACGCGCAAAGGAGGCTGCAGCCCTTTGATTTGCGCTTATCCGTTCCGAACCGGAGGTCAGCGAAATCGATTCCCGATTTCGGGGTGATGCGATAGGGGCGCTTCAGCGCGCAGCCAGCGGCTTCTTTACCGTCTTCAAGAGGGCGCGTTGGATAAGCTCGTTGCCGGCGACGATGGAGCCGGCCTCCAGCATGTCCTGCCCGCCATCCATATCCGAAACGAAGCCGCCCGCTTCACGGATGAGCAGGGCGCCGGCGGCGATGTCCCAGGCCGAAAGGCCGGTTTCCCAAAACCCGTCCATGCGGCCGGCCGCGACATAGGCGAGATCGAGCGAGGCTGAGCCAAGGCGGCGGACGCCGGAGACCTCGGCCATGACATTGCGCAACTCGATCAGGAAATTGCCGTGCTGGCCGCGCCCAAGATGCGGCACGCCGCAGCCGATCACGGCATCGGTGAGCTTGGCGCGTCCGGCGACGCGCAGCCGGCGGTCGTTCATGAAGGCGCCGCCGCCGCGCTCGGTGGTATAGAGCTCATCCATGGCCGGATTGTAGACGACACCGGCGACGATCTGGCCCTGGCGCTCGAGCGCGATCGAGACCGCGAAGAGCGGGATGCCGTGGAGGAAGTTGGTCGTGCCGTCGAGCGGGTCGACGATCCAGCGATGCTGGCCGTCCTCGCCGTCGACGGCGCCGCGCTCCTCCATCAGGAAGGCGTAGCCCGGCCGCGCCTTCGACAGTTCGGTAAAGACGATCTCTTCGGCCTTGCGGTCGGCCTGGCTGACATAGTCGCCAGGCCCCTTCATCGAGACCTGCAGGTTCTGCACCTCGCCGAAATCGCGCGACAGCGACCGGCCGGCCTTCATCGCGGCCTGGACCATGACGTTGAGGAGAGCGGAACGCGCCATTCTTCTTCTTCCTGTGTTGGCCGTTTTATTCTGCGCGACGCACGTAAGTGATCTCGTTGGTGTCGACGATGATGCGCTCGCCGGCCGAGATGAAGGGCGGCACCAGGACGCGGACACCGTTTTCCAGCACTGCAGGCTTGCAAGAGGACGCCGCCGTCTGGCCCTTCACCACGGGGTCGGCCTCGGTGATGGTCAGCGTCACCTGGTCGGGCAGCGAGATGCCGATCGGCCGCTCCTCGTAGAGCTGGACCGTGACCATCATGCCGTCCTGCAGGAAGGCGGCGCGCTCGCCGACGAAATCCTTGTTCAGTTCGAGCTGCTCGTAGCTTTCGGTGTCCATGAAAACCAGCGCGTCGCCCTGCTCGTAGAGGAAGGAGAAATCCTTCATCTCCAGCCGGATCTGCTCGACGGTCTCGGCCGAGCGGAAGCGCTCGTTGAGCTTGGTGCCGTTGATCAGGTTCTTCAGCTCGACCTGGTTGTAGGCGCCGCCCTTGCCGGGCTTCACGGTGTTGGTCTTGACCGCGACCCAGAGGCCGCCGTCATGCTCGATGACATAGCCGGGACGGATTTCGCTGCCACTGATCTTGGCCATGTTGAACTGATCCGGAATGAGATTTTTGGCGCGGAGCGCGCTTTGGCGCCTCCAAGACCACAAATCGCATTGAGTGGCAAGGGAGGCGTCGCGAACGCTCATGGAGATGGCCGCTGCCGTGAGCCGTCTTTTCAGGGCAGCCGGTTCGCCCTCTGCAGCGCCTGCTTGGTCTGACCGTCGTCGAGGCCCTGCAGGAAATCGTCCATCTGCGGGTCGATCAACCCGGCGCGCCGGGCGACGATATACCAGGCTCCGGCCAGGATCAGATCGGGGTCGGTACCGATGCCGCCCATATAGAGTTTGGCGAGGCGGTTCTGGGCGGCGACATTGCCGCCTTCGGCCGCGCGCCTCATCCAGGCAAAGCCCGATTTCAGGTCGCGATCGCCGCCGCGCCCCTCGATCATCCATGCGGCGAGGTCAAGTTGCGCGGTGTCGTAGTTCTGCCGGGCGGCCTGCGCCAGCAGGGTGCGTGCCTTGGCGTCGTCGCGCGGTTTGCCGCCGGCGCCGTTGGCGTAGATTTGCGCCATCGCATATTCGGCGTCGGCAAGGCCGGTACTGGCGGCGCGCTCATAATACACAGCCGCCTTGGCGATGCCGGCATCGCCCGGATCCTGCTGGACGAGCAATTGGGCGAAGTTGAACTGGGCCAGGCGGTTGCCCGCCTCGGCGGCGGCCTGCATCAGCGCATAGGCTTCCTTGGCGTCCTTCTTCACATAGCGTCCGTCGAGCAGCATCAGCGCATATTGGAACTGCGCCTCCGGCACGCCCTGCTCGGCGGCGAGCCCATACCATTTCGCGGCCTCTGCCGCGTTGAGTGGCACGCCCAGCCCACGCGACAGGATCTCGGCGACCAGTGTCTGCGCCGCGGGGTCGCCGTTCTTGGCCCGCACCATGGCAAGGTTGTAGGCGGTCTTATAGAGGCCGCGCTGGAAGGCGCCGTAGGCGGCGTCGGGGAGCTTGGCGCCGAAGCGATCGGGATTGATGGTATCGGCCGATGGCGGTTGAAGCGTTGCCGGCTGTGGCAGCGGTGTTTCGATCGGCTTATCGGCATGGGCCGCGCCAGTATTCGGGGCGGCAGCATTCGGGGCGCCGGTATTTGGGGCGCTTAAATTCGGAATGCTTGTATTCGAGGCGCCGCTAGCAGGGGCGCTTGTATCCGGCGCGCCCGTGTCGGGTGTGGTCGTGTCCGGTCTGGGCTGCGGCACCGGCGGGGTCTCGGCGGCCAGCGCAGCGGCCGCCTGGATCGTCAAGGCAGCGGCCAACGCCGCGAAGGAAAGCCGGGGCCAGCGCACGTCAGTCCTCGAAGCGCGGCGCGATTTGGTCGAGCAGCGCGTTGGCCGCGGCGACCGCCGCGTGCGGATCGAGTCCGTCGGCGAAGACGGCGCTGGAGAGCGCCACGAACTCGGCGCCGGTGGCTGCTACCGTTTCCACCGACGCAAGCTCGGAGCCGGCCATGACGATGCAAGGAATCTGGATCATCTGCGCCCACCATTCACCGAGAGCGAGATTGCGGTGGTGCGGCTCGGGCTTGTTGTCATAGCCGAAGCGGCCGAAGAACATGTAGTCGGGCCGCTCCTCGCCGAGCTCCAGCGCCTCGTCGCGGGTCTTGGCGCCGCCCGCGCCGACCATCATCCTGTCGGCCAAGCGCTCAATCGTTTCGGCCAGTTCCTGGCGGTTTGCCTCGACATGGATGCCATCGGCATGGACGCGGCCGGCGATGCGGCTGTCGCCGGCGATGATGACGGCGACGCCGGCGGCCTGCGCGATCGGCACGATCTTCTCGGCGAAGGCCTGGAAGGCGGCGTCATCCATGCCGTTTTCGGGCAGGATCAGCGAGGCGACGTCGCCGCCGTCGAAGGCGGTGCAGATGTGCTCGGGAGTCACAAGCGGCGGCGCGATCAGCACGATTCGGCAGCGATTGGGCGGGGTTGCTTCATTCATCGGTCTTCGATCCCGGTTTTCGCCTATGCCGGGCGAACATGGTGGCATTGCGGCATAGAGCAAAGCGTCCGGCTTGAACAGGAGGCGGGCGAAGATCGCCGCTGAAAAGCGTCGCGGCAGCAGCGGCTTGCGCAATCTTCAAGGACTGACAGACGGCCTGTTGAAGCTGCTGATGGACGCTAACGAAACGACCGCTAGGTTAGCAAGCGAAAGCACGGGAAGAGCATGGCGCAAAATATCTACGACAAGGCCGATTTCTTCGAAGGCTACAGCCGTCTGCATCGTTCGGTGGAAGGGTTGGACGGCGCGCCCGAGTGGCCGGTTCTGCGCGCCATGCTGCCGAAGGTGGGTGGTCTAAGCATCGTCGATCTCGGTTGCGGCTTCGGCTGGTTCTGCCGCTGGGCGCGGGCGCACGGAGCCAAGCAGGTTCTGGGCCTCGACCTGTCGGAAAGGATGCTCGCCCGAGCACGCGCCGCCGGCTCCGACGAAGCCATAGCCTATGAGCGCGTCGACCTCGACGAGCTGAGCCTGCCGAAGGCGCGCTTCGACCTCGCCTATAGCTCGCTTGCCCTGCATTATGTCAGCGATGCCGCGCGGCTGTTCGCGACGGTTTACCAGGCCCTGGTCCCTGGCGGGTTCTTCGTCTTCTCGACGGAGCATCCGATCTTCATGGCTCCAAGCAATCCGGGCTGGTCCGTGGACGCCGCAGGAAGGAACGTCTGGCCCGTCGATCAGTATCTGGTGGAAGGGCCGCGCACGACCGACTGGTTCTCCGAGGGCGTGGTGAAGCACCACCGCACACTCGGCACCACGCTCAACAACCTGATCCAGGCCGGGTTCACCATCGGCCGCGTGGAGGAATTCTGTCCAACTGAAGGGCAGATCGCCGCCAGGCCTGAACTGGCCAAAGAGGTCGAGCGGCCGATGTTTCTTCTGGTTCAGGCGCGGCGATGAGAGGTCGCCGGCATCGCCGGTGCGGGTGCGTCAAAGATCCAGCTTGTAGCCGATGTGGCTCGCCTTGAACCCGACCCGTTCGTAGAAGCGGTGCGCGTCGAGCCGGCTCTTGTTGGTCGTCAGTTGCACCACCCTGCAGCCGCGCTCGCGGCATCTTTCGATCGCCCATTCCAGCAGGCTATGCCCGAGCCCCTCTCCGCGCCGGCTCGCCGCGACGCGCACCGCCTCGATCTGGCCGCGCCAAGCGCCCTGCAACGACAGGCCTGGGATAAAACTGATCTGCAAGGTGCCGATGACTTCGGCGCCGTCCGTCATCACCGCCAGGAAATGGTTCGGGTTGCCGTCTATGGCCGCGAAGGCGTCCTGATAGGCTTGCGCCAAAGGCACGCTTGCATTCTCGCGGGCGCGGCCAAGCGCGTCATCGGCAAGCATCGCGACGATCGCCGCAAGATCGGCTTTTTCCGCGCGGCGGATCAGGACTTGGCTCATCGTCAAACCTCATGCTGGGCGGGTGACCTTATGCATGGCCCGCCGCCAGCCGCAAACTCGGCAGGCCGGATTACGGACAGTTGATCGCGCGCCGACCGGCTGACGGGCGCGCTTCGGCTATCGCGGTCTTTCGCTTTGTGGTCTATTGCAAGTCTCCCGCCATCCTCCAGCCGTTTCTTGTCCCCGTATTTCCCATGTCAGGCCTGCTCAGCGATCCCTGGTTCTATGCCGCCGCCATTCCGGCGGTCATCCTCGTCGGCCTGTCGAAGGGGGGCTTCGGCGGCGCCGTGGGCTTCGTCGGCGTGCCGCTGATGGCGCTGGCCATCCCGCCGGTGCAGGCGGCGGCCATCCTGCTGCCGATCCTTTGCCTGATGGACATCGTTTCGGTGTGGACATGGTGGGGCGTCTATGATCGCAAGATGCTGGTCGACATGATGCCCGGCGCCGTCATCGGCATCGGCCTCGGCTGGCTGACGGCGGCCCTGGTGACGGAGGAAATGGTGCGGCTGATCGTCGGCGCGGTCGCGCTGGTCTTCGTCCTGCGCTGGATCTATCTGCAGTTTCGCCACGGCGCCGACCACGAGGTGGAGCCGAACCGCATCGCGGCGGCGTTCTGGGGCATCGTTGCGGGCTTCACCAGCTTCGTCGCCCATGTCGGCGGCCCGCCCTTCCAGGTCTACGCGCTGCCAATCCGGCTCGACCCGAAGGTGCTGTCAGGGACGGCGGCGATCTTCTTCGCCGCTACCAACGCGCTGAAGCTCATTCCCTATTTCGCGCTTGGCCAGTTCGACAGCACCAATCTCACCGCATCGTTTGCGCTGATGCCGCTGGCGCCGCTTTCCACCATCGCCGGCGCCTGGCTGGTGCGCCGCATGCGGCCGGAGGTGTTTTACCCGTTCACATACGCGACGGTGGCGGTGGTGGCGCTCAAGCTGCTCTGGGACGGTATTGCCGGCCTGATTTAACGGGCAGGGCGGCGCACCGGCGCCGCCCGCTACAGAAGGATTAAGCGGCGCTCGGCACCAGCTGGCGGCCGCCGCCAAGCGCAAGCGCTGCGCCGGACGCGATCACCAGCACCATGCCGGCGAGGATGCCGATGTCGTGAAGCGTAGGCTTCAGCACCATGTCGGCGATGATCACCAGCATCACCGCGTAGTCGAAACGCGCCCAGCGCATCATGCGCTGGCCGATGGCGAGAACCGCCGGCGTCACGCCTTCGTTGGCGACCATGGCGCCCATCCGCTCGCCGGTCGGCTTGAAAACGAGCATGCCGATCGAGAAGGTCGTGGCGTAGCCGACAAGGCCGATGATGATCCACAGGTCGGAAAAGCCGACCCAGAAGCCGCACATGATCAGGCCGAAAATCAGGGTGAGCATCGACATCGGCGCGAAGAAGCGGCCGCCAAGCTCGCCGCTCGCCCGCATCGCTTGCAGCTTGTCCTGGATGTTGCCGGCGCGCTCGGCGAGCACGCCGAGCAGGAACAGGACGAAGCCGCCGCCGACCCACAGGATGGCCGAGACGACGTGAAGGAATTTGACGATCGAATACCAGTCCATGGTGTGCTCCTGCATTTCTTGATCGGTGACGGCGTCGACTGCGCCAGCCATTGAGAGGAGCGGGCGTTTAGCGCGGAGCGTGTTTCGAAACGATGTCGCGGCGGCGGGACCGATGTTTCGGCGCCGCCATATGCATCCAGGGCTGGATGGCGCGGGAGGGAGCCGGGCCGTCCCGTTCCGGCACAGGAAAAGTCCGTTCGCTTGAAAATTCCGCACGGCGTTAAGCCTTCATTAAGCTTTACAGGCGTTTACTAGGACCCATCCAGTTTGTCTGGATTCTTACCGAGTGGTTGGAGCCACTTTGTTTGACGCCTCCCTGTTAAACTCCTGAGAGCCGCCTTATCCGCGGCTCTTTTTTTGCTCGTTGGCCGCCGGCGGACAACGCGCCTCGGCGTTAACCGTTTGTTAAACATGCGCTTGCCTTCATGGGCATCGAAGCGCATTTTCAAGCCTCAGTCGTTTAAGGGTGCAGGACGTATCGGCAAGGATGCCGAATCGGCTTGCGGCAGTGCAGGGGCGTATCGATGAACGAGCCTTCGAAAGGCAGCGCGAAAACCATAAAGCTCGCGGAACGCCGGGTTTTCTCCCAGTCCTTCAAGCCACTTTACCAGGAGGGCATGGGCCTGGTCGAACAGGCGGCCGAATATCTTGACGGCAAGGGCAGGCTCGAAGCCAAGAAGCTGTCGCGCACGGCGGCGACGCTCTATGCGGCCGAATCGATGCGTCTTACCACGAGGCTGATGCAGGTCGCCTCCTGGCTGCTTTTGCAGCGCGCGGCCAATTCCGGCGAGATGACCCGCGACCAGGTCGCCTCGGAAAAATCCAAGGTGCGGCTCGATACCGCCTCCGCGCATGACGAGGCGCTGGGCTGGAGCGAATTGCCAAAGGACTTCCTGGACCTGGTGAGCCGGTCGCTGCGCCTGCAGGCGCTGGTGAAGCGCATGGACGAGGAGATCTACGGCGGCGCCATGAACGACACGCCGGCCGCCACCCGCCGCGCCAACCCGGTCTCCGATCAGATCAGCTTGCTGAACACGGCCTTCGCCCGCGGCTAACAGGCTGCTCCGCACGCTCTGATGGCCATCTGGCGCCGTTTTTTGCGCGTCCGGTCCTCGCGTACCAAAGCACGCTCCGCACCGGTTCTTGAAAACGCCGCCATATGACTCATCGGACCGAATTCTGAAGCACCCCGCCCTGCACAGGCTGTTTCTGGTTTGTTCACAATTCACTGGCATCGCCATGCGCCGCGGTTAGACTTGGCGCATGGGGGAAGCGATTCGCATCATCGGCATCGATCCGGGCCTGAGGCGCACCGGCTGGGGCATCGTCGAGAGCCTCGGCAATTCGCTGCGCTTCGTCGCCTCCGGCACCGTGCGTTCCGACGACAAGGCGCCGCTCGCAACAAGGCTCTGCCAATTGCATGATGGGCTCGCCGAGGTGCTGCACCAGGCCATGCCGCACGAGGCGGCGATCGAGCAGACCTTCGTCAACAAGGATGCCACAGCGACGCTGAAGCTCGGCCAGGCGCGCGGCATCGCCATGCTGGTGCCGGCGCGCGCCGGGCTGGCGGTCGCGGAATACGCGCCCAACGCGGTCAAGAAGGCGGTGATCGGCGTCGGTCACGGCGAGAAGAAGCAGATCCATATGATGGTGAAAGTGTTGATGCCGAAAGCGGTGTTCGAGACCGACGATGCCGCCGATGCCCTGGCCATCGCCATATGTCATGCGCATCACCGTCAAAGCGTCGCCTACCGAATGGCGGCGCTGGCCGGGTAGTGTTCTTGACTTGTTCTCATTTGCGCACTAAGTAATACCTTCGGAGTATTACCATGCGTGTGACCACCAAAGGGCAAGTCACGATCCCCAAACAAATAAGGGACCACTTGGGCATAGGCCCGGGTTCGGAGGTCCAGTTCGTGGCTACTGACGAGGGCGCCCGGCTTGTCGCCGTCAACGAAAACATTTCGGAGGAGGAAGCTGCCCGCAAATTTAAAGAGGTCCTCGGCAAGATGGAGGGGACGCTGGATTTGGGCGGCATGACGACGGACGAGTACATGGAGTGGTTGAGGGGACCACGTGAAAATCTCGACGTTGATTGACACCAACGTGCTCATTGACGTCTGGGGTCCGGCTGGGCCGCTGACGGAATGGTCTTCGTCCGCGATTATCTCCTGCCGACGCGATGGCGCGTTGGTCATCAACAGCATCGTCTGGTCCGAGCTTGCTCCCCTGGTTGCTTCCGAAGCAATGCTGAGGAAAGCAGGCTTGAAATGGATCGCGAGTTTTTGCCCTGGGAAGCCGCATTCTTGGCTGGGGTGGCACATTCCCGTTATCGGCGGGCCGGCGGTGTTCGAGAGCGGACCTTGCCGGATTTTTTCATTGGTGCTCATGCTGCCGTTGCTGGTCACCGCCTATTGACGCGCGACGCTCCTCGCTATCGCAGCTATTTCCCCGACCTCGAAATCGTCTCTCCGGAAACGCATCCATGAAGGCCAGGACATGATCGGCAAGCTGAAGGGCACGCTGGATGAGATCGACGAGGATTCCTGCGTCGTGGACGTGCACGGCGTCGGCTATGTCGCCCATTGCTCGGCGCGCACGCTTGCCGCGCTGCCGTCCCCCGGCGAGGCGGTGGTGCTGTTCATCGAGACCTATGTGCGCGAGGACATGATCCGGCTATACGGCTTTCAGACCCCGCTCGAGCGCGAGTGGTTCCGCCTTTTGATGAACAATGTGCAGGGCGTCGGCGCCAAGGTGGCGCTGGCCGTGCTGTCGACGCTGGCGCCGCCCGACCTCGCCAATGCGATCGCGTTGCGCGACATCGCCATGGTGTCGCGCGCACCGGGCGTCGGCAAGAAGGTGGCCGAGCGCATCGTCACCGAATTGCGCACCAAGGCGCCGGCCTATGCGGGCGCCGCCACCGGCACGATCAGCCTCAAGCAGGAGCTTGGCGAAGGCGTGGCGGCAGCACCCATCACCGACGCAGTCTCGGCGCTGGTCAATCTCGGCTATTCGCGCGACATCGCCGCCAATGCGGTGGCCGCGGCCCTAAAGTCGGCTGGCGAAGGGGCGGATGCCTCGAAGCTGATCCGCTTCGGCCTGAAGGAGCTGGCGCGGTGAGGTGGCGCTTGTCCCGGTCCTTGCCGTATGCAAGGAAGACCGCATGAGCCTTTCGCCCCGTCTCATTGCCCCCGACAAGCGCGGCGAGGATGCCGACCAGAGCTTGCGGCCGCAGTCGCTTGACGAGTTCGTCGGCCAGGCTGCGGCGCGTGCCAATCTCAAGGTCTTCGTCGATGCCGCCAAGAGCCGCGGCGAGGCGCTCGACCATGTGCTGTTCGTAGGCCCGCCGGGGCTCGGCAAGACGACGCTGGCGCAGATCATGGCGCGTGAGCTCGGCGTTAATTTCCGCTCTACGTCGGGGCCGGTTATCGCCAAGGCCGGCGACCTTGCGGCGCTGCTCACCAATCTCGAGGAGCGCGACGTGCTCTTCATCGACGAAATCCACCGGCTCAATCCGGCGGTGGAAGAAATCCTCTACCCGGCGATGGAGGATTTCCAGCTTGATCTCATCATCGGCGAGGGGCCGGCGGCGCGTTCGGTCAAAATCGATCTCGCCCGCTTCACGCTGGTTGCGGCGACAACCCGGCTCGGACTTTTGACGAATCCTCTGCGCGACCGTTTCGGCATCCCGGTCAGGCTCAATTTCTACACGGTCGAGGAGCTGGAGCAGATCGTGCGCCGCGGCGCCCGCATCCTCTCGATGCCGCTCGGTGACGACGGCGCGCTGGAGATCGCGCGCCGCGCTCGCGGCACGCCGCGCATTGCCGGACGTCTGTTGCGCCGGGTGCGAGACTTCGCCTCCGTCGCCGGAAACGGCCATGTCGATAAACGCATTGCCGACGAGGCGCTGACCAGGCTGGAAGTCGACGGGCTCGGCCTCGACGCGCTCGACCGCCGGTATCTCTCGATGATCGCCCGCAACTTCGGCGGCGGACCGGTCGGCATCGAGACGATCGCGGCTGGGCTGTCGGAACCGCGCGACGCCATCGAGGACATCATCGAGCCCTATCTGATCCAGCAGGGGTTCATCCAGCGCACGCCGCGCGGCCGCGTGCTGACCGCCAATGCCTGGCGGCATCTCGGCCTTGAAGCACCGAAAGACCTCGCGCAGCAGCAGATCAGCCTGTTCCAGGAAGAGTAACGGACATTTGTTCGTCGGACGCGCCTTGAAGGGCTTCCTGCGCGAAATCTCCCCAGCTCCGCCAAGCTGAAGGCACAATTGCAGCCTCTAAGGCAGCTTGACGCATTTCCGGGGGTCGGGGCTGACCGATGATCACCAGACGTGGCTTTCTGCGCCTCATTGGCGGATCGTTCCTGTCCATGGTGTCGTTGAGCGCCTATGCGGTCGGCATTGAGCCGATGCTGCTCGCCCATGTGAAACGCTATTCGCTGACGCCGCCGCACTGGCCCGCGGGCCTCAAGCTGCGCGTCGCAGCACTGGCCGACATTCATGCCTGCCATCCCTGGATGACGTCGGAGCGGATCGCTTCGCTCGTCGAACGGACGAATGCCCTGCAGCCAGACCTGATCGTGCTGCTCGGCGACTATGTCGATGGAATGCGGCTGGTCACGGCCGAAGTGTCTGCACCGGAGTGGGCCGCCGCTTTGTCAGGGCTGAAGGCGCCGCTCGGCGTGCTCTCGATCCTCGGAAATCACGACTGGTGGCACGATCATGCGGCGCAACTGGCCAAGGCCGGGCCGACGGCCGCGCGCAGGGCACTGGAGAGCGTCGGCATCCCGGTGCTGGAAAACGACGTGATGAGGCTGGAGAAGGACGGGCAGGGCTTCTGGATCGCTGGACTCGCGGACCAACTGGCAATCCGGCCGAGCAAAGCCCTGGGCCGCCACGGCTTCAAGGGCCTGGACGACCTCGGCGGGACGCTTGCCAAGGTGCAAGGCGACGAGCCGATCATCCTGCTCGCGCATGAGCCGGACATCTTTCCGAAAGTGCCCTGGCGGGTTTCGCTGACGCTTTCGGGCCACACCCATGGCGGGCAGGTGCGGCTGTTCGGCTATTCGCCGGTCGTGCCGTCCGACTTCGGCAACCGCTACGCTTATGGCCATGTCGTCGAGAACGATCGCAACCTGATCGTTTCCGGCGGGCTCGGCTTCAGCATCATGCCGGTGCGGTTCGGCATGCCGCCGGAGATCCTGCAGATCGATCTCGGGTAGCTCCAGTATTTTTCACGCGGACGGAAAACCGCGCAGGCGCCTAGCGACAGCTGCCCTGCCATCAAGGTCTTGATCATCGCGCCCATCGGTGCCATCCGGTTCTCGCGCCAAAGTTCAGGCTCGAAAAGGAAAGCGCGATGGACGATCATGGTGAATCCGCAGCGCTCAGCGCCGGGCTTTCGGGGGCGCTGACGCAATCCGGCCATCGCCTGATGGCCCGCGTCTACTATGCCGACACCGATTTCTCCGGCGTCGTCTACCATGCGCGCTATCTCGAATTCTTCGAACGCGGGCGCTCGGACTATCTCAGGCTCGCCGGCGTCCATCACATCGAGCTTGCCGATGGCAAGCATGGCGAGCGCATCGTCTGGGTGGTCCGGCGCATGGAAATCGAGTTCCGTTCGCCGGCCCGCATGGACGACATCCTCACCATCGACACGCGCACCGAGGACATTTCGGGCGCCCGCATCCTCATGGCGCAGCAGTTGAAGCGTGGCGGCGAGGTGCTGGTCGAAGCGAAGGTCGAGGCGGCGATCATCGGCGAGAACGGCCGGCCGCGCCGATTTCCGAAGGAATGGGTCGCGGCCTTTATGCCGAAGGCGAACGACTGATCACAGCGAACCGGCTTCCGCCGAATCCCTGTCACGCAGGAGTTGCCCGTTCTGGGACAACGACATGCACCAAAACAACTAAAGCGCGTCGCCTGGACCTGCTTCATCGCGATGTGCACCGATCAGCCCCGTCCAGCATGGCGCCGGCCCGGTGGGCGCGGCAATGCGCCACGCTTCATATCCTAACCCATCCTTAACCATAACGGTTCATGAAGGAATTGGTGAAGATTGGCGCAATTCGTGTGCCTTCCTTTCACCAAGATTTGCCCCGAAAACGCCGCGAAACGGTGCATTCGGGGCTTGTCCCGCGAGCTTCAGGCTTCGCGCGATCGGACCAAAGGGATGCCATGGGCCAGCCGCCAGCGATGCCCGGAAAAATCTTAAGGACGTAGTCATGGAAAACATCGCACTCGCCGACCCGGGCGCGCATTTGTCGATATGGGCCTTGTTCATGCAGGCCGGCTGGGTGGTCAAATTGGTCATGATCGGCTTGCTCTGCGCCTCGATCTGGACCTGGGCAATCATCATCGACAAGCTTGTCGCCTATAGCCGCATGCGGATGGCGCTCAACCGCTTCGAGCAGGTGTTTTGGTCGGGACAGTCGCTCGAGGAGCTCTACCGCACGCTCGCCGACCGCAAGACCACCGGCATGGGCGCGATCTTCGTCGCCGCCATGCGCGAATGGAAGAAGAGCTTCGAGAAGGGCGCCAAATCGGCGCTGGCATTGCAGACCCGCATCGACAAGGCGATGGATCTCGCGCTGACCCGCGAGATGGAAAGGCTGGAGGGTCGGCTCGGCTTCCTCGCCACCACGGGTTCGGCCGCGCCATTCATCGGCTTGTTCGGCACCGTCATCGGCATCATGACCTCCTTCCAGGCGATCGCCGCCTCGAAGAACACCAGCCTCTCGGTCGTGGCGCCCGGCATAGCAGAAGCGCTGCTGGCGACGGCCATCGGCCTGCTCGCGGCCATTCCGGCCGTCATCGCCTACAACAAGCTGTCGTCGGATGCGAACAAGCTCGCCGTGCGCATGGAAGGGTTTGCGGATGAGTTCTCCGCCATACTCTCGCGCCAAATCGATGAAAAAGTCGCGCAGAAGGCCTGAGGTACGATCATGGGTATGTCTGCTGCTAGCGCAGGTGGCATAGGGCGAGGCGGACGCGGCCACCGGCGGCGCGGTCGTCATCATGGCCTGATGTCGGAAATCAACGTCACGCCGATGGTCGACGTGATGCTGGTGCTGCTGATCATCTTCATGGTCGCGGCGCCGCTGCTCACCGTCGGCGTTCCGATCGACCTGCCCGACACGAAAGCCAAGGCGATGAATGTCGACACGCAGCCGATCACGGTGTCGATCAACGCGGCCGGCCAGATCTATCTGCAGGAAACCGAGATCCCGATCGAGGAGCTGGTGGCGAAGCTGCAGGCAATCTCGAAGACCGGCTATGACGAGCGCATCTTCATTCGCGGCGACAAGTCGACGGATTATGGCACTGCCATGAAGGTCATGGCCCGCATTTCAGCCGCCGGCTACAAGAACATCGGCCTGGTTTCGCTGCAGGAACAGGATCAGTAAACGCCAAATGCGGACCGGCCTCACCTCATCGGTCATCTTGCATGCGGTGGCGCTGGCCTTGGGGCTGTTCACGCTGTCCTCGCCGCCCGCCATGCCGGCTTCCGACGTGGAGTCCGTCGCGGTCGACATCGTGCCGATGGAAGCGATCGCGCAGACCCTGCAGGGCGACAAGAAAGCGGTCATGCATGACAAGCCGGCGCCGCTGCCGACCAAGCGCCCGGATATCGTCCCCGACGCGCAGAAGGTCGGCGAGAACAGCGTCGACACCGACAAGCCGGTAACCGACGAGGCCAAGCCGAAGCCGGTCGAGAAGACATCCGCGCCGCCCCCGGCGCCGACGCCGACCGAGAAGCCGGCGGTCGAGGACGTGCCGAAGCCGCAGGAAAAGCCGAAGCCGACCCCGGCGACCGAAGTCGCGCCGACGCCGACACCTAAGGAAGAGGTCAAGCCCGAGCCGGTCAAGCAGACGGAGCCGAAGCCGACACCCGCCAAGGAGCCGACGCCAGCACCGCCGAAGGACACGACCGCCGCCATCCAGAAGGAAGAGGTCAAGCCGGACGCCGTCGCCGAGGCGATCGCCAAGGAGCAGCCGACCGAGGAGGCTAAGCTTCCGGACTCGGCACCCGCCCCTGCAGCGCGGCCGAAGCCGCAGCCCGCTCCCGCCGAAAGCGCCAAGGCGCCGGAACGCAAGGACGCGGAAAAGCCGGTGAAGGAAGCTTCCTCGAAGCCGAAGTCGGATGAAAAGCAGTTCAACGCCGACGAGATTTCAGCACTTCTGGACAAGCAGAAGCCGTCCGGTGGCGGCGCCAAGCGCTCCACCCAGCAGTCGTCGCTCGGCGGCGAGAAGGATCAGGGCCAGAAGCTGTCCAAATCCGAGCAAGGCGCGCTCGAAGCTCAGCTCGGCGGCTGCTGGACCTTGCCCGTTGGACTGGAAGGTTCGGAGAACTTCGTCGTCGTGGTCCGGTTCAATCTCGATACCAACGGCAAGCTCGACGGCCGCCCGTCGGTCGAGCAGTCGAGCGGCAACCGGCAGTTCGACGAAAGCGCAGTGCGCGCGGTTCAAAAATGCGACGTGGCCGGCCTGCAGGTTCCCGCCGGCAAGCAGGATATTTGGAACGACATCCGGGTCACCTTCGACCCAAGGGAGATGCTTGGCCTATAGGCCTTGCGTCGGAACCATCAAAGAAGAGAAGCGAGAAGACATGAGATCTTTCCTCAAGCCGCTCCTGACGATTGCAGCCATGGCGCTGGGCATGACGACCGCCGCCACCTTGCCGGCCTGGGCGCTCGTCGAGCTCAACGTCAACAAGGGCAATGTCGAGCCGCTGCCGATCGCCATCACTGACTTCCAGTCCAATGGTGAGCTCGGCGCCCAGATCACGGAGATCGTCACGGCCGACCTCAAGCGTTCCGGCCTGTTCGCGCCGATCGACAAGAGCGCTTTCATCGAGAAGATCTCCGGCCCGGACGCCACGCCGCGCTTCGACGACTGGAAGGTGATCAATGCGCAGGCGCTGGTCACCGGCAGCGTCGGCAAGGAAGCCGACGGCCGTATCCGCGCCCAGTACCGGCTATGGGACACCTTTGCCGGCCAGCAGATGGCCGGGGAGCAGTTCTTCGCCAATGACGCCAATACCAGGCGCGTCGCCCATATCATCGCCGATGCGATCTACGAGCGGCTGACCGGCGAGAAGGGTTATTTCGATACGCGCGTCGTCTTCGTCGACGAATCCGGCGCCAAGAACGCGCGCAAGAAGCGTCTCGCCATCATGGACCAGGACGGCGCCAACGTCCGCTACCTGTCGGACGGCCGTTCGATCGTGCTGACGCCGCGCTTCTCGCCGAACCGGCAGGAAATCACCTACATGTCCTATGAGAGCGGACAGCCGAAGGTGTATCTGCTGCAGATCGAGACCGGACAGCGCGAGCTGGTCGGCAATTTCCCCGGCATGACGTTCGCGCCGCGCTTTTCGCCCGATGGCCAGAAGGTGATCATGAGCCTGCTGCGCGATGACGGCAACTCCAACATCTTCGCCATGGATCTGAGAAGCCGTTCGACCACGCGGCTCACCGACTCGACCGCCATCGACACCTCGCCCTCCTATTCGCCCGACGGCTCGCAGATCGTCTTCACCTCCGACCGCGGCGGCGGCAGCGGCCGCTCGCAGATCTACGTCATGAGTGCGGACGGCTCCAACCCGCACCGCATCTCGTTCGGCGACGGCGTCTATTCCACGCCGGTGTGGTCGCCGCGCGGCGACCTCATCGCCTTCACCAAGCAGTCGGGCGGCGAGTTCCAGATCGGCGTCATGAAGACCGACGGTTCGGGCGAGCGCATCCTGTCCTCCGGCTTCCAGCAGGAGGGGCCGACCTGGGCGCCGAACGGTCGCGTGCTGATGTTCTTCCGCGACTCCGCCGGCGGGCCGAAGCTGGTCACGGTCGATCTTACCGGCCGCAACGAGCAGCAGATCCCGACCTCGAACTTCGCCTCGGATCCGGCCTGGTCGCCGCTGCTGGAGTAGGCAGAGCAACGGAAGAATTTAAGAACGGCGAACTGACGAACTGAGGAAAATGGAGGACCGGGGGCGCTTGTAAATCTCAGAGAGAAGCTGGCTTAATTTCTTCCTTCAATTCCTCAGTTCTTCAGTTCCTCAATTCCCCCTTTTTTCATGTTTTGGCCGCATTTCCGCCTACGGTCGCCGCGCATTGTGAGCCTAGCTAAATCGGCCGAGGACGGCGGCTCGAAACGAAAAATTAACCGTGTTTCTTGAATGCCGGTTAACCCAAACGTGGTTACTGGGTGATCAACGAAATCACTCGAATGCGAAGGAGAGGCGGCATGGGCCGTATCGCAGCACTTACCAGAAATCCGGCGATGATCGCGCTGGTGGCGGCTCTGGCCATCACCGGCTGCGCCTCGAAGAAGACGCCGAACAGCGCCGCCGATCTCGGCCTCAACGGCGCCGGCTCTGCCACGCCCGGCTCGGCGCAGGACTTCACCGTCAACATCGGCGACCGCATCTTCTTCGACACCGACTCCTCGTCGATCCGCGCCGACGCGCAGACGACGCTGTCGCGCCAGGCGCAGTGGCTCAACCAGTACAGGCAGTATGCCATCGTCATCGAAGGCCATGCCGACGAGCGCGGCACGCGCGAGTACAATCTGGCGCTGGGCGCCCGCCGCGCCGCTGCCACCCGCGACTTCCTGGTTTCGAAGGGCGTCGCAGCCAACCGCCTGAAGACGATCTCCTACGGCAAGGAACGCCCGGTCGCCGTCTGCGACGACATCTCGTGCTGGTCGCAGAACCGCCGCGCCGTCACCACGCTCTCGGGCGCCGGTTCCTGACGCGCCGCACCGGAAATCGATATCGATTTTCGGAAACGCTCATAAGCGCCACAGCGTCCTTGGCGCGTCCGACGACGCGCGGCGCTGTGGGCGGCAAAAATACAACATCGCTGAACGAAAGGCGGCCTCCGAGCCGCCTTTTTCATATGCGACAGCTTGAAACAAAATTTGGCCGAAGTCTCGCGTCCTGCTAAGAGCGCGAGGGCGCTTTATCCCCCTCCGATTTGGAAAGGCGCATCGGGCCAACAGATTTCACGGCGAGAGACATAATGCATTTCAGAACGGTCCTGAGCGGCACGCTTGCGCTGCTGCTCGTATCAAGCATCGCAGGCGTCGCAGCCCCGGCGGACAGCGGGCAATCCTCGGACAGCGGGTTCACTTTCCATCTGCCGACGCTCGGCATTTTCGGCGACAAGAAGAAGACCGAGCAGGCGCAAGTCGCCCAGCAGGACGGCGCCGGCATGACCGGTCTGGAGGATCAGATCCGCCAGATGAACGGCAAGCTTGAGGAGCTCAATTTCCAGATCCTGCAAATGCAGGAGCAGATGCGCAAGCAGCAGGAGGACAACGAGTTCCGCTTCCAGCAGCTCGAAGGCGGCTCGCAGGGCGCGAAGCCAACGGGCCAAAAGAAGTCGGAGGCCGCGCCGCAGGACGGCAGCAACGGCAACACGAATATGGGCGATGCTGGCGCCGGCGACAGCGGCACCGATACCAACGTGGCAACGGCTCCGGCGACGCAAGCTCCGCCCGGCACGGCTCCGCAGGACGATGGCGGCGGCAAGAGCGTCGGCGACGTCATCGTCGAGTCTCAGACCGGCGACCCGGGCAAGTTGATCACCGGCGCGCCGCCGAAGACCTTCGGCACCATCACCGTCGACAAGAACGGCAATGTCGTCAATGCCGACCCCGCCCCGCAGGCGGGCTCGCAGACGGAAGCTCCCGCGGCTACGGCAAACGCGCCTGCCGCGGAGACCGGCAGCAAGGCTGGCAAAGGCAAGTCCGGCGGCACGGTCATGGCCTCGCTGCCCTCGACCAACAATCCGGACGAACTCTACCGCAACTCCTACCAGTTCATCCTGTCGGGCGACTATCCCACCGCCGAGCAGGGGTTCCGCGACCATATCTCGCGCTTCCCCAAGGACGCCAAGGCGGCGGACGCGCATTACTGGCTGGGCGAATCCCTGCTTGGCCAGCAGAAATACCGCGACGCGGCGGAGGTTTTCCTGGCCGCCAGCAAGGATTATCCGAAGGCCAAGAAGGCGCCCGACATGCTGCTCAAGCTCGGCGTATCGCTGGTCGGCCTCAAGCAGAACGACGTGGCCTGCGCCACTTTCAACGAGATCGGCAAGCGCTACCCGGATGTTTCCGGCACGCTGAAGGAACGCATCAAGCAGGAAAAGGCGCTGGCCTCGTGCTAGCTTGCGTGTCGTTGTCCCAGAATCGGGACCGCTTGTGGACGACGCGCAGTGATGTTCGGTACCGAGACTGACCTTTCGGATCGCCTTTTCCAAGACTTCGACTTCTCCCACGGCGCCGTTGCGGCCGTGTCCGGCGGCAGCGACTCGACCGCCCTTCTCCATCTGCTCAAGCACCACCTCGACCGTACCCTGCCCGCGGCAAGGCTGCTTGCGGTGACGATCGATCATGACCTCAGACCAAGCTCGGCGGCCGAAGCGCAAGCTGTCGCCCGGCTTTGCGCCGAGCACGGCATCGCGCATTGCACGCTCGTCTGGTCCGGCCGCAAGCCATCGACCGGCTTGCCGGCCGCCGCGCGCGAGGCGCGCTACCGGCTGCTGGCCGAGGCAGCCGAAGCGGAAGGCATCCGAACGGTGGTGACCGGACATACCGCCGACGACCAGGCCGAGACCGTGCTGATGCGGCAAGCTCGTGAAGGGGATGCACGCAACGAGGATCCACGCGACGGCCGCGGCCTCGCCGGCATGGCGCCCGCGACGCTCTACGATTGGCGGGTCTGGATCGCCCGCCCGCTGCTCGCCACGCGCCGCGCGGCATTGCGGGAGATGCTGAAGCGTCGCGGCATCGGCTGGACCGAGGATCCGACCAATGTCGACCGGCGCTTCGAGCGGCCGCGCCTGCGCATCTCGCTCACGGGCGGGGCCGGCGAGGCGCGCCTCATGGAAGCAATCGCCAAGGCCGGACAGGCAGCCGCCGAGCGCGAGAACCTCGGCCAGCGTGCGGCGGCGCTGATCGGCGCCTTCGCTCGCCAGCCGGCTCCGGGGCTCATCCGCCTCGATCGCGATTTCGCAAGTGGTGAGGATAGCGAAGCCGCCGTCTATGCATTTCGCATCCTGCTCGCCACGGTCGGCGGCGTCACGTTCCTTGTCGACGAGGCGCGTTGCCGGGCGCTGTTCGAGCATCTGCGGTCGGGGACGCTTTGCGCCACATTGTCGCGGACGGTGGTCGACGCGCGCCGCACCGGCATTTTCCTCCACCGCGAGGCCCGCAATCTGCCCGCAGTTCCGGCTGCTGAGCAGGCCCTATGGGACGGTCGGCGGAGGATCACATTGAGCGACAGGCCGAGCGGGTTGGTGATCGCGCCAGCAGGTCCCGGCGCCGCCAAGCGATTTACCCCGGAAGGCGACGTTCCGGCGAGCTTGCTGCGCAAGGCGCTGGCCGCCGAGCCCGCGCTGTGGCGCGGCGGCGAACGCCTTGATTTGGCTGGCGGTGATGCCGCGCCGGCGGCGACGGCGATCGTTCCTGCGGTGTCGCCCTTCACCCGCTTCCTGCCGTCCTTCGATCTCCGGCCCGCTGCCGCCGTCGCCGCGCTGATCGGCGCGCCGCCGCTGCCGCCCTCGCCTTTTCGCGGCCATGATCCCGGCGGAGCATGGGCGAAAGCTTAACCGAGGCATGCTGTTCTGCTTGGCAAGGGGAGACGCTCTCCCTATGTTAGGCCCAAGCCTCCAATCACCATCGTGGGTCCGCGCGCGGACGCCAACAGGACAATAGATGAATCCGAATTATCGCAACCTCGCGCTCTGGGCGATCATAGCGGTCCTGCTCATCGCCCTGTTCAATCTTTTCCAGACGCCGCAGACGCGCGGCGCTTCGAGCGAGATTGCCTATTCGCAGTTCCTGCAGGATGTGTCTTCCGGCCGGGTCAAGAGCGTGACGATCGCCGGCGCCCGTATCTCGGGCAACTATACGGACAACGCCAACGGCTTCCAGACCTATTCGCCGGGCGATCCGTCGCTGGTCTCCAGGCTGCAGGACAAGAACGTCACCATCAATGCGCGGCCTGAAAGCGACGGTTCGAACTCGCTGTTCGGCTATCTGATCTCGTGGCTGCCGATGATCCTGATCCTCGGCGTGTGGATATTCTTCATGCGCCAGATGCAGTCCGGCTCCGGCCGCGCCATGGGCTTCGGCAAGTCGAAGGCGAAGTTGCTCACCGAGGCGCATGGCCGCGTCACCTTCCAGGACGTCGCCGGCGTCGACGAGGCCAAGGAGGACCTGGAGGAGATCGTCGAGTTCCTGCGCGATCCGCAGAAGTTCCAGCGGCTCGGCGGCAAGATCCCGCGCGGCGTGCTGCTGGTCGGCCCTCCCGGAACCGGCAAGACGCTGCTCGCCCGCTCCGTCGCAGGCGAGGCCAACGTGCCGTTCTTCACCATCTCCGGCTCGGATTTCGTCGAGATGTTCGTCGGCGTCGGCGCAAGCCGGGTGCGCGACATGTTCGACCAGGCCAAGAAGAACGCCCCCTGCATCATCTTCATCGACGAAATCGACGCCGTCGGCCGCCATCGCGGCGCCGGCCTCGGCGGCGGCAATGACGAGCGCGAGCAGACGCTGAACCAGCTGCTGGTCGAGATGGACGGCTTCGAGTCCAACGAAAGCATCATCCTGATCGCCGCCACCAACCGGCCCGACGTGCTCGACCCGGCGCTGCTCAGGCCGGGCCGCTTCGACCGCCAGGTGGTCGTGCCCAACCCCGACATCCTCGGCCGCGAGAAGATCCTCAAGGTGCATGTGCGCAACGTGCCGCTGGCGCCCAATGTCGACCTCAAGGTCATCGCGCGCGGCACGCCCGGCTTCTCCGGCGCCGACCTGATGAACCTGGTCAACGAATCCGCGCTGATGGCGGCGCGTCGCAACAAGCGGCTCGTCACCATGGCCGAGTTCGAGGACGCCAAGGACAAGATCATGATGGGCGCCGAGCGCCGCTCGTCGGCGATGACGCAGGCCGAGAAGGAGCTGACCGCCTATCACGAGGCAGGCCACGCCATCCTGGCGCTCAACGTGCCGACGGCCGATCCGCTGCACAAGGCGACCATCATCCCGCGCGGCCGCGCGCTCGGCATGGTCATGCAGCTGCCGGAAGGCGACCGCTATTCGATGAGCTACAAATACATGATCTCGAGGCTGGCGATCATGATGGGCGGCCGCGTCGCCGAGGAGTTCAAGTTCGGCAAGGAGAACATCACCTCCGGCGCCTCCTCCGACATCGAGCAGGCGACCAAGCTGGCGCGCGCCATGGTCACGCGCTGGGGCTTCTCCGACAAGCTCGGCCATGTCGCCTATGGCGACAACCAGGAAGAGGTCTTCCTCGGCCATTCGGTGGCGCGCCAGCAGAACATCTCGGAAGAGACCGCGCAGATCATCGACGCCGAGGTGCGCCGGCTGATCGACGATGCCTATTCCACCGCCAAGACCGTGCTGACCAAGAAGAAGAAGGACTGGATCGCGCTGGCCGAAGGGCTGCTCGAATACGAGACCCTGACCGGCGAGGAGATCAAGCAGCTGATCGCTGGCCACAAGCCCGCCCGCGACCTTGGCGACGACACGCCGCCCAGCCGCGGCTCGGCTGTGCCGAAAGCCGGCACCGGCGGCCGTCGCAAGAAGGGCCCCGAGCCCGAAGGCGGCATGGAGCCGCAGCCGCAGGGCTAAGGCTCGATCGAAAACGAAACATAAAAACGACGCCGCGGCTCAGACCGCGGCGTTGTTGTTTGCGAGGTCACAGACGATTGGCGAGTCGCTCGCGGACCGCACCTGCAAGATCGGCGTCCGGCGCAAGCGCCAATCTTCCTTCTGGCTCATCACGCTTCTGGCCTCGCATGGCACCCCGAACCTCCCGCGCAAAACGCACGAAACTGTTCGCGATGTCTTCGCACACCTGTTCGCGATGTCCTCAGTCCATATAGGGGGAGATTGGTAGCTTCGCCGGCGGGGGTTCTTTTGCGGCGCCGATATGCCTCTTTAAGCGCGTCCAACGAAAAAGCCCGCGCATCTCGCGATGCGCGGGCCTTGGTCTTGGAGGTAAGCGCTGAGCGATCAGCTCTTCAGCTTGGCGTTGCAGAGGCTGTAGAAGCCGCCGCCCTTCTGGATCCACCGCAGGCCGTTCAGCGTGTTGGCGTCCTTGTTGGCATAGTACTGCTCGAGGCAGGTGTGCATGCGGGCCTTGGCCGGCGTCTCGTTGGCGAATTTCGGCGAGATGGCGGTCGGGAAGGTCACGCCCTTCGGCGCAGCCACGCTGGGCTTTGCCGGTTCCTTGGTGAAAGTCGCCTCGGTCGGAGCCGGCACGGTGTCGTCGTCGTCGCCGGCGCCGCATTCGGTCTTGCGGAAGTCGTTCCACTTCATGCCGTTGAGCTTGTTGGCGGTCTTGGCAGCCTGGTACTTGCTGCTGCATTCGGCCATGGTCAGGCCCTTGGCCGAACCACCGTCAGCGGCGGTGGAAGTCTTGCTGGTGGCAGGTTTGGCGGTTGCCGCAGCAGTGGCGCCGGGGCCGCATTCAGCCTTGCGGAAATCGTTCCACTTCATGCCGTTCAGCGTGCCGGCCGCCTTAGCGGCCTGATACTTGGTGCTGCATTCCTTTGCGGTCAGGCCCTTGGCCGTGTCGTCCGAGGCAGCTGCCGTCTTTGCCTTCTTGGTGTCAGAAGCCTTGGTCTCGGTCGCAGCCTTGGTCTCAGTCGCCGCCTTGGTGTCGGTCGCCGCCTTGGTGTCGGTCGTGGCGGAAGCGTCGCTGCCGCACTGGGCCTTGCGGAACTGGTTCCAGGTCTGGCCATTGAGCGTTCCGGCGTCCTTGGCCGCGTTGTACTTGGTGCTGCACTCGGCCATGGTCAGCGCGTTGGCCGGCGCCGCCAGGAACAGGGTTGCGACGGCGATGCCCGTCAATGCTGCAAGTCTATGAATAAGCATGGCGTTTTTCTCCCTTGCTGCCGCCAAATGGTGCCTATACCAAATCAATAGCTCTCAACTTCGGGCTGCGCCAGATGCTTCCCGCGCGGATGCCCTCACAAAGTGTGTTCCTGCCGACAAGGTGCTAAATTGCTGGCGCTCGGTTCGAGCAAATAAGGTTTTTACAACCGTGTCGGGCGGAAAAGCTGTCTGGGCTTCTATATTCCCGTTACAACGAGAGGTCGTGGCAGGCCGCCGAATCACTTGACCCGTCCGCGACAATGATTTTCTAAGCAATGGTAATATATAATCACGAAACGTGATGATCGGATGCGGCCCAATTGTGGCAATACGGGCGGCTGAAAACGACGGGGACTTTGGCAGGTATGGCAGGGCAGTATTTCGGCACCGACGGCATTCGCGGACGCGCCAACAAGTTTCCCATGACGGCCGAGGTGGCCATGCGGGTGGGTATGGCCGCCGGCCTTTCTTTCCAGCGGGGCAACCATCGGCACCGCGTCGTGCTCGGCAAGGACACGCGGCTTTCCGGCTACATGATCGAGAACGCGATGGTGTCAGGCCTGTGCGCCGCCGGCATGGACGTGTTCCTGCTCGGGCCGATTCCGACACCGGCGGTCGCCATGCTGGTGCGCTCGCTGCGCGCCGACATCGGGGTGATGATCTCGGCCTCGCATAACCCCTATTACGACAACGGCATCAAGCTGTTCGGCCCCGACGGCTATAAGCTCTCCGACGAGATCGAGGAGCGAATCGAAGGCATGCTCGACAAGGACATCGAGTTGTCGCTTGCCGATTCCGACGGGCTGGGGCGTGCCAAGCGCGTCGACGGCGTCCACGACCGCTATATCGAATTCGCCAAGCGCACGCTGCCGCGCTCGATGTCGCTTTCCGGGCTTCGGATCGTCGTCGATTGCGCGAACGGCGCCTCCTACAAGGTGGCGCCGGAGGCGCTGTGGGAGCTCGGCGCCGAGGTGGTCGCCATCAATGTCGAGCCGAACGGCTTCAACATCAACAAGGAGTGCGGCTCGACCCATCCGGCCGGCCTGCAGAAGAAGGTGCACGAGGTGCGCGCCGATATCGGCATCGCGCTCGACGGCGACGCCGACCGTGTGGTCATCGTCGACGAGAACGGCGCCATCGTCGACGGCGACCAGATCATGGCGCTGATCGCCGAGTCCTGGCACCAGAGCGGACGGCTGGCCGGCGGCGGCGTCGTCTCGACGGTGATGTCCAATCTCGGTCTCGAGCGTTTCCTTGGCGACATGAAGCTGCAGCTGCACCGCACCAAGGTCGGCGACCGCTATGTCGTCGAGCACATGCGCGCGCATGGCCTCAATGTCGGTGGGGAGCAGTCCGGCCATATCGTGCTGTCCGATTTCTCGACCACCGGCGACGGCCTGGTTTCGGCGCTGCAGGTGCTGGCCTGCATCAAGCGGCAGAACCGGCCGGTCAGCGAGCTGTCGAAAAAGTTCGAGCCGGTGCCTCAGCTTCTGAAGAACGTCCGCATCTCCGGCGGCAAGCCGCTGGAGGAGGCGCCGGTCAAGGCAGCCATCGAGGAAGGGCGCAACCGCCTGGGCAAGGCCGGCCGCCTCGTTATCCGGCCGTCCGGCACCGAGCCGCTCATCCGCGTCATGGCCGAAGGCGACGATCCGCAGCTGGTCGAGGCCGTCGTCAACGAGATCGTCGGTATCATCTCGGATACCCGCAGCGCCGCCTGATCGCCGCCGCAAACCGGACGATCGCACCTGCAAGCCCGCCGCCAGGCGGGCTTTTTCGCGCGCGCGCAACACCCCCGGACAACGGAATACCCTCTAAAATTGTAGGCATTCGTGGTTAATCGGTACGGTTAAACGGCTTTTAACCTTTGCAATTCATTATCCACGCCGAGGTTCATCTTCGGGCGATGTCGTCCCGAGGCTTCTTAGGGGTGACAGCATGTTCGATACCGCAAGAATGGCACTGTTTGCCGCGCTGTTGGCGGGAGTGGCCGGACCGGCCCTCGCCGCCGACCTAGGGGAACCACCGCCGGTGGAGGAAGCTCCGCCGCCGCTGGTCGAGGCTCAGCCGATCGACGTCGGCGGCTGGTATATTCGCGGCGACATCGACTACCACAAGTCGACCTTGCGCGGCATCGACTACATTACATACGGGCCACCGCCCGGCACCAACGATTTCGATTTCGGCAAGCTGAAGGGTGGCTTCTCGCTCGGCGGCGGCGTCGGCTACAAGATCAATGATTACTTCCGAACCGATCTGACGGCCGACTATTGGTTCAAGTCGGACTTCAACGGCCAGACCTCGGACCTCGTCACGACATCAACCGAGGTGTCGAGGATGAGCGCGCTGCTGCTGTTGGCCAATGCCTATGTCGATATCGGCACCTATCACGGTATCACGCCTTACGTCGGCGCCGGCATCGGCGGTGCGCACGTCAAGTGGGACACGGTCCACGACCCGAACACCACAGAAACCAACCCGGGTTCGTCCAACTGGCGCTTCGCCTATGCGCTCATGGCCGGCGCTTCCTACTGCCTGACCGACAGGGTGATCCTCGACGCTGGCTACCGCTTCACTCACATCCAGGGCGGGCGCATGTTCGAGTTCGATTCGACGAGTTCCGGGCCGGGGTTCGACCACGGCATCAACACGCATGAGGTGCGCGGCGGTCTGCGCTACCAGTTTGGCGGCAACAATGGGTGCGCTACACCGGTGGCCTACCAGCCTGAGCCGGAGCCGATCTACACCAAGTAGCCGCTTCGAGATCCTGAAATTCTGCCGATCGCCCGGCGCCAGCCGGGCGATTTTCTTTTGTGGGGGGCCGGTAAAACAGCATCGAAATCAATTCGGTAACTCCCTGTTATCCTTAACCGGCACTTAACCACTATGGTTAACAATGCTCCTGAAACGGCAGCTGTGCTCGCGTTCGCGACTGGTGCCAATCTCAGGAGCCGGGGACCATGACATCAAAATCGCGTATCGCACTGGCGCTCGCCGCAATCGTGCTGATGCCGGCGACACAGGCGGTGTCGGCCGACTACGATCCGCCGATCTATGTCGACCAGGCGCCGGACTATCAGCCGGTCGAGGTAGGCTCTGGCTGGTACCTCCGCGGCGACGTCGGCTACGCTTTCAGCCACCCGTTCAAGCATGAGGAAACCTCGTCGGGACCGCTCAACAGCTTCAGCGATGAGTCCAGCTTGTTCAGCGGCAGCATCGGCATGGGCTATCACGTCAACGACTACCTGCGGGTCGAGTTGAACGGTGGAATCCTGCCGACCGACAAATTCGCCGCCCATGACAGACTGGGAGCCACCTGCGACGGGCACACGCTTGTGGACGACGGTTTCGGAACGATCAATTCCGTTGCGACCAGCCAGGCCTGCGACCTTTCCGACAACGCTTCCAACAAGGGCTACAGCATCATGGCCAATGGCTATGTAGACCTGGGCACCTATGTCGGGCTTACGCCCTATATCGGCGGCGGCATCGGGCTCGCCTACAACAAATACTACAGAAGCATCGGCGCGCGCGACTGCGTGGAGGTTCCTACGAACAGCGCCGGCACCGGCGGATTTTTCTGCGACGATCCGGCCGGCTATGAAGGGCAGACCGATACTGCGGCAAAGTTCAATCTGGCCTATTCCATCGGCGCAGGGCTCTCTTACCAGGTCACGAAGAACGTTTCGGTCGATCTCGGCTACGAATACTTTTCCGTCCCAGCGGCGAAATACGTCGCCTATGATGGTGGCGCTTTCAATATCCGCAAGGGCATTGACTATCAGACGGTCAAGCTCGGGCTGCGCTACGATCTTTGGTGAGCGAGGGAATTCGGAAATTGCCGCCGGCGGATCGAGCGGTCCGCCGTTCTTTTTCGTTTCCGGCGCGTGGTGCCGTGAGACAAATATCCCGACAGCGACAAAAACTTTGCTCTTGACGCCGAAAGCCTGAAAGCATATCGCCGTCCGTGGGCCACCCCTCCCCAACGAGGGGCCACTATCTGGAAGGATAGACCACGATGACGACGCTTACCAAGCCCGGACTCCGTCCGGCAAACCCCAATTTCTCCTCAGGTCCCTGTGCAAAACGCCCCGGCTGGTCGGTCGAGGCGCTGGAAGCTGCTGCGCTCGGACGCTCCCACCGCGCCAAGATCGGCAAGGGCAAGCTCGAACAGGCGATCGAGCTGACGCGCGAAATCCTCAAGGTCCCGGCCGGTTACCGGATCGGCATCGTGCCGGCATCCGATACCGGCGCGGTCGAGATGGCACTGTGGTCGCTGCTTGGCGAGCGCGGCGTCGACATGGTCGCCTGGGAAAGTTTCGGTTCCGGCTGGGTGACCGATGTCGTCAAGCAGCTCAAGCTCGCCGATGTGCGCAAGTTCGAGGCCGGCTACGGCGTGTTGCCGGATCTGACGCAGATCGATTTCGATCGCGACGTGGTCTTCACCTGGAACGGCACGACCTCCGGCGTGCGCGTGCCGGACGGCGATTTCATTCCGACCGACCGCAAGGGACTCACCATCTGCGACGCCACCTCGGCGGCGTTCGCGCAGCGGCTCGACTTCGATAAACTCGACGTCGTCACCTTCTCCTGGCAGAAGGTGCTGGGCGGCGAGGGCGCGCACGGCATGCTGATCCTCAGCCCGCGCGCCGTCGAGCGGCTGGAAACCTACAAGCCGGCCTGGCCGCTGCCGAAGATCTTCCGCCTGACTTCCGGCGGCAAGCTGATCGAGGGCATCTTTAAGGGCGAGACCATCAACACGCCGTCGATGCTGTGCGTCGAGGACTATCTCGATGCGCTTCAATGGGCGAAGTCGATCGGCGGCCTGGAAGCGCTGATCGCCCGCGCCGACGCCAACGCCGCGGTGCTGGACCGGTTCGTGGCCAGGTCGTCGTGGCTCGGCCATCTGGCCGTCGATCCGGCGACGCGCTCAAACACTTCCGTGTGCCTGTCCTTCACCGATCCGGACGTGGCGGCGCTCGATGCCGACGGTCAGGCGGCTTTCGCCAAAGGTATCGTCTCGACGCTCGACAAGGAAGATGTCGCCTACGACATCGGCTCCTACCGCGATGCGCCGCCCGGCCTTCGCATCTGGTGCGGCGCGACCGTCGAGACCTCCGATCTCGAAGCACTGCTGCCCTGGCTCGACTGGGCCTTCGCCATGCAGAAGGCGTCGCTGAAAGCGGCCGCCTGAGTCATTCGCGGCGGCCTTCGGGCCGCCGATCCCAAACGGATCAATCCCATTCTTCAAGGAGGCCGCCATGGCGCCCCGCGTTCTCGTCTCGGATAAACTTTCAACCACCGCCGTGCAGATCTTCAAGGACCGCGGCATCGAGGTCGACTACCTGCCCGATCTCGGCAAGGACAAGGAAAAGCTTCTCGAAGTAATCGGCCAGTATGACGGCCTCGCCATCCGCTCGGCGACCAAGGTCACCGAGAAGCTGATCAATGCCGCCACCAGGCTCAAGGTCGTCGGCCGCGCCGGCATCGGCGTCGACAATGTCGACATTCCGGCGGCGAGCCGCAAGGGCATCATCGTGATGAACACGCCCTTCGGCAACTCGATCACCACCGCCGAGCACGCCGTTGCGATGATCTTCGCGCTGGCGCGCCAAATCCCGGAGGCCAACGCCTCGACCCATGCGGGAAAATGGGAGAAGAACCGCTTCATGGGCGTCGAGATCACCGGCAAGACGCTGGGCGTGATCGGCTGCGGCAATATCGGCTCGATCGTCGCGACGCGCGGCGTCGGCCTGAAGATGCATGTCGTGGCTTTCGATCCGTTCCTGTCGGACAGCCGCGCTGAAGAGCTCGGCGTCGAGAAGGTCGAGCTCGACGAGCTTTTCGCGCGCGCCGACTTCATAACCTTGCACACGCCGCTGACCGACAAGACGCGCAACATCATCGATGCGGCCGCGATCGCCAAGATGAAGGACGGCGTGCGCATCATCAATTGCGCGCGCGGCGGGCTGGTCGTCGAGGCCGACCTGGTCGCGGCACTGAAGAGCGGCAAGGTGGCCGGCGCTGGCGTCGATGTTTTCGAGGCCGAGCCGGCGGAGAACAATCCGCTGTTCGGCATGCAGAATGTCGTGGCAACCCCGCATCTCGGCGCCTCGACCACCGAGGCGCAGGAGAACGTTGCGCTGCAAGTGGCCGAGCAGATGGCCGATTACCTGATCAAGGGCGCCGTTTCCAACGCCATCAACATGCCGTCGATCACCGCCGAGGAAGCGCCCCGACTGAAACCCTTCGTCAAGCTGGCCGAGGTGCTCGGCGCCTTTGTCGGCCAGGTCACCGAAGATCCGATCAAGGAGGTGGAGATACTGTTCGACGGCTCGACCGCGACGATGAACACGCGCGCGCTGGTGAGCGCCACTCTTGCCGGCCTGATCCGGCCGCAGGTCTCCGACGTCAACATGGTGTCGGCGCCGATCATGGTGAAGGAGCGCGGCATTATCGTCGCCGAGGTCAAGCGCGACAAATCTGGCGTCTTCGACGGCTACATCAAGCTCACCGTCAAGACCGAGCATATGACGCGCTCGATCGCCGGGACCTGCTTCTCGGACGGCAAGCCGCGCTTCATCCAGATCAAGGGCATCAACCTCGATGCCGAGGTCGGCCAGCACATGCTCTACACGACCAATGCCGACGCGCCCGGCATCATCGGCCTGCTCGGCACCGTCTGCGGTGAGAACGGCGTCAACATCGCCAACTTCCAGCTCGGCCGCAACCGGCCGGGCGGCGATGCGATCGCGCTGCTCTATCTCGACGCACCCTTCCCGGAAAGGGTGCTCGATCAACTGCGGGCGCACCAATCGATCGATTCGGCCAAACCGCTGCACTTCGATGTCGGCGCCGCCTGAAAGATCATGCCCCGCATGCTTCGGCATGCGGGGAATTTCCCCTACAGAACGGCCCTGCTGCCACTGTATTCGGCCAGCGCGATGCCTCCGAGCACGAGCGCAAGCGCAAGACCCTGATAGAATTGGAACTGCTCGCCGACGATCAGCACCGAAAGCAGGGTGCCGAAGATTGGCACCAGATTGATGAACAGTCCGGCGCGATTGGCGCCGATCAGCTCGTTGCCCTTGATGTAGAAGATCTGCGAGACGACGGACGCGCCGAGCGCGGTGTAGAACGCGACCGCCCATCCTCGCGCGTCCGGGACGATGACGCGGCCCGCCGCCACTTCCCAGACAAAGAACGGCACCGAGGTCAAAAGCGCGGCGAGCGACAGAGCCAGCATGAAGCTTTGCCAGCGGACGGCCGGCTTCAGGCGCAGCCCCACCGAATAGAGGCTGTAGCAGAGGACCGCGACCAGCATGATGGCGTCGCCGAAATTGAGCTCGAGCTTCAGCAGCTGACCGAGGTCGCCATGGCTAGCGGTCAGGGCGACGCCGAGGATGGTGAGCGCGACGCCGACGATCTGCAGGCGCTGCACGTGCAGCCTAAACAGCACGAAGTTGGCAAGGATGATGACGATCGGTATGGCGGCCTGCTCGATCGAGACATTGATGGCGGTCGTGTAGTTCAGCGCCGTGTAGAAGATGACGTTGAACATCGTGAAGCCGCAGGCGCCGAGGCCGGCGACCAGCAGCCAATGCCGGCGCAGTTCAGGCCAGTCCTCGCGAAACGTCCGCCAGCCGACGGGCAGCATGATCAGCACCGCCAGCACCCAGCGCAGGAAAACCAACGTCATCGGCGACACATGGCCGACGGCAAGCTTGCCGGCCACGGAATTGCCGCCCCACAGCAGCATGGTGGAGAGCAGGAACAGATAGGCGGCTCGATGCATCGCTTAATCCTGGACCGGCAGGCGCGGTGGAAGAAGGATGCCGGCCTATTGCGATGGCGAGGCCAAGTAAATGATGCGAAAGCCGGAATTTGTTGTGCCTGGTTTGTTGTGCCCTGGGTGGTTTCGGGGACAAAGAAGGGGTCGCATCGGCCTGCACATGAGGCTATAGAGGCCTGTCGTTTCAAGCCGCTAAGGCGGCATCTCAAGGGAAAAGAACATGGCCAATGTGGTGGTCGTCGGCTCGCAGTGGGGCGACGAAGGCAAGGGCAAGATCGTCGACTGGCTGTCGGAGCGCGCCGACGTGGTCGTGCGCTTCCAGGGCGGCCACAATGCAGGTCATACCCTGGTCGTCGACGGCAAGGTCTACAAGCTTTCGCTCTTGCCGTCCGGCGTGGTCAGAGAGGGCAAGCTGTCGATCATCGGCAACGGGGTGGTCTTCGATCCGCACGCCTTCGTCGCGGAAGTCAAGAAGCTCAAGGAGCAGGGCGTGGAGGTGACGCCCGAACGCCTGAAAATCGCCGAAAACACCGCGCTTATCCTGTCGCTGCACCGGGAGCTGGACGGGTTCCGCGAAGACGCCGCCTCGAATTCCGGAACCAAGATTGGCACGACCCGCCGCGGCATCGGCCCCGCATATGAGGACAAGGTGGGCCGGCGTGCGGTGCGGGTGATGGATCTGG
The DNA here is from genome assembly GCF_003997555.1 of Mesorhizobium sp. M1A.T.Ca.IN.004.03.1.1. NCBI lineage: Bacteria > Pseudomonadati > Pseudomonadota > Alphaproteobacteria > Hyphomicrobiales > Phyllobacteriaceae > Mesorhizobium > Mesorhizobium sp. M1A.T.Ca.IN.004.03.1.1. Next base: position 503,475 of record NZ_RZTV01000004.1, on the reverse strand, counting down.
CGGATTTGGAAACGCTTCCCCTGAAGGTCGACAGGCTGCTCACGCATCATAATGCGCTGCGCCGCGGGCTCGGCCATCCGGAAGCGACCCAGGAGGCGATCATGCAGGAGCTGACCTCGGTGGCCGGCGAGATCCTGCCTTACATGGACCGCGTCTGGAAGGTGCTCGACGACAAGCGCCGCGCGGGTGCGCGCATCCTGTTCGAGGGCGCGCAAGGCACGCTGCTCGATATCGACCACGGCACCTATCCCTTCGTCACCTCATCCAACACCGTGGCAGGGCAAGCGGCCGCCGGCTCCGGCACCGGCCCCAGCGCGATCGGCTATGTGCTCGGCATCACCAAGGCCTATACGACGCGCGTCGGCGAAGGGCCGTTCCCGACCGAGCAGAAGAATGAGGTCGGCGAGTTCCTCGGCACGCGCGGCCACGAATTCGGCGTCGTCACCGGCCGCAAGCGCCGCTGCGGCTGGTTCGACGCCGTGCTGGTGCGCCAGGCGGTGGCCGTCAACGGCATCAAGGGCATCGCGCTCACCAAACTCGACGTGCTCGACGGGCTGGACGAGATCAAGGTCTGCACCGGCTATCGCCTTGATGGCGAGTTGATCGACTATCTGCCGGCCAGCCAGGGCGCCCAGTCGCGCGTCGAGCCGATCTATGAGACGCTCGAAGGCTGGAAGGGAACGACGGCCGGCGCCAGGAGCTGGAACGATCTGCCGGCGCAAGCCGTCAAATATGTCCGCCACATCGAGGAGCTGATCGGCGCCCCGGTTGCACTGCTTTCCACCAGCCCGGAGCGGGACGACACGATACTTGTGACCGATCCGTTTCAAGACTAGTTTCACAGCGCTTCCAGGCGCTACGGCTGATTTGCGGCCGGCCCGGGAAAGAATTGCAGGTCGACTGACGCATGGCAGATTTCGTTGGTGTTCTGAAAAAACAGCTTGCGAAGCACAGCGAGCCCTCGCCCGAGTTGCGCAAGCGGATTTACGAGAATGCTCGTGAGATGCTGGCGAAGAAACTCGCGAACTATTCTCCGCCGTTGTCGGCCGAGGTCATCAGCAAGCAGAAACGTTCGCTCGAAGATGCCGTCGCCAGCGTCGAGCGCGAGTATGCCAAACCTGCTCCGGCGCCCAAGCCGGCTCCAGCGGAAGATCCCCTGGCGGAGCTGGAACATATTTTTTCCTCGATCGACCGCAACAAGAACCAGCCGAGCCACGTCCGGCAGCCGTCGGTGGCGAAGCCCGAACCTGCCAAGCCGGAGCCCTTCAAGCCGGAGCCCTTCAAGACGGCGCCCGCACCGGCGCCGGTGAAGGCGGAACCGAGCTGGCAAGGCGCAGCAAAGACGGAACCAAGCTGGCAAGGGGCAACGAAGACTGAGCCCGGCGGCTGGCACAAGGTGCCCGCGGCACCGCCGCCCATGCCCTCGCCGCGCGAGGACGATGTCGGCCTGCCCGGGATGAACGCCGCCGAACCGGACGAGGACAGCGATGTCTTTGCCAATGACGAGCAGCCGGCCGATACTTTCCAGCGGCTGCGGCCTGCGCCGCGCAAGCGCAGCTATGGCGGGTTGATTGCTGCCGTTGTCGCATTGCTGGTGCTGGCCGGCGGCGGGTTCGGCGTTTGGCTGAACAAAGATGCGTTCAGCTCCATGCTCGGCTTGAAGGGCGGCAGCAGCCAGACCGTCTCGACCGAGCCTCTGGTCAAGCCTGCCCCCCCGACAAAGCCGACCGCCGAGACGGCGGCCGCGCCGCCGGCTGCGGGCAATAACGCGGCTGCAGCCAATGAGCCGGCCGAAACGGCGAAATTCACCCAGCGGCTGACGCCCGAGGGCAAGGAAGTAGATCCTGGTCCGGCCGGCGGCCAGAGCACCATCGGCGAGGGCGAATCCGTCGCCGCGCTGACCACGCCGCCGCCAGCCGCGCCTGGGATGACGCCGGCGCCCGCCGCCGGCACGCCGCCCGCCGCGCCAACTCCGGCCGCGACCCCGCCCGCCGCCGACACTCCGCCGGCTGCGCAAACCCCGCCAGCGAGCCCGCCTGCCGGGACCACGCCGTCGGCGCCCGCCGGTGCCGCCGCCAATCCGCCCGCGCCGGCCGCCGGAACCACGCCTCCGGCCGCGGCGGCCACTCCGCCTGCCGCTGGCACGACTCCGCCACCCGCGTCCGGGACTGCGCCTGCGACGGCCCAAGCGACCGTGCCGGTCGGCCAGAAAGCGATCTTCTATGAGGAGCGCACCAGCACCCAGCAGGGAACCGCCGAGCCCGGCAGCATCGTCTGGTCGTTGGTGCAGGAATCGCCGGGCGGCGACCTGCCGCCGGAGCCGGCGATCCGCGCCGAGGCGACGATACCCGGCAAGGACATCCAGCTGCGCATGACCATCCGGCGCAATACCGACCAGACGCTGCCGGCCAGCCACATCATCGAGATGATCTTCCTGACGCCGGAAGGGTTTGACGGCGGCGGCGTCGACAACATCCTGCGCATCGCCATGAAGAGCTCGGAACAGGACGCCGGCAGCCCGCTGATCGGCATCCCGGCCAAGATCGCCGACGGCTTCTTCCTCGTCGCCCTCAACGACACCAAGGCCGACGAGGACGCCAACCTGACGCTGCTCAGGGGGCAGGCCTGGATCGACGTGCCGGTGGTCTACAAGACCGGACGCCGTGCCCTGCTCACCATGGAAAAGGGCATTCCGGGCGAGAAGGTTTTTGATGAGGCGCTGAAGGCCTGGGCGACGAAGACGTCCGGTTGAGGCCGAGCGGCTCAGAAGCCCTGAAACAGCATGTCGAGCGCTGCAACGATCTCGTCGTGATGCTTCGCGAGGTTGAAACGGTTTTCCCCGAGTTCCGTCGCAGCCCCCGTAGCGATCAGATGGGTGGCCATGACCAGCTTGCGTCCATTGATTTCGAAGACCGGATGCAGCTTCCGCATTGGCGGCGGCGCCGACGCGAGGGGCAAAAGCGGAACGACGACGCGCGTCTTGAAATTGTCGAGCAGGTCGGATTGAACCTCGAGGACGTAGCCGCCTTCGATGCCGCTGGCGGCAAAGGCGTCATAGCGCGCCATCAGAACGCCTATGCTCCTTGAGCGGAACGCCGTACGTGTCGACATACTCGTTCCAGGCATCCATGGTGGCGCGGTTTTCGAGCTTCCACAGCCGCGTTTTCTCGGCTGCCACGGCTTCTGCGATCCCGGCTTCGGCGGCACGAGATACATTCACGTTGAGCCCCTTGGCTTCCTTCATGAGCTGTGAATCGATCGATAGATTTGCCGGCTGGCGGACCGCATTTGCGGCAATCTTGCGCATGATAGCCTCCGCAACATGCGTATAGAATATGCGCATCACGCGAGTGCTGCAATGGATAGCTTGGACCAGCGCGACCTTCGCGACCGAACCGGCATGGCAAATTCGCCCTCAAATGCTATAGTCGCGCAAGCGGCAGGTCTGACCGGAGACGGCGATGACCAGTGCGAAGATCGACGTTCGTGAGCTGGGTGAAGCCGTTTTCCTGACCGATGGCGGCCTCGAGACCTCGCTTGTTTTTCTGGAAGGCCTCGATCTGCCCTCGTTCGCCGCCTTTCCGCTTCTTGGCGAGGAGGAGGGGCGGACGACGTTGGCCCGCTATTTCCGCCAGTATCTCGACATCGCCGACAAACACGGGGTCGGCTTCGTGCTCGATACTCCGACGTGGCGCGCCAATCCGGACTGGGGCGAAAAGCTCGGCTATTCGAAAGTCGCATTGTCGGGCATAGACATGCAGGCAGTGTCATGGGCGCGGGCGCTGGCTGCGCCCTATGTTGCGCGTGGCATGACCGTGCTGGTCAATGGGGTGGTCGGGCCCCGTGGCGACGGCTACCGCATTGACACAGTCATGACGCCCGCCGAGGCCGAGACCTATCACGGCGATCAGGTCAAGGCGTTCCGCGATGCCAGCGCCGATATGGTCAGCGCCATCACGATGACCTATGCGCAGGAGGCTGCCGGAATAGCCTGTGCCGCGATGGCGGTGGGGCTCCCGTCGGTGATTTCGTTTACCGTCGAGACGGACGGACGCCTGCCTTCGGGGGAGAGCTTGAGAGACGCCATCGAGACCGTTGACGACGAAACGGACGGCGCTCCCGCATATTTCATGATCAACTGCGCACATCCGAGCCATTTCGACGCCGTCCTTGCCGGCGACGGACGCTGGATCAGGCGCATTCGCGGCGTGCGGGCCAACGCCTCAGCCAAAAGCCATGCCGAGCTGGATGCGGCGACCGAACTCGATCCAGGCGATCCTGTCGACCTCGGCCGGCGCTACCGCGCCATGCGCGACCGCTTCGGCCAGATAGCCGTGCTTGGCGGCTGCTGCGGCACCGACAGACGCCATATCGCTGCGATCTGCGAGGCCTGCCTCTGAGCCTTGCCGATAGCGGCTAGCCTTCCATCTCCTCGCGTAGCATCTCCAACTCCAGCCACTCTTCCTCAAGTGAGGCCAGCGTGGTGCGCTCCTTGTCGAGCGCGGCGATGGTCTTCTGGAACGATGCGGGATCGCGCTCGTAGAAGGACGGGTCGGCGATACTGTTCTCCAGCCTTGAGATGGACGCGCTCACCGCCTCGATCTTCTTCGGCAGGGATTCCAGCGCGAATTTCTGCTTGAAGGAGAGCTTCTTGGCCGGGCTTTTAGCGCTGGTCTGTTCGGCCCTGGCCGTCGCTTCGTTCGCTTCAGCCTTCGGCCTTGCCTTGCGCTCCTCCAGCTTCGAGCCGCCGCGTTGCGCCAGCATGTCGGAATAGCCGCCGGCATATTCGATCCAGCGTCCGGCGCCGTTGGGCGCGATCACGCTGGTGACTGTGCGGTCAAGGAAATCGCGATCGTGGCTGACCAGGACGACCGTTCCGGCAAAGCCGGCGACCAGTTCCTGCAGCAGCTCCAGCGTCTCCATGTCGAGGTCGTTGGTCGGCTCGTCGAGCACCAAAAGGTTCGCCGGCCGCGCCAGCACCCGGGCCAGCAGCAGTCGCGCCCGCTCGCCGCCCGAAAGCTCGCGCACCGGCGTGCGCGCCTGCTCCGGCTTGAAAAGAAAATCCTTCATATAGGAGACGACGTGGCGCTGCTCGCCATTGACCACAAGGTTCTCGCCGCGCCCGTCGGTCAGGTAATTCGCCAGCGTCTCCTGCGGGTCGACGGCCTCGCGCTTCTGGTCGAGCGTTGCGATTTCCAGATTGACGCCGAGCCGCACGGTGCCGGCATCCGGCGGCAGCTCGCCGGTCAGCATCTTGAGAAGCGTCGTCTTGCCGACGCCGTTCGGCCCGACAAGGCCGACACGGTCGCCGCGCTGGATACGGGTCGAAAAGCCCTTGACCACGGTGAGGTCGCCAAAACTCTTCTCGATGCCTTTGGCTTCGATCACCAGCTTGCCGGATTCAGCGGCGTCGCTTGCCACCATCGTCGCCGAACCCTCGGCGCCGCGATGGCTGCGAAAACGCTGGCGCATGGCCTGCAGCTCGCCGAGCCGGCGCATGTTGCGCTTGCGCCTGGCGGTCACGCCATAGCGCAGCCAATGCTCCTCGCGCACGATCTGGCGGCCGAGCTTGTGCTGTTCGCGCTCTTCCTCTTCAAGCACCTGGTCGCGCCATTCCTCAAAGTGCGCGAACCCCTTGTCCAGCCGGCGCGTCTGGCCGCGGTCGAGCCAGACGGTGGCGCGCGAGACGCGCTCGAGAAAGCGGCGGTCGTGCGAGATCAGGATCACGGCCGAGGAGGTGCGGGCAAGCTCTTCTTCCAGCCATTCGATGACCGACAGGTCGAGATGGTTGGTCGGCTCGTCGAGGAGCAGGATATCGGGCTCCGGCGCCATGACGCGGGCGAGTGCTGCGCGGCGCGCCTCGCCGCCGGAAAGGTCGTTCGGCCGCTCCTCGCCGGTCAGGCCGAGATGCTCCATCAGATAAGTGGCGCGATGCGGGTCGTCGGCCGGCCCGAGGCCGGCTTCGACATAGGCGCGCACGCTGGCGAAGCCATCCATATCGGGCATTTGCGGCAGGTAGCGCACCGTTGCCGAGGGCTGGCGGAATACTTCGCCGTCCTGCGGTTCGATCAGCCCCGCGACGATCTTGAGCAGCGTCGACTTGCCCGAACCGTTGCGGCCGACAAGCGCGATCTTCTCGCCGGCGGAGGCGCTCAGCGCCGCGCCGTCGAGCAGCGGCGTGCCGCCAAAAGTCAGTTTTATGCCATCCAGATTGAGAAGAGGCGGTGCCATGTCAGCTTTCGGGAAGAGGATAGGGGTGGGCGAGCAGCAGCGCCCGGCCACGCTCGAGCGCGATCTCGAGCCGACCCTTGATCTCATTTGATATGGTAAGCGATGAGCCGAACGCCACCTCGACACCGTCCAGCGGCCATTTGGCGCCTGAGACCGTCAGGCCGGCGAGGTCGGAGAAGCCGAGCACCGAGAACAGCGTGCCCTCGGCGTAGTCGAAGCCGGCTTTGCCCGGCAGGATCGGCACGCCTTCCTGCGCGCCGCTGGTCAGCAGCACGGTCATGCCCGCCTCGGCCAGCCGCACGCTCAGAGCCAAATGCAGAAAGGCATGATCGGCGCGCTTGCCGCCGAAGGCGCCGGCCAGCACCAGGCTGGTGGCGCCGCGCGCCAGCGCCTCGGCAATGGCGAGCTCGCCGTCGGTCATGTCCTTCTCGGTCGGGAAAATCTTGCGCGGCACGGCGGCCAGATTCTCCGGCAGGTTTGGCGGTACCGAGTCGAAATCTCCGACCCAGAGCTCCGGCAGGAGGCCAAGCATATGGGCATGGCCGATACCGGCATCGGCGGCGATGATGCGGGAGCCTTCGATCTGGCGATCGAGGCGAGGCGTGCGGACGAGATCGCCGCCAAGCAGGATGGTGAATGTGCCCATGGCCGTCGCCCTTACCAGCCCGGCCCACGAAACGGAAGCGGGCGCGTCCAAACGGAATCGCGCTTCGCTACCGCGGTGAACGATGATGATCCCCGGAAACTTCCGCTTGCGCGCCGCATCGGCCGGGCCTATGTCTCGAAATGCTCTAACGGGGTGCCGGACGCTGATTTTGCGAACCGGCTGAGAGGCAACGAAAGCCAACCCGCTGAACCTGATCCGGTTTGTACCGGCGGAGGGATTAGACGCTTCGGACCATCCGACGCCTCAATTCCTTTAACGCGAACGAAGGAGGCGCCGATGCGCTCGTTATTGTCCAACCTTGTTCTTGCAGCCGGCCTTGTTTCGCTTTTGGTGGGCGTCGGGCCTGCCGAGGCGAAAGACAAGCTTACCGTCTACACCTACGAAAGCTTCACCGCCGACTGGGGTCCCGGGCCCGCGGTGAAGAAGGAATTCGAGGCCGAATGCGGCTGCGATCTCGAATTCGTCTCGGTTGCCGACGGCGTGGCACTGCTCAACCGCGTCAAGCTGGAGGGCGCCGGCACCAAGGCCGATGTCGTGCTCGGCCTCGATACCAACCTGACCGCGGATGCCAAGGCGAGCGGCCTATTCGCGCCGCATGGCGCGGTGGCCGATTTGAATGTGCCCGGCGGCTGGAAAGACGACACTTTCGTGCCTTTCGACTACGGCTATTTCGCCGTCGTCTACGACACCGAAAAGCTGAAGACCCCGCCGAAGAGCTTGAAGGAACTGGTCGAGGGCGCCGGCCCCGACAAGATCATTATCCAGGATCCGCGCACTTCGACGCCGGGCCTCGGGCTGCTGCTGTGGGTCAAGTCGGTCTATGGCGACAAGGCGCCGGAAGCCTGGGCCAAGCTGAAGCCGAAGGTGCTGACCGTGACGCCGGGCTGGAGCGAGGCCTATGGTCTGTTCACCAAGGGCGAGGCGCCGATGGTTCTCTCCTATACCACTTCGCCGGCCTACCACATGGTGGCCGAGAACACCGAGCGCTATCAGGCGGCGTCCTTCGAGGAGGGCGAATATCTGCAGATCGAGGTCGCCGGCATCACCAAAACCGGCGCGAAGAACCCGCTGGCGGAAAAATTCATAGCCTTCATGACCGGGCCCAAGTTCCAGGACATCATCCCGGAGACCAACTGGATGTTCCCGGCCGGCAAGACCGACAAGCCGCTCAACCCGGCCTTCGAAAAGCTGGTGAAGCCGACCAAAACCCTGCTGTTCAGCCCGGACGAGGTGGCGGCCAACCGCAAGGCCTGGGTGGATGAATGGCTGGCGGCGATGAGCAAGTAGGACGCAGGATGGCGCTTGAGCACCCCCCTCTGTCCGGCCGGCCATCTCCCCCGCAAAGGGGGATCGGTGATTTCGCTAGCCGCCGACGGTGTAGGAAGAGCGGCAAAGCTGCCAATCTCCCTCCTAGAGTGGGAGATGTCCGGCAGGACAGAGGGGGGTGCGACGGAACGTGGCGTTCGCTAGCTCGAGCCAACGTGGTGCAGCGTGCAATCCACGCCGCGCCCTGACCCTCGCATCACCGCCGGCATCATCGCCCTTGTCGCCATCACTTTGCTCATCGGCGGCGCCTTCGCCGGCCTGATCCTCGAAGGCGCGAGCGGTCCGTCCAGCGCTGCCGCGGCCTTCGACAGCTATCTGCTCCGCGTCGCCCGCTTCACGCTTTGGCAGGCGCTGCTGTCGACATTGCTTTCGGTCTTGCCGGCAGTGTTCGTCGGCCGCGCCCTGTCCAGGCAAACGAACTTTCCCGGACGTCGCCTGATCCTGCAGTTGTTCACGGTGCCGCTGGCGCTGCCGGCCATCGTCGCCGCGCTCGGCGTGTTGGCGCTCTACGGCCGTGCCGGTTATTTTGCCGGCATCCTCGGCACGTTCGGCGGTGGGGAATGGCCGGGCATTTACGGCCTTTCCGGCATCCTGGTCGCGCATGTCTTCTTCAACCTGCCATTGGCCACGCGGCTGTTCCTCGAGGCGCTCGGCACCGTGCCGGCCGACCAGTGGCGGCTGGCGAGCCAGCTCGGTATGGACGCTCGGTCGGCCTTCCGGCTGATCGAATGGCCGGCGCTGCGCACGGTGCTGCCGGGGGTCGCCGGGCTGGTCTTCATGCTGTGCATCACCTCCTTCACAATCGTACTGACGCTGGGTGGCGGGCCGGCGGCGACGACGCTAGAGGTCGCGATCTACCAGGCGCTGCGCTTCGATTTCGATCCCGCGCGGGCCGTGACACTAACGTTTCTGCAGATCGTGCTGACCTTCGTCGTGGTCGCCATGCTGACGCGACTCGGCGCCAACACGGTCGGCGATGCGAATCTGCCGGTAGGGCCACGCCGCTATCTTGCGACCAGCACCACCGAGGCCGTGTTGAATGCCGGCCTCATCGTGCTTGCGCTGCTGTTCGTCGCCGCACCGATGGCGGCGACCGTGCTCGCCGGGCTGGAGGCGGATCTCGGCCGGCTGGCCGGCGAGGACGCCGTGCGCCGCGCGACGCTCACCAGCGCCGGGCTCTCCTTTCTCTCGGCGCTGTTTTGCGTGATGCTGTCGCTGTCGCTGATCGCCGCCCGACGCGCACTGGCCCTGAGGCGCCGCGCGGGCGGCGCCATGTCGCTGCTCGAACACGCCGCCGACACCGGCGCCGGTTTCGTGCTGGTCGTGCCGCCGATCGTGATCGGCGCCGGCTGGTTCCTGGCTCTGCGCAACATCACCGATGTGTTCGCCATCGCGCCCGTCATGGTCGTCGCGGTCAATGCGGTGATGGCAATGCCTTTCGCCATTCGCGCCGTCCGCCCTGCCTATGATGCGGCGAGCGAGCGCCACGAGCGACTCTGCCTGGCGCTCGGCATTTCCGGCTGGAACCGGCTGCGGCTGGTCGACTGGCCGTCGCTGCGGCGGCCCTTGGCCACCGGCTTTGCGTTCGCCATGGCGCTGTCGCTCGGCGATCTCGGCGTGATCGCACTGTTCGGCAGCGATTCCGTCCAGACCTTGCCCTATCTTCTACTCGCGCGCATGGGCAGCTACCGGACCGCCGACGCCGCGGGGCTGGCCTTGCTGCTCGGCCTCGTCTGCCTGCTGCTGGTTGTCGCCGCCGACTGGCTGGGGCGGGAGGCAAAGGCATGACGAGGGATAATAATGGCATCGCGGCCACGAAGGGCCTGGCCGTCACGTTGGACGGCGTATCCTTCAGCTATGGCGAGGCATCCTTCCGGTTCGATGTCGAATTCGCCGCCGGCAGGATCACCGCCATCATGGGGCCGAGCGGTTCAGGCAAGTCGACGCTGCTCAATCTGGTGGCCGGCTTCGAATCACCAAATGCTGGCAAGGTGCTGATCGGCGGGATCAATGTCGATAATGCGCCGCCCTCGGCGCGGCCGGTGTCGATGGTGTTCCAGGAAAACAACCTGTTCGCCCATCTTTCGGTCGAGGGCAATGTCGGGCTTGGCCGCTCGCCATCGCTCAAGCTCACGGCCGACGACCACCGCGCGGTCGCGGACGCGCTGGGGCGTGTCGGCCTCGCCGGCAAGGAAAAGCGGCTGCCGAGCGAGCTTTCCGGCGGCGAGCGGCAGCGCGTCGCGCTGGCGCGGGTGCTCATACGGGACCGTCCGGTGCTTCTGCTCGACGAGCCTTTCGCCTCGCTCGGCCCGGCGCTGCGCGACGACATGCTCGATCTCGTGGCCGGCATCCACGCCGAGCGACAGATGACCGTGCTTTTCGTCACGCATCAGCCGCAGGACGCGCGCCGCATCGGCCAACGGATCGCGTTCGTCGACGAGGGCAGGGTCGCGGCCACAGGGTCGGCCGCCGCTTTCTTCGACGGTGCTGGACCGGAGGCCTTCCGGCGCTATATCGGCGATCGAGGCGGCAGCGTTGCCGGATGACAACACATTGCCCGGAAGCGGACATAATTTACGGCCAAACCGGCTGCGGGTGATCAGGCGTTTGCTTGCCTTGTCCGGGGGAGTGTGGCTAGGTCCGGCCATGCTGGTCCGGGTGGGCCGTGATTTGCCGAAAGATTACGAAAGGAAGCCGATCTGACAGCCGGCATCGAGAGGGTATGGACTAAGCCGCTGGCGCGATTTTTCGCGATGGCCGGCTTTGCCGTGGCGCTGGCGAGCTGCCAGATGTTCACGCCGCCGGACGTGCAGGAGTCCGGCTTCCAGCCCTCCGACAAGCCGATCACCGTCGACAATGTCGTCGCCAATGCCAGGCTGGCCGAAATGGCCAAAGCGCAGCATCCGCGGATTCTCGCCACCTATGGCGGCGAATATTCCGATCCGAAGCTCGAGCGCATGGTGGCCAAGGTCGTCGGCAATCTGACGGTGGTCTCGGCCAATCCGACCCAGACCTATCGCATCACCATCCTCAACTCGCCCAACGTAAATGCCTTCGCGCTGCCGGGCGGCTATCTCTATGTCACGCGCGGACTTTTGGCGCTGGCCAATGACTCCTCCGAGCTTGCGGCCGTCATCGCGCATGAGATGGGCCACGTCACCGCCAATCACGGGTTGCAGCGGCAGCAGCTCGAGGCCGAGGAAGGCCTGGCGACCAAGGTCGTCTCCGATGTGCTCGGCGACAGCCCGACCGCCAAGGCCGCTCTCATCCGCGGCAAGCTGAGGCTTGCGCAGTTTTCGCGCAACCAGGAACTGCAGGCCGACGCGATCGGCATCAAATCGATCGGCGAGGCGGGCTATGACCCCTATGCGGCCGGCCGCTTCCTGCAGTCGATGTCGGCCTATACCGATTTCCGTTCGGTCAGCGGCGCCACGGATGCCAGCCTCGACTTCCTGGCCACGCATCCCAACACGCCGCAGCGCATTGAGCTGGCGCAGCGGCTCGCCCGCAACTTCGGACCGCCCGGCGTCGGCACGCGCGACCGCGATGCCTTCCTCGCCGGCATAGACGGGCTGCTCTACGGCGACACGCCGGAAGAGGGCTATGTGCGCGGCCAGACCTTCCTGCATCCCGGCCTTGGCGTGTCGTTCTCGGTGCCCGAGGGTTTCGTCATCGACAATTCGGCGGCCGCGGTGACCGCGACCGGTCCGGGCGACATCGCCATCCGCTTCGATGGCGTGGCGATCGACAAGTCTGTGTCGCTCACCGACTATATCCGCAGCGGCTGGGTCGCCGGACTGGACGATGCCAGCGTGCGCCAGGAAACGGTCAACGGCAACGAGGCGGCGATGGCGCATGCCAGCGCGCAAGGGTGGCAGTTCGATATCGCGGTCATCCGGGCCGGCGGACAGGTCTACCGGCTGCTGACTGCGGCACCCTCGGCCAGCACCGCGCTGGAGCCGGTCGCGCGCTCCGTCAGCAGCTCCTTCCGCACGTTGAGCGCGGCCGAGAAGGCGGCGCTGAAGCCGCTGCATATCCGGGTGGTCACTGTGCAGCCCGGCCAGAACATGGGCACGCTTGCCGCTCAGATGGTCGGCGTCGACCGAAAGCTCGACCTGTTCCGGGTGCTCAACGCAATGTCGCCGGGCGCGAGCGTGTCGGCCGGCGACAAGGTCAAGATCGTCACCGACAAGTAGGGTCGCATCCCGTTTCGTGCTTCCGCAACGAATCAGCCGCGCGCTTCTATTCAGTCAACCCGGGCGCGCGGCCGCCGCAGCAATCAGAGCCCGCCACTGCTGCCGCCTTCAGGGCTGGTCTGGCCGCCGGTGCTGCCCCCGCTGCCCTCACCACTTTGGCCGCCGCCGGACCCCGAATGATCGCCGCTACTGCCGCGCCAGGGCGCCGGCCCGGTATCGGTCTGAGGTGGTTTGACCACTGTCGGGACTGTCACCGTCGGCGTCTTCGGCGCGGGTGTGCGGACAACCTTTACCTTGGTGACTATTTTCGTCACAACCTTCGGCTTGCACACTGCGACCGTTAAGGTGCTGCGCGCGGGAAGGCCGAGAATGCTCATCGAATATGCCTCTTGCCGCGCGATGCCGGCTTTGAGGAAAGCCAAGGCGCGGGCCTCGTCGGCGGGCACGCCGTTGCGGCCATCCTTGAAGATCACGGCGAGATCGTTCATCGCGTTGACGTGCCCCATGGCCGCCGCCTTGAGCAGCAGGTCCAATCCCTTGCCGGTATTCTGCTCGACGTCGACACCATTGAACAAGGCTCGCCCCCAAGCGGCCATCGCATAGGGGTCTCCCTTGTCGGATGCTTCTGAATAGAAGCTGATCGCTTTCGCGGAGTCCGCGGCCAGTCCTATTCCGGACGAAGCGATATGGCCGAGCTCGAACATGGCGCGGACGTGCCCCCTGTCGGCAGCTTCCTGGATAGCTTTCCTGGCCTCGTCGACCTTGCCGGACGCCAGCAGCGCCCGCCCAAGCTCGTAGCGAAACCGAGCGACGTCGGGGTAGGCCTTCACCGCCGCCTGGCAGGCCTCAGCGGCCTCGCCGGCGATCTCGTTCTGCAAACGGCCGGGCGCGACGCCCTGCAGGTCGAGCGGTGCGCCCGCCGCTTGGTCGCAGGGGTCGACGCTTGGCGACAGCTTCATCATCGCTGCCTTGGACGCGTTGCCGCCGCGGATTTGGAAGCCAATCTGGACCGGAGCAGCCGAGCCGATCTGCGGCTCGTAACGCAAATTATCGACTTCACCGGCCATCAGGCTGGAATCCGGAGACAGGGTCCGGTCCGGCAGCGACAGAGTTCCCGTTGCCGGATAGCTTGCAAGCTTCAGGCTGAGTGCGGGGTCGTTGCTGGGGAAATCGAGCTTCAGCGGAACCGGACCGACGCCAACCGGGATGCTGATATCGCGATTTGCGATCGCCTCGGCGGCGCCGGTGAGGTGGATGCCGCTCTCCGGATCCGGCTGCTTCTGCTTGGCCGTGACCTCCTGACCCTCGGCGTCATCGTGGCGCATCAGCACCACCTCGTCGACCAGCGAGGAATTCTCCCACGGAACCTGCTTGCCGTTGGTGGCTTTGACCACGTCGCGGCGAACCGCCGCCATCACCGTGCGGATTTCCTGGTTGGGCGCCAACGCGTGGCGCGAAAAGGCAGATGAGAACGGGCTGAGGGCACCGCGCCCGTCATAGGCGACCGCGCCTGGCTCGGTGGCGAAGGCAATCAGCGTGTTCAGTGAGCTCTTCACCTGCGCAAGGCCGGCGTCGCCCGCGACGATCAGCTGGTCCCTCAGCCAGTAATCCTGGCGGGGGAAAGGATTGTTCCGGCAGGCGTCGAGGATGATCACCTGGATCTTCGCTTTCGAGCGCAATTGCTCCAGCACGTCGTCGAGCTTGATCGCCTGGACCTCGATGTCGGCGGCATCCTTCAGCGACGCATCGACGGGGATCAGGAAATTCTCGCCGCCGATCTGAAAACCGTGGCCGGAATAGTAGACGACGGCCAGATCCGCACCGTCCGCCGCGGCGAGATAGTTGCGGAACCGCTCCTCGAACTGAAGCTTGGTCAAGTCCTTTGCGACGAACACGTCGAAGCCGGCCAGCCGGAACGTGTTCGCGACGTCCTGAGCATCCTTGTCCGGGTTTTTGAGAGCCGGAATATTTCGGTATTCGGCATTGCCGATGACCAAGGCAACCCTTCGATCGGCGTGAGCCTCGAACGCGGTGAAGCACACGAGAACCAGGGCTGCAAGGAACGCGCAGCATCGCAGCATGGCAAACCCCCATCCGCTAAAGTTGGTGCAGTCAGGAAGACAGTTTACGCCGCGAGGGTCTGTTAAAGAATTCACAATCCATGGCTACGGATGCAGAAAGCCGCCGGGAGATGGCCTCCTGACGTCTTCGAGCCGCTGCCTCGGCTTTCAGGCGGCTTCCGCCAGGAATTCGGGGTTCTGCTTCACGAGCGCCGCCCGCAGCTTTTCCATGGCGCGGGCTTCGATCTGGCGGACGCGTTCCTTGGAGATGCCGAGCGCCTCGCCGAGCGATTCCAGGGTGGCGCCGTCGTCGCTCAGGCGGCGCTCCTCGATGATGCGCAGCTCGCGCGCATTGAGCGCGCCGAGCGCGCTTTTCAGCCAGACCGCGCGGCGCTCGACGTCGATCGTTTCGCCGACGACCTCGTCGGGAAGCGGATCCTCCGAGACCAGGAAATCCATCCGCTCGGCGGCGCCGTTCTCGTCGGCAAGGGGGGTATTGAGTGAGCTGTCGGGGGCCGAAAGACGCGAATCCATCATCGCCACGTCGGCTTCCGGCACGCCGAGCGCGGCCGAAACCTCGCGGTACAGCGAGGCATTGGAGAGCGGCTCGGCGCCGTTGGCAAGGCGCGCGCGCAACCGCCTCAGATTGAAGAACAGCGCCTTCTGCGCGGAGCTGGTGCCGCCGCGCACGATCGACCAGTTGCGGAGGATATAGTCCTGCATCGAGGCGCGGATCCACCAGGTGGCATAGGTCGAGAAACGCACTTCGCGGGCGGGCTCGAAGCGGGCAGCCGCTTCCAGCAGGCCGACATGGCCTTCCTGAATGAGGTCGCCGAGCGGCAAACCGTAGTGGCGGAATTTGGAAGCCATCGAAATCACCAGCCGCATATGGGCGACGGTGATCAGATGCAGCGCGTCCTGATCCTTTTTTTCCCTCCAGCGTATGGCCAGGAGATGCTCCTCGTCGCGCTCGAGATAGGGTGCCTTCATTGCCGCCCGGACCAGTGTCCGTCCTGCCACATCCTCGATCATGCCGGCTCCTTTTGGCGGTCGTTGCACTGGATGACGGTTGAAATGACGTCGCAGCGCCCTACAACAGCCAGCAACGTGCCAGAAGCGCGAATGGTTCCGTAGTGCCGGCGGATGCATATGCCTGCCGAAAACGTTTCTGTTATCGATCCGTGAGGCTTGGCTTGGCGGATTTTTCGCTGGTTTTGAGAACTGGATTTCTGGAACGGTCGATTTTTGAAATCTGGTTCCTTATTTCTTGAGGTTCCATCTGCCAGTTTGCGGCTCTCACCATGCGCCGGGGCACCGGTCAAAACGGGATCACAGAAAAATGAAATGGCTCAAATCGCTTCTCGTCGCCGGAACGCTGCAGGTTCTGGCAGTCACAGCCGGTCATGCCGGCGCCAATCTCGACCAGATCAAGCAGTCGGGCGTGATCAAGGTCGGCACGGAGGGCACCTACGCGCCCTTCACCTATCATGACGAATCCGGCGCCCTGGTCGGCTTCGACGTGGAGATCGCCAAGGCGATCGCCGAGAAGCTCGGCGTCAAGGTGCAGTTTCTCGAGGGCAAGTGGGACGGCCTGATCGCGGGGCTCGACGCCAACCGCTACGACGCCGTCATCAACGAGGTCGGCATCACCGACGCACGCAAGGCCAAGTATGATTTCTCCGATCCCTACATCGCCTCCAAGGCGGTGCTGATCGTGCGCGGCGACAACAGCGACATCAAGATATTCGCGGATCTCAAGGGCAAGAAGGCGGCGCAGTCGCTGACCTCGAATTTCGGCAAGCTCGCCGAGAAGAACGGCGCCGAATTGGTCGGCACCGACGGCTTCGACCAGTCGATCCAGCTGCTGCTCACCGGTCGCGCCGACGCCACCATCAACGACAGCCTGTCCTTCCTCGACTTCAAGAAGCACAAGCCCGACGCCAATGTGAAGATTGCCGCGCAGGAAGAGAATGCCGATTATTCCGGTGTCATCGTGCGCAAGGGCGATCCGGAACTGGTGGCGGCGATCAACAAGGCGCTGGCCGACATCAAGGCCGACGGCACCTACAAGAGGATTGCCGACACATATTTCGGCCAGGACGTCTCGCAGTAAGCCCAGTCATCCCTTTTGCTTGAGTTCCGGCGGGCCGTCTTTGACGGCCCGCCGATTTTTACCTGATAGTCGCTCGCATGCGGCCAGAGGGCCGCAGCGTCCGGAAAGGAGAAGGGCTCCGTGCCGCAGTGGTTGCAATTGATGCTGGAGTCGCTGCCGGCGCTGCTATGGGCGGCACTGATCTTCACCGTGCCGCTGACGCTGCTGTCCTTCGCCTTGGGGCTTATCGCCGGGCTGGTGACGGCGCTGATCAGGCTGTTCGGCCCGAAACCGCTGGTCGCGCTTGTGCGCTTCTATGTCTGGATCTTTCGCGGCACGCCGCTCCTGGTGCAGCTCTTCCTGATCTTCTACGGCCTGCCGTCGGTGGGCATCCTGCTCGATGCCTTTCCCGCAGCGTTGATCGGGTTCACGCTCAATATCGGCGCCTACACGTCGGAGATCATCCGCGCTGTCATCGGCTCGGTGCCGAAAGGGCAGTGGGAGGCCTCCTATTCGATCGGCATGACCTGGAGCCAGGCGATGCGGCGCACGATCCTTCCGCAAGCGGGCCGCGTCGCGGTGCCGCCGCTCTCCAATACGTTCATATCGCTGGTCAAGGACACCTCGCTCGCGGCGGCAATAACGGTGCCCGAAATGTTCCAGGCTGCGCAGCGCATCGTCGCCACCACCTACGAGCCGCTGATCCTCTATGTCGAGGCGGCGGCGCTCTATCTGGCGATGAGCTCGGTGCTGTCGGCGCTGCAGGCGCGGCTGGAGGTGCGGCTCAACCGCTATGGCGGCTTCCTGGAGACCAATGCATGATCGGCCTCACCAACATCGAGAAGCGCTTCGGCGACAATCTTGTCCTGAAAGGTGTCACCGTCAGCATCGACGAAGGCAGTGTCACGGCGCTGGTCGGACCTTCGGGCGGCGGAAAAAGCACGCTCTTGCGCTGCATCAACCTCTTGGAAATTCCGACCTCGGGCACTTTGCGCATCGGCGACGAGACGCTGGAGTTTCGGCCGGGCGCCAAAGTACCGGTAGCGGACATCCAGCGCGTGCGGCTGCAGACCGGCATGGTGTTCCAGAATTTTCAGCTCTTTCCGCATCGCACCGCGATCGAGAACGTCATGGAAGGGCTGGTGACGGTGCTGAAATGGCCGCAGACGGGGGCGCGCGAGCGGGCGATGGCGTTGCTCGAGAAGGTCGGCATGGCGCATAAGGCCGATGCCTGGCCGGCGACTTTGTCAGGCGGCCAGCAGCAGCGCGTTGCGATCGCCCGGGCGCTGGCGCCGTCGCCGCGCGTGCTGCTTTGCGACGAGCCGACCTCGGCGCTCGATCCGGAGCTGGCGCAGGAAGTGGTCGACGTGCTGGGTCAGCTGGCCCGCGAGGGCACCACCATGGTGATGGCCACGCATGATCTGAGACTTGCCTCCAAGATCGCGCAGGAGGTCGTGTTCCTCGATGCCGGCTCGATCGTCGAGAAGGGCCCGGCTTCGATCGTGTTCGACAATCCCGAGCGCGAGCGGACCAAGCGCTTCATCGCCTCGCTGCGGCAGGAGGAAGCGCGGAAGGAAGGCGGGGGCGGGGGATCAGGTACGATTTCTTCATAAGTTGGCGCTGCCCCTCATTGCTCTGCCGGGCATTTCTCCGCGTATAGTGACGGGAGAAAGGACGCTTTCATCAGAGAGTTCGCCAATCGCCAACGTTTCAAGAATGGGCGCCAACGACGCCGTCATCTCGCTTCTCCCCGTTCACTACGGGGAGAAGGTGCCGGCAGGCGGATGAGGGGCAGCGCCGACCTTCCGATATTGCGCGCAACAAAAAACCCGGCGCAAGGCCGGGTTCTTCGTTGTTCGGCAGGCGAAAGCTCAGGCAGCTTCTTCCTGCTCGGCTTCCTCGTTGTCGGCCTTGGCGCCGCGCTTCGGACCCTTGTTGAGGTTGACCTCGATGAGGCGAACCGCCTCGGTCTCCGACATGCGGTTGACGGCGGCGATCTCGCGAGCCATGCGGTCGAGCGCGGCTTCGTAGAGCTGGCGCTCGGAATAGGACTGCTCCGGCTGGTTGTCGGCGCGATAGAGGTCGCGCACCACTTCCGAGATCGAGATCAGGTCGCCGGAATTGATCTTGGCATCATATTCCTGCGCGCGACGCGACCACATCGTGCGCTTGATGCGGGCGCGGCCCTGCACGACCTTCAGCGCGCGATCGACATAATCCTCTTCCGAGAGCTTGCGCATGCCGATAGAGGTCGCCTTGGCGACCGGCACCTTAAGCCTCATCTTGTCCTTCTGGAAATCGATGACGAACAGCTCCAGCTTGTGACCCGCGACTTCCTGCTCGTCGATGGCCACGATCTGGCCGACGCCATGCGCCGGATAAACGATAAACTCACCGGTCTTGAACCCGTGACGGGCCGCGGTGGACTTCTTCTGCGGGGTGATCGTTGCCATTACGCCCTGAACTCCTTAGTTGTAGCGCCGGCATGGCGGCGCCGGCTGAACTCAGACGATCGGCGGAAGCCGATCTTTAGCCGCACAACAAGTGAACTCACCGGAATAAGCCGGGGCCGACAAACCGCACGAATGCGATTGCCTGCCCCAGATCGCTCTGGTCCGGATTTGAAAAGTTCACCTTTCAGTGATTTGGGGCGTTAGCGCCATAAATCGACGTTGTGTCACCGGCATGTTTCGCGGATATAACACAAAAAGTCGGAAGAATCAAGGTTTTGCTGCATTCGCTAACGCCATGCGCCATCGCTGGCTGTCAAGAGAGCAATTGTACCGGCTCGCTTACGTGGCGTCATGCCGGCTTGCCCGGCCCGGCCGTCAGTCGCCTTCGCCGGGCTCCGGCGAGAAATACTTCTCGAACTTCCCGGCCTCGCCGTCGAAGTTCTTGGCGTCGGCCGGCGGCTCTTTCTTGGCAGTGATGTTGGGCCATTTCTCCGCGTATTCGGAATTGACCTGCAACCATTTGTCGAGCCCGGACTCGGTGTCCGGCTTGATCGCGTCGGCCGGGCATTCCGGCTCGCACACGCCGCAGTCGATGCACTCGTCAGGATGGATGACGAGCATGTTCTCGCCTTCGTAGAAACAGTCGACCGGACAGACCTCGATGCAGTCCATGTATTTGCATTTTATGCAATTGTCGGTCACGACATAGGTCATCGCAGGCTCCGGGACGTCCCGTATTTGCTGGGCTTTTTTGGTGAGGTAACGCCTTTGCCCGCCGCTTGCAAGGGCAGGACTTCCCGCCTGAGCCGGCATCGCGGAAAGGAATTCCGCGCGCCTGCCGCGACGAGGTTCCGTCGTATCTTCTAGTCCTCGCCGAGCAGCCGGTCCGTCTGCCGCCGCTGCCGCTTGGTCGGACGGCCGGTGCCGGCCTCGCGCAGCGCCGGAATGGCGTCAGGAACCGCCTCGCCCTTGGGCGTCGGCGGCGGCGACATATCCTCGTAAAGCAGCCGCGCCTCGTCGGCAGAACCACGCCGGGCGCCAGGCCCAAGCACCTTCCAGACAAGGATTCGGCGGTCGAGCGTGATGGTCAGAACATCGCCGGCCTTGACCAGATCGGAGGCCTGCGCTGCTTTGTCGCGATTGATGCGGACGCGCCCGGCAATGACGAGCTTAGCCGCCAACGACCGGGATTTCACCGCACGCGAGAAGAACAACCATTTGTCGATGCGCTGGCGGCCTTCTCCAACCATCGCGACCGGCCGAGGCTATTTCTTCAGCTGGTCGCGCAAGGCGGCGAGCTTGGCAAAGGGTGAATCCGGATCGAAGCGCTGCGGACGCTCCTCGCGCGGCTTGCTCTGGAAGGTCGGCTTGCTGCCGCCTGCGGCATTGCCCTTGCCGTCCTGCCTGTTGCCTTTCCAGTCCGGCCGGCCCTCGCGGCGGCCCCCCTCGTGGCGATCGGCACGCTCGCCCTGAGGCCTGCCTTCGCGCCGTTCGCCGCCTTCGCGTTCCGGTCTCGGCTTGAACTTCGAGCGGTCGAAGCGCGGCTTGCCGGCCCCGTCGCGCTGGTCGCGGCGGCCCTCACGGGCTGGCCGATCGCCGGCCTGGCCACCCGTGGCAGCCGCCTGGCCATCGCCTGCCGCCTGGCCGTTGCGCGGACGATTGTCGCGGCGATTGTCATGGCGGTGGCGCGGGCGCGAATGGTCGAAGCGCGCCTGCCGCCACAGCAGGATCGGCTTCTGCTCTTCCGGCTCGGCGGAGGGCTCCGCGCCTTCACCACTTTCGCCCTCGTGGGGAGCGCCGGCGTCGCCGGTGTTGGTGCCGCCTGCATCGTTGGCGCCGTGACCCCCACCCGCGTCGCTTCGCGCAATGACCTCCGCCATCGAGGCGGAAGGGGAGGCGTCGGCGCTTTCAGCCGACCCAAGCACTGCTGCCGCGTCCACCGCTGCGGCGGCCTCCACAGGCGGAGTCTCTTCCGCGACCGCAGCCGACGCTTCCGCCGGGTCTTTCGCGTCAGGCTCCGTCGCGGCTTCCGCGATGGCGTCGGCAGGAACTTCAGCGGCAGCCGGCTCGGATCCCTCGATCGTTGCCTCTACAACCGTGTCTGTTGCCACGGCGTGCGCCTCTGCCGCCTGTGCAGCACGCGCAGCCTCTTCCGCCGCAAGCTTCGCAGCCGCGGCCTCGCGGGCGGCATTGTCCAGCGCGTCGAGCTTGGCCTTCACCTCCGCCGCCGGCTTCGGTTCGGCGCGATAGCCAAGGCCTTTGAGGATCTCTTCCATGTCGTCGGCGGTGGCGCCGAGGATCGACATCATGGGCGGCGTCACCATGAAGGCGTGGCCGTCATAGGCGCCGTCCGGTCGCTGGCCGAGACCGGGCTTCCAGTTGGTCGCGGGGCGAATGAGATCGGCCAGCCGCTCTAGGATATCGACGCGTACGGCGCGGCGGCCGAGATTGCGATAGCCGGCGAGCTTGTAGAACGTCTTGTCGAAAGCAGGATCGATCACCACCGAGGTGCGGCCCGATGCCAGCGCATGCACCACGTCGCCGAAGCCTGGCTTGTCCTTGCCGTCGCTCTTAAGCGCCCAGAGCAGCGTCACCAGCCCGGCAGGCGCCGGCTTGATCAGCGCCGGCACGAAGACGTGGTAGGCACCGAAGCGGACGCCAAGACGCCGCAGCGCCGCGCGGCCTTCCTGGTCGAGCGACTTCATTTCCTCGGCGATGTCGCGGCGGTTGATGAGACCGAAATGCTCGATGAGCTGGAAGGCGATGCCGCGCGCGATGCCGGTGAGCTGCTCGGCATTCTTCAAATCGACCAGCGGCTTCAAGAGCGACTCGATCTGGAAATTGACGAAACGCTCGGCGCGCGCCGCGACCTTGTCGCGGGCAGGGCCGGTGAGCTGCTCGTCGGCAAGCAGCACAAGGCGCGGCTTCAAGGCCTCGTCGCCGGCAACCAGGGTGCCGATCGGCGCGCCGATCCAGCGCAGGACACCGTCCGAGCCCAATGCCAGATCGCCGTTGGCGCAGGCGGCGAAGCGCTCGGCGCGCGCCTCGAACTCAGCCGCGAGCGCCTTCTGGGCAGCGGTGCGCACCGCCTTGGCGTCCTCGCCGCCGGCGCTCTGGTCGGCGGTGAAGCGGAATCCCTGCAGCTCGCCGACGTGATGGCCTTCGACGAGCACGGTTCCGGTTGGGCTGATTTCAGCTTCAGGCATGGTATTTTCTCTAAGGCGCCGCATGAGGACGGAAGTCCTGCGGTCTACGAAGCGTTTCGTCAACCGCTCATGCAGCGCATCCGACAATCTGTCTTCGATTTCGCGCGTCTTTTCCTGCCAGTGTAGCTGATCGGCCAGCCAGCCCGGTCGGTTGGAGACGAAGGTCCAGGTGCGGATCTGGGCGATCCGGTGCGACAGCGTGTCGATATCACCATCCGTGGTGTCGGCCCGCCGCACCTGCTCGGCCATGTAATTCTCATCGACATGGCCATGGCGTGCAAGGTCCATGTAGATCGAGGCGATGAGGTCGGCATGCTGGGCGGGCGCGATCTTGCGGTAGTCCGGCAGCGCGCAGGCCTCCCACAGCAGCGCCACGCGCTCCCTGCCGGTGGCTAGCGTCCTGATGTCCGCGTCGCGCGACAAATGTTCCAGCGCCTGGGCGTCGACCGCCGGCAATGCCCGGGTCAGCCCTTCGACCGGCGCGTTGGTCTCGATCGAGCGTTTCAGGGCATCGAGGCTGGCAAAATCGAAATCGGCGGTGCGCCACTGCAGCACCTTCACCGGGTCGAAATCGTGCCCCTCGATCTTCTTGACCAGATCCTCGTCGAACGGATCGACCTGGCCGGTGACGCCGAAGGTGCCGTCGCGCAGGTGTCGGCCGGCACGCCCCGCGATCTGGCCTAGCTCGGCGGCGGTCAGGTTGCGGTATTGGTAACCGTCGAACTTGCGGTTCTGGGCGAAGGCAACGTGCTCGAGGTCGAGGTTCAGGCCCATGCCGATGGCGTCGGTGGCGACGAGATAGTCGACGTCGCCCGACTGGAAGATCTCCACCTGGGCATTGCGGGTGCGGGGACTGAGCGCGCCGAGAACGACGGCAGCACCGCCCTGCTGGCGGCGGATCAATTCGGCGATGCCATAGACCTCGTCGGCGGAGAAGGCGACGATCGCCGTGCGCCGCGGCAGGCGGGTGAGCTTCTTCGAGCCGGCATAGGCAAGATGCGACAGCCGCGGCCGCGTCACCACCGAGACGCCCTTCAGCAGGCGTTGCAGGATGCCGTGCATGGTGGCGGAGCCCAGAAGCAGCGTCTCCTGGCGGCCGCGCAGATGCAGGATGCGGTCGGTGAAGATGTGGCCGCGTTCGAGGTCGCCGGCGAGCTGCACCTCGTCGATGGCGACGAAGGCGGCATCGGTCTCTCGCGGCATCGCCTCCACGGTGCAGACGGAATATCTCGCGCTCGCCGGCACGATCTTCTCTTCGCCGGTGACCAGCGCCACCTTGCTGGCGCCGACCTTCTCGCAGACGCGTGTATAGACCTCGCGGGCAAGGAGCCTCAGCGGCAGACCGATGATGCCGGTGTCGTGCGCCACCATGCGCTCGATGGCGAGATGGGTCTTGCCGGTGTTGGTGGGGCCGAGCACGGCCGTCACGTCGCGGCCGGAAAGGATCAGCGGCTGGGAGGGTTTCGGCTGGATATTCATCGGCTCGGAAATGAGGCTTTCTGCCGCTTGTTGTCGGGGACGCGGCGGTTCCGTCGCGTGTGACAGGGCACACATAGGGATTTCAGACGCGAAGCGAAAGCGGAATGTTCCCATCAAGGGAAAGCGGAATGTTCCCATCAAGAGATGGCGCGACGACAGGCAAGGTCAAAATCCGCGGTCGATTAACCGTTGGAACGAGTCTGGAACGAATCGGCGACGAATCACTGACTCACTCTGATTCAGGTTTTGTTCACGGCTACATATGGATTTTTTGGCCATGAGTCTCACCAGATGCTGAATCTGTGAATTGGCCCGTTTCGTGCTTAGCTCGCGCTGGTTCCGGAGCGTCGTTAACCTTTGCGGGGGAGCGACTGCGACGGACTCGAGCGCGGCCGCCAACATTGTGAAATGGTTGATCTTTCCTAACCGGCGTTAATCTTGTTCGCGCTATTTGCGGCGTGGCGTGTTAACTTTTCGGCCAAAGCCGGAACGAATCGGCGACGAATCAGCGATCTGCAAAGCTTCCTGTTTTGTTCACCTCTAGATATGGTGTTGTCCAAAGCTTGTGCACCGAAAATCCACAGCTTGTGAACCGGGTTTCCCACAGGGCGCGGGGAGGCCGTTAACTTTTGCGTGCCAAATTGAGGCATGCCCACCCGGTGCTGCCGGAGCGCAGACAAAAACAGGCGGCCCGTTTGCGGCGGGCCGCCTGCCATCGGTGTCAGAAGAGTTCAGCCGAACAAGATCTCAGGCGAAATACTGGCCGCCATTGGCGCTTATGGTCGAGCCGGTGATGAAGCCTGCGTCTTCGGAGGCGAGGAAGACAACGCAGCGCGCAATCTCCTCCGGCTCGCCGAGACGGCCGACCGGGATCTGAGCGATGATCGATTCCCGCACTTTTTCCGGCACGGCCATGACCATGTCGGTGGCGATGTAGCCGGGGCAAACAACGTTGACGGTGATGCCGGCGCGGGCGCCTTCCTGGGCAAGCGCCTTGGTAAAGCCGATATCGCCGGCTTTCGAGGCCGAATAATTGACCTGGCCCATCTGGCCTTTCTGGCCGTTGATCGAGGAGATGGTGATGACGCGGCCGAACTTCCTATCGCGCATGCCGTTCCATAGCGGATGCGTCATGTTGAAGACGCCGGAAAGGTTGGTGTCGATGACCTCCTTCCACTGCTCGCGGGTCATCTTGTGGAACATGGTGTCGCGGGTGATGCCGGCATTGTTGACCAGCACCGAGACCGGACCGAGATCAGCCTCGACTTGGGCGATGCCGGCGGCGCAAGCGTCATAATCGGCGACCGACCATTTGTAGACGGGGATGCCGGTCTCGGCCTTGAATTTCTGGGCCGCCTCGTCATTGCCGGCATAGTTCGCGGCGACCGAATAGCCGGCATTCTTCAGGGCCACCGATATCGCCGCACCGATGCCGCGCGATCCGCCCGTGACGATTGCTACCTTGCTCATGCATTTCCTCCCTTTGGTCGGAAGAGCGAATAGGGAGTGGCGAATAGCGAGTAGGGATCGATAGCCCGTCGTGCAACGCCATTTCCCCCTATTCGCTACTCCCCATTCGCTATTCGCTCAGTTCGCCATTCGCTCAGTTCAAGGCTTCCACACACATCGCAACGCCCATGCCGCCGCCGATGCAAAGCGTCGCGAGGCCCTTCTTTGCGCCGCGGCGGCGCATCTCGTAGACCAGCGTGTTGAACACGCGGGCGCCCGAGGCGCCGATCGGATGGCCGATGGCGATGGCGCCGCCATTGACGTTGACGATCGAGGGATCCCAGCCCATGCCCTTGTTGACGGCGCAGGCCTGCGCGGCGAAGGCCTCGTTGGCCTCGACGAGATCGAGGTCCTTGGCCGACCAGCCGGCCTTCTCCAGCGCCCGCTTCGAGGCCGGGATCGGGCCGGTGCCCATGATCGCCGGATCGACGCCGGCGGTCGCCCAGGAGGCGATGCGGACCAGTGGGGTGATGCCGCGCCTGGCAGCCTCGGCCTCGCTCATCAGCAGCGCGCCGGCGGCTCCGTCATTGATGCCCGAAGCATTGGCGGCGGTGACGGTGCCGTCCTTGTCGAAGGCCGGCTTCAGCTTGGTCATGGCATCCAGCGTAGCGCCGTGGCGGATATATTCGTCCTGGTCGACGATGGTGTCGCCCTTCTTGCCCTTGATGGTGACGGCGACGATCTCGTCCTTGAACTTACCGGCCTTCTGCGCCGCCTCGGCCTTGTTTTGCGAGGCCAGCGCGAACTCGTCCTGGACTTCGCGGGTGATCTGGAACTGACGAGCGACGTTCTCGGCGGTGTTGCCCATATGGTAGCCGTTGAAGGCATCCCATAGGCCGTCCTTGATCATGGTATCGATCATCTTGTAGTCGCCCATCTTGACGCCGGCGCGCAGGTGCTGGGCGTGCGGCGACAGCGACATCGATTCCTGGCCGCCGGCGACGATCACCTTGGCGTCGCCGGTGGCGATCTGCTGCATGCCGAGCGCAATGGCCCTCAAGCCCGAGCCGCAAACCTGGTTGAGGCCCCAAGCAGTCGTCTCCTTGGGCAGACCGGCATTGATGGAAGCCTGGCGGGCCGGGTTCTGGCCCTGAGCGGCGGTCAGCACCTGACCGAGGATGACTTCGTCCACCTCCGCCGGGTCGACCTTGGCACGCGCGAGCAATTCCTTGATGACGACCGCGCCGAGCTCGTGCGCGGGCGTGGCGGCGAAACTGCCGTTGAAGGAGCCGACTGCTGTGCGGGCTGCGCTGGCGACGACGATTGAATTGGAAGCGGACATTTTCTTCTCCAGGCTTCGAGGTGTCGTTAGGCTATCCTTGGAGACTTTCTTGCCCGTTCAAGCACCTGAGTCAAACCGGAAATCGGCATGGCCGCCATGCGCGGCAAGCAAGTCGAGCGCTTATCGTGACGGCGTGGCCATCGCGCTGCAGCACAATTTGGCCCGCCCTTTCGGCATTAATTGATGCCGCACTGCACAAACCGCTTGGAATTGTGACGCTTTTGCGCATATCCTCGACAAATGGCGCAATCGTTACCGGCCGCTTACTGTGAACGCGCCGGTATCCTGGGGAGGATACGGATGGCCGCAAAAGACGACCCGATCGTCATCAAGAAGTACGCCAACCGCCGGCTCTACAACACCGGCACCAGCACCTATGTGACGCTCGAAGATCTGGCCGAGATGGTCAAGAAGGGCGAAGAATTCACCGTGCAGGACGCCAAGACCGGCGACGACATCACGCATCCGGTGCTGACCCAGATCATCTTCGAGCTGGAGAACAAGGACGGGCAGAACATGCTGCCGATCCCGTTTCTGCGCCAGCTGATCTCCTTCTACGGCGACCAGATGCAGATGATCGTGCCGAGCTTCCTCGAACAGTCGATGATCGCCTTCTCCAAGGAGCAGGAGCGTTTCCGCGAGCAGCTGAAGGGCGCCTTCGGCAAGACGCCGATCGACATGATGAAGACGCCGATGAAGGCGCTGGAGGAACAGACGCGGCGCAACGTCGAGATGTTCCAGAACGCGATGCGCATGTTCACGCCGTTCCCGTCCGGCGGCCCCAATTCCGCTGCGCCCGCCGAGCCGCCGAAGAAGGACGAGAAATCCGACGACCTGCAGGAATTGAAGGCGCAGATCGCCGCCATGCAGCGCAAGCTCGACACCATGTCGTGATGGCTAGCCGTCAGGTGTTCCTGCAGGGCCGTCATAGCGGGCTCGCGGCCTGATCGGCCTGTTGCTCGTCACCTGCTCGATGGCATGCGCCGTCCAGCCGATGCTGCGACCGAGCGCGAACAGGCGAAAGGGCGCGTCGGCGGGGAGATTGAGGCTGCGCGTCAGCGCGGCCAGCGCGAAGTCGACATTCGGGCGCATGCCGGTCGCGGCAAGGACGGCGTCGCGCAGCTGAAGCAGATTGTCAGCGATGTCGAGGTCGGGCAGCAGAGCCTCGGCGCGCGGATCGCCTTCGGGATAGAGCTGATGGCCGAAGCCGGGCAGCGGCCGGTCGTGGGCCAGCCAGCGCGCGATCGTCTCGTCCGGCCCGAGCCGCTCGGCATCCTCGACCAGCGCGATGGCCGCGGCGCCGGCGCCGCCATGACGCGGGCCGGTAAGGGCAGCGAGCCCGGCAAGCAGGCAGGCCACGATCGGCGCGCCGGTCGAAGCGGCGACGCGTGCGGCGAAGGTCGAGGCGTTGAGCTCGTGATCGGCCAAAAGCACCAGCGCCTTGCGGATGAGATCGGCACCGGCAGCGTCGACCGACCAGCCGCGCGCCAGCCTTTCATGCACCGGCTCCGCCCCCGGGCTTGCACCGAGTGACGTCGCGAGCACGCTGGTGGCGCTGGCGCCATCCTGCTGCAGCATGCCCGGCCTGCGGCCGAGCGAAGGCCGGCCAGCCGCGGCAAGCGCCGACAATCTTGCAAAGGCCGTCGGGGTGCCGCTCTCGCGAACGATCGAAGGCGTCAGCGATGCGAAGGATATCGCGGCGCCGGATGCCCAAAGCAGGCTTGCTGCCTCCTCCAGCGTCGCTGTCGCGGCAAGCGCAACGGCATCCTTGCCGCGATAAACGAGGCGGCCGTGCAGCACGGTCGAGATGGCAGTGGTGATCGCTGGCTCGCCCCAGGCGATGGCGCTTTCGGCGATCGCCTGGGGGCTGCGCCCGCGCGCCCGACGGGTGGCGAGCGCGGCTATGTCGTCGGCTCGATACTGGCTGCGGCGCGGATCGGCCCCGTCGGGCCGCATGCCGATGCGGCCGCGGCTGACATAGGCGTAAAGGGTCTGCGGCCGGACCTTGAGCCGCGCCAGCGCTTCCTCCCGCGTCAGCCATTCGGACAAGTTCGCACCCCCTCATATTGATTCAGTTGATCAAGATTGATGCGTTGATTGTAGAGCATTAACTGCAGTGCACAAAGGGTCAAGGAGACAGTCATGGCAAATGGGCTCGATGATGTTGTGGCGGCGGAGACGGTTCTTTCCGATGTCGACGGCGCGGGCGGCCATCTCACCATCCGAGGCCATTCGTTGACGGAACTCGCCGGGCACTGGCGCTACGGGCAGGTGGTCCGCCTCTTGTTCGACGGGTTCTTTGACGAGCTTCCCGGCGACGACGAGCTGGAGAAGGCGATCGGCAATGCGCGTGTCGAGGTTTTCGAACGGCTGCAGTCGATGCTCGCTGAACTTCCAGCGCTCGATGTCTACAGCGGCATGCGCACCGGCATCGCTCTTCTGCCCGACGGCGACTCGCTCGCCGACGCGCTCCGGCTGATCGCGGCGCCGGCGGTGCTAACGCCGGCCCTGCTGCGGCTCGGACGCGGCGAGAAGCCTGTTCCTCCGGACGCACGCGCCGATCATGCCAACGACATGCTGCGAATGCTCTCCGGTACGGCCTCGCCGGCGCTTGCCAAGGCGCTCGATACGTATCTGGTGACGGTCTGCGACCATGGGCTCAATGCCTCGACCTTCGCAACGCGGGTGGTGGCGTCGACGCAGGCGGGCTTGACCTCGGCGATCCTGGCCGGGCTCGGCGCGCTCAAAGGCCCGCTGCATGGCGGCGCGCCGGGGCCGGTGATCGAGATGCTCGACGCGATCGAGGCGAGCGGCGACGCGGCCGCCTGGCTGCGAAACGAGATAGCGCGCGGCGAGCGCATCATGGGCTTCGGCCATCGCATCTACCGCGTACGCGACCCGCGTGCCGACGTGCTGAAAGCCGTCGTGCGGCGGCTGGGCACACGAAATGAGTCCGGCCGCCGGCTGGCCTTCGCCGAGACGGTGGAGCAGGCGGCACTCGACGTGCTCAAGGTCCTCAAGCCGCAACGCTCGATCCAGACCAATGTCGAATTCTATACCGCGCTCCTGCTCGAAGCCGCGGGCTTCCCGAAGGAGGCGTTCTCCAACGTCTTTGCCGCCGGCCGCGTCGCCGGCTGGATTGCGCATGCGCGCGAGCAGCAGGCGACCGGACGCCTGATCCGGCCGCAGTCGCGCTATGTCGGGCCGGTGCCCGATCTCGTCGCCTGACGCCGCGAGCAAACCCTAATGCAATACTCCGCGTCCGGCAGCGGACAGTTTTTTCATGAGCGAAATTTCACCCGATCACGCTTGTGTGCTCGTGTTCTTGCCTTGGTCCGTCCTTATATGCTGCGCTGCAACATAGGCTGACGGCAGCGGTCCTGCTCCAATGACGCAGGGGCAGGCCGGCACATCGAGACAAGGAACGCCATGGCGAAGAACGGCAAGGCGGGGGACAAGAAGAAGATCAACATCGCGCTTCAGGGCGGCGGCTCGCACGGAGCCTTCTCCTGGGGCGTGCTCGATCGTCTGCTCGAAGACGGGCGGCTTGAGATCGCTGCCGTGTCAGGCACCAGCGCCGGCGCGATGAACGCGGTGGCGCTGGCCGACGGCTTCGTACGCGGCGGCGTTGAGGGCGCGCGCAAGAAGCTCGACGATTTCTGGCGTGCTGTGGCCTCGAAGGGGCGGTTCAGCCCGGTGCAACGCATGCCGTGGGACGTCGTCTGGGGGAACTGGTCGATCGAGAACACGCCCGGCTATTTCTTCTTCGACACCATGTCGCGGGTCTTCTCGCCTTACGTCGCCAATCCGCTCGGCCTCAACCCGCTGCGCGATGTGGTCAAGAAGGAGATCGACTTCGGCAACGTGCACGCCTGCAAGTCGATGGAGCTCTTCATTTCAGCGACCAATGTCGAGACCGGGCAGCTGCGCGTCTTCTCGGATGGCGAGATCGACCTCGACACGGTGATGGCGTCGGCCTGCCTGCCGCAATTGTTCCGTGCCGTCGAGATCAAGGGCGTGCCCTATTGGGATGGCGGCTATGGCGGCAATCCGGCGCTCTATCCCTTCTTCAAGACCGCGGCGACCGAGGACGTGCTTCTCGTGCAGATCAATCCGGTGGTGCGCGAAGGCACGCCGAAGAGCGCCAACGAGATCCAGAACCGCATCGACGAGATCACCTTCAATGCCGGGCTGCTGCGCGAATTCCGCTCGATCGCCTTCGTCAAGGAACTGATCGCGGCGGGACGGCTGCCGCATGGCGAATACCGCGACATCCGCATGCACCGCATCGATGCCGACGAGGCTTTCAAGGATCTGTCGGCCTCGTCCAAGGTCAACGCCGAATGGGCCTTCCTCGCCTATCTGCGCGACCTTGGCCGCAGTGCGGCCAGCGACTGGCTGGAGGAGAACTACGACGCGGTCGGCAGCCGAGCGACGCTCGACCTCTCGGGCGAGCTCGACGACGGCTTCAAGCCGATGCGCGGCCCGGCCCCGGGCCGGCGGGTCAAGGAATTCCTCGCCGCGCGCATCAAGCCAGAGTCAGCGCGCCGGCGAGCCTAGTTGCCCAACCCTCTCGCACGTTTCAGCAGGCGCTGAGGTTTCCCTTGCGGAACCGCCGATATGCTGGATTCACCTCCGTCGCGCGAGTAGTTTACCTCGGCGTAAACGGGAGGTAGCGATGCTGCAGACCAGACAGAACTCTCTCGGGGTCAAGTTTGAGGCGCAGTGCAGGGCCTTCGAGAAGGACCCCTTTCCTGGCCTCGCAGTGCGCAAGGATCGGCTGAAGCGGCTGCTGGCGCTGACCGAAAAGCATGAAGCCGAGATCTGCACGGCGATCGACAGCGATTTCACTGGACGGGCGGCGCAGGAAACGCGGCTTGCGGAACTGTTCGTCGTTCGCGCCGGCATCAAGCACGCCATCCGGCATCTGCGCGGCTGGATGCGCGAGCGCCGCGTCGCCACCAGCCTGCCGTTCCTGCCGGGGCGCAACCGCCTTCTGCCGCAGCCGCTCGGGGTCGTCGGCATCGTCTCGCCCTGGAACTATCCGTTCCAGCTTGCCATCGCGCCGGCAACTGCCGCTCTAGCCGCCGGCAACCGGGTGCTGCTCAAGCCGTCCGAGCTGACGCCGAACTTTTCGGACCTGCTCGCCCGGTTGGTCGAAGAGCATTTTTCTTCCGACGAGATGAGCGTTGTGGTCGGCGATGCCGAAGTCGGCAAGACATTCGTGTCCATGCCTTTCGATCATCTCCTGTTCACCGGCTCCACCGCGGTCGGCCGGCAGGTGGCGCTAGCCGCGGCCGCCAATCTGACGCCGGTGACGCTCGAACTTGGCGGCAAGTCGCCGGCGATCTTCGATGCGTCGTGCGATCTCGACGCTGCGGTCGCGAGCGTCGCCTACGGCAAGCTCTTGAATGCGGGCCAGACCTGCATCGCACCCGACTATCTGATGGTCCCGCAAGGGCAAGGCGCGGCGATCGCCGCAAAACTTGCCGGCGCGATGGCGCAGCTCTATCCGCGCCTGGGCGACAATCCCGACTACACGGCCATCGTCAGCGAACGGCACCAGCGGCGGCTGAGCGACATGGTCGCCGAGGCGCGCGAAAGCGGTGCCGATGTCACCGAGGTCAACCCGGCAAATGAAAAGCTCGGCTGGTGCGACCGCAAGATGGCGCCTGTCCTGGTCAGGAACGCCGGCGAGAGTTTGCGGCTGATGCGCGAGGAAATCTTCGGGCCGGTGCTGCCGATCCTCGAATACGGCACGATCGATGAGGCGATCGGTCACGTGAACCGCGGCGAGCGTCCGCTCGCCCTCTATTGGTTCGGCAAGAACAGCGCCAATCGCCAAAGGATCATGCAAGAAACCGTTGCCGGCGGCGTGACGGTCAACGACTGCATGATGCATCTGGTGCAGGAACGGCAGCCATTCGGCGGCGCCGGCGAGAGCGGCATGGGCGCCTATCACGGCGAATGGGGTTTCCGCACCTTCAGCAAGGAAAAGCCGATCTTCGTCCAATCCAGGCTGAGTGCCGGGGCCCTGCTCAGGCCGCCTTATGGCCGCACATTCGAGCGGCTGTTCCGCTTGCTTAACCTGATCACCTGATCGGATATATTTTCGGATTGGGCGCGTCCTCTGACTGCCCCATGCCAATGCGACATGTCATTTCGCAAAAAAATTCTTCATCATACTGACGCCTGCTGCCATTGAGTGTCCGATCGGCTGAAAAACCGGCCCCGATTGAGAAAAGTCAAGCAGTCCAGCATGTAAAACGCGGAAAAAACCAGCGCCTCAAGCTCGGCGGCGCAATAATCCATCAAAGTTTCTGACTGTTTTGCGCAACGGCTTTGCGGTAGAAGCGCGCTTCGCCGATCACGGCAAATTGAAGATGGCTCTGCGCGCCCCCATATCGGCCGCGCGCCCGGGGATCGAAACCGTCGACCTCGCCCAAGCCTGCAACGGAAAAAATGACGATGCCGAAAATCAGGTTTCACAAGCTTGCAGCCATTGCTGTGCTCATCGGATTCGCTGCCTGGATGGCAACGGGCGAGTTCTCGTCCGTGGGCAGCGCCGCCGATCACCAGAAGGAGGGAGAAGCAGGCAAAGCCGCGCAGTCCGGCGCCGAAAAGCCGAAGACGGCGGAGGCCGAGCCGAAGGCAGCATTGCGCACCGTCGCGGTGGTGACGCCGCCGCGCAAAACCTTCGCGCGGGCGATACGGATCTCGGGCCTGACCGAAGCCGACAAGCGCGCTGTGCTTGCTGTCCGCGTCGCCGGTGTCATCGATAAGCTCCCGGTCAAGCAGGGCGATCACGTCAAGACCGGCGACCTCGTGCTGATGCTTGCCGCCGAGGAGAAGCTCTCGAATGTCGACAATGCCAGGCAGCTGCTGGCGCAGCGCAAGGCCGAGCTCGACGCAGCCGAGCGGCTGGCCAAGACCGGCAACCTGCCCAAGCTGCAGCTCGACACTGCTCGGTCGAACCTGACGGCGGCGCAGTCCATGCTGGAGACGGCGCAGGCCGAACTCGACCGCAACGAAGTGAAGGCGCCTTTCGACGGCGTCATCGACCGCGTGCCCGTCGAGCTCGGCAGCTCGGTGATGCAGGGCGGCGAGGTGGCCACCATCCTCAAGCTCGACCCGGTGATCGCGCGCGGCGAGATCAGCGAGCGCGACCTGCGCTACATCAAGATCGGCGACCAGGCCAATGTGCGCCTTGTCAACGACCAGAAAGTCACCGGCACGGTGCGCTACATCAGCCGTGACGCCTCCTCGCAGACCCGCACCTTCCGTGTCGAGGTGGCCATCCCCAATGCCGACGGCTCCATCCCCGCCGGCATGACGGCCGAGATCACGCTCAGCGCCCAGCCGACCGATGCGGTCATGCTGCCGCGCTCGGTGGTGACGCTGGGCGACAAGGGCGACCTCGGCATCCGCGCCGTCGGCAAGGACGACAAGGTGGCGTTCTTCCCGATCGACCTCGTCGACGACACGCCGAAGGGACTGGTGCTTGGCGGCATCCCGCAGGACGCGCGCATCATCGTCGCCGGCCAGGAACTGGTGAAGGAAGGCGATCTGGTGAAGCCGGTCGAGGCCGACCAGGCAACCATCAACAAGCTGATCAGCGAAGCCTCCGCCGGCACGCAATAGCGCGGCCGCCGTGCCGGCTCGACCGGCGCCGCTGGCCAATGTCGCGGCTTCCAGGGAAACAGCAGGCATAAGTCATGGACATCGTCAGACTCGCCATTCACAACGCCCGCCTCACAATATCGGCGCTGATGTTCCTGCTCGTCGCGGGCTGGGTCGCCTATCAGTCGACGCCGAAGGAAGCGGAGCCGGACGTTCCGATTCCGATGATGTATGTCAGCCTGATCTACCAGGGCATATCGCCGGAGGACTCCGAACGGCTGCTGCTCAGGCCGATGGAAAGCAAGCTCAAGAGCCTGAAGGGGCTCAAGGAGATGCGCTCGGCCGCCTTCCAGGGCGGCGGCTACGTGCTGGTCGAGTTCCAGCCGCAGACCAATCTGGCCACCGCGCTGCAGGACACGCGCAGCAAGGTGCAGGACGCCAAGGCCGACCTGCCGCAGGCGGCGGAGGAGCCGACCGTCACTGAAGTCAACGTCTCGGAATTCCCGGTTCTCGTCGTCACGCTTTCCGGCGACGTGCCGGAGCGCGTGCTGACGTCGGCGGCGCGCGAATTGCGCGACCGCATCGAGGAGGTGCCAGGCGTGCTCGAAGGCTCGCTGCAGGGCGCGCGCGACGATCTGGTCGAAGTCGTCATCGATCCGGTGAAGCTCTCCTCCTACGGACTCCAGCTCGATCAGGTGATCCAGGGCGTCGGCGCCTCCAACAGCCTGGTCGCGGCCGGCAATCTCGAAGGCTCCGAGGGCAAATACGCGGTCAAGGTGCCGTCGCTGATCGAGACGCCCGAAGACGTCGCCAAACTGCCGGTCGTCGCCACGCCCAATGCCGTGGTGCAGGCCAAGGACGTCGCCACCATCCGCTCCACCTTCAAGGACGCCGAGACAGTGACCCGCCTCGACGGCAAGCCGGCGATCGCCATCGAGGTGAAGAAGCGCATCGGCGCCAACCTGATCGACACGCTGAACCATGTCCGGGAGGTGTCGGACACCTTCATCAAGACGATGCCGGAAGGCATGCACGTCACCTACACGCAGGACAAGTCGGTCTTCGTCAACCAGCTTTTGGGCGACCTGCAGAACCATGTGATGATCGCGGTCATCCTGGTGTTTATCGTGATCCTATACGCGCTGTCGGGACGCGCCTCGCTGCTCATCGGCCTCGCCATTCCGTCGTCCTTCCTGATCGGCATCCTGCTGCTTGCGATGATGGGCTACACGATCAACATGATCGTGCTGTTCAGCCTCATCCTGGCGGTCGGCATGCTGGTCGACGATGCCATCATCGTCACCGAATTCGCGGAGCGGCGCATGAACGAGGGCATGCCGAAGGCCGATGCCTTCGCGCTAGCCGCCAAGCGCATGGCCGGCCCGGTCATCGCAGCGACAATGACGCGCATCGCCGCGTTCTCGCCGCTGCTCTTCTGGCCCGGCATCATCGGCGACTTCATGAAGTACATGCCGATCACGCTGATCGTGACGCTGTCGGCCTCGATGCTCTATGCGCTGGTCTTCGCGCCGACGCTCGGCGCCATCTTCGCCAAGGCGCCGGCGCATCACGAGGACAGCGATCGCGACGGCTGGTATATGGCTCTGGTCAAGCAGGCGGTGCGTTTCCCGATGACCGTCATCCTGCTCACCGTCGGCCTGCTGGTCGGCGTCGGTTTCGCCTATTCGAAATACGGCGCCGGCGTCGAGTTCTTCCCCAGCGTCGAGCCGGATTACGGCCTGCTCTATGTGCATGCCCGCGGCAACCTTTCGCTGGCCGAAATGGACGCCGCAACCAAGACGGCGGAAAGCCGCCTGCTCGGCTGGCCGGGCGTGAAATCGGTCTACACGCGCGTCGGCAAGACGCAAGGCGGCGGCCAGGACATCCCGGAAGACGTGGTCGGGGTGATCCAGTACGAATTCGTCGACTGGCGCGAGCGCAAGTCCGCCAACCAAATCCTCGATGATTTGCGTGGCGTCATGGCCGGCATTCCCGGGGTCGATGTCGAAGTGCGCGTGCCCGAGGCCGGCCCGCCGACCGGCAAGCCGATCCAGATCAGGCTTTCGGCCGCCGACCCGGCCGGGCTCGACGACAAGGCGCGCGCCGTCGCCGCGCGCATCGCCAAGATCCCCAACGTGATCGATGTTTCCGACGGCCTGCCGCCGCCCGGCGTCGACTGGGCGCTTGAGGTTGATCGCGCCAAGGCGGCGCAATACGGCATCAGCCCGACCTCGGTGGGCACTGTGGTGCAGCTGGTGACGAACGGTCTCAAGCTGTCGGAGTACCGGCCGGCCGGCGCCGACGACGCCGTCGACATTCGCCTGCGCCTGCCGGAAGACCGGCGCACGCTCTCGACGCTCGACGAGCTCAGGGTGCAGACCTCGCAAGGCTCGGTGCCGATCTCGAACTTCGTGGTCAGGAAGCCCGAGCCGACAGTCGGCGTCCTCAACCGCATCGACGGCGCGCGCACCGTGGTGGTGCAAGCCAATGTCAGCGCCGGCGCGCAAGTGGCAGCGGTGCAGGCGGAAGCCACCAAGGCCGTGGCCGACATGGATCTCGGCAGCGGCATACGCTGGAAGCTCGCTGGCTCCAACGAGGACAGCGCGGAAGCCAGCGCCTTCCTCAGCAAAGCCTTCGGCGCGGCGATCTTCCTGATCTTCCTGGTGCTGCTCGCGCAGTTCAACAAGTTCACCAGCGTGTGGCTTGTTCTCTCCTGCGTCGTCATGGCGACGATCGGCGTGTTCCTCGGGCTGCTTCTGACAGGGGAGGCCTTCGGCATCGTCATGTCGGGCATCGGCGTCATTGCGCTTGCCGGCGTGGTGGTGAACAACAACATCGTGCTCATCGACACCTATGACCGGCTGCGCGAGGAAGGCTGGGACAAGATGGATGCCGTGCTGCAGACCTGCCGCGAACGCGCCAGGCCCGTGGTGTTGACGGCGGTCTCGGCGATCCTCGGCGTGCTGCCGATCGCCTTCGGCCTCGGTCTCGAAATCTTCCATCACGAGACGACGATCAACGCGCCATCGACGCAATGGTGGATTTCGCTGTCGTCGGCGATCGTCTTCGGCCTGTCCTTCGCCACCTTGCTGACGCTGGTGGTGACGCCCTCGATGCTGATGGTGTTCACCCGCGCCAAGGTGAAGCCCGGCGCCCGGCGTGGCTGGTTCGGCCGCCTGTTCCGCCGCGGCAAGGGCGAGCTCTCGACAGGCGAGCCGGTAGCGCAAGCCAATGCCGAGCCGGCGGTCGCCTTCCCGAAAGCCGCCGAGTAGGGCGACTTCGCAACTCAGGTACATGGAAGCCGCTCGGGAACTACCGGGCGGCTTTTTGCATTGTTCCCTCGAAGTTCAACCAGACGGCGAGGGTTTTCAATGACGATCGGTACAATTCTCGTAATAATCCTGATCCTGATCCTAATCGGCGCCGTGCCGGCATGGCCGCACTCGCGGTCTTGGGGCTATGGGCCTTCGGGGATTGTGGGAGTCATTCTGGTAGTGTTGCTGATCCTGCTTTTGATGGGCAGGATCTGAACCGACGACGATTTGCGGCCGGGCCTTGAAGTCCGGCCGTTTTCATCTTGAGGTTGTTCTTTGCTCAGGCGGCCTGACGCATGGGCGCGACGGCTATGCCGATGTCTTGCATGGCTTCCGCCACTGCTCGGTCGAGCGGGGTGTGCGGGATTTCGCCGATGACCTTTTCCAGGCGCGCTGACGCCAGCCGGTGCGGCTCGAACCGCAGGTAGGACATCGAGACGATCTCGCGCCACATGGTTACGAGCGGGCTGCCGGCGCGCAGCACCCACCAGGGCATGAAGGTGAGTTTCAGCTTGCGGCCGAGCGCCTTTTCGGCGGCGGCCTTGATGTCGAGATCGGTGACGGCGTGGCCGGGGAAATTGATGGCCTCGTAAAAGCCGAGCTTATCGAGATTGCGCGCCAGTGCGACAAAAGCCACCGCGAAGTCGGGCAGATAGGCCCATTCGTGCACGAGCTTGGCCGGGCCGGCGGCGGTGTAGACCCCCTTTTCCATCTTGGCGGCGACGACGAGGTCGAACCAGCCGCCGCTGCCGGTGCCGCCGAAGAAGTCGCCGGCCCTAAGCAGAATGGTGCGCACACGGCCCGCATCGGCTTCGCGACGGAAAAGCTCCTCCATGGCGACACGGATGCGGCCCTTCTCGGTGGTAGGAAGGCACGGGGTCTCCTCGGTGATCACCTGCGGCATCGGCGAGCCGTAATTATAGACAGTGCCCGGGAAGAGATGCAGCGCGCCGTTGGCCCGACAGGCTGCCATGACGTTCTCGGTCATCGGCAGGCATTTGCCCCAGTCGGTATAGATCGGGTTCAAGCCATTGAAGATGATGTCGACGCCTTGCGTGGCGCGGATCAGCGACTGGCGGTCCAGAGCATCGCCGGCGACGGCAATAGCGCCCTTGAGCTCGGCCGGCACCTTGCCGGTGCGGGTGACGGCGCGGACGTCGAAACCGGCGTCGATGAAGGCCTTGGCAACCACGCGTCCGAGCCGGCCATTGGCGCCCAGAATTGCGATCTTGGTCATTGTTCGTCTCCGTTGCTTGCGTTTGCCCGCTTAATCTGACGTCTTCAAAGTCGAATGGAAATTGACTAAGATCGGCACTCTGTTATTCAAAAACGAATGAATGAATTCGACTGGAATCTGATCAAGAGCTTCGTCGTGGTGGCCGAGACCGGCAGCCTTTCGGCCGCCGCGCGCAAGCTCGCATCAAGCCAGCCGACGCTCGGCCGCCACATCGCCGAGCTGGAGCAGGCGCTCGGCGTCACGCTGTTCCGGCGCGGGCGGCGCGGCTACGAACTGACGGAGGCAGGCAGCGCACTCTACGAGCGCGGAAAGGCAGTCAGCGAGCAGGCCAATGCATTCTCATTGCTTGCGCTGGGCTCGGTCGAGGCGATCGAGGGTACGGTGCGCATCGCTGCCTCGGAGGTGGTTGCGGCCTGCGTGCTGCCGCAGATCACGGCGCGCCTTGGCGAGGAAGAGCCGGGCATCGAGGTCGAGATCGTCGCTTCCAACCAGGTCGAGAACCTGCTGCGGCGCGACGCCGACATCGCCATCCGCATGGTCAGGCCGGCGCAGAACGAGCTGATGGCGCGCAAGGTCACCGATATCGCGCTCTGCATATGTGCTGCGAAATCCTATCTCGACCGACATGGACGCCCGCAGAAGCCGAGCGATCTCGTCGACCATCCTTTGGTCGGTTTCGACCGCAGCGATGAGATCGTTCGCGGCCTCACCGCGTTTGGCATCCCGGTCAGCCGCAGCAACTTCCGCTTCAGGACCGACAACCAGATCGTGCTGTGGGAGGCGGTGCGGGCCGGCAATGGCATCGGCATCGGCCAGGAGCCGCTCGCTAGCCGCGATCCTCGACTGGAGAAGCTGTTGCCGGAGGTTCCCTTGCCCGAGCTGCCGGTGTGGCTTGCAATGCACCGTGACGTGCGCACCAGCATGCGCATCCGCCGCGTCGCGGATTTCATGCATGAAGAGCTGAAGCGCTACTCCGCCGGCGCAGGCTCGGCGGCAAATTCCGCGCGGTAAGCGAGGTTCGCCATCAACAGCACGATGACCAGCAGGCCGGAAAGCGCTACGAAGATCGGGCCGAAGCTCGAATGCTCGGCGACGAAGCCGATCGCCGACGGCGCCACCAGGATTCCTGAATAGCCCATCGTGGTGACGACGCTCATGCCGGTGCCGGAAGACAAGCCTTCCTGGTTGCCGCCGGCCGAAAACAGGATCGGCACCATATTGGCGATGCCGAAACCGCAGAAGGCGAAAGCGGCAATGGCAAGATAAGGCGAGGGGGAGAGGCCGGCCACCAACATGCCGGCGGCAGCGACAAGCGCCGAGCCGCGCAGCGTCGCCACCGCGCCGAAGCGGTTGCGCACGCCGTCGCCGAGAAAGCGCATGAGCGCCATGACGCCGGAGAAGGCAGCATAGGCGAGGCCGGCAATCGCAAGGTCGGCGCCGAGCTCCTGCTGGAGGTAGAGCGCGGCCCAGTCGAGCACGGCGCCCTCTGAGACCATGGTGAGCAGCGCCATCAACCCGACCAGATAGACAATTGTGTGCCGCGGCAGCGTAAATTTCTGATGCTCGGCGGCCTGCGGCCTGTCGTCGGCGATGAGGTAGCGAACAGCAAAGGCGATGACCAAAAAGGCGAGCGCCGTCACCGCAATCGCATGCGCGAGATAGCCGTAGTTCTGAATGGAATAGCCACCAAGCGCGCCGCCGGCGAAGCCGCCGAGGCTCCAGAAGCCATGCGAGGACGACATGATGGCGCGGGAGAGCCGTCGTTCGACGATCACCGCGTTGGAATTCATGGCGACGTCCATGCCGCCGATCGAGCCGCCGAAGACGAGCATCGCGAGGGCCGCGAGCGGCACGTTGGGCGCAAGTGCCACGACCAGCAGGCCGAAACTGCCGCAGATGCCGAACCAGCGCAGCACGGGGCGCGAGCCGTGCCTGGAAATGAGATGGCCGCACCAGGTCATCGCCATCACCGCGCCGACACCAAACAACAGGATCAGCAGGCCGAGGGTGAATTTCGAGATGTCCAGCCGGGTCAGAAACACCGGGATCTGCGGCGCCCAGCTGCCGGTGAGAAAGCCATTGGCCAGGAAAATGCCGGCAACGGCCCAGCGGCCGCGCGTCGCGGCTTGCCTTGTGGTTTGCACGCTCATGGTTTGAAGTCCGAATGCTTTGCGCGGCAAATTAGATCGATTCAATTTGTAGTCAAGAAGCGCTATGGCAGAAGCGTTGGACCAAGAGGCGCGGACCTGTGAGGAATGGGCTCTACTTTGGAGATTTGGCCGAAACGCCTCCTTCGCCATCCATGGGCGAAGCAGGAGCGAAGCGACGCGCGCAGACCCTGGGATGACAAAGCAGCAGGGGCGAGCCAAATAGGACCGTTCAATGATCCTTCGGCCGCCTGGCCTCGAACTCAGCCTTCTTGGCCTCGGAGGCTTCGGTCTGGTTGAGCGCCTGCCATTCGGCATAGGGCATGCCATAGATGATCTCGCGCGATTCGTCCTTTGTCAGCGCAATGCCGTCGGCCTCGGCCGCCTCGCGATACCAGTTCGACAGGCAGTTGCGGCAGAAGCCGGCCAGGTTCATCAGGTCGATGTTCTGGACGTCACCGCGTGCGCGCAGATGCTCGACCAGCCGGCGGAAGGCGGCGGCCTCGAAATCGCGTTTCCGTTCTTCGCTGAGTTCGGTCATTTCGTGGTCCCCGGCCTCTCGGCCGTTTTTTAGGCCGGCCCGGTGCGCGAGCCGAACATCTTCACCTCGTGTATATCGGCACGGCGGTCGACGGCGTCAACGATCGGAGCCAATCGCTCCGCCCATTGAACAGCGCCAGCGCGGTCGGCGATCAGGTCCTGACGGATCTCGAGCAGGGCATGGGCATAGCCGTTGACAATGGCATGGCGGAACATGGTGTCGCCGCGCAGCGCGCCGTCATAGGGCTCGTTGTCGCCGACGATCAGCGCCTTGTCTTCGGCCAGCATGTCGATCAGCGGCCGCGCAACGCGGTCGTCGCGGTCCCACAAGATGCCGACATGCCAGGGGCGGATGAAGCCTTGCATGCGAGGGGTGAAGGAATGCACCGAGAAGATGAACGGCGCTTTGCCGGAGGCCTGCGCCACCGAGGAAATCATCGCCCCGACCGCGTCGTGATAGGGGCGGTAGAAGCGGTCGAGCCGTCTCTCCCGCTCTTCGGCGGCCATGGGATAGTTTCCCGGCACGACGGTACCGTCATAGAGCTGGCGGATCAGCGTCGGGTCGTCCTCGCCCCGGTTGGGGTCGATCAGAAGGCGGGAGAAGCCGGCCAGCACGGCCGGCGCATTGAGCGCCGCCGCCAACTCGCGCGTCACCGTCTCGACGCCGATGTCATAGGCGATGTGGCGCTCGAACTCGGCAGCCGGCAGGCCGAGGCTGCCATATTCTTCCGGCAGGTCGCGACGGGCGTGATCGGCCAGAAGCACGATGCCCTTCTTGCGGTCGCCCTCGACGATGTCGAAGGGCGCGAAAGCTGTGGATCGGGTCATCGGCTGAAAACGGTCTGTTCGCTGGCGTCCGGGCGGGGTGGTATCGTCATTCCACGAAGAGGACTGAGGCGCAATGCCGTTGTTTGGCCACGGTTTCTGCAAAGAATCCCGGATGGGACGCCAAATCGTTCACCGGACCCTTCTAAATCGATTGGAATTGCATAAAACGGCGCGTTGACATGCGCCCGGAGTTTGCTGAAAAGGTGCTTCGACGATGCAGATGTGGTTCGCCAAGGGTTTTGGATTGGGTTGCGCCGGCAGGCTGCGCAAGCGCCTGAGCCTGCCGCTCCTGATCTTTGGCGCGGGCCTGTGCGCGCTCGCCGCGACCTCGCCGGCGCGCGCCGACTTCCGCGTCTGCAACGCGACGCAGAACCTGGTCGGCGTCGGCATCGGCTATCGGGCGAAGGCCGGCTGGATCACAGAGGGCTGGTGGCACATCGAGGGGTCGACCTGCAAGACGCTGATCGAGGGGCCGCTGTCATCAAGGTTTTACTATCTTTATGCAGAAGACGCCGAGCGCGGCGGGCGTTGGGACGGCCCGATCAACATGTGCGTCGCCGAAAAAGAGTTCAAGATTGCCGGCGTGAATGATTGCGTCGCCCGGGGCTTTCAGCGCGCCGGATTTCAGGAATATGACACGGGCGAGCAGGCAAGCTGGATGGTCCAGCTGACTGACGAGCCCGCAACGGGCGGCGCGCCAGCGGCCCCCGCTCCGGGAACGAACAATCAATGAGACGTAACCGCAAGGTCAAGATCCTCGCCACCATCGGTCCGGCTTCCTCCTCCGAGGAGATGCTGCGAAAGCTCTTCGAGGCAGGCGCCGACGTCTTCCGCATCAATATGAGCCATACCGACCACGAGCTGATGCGCACGCTTGTCGGCCGCATCCGGGCCGTCGAGGCGGCGGTCGGGCGGCCGATCGGCATTCTCGCCGATCTTCAGGGGCCAAAGCTCAGGGTCGGCAAGTTCGCCAATGGCAAGGAAGCACTGACCGTCGGCCAGACCTTCACGCTGGATGACAGTCCGGAACCCGGCACGTCGAAGCGCGTCTACCTGCCGCATCCGGAAATCCTGAACTCGGTCGAGGCCGGTCACCGTCTTTTGATCGATGACGGCAAGCTGGAGCTCAAGGCGGTCAAGAGCGACGGCAAGTCGATCGCCTGCACGGTGGTCGCCGGCACCGGCATCTCCGACAAGAAGGGCGTCAGCCTGCCCGACACCGATCTGCCGGTCGGCGCGCTGACCGAGAAGGACCGCGCCGATCTCGACGCGGTGCTGGCGGCAAGCGTCGACTGGGTGGCGCTGTCGTTCGTGCAGCGGCCGGAGGATCTGGCCGAAGCGCGCAAGATCGCGCGCGGCCGGG
Organism: Mesorhizobium sp. M1A.T.Ca.IN.004.03.1.1; assembly: GCF_003997555.1. NCBI lineage: Bacteria > Pseudomonadati > Pseudomonadota > Alphaproteobacteria > Hyphomicrobiales > Phyllobacteriaceae > Mesorhizobium > Mesorhizobium sp. M1A.T.Ca.IN.004.03.1.1. The sequence goes on along the minus strand of NZ_RZTV01000004.1, from coordinate 459,925 downwards.
CCCTCATCATGGCCAAGATCGAAAAGCCGCAGGCGGTGGCGCGCCTGGCCGAGATCATCGAACTCTCCGACGCGCTGATGGTCGCGCGCGGCGATCTCGGCGTCGAGATGCCGCTCGAGGCCGTGCCCGGCATCCAGAAGCAGATCACGCGAGCCGCCCGCCGCGCCGGCAAACCGGTGGTGATCGCGACCCAGATGCTGGAATCGATGATCACCGCACCCGTGCCGACCCGCGCGGAGGTCTCGGATGTGTCGATCGCCGTCTTCGAAGGCGCGGACGCGATCATGCTTTCGGCCGAATCCGCCGCCGGCGCCTACCCGGTCGAGGCGGTCGCGATGATGAACCGCATCGCCACCAAGGTCGAAGCCGACCCGACTTATGCCGGCATCATCAACGCCCAGCGCTCGGAACCGGAAGCGACCGGGGCCGACGCCATTTCGCTCGCTGCGCGCGAGATCGCGGAGACGCTGAAACTGTCGGCGATCATTTCCTACACCGCCTCTGGAACAACTGGTCTGCGCGCCGCGCGCGAACGGCCGCAAGTGCCGATCGTGGCGCTGTCGCCGATCGTCAACACGGCGCGCCGGCTCTCGCTTCTGTGGGGTACGCATTGCGTGGTCTCGGAGGACGCTATCGACCTCGACGATATGGTCGACCGCGCCTGCCGCATTGCCCTCGAGGAAGGCTTCGGCAAGCCGGGCGACCGCGTCATCATCACGGCGGGCGTGCCGCTGAGGACGCCCGGCTCCACCAACATGCTGCGCATCGCCTATGTCGGCTCAGAGACGCACTAAGGTATGCCCGTATTCAGGTGGGACCGGCCTGTGAGGCGCGCCTTTCCTGCGCTTCCGGGGCTCATGTGGTCAAGTCGCTCCGCTCCGGTTCTGGGAATCCGCTCTGCTCGGCTCGGCCTAATTTGAATCTCGACACCTTCCGGTCCCGAGCTTAGCCCGGCGCCAGCTCGGCGTCCGGCACCTTCAGTTCCGGGTACCTGTCAGCGCCTTGCGCGTCGCCGGCGATCCGGCTTTCCACAACACTCGCCATCGACTGCAAGTCGACCGGCGCGCCGGCCGCCCTTTCGATGGCGCCGACGACGAGGTCGGGGGCGATCCAGTCGGGCTTGTGGCCGAGATTCGCGACCCAGACCAGCTCGGCGCCGGGAATGTCGCGTTCGAGGCCGACGGAATGGACCGTGGCATAGACCACCTTGTCGCGATCGCCGGAGATGACCAAGGTCGGCGCCTTGATCTCACGGTAGCCAGGCGAGGCAGCGCGCACATAATCGTAAAGTCGGGCCACATCGCGGGCGTTGGCGCGGAAGGCAGGCGGCCTCAGAACAAGCGGAATGGAAGCCTTGCCGATATAGCCCTTCGGCACATTGTTCGGTGAAAACACGCAGGCCGTGGCATTGCCGATCCGCAGCATGCCCGCCGCGTAAGCAATGGTCTCGGAAAACAGCCAGCCGACCACCGGAACAGCCGTCAATTTGTAATACCAGGCGGTCGCGCCGCCCGGCCACGGATGGCTCACGGGCGCCAGGAAGACGAGGCCGAGCGTCTTTTGCGGATGCTGGCGCGCGAAGGCAGTTGTGACCGCGCCGCCGAAGGAATGGCCTATGATGATCGCCCTTGCGATGCCGAGCCGATCCATCAACGCGGCGACAGTGTCGGCCTGCGCCGCCAGCGTTTCGTTGTCGCCGCGCTCCGACCAGCCGAAGCCCGGTCGGTCGAGGAACAGCAGCTCGGCGCGGCCCTCGAGCAAAGGCCTCAGCGGCAGCATCTGGTCCTTGAGATTGGCACTGGCGCCATGGATGAAGACGACAGGCGGCAGATCGGCGCCGGCGGCGGGGACGTGGACATAATGGATGCGGGCACCATCGATGTCGGCGAATGCGCCGATCGGCGGATTGCGGCGCTCGATCAGCCAGACGCCGGCGCGGGTAATGCCGGCAAGGGCGATGAGGAAGGCAACGAGGAGGAGGAGCGCGACGCAGATGAGATACATGCGGAAAGTACGAGGGCGAGTGGATTTAGTTTAGGAGCACGGCGAGTTTGGCGAGCTGGCGGCCTGCTGCCAGCCCAAATTATTGCCCGCTTCAGCTTGGCCGGCCTGTCAACGTCAGGACGAAGCAGGAGCGAAGCTCCGTCGCGAAGCCGCTGGCATCCACGCCGTCACCTTGCGCGACGGCTGCAGGGGAGCAGAGGTCTGCACCACCGTCGCGGCGCGGAAAGTCACGGCATGGTCGTTGGGTCAAGCCCGAGGATGACGAAGAGCTGCCCCTCAAATGCCCTCGCCGGCCAGGTCTTCCGACAGCGTCGAGACCTGGCCCTGGGCGCTGCGCATCATCGGATAGATGGTGAGCACCTTCTGCCAGGCTTCCAGCGCCGACTGCTTGTGGCCGGTCTCGGCCATGATCTGCGCGAGACCGGACAGCGCGCCGAAATGGCGCGGTTCGAGCCGCAGCGTGTGGTCGATGTCCGACATCGACTTTCCATAGTTCTTCATCAGGAAATGCACGGTAGCGCGGCGGTTCCAGCCTTCGGCATAATCGGGCTGCAAGGTCACCACCTGATCGAGGAAATCGAGCGCGACGTCGAATTTCTGGTCTTCCGCCGCCCTTTGCGCCCATCGCATCATCAGGTCGATCGAGGCGCTGCCGGACTGGTTCCACTCATTCCAGATGCGGCCGGCGATGCGTTCGGCGGCCTTCTCGTTGCGCTCGCGTCTGAGATCGGCAAAGAGCTGGTCGAGCCGTCCCTGCCTAGTCGAGGCGACCGGCGGAGGCGTGATGGCGGGCGGCGGCGAAGCGGCGGGCGGCGTGGCCTCATCCTGCGCCGAAGCGGGCAAGGTCGTTCCGGAAAGGACGAGGGCAATGAAGAATGCAAAAAGAATCCGCATGTCCGGAATCTAGTCCCGGACGGCGGATCGTCAAAATGATTTTAGCGTGAGGGTCCGGCGAACCGGCAGTCGACATCAGCGGCGCGGCGCTTAGCGCCGCGCGCAAGTCTCAGCCCTGGCGCGCCTTGTAGCGCGGAGCGGTCTTGTTGATGATGTAGATGCGTCCCTTGCGGCGAACCAGCCGGTTGTCGCGGTGACGCGCCTTGAGCGCCTTGAGCGAGTTCTTGATCTTCATGGTCTTGCCTGTTCGGTCGGGGGCCCGGTCCCGGGCCGAATTTTAAAGGCGCGCCCGAAAAAAGCGCGCCTTGAACTTGCGTGGCTCATAAACGAGGAGCCTTGCCCGTGTCAACCGCAAGCGGGCGGCTCTTATGCCGCAAATGGTGCGCTGATCAAATATTCGCCATAGGTAACGCGCGGCATTGCGCGACTCAGAGGCGGCTGGAATGTTGCGGGCCACGCCAGAGCGGGACATAGGTCCCCTCCGGTTATGTCTATTTGTTTAGCCGCATTTCTGCGACGCCAAGCGATTCCTCTAGGTTGCAGATGCTCTCAGCGAAACGGAGTCTTATCATGCGCCGTCTCTTTCTGCCCGCATGCCTTGTCCTCATCGCGACGGTTCCGGCTGCATGGGCCGAGGACTGCGATCGCAGCGACGACAGCCAGTCGATGATGAATATCTGCGCCAATGCCGATTATCAGGCGGCCGATGCCAAGCTCAACGCCGCCTACAAGGATATTGTCGGCCGCAATGACGAGAAGGCCAACAAGTTGCTGCAGACCGCACAGCGCGCCTGGATCGCCTTCCGCGACGCCGAATGCGCCTATTCGACCGCCGACAGCGAGGGCGGTTCCATCCACCCGATGGAGGTTTCGCAATGCCTGACGGAGCTGACCACGGAGCGCACCAAGCAACTCACCTTTGGCCCCAACTGCCAGGAAGGCGATCCGAGCTGCGCCAGCCCGGACGAGGACGAAGACGTGCAGTAGCCGGCGTTAGCGCCGACGCTCAATGCGCGTGAAATGGCCCATCTTGCGGCCGGACCGCGACTCGGCCTTGCCGTAGAGATGCAGCATCAGGCCGGGCTCGGCGAGCAGCGCCGGAACCTTCAGCATGTCATCGCCGATCAGGTTTTCCATGACACAGTCGGAATGCCGTGCAGGCGAGCCCAGCGGCAGGCCGGCGACGGCGCGGATATGCTGTTCGAACTGCGAAACGATGCAGGCGGCTTCCGTCCAGTGGCCGGAATTGTGGACACGCGGCGCGAGCTCATTGGCTAAAAGCGAACCGTCGGCGAGGACGAAGAACTCGACGCCGATGACGCCGACATAGTCGAGCGCCGCAAGGATTTTTGCTGCCGCTTGCTTCGCCGCCGATGCGGTGTCCGGTGCGATGGCGGCCGGCAATGTCGACGTTCGCAATATGCCTTCGCGATGGATATTCTCGGCTGGATCGTAGGCTGCAACCGAGCCGTCCTGCCCGCGCGCGGCAATCACCGAAATCTCGCGCTCGAAAGCGACCAGCGATTCGAGGATCAGCGGCACATTGCCCATCGCCTCGCAGGTGCCGGCAAAGCCGCCGGTCTCCATGTTGCGGAAGACGCGCTGGCCTTTGCCGTCATAGCCCATGCGGCGCGTCTTCAGCACGCCGCTGCCGCTGAATTTCTTCAGCGCGGCCGTCAGCTGCTCGTCATTGTCCACTGGGCAGAATTCGGCTGTGGGAACGCCGATGCCGTTCAGGAAGCTTTTTTCGGTCACGCGATCCTGCGCGATTTCCAGCGCGCGGGCCGGCGGACAGACGGGAACGCGCGCCGCGAGTGTCTGCGCCGCTTGAACCGGGACGTTCTCGAATTCGTAAGTGACGACAGCGCTGGCGCCGGCCAGTTCGGCAAGGGCCGCCGGATCGTCATAGGCGGCGACGATCTGCCGGTTGGCGACCTGCGCCGCCGGGCAATCGGCCTCCGGCTCCAGCACGACCGTGCGGTAGCCAAGGCGAGCGGCTGCCATAGCCAGCATGCGGCCAAGCTGGCCGCCGCCGATGATGCCGATGGTCGATCCCGGGGCCAGACTCACGGGGTATCTGCCGGTTCGGTGGCGACCTTGGCGGTCTGTGCGGTGCGCCAGGCATCGAGGCGGGCGGCGAGTTTTTCATCGCTCAGCGCCAGGACGGCCGCGGCCAGAAGGGCGGCGTTGGCGGCACCGGCCTTGCCGATCGCTAACGTGCCGACCGGAATGCCGGCCGGCATCTGCACGATGGAGAGCAGGGAATCCTGGCCGGACAACGCCTTGGATTCCACCGGCACGCCGAAGACGGGCAGCGGCGTCATCGCCGCCGTCATGCCGGGCAGGTGCGCCGCGCCGCCGGCGCCGGCGATAATGACCTTGTAGCCGGCCGCCTTGGCGCCCTTGGCGAATTCATAGAGGCGGTCCGGCGTGCGGTGTGCCGAGACGATCAGTTTTTTGTGCGGGATGCCCAGCGCATCCAGCGTTTCCGCCGCCTGGCGCATCGTCGCCCAGTCGGACTGGCTGCCCATGATGATGGCGACGTCGGCACGCTGATCGGTCAAGGTTTTCGCTCCCGGCGGCAAAGGCGCGCCTTAGCGGAATTCGCCGGCAGCCGCAAGGATTGTCGCGGCTGTGGGCCGACGGTGGCGAGGTCTAGTCCGGCCAGCGCAGCGCCCCGGATGAATCCTTGCGCGCCGCTTTCATCGCATCCGCGGGACGCTCCTTCGCGGTCAGAACCGCGCGCAGCCGCTCGGCGACGATCTCGGCCTCGCCGGGATGCAGGTTGCACGGGTCGAGGAAGAAGTGTCCGCGCTCGACCTCATGGTTGCGCACGATGACGGGCGGTGAGCCGGCGGCCAAAGCCGAGGCTAGGCCCGCGGCGGTGAAGCGGCTCTCCGGACGGACGAAGACCTGCAGGCGGTCGAGCGGGTTGGCGGTTGGGTCGGGCACGATCTCAGCGCCGATGCCCGGAATGCCTTGCAGCGCATCCTTCCACAGATCGAGCGCCGCCTCTTCGCGCCGGCGAATGCCGGCATGGTCGCGCTTTTCCCAAGCGTCGAGCGCCGCCATGGTGCCGGCGATGCTTTCCTTGCCGACCTTCATGGCCCGCGCGACGCCGCGATTCTGCAGATAGGCGGCGCGCACCAGGTCCTTGCGGCCGGTGACGATGCCGCTGGTCGGGCCACTCAGGAATTTGTGGCCGCTGTAGACGACGATGTCGGCGCCGCGCGCGAGGAAGGTCCGCAGATCGTATTCCGAAGCGGCATCGACGATCACCGGCACATTCTTGGCGTGGCAGATCTCGCAGAACTCCTCCAGCGAAAGCATGCCGTACTGCACCGTGTGGTGGGCGACGACGTAAAGCGCGGCCGCCGTGCGCTCGTTGATCGCCTCGCGCACGTGGTAATCCTGCGTGACGCTGACGGTGCCCGCCGGAATGACCTTGGCGCCGGCCACGCGGATCGACTGATCGATCGGCGCGCCGTAATTGACGATATGGCCGAGCTGGATGACGACCTCCGATTTCAGCCCTTCGGTGTCGTCGGGCAGCCGTTCGATGGCCAGCAGGTTGGTGCCGGTCATCGCGCCGGCGATCGCCATTGTGATGCCTGAGGCGCAGCAGGCGGTGATGAAGCCGGCCTCGCTGCCGGTGAGACGGGCGACGACTGCGCTCGCGGCGCGCTGCAAATCGTCCATCTCCACCCATTGCGAGGCGATCTCGGCCATGGCGCTGATCGCTTCCGGGACGATGATGGAAGCGCCGAGCGTCGTCATCGTGCCCGAGACGTTGATGATCGGACGGAGTCCCAGCCGCTCGCGGATCGTGGTGTTGGAGCCGTTCTCGGAATAGGTTTTCATGGCAGCAGATCCCAGTGTCAGGCGGCGATCTCGACGACCGCTTCGATTTCGACGGTGATGTTTCCAGGCAGCGAGCCGACACCGATCGCCGAGCGCGCGTGGCCGCCGATCTTGTCGAAGACATCGGCGAAGAGATCGGAGCAGCCATTGACCACCTTCGGGTGATCGCTGAAGGTCGGCGTCGCATTGACGAAGCCGAGCAGCTTGACGACGCGCACGATGCGCCCGAGGTCGCCCGCCGCCGCGTGCATGACGGCAAGCAGGTTGAGGCCGGTGAGCCGGGCATGCTCATAGGCCTGTTCGACGGTGACGTCCTCGCCGACCTTGCCGGTGCAAAGCGTGCCATCGGCGCGCAGCGGCCCCTGGCCCGAGAGGAAGATCAGCCGGCCGCTCTCGGCATGAGTGACGAAGTTGGCGATGGGCGTTGGCGGCTCGGGCAGCGTCAGGCCGAGTTCGGCGAGCCGGGTGTAAGGCGTCATGGAAGAATGCTCCTTGGATGGCATTTGCCATCCGATGTCAGAATTGCGAGGCGCGGAAGCGCGCCAAAAAAGTCCGCAGGCGCTCGTTCGTGGTCTCCGCGGCAAGCACCTCCTTCGGCGGCCCGACGGCACTGACGCCGCCGTCGGCCATGAAGACGATGCGGCTTGAGGCGTCGCGGGCGAAAGCCATCTCATGCGTCACCATCACCATGGTCATGCCGTCCTCGGCGAGGCTTTTCACCACGGCCAGAACCTCGCCGACGAGTTCCGGATCGAGGGCCGAGGTGATCTCGTCGAGCAGCAGGATCTTCGGCTCCATGGCGACGGCGCGGGCGATGCCGACACGCTGCTGCTGGCCGCCGGAAAGCTCGGCGGGCAGGCTGTCGGCCTTGTGGGCGAGACCGACACGACCCAACCAGTGCTCGGCGATCGAGCGCGCCTCGGCGCTGCTCTTGCCGCGTACCTTGGTGAGGCCGAGCATGATGTTGCCGGCCGCCGTCAGATGCGGGAACAGGTTGAAGCCCTGGAACACCATGCCGGTCTCGGCGCGCATGGCGGCCAAGTCGCGCTCGCTGCGGCGCTGGCGCGCGCCGCCGTCGCGAAAACCGACCTCCTTGCCGTCGATGCGGATCGAGCCGCTGTCGTAGCTTTCGAGGAAGTTGACGCAGCGCAGCAGCGTGGTCTTGCCGCTGCCGGACGGTCCGATGATGGCGACCACCTCGCCCTTCGCCACCTTGAGGCTGACCGAGCGCAGTACCTCGACCGAGCCAAAGGATTTCGAGACCTCGGCGATATCGAGAAGCGCAGGGCTGTTATCGGAAGTGGTGGCCATTGTGCTATTCCCGGATGAAGGCAAAGCGCTGCTCCAGCCGTCGGCTGGCAAGCGAAAGCGCGTAGTTGACGCCGAAATAGAGAAGGGCGCCGAGGATATAGAGCGGCATCGCCTCATAGGTGCGGCCAATGACCTGGTTGATGGCCTGCATCAGATCGGTGATGCCGAGCAGCGAGACCAGCGCGCTGCCCTTGACCGCGTCGGTGACGCCGTTGATCCAAGGCGGCAGGAAGCGGCGGAAGGCCTGCGGGAAAATCACGTAGGTAAGGCGCTGGCGAAAGGTCAGGCCAATCGCCATCGCCGCTTCCGATTGGCCTTTCGGGATCGAGGCGACGGCACCGCGCAGATATTCGACGACCTGCGCGGTCTTGAACAAGGTCAACGCCAGCACCGCCGCCCAGAAGGACTGGAGATGCACGCCGACGGCCGGCAGGCCGTAATAGACGAAGAAGATCAGCACCAGGATCGGGATGCCGCGGACGGTGTCGCTGAAGATCCGCACCGCCCAGCGCAAGGGTGCGGGCCCGTAGACGAGGCCAACGCCGAGGACAACGCCGGCGATCAGCGACAGCACCACGACCAGCAGCGATACCCAAAGCGTCAGCGCGAAGCCTTCGGCGAGGAACGGCAGGGCGTAAGCGATCTGGCCAAGCATCAGCGCGCCGTCCTATACCAGCGCTCGACCAGCCGGAGCGCGAAGAGCAGGGCGTAACCCGTCACCAGATACATCGCCGTCACCACCAGATAGACCTCGACGATGCGGAAGGTGTTGAAGTTGATCCACTGCGCGCCGTAGGTCAGTTCGGGCACGGAGATGACGGAAGCGACAGACGTGTCCTTGAACAGCGAGATGAAGGTGTTGGAAAGCGCCGGCAGGGTGATGCGCATCATCGTCGGCAGCCGCACATGGACAAGCCGCTGCCATGGCGTAAGGCCGATCGCCTTGCCGGCATCGATCTGGCCGCGCGGCACGGCTTCGAGGCCGGATCGGAACACTTCGACGAGATAGGCGCCGCTGTAGACGGCAAGCGTGGCGACGAAGGACGTCTGCGCGCTGTAGGCCAGGTCGATGACGGTCGGCAGACCGTAGAACACCAGATAGACCAGCAGGATCAGCGGCACGTTGCGGATGAATTCGACGTAAGAGGCGATAATGCCGCGCACGACACGCCCGGCCGAGACATACCAGACGGCCAGTACCAGTCCGATGACAATGCCGATGGCGATCGAGATCACGGCAAGCTCGAGGCTGAGCAGCAGTCCGCCCCAGAGCTTGTCGAAATGGCGCCAGATCAGGTTGAAATTGAGCGTATAGCCCATGCGTCCGTCTCAATGGCCTGTGGTGACGATAAAGAAATCGCCACTGCAGGAACCCCGTGTCGAGGAGAACAGGCGGAAGGGCGCGTGTTGCGTCCCTCCGCCGGCTAAAGTCAGAAGGCTTCGTCAGATGACCGGGAAGCCCGGGTGGCGCGGCGGCGGCTCCTGGCCGAAATATTCCTTGAAGGCAGCGTCGTAGAGCGCCGTCTCGTGGCCGAACATGGCGATGGTGAAGGTCTGGTTGACGTAGGTCAGCCAGTCGAGGTCGCCCTGCCTGATGGCCGCGCCGTAAAGCATCGAATACCAGCTCTTGCCGGCGTCGAAGTATTTGTCCGGGTTGCGCGAGGCGAGCCAGCGCACGGTGGAGAGGTCGACCGCGGCGGCGTCGACACGCTTGGATTCCAGCGCCTGCAGCACGTTGGCCTGGGTGTCGATCTGCATCACTTGCGCCTGCGGCAGGGCAAAGTGCACCGAGTTTTCGGCATCGACATTCTGCAGGATCGAGATGCGCGTGGCGGAGCCGTTCGCCAGCAGCTTGTCGAAAGTCTTGTTCTCGGAGCCGGGCAGCGTCAGCAGCGCGACGCCTTCGACATAGTAGGGGCGCGAGAAGTGGATCAGCTGCGAGCGCTGCCCCGTCATGGTCATGAACTGGATGGTGATATCGACCTTATTGGTGGTCACGTTCGGAATGCGCTGCGCCGGATCCTGCATGACGAATTCGACCTTGGTCGGGTCATCGAAAAGGCCCTTGGCGAGGATGCGCCCCATGGTGATGTCCATGCCGACCAGCTCGCCGGCATCGTTCTCGAAATGCCACGGCGCGTTGGTGCTGCCGGTGCCGACGATCAGCTTGCCGCGATCGAGCGCGGTCCGCAGCACGCTGTCGGACGCGGCTTGCGCGGCGGCCTTCTCGGCGCTGATCGCGGTGAGCGCGCCGGCGGTAGCAAGTCCGGCCATTCCCAATTTCAGAAAATCACGTCTTCCGGATGTGTCGTTCACGGCGACCTCCTTTGGTGGTGTGTTCCCCATGAATACACGCGTCAGCAATCGATATACGATTGTCTCTTACAAGAGACGTATGTATCCTGTACAAGACAGATACTAACACCGGGAATCGACAATGCAAGATGGCGAAGCGCTGACCGAGTGGCAGGCCGCAGGTTCTGAGGAAGAGAGGCCCGCGAACTCTCGCGAAAAGGGTCTCAACCGCGCGCTGCACATTCTGGAGTTCCTGCATGCCACGCAGCGTGAGATCGGCATCGGCGAGCTGGCCAAGGGGCTCAACGCCCCCCGCTCGACGACCTACACGCTGGTTCGGGAACTGGTCGGTGCCGGTCTCCTGGAGATGGCCGGCGACGGCAACCGCGTCTATTTCGGCAAGAAGCTTTACCTCTACGGAATGGCCTATATGCGTGGCAACGACCTGCTCAGACGCGGGCGGCAGGAGGTCGACACGCTGTCGCGCGAGACGGGCGAGACCTCGGAGCTGTGCATGCTGCAGAGCGGCCGCTACACGATCGTCCATTCGAGCCCGGGCACCAGGCCGTTCCGCATCAGCTCGGCGACCGGTCTGCAGATCCCGCTGCCTTGGACCGCGTCGGGCCGGCTGCTGCTCGCCGGCCTGGAACGCAGCCGGATCGAGGCGATGATCTCGCGGGACGACCTCGTGCTGCCGGACGGCCGCAAGATCGAGCTCGACGACTTCATCGACGACATCGCGAAAGCCCGCGTCACCGGCTACTGCGTGACGTCGGGCCTTGTCGACGCCTATACCAAATGCCTGGCGGCGCCGGTCTTTTCAGCGCCCGGGAAGATCGAGGCGACGATGTGCCTGGTGGTTCCGATCGACACGTCGGAAGAACGGACAGGCGAGCTGGTCGCGCTGCTGCGTGACCGCGCCGCGCGGGTTTCGATCCCGTAGTCGTCGAGCGAAGGAAGCTGCCGGTCAGGCGATGATGTCGGGGATGATGCGGTCTTCCAGCGCCATCAGCCGGTCCTTCAGCATCAGCTTCTTCTTCTTCATGCGCTGGATCTGCAGCGGGTCGCAACCCATGGCGATCATCGCATTGATGGCGGCGTCGAAATCGGCGTGTTCCTGTTTGAGCCGGGAATATTCGAGGCGTATCTCAGCCTGTTCCTGTTCGGACATTATCTACCGTCTGCGTATGCGTCGCCCAGGGATGGGCCTTTGGGCGGGGCCGGTGGGTTTGTGACCGGCGCGCCGCTGATATCACATTTCACATTGTCGTGGAATGCTACCACGCGGCATTCGACATCGAGATTGGTTGGTGGCAAACTGTCATCGTGCCGTCACAGTTGCGACCTGCGGTGGACGTGCCTGAGACGGCTGCAATCGAGGAATCCATGAAAGGGAGAACCAATCATGTCTCTTGCATCCCATCTTGATGAGCTGCAGCGGAAGCACGGCGACATCGAGCGCGAGCTTATCGACGCGATGAATCATCCTTCGGTAGACGACCTCGAGATCGCCACTCTGAAGCGGCGCAAGCTGGCAATCAAGGACGAGATTGAAAAGCTGAAGGCGAAACCGACGGCACACTGAAACTCCTCTAGGCAGCATAAACCGCACCCGTCGGGTGCAACCCAACCGGTGGCAAGAATGCCGCCGGTACGGTGAGTTTACGCTGAATTTCCCGAGTCTTCCCGGAATGCAACCGCAGCCCGATGTGGGCTGCTGAACCGCGCGGCCGCCAACCAAGCGCAGCCGATTTGCGGACCGTGGCTGTCACCGGCCATTGACAAGCCATCTTTGCTCCGCCACCTCATGCCCGGAACTTCCAGATGAAGGCGGCCGGCATGACCGGATATTTTTCTTCTCCTTTCCCGCGGCGCGCATCGGTCGGCGTCGATGTCGGCGGCGTGATGGTCGGCGGCGGCGCGCCGGTCGTCGTGCAGTCGATGACCAACACCGATACCGCCGACATCGATCAAACCGTTGCCCAGGTGGCGGCGCTGCATCGCGCCGGCTCGGAGATCGTGCGCATCACTGTCGACCGCGACGAGAGCGCCGCCGCCGTGCCGCGCATCCGTGATCGGCTGGCATGGCTCGGCGTCAACGTGCCGCTGGTCGGCGACTTCCACTATATCGGTCACAAACTGCTCGCCGATCACCCGGCCTGCGCCGAGGCGCTGGCGAAATACCGCATCAACCCCGGCAATGTCGGCTTCAAGGAAAAGAAGGACCGCCAGTTCGCCGCGATCGTCGAGATGGCGATCAGATACGACAAGCCGGTGCGCATCGGCGTCAACTGGGGCTCGCTCGACCAGGAGCTCTTGACCCGGCTGATGGATGACAACCAGGGCCGGGGCTCGCCGCTCACCGCCCAGGAAGTCACCCGCGAGGCGATCGTGCAGTCGGCGATCCTGTCGGCGGAGATGGCGGAAGAGATCGGGCTAGGCCGCGACAAGATCATCCTGTCGGCCAAGGTGAGCGGCGTCCAGGATCTGATCGCCGTCTATACCGAGCTTGCGACCCGCTCCAACCATGCGCTGCATCTCGGGCTGACCGAGGCTGGCATGGGCACCAAGGGCATCGTCGCTTCCTCGGCTGCCATGGGTATCCTCCTGCAGCAGGGCATCGGCGACACGATCCGCATCTCGCTGACGCCGGAGCCGAACGGCGACCGCACGCGCGAGGTGCAGGTGTCGCAGGAACTTTTGCAGACGATGGGCTTCCGGCAGTTCGTGCCGATCGTCGCGGCCTGCCCCGGCTGCGGCCGCACGACCTCCACCGTCTTCCAGGAGCTGGCCCAGAGCATCCAGGCCGACATCCGCAAGAACATGCCGGTGTGGCGCGAGAAATATCCGGGCGTCGAGAACCTCAAGGTCGCGGTGATGGGCTGTATCGTCAACGGCCCCGGCGAATCCAAGCACGCCGATATCGGCATATCTTTGCCCGGAACCGGCGAGACGCCGACGGCGCCGGTGTTCATCGACGGCAAGAAGGCGGCGACGCTGCGTGGCCCCTCGATCGCGCAGGATTTCGAAAAGATGGTCGCCGACTATATCGAGCAGCGGTACGGACACGGCAAAGCCGCCGCGGAATGAGCCATGCAGCGCTTGCTCAGGACGGCACTGATCCTGATTTGCGCGCTGATCCCTGCCGGTCAGGCATTCGCCGATCCGCCGCAGTCGCGATCGGCCGCAAAGCGGCTGATCAATCGCGTCTGTGACCTGATCGAGACCCAGGCCGAGCAAAATGGCCTACCCAAGGATTTCTTCGCCCGGCTGATCTGGAAGGAGAGCCGCTTCGATCCCAATGCAGTGAGCCCCGTGGGCGCCGAGGGCATCGCCCAGTTCATGCCGGGCACCGCCAAGCTGCGCGGGCTTGCCGATCCGTTCGACATCGGACAGGCGATCCCCGCCTCGGCCAAGTATCTTGCCGAGATGAAGGCGGGCTACGGCAATCTCGGCCTCGCGGCTGCCGCCTACAATGCGGGCGAGAACCGCGTGTCGCGCTGGCTCTCCTCCGGCGGCTTCCTGCCGATGGAGACCGAAAGCTATGTCTTCGACATCATGGGCGAGCCGGTCGACAAGTTCTCGGACACCGCCTATGCCGGCACTATCCGGCCGCTCGATCCGAAGATGAGCTTCGCGGTCGCCTGCCGCAGGCTGCCGGTGATCATGTCGCGGACCGTCGCCATGGCCTCGATCAACGTCAAGCCGTGGGGCGTCCAGGTGGCCGGCAATTTCCGCCGCTCCGCCGCAATCAGTCAGTGGTTGCGGGTTCGCGGCCGATTCCCTTCCCTGCTTGGCAGCCATGATCCTGTGGTCAGCCGCGTGCGCACGCCGATCGGCCGGCGCGGCATCTATGCGGTCAGGATCGGTGCCGACTCGCGCGCCGAGGCCAACGGCATCTGCAATAAGCTGCAAAGCGTCGGCGGGGCGTGCCTGGTTATGCGAAACCGGTAGCTCAAGCCGTCTTCGCCGCCACCGTCTCGCTGAGCCAGGTGCCGATCTTGGCGCCGAGGCGGTCCGGGGAGACCGGCTTCGGCAGGTAGTCATCCATGCCGGCCTCCATGCATTTTTCGCGGTCGCCCTTCAGCGCATGCGCGGTGACGCCGATGATCGGCGTATGGCTGCCGTTCTGCCCTTCGATGGCGCGGATGGCGCGCGTCGCCTCGTAACCGTTCATCTCCGGCATGGAGACGTCCATCAGCACCAGCCTCGGGCGCAGCGAGCGGTACATCTCAACCGCGGTGCGGCCATTGCCGGCAATGCGATAGCTGAGGCCGAGGCCGTTGAGGATCTGGCCGAAGACCAATTGGTTCACGTCATTGTCCTCGGCGATCAGGATATCGATCGGACCGCTCGGCGCCGCCGCCGGTTCGGGCGAGAGGACCGGAACGGCTGGACCACGGATGACGGTGAAGGGCGGCGGAGCCGACTGGACGACGACCGGCTCGCGCACGAAATGCGCCTTGCCGCCTTGCGTGCGCGCCTTCTGGATGGCGGAGATCACGGTGCCGAGCAGCACCGCCGAACGCGCCGGCTTGGTGAGATGCGCGACGATGCCGAAATCGATCACCAGTCGGCCGAAATCGACCTGGTCGACCGAAGTGAGCAGCACGACCGGAATGGAAGACAGGCGGCTGTCGGCGGCGATCGCCTTGGCGACATCGGCGCCGTTCATGCCGGGCATCTGGTAGTCAAGGATGATGCAGTCGACCGAAGCGCCGAGCTGGCAGGCGCGGTCGAGAAAGGCGAGGCCGACGGCGCCGCTTTCGGCCGCGGCGCAGTCGAAGCTCCAGCTGCGCAGCTGCTCGAGCAGGATCTCGCGATTGACCGGGTTGTCGTCGATGACCAGGACGCGGGCGCCGGTTACGTCGACCGGCACGATCTCGTCGCGCGCCTGCTGTTTGTGTGCCGGCAGCGGTACGGCGAACCAGAAGACCGAGCCGCGGCCGATCTCGCTTTCAACGCCGATCTTGCCGCCCATCAGGTCGACGAGGCGGGCGGAGATGGCAAGGCCGAGCCCGGTGCCTTCGTGACGACGGGTGGACGAGCCGTCGACCTGGGCGAATTTCTCGAACACGCTCTGCAGCTTTTCGGCGGGGATTCCGATGCCGGTGTCCTCGACGCGGACCTTGAGCTGGACGGTCCCATCGACCACATCGCCGCCGACATCGATCAGCACATGCCCCTTCTCGGTGAACTTCACCGCATTGCCGAGCAGGTTGGTAACGATCTGGCGGAAACGGCCGGCGTCGCCGACGACGAAGCCAGGCAGGCGCGGGTCGACGCGCACGATGAGCTCGAGGTTCTTTTCGGCAACGCGGGCCGAGACCAGCGTGGCCACGTCCTCGACCGCTTCGGCCAGGCGGAACGGGGCGGGGTCGAGCGTCAGCTGGCCGGCATTGATCTTCGAGAAATCGAGAATGTCGTTGATGATGGTGAGCAGCGCGTTGCCGGATTTGACGATGACGTCGGTGAAGGTCTTCTGGCGCGGCGTCAGCTCGGTCTTGGCGAGAAGCTCGGCCATGCCGAGCACGCCGTTCATCGGCGTGCGGATCTCATGGCTCATATTGGCGAGGAATTCCGATTTCGCCCGGTCGGCCGCCTCGGCCTTGAACAACGATGCGGCGGTTTCGGCGAAGGCGCGGCGGATCGCGTTCTCCATCGGCCGGAAGATCAGAACCGCGGCGATGGCGATGACGGCGATCAGCAGACCGCTCGCCCATAGGAGCAGCCGGTCGCTGGCGGCATCGGCGAGGCGCCGCTCGTCATCGAGCGCGGTGCGCACGCGAACCAGCATCGGCTGGGCGAAAAGATCGTTCTGGTTGCGGATCTCGCGGTAGCTCCATTCGTCGACTGTCTGGGCCACCGACATCAGGTTGAAATTGCGCACCATGTCGCGCGCCGACCAGAACAGATCGTCGTTCACCGAAGCGGATTCGAGCGCATTGAGCGTATTCTTCGACAGCCGCGGCCTGATCGCCGCGAGCTGCGCGTTCAGGATTTCGATCTCGCCCATCAGCCGTTCGGAATGGCCGCGCGCGGCTGCGGTCAGCCCATCGCGGGTCTCAGCCCGCCACACGGTTCCGGTCGTCTCGGCGAAATTGGTGGCGTTGCGCAGGTCGCGCGAGAAGATGACGAAATTGGCGCTCAAGGCATCGACTTCGTGGCGGTATGAGTTCACGCGGTTGAGCGCGAACATGACGGCCGCCGAGGCCAGGGCAAAGACGAGCAATCCCGAAATATAGCGGACCCGGATCGACCGGATGAAGGAGGAATACTCCGGCATGCGTAACCCCAACCCAAACGCACAATTTTAACGGTCGGGATTACGCTTGATTTACATTAAGATTTCGTTGGTGCGGCTGCCTGTCTTGCCTGCGCATTTAGGGCTCAGGGGCAGATTTAAGCACGTCAATCCGTCGACAGGGAAAACTCGTTGGCGATGGTGACGTGGTGGTGAATGCGTCCCTCGAAATACTTGGCCAACACCGCCTCGGTCGCGGCGCGAGATTCCGAGCGGGCGGGGCTCGCGAGCGCGGCCTCGACCGCGGCCATGTCGCGATAGTTGATTGCCAGGATCATCGGGAATTCCGGCGCGCCGTCGTCGCGCTTCTCGGCAAAGCTGACGCGTACGTCTAGCGCGCCCGGGAAAGCCTTCCACTTCGGCAGGACGGTTCTGATCACATCCTCGCGGAAGGCTTCGGTTTGGCCGTCCTTCACCTTGCCTTCAAACAGCGCATAGCGTGTGATCATGCTGCGGGCTCCTCATCCTTGCGTCGGAAAAATTCCATCAAAGCGGCCTGGTCCTCGCCACCCAGTCCGGCGGCCGTCAACAGCCGGTGCACTTCGGCGCAGACGGCCGTCAGCGGCATTGCGGTGTGCGTGCGCCGCGCCAGGTCCTGCGCAGCGTTGAGGTCCTTCACCATGTTGTCGATGCGGCCGGTGCGGCGGTAGTCGCGGGTGGCGAAGCGCGGCAGGTATTCCTGCAGGATGGCGCTGTCGGCGCGGCCGCCCTTCAGCGCCTGCGGAATCTTGAGCGCGTCGACACCGGCGTCCAGCGCCAGCCGCGTCGCTTCCGCCACAGCCATGAAATTCAAGGCGCACAGCACCTGGTTGATCAGCTTGGTCGTCTGGCCCGCGCCAGCCGGACCCATATGGGTATAGTTGGTGGCGACGTCGCGCAGCAGCTTATGGGCGTCGGCGACATCCTGTGCCGCGCCGCCCGCCATCAGCGTCAATTCGCCGACCAATGCCTTCGGCGCGCCGCCCGAGAGCGGAGAGTCGACCCAGCGCAGACTCCTTTCGCCGGCGTCCGCCGCCAGCTGGCGCGTCGCGTCGGGGTCGATAGACGACATGTCGATGATCAGCGTGCCGGGCTTCGCGCCGGCGGCGACGCCGCCATCTCCGAACACGGCGCGGCGCACGATTGCCGCGGAATTGAGGCTGAGGATGACGAAGTCGGCCGCTGCGGCGGCCGCGGCCGCGCTGGCCGCGGCGCTGGCGCCCTTCGCAACCAGCGTTTCCACCTTGGTCGTGTCGAGATCAAACACGAAGAGCCGGTTGCCGGTAGCGAGCAGGCGATCGCCGATCGCTCCGCCCATGGCACCGGCACCGATTAGCGCGACTGTGTTGGTCATGACGGTCGCTCCTCAAATCTGGACGTTATGTCCGCGACAATCTTTTCGAGCGGTGCGTCGATCGCCACCGCGATGGCATTCTCGTCCTTGCCTGGCACTTCCAACGTCGCGAACTGGCTGTCGAGCAGGCTGGTCGGCATGAAATGGCCGGTGCGCTCGCTCATGCGCCGGGAAATCAGTTCACGCGAACCATCGAGATAGATGAACAGCACCGGCGCGCGGGCCTGCTCGGTGATGAAATCGCGATAGGCGCGCTTCAGCGCCGAACAACCGACGATGACCGGTGCGGGCTGCAGCCTCAGCGTTCCGCCGACTTTCGCAAGCCATGGCCACCTGTCAGCGTCGTCAAGCGGAATGCCTGCGCTCATCTTGGCGATGTTGGCTTCAGGGTGCAGCTTGTCGCCATCCACATACGTCGCGTGGATCGCACGGGCCAGCGCCTCGCCCACCGTCGTCTTGCCCGAACCGGTGACGCCCATGACGACCATGCGCGGCGGCAGGTCAGATCGAAGCTGTGATGCCGCCATCGACATAGAGGACATGTCCGTTGACAAAGGAAGAGGCGTCGGACGCCAGGAAGACGCAGGCGCCGACCAGTTCTTCGACCTTGCCCCAGCGGCCAGCCGGCGTGCGCTTTTCAAGCCAGGCGCTGAAGGCCGGGTCGGCGACAAGGGCCGCATTGAGCGGCGTGTCGAAATAACCGGGCGCGATGGCGTTGCATTGCAGGCCGTGCCTGGCCCAGTCGGTCGCCATGCCCTTGGTGAGATTGCCGACCGCGCCCTTGGTCGCCGTGTAGGGCGCGATCCCCGGCCGGGCGAGCGCGGTCTGCACGCTGGCGATGTTGATGATCTTGCCGCGGCCGCGCCGGATCATGTGGCGCGCCACAGCCTGGCCGACATGGAAGACGCTGGCGACATTGGTCTGCAGCAGGCGCTCGAACGCGTCGGCGGGAAAGTCCTCGAGCGGCGTACGGAACTGCATGCCGGCATTGTTGACGAGGACGTCGATCGCTCCTTGAGCCTGCTCGAACGCATCGATGGCGGCGCGTACCGCATCATGGTCGGTCGCATCGAAAGCGAGCGTCGCAGCGCCGGGGATTTGCGCGGCCGCAACGGCGAGTTTTGCCTCGTCGCGGCCGTTGAGGACCACTTTGGCCCCGGCGCCGGCGAGCCCCTTTGCCAATGCAAGGCCGATGCCTTGCGAGGAGCCGGTGATGAGCGCGGTGCGCCCGGTGAGATCGAACAAGGTGGACGACATTTTCTCGATTGCCTCTCGTCGCTATCCGCTTTATGTTATCGATAACATCAGCTGTCAAGTCCAGTGGAGCGAAAACCGATGCAGCGGCCCCATATCCTTCAGGTTGGACCTTATCCCGCATGGGACGAGGTGCCGCTCAACGAAGCCTTCGTGGTGCATCGTTATTTTGCGGCCGAGGACAAGCCGTCCTTCCTCGCCGACGTCGGGCCGCAGGTCCGCGCCATCGCCACCCGCGGCGAACTCGGCGCGAACCGCGCCATGATCGAGGCCTGCCCGGCACTCGAGGTCGTCTCGGTCTACGGCGTCGGCTTCGACGCGGTCGATCTGTCGGCGTGCCGAGAGCGCGGCGTGCGGGTCACCAATACGCCTGATGTGTTGACCAACGACGTCGCCGATCTCGGCATCGCCATGATGCTGTGCCTGTCGCGCGGCATGATCGGCGCCGAGCGCTGGGTGCGCGACGGCAGTTGGGCCTCTAAAGGCCTTTACCCGCTGAAGCGCCGAGTCTGGGGCCGGCGGGCCGGCGTGCTCGGCCTCGGCCGCATCGGCTATGAGGTGGCCAAGCGTCTGGCCGGCTTCGGCATGGACATCGCCTACAGCGACGTCGCGCCCAAGGATTTCGCCGCGGACTGGGAGTTCGTCGCCGATCCCGTCGCCCTGGCCGGCCGTTCGGATTTCCTGTTCGTGACGCTCGCGGCGTCGGCCGCGACGCGCCACATCGTCAATGGCGAGGTGATCGCGGCGCTTGGCGAGGACGGCATGCTGATCAACATTTCGCGCGCCTCCAATATCGACGAGGAGGCGCTGCTCGATGCGCTCGAGAAGAAGGCGCTCGGGTCTGCCGCGCTCGACGTTTTCGAGGGCGAGCCGAAGCTCAATCCGCGGTTCCTGGCGCTCGACAACGTCCTTTTGCAGCCGCACCATGCGTCGGGCACTATCGAGACACGCAAGGCGATGGGCAAGCTGGTACGCGACAACCTTGCCGCCCATTTTGCTGGCCAGCCGTTGCTGACGCCGGTGCTGTGAAATTGTTTTACGCAAGTTTTCACGCAAAGCCTGCCTGCACAGTCCGAGGAGTTCGCCTGCCATGAAGTCGATCGTCATCCACGCCGCCAAGGACCTGCGCATCGAGGACCGCCCGGTCGAGAAGCCGGGGCCTGGCCAGGTGCTGTTGCGTCTTGCCGCCGGCGGCATCTGCGGCAGCGACCTGCACTACTACAATCACGGCGGTTTCGGAACAGTGCGCCTGAAGGAGCCGATGATCCTCGGCCACGAAGTCTCCGGCGTGATCGAGAGCCTCGGGCCGGGAGTGAGTGGACTGCAGACGGGACAGCTCGTCGCCGTGTCTCCGTCGCGGCCCTGCTACAGCTGCCGCTATTGCCGCGAGGGCATGCACAACCAGTGCCTCAACATGCGCTTCTACGGCAGCGCCATGCCGTTCCCGCATATCCAGGGCGCGTTTCGTGAAATGCTGGTGGCGGACGCGATTCAGTGCGTCCCGGCCGATGGGCTGACCGCCGGCGAGGCGGCGATGGCCGAACCGCTGGCCGTCTGTCTGCACGCGACGCGCCGGGCCGGAGAGATGCTGGGCAAGCGCGTGCTGGTCACAGGCTGCGGGCCGATCGGCCTGCTGTCGATCATCAGCGCGCGCCGCGCGGGTGCGGCCGAGATCGTCGCCGTCGACATCGCCGATTTCACGCTGTCGATGGCCATGCGCGCCGGCGCCGACAAGACCATCAACACCCGAAGCGAGCCGGAAGGTTTGGCGCCCTACCTTGCCGACAAGGGGACCTTCGACATCCTCTACGAATGTTCGGGCGCGGCGTCGGCGCTGGCGCATGGCATCGCGGCGCTGCGTCCGCGCGGCACCATCGTCCAGCTCGGCCTCGGCGGCGCCGAGATGGCACTGCCGATGTCGACGGTGACCGCCAAGGAACTGTCGATCAACGGCTCGTTCCGCTTCCATCCCGAATTCGCCGTCGGCGTCGAGCTGATGCGCAAGGGGCTGATTGACGTGAAGCCGCTGATCACCCACTCGGTGCCGGTCGACGAAGCACTTTCCGGCTTCGAGCTCGCCAACGACCGCGGCCAGGCGATGAAGGTCCAGATCGCGTTTGCGTGAGCGGCAACGGCGCGTTGCATTCCGCCGTGATATCGATAACGTACGGCCATGCAATCTTCGCCCAAAAGGCCGACCATGGCCGATGTAGCGCATCGCGCCAACGTCTCGACGATGACCGTGTCGCGCGCTTTCAAGCGCGACGCTTCGGTCAGCGCCGATACGCGCGACCGCATCCTCAAGGCGGCTGAAGAGCTCGGCTATGTCTTCGACAGCATCGCCGCCAATCTGTCGTCGCGGCGCTCCGGCTTCGTCGCCGCGACGATCCCCTCGATCAACAACGCCAACTTCGCCGACACGGTGCGCGGCATGACCGAGGGCCTGCGCGACAGCGGGCTGGAGATCCTGCTCGGCTTCACCGACTATAATGTCGAGGAGGAGGAACGCCTGGTCGGGCAATTGCTGCAGCGTCGCCCGGAGGCGATCATCGTCACCGGCGGCCGGCACACGCCGCGCTGCCGCAAGCTGCTGGCAAATGCCGGCGTTCCGGTCGTGGAGACCTGGGATTTGCCAGCCGATCCCATCGGCCACGTCGTCGGCTTTTCCAATGCCGATGCCGGGCGGCTGATGGTCGATCATTTCGTCCAGCGCGGCTATTCGAGGCTGGGCTTTATCGGTGGCGACACCTCGCGGGACACCCGCGGCCTGGACCGCCGGCGCGGCTTCGTCGCGGCGCTGGAGGACCGCGGCCTCGACGCTTCGCGCGTGATTGCCTCCGGCGTGCCGCCGATCTCGATGCGCGAGGGCGCGACCGCCATGGTCGAGATGATCTCGCGCTGGCCGGACACACAAGCGGTGATGTGCGTGTCCGACCTCTCCGCCTTCGGCGCCCTGATGGAATGCGTTCGACGCGGCATCCGCGTGCCGGACGACGTGGCGATTGCCGGCTTCGGCGCCTATGATCTCGCCGAGCAGTCGGTGCCTTCGATCACCACGATCGACGTCGGCGCGCATGAGATCGGCATCCGCGTCGCCGAGCTGGTGCTCGACCTGCTCAACGGGCGGCGAGCGCTCGATGACCGCGTCGTAGTCGGCATGACGCCCAGGGTTGTTGTGCGACACACGGCCTGAAGCATCGGAAAAAACGAACGGCCGGCGGATGATCGCCGACCGCTCGCTGATCGTTCTGGATGGCGTCTATTTGCCCCAGATCTTCTTGTATTGGTCGCGGTAGCCGTTGCCCGGGTCGAAACGGTTGTCCGGGCCGCCGTCGAACTCGACATTGTCGGAAGTCACCACATGCAGCGGCGAGATGTAGCCCGACCATTTCTCGCCGGCCATGGCGCGGTTGAGCTCGTCGACAAGCTGCCAGCCCTGCAGGTTCAGCGGCTCGGCCACCGTCACCTTCTGGAACTGGCCGGAGCGGATGCGCTGGTAGGCCGATTCCGAACCGTCGCCCGCCGCGACGTTGATCGGCGCATCGGTGCCGGACTTGCCGGCCGCCGCGAGCGACGGCCCCATAAAGTCGAAATAGAGGTCGTTGATCGCCAGCGAATGGGTCCATTGATCGCCGTATTTCTGCAGCAGCGAGGTGGTGAGCTGCGGCATGCGCTGCGAGGTCTCGGCGATCGGCGTGTCGACATATTCGAGCACCTTCCCGCCGAGATCCTCGATCTCCTTCTTCATCCGGTCCGCCTTGGCGATAGCGATCTGGTAGGTGGAATCGGTGAAGATGATGACGCCGGGCTTGCCCTTGGCGTCGACAAAGGCCCAGTCGGCCGCCGCCTTCGAAACTTGCATTGGATCGGTCGAGACGTTGGCGACGATGCCGAGATCGTCGATCGGGCCGACGGTCGGCGCGGCGTGCCAGGCCACCATCGGGATCTTGGCCGCATTGGCCTGCTCCATCGCCGGCTTCTGCTCGACGGCGTCGAAGCCGTTGATGATGATGCCATCGGGATTGAGCGCCAGCGCCTGGCCGAAGGCAGCGGTGCGGCCGCCGATGGAGCCGGCCCCGTCAAGCGTCTTGACCGTCCACCCCAGGGCGGCAGCGGCTTCCTCGACACCCTTGGTGACGCCGAGGATGCCGCCGTTCTTCATGTCGGCGCCGAGCACCACGATGGTCTTGCCGGCTGCCCCTTTCGGTCCCGTGGTCGGTCCGTCCCACTTCTCGACCTTGCTGGCATATTTATCCACCACCGCTTTGGCGTCGGCCATCGGGTCGGCCAGCGCCGGCGAGGCGATGCCAAGCGCCAGGCAGGCAATTCCGAGCTGTAGGACTGTTCTGCGCTGCATATCGTTTCTCCCATTAAGCATTGTCGGTTGTATTTGTTGATTGGCTGGTGGCTGGTCGGCTGGTGGGCGCGGATGCCGGCACCACCGCGCCGCGGCGCCGCTGCGCGTAGCCGGCAATGCCGATCGCGACGAGCAGGGTGACGCCGTTGAACAACGGCTCTACCCAGAACGACCCGCCGAACTGCTGGATGCCGGAAATGCCTACGGCGAGGATAACGACGCCGACGATCGTGCCCCAGACATTGACGCGGCCCGGCTTGATGGTGGTCGATCCGAGGAATGCGCCGACCAGGGCCGGCAGCAGGTATTCGAGGCCAACACTGGCCTGGCCGATCCTGAGCTTCGAGGCCAGCAGCACGCCGCCCAAGGCGGTGAGCGCGCCGGAGGCGACGAAGGCCCCCATGACGAATTTCTGCACCGGAATGCCGTTGAGCGCGGCCGCCTTCGGATTGGCGCCGATGGCGTAGAGGTAGCGGCCAAGCGGCATATATTCGAGCACCAGCCACATCACCAGCGCCAGCACGACCACGTAGTAGCCGGTGATCGGCAGGCCGAACAGCATGGTGCCGTTGAGGGAAAGGAAACCGTCGGGAAGCACGCCGACGACCTGGCGGCCGCCCGTGTACCACATTGCCAAAGCGTAGAGCACCGTGCCGGTGCCGAGTGTGGCGATGAAGGAATCGATGCGCGCCACCTCGACCAGCAGGCCGTTGATGAAGCCGGTGAGCACGCCGAGCAGGATGACGATGAGCACCGCGAGCGGCCAGGGCACGCCGAATGCGGTTTGCAGGCTGATGGCAAGGATGTGCCAGAGCACGATGCCGTAGCCGACGGTGAGGTCGATGCGGCCCGAAGCCATCGGAATCATCGCCGCCAGCGACAAGAGCGCGATGATCGCCTTGTCGGAAACGATCGAGCGCAAATTGAGCAGCGTCGGGAACGTCCGCGGCAGGAGCAGCGAGAAGAGCAGGATCAGGAGCAGCGTCAGGATCGGCAGGCCGTAGACCGGCAGATAGCGCGCCGCCTTCTGGCCGTAGCTCAGTCCGGCGAGCTCCGAACGGGTCGGCTCCAGCGCCGTCGATTTGATCGAGTTCATGGATCCTCCTCAGGCGGCTTCGGACACGGAAGCGGCGCTGATGAGCGCCGCCGTCGTCAAGGCATCGCCGGCGAGCTCGCGCACGATGCGATTGTGCGAGAAGACGAGCGCGCGGTGACAGATGTGGGCGACTTCCTCGAAATCGGTGGAGACGACGATCACTGCCAGCCCGGCTTCGACCGCGGCGGCGATCAGCCGATAGATCTCGGCCTTGGCGCCGACATCGACGCCCGCAGTCGGATCCTCGGCGATCAGAAGCTTACGGCCCGTCGCCAGCCAGCGGCCGACGACCACCTTCTGCTGGTTGCCGCCAGAGAGCGCCTCGATCGGCAGGTGCGGGTCATTGGGCCGCAGCCCTAGCCGTGCGCCGAGCTCCCGCGTCAGCTCGCTTTCCCGGGCCGGCTTCATAAAGGAGAAGAGCCCGCGGCCGACGGCCGAGGGGTTGAGATACATGTTCTCGCGCACTGAGAGCGACAGCGCCACGGATTCCTCGGTGCGGTCACGCGCAATCAGTCCGACGCCGGCGGCAAGAGCGGCGCCGACCGAGGACAGGTCGAGGCGCTTGCCATCGAGCCAGACCGAGCCGTCGAAAGCTTCGGCCCCAAACAGCGCGCGGCCGACGGCTTCCTGCCCGGCGCCGCGCAGGCCGACCAGGCCAAGCAACTCGCCGGACCGTGCCTCGAAGCGAACCGGACCGACACTGCCGCAGGTGAGGTTTTCCACCCTGAGCCGCTCCGGACCGTCCTGCCAATGCGACTTGGCAAACATCTGGTGCGCCGGCCGGCCGACGATGAGATCGACCAGTTCCTGCGGCGTGGTCTCGGCCACCGGCTTGACCGCGACCATGCGGCCGTCGCGCATGACGGCGACGCGGTCGGCGATGCGGAACACCTCGTCCAGCCGGTGCGAGACATAGATCATGCCGACGCCGCGCTCGCGCAGCGGCCGCAGCGCCTCGAACAGGCGCTCGACCTCGTCCGCCGGCAGGCTCGCCGTCGGCTCGTCGAGAACCAAGACGTCGGCCTCGGTGGCCAAAGCCCGGGCAATCGCCACCAGAGACTTTTCGGTGCGGGAGAGGTCCTGCACTCGCGTCGCCGGATCGAAGGCACAGCCGACCAGCGCCAGCGCGCGCTCGGCGCGGCGCTCGGTGTCTTGCCAGTCGATAAGGCTGATGCGGCGCGAAAAACCCTGCGCCATGCCGACATTCTCGGCCACGGTCATCCATTCGATCAAGCCGAGGTCCTGATGGATGAAGGCGACCTTCTGCGGCTGATTGGGGCGGGGCGGGCGATGGTGATAATCCTCGCCGCGAAAGCGGATCGTGCCCTGGTCGCGCTTGTGGATGCCGGCGAGCGTCTTGATCAGCGTGGATTTGCCGGCGCCGTTCTCGCCCAGGAGCGCGACGATCTCGCCCTCATGGATGTCGAGCGAGACCGACTTCAGCGCCAGGGTGCCGCCAAAGCGCTTGGAGATGTCGATGAATTCGATGAGCCTGGGCCGCATTTTTTGGCCTCCTCCCAAGCCAAGCAAATGACTGAATTGGGACGGATGTTATCGCTAACATTTGTGCAGGTCAAGTCTTGAAAATGGGTCAACGCGCCGGCTATCGATGAGGCGGTTTTCGCGGAGAAGTACCATGTTCGGAGACATTGAAGGCGCCGGGTTCGAAGTTCTCGACGAGCGGTTCGAGCGGTGTTTCGTCGGTCACGTTGCGGTCGAGCGGCTGTGGACCGGCGGGCGCTGGCTCGAGGGCCCGGCGTGGTTCGCCGCCGGCCGGTATCTTCTTTTCTCCGACATCCCGAATGACCGCATCATGCGCTACGACGACACCAGCGGCGCGGTCTCGGTCTTCCGCTCGCCCTCAAACAACGCCAACGGCAACACCGTCGATTTCCAAGGGCGGCTTGTCACCTGCGAGCACCGCGCGCGGCGCGTCACCCGCACCGAGCATGACGGCTCGATATCGGTGATCGCCGACCGCTTCGAAGGCAGGCGCTTGAACTCGCCCAACGATGTGGTGGTGCGCTCGGATGGCACGGTATGGTTTTCCGACCCGCCCTACGGCATCGCCACCGACTACGAGGGCGACCGCGCCGAGCAAGAGATCGAGGGATGTCATGTCTATCGTGCCGATCCTGCAACCGGTGAGGTAACGCGAGTTGTCTCGACTATGGCAAAACCCAACGGCCTCGCCTTCTCCCCGGATGAGACGATCCTCTATGTCGGCGACACAGGCGTCACGCATCAGAAGGACGGGCCAAGGCACATCCGCAAGTTCGCTGTCGAGGGCAACAATCTGCGCGAACTCGGCGTTTTCACCACCTGCACGGCCGGTCTGTTCGACGGGTTCAGGGTGGACACGACCGGCCGCGTCTGGGCAGGGGCCGGCGACGGCGTCCACTGCTTCGATCCAGACGGCACGCTGATCGGCAAGATCCGCATCCCGGAGACGGTGGCCAACCTGACTTTCGGCGGTCCCAAGCGCAATCGCTTGTTCATCACGGCGCGGCAGTCGCTTTACGCGGCTTTCGTGGTGGCGAACGCCGCGGGGCGGGGGTGAAAGCCGCGACCTGAGCTCCGCGACGTCGGCTGCGGTCTCAGCTGCTCCGCGTGGCGACAAACGTTGCCGCCGCCTTCAGCAAATCCGCCTGCTCGCCATAGGGCTCCAGCAGTGCATGAGCCTGGTCGATGAGGCCGTGAAGCTGCTCGCGTGCCCAATCGGCGCCGTGCAGCGCGGCAAGTGTGGCCTTGCCGGCAGCGGCGTCCTTCTTGGTCGCCTTGCCCATCTGCTTTGCGTCGGCGGTGAGATCGAGCAGGTCGTCGGCTAGCTGGAAGGCAAGACCGATCGCCGAGCCGAACTCCGCCAGCCTTTCACGGTCGACGGCGGATGCGCCGGCGATGATGGCGCCTGCTTCGCAGGCAAAACGGATCAGCGCGCCTGTCTTCATCGCCTGCAGACGGATGATGCCGGCCTCGTCCGGCCGCTTGCGCTCGGCCTCGAGGTCGAGCGTCTGGCCGCCGACCATGCCGCCGGTTCCGGCGGCGCGGGCGAGCGCCAGCACCAGCGCCGCCCGCCGCTCGGCCGGCAACGCGGTCGCCTCGTCGGCGATGATGTCGAAGGCCAAAGTCAAGAGCGCGTCGCCGGCAAGGATCGCGGTTGCCTCGTCGAAAGCTTTGTGCACCGTCGGCTGGCCGCGGCGCAGATCGTCGTCGTCCATGGCAGGAAGATCGTCATGGATCAGCGAATAGCAATGCACGCATTCGAGCGCGGCGGCGACGCGCAGCGCCGCCTCGTCATTTGCCGAAAACAGCGCCGCGCTTTCCACCACCAGAAAAGGTCGGAGCCGCTTGCCGCCGTTGAGCACGCCGTGGCGCATCGCCGCCATCAGGCGTTCCGGCCGTGCGATCTCGCCGGAGAGCAGAGGCGCGTCGAAGACCTGCCGCAGCAGGACCTCGACTGCTGCGGCGCGCGTAAAAAGCGCGGATTCGAAGGCCACCTGGTCGTCTTTCAACATGGCCGGGACCGGTAGCCGACACTCAGACGTTGCGCAAGCAGCCTCGCGCCATTATGCCGAAGTAGCGGGTGGCACGGGTGGGGCGACTTGACGGAACCGATCGTCGAACATGAAAGCGAAGGGCTGGACATGGCACGGCCGCGGCGCCTGAACCGCGCCGGTCTCAAGCGCCTTGGCCGGCGCTGCCTGGTCGCGGCGATCGTGCTGGCCGCGATGCCGGTCGCGCTCACCTTCCTCTATCTGCCGCCCGTCGTGCATCCGGTTTCGACGCTGATGCTGAAGGATCTTGTCACCTTCTCCGGCTACGACCGGCGCTGGGTTTCGATCGACGATGTGGCGCCGGTGCTCATGCATTCGGTGATCATGTCGGAAGACGGGCAGTTCTGCTTCCATCGCGGCGTCGACCTCGGCGAATTGCGCGGCGTGGTCGACGATGCGCTTGCCGGCGAGGCGACGCGCGGCGCCTCCACCATCACCATGCAGACGGTGAAGAACCTGTTTTTGTGGTCGCGGCCGCTGGGCAGCGTGCGCAAGGTGGTCGAGTTGCCACTGGCCGTCTATTTCGATGCGGTGATGTCGAAGCGCCGCATCATGGAGATCTATCTTAACATCGCGGAATGGGGGCCAAGCATATACGGCATCGAGGCGGCCGCGCAGCATCATTTCGGCGTCTCGGCCAGGCAATTGTCGCGCCGGCAGGCAGCGTTGCTTGCCGTCAGCCTGCCCAACCCGATCGCACGCAATCCGGCCAGGCCAGGCCCGGGTTTGAGGCGTCTCGCCAATCTGATCGAGCGGCGCGCCGGGCGTTCGGGCGCCTATGTCGGTTGCCTCGAATAAGATGAAGCGGCGCCGGCTCAAAAAAATTCGTGCCAGTGCTGGCCAAAACGGCGCAAGGCGTGTATAGGCACCCGACTTTCTCAGATTATGGCCTCGATGCGGCCCTTTCGCGAGGGTTGCCGGGGCATTTTGACCATGTAGTGGAGCATATCCATGGCCGTTCCAAAAAGAAAAACTTCTCCGTCGAAGCGCGGCATGCGCCGCTCGGCCGACGCCCTCAAGGCCCCGACCTATGTCGAGGACAAGAATTCCGGCGAAATGCGCCGGCCGCATCACATCGACCTGAAGACCGGCATGTATCGCGGCCGCCAGGTGCTGGAGCCGAAGGAAAGCTGAGAAGCTTGCACGGGAAAGCTGAGAAGCTTCCATGGTTGTGACGTTTTCAGAGGACCGGCCGCTGGCCGGTCTTTTTGATTCTGGCGACCGGATGAAGGTCCTCGCGCTGGCTGGGCACGAGCCGCCGAAAAGGCAGCGGGAAAACGGCTGACATCGTTATTTCATTAGGATTTAGAGCGTGTTCGGCGCCGTCGCCGAAAAGCCTTGACGGCGTGCCCGCCGCGCCTTTTACAAAAGGGTGCCTCATTGGAGACGCCCAGATGTTCGGTGCCATCCCGCTGCTGATCGTGCCCTTCGTCCTCTACAACCTCGGACTGCTCGGCCTGTTCGGCGGCGGCGACGATCCGTGGACGATCGAAATGTTCTCGTTCCGGATGATGTCAGGCGGCGTCTTCTCGATGACGCTCGGCGACCTGATGGTGCTGATCGGGCTGATCTTCCTCTTCGTCGAGATATCGAAATCGGTGCGCACCACCAATGCGTCGATCCTGGATCATCTGTTGTCGACGCTGGTCTTCATCGCCTTCCTGGTCGAGTTCCTGCTGGTGAAGGGCGCCGCGCATTCGGTCTTCTTTTCGCTGATGATCATCGCGCTGTTTGATGTGCTGGCCGGCTTCTCCGTGTCGATGCGGTCGGCAAGCCGGGATATCAACTTAAACTAGGATTGCACCCGGCGACCCGCGGTCCAAAACGCCGTCAGCCTGCGGCGGCGGCCTGAGGCTTACGGGCGACAACCGCCTCATAGGCGGTCTGCAACTGCCGGCGCACGGTCGGCGTGCCGGGCGGCATGTTCACCGGCGCTCCAAGATGTTCGTGGCGCAATTCGTCCATGAACCGATCCCACAACGGCGGGCCGCCTTTTTCGAGCAGTTCGGCTCGGATCGACAGCTCCTCGCTGACCGGCAGCCAGACGCGGCCCCAGGCGCCGAGATGCGCCATGATCGGCACAAGCGTGATTGCCATCTCGGTCAGGCTGTAGATCGCCTTCTGCTTGTGGCTGGGATCGTCCGCCTTGGTCAGGAGGCCGAGCTCCATCAGCCGCTTCAGGCGATCGGCCAGGATGTTGGAGGCAATGCCTTCGATCGAGCCGTTGAGCAATTCCCGAAAATGACGCCTGCCGCCGAAGATAATGTCGCGCAGGATGATCAGGCTCCAGCGGTCGCCGAAAACTTCCAGCGACAGATTGATCGGGCAGCCGGAGCGGTGCTCGGTGTTCATGCCAGTCTCCAAAAAACCGGTTGCACTATGATATCAGCCTGCTTATCGTGCAACTGATTGCAATATGCAAGCAGATTGAGAGATAGAGGAGGGAAGGATGACCGTCTTGCCTCGCCCTGAGATCCATTCGGAAAGCTTCGGCGACCCGGCCGACCCGGCGATCCTTCTGATCATGGGCGCCATGGCCTCGATGCTCTGGTGGCCGGAAGCCTTTTGCCGGGCGCTTGCCGAGCGCGGCCGTTTCGTCATCGGCTACGACAATCGCGACACTGGTCTCTCGACCAAGTATACGCCGGGCGCGCCGCCCTACAGGTTCGAGGACATGGTCGATGATGCCGTCCGTGTGCTCGACGATCACAATATCGCCAAGGCGCAGGTCGTCGGCATGTCGATGGGCGGGATGATCGCGCAGGTCGTGGCGCTGAAATATCCCGAACGGGTCAGCGCGCTCACCGTGATCTCCGGCTCACCGCTCGGTGTCGATACGTCCGGTTTGCCGGGGACGAGCGAGGCCTACCGAGAGCATTCCGCCGAAGGTGCGGATGTCGATTGGTCGAATCGGGAACAAGTGATCAACTTCATGGTCAGGGACGCTCGCGCAATCGCCAGCACCCTGCATTCGTTCGACAGCGAACGGACACGTGCGATGATCGAGGAGGACTACGATCGGTCCGGCGGTCTCGCCAGCGCCACCAACCACTTCCTGCTGAAGAGCGGCGGCCCGGAGCGGCGAATAAGGGATTTGACCGTGCCGCTGCTCGTCATCCACGGCACTACGGATCCGCTCTTCCCGATCGAGCACGGCGAGGCGCTCGCCGGCGCGGTTGCCGGCGGCAGGCTGGTGCGGATCGAAGGCGGCGGCCACGAACTGCACCGCAACGATTGGCCGCAAATCCTCGAAGCCATCGCCGCATTTGCCTAGCCCGGCGGGATTAGGATTGACACCAGCGGTCTGCGAAAATAGTTAAGTGATCACTTCAGTATTGCCTCGATCTCCGCCGACAGGAGAAAAAATGTCCCTGACGCTGTATTTCCATCCGCTCGCGTCCTTCTGCTGGAAGCCGCTGATCGCGTTCTACGAAAACAACACGCGGTTTGCGCCTCAGATCGTCGATCTCGGCGATGCGCAGTCACGCGCGGCTTTCCTGAAGGTTTCGCCGACGGGCAAGATGCCGGCCCTGCGCGATGACGCGCGGGGCCGCACGGTTATGGAATCGACCATCGTAATCGAATATCTCACCGCCTATTATCCCGGGCCGGTCGAGCTCATTCCCGCCGACGTCGACCTCGCCATCAAGGTGCGCCAGGCAGACCGCTTCTACGACTTCTACGTGCAGGAGCCGATGCAGAAGATCGTCGGCGACCGGCTGCGGCCGCAAGACAAGACCGATCCGTTCGGAGTCGAGCAGGCGCGCGAGCAGCTGCGCAATTCCTACGCCATCATCGAACGGGAGATGCAGTCAAAAACGTGGTCAGTCGGCGACCACTTCACTTTGGCCGACTGCGCCGCCTCGCCGGCGCTGTTTTACGCCAACAAGGTCGAGCCGTTCGGCGACAAATTCCCCGCCATGAAACGCTATCACGACCGTCTGCTCGAA
Source organism: Mesorhizobium sp. M1A.T.Ca.IN.004.03.1.1 (assembly GCF_003997555.1). NCBI lineage: Bacteria > Pseudomonadati > Pseudomonadota > Alphaproteobacteria > Hyphomicrobiales > Phyllobacteriaceae > Mesorhizobium > Mesorhizobium sp. M1A.T.Ca.IN.004.03.1.1. The sequence continues at coordinate 427,712 of NZ_RZTV01000004.1, read as the reverse complement.
CGGCCGAGCTTCGCCCGCGTGATTGAGGAGGCGCAGCCCTATTTCAAGTTCTTCCCCTACAACAATGGCTAAGCTCGATGCTGCATGATCCCGCCCAGCTCGATCTGATGTTCCAGGCGCTTGCCGATCCCGCCCGGCGCCAGATGGTGGAACGTCTGTCGCGCGGACCGGCATCGGTCAGTGAGCTCGCCGAGCCGCTGGCGATGTCGCTGTCGGCCGTCGTCCAGCATCTCGCCGTTCTTGAGACGAGCGGGTTGGTGAGGACCGAGAAGCTTGGCCGGGTGCGAACCTGCCGGATCGAGCCAAACGCATTGCGGGCAGCCGAGCATTGGATCAACGAGCGGCGACTGGCCTGGGAACGCCGGCTCGACCGGCTCGGCGATTTTCTCACGGACATCAACGACCAAACCTGAAGGGATCCGTCATGACCGAACGATCCGTCGTCCATTCCACCTTCGTCATCGAACGTCTCTATCCGGCGCCGCCCGAAAGGGTCTATTTCGCGCTCAGCGATCCGGCGGCCAAGAAATGCTGGTTTTTCGATCCCGACAGCCCGATGCCGAGCCGGCATGAAATGGATTTTCGCATCGGCGGCAAGGAGGTGAATGCCGGCTGCCCGAGCGACGGGCAGACGCATTTCTTCAACGCCGTCTACCAAGACATCGTACCGAACAAACGCGTCGTCTACAGCTATGAGCTGCTGTTCGGCGAAACCCGAGTCTCGGTTTCGCTGGCGACGATCGAGCTCATCGCGGAAGGCAAGGGAACGCGACTGATTCTTACGGAGCAAGGGGCCTTCTTCGACGGCATCGACTCGCCGGCCACGCGCCAGCATGGAACGGGCGAACTGCTCGACGCGCTTGGCGCGGCGCTGCAGGCAGCGAACTGAGGCCTCCGGCTGGTGGCCAGCGGTCACTCTCCAGGGGAGAGTTCCCAAAATTGATCCAGCCAGACATTCAGCCTGAGGAAGCCGGCGGTGCTGACGGCGTAGACGCGTCTGGTGCCCTCGGCCCTGGCTTTGACCAGACCGGCGTCGAGCAGGACTTTCAGATGCTGGGAAACGGCCGGGCGCGAAACCGGCAAACCGGCCGCCAACTCATTCACCGTCTTGGGACCGCGCCGGAGCTCTTCCAAGAGATAGCGCCGGTTGGGATCGGCTATCGCCACGAAAGCGTCGGAAAACATCATGCCTCATTTGTGGGGCAAAGTTCCCCAAATCTCAACCATCGGTTTCAACCTTTGTGCGCGGGTCGAGCCGCAAGGCTTCCGGCGTGACGGCGCGGTCGGCCGGCTGCGTCTTGAAGGCATCGCGGTTCTCGATCGGAACCGGCGCGCGGGCGCGGATGCGGAGCAGGGTGTAACCGGCAAGGCAGAGATGCGCGAGCGCGGTCGCAAGGAAGAGCGCTTCGGGGCGCAGCCAGCCCATCAAAGCGGCGGCCAGGAGCGGTCCGATCATGGTGCCGAAGCCATAGAGCAACAGCAGGCCGCCGGAAACCTTGACGAAATCCTCCGCCCGCGCGTGGTCGTTGGCATGCGCGACGGCGATCGAATAGAGCGTGTATGCGAAGGCGCCGTAGGCGGCCGTCAGCAAGATCACGAAAACGCCGGAACGCGGCTCGACCAGAAAGACCAGCACGGCAAACAGTGCCGCGCCGAAGGCTGCGCCCGCCAGCACGAAACGGCGGTCCGTGGTGTCGGATAGCCGGCCCGCGGGAAGCTGCATGGCCGCGCCGGCGATGACCACCAGGCTCATCATGAGCGCGATCTCGGCGGTAGAGATGCCGATGCGGGCGCCATAGACGGCGCCGAGCGTGCCCCAGGCGCCATTGGCTATGCCGATCAGAAGGCAGGCAACCGCCGACACGGGCGAATTGGCGTAGAGGCCTTTGACGTCGAGCTTGACATCCTGCAGCGGCTTCGGATGCGACTGGGTCGACACCGCAGTCGGAAGGAGCGACAGGCAGAACAGGATGCCGGTGATCATGAACAGCGAGGCCGATTTCACATCGCCGCCGGCGACGATCATCTGGCCGCCCATGATCGAAGCATAGGTGACCATCATATAGAGGCCGAAGACGGTGCCGCGATTCTCGTTGGTGGCCTTCTCATTCAGCCAGCTTTCGATGACCATGAAGGCGCCGGCCATGGTGAAGCCGGTGAAGGCGCGCAGCAGGATCCAGAAATACTCGTCGATGATGAGGCCGGTGAGGAGCGCAATGATTGCGCCGGAGGCGGCGAAGGCGCCGAACGCCCTGACATGACCGGCACGGCGCACCAGCCGCGGCGCGAAGAAACAGCCAGTGACGAAGCCGCCCGCCCATGCCGTGCCCATCAGGCCGAGCGAGGCGGTCGAGAACCCCTCAAGCTGGCCGCGCAGCGGCAAAAGCAGGCCATGCAGGCCGGAGGCCGCCAGCAGGAACGCGGTGCCGCGCAGCAGCGAGAGGATCGGTCGGTAGGTTGCGAACATAGGCTGATCCGGCTGGTAATTTCGAAGCGCAGGTCTGTTTGAGGGTGCAGCTCTGGCAGTCGCTTTCAGGCTTTTCCGGGGCGGCTGGCCATGCAGCCAGGATTATCCGCGGCGAAACAGTGCCTCGGCGGCGGATTTGGTGGCGCCCCTGGCGGCCCGCTCAGCTTCCAGCCTCGCGATCTCTTCGCGCAGCAGGTCAATGCGCTCGGACAAATCATCGACAGACAGCAGCGACAGATCCTGTCCGATCTCGTGTGGGCGGGGCTTCTTCCTGGGTTCGTCGTCGAAGATCGCCATCGTCGCTTCTCCCTGATTTCACCATTTGCCTGATTTGGTAATGAGCATACATAGGGCAGGGATGCCGATGCAAACAGCCGGCCAGCGGCATGAGGAAACGGGACAATTCATGGCAAGCGGACAGCATATTCCGGCAAAGATGACGGCGATCGCAATCTCGCAGCCTGGCGGTCCCAGGGTGCTGAAGCCGGAGACGCGCGACGTGCCCACGCCCGGCCCCGGCGAGGTCCTCATCCGCGTGCACGCGGCCGGCGTGAACAGGCCCGACGTGCAGCAGCGCAAAGGCGCCTATCCGCCGCCGCCCGGCGCCTCGGACCTGCCCGGGCTCGAGGCGGCCGGTGAGATCGCGGCGCTCGGCGACGAGATATCGCGCTGGCGCACCGGCGACCGGGTCTGCGCGCTGACGCCGGGCGGCGGCTATGCCGAATATGTCAAGGTCCACGCCGGCAGCGTGCTGCCGATCCCGGCGGGCTTTACCTATTCCGAGGCCGCGGCCGTGCCGGAGAACTACTTCACCGTCTGGCACAACGTGTTCGAGCGCGGCGGGCTGAAGAAAGGCGAGACGCTGCTTGTCCATGGCGGCTCGTCCGGCATCGGCACGACGGCCATACAGCTCGCCTCGGCATTCGGTGCCTATGTCGTCACCACGGCCGGCAGCAAGGAGAAGTGCGACGCCTGTCTTGGGCTCGGCGCCGACCGGGCGATCAATTATCGCCAGCAGGACTTCGTTGCCGAGGTCAAGGACGCAACCGGCGGCCGGGGCGCCGACGTCATCCTCGACATGGTGGGCGGCGACTATGTGGCGCGCAACTACGACGCCGCGGCCGTCGAAGGACGCATCGTCCAAATCGCCGTACAGGGCGGTGCGGTCGCCAGCACCGACTTCGCAAAGCTCATGGTCAAGCGCCTTGTCCATACCGGCTCGACGCTTCGGCCGCGCACCGTCGAATTCAAGGCAGCCATCGCGGCGGCGCTCGAGGCTCAGGTCTGGCCGCTGCTCGGCACCCGCAAGGTCGCTCCGGTCATGGACATGATCTTCCCGCTGACGGAGGCATGGCGGGCGCATGAGCGGATGGAGGAGGGCGAGCATATCGGCAAGATCGTCCTCGACGTCGGCTAGGATGCGCCCGATATAGGTGAGGCCGGCCTGCAAGCAATTGTGTCCTGCGCTTCCGCTGCTCACGTACTTTAAGTACGTTCCGCTCCGGTTTGCGGACCAACCGTTTTGGGCTTGGCCTGACCTGAATCCGCGACGCATCCTGGGCGTTCTGATCCCTGACGAGAGACTGAACAAAGGCCTAATGCTGCAATGCACAAAATGCATTGCCGCCATGCAAAAGAGTCCGTTCAATTCGTAGGCAAGGGTGCCTATTTACGCGGCATCGAACAACTGATCCAATGGAATGGAGGACTGAAATGAACCCGATCCGCGCTTTCCGCAACTGGCGCCTCTACAATGAGACGGTGCGTGAGCTGAACAAGCTGAACGCCCGCCAGCTGAACGACCTCGGCATCAACCGCGCCGACATCGAGCGTATCGCTCGCCAGGCTCTTTGATTTGAAGCGCGACCCGGCCGCGAGGCTGGGCCGTAGTCTCGAAGCCAGAGCCGTCGCAGACGCTTGCTCGTCTCCGGTTCCGAACCCGCTGGACTCCGTCCGGCGGGTTTTGTCTTTTTGGGTCCCAGCTGCTCCCCTCCCAAAAACATTGCGAAATCGTGACGGAGCGTTTATACAGGCCGCGAATTTCCCATTTTGGTGGCTCTAAAACCACCGCCCGCGCGGGAACGCGGGCGAACGAGAAGGATTTTTGACATGGCCAATACGCTGCTGATGCCCAAGGCCACCGCCGTCTGGCTGGTCGACAACACCGCGCTCTCCTTCGAGCAGATCGCGCAGTTCTGCGGGCTGCATCCGCTGGAGGTCAAGGCGATCGCGGACGGCGAGTCGGCGCAGGGCATCAAGGGCATGGACCCGATCATGACCGGCCAGCTCACCCGCGACGAGATCGCGCGCGGCGAGAAGGATCCGAACCACCGGCTGAAGCTGTCGGACCCCAAGGTGCGGGTGCCGGAATCGAAGCGCAAGGGCCCGCGCTACACGCCGCTGTCGAAGCGCCAGGACCGGCCGAACGCCATCCTCTGGCTGGTACGCAACCATCCCGAGCTCAAGGACGCGCAGATCGCGCGGCTGGTCGGCACGACCAAGTCGACGATCGAGCAGATTCGGGAGCGCCGGCATTGGAACTCGGCCAATCTGCAGCCGATGGATCCGGTGACGCTGGGCCTGACCTCGCAGATCGACCTCGACATGGAAGTCAACCGCGCCTCGCGCGGCCGCGAGCAGGCACAGCCGGTGGCCGGCGACACGCTGCTGCCGGCGGCGCTGACCGAAAGGCTGACGCCGGCTCCGGAGAAGCCGAAGGACGAGGATCAGGAGCTCGACGCCAACGCCGTGTTCGCCAAGCTTTCGGCGCTGAAGTCGAAGGACAAGAAAGAAGACGGGGAAGAGGAGTAAGGTCTCCCAGCCCGACAAAAAAGCCCGCTTCGCGCGGGCTTTTTTGTCGGCGGTGCCTGGGGAGGTCAGGTCCGCGCCGCTCGATCGGGCGCCATGCCGTAATCCTCGCTGCGTTCCACGGCGCGGTAGAAGTCGGCGAGTTGCTTGCCGCGCTCCGGCTTGTAGATACGCCCGGCAATCACCACCGAGGCGATGCGGTCGATGCGGAAGGCGCGAAAATCGTCGCGCATCTCGCACCAGGCGACCAGAGTCCATACCTTGCCCCAGAACCAGAGGCCCAGGGGCCGGATGTCGCGCGCCGTGCCGCGCCCGGCTTCGTCCGAGTAGTCGATGGTGAGCACCTGGCGCTTCTCGATGGCGCGCTCGATGAGGTCGATCGCCTCGCGCGCGGCATCGCTCACCACCCACATCGGCGTGTGGATCTCGGTGCGCGCGATGCGATCCTTTTCCGTGTCGGGCAGCACCGCGCCGATCTTGACCAGCGCCTCGTCGGCGGCCCTTGCCATCGCCGCGCCGCCAAAGGCGCGCACCATGCGGGCGCCGGCAACGAGCGCCACGATCTCGTCACGCGTGAACATCAGCGGCGGAAGGTCGAAACCTTCCCTCATCATGTAGCCGACACCCGCCTCGCCGTCGATCGGCACGCCGGTCGACTGCAAGTCGGCTATATCGCGGTAGATGGTCCGCTCGGACACCTCGAGCCACGTCCCGAGCTTCTGCGCGGTGACCAGTCTGCCTCCGCGCAGATGCTGCACGATCTGGAAAAGCCTGTCGGCGCGGCGCATCGTTTGACCCCTTGGCTTCGGTTCTACGCATGCCGCGGTCCCAAAACCGGTTCCCGCAGGTTCGAGGCTGCTTCAATAACGCAAGCCTCCTGACAACATAGTGTCAGGAGGCTGCAGCCACTCCACCACCGGACAACGGCGTCTTTCCTGAAACCCAGCGTTTCAACCGACATTACATCTGGGCGCGCCATGGCCGCTATCCAAGTCATGCGCCGAAAAATTTCAGTTCTCACGCACGCGGCCGTTATAAAGGTCCGGCCAACCGATGTCCTTGCGAATGTCCGCCGGCAAAGTGTTCAGGAAACGCTGGGTCCGGATCTCGTTCCGCACGGTGCGGATCTTGCCGACATAGTGCTGCACGCTACGCAGGATGGTAAAACCGTTCATGACCGAGCTCCTCTTTTTGACGAGAGGAGTATCTCACACCCCTGCTGACAGCAGTCTGTCAGCAGGGGTGCGAGGTAGCCGAAGCCGGCGCCAGACCGATCAGCGCGGTCCCAGGGGGCCCCTTTGTTTGTCAGGAGCGATACGATGGCGAAAGCGCCCAAGAACCGCTTTGACAGCCGCCGAAGATGCTGGTCAAAGGCGGCATGACGAAACTGCTCGCCCTTGTCATCATCGGCATCATGCTCATCCAAATCATCAAGCCGCTCGGCTGGCCGGGGCTGAAGCGCCGCAGCGATTTCTGGAAGCTGGCGCTGCTTGCAATGGCCGCGATCTCGCTGGCGGCCGTGCTTGGTCATTGGGCTTGAGGCACGTCGATATCAGGTGGGGACGGCCTGCGAAAGGCGGCGCTGGCCCCCCGCTGTTTCGATGCCTCAGCTAGGAGTGCGGCCGGCAAAAACAAAACCCGGGCCTTGGCACCCGGGCCTTGGCCCGGGTTTTCAGCGCTTTAGGGAAAGCTCAAAGCGCGTCGACGCGCTTCAAGCCGTTATTGATGCATATCGTTGCCCCAGAACCGCTGCACACTTCTGGGCGACATGCATTGCTATCAGGCGGCCTTTTCCAGCGCCGGCTGCCATTGTCCGAGCGCCGCCAGATGATTCATGCGGGCGCGATGGATGAAGGCAGCCTGGCCGGCGGCGACGTTCGACGCCTTGCCGCTCCAGGCCTTCTGCGCGGCCGCCTGCAGGGCGCGGCCGTAGGAGAAGGAGAGCTTCCACGGATGTGGGCCGATGACGTTGATGGCGTTAAGGTTGGCCGTCGCTTCCTCGTCGTCCTGGCCGCCCGACAGGAAGGCAATGCCGGGCACCGCCACGGGCACGGCTTCGCGAAACAGCTTGATCGTCTTCTGGGCGACCGCTTCGGGACTGTCCTTCTTGCCCGATTTCTTGCCGGAGATGACCATGTTCGGCTTGAGGATGGTGCCTTCGAGCACCACGCGTGCGGCATAAAGCTCGCCATAGAGCTTCAGCAGGGTCGCCTTGCTCACCTCGTAGCAGGTGTCGATCGAGTGGGCGCCGTCCATCAGCACTTCCGGCTCGACGATCGGCACGATGCCTGCCTCCTGGCAGAGCGCGGCGTAGCGTGCCAGCGCATGCGCGTTGGAGGCGATCGAGGTGGCTGACGGCACGCCCTTGGCGGTGTCGATGTCGATCACCGCGCGCCATTTGGCGAACCGGGCGCCGAGCTTATAGTAGTCCGCCAGCCGCTCGCGCAGGCCATCGAGACCCTCGGTGATGGTGTCGCCGGGAAAGCCGGCGAGAGGCTTGGCGCCGACATCGACCTTGATGCCCGGAATGGCGCCGGCGGCCTTGATGATGTCGACCAGCGGCGTGCCGTCGGCAGCCTTCTGGCGAATGGTCTCGTCATAGAGGATGACGCCGGAAATATACTTGGTCATCGCCTCCTTGGCGCGGAACATCATCTCGCGATAGTCGCGCCGATTGTCGGCGGTCGATTCGACGCCGATGACGTCGAAGCGCTTCTTGATGGTGCCGGAGCTCTCATCGGCGGCCAAAAGGCCCTTGCCATCCGCCACGATCGCGGCGGCAATGTCTTCGAGACGTTCGCTCATGGTGCTCTCCTAAGGTGCGTTTATTCCGCGCTAGCAGAACACTACCGCCAAAGGAATGACGCCGAAAAGCTCGAATCGATTGAAAGTCTCGATAGCGGCGTCCGTTCGGAAAGTCTTGAATGACTCAGCGCTTCAGCACCTCGACGCCCGGCAGAGGCTTGCCTTCCATCCATTCGAGGAAGGCGCCGCCGGCGGTGGAGACATAGGTGAAGTCGTCGGCGACGCCGGCATGGTTGAGCGCGGCCACCGTGTCGCCGCCGCCGGCGACCGAGACCAGCTTGCCTTCCTTTGTGCGGGCTGCCGCATGCTTTGCCGCAGCCACCGTGGCGCGGTCGAAGGGTTCGATCTCGAATGCACCGAGCGGGCCGTTCCAGACCAGCGTGGCAGCGCGGTCGATCCAATCGGTGACGCTCTTCACGGTTTTCTCGCCGACATCGAGGATCATGCCGTCTGCGGGCACGTCGGAGATGGCGACGGTTTGGCTGGCGGCACCCGCCTTGAATTCCTTCGCCACGACGCCGTCGGCGGGCAGAATGATGGCGCAGCCGGCTTCGGCCGCCTCGATCATGATCTGCTTGGCGGTGGAGGCCAGGTCATGCTCGCAGAGCGATTTGCCGACATCGGTACCCCGCGCGGCGAGGAAGGTGTTGGCCATGCCGCCGCCGATGACCAGCGCGTCGACCTTCTTCACCAGGTTCATCAAAAGATCGATCTTGGTCGAGACCTTGGCGCCGCCGACGATGGCCACGACGGGCCGCACCGGATTGCCGAGACCTTGTTCCAACGCGTCGAGCTCGGCCTGCATGGTGCGGCCGGCATAGGCCGGCAGGCGGTGCGCCAGGCCTTCGGTCGACGCATGCGCGCGGTGCGCGGCGGAAAATGCGTCGTTGACGTAGATGTCGCCATTGGCGGCGAGCTTTTCGGTGAAGGCCTGATCGTTCTTCTCCTCGGCCTTGTGGAAGCGGGTGTTTTCCAAAAGCAGGACGTCGCCATCATTCATGGCGGCAACCGCGTCGGCGGCCTTGTCGCCGATGCAGTCGGAGGCGAAGCCGACCGGGCGGCCGAGCACTTCCGCCGTGGCGCGAGCGATCGGCTCCAGCGAGAATTCGGCCGACGGGCCGTCCTTCGGACGACCGAAATGCGCGAGCAGTATCACCCTGGCGCCTTTGCCGGAGAGCTCGGAAATGGTCGGCGCGATGCGCTCGATGCGGGTGGCGTCCGTCACCTTGCCGTCGGCGACGGGAACGTTGAGGTCGACGCGCACCAGGACGCGCTTGCCGCCGACGGCGCCGATATCGTCGAGTGTCTTGAAGCCGGCCATGGTCGTTCCTTTCCGCCAAAAAACGCGGCGACCTTACCCGCCACCGGGCACGATGCAAGGCCTGGGCCGCACAGCGCGTGCAAAAATGATGTCGTTGTGTGACGTCAGCTCTCGCTGGCTGATTTTGGCGCTATGGGCTTGGACGTCGTCATTTCGTCCGGCTCGCTTTGAGGAACCTTGCTTGGCGCTGGTTTGCGCCAGCCGCGGATAAAGGCGGCGATGCGGTCGGCGATCTCGCCGGCGCTCAGGAAAACCGGCACGCGCGCCACCGGCGCGGTCGGCTCGAAGGACAGGCCAAGCCCGGTGATCCGGCCCTTCTCGTCGACATCGCGTACGATCAGCTCGATCGGGCCGATCATCACGCGGTCGGCATATTCGGCCTGGCCGCCGAGCCGCTCGGTGACTAGCGCCGCGACGGTGAGCTTCTGTTCGGCCTCGGTGAGGCCGGGCCCGTAGGCGGCTTCGAGCTCGGCGGCGGAGCGGGCCGGATCGACGGCAAAGGCGCCAAAGAAGTCGGCATCCTCGGGGTCGACGACGGCGCGGCTGGCGAAGAGCTTGTCGAGCAGGCGCGGATAGCGGTCCGGCACGAAGATGTAGACCTGATCGCCGGCGGCGAGCCGGCCCATGTCCTGGAATCGCATGGAGCGGCCGTCGCGCAGCACCAGCGAAGGCCTTGCCCAGCGCGGGATGCGCTCGCCGCGCGCCACCGGACTACCGGGAGCGACGCGATAGGCGAGCAGCTCGTGATGGGCGGAGCCCGGCAGCTCGAGCTCGACCTTGTCGAGCGGTCCAAGCCGTGCCGGCACGATGAGGCCGAGGCGGCGCGCCAGCGGACCGACGGTCCAGCCCTGCACCACCAGCGAGACCAGCACGATGATGAAGGCGACATTGAAGATGAGGCGACCGTTGGCGAGGCCCCCGAGCAGTGGCGTGATGGCAAGCAGGATCGAAACGGCGCCGCGCAACCCGACCCAGGAGACGAAGGCGACCTCCGGACGTGGCAGGCGGAACGGCATCAGGCAGAGCCAGACGGCCAAGGGCCGCGCCACGAAGATCAGGAACAGGCCGAGCAGGATCGCCGGCAGCAGGATCGCTGGGAATTGCGAGGGCGTGGCAAACAGGCCGAGGATCAAAAACATGATGATCTGCGCCAGCCACGACATACCGTCCTGGAAGCGCTTCAGGATGGTGACGGCGCGAATGTCGGAATTGCCGGCGACGAGGCCGGCGAGATACACCGCAAGGAAGCCCGAGCCGCCGATGGCGCCCGCCGCGGCGAACACCATCAGCGACAGCGTCAGCACGAAGATCGGCAGCAGGCCATGGTCGAGGTTCAGCCGCTCAACGAGGCGCACGATCGCCAAGCCGCCGAGCACGCCGATGACCGCGCCAAGTCCCATGTTGATGAAGAAGCCGATCACCAAACTGGTGGCGAGAACGTTTGCCTCCGGGTTGGCATGCGCGGCGATGATCTCGACCAAAGAGATGGTGAGGAAGATGGCGATCGGATCATTGGTGCCGGATTCAACCTCGAGCGTCGAGCGGACGCGCTCGCGCAAATGGATCTCCCCGGCGCGCAGCAGGAAGAACACCGCCGCTGCGTCGGTCGAAGCGACGGCGGCGCCCAGCAGCGAGGATTCCAGCCAGCTGAGATTGAGGAGGTAGTAGGCGGCGACGCCGAAAATGCCGGTGGTCAGGAGGACGCCGACGGTGGCCAGCGACAGCGCCGGCCCGGCCGCCTGGCGCAAGGCGTTGAGCGGCGTGCCGAAACCGGAATCGAACAGGATAATGGCCAAAGCCAACGAGCCGGCGAAATAAGCCAGCCGCGCATTGTCGAATTCGATGCCAAGGCCGTCGACGCCGGTGGCAAGGCCAATGCAGAGGAAGAGGAGCAGCAGGGGTGCGCCGAAGCGAAAGGCGATCAGGCTCGAAAAGGCGGCGGCGACAACAAGCGCTGTGCCGACCAGCGTCACGAGATAGATCGCATGCTCCATCCGGAATTGCCCCTCAAATCCGCGTCCCTCCCGCTTTACGGCAGAGTGGGGCGAAGACATGACCAGTGCAAGGCGGCAGCGTGGCTTTTTTGCCCCATGCCGCTGCGTCGAACGAAAAACGCCCGGCCGAAGCCGGGCGTTTCACACGATCAAAAAGGAAGCCTGAGGTCAGGCGATGGTCTTGCCGAAGGCGACAGCCGTGTCGCCCATGCGGTTCGAGAAGCCCCATTCGTTGTCGTACCAGGAGAGTACCGAGACGAAGTTGCCGTCCATGACCTTGGTCTGGTCGAGCGCCGCGATCGAGGAGTGCGGATCGTGGTTGAAATCGATCGAGACGTTCGGGTGATGGGTGACCGAGAGCACGCCCTTCAGCTTGCCCTTGGAGGCGGCGATCAGCGCTTCGTTGATCTCCTGCGCGGTGGTCGAGCGCTTCGCGATGAATTTGAAATCGACGACCGAGACGTTCGGGGTCGGCACGCGGATGGAGATGCCGTCGAGCTTGCCCTTGAGGTCGGGCAGCACCAGACCGATCGCCTTGGCGGCACCGGTCGAGGTCGGGATCTGCGACAGCGCCGCGGCGCGGGCCCGGTAAAGGTCCTTGTGCATGGTGTCCAGCGTCGGCTGGTCGCCGGTGTAGGAATGGATCGTCGTCATCATGCCCTTCTCGATGCCGACGGTCTCGTGCAGCACGGCGGCAAGCGGGGCCAGGCAGTTGGTGGTGCAGGACGCGTTGGAGATGACGACGTGGTCCTTGGTCAGCTTGTCGTGGTTGATGCCGTAGACGACCGTGAGATCGGCGCCTTCGGCCGGGGCCGAGACGATGACGCGCTTGGCGCCGGCGGTCAGATGCGCGGCAGCCTTGTCGCGCGCAGTGAAGATACCGGTGCATTCGAGCGCGATGTCGATGCCGAGATCTTTCCAGGGCAGCTGGGTCGGATCCTTGATGGCGGTGACCTTGAACTTGTCCTTGCCGACGGAGATCTGGTCGCCGTCGACCGTCACTTCATGCGGGAAGCGGCCATGCACGCTGTCGTAGCGGAGCAGATGCGCGTTGGTCTCTACCGGCCCGAGGTCGTTGACGGCGACGACATCGATGTCCTTGCGGCCGGATTCATGAATGGCGCGCAGGATGTTGCGGCCGATGCGGCCAAATCCGTTGATGGCAACTCTGACGGTCATGTTTCTCTCCCTGGGGACTGGAAAGTGGATGGGTCCGCTGCTTCATAGCGGCGGGCGTGCAAAGAATCCAGCCGCAGAAGCCGGAATTTAAATCGATTAGGTTGGTCCAGTCCGGCGACATCCTTTGAAGGGCTACGGGGCGTTGCTTTTTGTGCATGCCGCTCGAGATCGCTGCGCGCTTTTGAGCGACATGCGATGGCTCACTTGCCGTGCAGGCGCGCCTCCACGGCCTTCGCCGCGGCCTCGGCGGTGATGCCGAAATGCGGATAGAGCTGCTCGATCGAGCCGGAGGCGCCGAAGCCGGTCATGCCGACGAAGATGCCGTCGATACCGATCAGGTGGTCCCAGCCCTGGCGGATGCCGGCCTCGATAGCGACCTTCACCTTGGCGTTGCCGATGGTCTTCCTGCGATAGTCCTCGTCCTGCTGGTCGAACAGCTCGAAGCAGGGCACCGATACGACGCGGGTCGGATGGCCGTGTTTTTCGAGCAACTCGCGGGCGCCGAGGGCGACCTCGACCTCCGAGCCCGTGGCGAAGATCGTCACGGCCGCCTCGCCGTTTGCCGCGGCAAGCTCATAAGCGCCCGAGGCGCTGAGGTTCTTCTCGCTGTGTTCGCTGCGCACGGTCGGCAGGTTCTGGCGGGTCAGCGCGAGCGTCGAAGGCGTCTTTTCGGACTCCAACGCCAGCTGCCAACATTCCGCCGTCTCGACCGCGTCGGCCGGGCGGAAGACGTTGTGGTTCGGAATGGCGCGCAGTGCGGCCAGATGCTCGACCGGCTGGTGGGTCGGGCCGTCCTCGCCGAGGCCGATCGAGTCATGGGTCATGACGAAGATCGAGCGGATGCCCATCAGCGAGGCAAGGCGCATCGAGGGCCGGGCATAGTCGGAGAAACACAAGAAGGTGCCGCCATAGGCGATCAGGCCGCCATGCAGCGTCAACCCGTTGATGGCCGCCGCCATGCCGTGCTCGCGGATGCCGTAATGAACATAGCGCTGGCCGTAGTCGTCCGGAGTGATGTTCTTGGTCTGGCTGGTCTTGGTGTTGTTGGAGCCGGTGAGGTCGGCCGAGCCGCCGATGGTTTCGGGAACAGCGCCGTTGATCACTTCCAGCGCCATTTCCGAGGACTTACGGGTGGCCACCTTCGGCTTGTCGGCCGAGAGCTTCTTCTTGTACTCGGTGATGACGGCGTCGAAATTGTCCGGCAGCTTGCCGGCGAGGCGGCGCTCGAATTCGCCCTTCAGCTTGGCGTCGGCCTTGGCAAGGCGGCCTTCCCAATCGGCGCGCGCCTTGGCGCCGGCGGTGCCGACGCCGCGCCAGGCGTCGAGGATGTCGGCCGGAATCTCGAAGGGCGGCGATTCCCAGTTGAAGAATTTGCGGGCGCCGGCGATTTCGTCGGCGCCGAGCGGCGAGCCATGCGCCTTGTTGGTGCCGGCCTTGGTCGGGGCGCCGAAGCCGATGGTCGTCTTGCAGGCGACCATCGTCGGCTTGTCGGAATGGCGGGCGGCTTCGATGGCATAGGCGATGGCTTCCGGATCGGTGCCGTCGATGTGGCTGGCGTTCCAGCCGCTGGCCTGGAAGCGGGCGACCTGGTCGGTGTTGTCGGCGAGCGAGACCGGGCCGTCGATCGAGATGTTGTTGTTGTCCCAGAAGACGATCAGCTTGTTGAGCTTGAGATGGCCCGCGAGCGCGATGGCTTCCTGGGAGACGCCTTCCATCAAGCAGCCGTCACCGGCCAGCACATAGGTGTAGTGGTCGACAAGGTCGTTGCCGAAGGCGGCATTCATGATGCGCTCGCCGAGCGCGAAGCCGACCGAGTTGGCGAGGCCCTGGCCGAGCGGACCGGTGGTGGTCTCGATGCCGGCGGCATGGCCGTATTCGGGATGGCCGGCGGTCCTAGATCCGAGTTGGCGGAAATTCTTAATCTGGTCGATCGTCATGTCCTCGTAGCCGGTGAGGTACAGGAGCGAATAGAGCAGCATCGAGCCGTGGCCGGCCGACAGGATGAAACGGTCGCGGTCTGCCCAGTGCGGGGCCTTGGCGTCGAATTTCAGGAAGCGGGTGAACAGCACCGTAGCGATGTCGGCGCAGCCCATGGGCAGGCCGGGGTGGCCGGAATTGGCCTTCTCGACGGCGTCCATGGAAAGAAAACGGATCGCATTGGCCATCCGATCATGTTGTTCACGCGAGGTCATGCTTCCTCCGGAATAGGGGTTGGAGCTTTGGGAGAGCCCGTGGAAAGGGTGCGCGACACATAGCAGGCGCGGCCTTTGAGTCAACAAATCGGTGCTTTTTTGCCGGCCTTGTGAAGGCGGCGGCGACGCTACATTAGCGTTAGCGGGGGACAGTCGCGAGAGCTTTATTGACGCGCGCTTCACCCGGCGCCTAATCTTTCCGAGATAACGCGTTCTGAACGCGAGCGATTCGGTGACGGGCAGGGCATAGGACGAAGGCCATGACCGGGGAAACGACCCTCAAGGAAGTCATCGCCAGGCTCGGCAAAGCCATGGAGGGACTGGAAAACGCCGTGGCGGCGCGGCTCGAGCATGAGCGCGACTATTCCGAGGCCGAGGCCGAGGTGCAGCGCATGAACGCCGACCGCTCGCGGCTGGCGCAGGAGCTCGACAATTCCGAGGCCCGCGCCGAACGGCTGGAAGATGCCAACAAGGAAGTGTCGCGCCGGCTGGTGACCGCCATGGAAACCATTCGCGCGGTACTGGACAGGTAAGCCAATGGCACAGGTCACCGTTTCCATCGACGGCAAGCAGTACCGGATGGCTTGCGACGAGGGCCAAGAAGAGCATCTGATCGACCTCGCCGAGCGCTTCGACCGGTATGTCATG
This sequence comes from Mesorhizobium sp. M1A.T.Ca.IN.004.03.1.1, assembly GCF_003997555.1. Taxonomy (NCBI): domain Bacteria; kingdom Pseudomonadati; phylum Pseudomonadota; class Alphaproteobacteria; order Hyphomicrobiales; family Phyllobacteriaceae; genus Mesorhizobium; species Mesorhizobium sp. M1A.T.Ca.IN.004.03.1.1. The sequence continues at coordinate 412,298 of NZ_RZTV01000004.1, read as the reverse complement.
CATTTGAAGGATTCGTTCGGCGAGATCGGCGACCAGCGGCTGACCGTCATGGCCGGCATCATGGTGATGGATGAGCTTTCGGAGCTCAACAAGCGGGTCAAGGGCATGGAGAGCGAGGTGCTGACGCTGCGCAAGACGCGCGACGAGGCGCTGACCAAGGCCGACAAGAGCGACAGCGTGCTGACGACCGCGCTCGCGGCACTTGCGCAGCGCATGGAAGACCTTGCGACGACGCTGGCGGTGAAGAAGGCTTAAGCCGCCAATCCCCTGCGTCCGCTATGGAAATTCTGCTGTCTTTTCCAGGAAAAGCAGAAATTTTTCCATCGTTCCGATCACGCTTGCAGACACAAGCCTTTTGAACCGTTCCTTCCGGCGGTATAGAAGCTGACACGCGCCGATGGGGTTAGCCCAGGCCGGCGCCATGTCACAGGGTAGGGAGCACGCGATGAGCCTTCGTATCAACGATATCGCGCCGGATTTCACGGCCGAGACTACGCAAGGGACGATCAATTTCCATCAATGGATCGGTGACGGCTGGGCAGTGCTCTTCAGCCATCCGAAGAACTTCACGCCGGTTTGCACGACCGAGCTCGGCACGATGGCCGGGCTCGAGGGCGAATTCAAAAAGCGAAACGTCAAGATCATCGGCATTTCCGTCGATCCGGTGTCGAGCCACGACAAATGGCAGGCCGACATTAAGACAGCTACCGGCCAGACGGTGAACTATCCGCTGATCGGCGACAAGGATCTCGCCGTCGCCAAGCTTTACGAGATGCTGCCGGCGGGCGCCGGCGAGAGCTCTGAAGGGCGCACGCCGGCCGACAACGCCACGGTGCGCTCGGTCTACGTCATCGGCCCGGACAAGAAGATCAAGCTGGTGCTGACCTATCCGATGACCACCGGCCGCAACTTCGATGAGATCCTGCGCGTCATCGATTCCATCCAGCTGACGGCCAAGCACCAGGTGGCGACGCCGGCAAACTGGAAGCAGGGCGAGGACGTGATCATCACCGCCGCCGTCTCCAACGAGGACGCGATCAAGCGCTTCGGCGCCTACGAGACGGTGTTGCCGTATCTGCGCAAGACCAAGCAGCCTTCAGCGTGAGCTTTCCCCGTGCCACGGGGAGAAGGTGCCCGAAGGCGAATGAGGGGCGGCGCGGCGTTCGGTGATTACCGCGTCAACGGACGTTGTCCTGACGTGATAAGCTCGTAATCTCGGCGCTGCCCCTTATTGTCCTGCCGGACATTTCTCCCCGTATAGTGACGGGGAGAAAGGGGCGAACCACAGCTTTCGCCAATCGCGGGCGTTGTAGGGCCAAATAAAAACGGCGGCGCCAGATCCCGGCGCCGCCGTTTTGTCTTAGCGTAATGCCTCGAGCTTTTACGCCGCCGGCTGCGCTTCGATGGTGCGCAGCGCCTGATTTTGACGCTTGGCCGCGGCCTTGACCGCGTCCTGCACCTTCTCGAAGGCGCGCACCTCGATCTGGCGCACGCGCTCGCGGCTGATGTCGAACTCGGCCGACAACTCTTCCAGCGTCAGCGGCTCTTCGGCCAGACGACGCGCCTCGAAGATGCGCCGCTCGCGGTCGTTGAGCACCGACAGCGCGCCCGACAGCATCGAGCGCCGGTTTTCCAGCTCGTCCTGCTCGATCAGCATCTCTTCCTGGCTTTCGTGATCGTCGACCAGCCAGTCCTGCCATTCACCGGACTCACCTTCGCTCGCCCTGATCGGGGCGTTGAGCGAAGCGTCGCCCGACAGGCGACGGTTCATCGACACCACTTCGGCCTCGGAAACGTTGAGACGCGTGGCGATCTCGGCAATCTGGTCGGGCTTGAGGTCGCCGTCGTCGAGCGCCTGGATCCGGCCCTTCACCTTGCGCAGGTTGAAGAACAGGCGCTTCTGGTTGGCGGTGGTGCCCATCTTGACCAGGCTCCACGAGCGCAGGATGTATTCCTGGATCGAGGCCTTGATCCACCACATAGCGTAGGTGGCGAGCCGGAAGCCGCGCTCCGGTTCGAATTTCTTGACAGCCTGCATGAGGCCGACATTGCCTTCCGAGATCACCTCGCCGATCGGCAGGCCGTAGCCGCGATAGCCCATGGCGATCTTGGCGACGAGCCGCAAATGGCTGGTGACGAGCTTGTGCGCGGCGGAAGTGTCCTGATGCTCGGCATAACGCTTGGCGAGCATGTACTCTTCCTGGGGCTGAAGCATCGGAAAGCGACGGATTTCTTCCAGGTAGCGGGCGAGACCGCCTTCACCGGAAACGATACTGGGTAGTGACTGGGCCATGATAGCGCCCCCTCTCTATTGGAGTGATGCCCCCGTAACGCGGCGGGCATGTGACGCGAATGCCAATCGGCTCACTCGCGGCAACTGCTGTATATAGGAACAAAACCAGAAAGGACAGGCATTTGTTCAACACGAAACAGTGTGTCACGCTGAAGTGAACAACGCCAGTCACGTTTTTTGATGGCTGGTTTGAAGCGTCTTGATGGCAGTTCAGAGCATTCGAAAGCCGCCGACAAGTTCCTCCATGTCCCTCGGCATCGGCGCCTCGAACCGCATCGGCAGATGGGAAGTCGGGTGTCGGAATTCAAGGAGCCAGGCATGGAGCGCCTGTCTGGAAAATGCCTTGACCTCGCCTTTCAGCGGTTCCGGCAGCCGGTTGGCCTTCGTGCGGAAGGCCTGGCCGTACTCCGGATCGCCGACCACGGGATGACCGATATGCGCCATATGCACCCTGATCTGGTGCGTCCGGCCGGTCTCGAGGCGGCATTCGATCAGACTTGCGGTGGTGAATTCCTTCTGCCGCCCGCCGAAACGCTCGACGACGGTGAAATGGGTAACGGCATGCCGGGCGTCGTCCCGGTCTTCGGGAACCACCGCGCGCCGTACCCGATCGGCGGCGCGGCCGAGCGCGGCCTCGACGGTGCCGGTCGGCCGCTGCGGAATGCCCCAGACCAGCGCCAGATAGGCGCGTTCGAGGTCGCCCGTCCGGCCATGATCGGCGAAGGCCTCAGACAGTGCCTTGTGGGCGCGGTCGGTCTTGGCCACCACCATGACGCCGCTGGTTTCCTTGTCCAGCCGGTGGACGATGCCCGGTCGCTTGACGCCGCCGATGCCGGAAAGACTGTCGCCGCAATGATGGATCAGCGCGTTGACCAGTGTGCCGGTCCAGTTGCCGGCGCCGGGATGCACAACCAGCCCCGCCGGCTTGTTGACGACGATCAGCTCGTCGTCCTCGTAAAGGATGTCGAGAGGAATGGCCTCGCCTTGTGGCTCGGCAGGCTCCGGCTCCGGCATGATGACCGCGACACGCTCGCCCGGCGCCATCTTGCGCTTTGCCTCCTCGACCGGCTTGCCGGCGATCGTAACCGCACCCTGCTTGATGAGGGCCTGCACGCGGCTGCGTGAGATCTCCGGGCCGAGCTGGGCGGTGAGCCACTGGTCGAGGCGCTCGCCTGCGGCATCGGCACCGGCTTCCAGCTCCACCGCTCCATCCAACTCATCGCCCGGCAATTCATCCTGTCTCAAAATCGGGGCCCTATCAAAATCGAGGTCTCTTCGCTATGAGCGCTCATCGAAACCGTTGCGGATTGTTTAGTCATGGCCCGGCCGATCGCCGAAGAAGATGAGGAGAAGCCGCTCGACCCTGCGGCCGAAAAAGTGCGCCGGAAGCTCATCCGCTTCATGATCGTCAATCTCGGTCTTCTGTTCCTCGCCCTTATGGTGGTGATCGGAGCCCTTGTCTACAAAGCCCGCAATGCGCCCGGCGCCGGATCGGTGCATGCCGGCGATGTCCAGGCTCCGGCCGGCGCGCCCCTCTCCGGCGATATCGTGCTGCCGGTCGGCGCCAAGGTCGTCAGCCAGGCACTGTCCGGCAACCGCCTGTCGATCGATGCCGAGCTCGCCGACGGCAGCCGTTCCATCTTTCTCTACGACATTGCCGAGCGCCGCGTGATCGGCCAGTTCGCGATTCGCAACAAATGAGCGGCTTTGCCGATAACCGCAGCATTGCGACCGTGGCGCTCGTCGTCGAAAACTATGACGAGGCGATAGCCTGGTATGTCGAGCGGCTTGGCTTCGTGCTGAGCGAGGATGTCGACCTCGGCGGCGGCAAGCGCTGGGTGACGGTCACGCCGGCAAACAGGCAGGGCGCGCGGCTGCTCTTGGCGGCGGCCTCCGGCGAGAGGCAGGCAAGCCGCATCGGTGACCAGACCGGCGGCCGGGTGTTTCTTTTTCTCGAAACGGACGACTTCGCCCGCGACCATCAGGCGATGCTTGGCAGGGGCGTCGAATTCCGCGAGGCGCCGCGCTTCGAGCCCTATGGCACGGTGGCGGTGTTTGCCGATCTCTACGGCAATCTCTGGGATCTGATCGAGCCGAAACGGCAGGGTTGACGAGGGCAGTCCGCAAAGTCCGCGAACAGTCCGAAACCCCAGTTGCTTTTTTCCGGCCTTCATCCTATGTAGCCGGTTCTTGAGCGCGCCCATCGTCTAGCGGTCAGGACACCGCCCTCTCACGGCGGGAACAGGGGTTCGATTCCCCTTGGGCGTACCAAAGATTCCAATAATTTCGCTGCTTTGAACGACGACGCGTCGAATAGCGATCGAGAACCCTTGGCCAGGCAAGTCGTCCGTCGCGGGGTGTGAACTCGCGCGAAGGAACACACAGCACCGTCGGCCGTTTGCCTTTCTTTCAGTGAAAGGATGAGACATGCCGACACCCGCTGAGCTCGAAGCGAAATTCTGGAAAGCACTGAAATCTGACATGACGATGATGATCGGCCTCGACGGCTCCAACATCATCCCTCGGCCCATGACGGCACAACTGGAGAAGGACGATACCGGTCCGATCTGGTTTTTCACGGCGAAAGATACGGAGCTTCCGATGGGCCTTTCCGGCGGCGACCAGGCAACGGCCACGTTCGTCTCCAAGGGACATGACCTCTTCGCAACGGTGCAGGGCAAGCTTCGCGTCGACAATGATCGGGCTGTGATCGATCGGCTCTGGAGCCCCTATGTCGAAGCCTGGTTCGAGGGCGGCAAAGACGATCCGAAACTCACGCTGTTGCGCTTCGATCCGGACCGAGCCGAAATCTGGCTCGATGCGTCGAGCGTGGTTTCGGGCATCAAGATGCTGCTCGGATATGACCCGAAGCAGGAATACAAGGATAATGTCGCCAAGGTCGACCTTTAGGGGCCGGTCGCGACAGGCTGTCGGCCGCGTAATTTCTGCTTGATTCTCGGTTGATGCGGCAAAGGCCTCCAGCCTGGAATGCAACCACGCATCCACTCCATGGGCTCGCGACCAGAATGAACCGCGCCAGTTTGCGGCGGCAATGCGTTACGCGCCGGGATGGAAGATAGGCGCACGAATCCGCCACTGGCGCGCCTGGCGTTATACTCGACATTATCGGAGCGGCGCTTTTTTGCCCCTGGGCTTTGAAGCCCCTGTTTCCCCGCTGTCCCAGGAGAGGAAGGCGCTGCGCTATTTCCCGGTAAGAAACGGCGTGGCTCAGTCATGCGATAGCGTCTAGGCACCGATTCGGCCTTGGCTACCATCCCAATTGGATTATCTGGGAAAGATCGGCGATGTCGCCATAGATCATCGAGCCTTTGACGAGAAAACACTTGCCATGCAAGACCTCGGACAGTGAGCTCGACGCGGTGCAAACCGGCAAAACTTTATGGCCATTGGCTTCGGTCGGGCCGATGCTGATGACGAGGAAAGCAATCGCAACGAGAGTCGTTCTGCTCATATCCAACCCCTCAAGCCTACTAGCTGCCAGGGCTGCAAAACCGGTTGCCTCCTCAAAGTAGCATCGGGCAATGATGGGATTCATCGTATCGATTGGAGAAGCGGCTCATCTATCTGCCGTAGGCGCAAAGACGGATTAGCCCCCGCCTGTTCAGTGGCCTCCACCATGCAGGCTAACGCTTCTTTGTTTCCCAGCCGAACTACAACGCCTCGAATTGCCCACCACCAAGGCGCTTGAATTCCGAACTTCTTCAAAGCGTTCAGGAGCTTCACGACGTGCATCTATCGCGCTTGCTGAAAAAGGCGGCGCGGAACAGTGCAGCCTAAAGATGGGGGCGCCCGGCCTGTGGCATATCGGGGGACCTAGGGCAGACAGGCCGGGCCTTTTACCCCATGTGGGCAAGGGGCAAGTCTGTACTATGCGCCACCTTTCGACGGCTGACATCAGAACTTTAGGCGTAGCTAATAAACGCCGTCGCGATTAATGAGCGCAAGCGAGGGACCTTTGGTTGGCTCTGCGGCTACACCCCTGATGGGATTGACCGCTCATAGTCAGCACGCTCCCAAACGGAAGCGGCAAACCGCTCACCTGCGAAAGCGGGATGAGTTGCGCCATGACCGTTGCAAGTCCTCGCGCTTCTCAAGACAGGCTTTTCGCAAACGCTGACGGACTTGGAGTGTGACCTTGCCGCGCCATCAACGCTGTGGTGGCACCGGATCGAGCAGGGTGACATCGTCGGGCCCCGCGGGTGGCAGTTCGCCATTGGGCGTCAGCTTGTTGACCGCCTCGGGCAAGTCCCTGGTTATCCTGGCTATCAGCTCATCGCGGGACAAGCCGGTCTGCATTGAAAGAGAAGCGAGCGTTTCGTCGTCTATTGCCGCCTCGACCTCTTTCGGCTCGATCGGCTGGTTGGGTCCGCTACTAACCCAAGAATCCACCTTGGAACCGGCTCCCGCATTTCTGAAGCGGTCGACAATATCCCCAAGCGCCGTCCCCGATACGCCTTTGGACAGCTGATCCAAGATCCCTCCCTGCAGACTGTTTGGATCGCGATTTCCCGCGCCACGGAGCAGCTCTCCGATCTTGTCGCGATTTTGGTAGGCGAGAATGCCCAATATGGCGACAGCCAGTCTTCCCAGGTTTGCCATTGATTGCCTCCCAGCAATTACAAGGGAAGAGCCGGTGATCACAAAGGTTCCGTCTAACGTGAAAAGTTTGCCGAGAGGCCAGCAAGCGAGGTCATCTTGCAATCAACAGGCTGGATCACGAGCCGCTTGATTTAGACGCATAAAGTCCTGGACGAAGGCCGCTCGGAAGGCCGCAAAAATCTCCGGTGGCACCCCCTTCAACCTGCTTGCCACTGGCGACAAGCCATACTGAAAGAATCCTGCTGGCCGCGATACCTATTGGCTTTTGTTCAGGAGCGTGGCGGGACCGAAAACCGGCAGCCGGGTCCTAGTGAAAAGAATGCCGGTACTCCTCGCTAAATCAAACCGCGCTCGGAACAAAGGTGTCGGACGCTTGTTGGGTTTGCAGCACATCTGCCCAACTAGGAACTTCTCCATGAAAAATCGCCATCTACTGGTTGCGCTGACCACAGCCGCCGCCATCACATTTGCAGTGCCTGTCCTTGCCGCCGACGATGCCCAGGGGTTCGTCGACAAGGCTGCCAATGGGGGCATGTTCGAGGTCGAGTCGAGTAAGATCGCCCAAGCCAAAGCCCAGGATCAGGCGGTCAAAGACTTCGCCCAAAAGATGATCGACGATCATGGGGCGGCCAATGCAAAACTCGAAACGATTGCCGGCGAGCAGAAGCTCAAAGTGCCCGCCGAGACGGATGCCAAGCACAAGAGCGACCTCGACGCCCTTCAGAACGGCAAGGATCCGGTCGAAAAGACCTATGTGCAGATGCAGCGTGATGCGCACGCGGATGCCGTGGAGCTGTTCGAGAACTACGCCAAGGATGGCGACAATCCCCAGCTCAAGGCGTTCGCTTCGGAGACCTTGCCCACACTCAAAATGCATAAGGAAATGATCGAGAAGATCGCTTCCACCATGGACGATGAGACCGGCACGACGACGAGTTCGACAACTCCCGCCGTCACCACGACCGACACAAAAAATCCGGCTGCTCCGGTGCCAGGCGCCAATAGCTTCACCGAAGACCAGGCCAAGAGCCGGATCCAGGATGCCGGCTTCTCGGATGTCTCAGCGCTAACCAAGGACGATCAAGGCATCTGGCGCGGTCAGGCCACCAAGGACGGAAAGAAGACAACCGTGGCGCTCGATTATCAAGGCAACGTCGTTGCCGGCAGCAACTGAGAACGGATTGGAGTTCAACCATGAGAACCGTGACCGGACTATTTGACAATTATGACGACGCTTCCGATGCCGTCGGTGAACTCGAAGCAATCGGCGTTCCGCATTCCGACATCAGCATCGTCGCCAATAATTCGACCGGCTGGTACCAAGATGATCGCTCGAATGCCGCCGAAGATGCGGCTGGCGGTGCCGGTGTGGGTGCCCTCATTGGCGGCGCCGGCGGGTTGCTGACGGGGCTAGGGATCATGGCTATCCCAGGCGTGGGCCCTGTTGTCGCCGCAGGGTGGCTCGCCGCTACCGCTGCAGGCGCATTGGGAGGCGCAGTTGTCGGCGGGGCTGCCGGTGGCATCGTCGGAGCCCTTACCGACTCCGGGGTCCCGGAAAGGGATGCTCATGTCTACGCCGAAGGTGTGCGCCGCGGCGGGACGTTGGTCACGGCCAAGGTTAGCGACGCGTTGGCCGGCGAAGCCGAGAGCATCCTCGGTCAATCAAGATCGGTGAACTTGGAAGATCGCCGCAGTGCCTACGAAGCGGACGGTTGGACGAGTTTTGACGCTGGCGCCGAAAACTACACCGCCGACGAGATCGAACGCGATCGGGCGCGCTACGCAAATCGCGTTTGACCATATCGCCCCCACGCGAAGGGCTTGGGGGCTTCACGCTCTGGCGCGTAGACAGCGCCTCCATGCCCGGAGCAACTATCCGCTCAATAAAGTTCTCTGCGGCCTCGACGCGCGAGCCAGCTGTGATGCGGGGAGTGAAAAGTGATTTTGCGGCGCGCAACGCGCGGGTTACGCTATGTCACTTGCCAAAAGGAGGATGATGATGAAAGCCTTCCTCGGAACGATCTTAGCGCTGGGCCTGTCCGTCTCTGCAGCATCAGCCAATTGCCCGGCACACGCGAAGGATCAAGCCTCAGTCGACGCGCAGCAGACGGCGAGTGTTGACAAGTCCGACACGTCAACATCGACGGAAATCAAGAAACAAACCCCGGCGAAGTCGGAGTAGTGCTTCTTCTTCGAAGGTAGATTGAGAGAGTGTCCGCGCTGCGGGTAGTAACACCCGAGAGCGGGCTACCATGAGGAGCCATGCGGCGCGAGGACGGCGTGAGTGTCGCCGCTATCGCTGAGAAGCTTCGCTGATCGGCGACGTGAAAGCGTAGCGGTGGCGCCATTTCGGGCGCCCTCAAGGACGGTCCACAAATAAGGCTTCCGCAGGCTGCCGACACTGAACCAAGCGGCCAAGTCTAAAATGCCGGCTCGGGTCCGTTCACGAGACGCCCTCTCCAACAACAGCGACAGCTGATTCAGGTGGATCGATTGGGCGTCTTCAAGCAACTGCAGAAAGCTGGACGCCTTGCCTCGCGGCCACCGACGGCGCTTTAGCGCAGCGATGCGCGCGCGCTGGCGCTTGATGTGCTGCTCGGCCTGCAGAACATGGCGTTCCGCCATTTGGATGTCGTCGGCCAATGCCATGGTTGTAAACGGCGGTGTCGGGCAGGCGGTTCCGCTGGCCCGGCCGGCCCTCGATCATGGTGCAGCAGAGCCTTGCGCATCCTCCTTGCGGCCGGCGATGACGTGCTGGTGCGATGCTGCGCGCCGCTTCTGGCGCAACGCCTCGGATTGAATTAGCATCCGATAATCAAAGTTTCGGCCGCGATCCAGCAGGATGCGGATTGCGGAACCAAGGGGAAGCCGTGCGGCGGTCGCCTGCCGGGCGCCGATTTAAAGGCTGCCTGACCACATCGTCCGGCGGCAGGCGCGGCGGCGCCGGGAGGAGCCGATGCAAAAACTGCAGTCGCAAGGCGTCCATCACATCACGCTGGTCGGCGCCGATCGCCAGACCTCCATCGATTTCTGGGAAGGCGTGCTCGGCATGCCATTCATCTTCGAGCAGCCCAATCTCGACAAAGCGAGCGAAAGCCACCTCTATTTCGACCCGGGCGATGGCCGGCTGATCACGGTCTTCACCGACGAGAGCCGCAGCCCGGTCAAGCGGCGCACGCCGACCGATACCGGCTGTGTCCACCACATCGCGTTCTCGGTGTCGCGCGTGACGTTCCTGCAGGCAGTCGGCCGGCTCGACGAGCGCGCCATCAAGCACAGCGGCGTCAAGGATCGCGGCTTCATGGATTCGATCTATTTCGAGGATCCGCTTGGGCTGCTGATCGAGCTTGCCTCCTACCGGTTCGAGCCGCCCGCGGGCTTCAGCCATGCCGACGTGCTGATGGCGGCGCACAAGATCCGCGTTGCGCGCGGCGACTACAATATCGCCGAGGCGCACCTTGCCGACGCCATCCAGGCGCTGGTCGAGCGATCGCGCGAAACATTGTCCGAGAACCGGGCGGCGAAAAATCCATACTGAACAGGTCAGAGGGAGGACCAGATGGCAAAGGCTGCAACGAAGGGAACGAAGAAAGCCGCCGCCAAGCCGGCAGCGAAGATGGCAAAGCCGGCGGCAAAGGTGACTGCCGCCAAGATGTCGGCCAAAGCAGTCAGGCCGGCCGCAAAAGCCGCGCCTAAAGCGACGGCAAAAGCCGCGCCTAAAGCAACAGCAAAGGCAGCGCTTAAAGCCAAGGCGCAGCCGGCGAAGAAGCCCGCGGTCAAGCTCAGCATGCTAAGGCCCAGCGTCAACAACATGACGGTCCGGGTGTTCACGCGAGCGGCCGGGCTCGACCATGCCGAGACCGACGCCTGGGGCCTGACGCGCACGCCGGAATTCCTGGCGCGGAACCCGGCGCATCTGACTCCGATGATCGAGGACAAAGGACTTCCCAGAGGCGTGCTTTGGGAAAGCTGCGCAATCATGCAGTACCTCGCCAACAAGCACGGGCTGGACAAGTTCTATCCGAAGGCGCCGGCCAAGCGGGCGATGGTCGACAGCGCCATGTTCTACCTGGTCGGAACGCTCTATCCCTATGTGGCCAGGGCCACTTATCCGGCACTTGGCTTTCCGCAATATGCCGGCGAGGTCGGCCACAGCGATGCCCATCCCGACAAGAAATCGGAGGCGCAAAAGGCTGCCATCGCCGCAATCGCCGAGCCGCTGGAGGTCTTTCATAGCTTCTTCAGGGACGGCAAGCCTTTCATCGGCGGCAACAACCCGTCGATCGCCGACATCCGTCTGGCGGCGACACTGGAGTTCCTGGCGGTCATCGACTATGCGCTGCCGAGCTGGGCGAAGGACTATATGGCTGCGATCGAGAAGAAGCTCGGCAAGGCCTATGCTGAGCCGGCCGGCGACGTGCGCGGCTACATCGCCCATGTGAAGGCCCAGGCCACGGCTTAAGAAATGCGCGAGGTTTAGGGTTTCGTTAACCAAACCCTTGTCTAGTGTCTCGGTCCTCGCTGCGACCACGGATGTACTGGCGCGATTGCCGAGGAGAAGGAAAGGTCGGCTCAGCGCCGGCCTTTTTGCTTTTCCGCCGGCGCGCCAGCGTCACGGCAGCATGATTTTATCGGGTGCCGGCGCGGTTGAAATTCTATTGTCATCCGCGTCGTTGATCGTACCATGCGAACGGGCGAAAGCGGCGAGGACAAAGCCATGAGAAGCACGGCTAGACTTTCAGCGATCGCAGGCGCGCTGCTGGCGATGCCTTTTCCGGCAGATGCCGCATCGCTCAACACGATGAACGAGGTCGGCGCGGCGCTGCAGGCGTGCTGGACGCCGCCGGCCGAAGCCGGAACTGCCTCGGTCACCTTGAGCTTCAGCTTCAAGCGCGACGGCACGCTGATCGGCCCGCCGAAGCCAACGGCCATCAAGGTCAACGGGGATGACAAGGCGCGTCAGGCCTATGTCGACGCGGCGACCGCCGCCCTGCGAAATTGCCTGCCGCTCAGCTTTTCGCCGGACCTCGCAAAAGGAATTCCCGGGAAGATCTTTACGCTTCAATTCAATTCGCCGAAGGACAACGCCAAAGCAATACAGCAGTAGAACTGCCAAGTTGCTCAGTTTCGCCTTCGCCGATTTCCAACAGAAAACGGCTATGCTTTCTAGGTGGCGCTTTGTTGCTGGACAGCGCTACGCCGGATTGCGCCTGCGGCGGGCATTGGCGTGTTTTTCCAGTTGCGGCATTTCGAAGACGTAGTCGCTCCAGGCCGATTCCGGAATTTGGCCGGCCAGATAGCATTCCAACAATAGATTTTGCTCGGGTGTCAGACGCCTCGGGGCCCGCTCGTGATCCAGTCCAAGCGAATGGATCAGGTTTCTGGTCAGGCCTGAGACGGTGAAATGAACAGACATCTTCGCTCCCCTTCGTGCTGCGCCGATAACGCCAGACGCCACACAAAGGTTTCACGCGCAGTGAGGAAACACGCGATCTTATCGTAGCTGCTACGCTACTCGCAGACGACGCGATAGCGCTTGCCGGGTTCGCTGACATTCCGGCAGGCGAGCGCCTTCTGTGGCTGGGAGGACGCATCAGCCAAATCCGGCTGAAAGGAAGGGGCCGTCGAAACACGTCTTCGACTGGGGGAACTCACCGGGGCGATCGGCGGCTGAGGAAACACGTCCGTCGCGATCTGCCTCGAGGCTGTTGTTCCTGGCGGGGCCTTGTCCCAAATGCGCCTGACGTCCATCCGGCTTGGAATGATGACGGTTCCGTCGTCGCTGCGCGTGCAGCCGCTTGCCGCGAGCAGCGCCGGACAGAGAACAAAAGTCAGCATTCGACCAAGCATCAGCTATACCCCCACCGATTTTATAGCCCGGCAGCGGTGGGTTCGCCAACGGACGGATTACCGCAGCGAGGTCGGACCGGCGTCCGCCTAAAACCCGTTAACGGCAACGGGCGTGTTCGGTTGCGAATCGTTAAGGTTAGCCGATCGTTAATGCTTGTCGGGCACATTCCGCCGACGAACCGGGAGGGTTCGGCCTGGGGGTAGGGATGGCGGATAGGGACGGTACTTTCGAGATGGGCGCCGCCCGTTCTTTCGAAGGCGCGGTCGAGCGCGGCGAGGCGGCGGTCCCCCGCGCCCCCGATCAGCATGCGGCCGCGACCTCGGAAGCGCTTGCCAATCTTCGCCTGATGGTCGATTCGATGCCGATCGGCGTCATTGTCCTCGATGCCGACCTCAGGGCGGAGATCATCAACCGCGCCTTCTACGACTTCTGGAAGATCGATCCGCTTCGCGCCACTGCCGGCTGCGGCTTCCGCGAGCTGATGGAGGCCAGCCGCGACGCCGACCCCTATGGTGCCGACGAGGTGGGCTGGCAACGCCACATCGCCGAGCGCGAGGCCGAAATCCGGGCAGGCGTTGCCGGTTCCAGGCAGTTGCCGCGCAATGACGGCCGCGTGCTGATCGCCTCGCTGGCACCGCTTGCCGGCGGCAAGCGTCTGATCTCCTATGTCGACATCACCGACATGAAGCATCGCGAGACCGAGGCAGAGGATGCGCGCAAGAATCTCGCCACGGTGCTGGAGTCGCTGCCGGCCGGCGTCATCATCTATGACCGCTACGATGAATTCGTCTTCGCCAACCGCAAGCTGCATGACAGTTTGCCGGCGCTGAAGCCGGCCTGGCAGCCGGGCCGCACCTTACGCGAGGCGCTCGCTCTCGGTCATTCCGCCGGCTATTTCCGGTCGAGCGGCGACGTCGAGATCGACAATCTCTATGGTGTCGACAAAGAACGCTGGCTCGACGCCATGCTGAAGCGTTACCACCTGCCCAATTCGTCCTATGAACGGCTCAATCCCGACGGTCGTTGGTTCCAGGTCTACGACATGAGAGCGGACGACGGCACGTTCATAGGGGTGCGCGTCGACATTTCCGACATCAAGGCCCGCGAGAAGGCGCTGCGCGACTCGATGCGGCAGATCGACCTTTACCGGCATGTCATGGACGAATTGCCGGTGGCGGCGTTCATCAAGGCCGAGGATCTTACAATCGAGTTCGTCAACAAGGCCTGGTGCGCGCTGACCGGCATTGCCAAGGAAGACGTCATCGGCAAGACGGACCGGCAGCTTTTCGGCGCCGAGGACGCCGAAAGCTACAGCCATGACGATGCCGAGGTCATCGCGACCGGCAAGGGGCGCGAAGTCGAGGAGCCTGTCACCCATCGCGACGGCACGGTGCGGCAGCTGATGACGCGCAAGAGCCGCCTCATCGCGACCGACGGATCGGTGCATCTGGTCGGTTCCAGCACCGACATCACCGAGGTCAAGGCGCGCGAGCGGGCGCTCAAGGAAAGCATGAGCGAGAACGAGGTGTTCCGCAACCTGATCGACAACGTGCCGGTGTCGATCTACGCGAAGCGTTCGGATCTAAGGCAATTCTACGTCAACAAGGGCTGGTGCGATCTCACCGGCTTCAGCAAGGAAGAGGCGATCGGCAAGACCGACGTCGAGATCTTCGGCGCGGACGGCGAAGCTTTCGTCGCCGGCGACCTGGCGGTGCTGCGCACCGGCGAGACGCAGGAGATCGAAGAACAGGTGACGCTGCCGGACGGCAGCGTGCGTCACCAGTTCGCGCGCAAGGGCGCGATGATCGCGTCCGACGGTTCGCTCTATCTGATCGGGTCGACCACGGACATTACGGAACTGAAACAGCGCGAGGCCGAGCTCAGCGAGGCGCGCCGGCGTGCCGTGCTTGCCGACCGCGCCAAGTCGGAGTTCCTCGCCAATATGAGCCACGAGATCCGTACGCCGATGAACGGCGTGCTCGGCATGGCCGAGTTGCTCGCAAAGTCGGACCTCGACCCAAAGCAGAGGACGTTCACCGACATCATCGTCAAATCGGGCAACGCGTTGCTCACCATCATCAACGACATCCTCGACTTCTCCAAGATCGACGCCGGCCAGCTCGTGCTCGACCCGGCGCCCTTCAACCTTGCCGAGGCGATCGAGGATGTGGCGACGCTGGTGTCGACCCGCGCCAAGGAAAAGGACCTCGAGCTCATCGTTCGCGTCCAGCCCGGGCTCGACGGGCAGTTCGTCGGCGACGTCGGCCGGATCCGACAGATCGTCACCAACCTGCTCGGCAATGCGGTGAAGTTCACCGACAAGGGCCATGTGCTGGTCGACGTGACCGGCGAGCGCGTTCCGTCGGGGACGAAGCTCGCCATCTCGGTCACCGATACCGGCATCGGCATTCCCGAAGACAAGCTGAAGCTGGTGTTCGAGAAATTCAGCCAGGTCGACACCTCCTCGACTAGACGGCACGAGGGCACCGGGCTCGGCCTTGCCATCACCTCGCGGCTGGTCGAGCTGATGGGCGGCGAGATCGGCGTCGACAGCGCCGAGGGCAAGGGCTCGACCTTCTGGTTCACCGTCACGCTGCCGCGGGCCGAGCGAGGCGGGCAGCGGATCATGCCGGTCGACGTGACCGGCGCGCGCGTGCTGATCGTCGACGACAATGCCGTCAACCGCGCGATCCTCAGCGAGCAGATGGCTTCGTGGACCTTCGATTCCTGCGCGGCCGAAAGCGGCGCCGAGGGACTGAAGGTGCTGATTGCGGCTGCCGCCTACGGCGTGCCTGTCGACTGCGTCGTGCTCGACTACCAGATGCCGGGCATGACCGGCGCCGAAATGGCGCGCATCGTGCGCAACACCGCCGGCCTCGCGCACACGCCGATCATCATGCTGACCTCGGTCGACCAGTCGCTCGCCAGCGCCGCCTACCGCGATCTCGGCATCGATGCGCAGCTGATCAAGCCGGCGCGTTCCTCGATCTTGCTGGAGACGCTGGTCGCCACCATCCAGCGTCATCGCCACAGCACGGCGGCCATCCATCCGGCCTTGACCGGCGACGTCGAGACCGGGGCCGGCGCGCCGCAGGCGTCCACGGCGCAGGCGACCGCGGCGGATCGCGTCCTGCTGCAGCCGCCGCCGGCGCGTGCCCGTGCACGCCTGGCCGGCGCGGAGGCCGGGCTCGACATTCTCGTCGCCGAGGACAACGAGGTGAACCAGATGGTGTTCACGCAAATCCTGGGCGAGACCGGATACCAGTTCGAAATCGTCGGCAACGGCCGCAAGGCGCTGGACGCCTTCGGCAGGCTTAACCCGCGCATGATCCTGATGGATGTGTCGATGCCCGAGATGAGCGGCCTGGAGGCGACCGCGGCCATCCGCCGGCTCGAAGCCGAGATGGGCACGCATGTGCCGATCGTCGGCGTCACCGCGCATGCACTGAAGGGCGACCGCGAGCGCTGCCTGGAAGCCGGCATGGACGATTACCTGCCGAAGCCGATCAGCCCGAAGGCGCTGCTCGAGAAGCTTGAAAGATGGCTCGGGTCGGACGCGGAAGTCCGCCGCAGCGCCGGATAACAGCCTTTCTGCGCGGCCGTTCACGGCGTCATCGACGAGGTCCGTCGGCGGGCGTCCAACGCAGACATATGGTGTGATCGCACCATACAAAACGAAGGCCAGGTCAGGACAATGGCTGCTGTCGATTCCGCCCTTCGGTTACGGGCGGGAGCAGCGACCGCCGGCAAGGAACAGCGTCGACTCTACCCCAACGGACCTGTTTTCGGCGATGGCCAGGCCATGATCCGCTCTGGCGCACAGGCAACGCGCTCTCGTCCGGATTTTATTTCCCGGCGGCCGGAGATCCGGCCGCCGGGATAATTTTTGATTCAAAAGTCGGACAAGCTACTGATTCCCGCGGCAAACTTCGGCTGGGTCCGCAAATGGCGGCCGCAGGCCCCCCCAAGGCATCCCCGTTCAGGCGTTACCGGGCTGACACGAAACTGTCATGCGACTGTAATAATCGACGTCTATTGCGCTCGTCAGGCGCCGACAGAAAAGGGTTGCCGAAAGACCATATTCCGAACAGGAGCAGGCCACATGAGACATTTCATCCGCTCGGCGGCCGTTGCGATTGCAATGGCTGCGGCATCCACGCTTTCCCTCTCCGCCGCTATGGCGGCCGACATCTCCGGTGCCGGCGCTACCTTCCCCTATCCGATCTACGCCAAGTGGGCCGACGTCTACAAAAAGGAGACCGGCATCGGTCTCAACTATCAGTCGATCGGCTCCGGTGGCGGCATCAAGCAGATCAAGGCCAAGACCGTGACCTTCGGCGCCTCGGACGCGCCGCTCAAGGGCGAGGATCTCAAGTCGACCGGGCTCGCGCAGTTCCCGATGGTGATGGGCGGCATCGTTCCGGTCGTCAACCTCGAAGGTGTCAAGCCGGGCGAACTGGTGCTCGACGGCCCGACGCTGGCCGACATCTTCGTCGGCAAGATCACCAACTGGAATGACGAGGCGATCAAGAAGCTCAACCCCGACGTCAAGCTGCCCGACCAGGCGATCGCGGTCGTGCACCGTTCCGACGGCTCGGGCACCACGTTCAACTTCAGCTACTATCTGGCCGAAGTCAGCGCCGACTGGAAGTCGAAGGTCGGCGTCAATACCGCGCTCGAGTGGCCGGTGGGCATCGGCGCCAAGGGCAACGAGGGCGTCGCCAACAACGTCGCGCAGACCGGTGGCGCGATCGGTTATGTCGAGTATGCCTATGCTAAGCAGAACAAGCTCACCTATACCGACCTGATCAATAAGGATGGCAAGAAGGTAGAGCCGACCGCTGCCGCGTTCTCGGCCGCTGCAGCCAATGCCGACTGGAGCTCCAAGCCTGGCTACGGCGTCATCCTGGCCAACCAGGCTGGTGCTGAAAGCTGGCCGATGACCTCCGCGACCTGGATCCTCGTCTACCAGAAGCCCGACGATGCGTCGGCCACCACCGAAGCGCTCAAGTTCTTCGCCTGGTCCTACGCCAAGGGCGACGACATGGCCGCCGAGCTGGACTATGTTCCGATGCCCGACGCGGTCGTGAAGAGCGTCGAGGAAATGTGGAGCAAGGACATCGTCGACAGCAACGGCAAGCCGCTCTACTCCGGCATGTAATTCCTCCGGAATAAGGAGGGCGCCTCGGGCGCCCTCCTGTCTCTTTCGAAATGCGAGGGCAAATGACAGCCGTTTCCGAAGCCGTGACATCGTCCGCCATACGGACCAGGGAAGCGACGGTGCGCCGCTTCGCCCTGACGGACACGATCTTCCGAACGGTCACGCGCCTCTCCGCCATACTCGTGCTGCTTCTTCTCGGCGGCGTCGCGGTCTCGCTGATCGCCGGCTCGTGGGAGGCGCTGTCGAAGTTCGGCTTCTCCTTCCTGACGACTGAATCCTGGAATCCGGTCACCGAGAATTTCGGCGCGCTCGCGCCCATCTACGGCACCGTCGTCACCTCGGCCATCGCCATCCTCATTGCCGTGCCGATCGGCATCGGCATCGCCGTCTTCCTGACCGAGCTCTGCCCGCGCCCGCTCAGGCGCCCGATCGGCATCGCGGTCGAGCTGCTCGCCGGCATTCCCTCGATCATTTACGGCATCTGGGGCCTGTTCGTCTTCGCGCCATTCCTGCAGACGACGGTACAGCCATTCATCATCAATCTTTTCCACGGCATACCGGGTCTCGCCAGCCTGTTTGCCGGTCCGCCCTACGGCATCGGCCTCCTGACGTCGTCGCTGATCCTCGCCATCATGGTGCTGCCCTTCATCACCTCGATCACCAAGGACGTGTTCGACACGGTGCCAGCGGTGCTGAAGGAATCGGCCTACGGCATCGGCTGCACGACCTGGGAAGTGACCCGGCGCGTGGTCATCCCCTATACGCGGGTCGGCATCATGGGCGGCGTCATGCTCGGTCTTGGCCGCGCGCTCGGCGAGACGATGGCCGTCACCTTCGTCATCGGCAATGCGCACCGCATCAGCGCCTCGCTGTTTGCGCCCGGTACGACGATCTCGGCGACCATCGCCAACGAATTCACCGAAGCCGACGGCGAGCTTTACACGTCCTCACTGGTGGCGCTCGGACTGATCCTGTTCATCATCACCTTCATCATCCTCGCGCTCGCACGCTACATGCTGTTGCGCATCGATAGCCGCACGGGAGCCTGACCGATGTCGACAGCCGCATCGCTCCACCGAAGCCGGAAGCGCAAGAACGCCGTGATGATGGCACTGTGCACCATAGCGGCGGGCATCGGCCTCGTCTGGCTGGCGCTGATCCTCGGCGCCCTTCTCTATAAGGGGCTCTCGGGTGTCTCGCTTTCGGTGTTCACGGAAATGACACCGCCGCCCGGCGACGCCGGCGGCCTGCTCAACGCCATCTACGGCAGCATCGTGATGACCGTGATCGGCATCGTCGTCGGCACGCCGATCGGCGTGCTCGCCGGCACCTATATGGCCGAGTACGGGCGCTTCTCGCGCCTCACGACGGTGGTGCGCTTCATCAACGACATCCTGTTGTCGGCGCCATCGATCATTGTCGGCCTGTTCGTCTACGAGCTGATGGTGCGGCCGTTGGGTCATTTCTCGGCGATCGCCGGCGCGGTGGCGCTGTCGATCCTGGTGATCCCCGTCGTCGTGCGCACCACCGAGGACATGCTGAACCTTGTGCCCAACGCGCTGCGCGAGGCCGGCACCGCCATCGGCGCGCCGCGCTGGGTGGTGATCCGCTCGGTCGCCTATCGCGCCGCACTGTCCGGCATCGTCACCGGTATATTGCTGGCGATCGCCCGGATTTCGGGCGAGACGGCGCCGCTGCTCTTCACCGCGCTCAACAACCAGTTCTGGTCGAGCAATCTCAACGCGCCGATGGCCAGCCTGCCGGTGACCATCTTCCAGTTTGCGCTGAGCCCTTATGAGGAATGGCAGCAACTGGCCTGGACGGGCGCACTGATAATCACCCTGACGGTTCTCGGGCTGAGCATCTTCGCCCGCAGCCTTACCGGACGCAGAGAGGACAGATGAAACCGATGTTGTCCACCGACCTGAACGTAGCCGAGACGACCGCCGAGAAGGCCAAGATCGAAGTCAAGAACCTCAACTTCTACTATGGCCAGTCGAAGGCGCTGAAGGACATCAACCTGTCGCTGCCCGAGCGCAGCGTCACCGCCTTCATCGGACCTTCGGGCTGCGGAAAGTCGACGCTGCTGCGCGTGCTCAACCGCATCTACGAGCTCTACCCGAAGCAGAGCGCCGAAGGCCAGGTGCTGCTCGACGGCAAGAACATCCTCGACCGTTCGCAGGACCTCAACCTGCTCAGGACCAAGATCGGCATGGTGTTCCAGAAGCCGACGCCGTTCCCGATGTCGATCTACGAGAACATCGCCTTCGGCGTCAGGCTGTATGAGAAGATCAGCAAGGCCGAGATGGACAATCGCGTCGAACAGGCGCTGAAGCGCGCCGCGCTGTGGAACGAGGTCAAGGACAAGCTCAACGCCAGTGGCCAGAGCCTTTCGGGCGGCCAGCAGCAGCGGCTCTGCATCGCCCGCACGGTGGCGGTGAAGCCGGCGGTCATCCTGCTCGACGAGCCGGCATCGGCGCTCGATCCGCTCTCGACCGCCAAGATCGAGGAGCTGATCGACGAGCTGCAGGCCGACTACACGATCGTGATCGTCACCCACAACATGCAGCAGGCGGCGCGCGTCTCGCGGCAGACGGCGTTCATGTATCTCGGCGAGCTGATCGAATTCGACCGGACCGAAAAGATTTTCACCTCGCCCCGCGAGAAGCGCACGCAGGACTACATCACCGGCCGCTTCGGCTGAGTTCATACGAGGACATAACCATGGCCCATACGGTCGCTTCCTTCGACGAGGATCTGAGGCAGATCAGCCAGCTCATCCGCGACATGGGCGATCTTGCCGGCTCGATGGTCGGCGCGTCGACCAAGGCTCTGCTGAATTCCGACAACGCGCTGGCGCAGCGCGTGGTCTCCGACGATGCCATCATGGACGCGCGCCAACGCGAGCTCGACGATCGCGCCATCACGCTGATTGCCAAACGCCAGCCGATGGCCGACGACCTGCGCAGCGTCGTTGGCGCCATCCGCATGGCCGGCGATCTCGAGCGCATTGGCGACCTTGCCAAGAACATCGCTAAGCGCGTCGGCTCGGTCGGCGTCAGCGCCGCGCCGCGCGACCTTTCGCACTCCATCGATTCGATGGCGCAGCTGGTGCTGATCCAGGTGCAGGGCGTGATCGAGGAATACGCGGCCGGCGACGCCACGGCGCTCGCCAAGCTCCGCAACGACGACGAGCGCATCGACGTCAAATACACCGCCGTCTTCCGCGAGCTCCTGACCTACATGATGGAGGATCCGCGCAACATCACGGCTTGCACGCATCTGTTGTTCTGCGCCAAGAATCTGGAGCGCATCGGCGACCACGTCACCAACATCGCCGAGAACGCCTACTATGTGCTGACCGGCACGCAATTGCCCGCGAATCGTCCTAAGCAGGACGAGACGACGATGTCGGCGCCGGCGGCCTGACCGCGAAGGTGCCTGCTATATGATCGCGCCACGCATCATGGTGGTGGAGGACGAGGAACCGCTGGGGGTGCTGCTCCGCTACAACCTCGAATCCGAGGGCTATCAGGTCGAGGTGGTGACCCGCGGCGACGAGGCCGAGATCCGCCTGCAGGAGAATTTGCCCGACCTTCTGGTGCTCGACTGGATGGTGCCGGCGGTGTCCGGCATCGAGCTTTGCCGGCGCCTCAGGATGCGGCCCGAGACCGAACGCCTGCCGATCATCATGCTGACCGCGCGCGGCGAGGAAAGCGACCGGGTGCGCGGCCTCTCGACCGGCGCCGACGACTATCTGGTCAAGCCGTTCTCGACGCCGGAATTCATGGCCAGGGTCAAGGCGCTGCTGCGCCGCGCCAAGCCGGAGGTGCTGTCCAGCGTGCTCAAGGTCGGCGACATCGTGCTCGATCGCGAATCGCATCGCGTCTACCGCAAGAAGAGCGAGATCCGGCTCGGCCCGACCGAGTTCAGGCTGCTGGAATTCATGATGCGGCATCCCGGCCGGGTGTTCTCGCGCAGCCAGCTGCTCGACAATGTCTGGGGCGAGACGATCTATATCGACGAGCGCACCGTGGACGTGCATGTCGGACGCCTGCGCAAGGCGGTCAACAACGGCCGGATGCCGGACGTCATACGTACCATCCGTGGGGCGGGCTACGCGATCAGGGAAGATTAGATCCAGGGCACCGAAGGTCTGACGGGTTCTATCTGCGCTGGCGGGTTATCGAGACGCTGGTGCTTCGCCGTCCACGGGCGGAGCACGAAGCGTCGCGACGCGGCGCAGACCCGACGATCCACGCGACTTCCACGCGCCGCGGCGGTGCAGAAATTCTGCTCCGCTCATCCGACGATTGAGGTAATGGCATGGATTCCAGGGTCTCCGCGACGGAGCTTCGCTCCTGCTCCGCCCTGGAATGACGAAGCTGCGGGGCCTTCGCTAATCTCCGGCGTCTGCAGGACGCACAGAAGCCAACGATCGCTATCGAAGCTGCTCAGGCCACGTTCTTGCCCGCTCTTGCCTTCACGCCCGGCGCAAAAATCTCCTGGTCGACGAAGGTCAGCGCGCGCACGGCGCAGCCCTCGCGGATCAGCGGCAATTCGTTCGGCTCGGTATCGAAGGAGATCGACTTCGAATGCTGGCCGCCGGCGGTCTGGGCGATGGCCTCGCGCAGAGCCGGCTCGATCAGGTCGAAGGCGGCGGCGCTGACGCCGACCATGGCGACCGGCGCCGGGTCGATCAGCGCGAACAGGCTGCCGAGGCCGAAGCCCAGCGCCTCGCCGGCCCGGCGATAGGCCTCGCGCTCCGAGCCATCCCTCTCGCGCGCCTTGGCGGCGAGCGCCCGCATGTCGGCGTCGCCGACATCGATCGGCTCGGCGTCCTCACTCATCTTCATGGCGCTGCGCCAGATGGCGTAGTTGCCGGCATAGGCCTCGACGCAGCCGCGGCGTCCGCAACGGCAAAGCGCGCCGCCCGGGCGATGGATCATGTGGCCGAACTCGCCGCCGGAAGAATGCGTGCCGGTGAACAGCTCGCCCTTCAGCACCA
Organism: Mesorhizobium sp. M1A.T.Ca.IN.004.03.1.1; assembly: GCF_003997555.1. Classification (NCBI taxonomy): domain Bacteria; kingdom Pseudomonadati; phylum Pseudomonadota; class Alphaproteobacteria; order Hyphomicrobiales; family Phyllobacteriaceae; genus Mesorhizobium; species Mesorhizobium sp. M1A.T.Ca.IN.004.03.1.1. The sequence goes on along the minus strand of NZ_RZTV01000004.1, from coordinate 389,365 downwards.
GGCCCATGCCGATGCCGTGCGAGAGCAGGATGGCGATGAAATTGTCGCGATAGCGGTCGGGATCGCGCCACTGCAGCGCCACCGCCATCATGTTACAGTCGTTTTCCATGGTGGCCGGAATGCCGAATTCCTTTTCCAGGATGTCGGCGAAGGGAATGTCGGTCAGCGGCGTGATCGGCGACCACAGCATGGCGCGGGCATGGGAATCGGTGATGCCCTGGATGCCCATGGCGATGCGGGCGACGCTGCCGACGTCGAGGTCCGGATCGTCCAGCCGGCGCCGCACGATCGCCAAGCATTCGCCGATCAGCTCGTTGCGCGGCATGGTGAGCGTATCGAGGCGGCGCTGCTCCTCGGCGATGACCTGACCCGCATAATCAATAACGGCGACCGAGAGGAAATTGAGCGACAGCACCACCGTTACCACCGCCGCCGCCTCCGGCTTGAGCGCGAGGCCCACCTGTGGCCGGCCGCGCTTCAGAGACGCGGTCTCGCTCGGCTTGCTCTCGGCCAGGATGCCTTCCTGGATCAGATCGGAAGAGATCGCCGAAATGGTCGAATGGCTGAGCCCGGTGGTCGCGGCGATTTCCGTGCGCGACGGTTGGCCGGCCCGGCGCACGGCCGAGAGCACCATGGCGCGGTTGCGCCGGCGCAGATCGTCGTGGCGGATTCCGACCGACATTTTTTCTCCTCCCAGTCAGCGCGGCCTCTCGATCATGCACAGGACCCGGCGACGCGCCAGATCGATTCACCCGGACGCCGGCACCCGAACCGTCCTGGTTTTTTAAAATTTTCGGTGGACGCGGTCTGCGCTTCCTCCGAACTGTTCCGCGATAGTGGCAGAAGCGGTCGGCACTGTCATTATTTATTGCGGGTCTCGAAAAAAAGAACGCGACACCTCAAAAACCGTCAGAATTGCAGTTGACAGCGCTTTGGCGTTCGATCAGTATTTTTTCGAGGCTCGAAAAAAAGCCTCTACATGGCCTTCGGGCCAGTCTGGGTCGCGCCGCGAGGGGCGCAGGGAGGATATCATGAAGAGATTCGCAGCCGCCATGCTGGCGGGCGTCGCCATGTCGTTGACGTTGGCGTCGGTCGCCGAGGCGAAGGACAAGGTGATCGGCGTTTCGTGGTCCAATTTCCAGGAAGAGCGCTGGAAGACCGACGAAGCGGCGATGAAGAAGGCGATCGAGGCCGCCGGCGACAAGTATATATCCGCCGACGCACAGTCCAATCCAGGCAAGCAGCTGACCGACGTCGAAAGCCTGATCTCGCAGGGCGCCAATGCGCTGATCATCCTGGCGCAGGACGCCTCGGCGATCGGACCGGCGGTGCAGAAGGCACTCGACGAAGGCATTCCGGTCGTCGGCTACGACCGCCTGATCGAGAACAAGGACGTGTTTTATCTGACCTTCGACAACAAGGAAGTCGGCCGCATGCAGGCCCGCGAGGTGTTCAAGGCCAAGCCCGAGGGCAATTACGTCTTCATCAAGGGCTCGGGCGCCGACCCGAACGCCGATTTCCTGTTCTCCGGCTCGATGGAAGTGCTGAAAGAAGCCATCGACAGCGGCAAGATCAAGAATGTCGGCGAAGCCTATACCGACGGCTGGCTGCCCGCCAACGCGCAGAAGAACATGGAGCAGTTCCTGACCGCCAACGACAACAAGGTCGACGCGGTGGTGGCGGCCAATGACGGCACCGCCGGCGGCGTCGTCGCGGCGCTGACGGCGCAAGGCCTGGCCGGCACCGTTCCGGTCTCGGGCCAGGACGGCGACCATGCCGCGCTCAACCGCATCGCGCTCGGCACCCAGACGGTGTCGGTGTGGAAGGACGCGCGCGAGCTCGGCAAGCACGCCGCCGAGATCGCCTCGCAGCTCGCCGACGGCAAGAAGATGACCGACATCGCGGGCGCCAAGGACTTCACGACGCCTGGCGGCAACACCGTCAAGTCGCTGTTCCTGACCCCGGTCGCAATCACCAAGGATAATCTCAACCTCGTCATCGACGCGGGTTGGATCAAGAAGGATGAAGTCTGCGCGGGCGTTGCCGCCGGCAGCGTCGCGGTCTGCAACTAAGCTGGCCGTCAGGTTCAAACGCAGCGCCGCGGCCCAACGGCCGCGGTGTATCCCAAGGGCTTTCGGGAGTACTGAAGCCGGAGACCATTGGGGGCAGGTCACTGTCCGGCAGGATCGCCGAACTGCTCCAGCCGTTTGTTTCCGCGCAATTCCAGGCGGCTACGCACTTTTTCCCGGAATTGCTCTAGCATCGTGGTCCGGCATCCGCGCCAGACGGCAAGCCGGCGGGAGGAGATCATGACCGATACGACCTCTGATACGCCGGCCAACCCGGCGGCGGATCGCGCGCGGGCTTCCGAACTGAGCACCGTCGGGCGCTTCCTCAAGGCGACTGAGCTCGACACACGCATGCTCGGCATGGTCGGCGCGCTGCTGATCATTTGGATTGGCCTGCATGTCATCTCGAGCCTGCGGCTCGGCGTCAATCCGCTCGATTTCGATAGCCGAACGTTCCTGACGCCGCGCAACCTGTGGAACCTGTCGGTGCAGACCTCGGCCGTGGCCATCATGGCTTCCGGCATGGTGCTGGTCATCGTCATTCGCAACATCGACCTCTCCGTCGGATCGGCCGAGGGTTTGATCGGCATGGTGATGGGCTTTGCCCAAGTGCATTTCCTGGTGCGAATGGTTGGGCTCGAGCTTGGCAATCCCTGGATCTGGGTGCTGGCACTGTTGATCGGCCTGGCGCTCGGCCTGCTGATCGGCGCCTTCCAGGGCTTCGTCATCGCCTATCTCGAAGTGCCGGCCTTCATCGTGACGCTTGGCGGGCTGCTGGTCTGGCGCGGTGCTGCCTGGTGGGTCACCAGCGGCCAGACGGTGGCGCCGCTCGACGCCACCTTCCAACTGATGGGCGGCGGACCGGCCGGCTCGATCGGCGCCAAATGGAGCTGGATCGTCGGCGCCGTCGCCTGTGTTGCCGTGGTGTTTGCGCTGTTCAACGGCAGGGTGCAGCGCAAGCGCTTCCGTTTTCCGCTGCGTCCGATCTGGGCCGAGACGCTGCTCGGCGCGGTCACCTGCGCTGTCATCATGGGCGCGGTGTGGCTGGCCAATTCCTATCCCTGGCCGGTCGGCATCGTGAACCGCTACGCCGCCGCCAACAACCTCACGGTCCCCGAAGCCGGCCTGTTCATCGCCCACGGCATCGCCATTCCGGTGCTGATGGCGATCGCCGTCGGTCTCGTCATGACCTTCATTACCAAGCGCACTCGCTTCGGCCGCTATGTCTTTGCCATCGGCGGCAATCCGGAGGCGGCCAACCTTGCCGGCATCAACACGCGCTGGATCACCATGAAGGTGTTCATGATCATGGGTGTGCTGGCGACGATCGCCGCGGCGATATCGTCGGCGCGGCAGAATTCATCGACCAATGCGCTCGGCACGCTGGACGAGCTCCTGGTCATCGCCGCGGCGGTCATCGGCGGCACCTCGCTCGCCGGCGGCTCGGGAACCGTGCTCGGCGCTATGCTTGGGGCGCTGCTGATGCAGTCACTGCAGTCCGGCATGGTGCTCCTCGGCGTCGATTCGCCGCTGCAAAGCATCGTCGTCGGCGCCGTGCTAGTCATCGCGGTCTGGCTCGACACCATCTACCGCAAGCGGGTGTGAAGGAGGCAGCATCATGGCAGACAAGAACGCTCCCGCCGGCGCCCCGCTGGTCGACATGCGCAACATCTCGATCGCCTTCGGCGGCATTCGCGCCGTCGACGATGCCTCCATCGATCTCTTCCCCGGCGAAGTGGTGGCGCTGCTCGGCCACAACGGCGCCGGCAAGTCGACGCTGATCAAGATACTGTCCGGCGCCTACAAGCGCGATGCCGGGCAGATCTTCGTCAACGGCGAGGAGGCAGCAATCTCCAACCCGCGCGACGCCAAGAAATACGGCATCGAGACGATCTATCAGACGCTGGCGCTTGCCGACAACGTCGACGCCGCCGCCAATCTTTTCCTCGGCCGCGAGCTGATGACCGCCTGGGGCACGCTGGACGACGTCGCCATGGAGGCCGAAGCGCGCAAGGTGATGGGCCGGCTCAATCCGCGCTTCCAGCGCTTCAAGGAGCCGGTGATCAAGCTGTCCGGCGGACAGAGACAGTCGGTGGCGATCGCGCGCGCGATCCTGTTCAACGCGCGAATCCTGATCATGGACGAGCCGACGGCAGCGCTCGGCCCCCAGGAGACGGCCCAGGTCGGCGAACTGGTGCGGCAACTCAAGGCCGACGGAATCGGCATCTTCCTGATCAGCCACGACATCCATGACGTGTTCGAGCTGGCGGACAGGGTCTGCGTCATGAAGAACGGCCAGGTCGTCGGTACGGCGCGCACCAGCGACGTGACCCAGGACGAGGTGCTCGGCATGATCATTCTGGGCAAGTGCCCGCCGGGCGCCATGCCAGGCCCGGGAGCGCTGAAAATCGCGGCCTAAGACCATAGATTGGTTGGCTAATTTGCGACTTGTTTGATGAGCCAATCGCGGCGTTGGGTTGGCCTTGCCATTGTATTGGCGCGGAGACTTGCCCATAAAGGTGGCCAACCATCCATGGGCCGCACCCTGCATTGAAAAAGCTTTTCCCGATCGTCGCCTTCATCGCCGTCGCGCTGATCAGCCTGACGATGGCGGGGTTCGCCTATTTCGCGACTCAGGAGGCGGCACGCATCAAGTTCGAGGGAACCGCCGACGATGCGCTCAACCGCATCGAGAGCCGCATCGACCTGCATCTGTCGCTGCTGCGCTCGACCCAGGCGCTGTTCGATGCTCGTAACGGCGATATTACGCGCGGCGAGTTCAAGGCCTTCCTCACCGCGCTCGACATCGACGACAATTTCGCCGGACTGCGCGGCATCGGCTTCCTGAGGCTGGCCAAGGCCGGCGACGAGGCCACGCTCGAGCGCGACATCCTGCGCGCTCGCGGTTCGGCCCACCCGGTCTATCCGGCAATCACGCAGCAGCAATGGCGCACGCCCATCGTGCTTTTCGAGCCGCTCGATACCTCCAACCAGTCGATCATCGGCTTCGACATGTTCAGCGACCCGGCACGGCGGGCTGCAATCGAGAAGGCCATGGCCGACGACCAGCAGCATGCCAGCGGGCTCGTTCAACTTGGCCAGGGACAAGGGCTGGAGCAGACCTTCCCCGGATTTCTGGTCTTCGTGCGGCTGAACGTGGAAACGGCCCCGGACGTCATCGATGCCAGCCGCTCCTCGACCGCCGGCTTCCTCTACGCCTCCTTCCGCGCACGCGATCTGTTCCAGGTGGCGCTCAGCAAGGCTCCGCTGCTGCCGGTCAACGTCGAAATCTTCGACGGCCAGCCGGGTGCCGACAATCTCCTGTTCCGATCGGAGGCGCCGCCGGCCGAATCGCTCGGCGGAAAGCTGCTGGCGCGCCGGGATATCGTCGTGGCCGGCCGGCCCTGGACCGTCCTGTTTCGGCCGACGAGCGCTTTCGCGCTGCCGTCCTCGCGCGCCATCCCGGTGATGCTCGGTCTGTTCGGCCTGCTGCTCGCCGGGGCGATCGCCTTGGTGGCCCGCTATCAGGAGCGCGCCTACGAGGCGAAGTCGCTGCTGCATGAGGCCACGGAGAAGAGCCTGCTGGAAAAGGAGCTGATCCTGCAGGAGATGAAGCACCGCATCAAGAACTCGATCACCAGGGTGCTGGCGATCGCACGGCAGACTGCTTCGCAGGCCACCGACGTCAAGGAGTTCTCGGCATCATTCTCGGCGCGGCTGCAGGCGATGGCCGCGTCGCAGGACATGCTGACACGCTCGCGCTGGCAGAAGGCGGACCTCGGCGACCTGCTGCGCACGGAGCTTGGGCAGGTGTTCGGCAAAGAGCTTTCCGAAGGCATATTGTCGGGGCCGGAAGTGCTGCTTGACGAGACGACGACGCAGGCGCTCGGCCTGACCTTCCACGAGCTTGCCACCAACGCGCTGAAATATGGCGAGGCCGGCAACTCGGTGGGCGCCCTGAAGGTCGAGTGGCGGGTCGAAGGACGTGGCCGGGAGCGGACGCTGGTGCTCGATTGGCGCGAGGCCGGGCAGAAGAAACTGGAGCCGCCGGCAAAGACCGGTTTCGGCACCAAGCTGATCGATCTCAATGTCACGCGCGAATTGCGCGGTAGGATCAAGCGCGACTACCGGGCCGACGGGCTTAAGGTGGAAATCCGAATACCCCTGCCAGGCTGAGCGCCTGTCAGTCAGGGTCTAACAACGATCTATCCGGGGACCGCTGGTCGGCCCCCGGGTAGATGACTGTGTCTCGCGGAAAATCAGTTGCAGCGGGCCTTGTATCTCGTGCCGTCAGCGTGGCGATATATGCAATAGCCATTACGCAGGTTGCGAACCAACAGGCCGGACCCGGCGCCCACAGCCGCGCCGATCAGCGCGCCCCTGCCGCCGCCGACCAGGCCGCCGACGCCGGCGCCGATCAAGCCGCCCCCGACGACATCCTGCTCGGTCGTGGTGCAGCCGCTGACGGCGACCACGGCAACCATGGCAATGATCATTTTCCGCATAAATAGCTCCTCGCTTTTGTCCTCACTTTGGCAGTGCCAACCGCCGTTTAGCACGAAAAAACGGGCTTTGCCTGCCCGATCTTGTTATTGCTGAAGAGAGTGTCTTACGGGCGTGCGCCGTTTGACGCGACAAGCGCGCCGGAAGTTTCCAGCGACGCGACGAGCCTGCCGTCGGGACGCACGGTCCACAGCAGTTGATCGTAGTCGTCTTCAAGTGCCGGATCGACGGCAAGGCACTCGCCCATGACACGCGGCGTGCGCCCCTGCAGGTCGCCCAGCGCAAACGGCCGTTCGGCGATGCAGGCCTCGAAAGTCTCGAAGACGCTGACCGGCACTGACAATTCGCGGCAATCGGTCATGGTGTCCGAGCAGCCAATGACGAGGAGCAAGGCGGCGATGTGTTCCACGGGTCGAATCCTCCCGCCGCAAAGAACGATTGTTGCCGCTCAAAAGTTCCTGCTCGGCGGAGTCGGCGCGCAATGGCGCGTGCCCTTGGCGCCGGCCGGCTGCTCGATTGGAAAGATCAGGCCAGTTGCCAGGCCACCGCCAGCACGAGAGCAGCAACAAGCGCGACGGCGCCGAGGCGAAGCGATGGATGGGAGGAACGGGGCGAGGGCCGTGCTTCGGTGTCCTGGAAGCCGCTCATCGAGACGCGGGCGGCCTGCTCCAGCCTGTTCATATCGGCAATCATCATTCGGTTCCTCCCAAATCGCGGTGTGATTGCGCGGCTGGGTTTGCTCCGTCGCGAGTGGTTCAGCGCCTGACGGGATCGCCGATCCGCTCCAAGGTTTTACGCAACTCGGAAGGGCATTGCGCGCTATCCTGGAGTTGCTTCTGCCGGGGAACATAATCGGATTTTATGGTGAATGGCAGGTTAACGCCTCTCCGGCGGCTGTCTGTTGCCCAAGACGTGGTTGTTCATTCTATCTCGAAATTGCCGCGCGGGATGGTCAGGCGATATTCGAGACGATCGTCGTCGATATCGAGACTGGCGGAGCCGTTCAGCGACGTCGGCACGACGCGTTCGAGGGCGACGCTGCCAAAACGATTTTCGGTGCGCCGACCGGCGCCGATCCTTTCTGTCCAAATCAGCAAAAGGCCAGGCGAAGTCTCGCTGCCGGCCGCGATCCTGGCGCTTACCCTGATCCGTCCGTCAGGCTGCGACAGGGCGCCGTAGCTTACCGAATTCACGGCCAGCTCGTGCATGGCCAGTCCGATATGAAGGGCAGCGTTCGGATTGAGGTAAGGGTTCTCCCCATCGAAACGCAGGCTGCGACTTGGATCGGCGCTATAGCGGCCGACCTGGCCGGACACGAGCTCACGAAGCGCCGCTCCCCGCCAGTTGGAGGATGTCACCAGATCCTGAGACGAGGCGAGCGACTGGATACGGCCGCGAAAGTGCGTCAGAAAATCGCCGAGCGTCTCCGAGTAGCGTCCGGTCTGGGTGGCTATGCTCTGGATGATGGCCAGAAGATTCTTCGAGCGATGGCTGACCTCTCGCAGCAGCGTTTTCAGCGTCTGCTCGCGGCGCTTCTGCTCCGTCGTCTCGACCATGGTGGTGACGACGCCCTGAACCTCGCCGGAGTCGCTGCGATCGGCATCGATCCAGACATGGAACCAGCGCACGCCGTCACTGTCGGAAATGCCGAGCTCGAGGCGATCCGGGTTGCCGGTTTCAATCACCTTGCGCTTGGCTGCGCCTATGCGCTCGGACTGCGCGGGGGAAAGCGCATCCTTGCCCTCGGCCGTCTCGCAGGCCCACGGGGCGCGCATGTTGCGCGCCCAGACGGTCTTCATTTCACGATCCTGGTAGAGGACCGAAATTCCAGCATTGTGGAGCGCGTGGAGTAGCGCGCGACCCACCTGCATCCCGCTTTCCGCCGGATGCATCGCGATCACTTCGTCGCTGCGCTCTTGCGTATAGTCCTTCTCTGAGGCCTTGGAACGCATTCGATACTTCCCGCATCCAGGCGCGAACGGCTTACGAGGATTGCTGCCCCGGTCTTGACCTACTGATGCTTATGCTGCCCAAAAGCGGTCCGCCGGACGACATCCTTTTGGGGACATCGCCCGGCGGTGGCTGGAAACCGTTTGAGGGGTGCGGCTTCCAGTGTTCGGCACTCCCCCTGGTCAGGTTCTCCTGACGAGGCCGGCGATGAGTGAGATCACCAGGAAAGCAAGGAAGACGAAGAACAATATCTGCGCGATGCCAGCCGACGTGCCGGCGATGCCGCCGAACCCAAGCGCGCCGGCGATGATCGCGACCACAAGAAAAACGAGCGCCCAGTACAGCATGATATCTCTCCTTCTAACGTCCTGGAAAAAACGTGGCTGGATGGCGTTTGTTCCACCATTTGCGGAAAAAGACGATCCCCTGAAAACGCTTCACGGATGGGACTCCGCGCCGCATCGTGCGAGGCGCGGGCGCCTCGCATGAGACCTCAATGATCGGACATGCGGTCAGGCCGCGGCTTTCGCCTGCCGGTCGAAGAACAGCGCCTGACTGATCAGGGCCTTCACCATGTCTGGATTGAAGGGCTTGGTCACCAGAAACGCCGGTTCGGGACGCTCGCCGGTCAACAGGCGCTCAGGGAAAGCGGTGATGAAGATCACCGGCACCGGCGTCGAGGACAAGATCTCGTTGACCGCCTCTATGCCCGAGCTGCCATCGGCGAGCTGGATGTCGGCCAGCACCATTTTCGGACGCGTCTTGCCGAAAACGGCGACCGCCTCGGCGTGCGTGCGGGCGGTGCCGACAACGCGATGGCCGAGGCTTTCGACCATCTCCTCGATGTCCATGGCGATCAGCGGCTCGTCCTCGATGATCAGCACGTCGGTGGCGACCTGGCGGGAAATCTCGCTGCTTGCCTGGGCAAGCAATTCGGAGAACTCCTGTTCGTCGGCATCGAGGATTTCCGCCGCTTCATCCTCGCTGAAACCCTCTACGGCGACCAGCAGGAAAGCTTGCCTCGGCCGCGGCGCGATTGCGTTCAGATTGGCGGCCGCCCGCTGCTCCCAAGCTGTCTGCGCATGCTCTTGCGGCACGCGGATCGCAATCGAAGTGAAAAGCCTGGCAAAGACCTTGTACAGCGCAATGCGATCGCTCGATGCCTTGGGGAAAACTTCGGTGTCGGCGATGATGGCCTCCAGCATCGCAGCAACCAGGGCGTCACCGCTTTCTTGCGATCCCGACACGGCGCGCGAGAAACGGCGGAGGAAAGGCAGGTGAGGAGCGATGGTTGCGGACAGGCTCATATTTGACGTCTCCCTCAGATGACGTTGTTTCATTGCAAAGGCTAGACTCACTGGAAGTCCCGGCAAAACCAACGTCGGCTTTCTGAAAAAGTTCCGCCGGGCAGGGAACTAAATTAGGAAGCGGGCGTTTCCGGCTGTGGGATGGGCAACCAGACAAGGGTGCCGCTTGCGTCGTGACATATGGTTTTAAAGCGGTTTCAGGTGCTGGGACTTAGGGCAAACATGAAAGAAATGTCAAAGAATTCAATAACTGGCGCCCCGAGCAGGCACCGGAACGGGGGTAGCAGTCCGCTCGGACCGAACTCCGAAATCGCCCGCAAACTCAAGCAATATTACGACGAGCTGGTCTCCGATCAGGTGCCGGATCGATTCGCTCAGTTGCTCAGCCAGCTGGAAAAGGCCGAACCCGCCGAGAAAAAGGACTGAGACATGGCGGCGGTCTCCCAGAGCTTCAAGACCGAGCTGCTCGGCGCGATCCCAAGCCTGCGCGCCTTTGCGGTGTCGCTGACGCAGAATGCCGACAAGGCGGACGACCTTGTCCAGGAAACCCTGGTCAAGGCGTGGGACAAACATGAGAGTTTCCAGCCGGGCACCAACCTCAAGGCCTGGCTGTTCACCATCCTGCGCAACGAATTCTATTCGCAGATGCGCAAGCGCGGTCGCGAGGTGCAGGACAGCGACGGCATCATGACCGCCAGGCTCGCCGTCCACCCGGCCCAGCATGGCCAGCTCGATCTCAAGGATTTTCGCGGCGCGCTGGAGCAGCTGCCGGAGGATCAGCGCGAAGCGATCATCCTGATCGGCGCGTCCGGCTTTTCCTACGAAGAGGCGGCGGAGATCTGCGGCTGCGCGGTGGGCACGATCAAGAGCCGGGTCAGCCGCGCGCGCGCCCGGCTGCAGGACATCCTGAAGATTTCTGGCGAGGACGAATACGGCCCCGACGCGATCTCGGCGCAGGTGACAGGATCAAACGCCGCCTGACACGGACCTCCGGCTCTTCGACGCTACGTCGTCACGCCGCTTTCGCGCGCCTGCAGGCGAGCGCCAGGGCCTGGATCAGATCGTCTCCCGAGTAGGGCTTGGTGACCAGCTTAATCTCGGGAAAAGAGCCTTCGAGATCCTCGGCGTCGGAGTAGCCGGACGCGAAGACGAATGGAATGCCTGCGCTGCGCAGCCGCTCGGCGAAGTCGAGTGTCGAGGTGCCGCCGAGCATCAGGTCGACGATAGCGGCGTCGAACCAGGAAAACCCATCCCGCAGGTCGATTTCAGCCAGGTCGCCAACAATCGTGACCTCGGCGGCCCCTTGGTCGCGGCATAGTTGCTCGACATCCATCGCTATCAGGAATTCGTCTTCCAAGACCAGGATACGCAATCCGTCTAGCAATGGGGGCACGTGGCGGCGACTCCTATAAGGCTGCAGTCATGCGCGGTATTCGGCGCTCTGTCATTTAAAAAAGACATGACCGGCGATGCATTGCGTGAGCGGCGGAACCTCGGTCCGGGTGAAGCGTTTGTATTCGCCCGATCGGGGCAGGGGTTTCGAAGAGGGGTCGAAATGTCCGGCCAGAGCGCATATTCCCTTGCCACCCGCCAATATCCTTGCGGCAAATGCCCGTTGCGGCCGTTGCCAGTCTTTCGCGAATTCGAGAGCCAGGAGCTGTTGTTCGTCAGCGTCGACAAGGGGGCGACCGTGCTGGTCGAAGGCAGCCACAGCGCGCATCTCTACACCATACTTTCAGGCTGGGCATTCCGCTACAAGCTGTTGCCCGACGGGCGGCGGCAAATCCTCAATTATTCCATGCCCGGCGATCTCATCGGCCTGCAAGGCAGCCTGATGGGCGAGATGCAGCATTCCGTCGAGGCCTTGTCGCCGATGCTGCTGTGCGTCTTCGAGCGCGACCAATTGCACGAGCTTTACCGCAACTACCCGGGCCTGGCCTATGACATCACCTGGATGGCGTCGCGCGAGGAGCGCATGCTCGATGAAAACTTGCTGAGCATCGGTCGCCGTTCCGCGCTTGAGCGCACCGCCTATCTTGTCGCCTTCATCTCCAGCCGTGCCCGGGGGGCGGGCCTGAACGGCAAGCGGCCGGTGCAGATCCCGATCACGCAGCAGCATATCGCCGATACGCTCGGCCTTTCGCTGGTGCATACCAACAAGACGATCCGCAAGCTGATGGACCGTAAGCTGATCATTTGGCGTGACGGTGGTTGCGAGGTTCTCAGCCATGAGGGGCTGACGGAGTTGGCCGGCTGGCAAGGTTTGGGTGAGGAGCGCAGACCGCTGATCTGACGACGAGCCGGACCGGCAGAACGGAACCCCGGTCTCGGCCAAGCGTTGAAATGGAAGCAAACATAAGGAGTTACGCAATGGCGACCGCCGCAGGCAGATCCGCAACAGACACTCCCCCCAGCGCCGACCTCGAAGCCGACATCCGGCAGTTGAAGGCCGATATCGAAGAGCTCACCAGGCAATTGGCCAAGACCCGGGACGACAGTTACGGGGCAGCGCGCCGCGCGGCCGCCGAAGGCGTCGAGCAGCTGCGCGCGCACGGCGAGGCAGCGTTCGAAAGCATGCGCGGAAGCGCTCAGGATTTGGAAGCGCAGTTGATAGCCAGCGTTCGCGAAAAGCCGGTGACGTCGCTGGCGATTGCGGCGGGAGTAGGTTTCCTGTTCGCGCTGCTGTCGCGCCGCTAGCAGCCCTCATATGGGGACGCTGGTTTCGCTTATTTCCGGCCTTGCTTCCGGCGAGGCGGTGGCGGCCTTGCAAAGAGCGCGGCTGACCGCAATCCTCTACGGACTTGCCGGTGTTTTTGCCCTGTGCGGCGTCGGTTTCCTCATCGGCGCGGCCTATATCTGGCTGGCGGCGCGCTACGGGCCGCTAGCGACCAGCCTCGGCTTCGGCATCGGCTTCCTGGTGATCGCCGGGCTGATTGTCGTGATCCACAAGTTGACAACCAGCATGCGGGCGCGGCGGCGCGCGCGAAGGCGAAAGGCCGACATGACGGCGGTTGGCGTAACCGCGGCGCTCGCGTTGCTCCCGGCGCTCGCGAAAAGCAAGGGCGGCCTGGGCACGCTTCTCGCGCCCGCGATCGCGCTCGCCGCCTACGCCATCTACCGCGAGAACGTGAAGGCTGGGCCTCGAGAAAAGGATCGCAGCGAAACGCCATAGGCGCGGCAAGCCGGTCGAGGCGGCCGACCGTTGCCGGATGATTGGGAACTTTCGCGGAAAGGGTCCGTTACCCGACCATGCCGTGCTCGGCGTGCCCGCCCCCACACCTGGAGACCGACCATGCCCAAGACCGTTCCTGAAAACGAAGCCCGCCAGGGGCATTGGGGCTGGCATGCGCTCAGGATTCTCGTCGCCGGGCTGCTGCTGGTATTCATCGCCTGGGGCGTAGCCGAGATTTATGGCGTGCTGATCAAAGAGCCGAGCACCGAGCAGCAGCACGTCCCACAACCTCCAGGGACCGAGCAGGCGCCTGCTCCCAGCGGTCAAACGCAGTAGTTTTGGAGTCTTGGCTCCATTCATGCTGCCTTTGCCTGCGCGCTGCTTCTAGGGACCAGCACGTTAAGGGTCGCTGGATGGATTTCGACCGTGGTTTCGCGTTCCAGCTTGACCAACTCTCCGTCCATCACCGCCTTGAACTTTGTCGGCGAGGAATGAATTTTCAGCACGGCCTTGTCAGCCTGGTGGATCTCGACATGTTCGCTTTGGCGCCACCGGCCGCGCAGCATGGCAAGCAGCAATTTTACCAAGTCACGGCGCCGGCGCGCAACGCTGACATAGATGCCAAGCACGCCGCCGGCCGGATTGTCCGCATAAGGCAGATGACCCTCGCCGAACAGGTTGTTGCTGATGCCAATTCCGGTCGCGCGGGTGATGATGTCGGTCTTGCCGATGGTCAAGGTCACCTTGAGGGTGCGCGGGTTCTTGATCGTTGCCCATGCGGCGCGAACCGACGCCCGCATCTTTCCCAGCCGCGAGCCAAAATCCATCTTCTCGCGGAGCTGGACCATTCTGGCATGCATGCCGATTGAAAATTGATGCACGAAGGGACGGCCATTCGCGGTCGCCATATCGACCGCCTTGACCTCGCCGTCGGTAAAGGCCTTCAAGGCGGCTTCCAGTGTCTGGGGGATGCCAAGGCTGCGCGCGAAAAGGTTCATCGTACCAGCCGGCAATATGGCCAACGCGTTCTTCTTGTTCATCAGAAGCGAGGCGGCGGTGGACACCGTTCCGTCGCCGCCTCCGGCGAGCACGACATCGACGTTGCGCCTGGCTATGGCCTTTTCCAAAGCCGTAGCGATTTCGCCGCCCGCAACGATGTCGATCTGAACCGAATGGCCAGCCGCTTCCAGAAGCTCGCGGACCCGGTCGGCAAAGGCTGCAACATCGGTCGTGCGCAGGGTGCCCCCGTCCTTGTTCAGCACCGCAGCAAACCGCATGCCCCTCTCCGTCCTGCTATTGTTAGGCCAAAAACGAGCTCTCAGCCGGAGGCTGAAACGGAAAGGGGCCGCCGAAGGTTCCGCGTCAGGGAGCAAGTCAAGCGCCGTGGACCGGCGCCGTTTGGAACAAGGCTCCCCTCACGACGTTGTGAAATCGTGGAATATTGCCGCGCTCGCCCTTGCCTTGTGCGAGGCCGCGAACGCGGCGCGTAGGAAATCAGGCACGAGGAGAGACGATCATGATCCGCACTCTTTTTGCAACGACCGCGCTTGCAACCCTCCTAGCAACCGGGGCCTTTGCGCAGAACACAACGCCTGCACCGGCGCAGGCGCCCGCCACCGAAACCCCCGCGCCCGCCGCCGAGATCCAAGCTCCAGTAGTACGTGCAGACGGGGCGCTGATGACCAATATCATCGGTGAATCCGTCTATAATGGGACCGGCGACGATGCCGAAGACATCGGCAAGGTCGACGACGTCGTTTTCGATGCAAGCGGCAACGTAAAATCCGTCATCATCGGCGTCGGCGGCTTTCTTGGCGTCGGCACCAAGGATGTCGCCTTCGATTACAACAAGCTGGAATGGGCCGAGAAGAACGGCGACCGCTGGCTCGTAGCGAAGACGACCAAAGACGAGCTGAACGCGCAGGCGGCCTTCGATCGCAAGGCCTATGATCCGGCCCCGGCGCAAACGACCGATGCCACGCAGCCAGCGACCACCGACAGCGGAACGGCGCAAGCGCCCGCTCAGCCGGCCCAGCCGGTAGAGAAGGCTGAAGGCAATCTCGCCACCAACATCATGGGCGAGTCGGTCTATAACGGCACCGCCGACGACGCCCAAAAGATCGGCGACGTCAACGACATCGTTCTTGCCAAGGACGGCAAGGCCGAATCCCTCGTGATCGGCGTCGGCGGCTTCCTGGGCATTGGCGAGAAGAACGTTACCTTCGACTTCGCCAAGGCCAAATGGGCGGAGAAGAATGGCGATCGCTGGTTGATCGCCGAGACGACGAAGGAAGAACTGGAGGCCCAGCCGGACTTCAACCGCAAGGCTTATGATCCGGCGCCGGCCGCAGCCACCACGGCTTCGAACACTGCTCCGGCAACGACCACCCCTGCCGTGACCTCGTCCGACACCACGGCCGACAAGGAGGCCAAACCGGCTCAGCCGGCCCAGACGACGGCTGAGACCAAGCCCGCGGCGCCGGCTGCGAATACGACGGCTGAGAACAAGCCAGCCGATACCGGCACAGCCGCCACCGACACGACCAAGACAGCCTCGATCGACAAATCGACGTTGAACGAAATGCCGATGGGCAACATCAGAGTCGACGATCTGAAGGGCACCACGGTATACGGCGCCAACGATGTCGAGATCGGCGAGATTGGCGACGTCGTGCTGACGCCCGACAACAAGCCGGATGCGGTGGTTATCGATGTCGGCGGTTTCCTCGGCATCGGCGAGAAGGAAGTCGCCCTCGGCATGGATAAGCTGAAGTTCATGACCGACAAGGACGGCAACAAGTATCTCTACACCAACTTCACCAAGGAGCAGTTGGAGGCGCAGGCAGCCTACGACAAGAGCTCCTATGCCGCAAACCGCGACAAGCAGAGGATGGTCCTGCAGTAAGGGACCAGGCAGCAGCAGCAGGCAGCAGGGAATACGCGTTTCGCTATTCCCTGCTGCCTGCTGTCTTGCTCACGTGGCCGACCACTCCGTCCTTTGTCAGCTCCGCCAGCGCGAGTGATTGGTCGAGATGGTTGGCGCGCCAGGTGAGCATCTTCTCGGCGAGTTCCACGCGCACCGGCAGATAGGCGGGGTCGTGCGCGACGTTGCTCAACTCGTCCGGATCCTTAGACAGGTCGAAGAGAAGCGGCGGCAGGCCGCCGCCGAAATGGACATATTTGAAAGCCTCGGTGCGAAGGACGGCAAGGTTGCAGTCGCGTGAGCCGATGCCGAAATGCCGCTCGGCTTCGCCGTCGGCGACCGAGCGGAAATCGAATTCCCAGTGCGCCGCGTCGCGCCAGTCGGCCGGCTCCTCGCCGTCGAGCCAGGACGCCAGCGACCTGCCGTCGAGGTGCGGTTCGGGTGCTGCGCCGATCAGGTCGAGCAAGGTCGGGAAGACGTCCACCGCCTCGGTGAAACGATCGATGGAAGCGCCGGCCGCTTCTGTCCGGCGCGGATCGCGCACGATCAGCGGAATGTGGTAGCTGGCGTCGAAGAAGCCGCCTTTGCCAAGCATGAAGTGGTCGCCCATCATCTCGGCATGGTCGGAGGTGAGCACAACCACAGTGTCATCCCAACTGCCGGCCGCCTTCAGCGCTTCCCAGATGCGGCCGAGCTGCGCGTCGAGCTCGGAGATCATGCCGTAGTAAAGCACACGGATCCGGCGGAAATTCTCCTCGCTCCAATCCCGCACCTTGCCCTCGGCGCCGGGAACGAACTTCGTCCGCTTCTGCAGGCCAAGATCGTATGCGAGGTAGGGGTGGCTTTGCGCCTCGGCCTGCCAGTTCGCCGCGCGCCGGAAAGCGGGGCCGTCGGCCGGGTCGTACATGGTGTTGTAGGCTGCGGCACGATGAAAGGCGGGTGCGGGCTGATGAAGGAGATGTGCCCGAACCACGGCGCCGCCTGCTCCTGTTCGCCAAGCCAGCGGATGAATTCGCCGGCTAGGAAAGCCGCCGGCGTCTGGTCCTTCGAATAGACCGGCGGCGCGTTGCTTACATCATCGCCGACCTTGCCCTGCTTGCCAGCCGGACGATGGATGCCCGGTGCCCCGGCGCTCGTGTCGATGCCTTGCGTCCGCAGCCAGGACAGCCACTGCTTCTGATGTTCGGGCAGCAACTGCCGGACGCTGAAGCCGGGCAGCACGCCTTCATAACTCCTCAGCCGCGGATCGCCGGCCGCAAGCCGGCGCGGGTCCGGCGCCACATCGGTATAACCGAACAGCGTGGGGTCATAACCCACCGCGCGTGCGGAAAGCGCGATGTTACCATGGCGGGCGTCGAGCGGCGTGCCGTTGCGGCAGACCCGGTTGTTCATCTGATAGAGGCCGGTGTAGAGGCAGGCGCGCGCCGGCGAGCAGGGCGCCGCTCCAGCGTAGTGGCGCCGGAACAGCACGCCCTCGGCCACGAGCGCATCCACATTCGGCGTTTTCACCACCGGATGTCCCGCCGCCGACAGACAATCGCCGCGCCACTGGTCGCAGGTGATGAGAAGAACATTCGGGCGGCTCACTCGGTTCTCCAAACTCTTCTCCTCAAGACGGTGCGCCCGCTCATGGAGCCGAAATATCCCGATCGGCGCAAGGAGGCAGTTTCATCAATTGGTGAACATCGGTCTTATGGCCGTTCACTTTTGTGATACAGTCCATTCTGAGTTTGGTCGCTTTGCCGGGCCCGGCGCTATCCTCATATTGCGGTGGACAGCGGCAAGGGCCGCAGCAAGGATAGGGAAGGAGCAAGACCATGCTCAATCAGATCAAGGGCCTGCATCACGTTACCTCGATGGCAAGCGATGCGCGCCGCAACAATGAATTCTTTACCAAGAAGCTCGGCCTGCGTCGGGTGAAGAAGACCGTCAATTTCGACGCACCGGACGTCTATCACCTCTACTATGCCGACGCGTTCGGCACGCCGGGCTCGGTGATGACCTATTTCCCGTTCCCCGACATCGGCAAGGGCCGGCATGGGGTGGGTGAGGTCGGCACCACCGTCTTCTCAGTGCCGGAAGGCACGCTCGGCTATTGGGAAAAGCGCTTCGCCGACGAGGGCGTCAGCGGTGGTGGCCGCAGCGAAAGCTTTGGCGAGAAGCGGCTTGCCTTCACCGGCCCCGACGGCGACAGTTTTGCGCTGGTCGAAGACAAGGCCGACGGCAGAGCGCCCTGGGTGAAGGGCGGCGTCCCCGCCGATGAGGCGATCCGCGGCTTCCACTCGGTCGCGCTGAGACTGAAGGACGGCGGCGCCACCGAGGAGCTGCTGAAGTTCATGGGCTATGAAGAGGTCGACAAGTCCGGCAACATCCGCCGGATGGCGATCAAGAACGGCAACGGCGCCGACGTCGTCGACATCGAATCGCTGCCGGGCGCAGGCTTTGCCAATCTCGGCGCCGGCTCTGTGCACCATGTCGCCTTCGCGGTCGAGGATCGCGCTAGGCAGCTCGAAGTGCGCAAGGCGCTTGTCGACACGGGTTACGGCGTGACGCCGGTCATCGATCGCGACTATTTCTGGGCGATCTATTTCCGCACGCCGGGCGGCGTGCTGTTCGAGGTGTCGACCAACGAGCCGGGCTTCAACCGCGACGAGGACACCGCGCATCTCGGCGAGGCGTTGAAGCTGCCGACGCAGCATCAGCATCTGAGACCCTATCTCGAACAGCATCTGCAGAAGCTGGAAGACTGACGCCATGAGCAAGGACGCCTACATCCACAAAGTGCTGCCCGGTTCGCCGGGCAGCGCGCTGCTGTTCGTCTTCCACGGCACCGGAGCCGACGAGAACCAGCTTCTGTCCTTCGGTCGCGGGGTCGCGCCTTCGGCGACGATAGTCTCGCCGCGCGGCGATGTGTCGGAGCAAGGTGCCGCCCGTTTCTTCCGCCGCACCGGCGAAGGCGTCTACGACACGGACGACCTCGCGCGGGCGACGGCCAAGATGGCCGGCTTCGTCAAGGCGCATGTCGAGGCGGCAAAGCCCTCGGCGGTGTTCGGCCTCGGCTATTCCAACGGCGCCAACATCCTGGCCTCGGTGGTGTTCGCCGAGCCAGGACTGTTCGATGCCGCGGCGCTGATGCATCCGCTGATCCCGTTCGAGCCGCAGGTGCAGGGCAGCCTTGCCGGGCGCCGCATCCTGATCACGGCCGGCAGGCGCGACCCGATCTGCCCGCCGAACCTGACAACGCGGCTGGAGGCCTATTTGCGCGCCGACGGGGCCGATGTCACACTGGAATGGCACGACGGCGGGCACGAGGTGCGGCCGAATGAAATCGAAGCGGCGCGGCGGCTCTTCGCCCTCTCGCTCGTCGGCGAAGGAGTGAAGAAAAATGGCTGACCAGCTGCCCGAGATCGAACTGGAAGATCGCGGCTCCAAGGGTCGCTACCTGCTGCGCGGACCGGGCGGCGCCGAGGCCGAAATGACCTTCACCAAGGTCGGCGAGCACCAGCTCATCATCGATCACACCGAGGTGCCGGATGTCTTTCGCGGCCATGGCGCCGGGCTTCGCCTGGTAGCCCGCGCCGTCGAGGACGCGCGCGCGGCGGGCAAGAAGATAATCCCGCTCTGCCCCTTCGCCAACGCCCAGTTCCGCCGCCATCCGGAATGGGCCGACGTGCTGAAATAGTAGCACCCGTCTTCCCCTTCTCCCCCGGGGAGAAGGGGGCCGCGAAGCGGCCGGCTGAGGGGAGTTCCAGGGAAAAACCGACGTCTTACTCCGCTGCAGCGCCCTAAACCGTCTCGGCGCTGCGCGCCGATCCACCGGGGCGAGCGACGCAGCCGCCCAGCCATAAATGCGAACACGCGTCTGGCATTTGCGCAGTTCGGCCATCTTGCCTAATTAGACAGATCACCTGGGATTCTCCCGCCCCGATCCGCCACCTCAAAAAGCGAATGGCCTGATGACCGAATCCGACCTCATTCCCGTTTTCGACGGCCACAACGACACGCTGCTCAGGCTCTACCAGTCGAACGAAGCGGATGTCGAAAAGCTGTTCATCGAGGGCACGCCGGGCGGTCACATCGACATGCCGCGCGCCAAAAAGGGCGGTTTTGCCGGCGGCATGTTCGCGATCTTTCCGCCGCCGATCGAAAAGACCAAGCGTAGCGCCGTGCCGCCGGCGCCGAGCGACAACGAACCACTGCCGCCGGAACTGCCGCGCGCCGAGGCGGTCACTTCGACCATCGGCATGGCCTCGATCCTGTTCAGGCTCGAGCGCGCCGGCGCGCTCACCGTCTGCCGCAGCGCCGGCGATGTGCGCGAGGCGATGGCGAATGGCTCGATCGCCGCGGTGTTCCATATCGAAGGCGTCGAGGCGATCGATCCCGAGCTTGCCATGCTCGACCTGCTCCATGCCGCGGGGCTCCGCTCGCTGGGGATCGTCTGGAGCCGGCCGAATGCCTTCGGCAACGGCGTCCCGTTCCGCTTTCCCTCGTCACCCGATACCGGGCCGGGCCTGACCGACGCCGGCAAGGCGCTGGTCAAGGCGTGCAACCAGCTCAGGATCATGATCGACCTCTCGCATCTCAACGAGAAGGGCTTTCGCGATGTCGCCGCGCTCAGCGACGCGCCGCTGGTCGCGACCCACTCCAACGTGCATGCGATCTGCGGCCATTCGCGCAACCTCACCGGCTGGCAGCTCGGCGCGATCCGCGAAACGGGCGGCATGGTGGGCCTGAACTTCGCCACCGGCTTCCTGCGCGAGAACGGCCGCATGAATGCCGACACCAGCCTCGACATCATGCTGCGCCACATCGAGTCGCTGTTGCAGGCGCTGGGCGAGGACGGTGTCGGCCTCGGATCCGATTTCGACGGTGCCACGATCCCGGCGGTGATCGGCGACGTGGCAGGCCTGCCGAAGCTCCTCGACGCGCTCGCCGCTCGCGGCTTCGGGCGCGCGCTGATCGAGAAGATCGCTTATCGGAATTGGCTGCGTGTCCTTGAAAGGACCATCGGATAAAGTGACAATCTTGGACGTTCGGGATTGGGCCAGAACGCTCCCCCAGACGTCGTCATCCTAGGACAAAGCAGGAGCGCAGCTCCGTCGCGCTGCGGGCTCACGCACCCATGCGCTTCAGCCATTCCTTGCCGACACCGCGGTCGCGGATGATCGGCAAGGGGTCTTCATGGTCGAGCCGGGCGCAGATGCGGTAGACCTCCAGCGTCTCGGCATCCATCTCGCCGCGCTTGAAGAAGAACATCGCCGCCGCATAGCGGGTGCGGCCGGACCACATCTCGCCGAGCGGCGTGTTGACCAGCTGCCACTGCTCGGCCGCTTCCGCCTCCGCGTCCAGCCTGTCCGCATCCCCTTCCACGTCAAGAGTCCGCCGGCGGGTTGGCGGTGCGGCGATCGAGCTTGATGAACGGCCGCGGCACTACTTTCGCCCGCTTCATCAGCTTCTGGTATCGCAGCTCGCGAAAGGCGTAGATCTCGACCCAGAGGTCGTCGACGACCCTATCGCCGTAAGGCCGTTGCAAGGAGGCGATGGCGATGTTGCGCTTGGCCATGGGCGACCACATTGCTGCGCTGACCAGCCCGACCTCCTGGGTCTTCTTGTAGTAGACGATGGCGTGCTCGGCCGGGGTGTTGCCTTCGATCTCCAGCCCGACCAGCACATGGCGCAGCTGCTTTTTCGCCCGCGCTTCGAAGATGGGGCGGCGGCCGTTGAAGTGGCCTTTGTCCGGATCGACCATGAAGCTGAGGCCGATCTCGTCCGGCATGCGCAGGCGGTCGGCACTGATGGCATGCCCGGCAGTGGTGAAGTCGGCATTGGCGACGATCAGCCCGGCTTCTAGCCGCGCCCGGTTCAGCGCCGTGTAGCCGATGGCGCGGATGCCGCGCAGCCCGCCCGCCGCCATCAGCCGGTCCCATAGGCTCAACGCCTTGTCCGCCGGCACGAACAGCTCGTAGCCGAGATCGCCGGTGAAGCCGGTGCGCGAGATGGTGACGGCAGCGCCGTCATGCGCGAAGTCGGCGAGGTCGAAAACCCTCAGCCGCTCGATGCCGGCAAAGCCGGCGTCGCGCAGGATGGCGAAGGAGGTTGGGCCTTGCAGCGCGAGCCCGGCGATCGCTTCGGTTTCTTCCTCGACGCTGACCTCATAGCCGATGGCGCTGTCGAGCAGCCAGGGCAGATGCCGCTCCTGCGAGCACAGCCGAAAGCGCGTCGGCGACAGCCGGAACAACGTGCCGTCATCGAGGACGAAACCCTCGTCGTCGCACCAGGCGGTGTAGTGGACGCGGCCCGGCTTCAGCCTGGTCGCGTCGCGCAGCGTGACACGGTCGAGATAGGCTTCGGCGTCCGGACCCTCGATCCGGTATTTCGTCATCGGCGAGATGTCGAAGAGTGCCGCCTGGCTGCGAATGGCAAAATATTCCAGCTCCTCGTCCCAGAGCGAATGCGGCGCGCGGTAGCCGGCCCAATTGTACCAGTCGTTTGTCAGCGCCAGCGCGTCAATGCGCGGCTGCAAAGGTGTGTCGAGCCGAAGCGTGCGGAAGTGGGATTGCGCAAGAGTGCAGGCGGAATTGATTTTCACATGAGGGTTCATATTGGCGTCGTAGAGTGCTGCGTTTGTGAATGGCGAAATCATCTCATGCCCTCATCGCGATGATGCGGCGTGCGGCGTTGAGGCCGGGGGCGCCGGAGATGCCGCCGCCGGGATGCGAGCCGGCGCCGGCAAGGAACAGCCCTTCGAGCGGCGTGTCGTAGCCCGACCAGCCGGAGACCGGCCGCGACATCAGCATCTGGTCGGCCTGCAATTCGCCGTGGTGCCAGTGGCCGCCGGGCATGCGGTAGCGTGCCTCGATGTCGGCCGGAGTCAGCAACTCGGCATGACGCAACGTGGCGCCGATGCCAGGCGCATAGGCTTCGAGCTGCGCCATGATCGCCTTGAGGAACTGCGGCTTGCCGGCGGTCCAGCCCTGTTTCAATGCATAGGGCGCGTATTGCACCACGGTCGAGAGCACGCAGGCGCCGGAGGGTGCCAGCGAAGGATCGACCAGGCTGGGCAGCGTGATCTCCATCACCGGCTCGGGCGAGAACTCGCCATATTTCGACGGGTTGAAGGCGCCCTCGACATGGTCCGGCGAAGGCGCGATGACGAGGCGGCCCTTGTGGCCAGCGGCGTCGACGCCGGCAAATTGCGGCGGCCGGTCGAGCGCGAGATGGAGCTTCGCCGCATCGCCCTTCATGCGAATGTTCTTCACCTTGCGCACGAAACCGGTGTCGACCTCGCGCGGCCCGGCCAGATCGAGGATCGTGGTTGCGGGATTGATGGCCGAGACGACCGCTTTTGCGCGCAGCGCTTCGCCGCCCTGCGTGACGACACCGACGGCACGGCCCTTCTCGACGACGACCTTGGCGACCGGCGAAGCCAGACGGATCGAAACACCCGCTTGCTCGGCCGCCGAGCGGATGGCGGCAACGACCGCGCCCATGCCACCCTTGGGCTGTATCTGCGCGCCGGCGAGCCCGCCGATCTCGCCAGCGAGCCGATAGTAGAGGCCG
Source organism: Mesorhizobium sp. M1A.T.Ca.IN.004.03.1.1 (assembly GCF_003997555.1). Lineage (NCBI taxonomy): Bacteria > Pseudomonadati > Pseudomonadota > Alphaproteobacteria > Hyphomicrobiales > Phyllobacteriaceae > Mesorhizobium > Mesorhizobium sp. M1A.T.Ca.IN.004.03.1.1. The sequence goes on along the minus strand of NZ_RZTV01000004.1, from coordinate 365,881 downwards.
AGCAGCGATGTCGGCGAGCGCGGACCGAGATGGCTGCCCAGTGTCGCGTCGAAAGCGAGCAGGCCTTTCAGCCTGTCGTCGGAAAGCTGCTCGTCGAGCAGGTCGTAGACGTTCATCAAGAGCACGCGCAGGAAGTCGCGCATATCCTCCTTGCCGAGCTTTTTCAGCGCCAGCGCCGTCTGGCCGAGCCCGGTCATTTCGGCGAGCGACATGCCGGCGAGGTCCGGCGGGCGGCGCGACAGGAAGGGTTTCAGCACGCCGGCGTAGCGCAACAGCTGCGCGCGCAGGTCGCGCCAAGCCGACTGCTCCGACGGGCTGGCGCCCGTCAGCGCCTCGCCATAGGCGCCGTGCAGCACCAGCGGGCCGTCTTTCGACAATGCGATCGACGGCACCAAATCGCCGCGCTCGATCTTCAGCCCGTGGCGCTCGAGCTCCAGCGTCTTCACCACATCGGGATGCAGGCGGTTGAGCAGATGAGCGACCGAGGAGACGCGAAACCCCGGCGCGAATTCCTCGGTGCGCGCCGCGCCGCCGACCTCCTTGCCGGCCTCGAGCAGCAGCACCTTGCGTCCCGATTTCGCCAGCGTGGCGGCGGCGACCAGGCCGTTGTGGCCGCCGCCGATGACGATCGCGTCCCAATTCGTTTCAGATGACGTCATGGGCCGGGCTCATATGCAGGGTTGGCTTGGCGAGATCGCGCAGGATCTCGGCGGCGGCGTTGCGTCCGGGCGCGCCCATGACGCCGCCGCCCGGATGCGCGGAGGAACCGCACATATAGAGCCCGCCGACCGGCGAACGGTATTGCGCGTAGCCCGGCACCGGGCGATTGAACAGCAGCTGGTCGAAGGTCAGTTCGCCTTGGAAGATGTTGCCTTCGGTGAGCCCGACCTCGGCCTCGATCTCGCGCGGCGTGCGCACCTCCATATGGACGATGCGGTCGCGGAAGCCGGGCGAATATTCGGCGATCTGCGCAACCACGCTCTCGGCGAAGCCGTCGCGGTCGGCGTCCGTCCAGTCTCGGCCGCCAATTTTGGGCGGCGCGTATTGCACGAAGCAGCTCATGAAATGTTTTCCCGGCGGCGCCATGGTCGGGTCGAGTGTGGTCGGGATCACCATGTCGAGGAAGGGATCGGCCGACCAGCGCCCGGCCTTCCAGTCGTCATAGGCGCGCTCCATGCGCTCGATTGAATCGGTGAAGTGCATGTCGGCGCGATAGACCGGCGAATCCTTCGGCAGAGCCGGGAATTGGGGAAGTGAATCCAGCGCGATGTTGACCTTGCCGGACGAGCCGCGGATCTTGAAGTTCCTGACCCGCCGAAGGAAGATGTCGGGCAGCTCCTTCTCCTCGACCAGCTTCAGGAAGGTGCGCTTCACGTCGGCGTTTGAGACGACGAGCTTGCCGTGGATCTCTTCGCCGCCTGCCAGCACGACGCCGTTGGCCCTGCCGTTCCTGATCAGCACGCGCTCGACCTCGGCGCCGGTGCGGATCGTGCCGCCGGAGGCCTTGAATGAGGCGGCGAGCGCCTTGGTCACGGCACCCATGCCGCCACGCGCATAGCCCCAGGCGCCCACCGAGCCATCGACCTCGCCCATATAGTGGTGGAGCAGGACATAGGCCGTGCCGGGCGACATGGGCCCAAGCGCCGTGCCGATGATGCCGGAGAGCGCAAAGTTCGCCTTGGTGACGTCGGTCTCGAAATACTCGTCGAGGAAGTCGGAGATCGACATCGTCCAGAAGCGCAAGGTCAGCGCCATTTCCTCAGCAGTGAGACCGGCGAATTTCTTGCCGAGATAGAGCAGCTCGCCAAGATCGCGCGGCTTGAAGCTGGTGGGATCGGGCGCGGTGCGCATCAACAGCGGCTGGATGAAGCGGCACTGCCTTGTGACGTCGCGCGAATAGCGGTCGTAGGCCTCGGCGTCGCGCTTGGAGAAGCGGGCGAATTCGCGGCGATGCGCGTCGTGGTCGCGGTAGTTGGCGAGATAGTCGCCGTCGCGCGTGAACACCGCGCCGCCTTCATAGGAGATCACCTGCAGGCCGAAGCGCGGCAGCTCCAGATCGCGCATGATCTCGGGCCGGAACAGCGAGCAGACATAGGAGCAGTTGGAGTAGAGAAAACCCGGCGTCAGCTCGCGGCTGGTGGCCGCACCGCCGACCCAGTCGTTCTTCTCGACCACCAGCACGTCGAGCCCGGCGCGTTGCAGATAGCCGGCGTTGACCAGCCCGTTGTGGCCGCCGCCGATGACGATCGCGTCCCATGCCTTCATGTGCGCTCAACCTCCCTCCGGCCGTCCGTTGTTGGGTGCGATTTGTTCCCTGATCAGCCGAATTTGGCACGGGTCACGGTTTTTTGTCCAGCCATTTTGAATGAATGTTCAACAAATGGTGTTGCGTTTCTGCGTTGATGCGCTAGGCTTTGCCCCGCATTTCTGGTGTTCCGCTAGCGCGAAGGTGACTTCGGCATTTGAGGCTCAGTCCGATGATCGAAACGGCTAACGCAGAGCCGGAATATGACGACGCGGCCATTCGCTTCCTCGAGGCGCTCTGGGGCGATGGCTACCTCTCCCCGGGCGGCCCGGACGAAGTGGACCGCGTGGTCGAAGGCCTCTCGCTCAAGGTCAAGACGATCCTCGATCTCGGCTGCGGCGCCGGCGGCGTCACGCTGGATCTGGTCGCGCGCCATGGTGCGGCGCATGCGACCGGTTTCGATGTCGAGAGGCCGGTGATCGAGACGGCAAAGCGAAAGGCGGCTGCGCAGGGTCTCCAGGACCGCGTGAGCTTCGTCCAGGCGCCGCCGGGACCGCTGCCTTTCACCGATGCTTCCTTCGACGTCGTCTTCTCCAAGGACGCACTGTTGCATGTCCGGGACAAGGATGCCCTGTTCGCCGAGATCTTCCGCGTGCTGAAGCCCGGCGGCGTCTTCGCCGCGTCGAACTGGATGATCTCGCATGACGGCGAGCCGTCTGCGGACATGAAGGCCTATCTCGCGACGGAAGGCTTGTCCTTTGCCATGGCTTCGCCGGCGCGCTACGCCGAAGCGATGCGTCGTGCTGGCTTCCGCGACATCAGCGTCCGCGACCGCAACGCATGGTACCGCGAGGTGGCGCGGGAGGAACTGGCGCGCCTGAAGGGGCCACTCTATCAAGCGCTCGCCGCCGCGGTCGGCGGGGGCTATGTCGACAAGAACATCCGGACCTGGGAGGCGATGCAGAAGGTGCTTGACAGTGGTGAGCACCGCCCCACTCATCTGCGCGGTTGGAAGCCGGTCGGATAGCCGGCAATGCTGGAGACCGTCACGCTCATGAAGAATGCAGAGGCCAGGGATGCCTTGCCCGAACCGGCACGAAAAGGAGAGGCCGAGAAGCGCGGCCGCAAGGCTTCGAAAGAAGTCAGGCAGCTCCAGTTGATCGAGGCGACGATCGATTCACTGGCCAAGCGCGGCTATGCGGAAACGACGATGGCCGATGTGGCCGACGGCGCGGGCCTGTCCCGCGGCATCGTCAACTTCCATTTCGAAAGCAAGGAGAAGCTGCTCGTAGCCACGCTGCAATATATGTATGACGAGTATTCGGCGCATTGGCGCGCGGCCTTGCAGAAGGCAGGCGACGATCCGGCGCGGCAGCTGCAGGCGCTGGTGTGGGCCGACTTCGATCGCTCGATCTGCAACAAGCGCAAGCTCGCCGCCTGGTGCGCCTTCTGGGGCGAGGCCAAATCGCGGCCGACCTACCAGGCGCTGAGCAGCTCGCGCGACGCTTACTACCAGCAGGTGTTCATCGATCTCTGCGCGACGCTCAAGCAAAGCGGCGGCTATGCCTATGAGCCGCAGGTCATGGCGCTGGCGCTATCGGCCATGCTCGAGGGCCTGTGGCTGCGGTTGATGATGGGCACCCAGGACACCACGCGCGAGACCGCGCTGCAGGCCGCCAACGCGTTCCTGGCCGCGGCCTTTCCGAAACACTACGGTTAACGACGGCCCGGGGTTAGCAACAGCCGGCCAGCAAGACCGGCAAGACCAAAAGAGGATGGAACAGCATGAAGAAACTCAGCCGACGCTTGACACTTACTTTGGCGCTCGCCGGCGCGCTGGCATCTTCGGCGGCAGCGTTCGCCGTTGCCGCCGACAAGGACCTCATCGTGTTCGACTGGTCCGGCTATGAGGACCCCAGCTTCCACGGCAAATATGTCGAGAAGGACGGCGACTCGCCGACCTTCGCTTTCTTCGGCGATGAGGACGAGGCATTCGAGAAGATCCGCTCCGGCTTCAAGGCCGACCTCGGCCATCCGTGTTCGCAAAGCGTGGTGAAGTGGCGCGAGGCGGGGCTGTTGCAGCCGCTCGACACCTCCAAGATCGCCGGCTGGAAGGATCTCAACCCCGGCATCATGGCGATGAAGGACCTTGCCACCACCCCCGACGGCAAAGCCTGGTTCATGCCTTGGGACTGGGGTGACACGCAGCTCACCTTCAACTCCGACAAGATCGCCGAGAAGGACGTGCAGTCGCTGAAGGCCTTCGCCGATCCCAAGTATAAGGGACGCGTCTCGATCGGCGACAATGTCGACGACGCCTATGCGCTGGCCAGCCTCGCCATCGGGCTGAAGGACTGGACAAAGATGACGGACGAGCAGTTCAAGCAGGCGTCCGATTTCCTGCGCCAGGTGCACAAGAACGTGCGCTCCTACTGGACCGACACCACCGACATCGTGCAGCTGCTCTCAGGCGGCGAGGTCGATCTCGCCTGGGCCTGGAACGACGCGGCGGTGCAATCGCAGGCCGCCGGCGTGCCGATCAAGTCCAAGAAGGATACCGACGAGGGCATCTCGACCTGGGTGTGCGGCTATGTGCTGTTCAAGGACGCGCACGGCAACATTGACAAGGCCTATGACTATCTCAATGCCGTCAACGATCCGGAAGTCGCCAAGGTGCTGGTCAAGGACTGGGGCTACGGCCAAGCCAACGCCAAGGGCATGGCCGGTGTCGACCAGGCGGTGCTCAAGGAAAAGGGCTACGACAACGTGGAAAAATGGGTCGACAAGACGCTGTTCCAGCAGCCGCTGCCTTCCGAGCTCAAGCTGAAGATGATCGCCGAGTTCGAGAAGATCAAGGCCGGCTATTGAACAGCAAGATCGAAAGAACCGACGTTGCAATCGTCGGCGCCGGCTTCACCGGCCTGTTGGCCGCGCTCGAATTGAAGCGTGCCGGCGTCGATTTCCTTGTCCTGGAAGCACGCGACCGCGTCGGCGGTCGTGTGGAAGGTATGCGAAACGGGCTTGGCGAGCTGATCGACAGCGGCGGCCAGTTCCTGTGCGAGGACATGCCGGAGCTGATGGCGCTGGCCAGGGCGCGCGGCAAGACCTTCGTCAAAACCTTTGTCGATGGCGATTTCATCACCCATCCACCGATGTCGGTCGACCAGGCCGGACAGACCTATGTGACCGCGATGGCGATCCGCGACCGCATGAACTGGATCGAGCCTGACGATCCCGCGATCGCCAGGCTGACAGTCGCCTCCTGGCTCGAACGCCAGACCGATCCGGTAGATGCCAAAGCCGCCTTCCGCTCGATGATCGAGGGACTGTGGTGCCTGGCGCTGGAAAAGGTGCCGCTCTGGTACCTGATCGACAATGATCGCCGCATCACCAACGAAGTGCCGGAACTGCAATATTCTCTGCGCGAGACCATGCAGTCGCTGGCCGCGGACCTGGCGGGCGATCTCGGTGACCGGCTGCGGCTGAACGAGCCGGCCATTCGCATCGAGCGCGGGCCGTCAGGCGTTCGTGTCGTTGCCGGCAGCGGCGCCGTCGAGGCGCGCGAGGTCCTGCTCGCCCTGCCGCCAGCGACGGCCAACAGGCTCGACTTTCGGCCTGCCTTGTCAACGGCCTTAAAGAAGGCGCTTGGCGTCTGGGAAAGCGGCGCGGTGGTCAAGATCCTCGTCCGCTATGCCAGGCCGTTCTGGCGCGAGCGCGATCTGAGCGGCATGGTGATGTGGCGCGACATGCCGGGCCTGTTTGCCTGCGATGCCAGCAGGGACGCGGAGCATGCAGCGCTCGTCGTCTTCATCGGTGGGCCGCTGGCGCTGCGCTGCCGCAAGCTGGGTGCTGCGGCGTTGCGCGCCGAGGTCATTGCGAAGCTCGCGGATGCGCTCGGTCCGGACGCGGCCGATATTCTCGATTTCAGCCAGCGCGACTGGACGCATGACCGCTGGAGCGGCGGCGCCTATAGCGATCTCATCGTCGACGTGACGGCAAGAGATGCCGAGCGCACGATTCTTGCCGGCGCGCCGCCGATCCATTTTGCGTCGTCGGAAGTGTCGCCGTCCTTCCCCGCCTATGTCGAGGGCGCGATCGTGGCCGGGCACATCGCCGCCGGGAAGATTTTGGCGCGGCTTCAGTCCGCCATCGCCCCCAGGGCCTCTGGGTCGTAGGCGAGACGGATCGGCGCGCCGACCGGAATGTCGTCGGCGCCGAAATCATTGGTCTCGGTCACCGAGAGCGGCTTTTCCAGCCCCGGGATCTCGACGATCAGATGCGTGATCTCGCCGAAATAGTGGCGCTCGACCACCTTGCCGGCGACCTCGAACTTGGCCGTCGCATTGTCCCAGAGCACGCGCAGCCGCTCCGGCCGGATGCCAAGCGTCGCCGCGCCGGCGTTGCGCACGAAGGTCTTCGGCTTGTCGGTCCTCACACGCCCAAAGCCAAGCGTGTCGACAACCAAGGACACGCCGTTCTCCTCGACGATCTCGGCCTTGACGAAATTCATGCCGCCGAGGAAGTCGGCGACCTGGCGGTTGACCGGGCGCTGGTAGATTTCCTTGGGCGAGGCGACCTGCGCGACACGGCCGCCGAACATCACGGCGATGCGGTCCGACATGGCCAAAGCCTCGTACTGGTCGTGCGTGACCAGCACGAAGGTGATGCCTACCGCCTGCTGCAGCCGGCGCAACTCGACCTGCATCTGCTCGCGCAGCTTCTTGTCGAGAGCCGATAGCGGCTCGTCGAGCAGCAGCACCTTGGGACGCATGACCAGCGCGCGGGCCAGCGCCACGCGCTGACGCTGGCCGCCGGAGAGTTCGGTGGCGCGGCGCTTGCCAAGGCCGGTCAGCGACACCTGCGCCAGCGCCTCCTCGACGCGGCGCTGTTCTTCGCCGCCCTGCAGTTTCAGCCGCTTCAGCCCGTAGGCGACGTTCTGCTCGACATTGAGATGCGGGAAGATCGCGTAGCTCTGGAAGACCATGTTGGTCGGCCGCCGGTTGGCGGGAATGCCGTCCATCGGCTGGCCGTCGACCGCGATCGAGCCGCTGGTCGGCGTGTCGAAGCCGGCGATCATGCGCAAAAGCGTGGTCTTGCCGCAGCCGGACGGCCCGAGCAGCGAGAAGAACTCGCCCTCCCTGATCACGAGCGATGCATTATCCAACGCCTTGAACGCGCCGTAGCTGCGCGTGACGTCGCGGATCTCGATCATGGCGCGATCGGAAATCGTTCGCTCGGACTGGACCTGCTCAAGCATAGAGGCCTCCCTCGTTCTGGGTGCGTCTCGCCGCGCGGCGGCGCAGGATCTCGGCAACGGTCATCAGCACGAAGGACGCCGCCAACAACAAGGTACCGAGCGCCAGCACGCCGGGGAGCTTGGCCGCGAAGCGCAGCTGTCCCCAGATGTAGATCGGCAGCGTCGCCTCGGTGCCGGTGAGGAAGAAGGCGATGATGAACTCGTCGAGCGAGATGGTGAAGCAGACCAGCAGGCTGGAGATGATCGCCGGCGCCACCATCGGCAGCGTCACCCGCCGGAAGGTGCCGAAGGCGCTTTCGCCGAGATCGGCGGAGGCTTCCTCGAGGCTGCGGTCGAAACCTTCGAAGCCGGAGGTCAGCACCGTCATCGAATAGGGAATGCAGACCAGCACATGCCCAAGCACGACCGTGAACAGCGACAGGCTCAAGCCCAGTTGCAGCATCACCAGGAGCATCGAGATGGCAACGATGACCTCGGGCAGCACCAGCGGGGCCATGATCAGCCCGTTGACGGTGCGGCGGCCGGGATAGCGGTAGCGGGTGATCGAACGGGCGGCGAGAATGCCGAACACGGTCGACAGGATAGCCGCCGAGACGCCGACAACCAAGCTGTTCCAGGTGGCGTCGATCAGTGCCGGCGTGCGCGGCAGGTCCTGGTACCAATGCAGCGTGACGCCTGAGAGCGGGAATTTCGGCGTCGCCGCGGTGTTGATCGAGAAGATCGGCAGGAAGATCACCGGCAGATAGAGGAAGAGGATGTAGAGCGCGGCGTAGCTCGACAGCCAGCTTGGCAGGTAACGTCTGATCGCCGTCATCGCGCCAGCCTCTGCAGCGCGCGGATGACCAGCACCGCGGCGCCGGCCATCAGCGAGACGATGACCATGGTGGTGACGGAGAGTGCTGCGCCGAGCGGCCAGTTCGACGCCTTGCCGAATTGCGCCTGGATGGCGTTGGCGATCATGACGCCGTCTTTGCCGCCGACCAGCTTCGGCGTGACGTAGTCGCCGACGGTCGGGATCATGACGATCAGCGCCGCTGAGATGACGCCTGGCGCCGACAGCGGCAAGGTCACGCGCAGAAAGGAGCGCAGCGGCCCGTCGCCGAGATCGGTCGCCGCTTCGACCAGGGTGCGGTCGACCTTCTCCAGCGAAACGAAGATCGGCAGGATGGCGAAGGTCGCCCAGGCGTGGGTCAGCGTGATGATGACCGCGTTGGAATTGTAGAGCAGCGCAGTCGACGGCTCGTCGATGAGACCGAGGCCCATCAGGCCGGAATTGAGCACGCCGTTGTAGCCGAGGATCACCTTCCACGACATCACGCGCAGCAGGTAGCTGGTCCAGAACGGGATGGTGATGAGGAACAGCCAGAGGCTCTTCTGGCGGCCGCCATGGAAGGAAATGAAATAGGCGATCGGATAGGCGAGCAGCACGGTGAACAGGCTGACCGTCAGCGAGATGTAGAGCGAGCGCCAGAGCAGGTCGCGGTAGATCGGCTCGGTCAGCGCGATCCGATAATTCTCCAGCGTGAATGTGTGGTCGATGGTCAGGTAGTCCTGCGTCCAGAAGGAATGGGCTATAACAACCAGGATCGGCAGGACGAGAAGGATGAGCGCGTAAAGGAAGGTCGGGCTGATCAGCGCAATGCCCTGGACGGCTTCCGATTGCAGAAGGGCACCTCGTCTGGCTCTCGCCATGCGCAGCGGGGGCGACCCTTCCGCGGCGGCGGTCATTGCAGCGCTCCGGGCGTGATTGCAGTTGCCGGCTCGGACTGTCCCGCCATACGGCCTTCCCATTGATCGGCGCCGACTGCCTGGTCCCAATTTATGTGCCCGGAGCGATCACTCCAGACTTGCCGGCTTTCTTTCATCATGAGCGCATCCGCCGATTGAAATCAAGCGCTATTTCTGCAATATTGATTGAATGGACATTCAAAATGAAGTGACGAAAAGCCGAATTTCCATGGCTTTCCGCTTCGTTTCATGTCTCTGGAAATCACCGCAACGGACCATGCGAGGCTAAGATGGCGGCTGCACGAGAGATCAAGGCGAGGGAAGTTGTCGAGCCCGGGGACGACGATGCGGTCGAGCTGGCCAAGCGCCATCTGGTCCAGCCCTGGCCCTATGCCGGTTCGGTCGGCGCCGAGGCACGGGCGCTGATCGGCGAGGGCGAGGACATCTACATCACCGACGCATCCGGCAAGCGGCTGATCGACGGTCCGGCCGGCATGTGGTGCATCAATGTCGGGCACCGCCGCGAGGAACTGGCAAGGGTGATGTACGACCAGGCGATGGCGCTGTCCTACAACACGCCTTGGTATACAATGAATGCGCCCTCAGCCGAGCTTGCGAGACGCATCGCCGATGCCGCTCCCGGCGATCTCAGTCACACCTTCTTCACCACCGGCGGCTCGTCGGCGGTGGAGACCGCACTGCGCTTCATGCAATTCTACAACAATGTGCGCGGCAGGCCGGAGAAGAAGCTGATCCTCAGCCGCGGCGGCGCCTATCACGGCTCGACCTACCTGTCGGCTTCGCTCAACGGCCGCCCGCGCGACCGGCACTGGATGGATGGTCCCGACGAGCTGGTGATCAAGCTCTCCTCGCCCGATCCGTTCCGACGGCCGAAGGAGATGAGCATCCACGTCTTCACCGATTTCCTCGTCGACCAATTCCGCGACACGGTCGCGCGCGTCGGCGCCGGTCGCATCGGCGCCTTTGTCGGCGAACCGGTGCAAGCTTCGGGCGGCGTCGTCGTGCCGCCGGATGGATACCTGAAGCGCATCCGTGAGATCTGCCGCGAGAACGAGATACTCTATGTCTCGGACGAGGTGGTGACCGGCTTCGGACGGCTCGGCCATGTCTTTGCCTCTGGCGACGTGTTCGGCCTCGATCCGGACATGATCACCTTCGCCAAGGGGGTGACCTCGGGCTATTTCCCGCTTGGCGGCGTGATCATCTCGGAGCGGCTGCTGGAGGAACTGCGCCGCTCCAACCATCCCGATGCGCTGTTTGGCCATGGCCTCACCTACACCAGCCATCCGATCGGCTGCGCCGTCGCGCTGAAGAACCTCGATCTTTTGGAAGAGGGCGTGCTTCAGCATGCGCGCGAGATCGCGCCCTATTTCCAGGCGCGCCTGAAAACGCTCGAGGAACTGCCGCTGGTCGGCGAGGTACGCGGCGCCGGCCTGATGGCTTGCGTCGAATGCGTCGCCGACCGCGAGAGCAAGGATCCGCTGCAGCTCGACAAGGATGTGGGAAAGCGTATCGACGCGCATTGCCATGAGCTCGGTCTGTTGGTGCGGCCGCTGATCAACATGTGCGTGATGTCGCCGCCGCTCATCATCAGCCGCGAGCAGATCGACGACATGGTCGCGATCCTGCGCGAAGGCATCTCGCGCACGATGGATGATCTGAGGAAGGAAGGCGTCTGGCGGGGGTGAGAGAGCGCCCCTCTCCCCGTTCTACGGGGAGTGTAGCCGGCGGGTGAGGGGCAGCGCCAGCTTGCGAGATTTAGTTCAGACGCTCCCTGAGGTTCGGGAGCCAGAGCCAATTGTGAGGCGCTTGCCCTGCCCCGCCCTTCGGGCACCTTCTCCCCGTGTAACAGGGAGAAGGGAAGACGCTCACCCCTTCGACCGCAGCGCGTCGTTCAATCCCCACATGTCCTTTTCCTCCGGTGCGGTCTCCAAGTTCAGCACCGGCACCTGCCTGCGCAGATGGTCGTGGTGGGTGCGCACGCCATATTCGAGGTCGGAGAGGTAGAAGCCCCCGAACGCCTCGGAGAGCATGGATTCGTTCGACCAGACGGAGAGCTGGACATCCTCGTTCATGGTGTCGCGGTCGATGCGGTAGGCAAGGTAGCGCGCCGCCGCCTGCTCCCGCGTCTCGTCCTTGTAGCGATAGATCGCGCCGCGCAGCAGCGTCTCGCCGGTGGACAGCGGGAACTCCTGATAGAACTGCACCGATTCCGGCATGATCGACAGCGCGTTGTTGGGGAAGATGCCGTAATAGATCCAGGCTTTGCGCAGATGCTCCGGCAGGTGCGTCGGCTCGGGCGCTATTTTGATGTACTGGTTGACGCTCCAGCGCCGCCCGGCATGCGGGTTGTAGGTGGCGAAGGACCGCGACACGCCGTTGACGAAGGGTTCGTCGAAATAGGTCGCGCCGTAGAGGTCCTGCAGCGCCGGATGCGCCATGGCGACGTGATAGCCCTCATTGTCGACGTCGCGCACCGATTTCCAGTTGACCGGTGATTTCTGGGTCCAAATGCCCAGGCACGGCACCATGTCGGCAACATTGTAATGGGCGATCTCCGCCTCGATCGGCTTCAAGAGTTCAGCCACGGAAGGCTGCGGGCCACCGTTACGGAAGCGGATGAAGATGAAGCCCATCCAGACTTCGAGATCGAGCGGCATCAGCCCGAACTCGGTCTTGTCGAGTTCCGGGAAGGAGCGCGGACGGGCAGCCCCCCGCAGCGTGCCGTCGAGATTGTAGACCCAGCCGTGGAACGGGCAGATCAGCGCGTTCTTGCAGGTGCCCTGGCTGTCGGCGACGACGCGGCTGCCCCGATGACGGCACATGTTGTTGAAGGCACGCACGACGCCGTCCTTGCCGCGCACGATCAGCGCCCGCTCGCCGATGACGTCCATCGTCAGATAGTCGCCCGGATTTGGCACGTCGGAGACATGGCCGGCGATCTGCCAGTGATTGCGGAAGACGTATTCCTTCTCAAGCTCGAGAAGGGCGTTGGAGTGGTAACTCCACCCCGGCAAACCCCGCCGGTCCCAATCGTTGGGGATCGCCACGTCACGCAGGTGCGGGTTCATGAAAATGCTCTCGTTTTGTTGAATGCTCGTTCAATAAAAACACATTTTGCGTTAAAATGCAATGGCTTGTGAAAGTATGGAAATTTCATGCCGACCGGCTTGCAGCCATCCGAGCCGAGAAAATCCCGGAAAATCCGAGCCTTAACCAGGAGTGCAAAACGGCGGTTCCAGCTTCGGATCCGCAGTTTGTGAGGGCACCGTTTCGACGCGCTTCGCGTATCGGACGATCGCGACAGCCATGCCAATTCTGCGCCTGTGTGAGGTCGCTTACAGTCCGCCGCATCCGACAGGAGCAAAAGGAACAGAAGCGATCCCCGTTTCAGTCCTGTTACATGGGCCATCCCGCCCTATCATCCGGCTGTTACGTGGTGCGGTTAAGTTCGTTTCAAGGAAAAAAGAAAGATAACGAAGGGAACAGCCGATGTTTGCCAAAGTCCGGATCGCCGATGCCAGCCGCCGCTCTTATGGTCCCGAGCGCAATGATCGCCGTCCGAAGCTGGCGTTGCGCCAACGCGCCAGCGACCATCCGATGACGATGTTCATGCTGCTGGGCGTTGCCGCCTTCGCCAGCATGGTGCTTGCGCCAGCCGCGGGTCCCGCTTTCGCCTCGATCAATCCTCCGGCCAATGTCGTGGAGGGCGCGCCGACGACGCTCAAAACCGCGCGCCTGCCGCAGTCGCAAGTCGAATTCGCCTGCAAAGGGCAGAGCTGGGGCGCCGAGAACGCCGAATGCCTGCGTGCCATTGCCGAGCAGTCCGGTCAGCACCGGGCCCGAGCTGTGCGTATGATCGCCAATGCCGCGCCGCTGACCGACACCCCGAACGTGTTTTAGGCTCCCCTGAGCGCACCCTCCGCGCTCCAGTCAGGCTCCCGCCGCAAAGTCGGTCGGGAGCCTCTTTTTTCGACTCCGACGATATCCAGGTGAAGCCGCAGAGGGAGCAATTTCAGATGTCGGCGCCGTTGTCGGCCGCCGCGACATCGGCAACGGTCGCAAGGATGCCGCGGACGTCGAGCGTCGAGAAGGGCTTCTCCAGGATCTGCGGCCGCTGCTGCGGCGGCAGTGCCTCAATCTCGGCCTTGGCGCCGATGAGGTCGCCGGTGACCAGCACGAAACGCTGCGCCAGCCCCGGCCGTTCGGCCAGCAATTCACGGTAGATCGAGATGCCGCTGGTGCCCGGCATGCGCAGGTCGGAAAACACGATGTCCGGCGGCATGTGCCCGCTCAGAACCTCGCCGGCGGACGTCCAGCTTGGCACGAGACGCGACTTGAGCCCCATGAGCTCCAATAGGTCGGACAGCGAAGCGGCGACGTCGGGCTCGTCGTCGATGATCAGCGCATGGCGCAACCCGCTCGACCGCGCCGGACCCTCGCCGTCCTTTGCCGCATTGCCGGCAATCGCCGGCAACTGGACGACGAAGCGCGCGCCGTGCGGCTGCACCTCTTCGAACCAGATGTTGCCGTTGTGGCGCTCGACGATCGATTTCGAGATCGACAGGCCGATGCCGGTACCGACGCCGACCGGCTTGGTGGTGAAGTAGGATTCGAAGATGCGTGAGCGGATCGCATCGGGAATGCCGGGTCCGTTGTCTTCGACCGAGAAGCCCGGATTGCCGCGCTCGCTGCGAAAGGTCCGCACCTTGATGCGCCGCTCGCCGGTGAAGCCGGCAAGCGCATGCTGGCTGTTGATGAGGAAGTTGGCCGCGACCTGCGTGACATGGTCGGCGTCGGCCATGGCGAGCAGCGGGCCGTTGGCGAAGTCGGTGTCGATGATGATGCCGCTGGAGCGCGCACCATAGGCGGTCACTTCGAGCGCCGAGCGCATCACCTGGTTGAGGTCGGTTTCGGCCTGCTCGGTCGGATGCAGGCGCACCATCGACAGGAAGCTCTTGACGATGCGCCCGCAGCGTTCGGCGGCCGCGCGCACCTTTTCGGCGCGCACCTTGGTCTGCGGGTCGGCCGCGAATTCATGCAGCAGGGTCGATTGCGCGACCACAACCGCCAGCGGGTTGTTGAGCTCATGCGAGACGCCGGCGAGCAGCGAGCCCATTGCCGCCATCTTTTCATTCTGGTGCAGCTTCTCGCGCTGGCGGTTGATCTCTTCTTCGGCGTGCAGCTTCTCGCGCAGGTCGCGGATCGAGCCGAAGATGAGCCGGCGGTCGGCAACCCTCATCTCCGTCGCGGTCAGCTCGATCGGAAAGATCTCGCCGGCCGCGTTCTGGGTCACTGTCTCAAGCCGCTGGCCAACCATCGGCGCGCCCCGTCCGGCCATGTACTCGGCGCCCGACGAATAACCCTTGCGGTAATAATGCGGCACGATCGTGTCGATCAGATCCTTGCCGAGGATGTCGCTGCGCTTGAAGCCGAACATCTTCTCGGCGGCCGGATTGAATTCGATGATGGAGCCGGCCTCGTCGATGACGATGATGGCGTCGAGCGAAGCCTGCAGCATGGTGCGGCGGATAACCTCGCTGGCATGCGCCTCTGAGGGCGAGCGCTCGATGGCGTCGCCGATGGCGAGCGCGATGATGTGAAGCGTCGCCTCCTCTTCATCCGTCCATTCGCGTTCGGCCGCGCAGTCATTGACCGCCAGAGTGCCCCAGAGATGGCCGTGGGCGAAGACCGACACCGAAATGAAGGATTTTATGTTCTGCTTCTCGAAGTCGGCCCGCAGGAAACCATCGAGGTCGCGCGTGTGGCCAGCGAAGACCTTGCCCTGGCGCTCATCCTCCTGCAACTGCTCCAGCAGCGGATCGGAGTTGATGATCGACTGCATGATCACGGTAGGCGATGCGAGCTCGCCGCCAAAAGCAGGGTCGATCCAATAGGAGGCCACGGACTGGGCAAAGCCCTCGCCCGGCAACTCGCGCAAACGGAAGAGAATGCCGCGCTGACAGTCCAACGAACGGCACAGTGCCTCCAGTATGCTGTCCATCTCGCGCTGCCAGTCGCCCGCTTCGCGCAAGCGGCGAACGACATGGACGGCCGCCATCGCGGCGCCCTGGCGGGAGCCGTGCATCTCTGTCCGTGCGGCCTCAGCTGTCATCGTCGAACGTCATCTCCGGGCCATATCGGTAAACCATGAAATCCAGCACACAAGCCCGAAAATCGACAACGGTTTTCTGGGGGCATGCCGCCGGACCGGAATGCTACAGCGTCGATTGCGTATCCGGAAGGTGCGCGGCGCCGGAGTCAGTTGCCGTCGCCAGCCGGCAGCGAGAAGATGTAGCCTTCGCCGCGCACCGTGCGCAGGAATTTCGGATTGGCGGGGTCCGCCTCGATCTTCTTTCTCAGACGCATGATGCGGATGTCGACAGCGCGCGACGATTCCGGGTCTTCCACGAAGCCGATCGCCTCCGAGATCGCCGCCCGCGTCAGAAGCCGGTTGGCGCGGGTGAGGAAAACTTCCAGCACGTCGAACTCGCTCTTGGCCATCTCGATGACCGCGCCATTGGCGCCGGTCACCAGCCTGCCGTCGAAATCGGCCTGGAAGCTGCCGAAATTCATGAAGCGGCGCGTGCCGGCCTCGGTCTTCGCGGCCTGGGGGGCAACCGGCTGCGGCACGCGGCGCAGCACACTGCGGACCCTCGCCAGCACTTCGCGCAACTCATAGGGCTTGACGATGTAGTCGTCGGCGCCGAGTTCCAGGCCGACGATGCGGTCGAGCGCGGTGCCGGCGGCGGTGGCGTAGATGATGCCGATCTGCGTCTTGGAACGCAGCCAGCGGCCGAGCGACAGGCCGTCCTCGCCGGGCATGGCGATGTCGAGGATGGCGAGGTGGAAGGGTTGCGCCTCGAGCAGGCTGCGCGCCGCCGCGGCATTCTCGGCCGTGGCAACGTCATAGCCGCTGGCGCCGAGATACTCGGCGACCGCTTCCCTCAGATCCGGCTCGTCCTCGACGACAATGATGCGCGCCTTCACAATGGTCTCGCTCCCGCTTTCAGCGGAAAGTAGATTGGGTATAAACATGATGTCCAGCGCTCATCTCGAGTTGTCCGTGGCGGAGTGGAGAAAATGGCAGCACGATCCGTCGTCGCGCTTGTGTCCGTTGCCGAAGTGGTGGCCGGCGACCTGGCCGACCATCTCGAGCGGCGCGGGCACGATGTGCGTCAGGCGCGCCAGCCCTGGGAGGCGGAGTCGCTGCTTTCGGCAGGCGGCATCGACGTCGTGGTCGTCGGTGACGACGTGACCCAGGCGGAGGGGCGCGAACTGCTCAAGCGCTATAGTAGCCAAGGCGGGGGCGGCGAGGGTGGCTGCGACTTCATCCTGATCTGCCGGCCCGCCGATCTCGTCGACAAGGTGCTGGCGCTGGAGCTCGGCGCTGCCGACGTGATCGAAAGCCCGCTCAACGTGCGCGAGCTGGCGGCGCGCATCGGCCGCCTGCTGACGCGGCGCGGCCGCAACCCCCAGGAACTGATCGTGCTCGAGAATGCGACCGTCGACTTGAGGTCGGCCATGGTCATGCATCGTTCCGGCGCCGAGGATCAGCTGTCGCCGGGGCAGGTGGCGCTGTTGAGATTGTTTCTGGCGAGCCCGCGAAAGGTGCTGACGCGCGACGACATCATTGCCGCCGCGCCCGCCGAGAATGCCGACGCTTTCGACCGCTCGATCGATTCGCGCATCGTGAGGCTGCGCCGTAAGCTCGATACGGAGACCATCACCACGATCAGGGGTGCCGGTTACCGGTTCGATCCGCCGACGCCGCGCACCGACTGAGGCGAGGGCCACCAGGTCTTTTCCTCGATCTTGCATCGGATTTCCAAAATCGCTTCGCACTTTGGATCCGACGCCGGCGCCTAGCGCACCACGAGGATCGAGGGGCCGGACGGCAATTCGGCGCTGGCGGCGATCTCGGCGTGGGCGCGCTCCTTGAGCAGCACCGTTGCAAGCGCGGCAAAGCCAAGCAGCCCCTGGGCATAAAGCAGTGCGGACAGCACCGAAGCGGCAAATTTCGTCTTCATAACTCAATCCCCAATTCGATAGTCGTCGATGCTTCAGGAAACTCCCGAAGCGCCCGCGCCGCTTACGGAGCCCCCCGCTGCGGCGCGGGCCTTCGGTCCTCTCGGCAGCAAGTAGCCGGAGGGGCCGCGCATCCCTATCAGCCGAAGACCGACCCGCCAGAGGGCCCTCAGCCGGTTGACGCGCAGGCTGGAGATGATCCAGACCGTGGCGATGAACAGTGCAGTGTGCAGTGTCGAAACCTCGCCGGAATTCATGGCGCCTAGACCCCGACCCTGAGAAAACCAGGTGCGAACTTTCGATTTCCTGCCCATTTTCGTTTGCTGATGTCTGTTCCCGTGACCTCGACATTGCTGCGGGCCTGTATCCGCATCATGCCGCGCAAGTCGCGTTTTGTTGCAATTCGGTTTCGAGATTGGGAGAAAGGCTTTCATATCAAAGCCATATACGCTTTCTCCGCCGCTTTCGGCCTGCTTGGTATTGCCGGCAGCCGGTCTAAGGGAGCGTGTTCTCTGGAATTAGGCCGTTAACTTAGAGAAACGAATTCGAAACATTAACGCATATTAAGCGAAATAGGCCTGAAACAGGCGATCCCGATAAGACGATCCATCGAAATTGCAGCCGGCCCGACCGGCAAAAGAGAGAGGGATCGTCATGCATACCGCCATTTCAGCCAAGCTCATCCACGTCACCGCCGCCGCGCTCACCGGCGCGGCTCTGCTCTTCGGCAGCAACGCCGCTCATGCCAACCAGCTCGTCGCCCGGGTTTCGCTGTCGCAGCAGATCATGGAAGTCACGGTCGACGGCCGGCCGACGTTCACCTGGAAAGTGTCGACGGGCGACAGGGGGCACATAACGCCGACAGGGTCATTCAAGCCGACCCGCATGCATGAGATGTGGTATTCGAAGAAATACGACAATGCGCCGATGCCGCATTCGGTCTTCTTCAGCGGCGGCTATGCGGTGCATGCGACCTATGCCATCAAGCATCTTGGCCGGCCAGCCTCGCATGGCTGCGTGCGCCTGCATCCCGATGCCGCGGCCGACTTCTATCAGCTCGTCGAGGCCTTCGGCCCGGGCAACACCAGCATCCTCATCGTAAAGTAACGGGTCAAGTAGCGGGCGGATTGCCGCCTTCAAGCCAGGTTCGACGCAATTCCGGACGGAAGGCCACGGCGAAGTCGCCGAGCAACCGTTCCACACTTTTCCTGGAATTGCTCTGGCGCCGAAGCCGTGGGGCGACCGCCTAAAAAAGAGGCCGGGATTTTCCGGCCTCTTTTTGTTTTTGGAGCAGTCCTGGATTGCTTCAGGTGGGCAGCGCCGGCATCAGCTTCGGATCGGGCTTCTCGGCGAGATGCGGCAGATCCTTGCTGGCGATGAAGGTGTAGAACATGGGCACGACGAACAGCGTGAACATCGTGCCGACCAGAATGCCGGTGAAGATGACGAGGCCCATCGAGTAGCGCGCCGCGGCGCCGGCGCCGCTGGAGATGATCAGCGGCACGACGCCGAGCGCCATCGCGGCCGTCGTCATCAGGATCGGCCGCAGGCGCACCTTGGCCGAGGCGATGATGGCATCGCGGCGCCGCATGCCATGGATTTCGCGCTGCTGGTTGGCGAATTCCACCAAAAGGATGCCGTGCTTGGTGATGAGGCCGATCAGGGTGATCAGTCCGACCTGCGTGTAGATGTTGAGCGTTCCGAGGCCGATATTGAGCGGCACGATGGCACCGAAGATCGAAAGCGGCACCGCCATCATGATGATCAGCGGATCGCGGAAGCTCTCGAACTGAGCGGCCAGAACCAAGTAGATCACGATCACGGCGGCCGCGAAGGCGATCAGGATGGTGTTGCCCTGCTCCTTTTCCTGCCGCGATTGGCCGGAATAGTCGATGAAGAACGTGTCGGGCAGCGTTTCCCTGGCGAGATCCTCCAGCACTTTCAATCCGTCGCCGGTGGTCACGCCGGGCAAGGGCAGGGCGGAGATCGTGGCCGAGTTCAGCTGGTTGAACTGCTCGATCGCTGCCGGCGAGGCGTTGGTCGAGATATGCACCACCGCCGACAGCGGCACCATCTTGCCGTCGACGCTGCGCACGAAATACTCGCCGAGCTTCGCCGGATTGTCGCGGAACTCCTGCGGCACCTGTGGGATGATGTCATAGCTGTTGGAGTCGCGATCGAACTGCGCCACTTCGGCGCCGCCGACCAGCAGCGTCAGCGTGTTGCCGATGTCGGCGATGGGCAGGTTCAGTGCCGCCGCGCGCTCGCGGTCGATGGTGACGGTCACCTGCGGGGCGTCATAGGACATCGAGTTCTGCACGACGATGAAGCGGCCGGAAGCCTGCGCCTTGTTCTTGATCTTCTCGGCCTGGTCGAAAACTTCCGAGGGATCGCCGGTCGAGCGAACCACCATCGAGATCGGCAGGCCGCCGCCCGAGCCGGGGAGCGTCGGCGGCGCGAAGACGAAAGCCTCGACGCCGGCGACCTTGGCCAAGCGACCGGTGATGTCGGTCTGGATCTCCTTCGAACTGCGCTGCCGTTCGGCCCAATCCTTGAAGGCAAAGCCGACAAAAGCGCCGTTGGTGGCGCCGCCGAAGGCGACCGCCGAGAACTGCGCCCGCGTTTCCGGAATGTCCTTAACAAGACCGAGGATCTGGTTGACGTAGGTCTCGGTGTAGTCCGAGGTAGCGTAGCGCGGGGCGGTTACGATCGAAAGCAGGAAGCCCTGGTCTTCTTCCGGCGCTAGTTCGGTCGAGGTCTTGGTGAACATGAAGCCGGTGAGCGCAACCAGCGCGACGACGATGATAAAGGTAACCGGCCTGTTTCTGAGCGAAGCGGTCACCGCCCGCTCGTAGACGCGCTCGACACGGCTGAAGGTGCCGTCGACGATGCGCTGGAAGCGGCCGTGCGCGCCGGCCTTCAAGAGGCGAGCCGACATCATCGGCGTGATGGTCACCGCAATCAGGCCGGACAGGACCACGGAGCCGGCCAACGTGACCGCGAACTCGCGGAACAGCGCGCCGGTCAGACCGCCGGTGAAGGCAAGCGGCGCAAACACGGCGGCCAGCGTAATGGTCATGGCGACGATTGCCGAGAAGATCTCGCGCATGCCGTTGAAGGCCGCCTGCATCGGCGACATGCCGTCTTCCTCCATATGGCGGTGGATGTTCTCCACCACGACAATGGCGTCGTCGACGACAAGGCCGATCGCCAGCACCATGGCAAGCAGCGACAGAAGGTTGATCGAATAGCCTACCGCAAACAGAATGAAACAGACGCCGATCAGCGACAGAGGGATGGTCACGATCGGCATCATCACCGAGCGGAAGGATCCGAGGAAGAGCAGGATGACGAGAATGACGATGGCGACAGCCTCACCGATGGTCTTGAACACCTCCTCGATCGAGGCGCTGATCTGCTCGGTGGAATCGTAGACGATCTCGATCGTCATGCCCTTCGGCAACGTATCCTGGATCACCGGCACGATCTTGTGGATCGCCTCGGCAGTCGTCAGCGGATTGGCGGCAGGCGTCGGGAAGATGGCCAGGAAAGTGCCCGGCTTGCCGTTGAAGCTCACCCTCGTGTCGGTGCTGGCGGCGCCAAGCTCGACCCGAGCCACATCGCGCAGCCGCACCACCTGGCCGTCGGTCGAGCGGATAGGGAGCTGCGCGAAGGCTTCCGGCGTCTGCAGGGTCGAGTGAACCGCGATCGAGGAAACCACATACTCGTTCTGTGTGTTGCCGGGCGCGGACAGGAAATTGGAATTGTTGATCGCAGTCAGCACGTCGGCGGCCGTGGCGCCGCGGGCGGCGAGCCTGACCGGGTCGATCCAGACCCGCATCGAATATTCCTCGGCGCCGAAGATCTGGACGTCGGCGACGCCTTCCACCGTCGAGATGCGCGGCCGCACGACGCGCTCGATGTACTCGGTCAACTGCTCCTTCGTCATGTTCGGATTCTGCATCGAGATATACATCATCGCGAACTGCTGGCCGGTGCCCTTGACGATCACCGGATCCTTGGCGGCATCCGGCAAGGTGCCGCGCACGCCTTGAACCTTGGACAGCACCTCGGTCAACGCAACATCGGGGTTGGAGCCGAGCTTCATCTGCACGGTCACCGTGCTCGAAGACGGGCGGCTCGACGAGGTGACGTAGTCGATGTTTTCCGTCGAGGCGACGGCGCGCGCGATCGGCGCAGAGATGAAGCCCTGAATCAGGTCGGCGCTGGCTCCGGGATAGGCCGTGGTGATGGTGATCGCCGTCTCGTCAACCTTCGGATACTGGCGGATCGACAGGTTGAAGATGGCCTGGAAGCCCAGGAGCAGGATCATGCAGGCCAGCACCGTCGAGAGGACGGGGCGGCGAATGAAGATATCGGAAAAGCTCATTGCTGAACCTGCTTGTTTGCCGATTTGCTGGGATCAACGGTGTTGTCGACCGCAACGGACATGCCGTTGAAGAGCCGGTTCTGACCGGCGGTCACGACCTGGTCGCCGGCCTTCAGGCCTTCGACGATCTCGACCATGCCGTTGTTGCGGCGGCCGAGCTTGACGAAGACCTGCGATAGAACGAGCGCCGGTTGCTGCCCGGTTTCGGCCGGCTTTTGAGCGTTCTCAGGCGGCTTCGCGGCGCTGTCGGCGGCGTTTGCCGTATCGGAGGCCGGCTTCGAGGCATCGGCTTGCGGCTTGGCTGCATCGCCGGCAGGCTTCTCCGCCCCGGCCTTCTGGTCTTCCGGTTTTGCTGGCGCGGCAGCGCCGGCCTCAGCGGGCTTGGGCGGCACCACCACGAAGACATAGTCGCCGTAGAGGCTCGAGGTCACCGCCGTCTGCGGCACCGAGATGACGTTGCTTTCCTCCGGCAACTCGACGCGGATCTGCACGAACTGGCCCGGGGTCAGCTTGCCCTCCGGGTTGGCGACCTCGCCGCGGATCGACACCAGCCGGCTTGCCGGGTCGATCTTGGGATCGATGCCGCGGATCGAGCCGGCAAAGGACATGTCGGCAGCATTGCTGCCGATCCGCACCGTCTGGCCGATCTTCAGCAGCGGCAGCTGCTGTTCGGGCACGGTGAAGTCGACCCGCATCGTGTCCAGATCCTGGATCGTGACGACTGAGTTGCCGGGCGCCAGATACTGGCCAATGTCGATCTTTGGAATGCCGACCGTCCCGGTGAAGGGAGCTGCGAGTTGCTTTTGGTCGAGCACGGCTTGCAGCTTGTTCACTTGCGCGGCCGATGCGGTCGCCGCCGCGCGCGCGGCATCAAGCGTAGCGTCGGTGCCGACGCCACGCCGCTGCAATTCCAGCGCGCGGGTCAGCGCCGCCTGGTCGGATGCTGCCTGAGCCTTCTGCGCCACCAGATCGGCCTTCTCGACGGCATCGTCGAGCTGCAGAAGCACAGCGTCGGCCGCGACCTTCTGGTTGGCGTGGAAGAGGATGTCCTTGACGATCCCGGCCGTCTCGACGGTCAGGTCGACGCCGCGCACGGCGTTGACGGTGCCGATCGCCTCGACGCCGGGCGTCCAGTTCGAAGGCTTCGCCACGATGGTCGACACTGTCGCCGCCGGCGGTTTCATGGTGGCGAAAAACTGCTTGATCGCATTGTCGCGAAACAGGTTGAAGCCGACGATGCCGGCGCACACCACGGCGAGCAGCAGCAGAATTCCGGTGATGATGAAGAAGCGCTTCACGGATAGTTCCCCTCGAGCCGGCAACGTCAATTGCCGGGACACATATCTACGATAAATCCCGATTTCAAATTGCGGGCGCCTTACTGTACCGTCTGGACGGTCTTGTCAATTCCACAAGGCCTAATGTAAGGGAAGGCGTGATGAAAGCTCGCAAGGCAAACTCGCGCGACAGGATACTTGCAGCGGCAGCCGACGTGGCGCGCGAGGCGGGCCCGGGAAGCCTGTCGCTCGACGCCATCGCGAATCGGGCCGGCGTGTCGAAGGGCGGTCTGCTCTACAATTTCCCGACCAAGGCCAAGCTGATGCAGGGGCTGGTCGAGAATTACCTCAATGCTTTCGAGCAGGCGCTCGAAGAACGCACGGCCGAGGCAAGCGATGAAAGCGCGCTCGCGGCCTACATACGGCTCTCGGCCGATGATTGCGAGAAGCCGAAACCTTCGGCCTCCTGGATGTTCTCCGCGATCGCCGAGGATCCGGAATTCCTGACGCCGATCAAAGCCTTCAAGCGGCAGCTGTTCGAACGGCTGAAGGGGGAAACGGACGACCTCGGCTCGCTGCTGGTTTGTTTCCTCGCCATCGAGGGGCTGCGCAGTATGAATCTTTTCGATTCAGACGTGCTGTCGCAGCAGGAGCACAAGCTCCTGGTTTCCTCGCTGCTCAAGATAGCCGGATAGGTCGCAGGCTCACATCAGCGGCGGCAAAGACCGCCCTAGGACCGCCAGCTTCCTGTCGCTCGAACTGCATCACAACATTGTATCGCACCGAAATACGGGCATGGCATTGTTATGTTGCGACGCACAAACTATGTGCTTCAACAGTCCCTCCCTCCACGTGCGAGATCTGCCATGGGTTCCCTGTCTTCCAAGAATGCGCTCGTCACTGGCTCGACCAGCGGCATCGGCCTTGCAATCGCCCGCGCCTTTGCCGCCGAGGGCGCCAACGTAACCATCAACGGCCTGGGCGATGCCGCGGCGATCGAAAAGGAGCGCGCCGGCATCGAGAGGGATTTCGGCGTCAAGTGCCGCTATTCCGGCGCCAACATGATGGACGGCGGGGCGGTCACCGCCATGATCCGCGAGGCCGAGGAGGCGTTCGGCAGCCTCGACATCCTGGTCAACAATGCCGGCATCCAGCATGTCGCGCCGATCGACGAATTCCCCGACGACAAGTGGGAAGCAATCATCCGCATCAACCTGCTTGCCGCCTTCTATGCCATCAAGGCGGCGCTGCCGGGCATGAAGAGCCGCAAATGGGGCCGCATCATCAACACGGCTTCGGCCCATGCGTTGGTCGCCTCGCCGTTCAAGTCGGCCTATGTCTCTGCCAAGCACGGGATTGCAGGTCTGACCAAGACGGTGGCGCTGGAAGTCGCGCAGGATGGCATCACCGTCAATGCGATCGCGCCCGGTTATGTCTGGACGCCGCTGGTCGAGAAGCAGATCCCCGACACGATGAAGGCGCGCGGCATGACCGAGGAACAGGTCAAGCACGATGTGCTGCTTGCCGCGCAGCCGACCAAAGAGTTCGTCAGCGTTGAGGAATTGGCGGCACTGGCGCTGTTCCTGTGCTCGGATGCGGCCAAGCAGATGACCGGCACGACCCTGCCGATGGATGGCGGTTGGACGGCGCAGTAAGTGCAGCTTCCAAAGAAGGTGCGGGCCGCGCCTTCCTCGACAAGAATTCTTGACAATCGTAGGGGAGCGTTCCAGCATCCTGGCTAAGGGGTTCCCCGCGACGACCCCGTGAGGCGTCAGCCCAACGATCGCGTCCAAACTCTCTTCGTTCAGGAGGTGGACGCCATGCCGTCAACAACTCAGATCACAGTGCCACAGCTTGCCCGACTGGTCGGCCTGCCGGATGCACCTCGTCTCGTCGACGTACGCATCGACGACGACTTTCAAGCCGATCCGCGGCTGCTGCCGGCTTCTTACCGACGCGACTTCAGAACCGTCTCGACCTGGGCGGCCGACTTCTCCGGATCCAAGGTCGTGGTCATCTGCCAGCGCGGAGAGAAGCTCTCGCAAGGCGTTGCCGCGTGGCTGCGCCACGAGGGCATTCCGGCGGAATCGTTGGAAGGCGGTTTCGCGGCGTGGGCCGCCGTCAAGGCGCCGTTAGTCGCGGCCGACGCAATTCCGCCTCGCGATGGGAAGGGTCGCACCGTATGGGTCACGCGTTCCCGGCCGAAGGTCGATCGCATCGCCTGCCCCTGGCTGATCCGACGATTTGTCGATCCTGGCGCCGTGTTCCTGTTCGTCGACCCGGCCGAGGTGCCCCTGGTGGCGGATCGCTTCGCCGCGGTGCCCTTCGACATCGAAGGCGTGTTCTGGAGCCATCGCGGGGATCATTGCACCTTCGACACGATGATTGAGGAGTTCGGCCTGCGCACCGAGGCGCTCGATCGTCTGGCGCTGATCGTGCGCGGCGCGGATACAGCGCGTCTCGACCTGGTGCCGCAGGCTGCCGGGTTCCTCGCCGCGTCGCTCGGCCTGTCGCGCATGTTCCGCGACGACCTGGAACAGCTCGAAGCCGGCATGCTGCTCTATGACGCTTTCTTCCGCTGGTGCCGCGACGCCACGGACGAGACGCATAACTGGCCGGCCGGGGGTAAGCAACAATGACCGTGCTTGCCAAGGACAGCGCCGAGCAGCCGGCCGATGTCCCGGCTGTGCCGACCTTCAGTGATGCGACGCGGCTGTGGGCCAAGATCGGCCTGCTCTCTTTCGGCGGGCCGGCCGGGCAGATCGCCCTGATGCACAAGGAACTGGTCGAGGAGCGCCGCTGGATCGGCGAGGAGCGGTTCCTGCATGCTCTGAACTACTGCATGCTTCTTCCGGGTCCCGAGGCGCAGCAGCTTGCCGTCTATATCGGCTGGCTGCTGCACCGGACGGCCGGCGGCCTCGTCGCCGGGACATTGTTCGTGCTCCCGGGCGCACTGGTCATGCTTGCCCTGAGCAGTTTCTACATGCTCTACAACGACGCGCCGGTCATCGAGGCGCTGTTCTTCGGCATCAAGGCGGCGGTGCTGGCGGTCGTCGTCGAAGCGGTGATCCGCATCGGCAAGAGGGCGCTGAAGAACCGGGTCATGGTGGCCATCGCGGTGGCGGCCTTTCTTGCCATCTATGTCCTCAAGCTGCCGTTTCCACTGATCGTGCTTGCGGCGGGACTCATTGGCTGGGTCGGCAATCACTTTGCACCCGGGCTGTTTTCGGGTTCGGCGCATGGCAAGGGCAACGCCGCCGCCGACAGAGGCGGCGTGGTCGACCTGATGTTCGAGCGCGGCGAGCTCGGCCACACCGTGCCGACCAAATGGCACGCAGCCCGGACCATCGCCATCTGGCTGCCGATCTGGCTCGGACCGGTGGCGCTGATCGCCGTGCTGGCAGGGCCGGGGAGCGTATGGGCGCAGATCGGCGGCTTCTTCAGCCTGATGGCGGTCGTCACCTTCGGCGGCGCCTATGCGGTTCTTGCCTATGTCGCGCAAGCCGCGGTGACCTCGTTCGGCTGGCTTTCGCCCGGAGAAATGGTCGACGGGCTCGGACTTGCCGAGACGACGCCCGGACCGCTGATCCTGGTGCTGCAATTCGTCGGCTTCGCCGCCGCCTATCGCCATGCGGGTACGCTCAGCCCTCTGCTTGCAGGGTCGCTGGGGGCGGCGCTGACGCTCTGGGCTACCTTTGCGCCCTGCTTCTTCTGGATATTCCTCGGCGCGCCCTACATCGAGCAGCTGCGGCAGAACAAGGCGTTGTCGGCGGCGCTCGGTGCGATAACGGCAGCGGTCGTCGGCGTGGTGATGAACCTTGCGCTGTGGTTCGCGCTGCATGTCGTCTTCGGCAAAGTCGAGAGCGTCGGCTGGGGCGTCGAGGTTCCGGTCGTTTCCTCGCTCGACTGGCGCGCGGCGCTGCTGTCGGCGGCGGCGATGGTCGCCATGCTCAGGCTGAAGGCCGGCATGCTGCCGACGCTCGCGGCATCCGCGCTGGCGGGACTGGCTCTACAGGCATTGTGAATTGTTTCCAGCCGCAGCCAAGCGTGACCGAGAGCTATGTTTACAACTAACATGTCAGTATGCTACGCCTGCTCGCGGATTGATGAATGGAGAATTGCAGGTGGGTTCGCGCTTTGGTCTGTCGGTTGCGCTCACAACGCCCTTTGATGCAGCCGGGCGGATCGCCGTTCCGCTGATGACCGAGCATGCTAAGGCCTGTCTCGATGCTGGCTGCAGCAGCGTAACGCTGTTCGGCACCACCGGCGAAGGCGCTTCCGTCGGTACGGCGGAGCGGCAGGCGGTCATCGATGCCATGCTTGCGGCGGGAATACCCGCGGACCAACTCGTTGCAGGCGTGCTGGTCGATGCGGCGGAGGACGCTGCCGAGCAGTGCCGCCAGGCGTTGCAGCGCGGCGCCCGCAACATCCTTCTGGCGCCGCCGAGCTATTTCAAGAATGTCGGTGACGATGGGCTGTTCGGCTGGTTCGGCGCCGTGTTCGCCGCGCTCGGTCCGCTGGCCCGCGGCATGCTGCTCTACAACATCCCCTCGGTCACGACGGTGCAGCTGTCGCTCGACCTGATCGGCCGGCTTCGCGAGGCGTATCCGGGCGTGGTCGCCGGGGTCAAGGATTCCGGTGGAGACTGGGGCTACAGCGAAGCGCTGCTCAAGGCGCATGGCGACCTGATCATCCTCATCGGCGACGAACGGCATCTGGCTCCGGCGGTGCGGATCGGCGGCCAGGGCGCGATTTCCGGCATGGCCAATTTCGCCGCCGGCGAACTGCGCGCCATGATCGAGAGCGGACGCGACGACTCCCGCGTGGAAAGCTTCGTCCTCGAACTGCTCCGGCATCCGGTCATCCCGGCGGTGAAGGCCATGGTGGCGCGCCAGACCGGCGACGAACGCTGGCTGACGGTTCGGCCGCCGCTCGAGCCGGTAGCCTTGCAGGAACGGCAGCAGCTTGGCGCCGCTTACGACAGGCTGTTTGCGACACAGGCAGCCTGAACCGGCGAGGGCGCTGATCGGCATGGACGACACGAGCGAACCGGCAACCCTCAGGGAGAAGGCCTATGCCAGCTTCACGCGGCATCTGCTGGCCCGCGACCTCAGGCCCGGCCAGTTCGTTTCGCAGCGCGAGCTGGTCGCCTTCACCGGCCTGCCGCTCGGAGCCATCCGCGAGATCGTGCCGCGGCTCGAGGCCGAGGGGCTGCTGACCACGATACCGCAACGCGGCATGCAGATCGCGCATATCGACATCAGCCTGATCCGCGAGGCTTTCCAGTTCCGCCTGTTCATGGAGCGCGAGGCTGTCGCGCTGTTTGCCGTCAACGCGTCCGACGCCGAGATTGCGGGTCTGAGGCGCGAGCACGAGGACATGCTCGCCCAAGCGCTGGCGCAGACCCCGACCCCCGAAATGGAAGCCAAGGCCCAGAACATCGACTGGGCCATGCATGACACCTTCATCAGCGCGCTGGGCAACGAGATCATCGCCAAGGCCTATCTGGTCAATTCGGTGAAGATCCGGCTCATCCATCAGGAGCGGTTCCGCATCGACGGTCGCGTCGTGCCGGTCATGCGCGAGCATCTTGCGGTGATCGAGGCCCTGGAGAAACGCGATCCGGAGATGGCGGTTGAGGCGATCAGCCAGCACATCGACAATGCGCGCCGGCTGGCGCTGCAGATTTGAGGAAGCAAAACCGCGCCGCAATCGTGGTGGCGTAATCGACAACGACAACCGGGAGGAAGAAATGTCGTCCAATCCATTCAGTCCAACCAGAAGGCAGCTGCTCCAGGGAACCGCGGCTCTCGCCGCCACCGGCCTCGTCGGTCTTCGTCCGAGCTTCGCCGCGGGCGTCGACTGGAAGCGCTTTGCCGGCACGACGCTCGACGTCAACCTAGTCAAGAGCCCGCGCAGCGACACCATCCTGAAGAATCTCGCGGAGTTCGAGAAGCTGACCGGCATCAAGGTCAATGCCGAGGCGACACCCGAACAGCAGCAGCGCCAGAAGACGGTGATCGAGCTCAGCTCCGGCAAGCCGAGCTTCGACGTCGTGCATCTGAGCTACCATGTGCAGAAGCGCCAGTTCGAGAAGGGCGGCTGGCTGGCCGACATTTCCGGCTTCGTTGCCGATCCGGCCCTCACCGATCCAGGGCTGACCGAAAGCGACTTCGCCGAGGCGGGCATCCAGTTCGCCAAGGACGGCCAGGGCGTGCTGCGCTCGCTGCCGTTCTCGGTCGACTACTGGATCCTCTACTGGAACAAGGAGCTGTTCGACGCCAAAGGTATAAAATATCCCGAGAGCTTCGAGCAGCTGGTGGCCGCCGCTGAAGCGCTGACGGATCCCTCAAGCAACACCTTCGGTTTCGTCGCACGCGGTCTCAAGAACGCCAACACGCCGGTGTGGACGTCTCTGATGCTCGGCTACGACATGACGCCGCTCGGCAGCGACGGCAAGCTGCGCACCACCTCGCCGGAGGCGATCGAGGCTGCCGCCCTCTACCAGCGGCTGATGACCAAGGCCGCGCCTACCGGCGTCACCGGCTTCAACTGGGCCGAGGCGCAATCCGCCTTCCTGCAGGGCAAGATCGGCATGTGGTTCGATGGCGTGGGCTTCGCACCGCCGATGGAAAATCCGGAGAAGTCGCGGGTGGTCGGCAAGGTCGGCTATGGCGTCATGCCGAAGGGACCCAAGGCGCATGCCGCAGGCACGTTCGGCGACGGCATCGGTGTCACGTCCGCCAGCGCGAAGAAGGAAGCGGCCTATCTGTTCTGCCAGTGGGCGGTCTCTCCGGCCATGGGCGCGCGCCTGCTGCAGGCCGGCGCCGGCGTGCCGTTCCGCAAGTCGGTGCTGGAAGACCCCAAGGTGCGCGAAGGCGTCACCATGCCGCCGAGCTGGCTGGATGCCGTGGTCGGCTCAGGCAATATCAGCCGGCTGGCGCTGCCGGTCATCATCCCGGTCACCGAGTTCCGGGACATCTATGGCGTGGCGCTGACCAACATGATCGCCGGCGCCGATCCCGCCGACGAACTGAAGAAGGCCACCGATCAGTTCCAGCCGGTTCTCGACAGGAGCGAGCAAGGCTGATGTCCGCCATCGCCCCGGAACGCGCAGGGGTGACGACGCAAGCCGTCGAAGAGAGCCAGCCGATCCGGCTGGCTCCAAACTACTGGCCTTTCGTCATTCCTGCGCTCGTCGTCGTCGGCGCCGTGATCGTCTTTCCCTGGGCCTTCACGTTGTGGATGAGCGTCAACAGCTGGACGCTCGGCCAGTCGCGAAGCTTTGCCGGGATGGAAAATTATCTGCGCCTGGCGAGCGATCCGCGGTTCTGGGAATCGCTTTGGCATACCTTGATCTATACTTTCCTGTCGGTGGTCGCGCCGATGTTTTTCGGTACCGTCGCCGCGCTCATCTTCGACGCCAGGTTTGCCTTGCGCGGTCTGCTGCGCGGCGTCTTCGTGATGCCGATGATGGCCACACCCGTCGCCGTGGCATTGGTCTGGACCATGATGTTCCATCCGCAGCTCGGCGTGCTCAACTATCTCCTGTCGCTGGTCGGCATTCCGGCGCAGGAGTGGATCTTCAACGCCAACACCGTCATTCCTTCGCTGGTCGCGGTGGAGACCTGGCAGTGGACGCCGCTGGTGATGCTGATCGTGCTGGGTGGGCTGGCATCCGTGCCGCGCGAGCCGTTCGAAAGCGCCGAGATCGACGGCGCCAATGCCTGGCAGCAGTTCCGCTACCTCACCTTGCCGATGATCGCGCCGTTTCTGATGATCGCGGTCATCATCCGCACGATCGATGCGCTCAAGAGCTTCGATATCATCTACGCGATGACCCAAGGTGGGCCGGGCACGGCATCGGAAACAATCAACATCTATCTCTACAACACCGCCTTCTCCTATTACGACATGGGCTACGGCTCGGCCATGGCGGTGGTGTTCTTCATCGTCATCGTGGCCCTGTCCTTCATCCTCCTGATGCTGCGCCAGCGCTCGCAATGGGTCGACACGGAGGGCAAATAGGTGAGCTCGCGGCTGCTCAACAAGATAGGCCTGTTCTTCGCGGCGCTGGTGCTGGTCTCGCCGGCGATCCTGTTCTTCCTCTGGATGATCTCGCTGTCGCTGAAGTTCGAGATCGACAACGGCGCTTATCCGCCGATCCTGATCCCGGAGCGCTTCGCTTGGTCGAACTACGCAAAGGTGCTCGAGGAGAACAATTTCCTGCTCTATCTGTGGAACTCGGTGCTGGTGACCGGCACGGCGACGCTGCTGGCGCTGCTGATCGGAGTGCCGGCCGGCTATGGCATCGCCAGGCTCAAGGCGGAACGCTCGGCGATCGTCATCATGATCGCCCGCATGACGCCCGGGCTTTCCTATCTCATCCCGCTGTTCCTCCTGTTTCAGTGGCTGGGCATCCTCGGCACGCTCTGGCCGCAGATCATCATCCATCTGGTGGTGACGGTGCCGATCGTGGTCTGGGTGATGATCGGCTATTTCGAGACGACGCCGATGGAATTGGAGGAGGCCGCCAACATCGACGGCGCCAGTTCGTGGCAGGTGTTTCGCCTGGTCGCGCTGCCGATCGCCAAGCCCGGCATCGTCGTCGCCTTCATCCTGTCGATCATCTTCTCGTGGAACAACTTCGTCTTCGGCGTGGTGCTCGCCAGCCGCGAGACGCGGACATTGCCGGTCGCGGTCTACAACATGCTGTCCTACGAGCAGGTGAGCTGGGGGCCGCTCGCCGCCGCCGCGCTGGTGGTGACGCTGCCGGTGCTGGTGCTGACCATGTTCGCGCAACGGCAGATCGTCGCCGGGCTGACCGCCGGCGCGGTCAAGGGTGGCTGAGCGCCTGATCCGCCCTCATTCTTTCGGAGATACGCAATGGCATCGGTAAGCATCAACAACGTGCAGAAGGCTTTCGGAGCCACTCGGATCATCCACGATGTCAGCGTCGATATCGCCGATGGCGAGTTCGTCATCCTGGTCGGACCGTCGGGCTGCGGAAAGTCGACGCTGCTGCGCATGATCGCGGGGCTGGAAACGATCTCGGCCGGAAAGATCGCAATCGGCGAGCGCACCGTGAACAACCTCAGGGCACGGGACCGCAACATCGCGATGGTGTTCCAGAACTACGCGCTCTACCCGCACATGACGGTGGCGGACAATATGGGCTTCGCGCTCAAGATCAAGAAAGCCGATCCGGCCGATACCGCGAGCCGGGTGAAGCGGGCAGCCGGTATTCTCGGCCTCGAGAAG
Organism: Mesorhizobium sp. M1A.T.Ca.IN.004.03.1.1; assembly: GCF_003997555.1. Lineage (NCBI taxonomy): Bacteria > Pseudomonadati > Pseudomonadota > Alphaproteobacteria > Hyphomicrobiales > Phyllobacteriaceae > Mesorhizobium > Mesorhizobium sp. M1A.T.Ca.IN.004.03.1.1. The sequence goes on along the minus strand of NZ_RZTV01000004.1, from coordinate 333,674 downwards.
CTGCTCGACCGCTATCCGCGCCAGCTTTCCGGCGGCCAGCGCCAGCGCGTCGCCATGGGCCGCGCCATCGTGCGCGACCCGCAGGTGTTTCTGTTCGACGAGCCGCTCTCCAATCTCGACGCCAAATTGCGCGTGCAGATGCGCGGCGAGATCAAGGCGCTGCATCAGCGGCTCGGCACCACCACCATCTATGTCACGCACGACCAGATAGAGGCGATGACCATGGCCGATAAGATCGTCGTGCTGCACGACGGTCTGGTCGAGCAGATCGGCGCGCCGCTCGATCTCTACGACCGGCCGGCCAATCTGTTCGTTGCCGGCTTCATCGGCTCGCCGGCCATGAACTTCATCCACGGCCACATCGAGGAGGGCATCTTCCGCAGTGCCGGTGGGCTGACGTTGCCGCTACCGCAAGGCATCCGGCCGAGCGAAGCCGCGGGAAGGGAACTGGTCTACGGCATTCGTCCCGAGCATATCCGGGCGACCGGCCAGGGTCTCTCCGGCACAGTCACGCTCATGGAGGCGACCGGCTCGGAAATCTTCGCCACGGTCGACTGCGGCGGAGAGGTGATCTCCTGCCTTTTCCGCGAGCGGCTGGCGCTGAAGCAAGGCGAGAGCGTGCGGATCGAGATCGACCGCGCCTCGGCGCATCTGTTCGACGCCAAAACCGGCCGGCGCATCTGATTGCCCTGCCCGCGCTCTCACCGCGGCGGCCAGGGAGTGCTTGAGATTCGAGCGAACGGAAAGCAACGGGAGCCCAGTTGCAAGAAAATGCAACATGGGAGCATTGCAAAAGTCAGCCAACCATTTGATTTAGTTGGTGATCCCGACAGGAATCGAACCTGTGACCTACAGATTAGGAATCTGCCGCTCTATCCTACTGAGCTACGGGACCACGCGGCCCGACACATAAACGCTTCGGGCCGGTTCGCCAAGAGGCGTTACCGGCCGATCGGCGGCAATCGGCCGGGAAGGTCGCCTCCGTGCAAAGCGGTCAGGCGGCCAGCGCCGTCTCCGCCAACCTCACCCAATAGCTCATGCCGTGCGGGATGACCTCGTCGTTGAAGTCATAGGCCGGATGGTGAAGGCCGGCGGTGTCGCCGTTGCCGATGAAGATGAAGGCGCCGGGGCGCGCTTCCAGCATGTAGGAAAAATCCTCACCGCCCATCACCGGCTGAATGGCGCGGTGGACATTCGCGTCGCCGGCGACGCCGGCGGCAATATCGCTGGCGAAGGCCGTCTCTTCCGGATGGTTGAAAGTGACGGGATAGTTGGGGTCGTAGTCGACCTCGATCGTCGCGCCGAAGGCTGATGCCAGGCCAGCGCAAATGGCGCGGATTTTCTCTTCCGCTTTCCTGGCCACTTCCTTTTTCAGCGTGCGCACCGTGCCCGCGATCTCGGCTTTTTCCGGTATGACGTTGTAGGCATCGCCGGCATGGAATTTGGTCACCGACACGACGACGGCCTCGACCGGATCGGTGCTGCGTGAAGCAATGGTTTGCAAAGCGCTCACCAAGTGGCTGGTAATTACGATCGGGTCGATCGTGGCATGCGGCATCGCCGCATGGCCGCCATGCCCCTTGACGGTGATGGTGAATTCGGCGGTCGCCGCCATGATCGGGCCGGGCTTGATGGCGAACTCGCCCACGGGCAGGCCGGGCATGTTATGCATGCCGAACACCTTCGAGATGCCGAAGCGTTCCATCATGCCGTCCTTGACCATTTCGTTGCCGCCGCCGCCGCCTTCCTCGGCGGGCTGGAAGATCACCGCCACGGAGCCGACGAAATTGCGCGTTTCTGCGAGGTATTTGGCTGCGCCGAGCAGCATGGCGGTGTGGCCGTCATGGCCGCAGGCATGCATTTTGCCGGGAACGCTCGACGCGTAAGGCTTGCCGGTGATCTCGTTGATCGGCAAAGCGTCCATGTCGGCGCGCAGGCCGATGGCCGGACCCTCGCCCTTACGGCCGCGGATGATGCCGACGACGCCGGTTTTGCCGAGGCCGGTCACAACCTCGTCGCAACCGAAAGCCTGCAGCTTGTCGGTGACGAAGGCGGCGGTCTGGAAAACGTCGAAGTTCAGTTCCGGCGTCTGGTGCAGATGGCGCCGCCAGCCCGCGACTTCTTCCTGCATTTCCGCGGCACGGTTGAGAATTGGCATAATCGTTCCATTTCTTTGTTGGGGCAGGCAATTCAGGGCCGCTGCCCGGCAAGTGTGATCGTCTGGCGCTTTGCCATTTTGACGTCACATAGGGTAAATAGCACCGCATAATGCGGCCCGGAGTCGAGGGTCGGTCCGCAGTATGCTGGCCATCGCGCAGCGAAATCTTACGGAGCCAGCGGCAACTACGGCAAGAGGCGATTTCGGAATTGATCATGCGGCAAAGGCATTTCCTCAACCTATTGCTTGCGGGGGCGCTGGCGCTGCCGATGCTTTCCGGCACTGCGCGCGCCAATCCGGTGGTGCTGTTCGACCTGAATAGCGGCAAGGTGCTGGAGCATCAGGACGCCTTCAAGCGCTGGTATCCGGCCTCGCTGAGCAAGCTGATGACGGCCTATGTGGCGTTCCGAGCGATCGCCGCCGGCGAGGTGGCGCTCGATTCACCGATCAAGGTGACGAAACATTCGGCCGGCGAGCCGCCGAGCAAGATGGGCTTCAAGCCCGGATCGGTCATGCGGCTCGACAATGCGCTGAAGATGATGCTGGTCAAGTCGGCCAACGACATCGCGATGGCCGTCGGCGAGAACATCGGCGGATCGCAGGCCGCCTTCGCCGACCGCATGAATGCCGAGGCCGCCAGGCTCGGCATGGTCGGAACGCATTTCGTCAACCCGAATGGGCTGTTCTCGCCGGACCAGTACACGACCGCGCGCGACCTCGCCGTCCTGGTGACGGCGCTTCGCAACGACTTCCCGCAATATGCGCCGTGGTTCTCCATCGAGGGTCTTGCCGTCGGTAAGAAGGCGATCCCGAACTACAATCTGCTGATCGGGCGCTATCCCGGCGCCGACGGGATGAAAACCGGCTTCGTCTGCTCCTCGGGCTTCAACATGATCGGCTCGGCGACGCGCGATGGCCGCACACTGGTTGCCGTGGTGCTCGGCGAAAAATCCGCCATCAGCCGCGCCGAAGCGGCGGCGAAGCTGCTCGACCAGGGTTTTGACGCTCCGGCGGCCGGGTCGACGACGCTCGCGGCGCTCAAGCCCTATGGCGACACGCTGTCGCCCAACGACCTGCAGGACGAGATCTGCAAGAAGAAGCCGAAGGAACAGCAGTCGGAGGCAGCGCCTGCCGTCGCCGCCAAGGACAAGGCCAAATCGCCCTATCAGGTGAAACTCGATCACCCGACGCTGATCGCGGTCGGCCTTGGCGGGGCCACCGGGCCGGCGCCCAAGGCTTTCGTCGACCAGACCGATCAGAACTATGCCGATGTGCCGCTGCCCAGTTGGCGGCCCGACAAGCCTCTGCCGGCCGGCGCCACACCCGCCGCAACCGCTGCCGCTGCAGCGCAGGGGGATCAGCCGGCCAAGGCGGCAAACTCGCCGTGACCGGGCGCAGCGGCTTTCCCATACCCGTCTCGGTGCTCACCGGCTTTCTCGGGGCCGGCAAGACGACGCTGCTCAACCGGTTGCTCAAGGATCCGGCGCTTGCCGACACAGCCGTCATCATCAACGAGTTCGGCGAGGTGGCGATCGACCATCTGCTCGTCGAGCAAGCCTCAGACGGCATCATCCAGCTTTCCGACGGCTGCCTTTGCTGCACGGTGCGCGGCGAACTCGTCGATACGCTGGCCGACCTCGTCGACCGGCTGCAGACCGGACGCATCGCCAGGCTGGCGCGCGTCGTGGTCGAAACCACCGGCCTTGCCGATCCTGCACCGGTGCTGCAGTCGATCATGGCGCATCCGGCGCTGGTGCAGGCTTTCCGGCTCGACGGCGTCATCACGCTGGTCGACGGCGTCAACGGGGCGGCCACGCTCGATAACCATGTCGAAGCGGTGAAGCAGGCGGCCGTCGCCGACCGCATCGTGCTGACCAAGACCGATCTCGCCGAGGCAAGCGACGTCGAGGCCCTGCGGGCGCGACTTCATCAGATAAATCCGAGCGCGGTCCTGCTCGACCTCAATGGTCCCGCTACCGGGGCAGCGTCGCTTTTCGATTGCGGCCTCTACAATCCCGAGACCAAGAGCGCCGACGTGCGGCGCTGGCTCGGAGAGGAGGCGGCGCATGATCATCATCACCACGACGATGGTCATGATCACGCCCCCCATCATCATGATCACCGCCACGACGGCCGCGTGCGCTCCCACTCGCTCGTCCATGACGGGCCGGTGCCGTTCTCGGCGATCGAGATGTTCCTCGATTTATTGCGCTCGACGCATGGCGAGAAACTGCTGCGCATGAAGGGCGTCATCGAAGTTCAGGAGGATCCGTCACGCCCGCTGGTGATTCACGGCGTGCAGAAGATCCTGCATCCGCCGGCCAGGCTGCCGTCGTGGCCGGACGGACGGCGCGGCACGCGGCTGGTGCTGATCACGCTCGACATGCCGGAAGATTATGTCCAGCGGCTGTTTTCCGCCTTCACCAACAAGCCGTCGATCGACACGCCCGACCGGGCGGCGCTCGAGGCAAATCCGCTGGTGATCGCCGGGCTGTAGCTGCAGAGATCCGATTGACCTATGCCGCGCCGCCGCGCTCGACCAGGAAGCGATGGCCGCCGTCGACCGCCGCGGTCTCGATCAATTGGTGGCCGGCATCGGCGCAGAACGCTGGAATGTCGATCACGGCCAACGGGTCGGTGGTTTCCAGCCACAGACGGCTGCCAGGCCGCATCGCGGCCAGGCGCTTGCGCGCCTTCAGCACCGGCAGCGGGCAGTTCAGCCCCTTCAGATCGTAGGTAGCGGCGGATCCGGCCAAGATCGAGAAATCTCAGCCGCCGAACATGCCGAGCAGTTTCTTCTTCAGCTTCGAGACCGTGCCTTCGTCGGCACTTGCCGCCTGCTGCGTTTCCGGCGCCGGTTGCGCGGAAGCCGCCTCGACGCCTGCGGTGACCACCGGCTGCTGGGCCGCCTGCTTGGCGGCTTCCTTTTCGGCCAGGGCCTGCGCCTTGGCAGCTGCCTTTTCAGCCTGCGCTTGCGCCTTGGCGGCCTTGGCCGCCTCGATCGCCGCCAGCCGCTGCTCCTCGGCCTTGCGCTTGGCCTCCTTCTCCGCGTCGAGCGCGGCCATCTTGCGGCCGAGCGGGGAATCGATGCGGCCCATCCGCGTCGTCTCGGTTACCGAGCCGTCGGCATTCATCGACGGCGGGTCGATCGGCACGCGCTCGCCGCGGGCGCGGCGCTTGGACCAGTCGGAAACGATGCTGGCTTCCTTGATGCCGGCGATGGCCGGCTTAGGCGGCAGTATGCTTCCCTTGACCGCGGAGTTAAAGGCAGCGTCGTAGCGCTTTTCGTAGTCGGCGTAGGCCGTTTTCAACGAATCAGGCTGTGTCATTGCCGGGCAGGCGCCTGTCGGGTCGAAAGTGGTGCCTTCTGGCGCTACTTGATTGAAGACGTAGCGCTTATCGCAGACGTCGACTTTCGGCGGCACCTTGGTGATCTCGAAATTGTCGTAGCCGACCTTCAGCATCTTCCAGAACTCGTAGTTCGGGTCGTTGCGGTAGCGCGCCATGTTGGCGGCGGTCATGCGGAACGGGAAGGCTTGGATCTGGAACTCGGTCTGGCCACCCTGGAAGGCATCGCGGCCGAAAGCATAGATCTGCTCGATCTGGGCATCGGTCATCGAATAGCAGCCGGACGAGGAGCAGGCGCCGTGCACCATCAAATTGGAGCCGGTGCGGCCGTTGGCCCTGTCATAGGCGTTGGGATAGCCGATGTTGAAGGACAGATGGTAGTTCGAGCGCGGATTCATCTGCGACGGACGCACCGTGTAGAAGCCTTCCGGCGCCTGGCGGTCGCCCTCGGTGTATTTGGGGCCGAGCTTGCCCGACCATTTGCAGATGTCGTAGCTGGCGACGAGATCGTAGCGGCCGTTGGTCTTGGCTTTCCAGATCTCCAGCTTGCCTTCTTCCTTGAAGATGCGCGCCATCACCGAGGAGGTGCGCACCATGCCCTTGGCCTTCATGTCGGCGAGGATCTTATCCGGCAGGGGCTTGTTGGCCTCCGGCGCAAAATCCTTCATCGACGAATCATTGCAGCCGGCGATGCCTATCGCGGCGACAAGGACTCCGGTGCGGGCAAGCTTGGCAAACATCGATACGGCTTTGTCTTTTCTCTCAGGCCAACGGCCTCGGCATGGCCGGCCCGCAGGCTCAACACCAATGGACCGTAAGCCCGTTAACCTTGAAAATTCCTTACCGCAAGCAATAGCCAACCCCTCGCGGATATTTTCATTGAGCCGAATGCGGCGGCATTTTTGTGGCGAAATTGTTAATCGCCGCCATAGTTGCGGCGAACGGCCGAATTAAACGGGTGGCGCTGGGGCAGACTCACGTGCTTTGTTTTCATGCATGTCGTTTTCGCAAAACCACTGGACAGTTTTGCGCGACATGCATTAAAGGCTGCGGCCCATCGCTAAATATTTCTCGCGGCGCTGCTCGCGGAAATCGGTGTTGGCGCCGGCAAAGTCCTTCATCGTCTTGGCGATCAGATCGCCGGTGGCGGCAATCACCGTTTCCGGCGCACGCTGGGCGCCGCCCATCGGCTCGGGAACGATGGCATCGATGATCTTCATTTCGAGAAGATCCTGGGCGGTGATCTTCATGTTGGTCGCCGCGTCCTTGGAACGGGTGGTGTCGCGCCAAAGAATAGAGGCCGCGCCCTCGGGCGAGATCACCGAATAGATGGCATGCTCAAGCATGTAGACGCGGTTGGCGGTGGCGATCGCGATGGCGCCGCCGGAGCCGCCTTCGCCGATGACCACTGAGATCGACGGCACTTTGAGCGCTAGGCAGGCTGAGGTCGAGCGCGCAATGGCCTCGGCCTGACCGCGTTCCTCGGCGCCGACGCCGGGATAGGCGCCGGCGGTGTCGACCAGCGTCAAAAGCGGGATCTTGAAGCGGTCGGCAAGCTCCATCAGCCGAACCGCCTTGCGGTATCCCTCGGGCCGTACCGAACCGAAATTGTGCTTGATGCGGCTTGCCGTGTCGGAGCCCTTCTCCTGGCCGATCACCGCCACCGGCTCGCCGCGGAAACGGGCAAAACCGCCGACGATCGCCTGGTCGTCGCCGAAATTGCGGTCACCGGCCAACGGCGTGAAATCGCTGAACAAGCCCTTGATGTAGTCGAGGCAGTGCGGCCGGTCCGGATGGCGGGCCACCTGGACCTTCTGCCAAGGGGTGAGCGCCTTGTAGAGATCGCGCAGCGCATCGCGCGAACGCTTCTCCAGCCTGCCGATCTCGTCGGCGACATCGACCGCCTCGCCGTTCTCCGCGAGCTTCTTCAGCTCAAGGATCTTGAGTTCCAGATCCTGCACCGGCTTTTCGAAATCGAGGTAATTATACATGCTGGGGCGGACCGATCCGTCGGAAGGCAATGGCTGGCGGAACCCTGGAAATGCTGGCTCCGGGCGGTGGAACGTCGCCCTCACATAGCGGTATGAAGCCTAGTCGGCAAGCGGATGATGATCGTTGACCAGCCGCACCAGCCGCTCCTCCAGCACATGAGTGTAGATCTGCGTGGTGGAGATATCGGCGTGGCCAAGCAGTTGCTGCACGGCCCTGAGATCCGCACCGTTCTGCAGGAGGTGGCTGGCGAAGGCGTGGCGCAGGACATGCGGCGAGATCTTGGTCGAGGCGATGCCGGCCCGCGCCGCCAAGCCTTTGAGATCGCGTGCGAAAACCTGCCGGGAGAGATGACCGCTGTCGGAAGAGGCTGGGAACAGGAACGGGCTATCGGCGTAGGCCGGCACCTCCGCCCTGGCGGCAAGCCACGCCCGCATCGCGGCGCGCGCCTTGGCCGACAGCGGCACCATGCGCTCCTTGTCGCCCTTGCCGCGCACCATGAAGAAACGGTCGTCGCGCAGCGCCACCGTCACCGGCAGACCGACAAGCTCGGAAACGCGCAGGCCCGTGGCATAGAGCACCTCGACCAGCGCGTGCAGGCGCAGCGTCGCCAACCGGTCGCCGTCGGGCGCGGCCCCGCCCGCCTCCTCGGCCGCGCGGTCGACCAGGCGGCCCGTCTCAGCCTCGGTCATGGTCTTCGGCAGCGGCCGGCCCTTCTTCGGGCTGTCCAGGGTGCCGGTCGGGTCGTCGCCGCGCAGGCCCTCGGCATAGAGGAATTTGAAGAATTGGCGGATCGCCGACAATTTGCGCGCCTGCGAGGTCGGCGCGAAGCCACGCGCCGCGATGTCGTCCAGATAGGCGCGGATGTCGGCGGCTGCCGCTCCGGCCAGGCCGCCACCGATAGCTTCGGAGGCGTCTTCGAGGTCGCGTCGGTAGGAAGAAAGCGTGTTCTCGGCCGCACCCCGCTCGGCGCTCATCATCTCCAGAAAGGCTTCGATGCGGGCCGCGCTGTTCATTTGGCCGGGTCAGTTCTTCTTCGGATTGAGCTTTTCCGCGGGAATGCGCACGCTCATTTCGGCCTTTTTCGGCTCCACGAACATCGCCAGCGCGAACATCGCGCCATAAGCGACGCCTGCAAGAACCGCTAGCGTCACGACAAAGCGAAACAATGTCGGCATTCAGTCTTCGCCCGTCTTCTTGTTCTGCGATTCCAAACCCTGTGCCCTTATGGGACGCCATTCCGGCCAATTCAAGGACGAAGGGCTCGGGCAGAGGATTTGTCGAGGAAGCTTCTCGACGGAAGAGGGGCGATCTGGCCCGCCTGCGGCGGCCTGCTTGACGCAAACGGGCTTTTGATGTCGATACGGCGCAAAGAGGGTTCCGCATGAACGCGCTGCCAGCAAATCCGCCGGACGAAGGCCGTGTCGCGCTGCTCGAGCGGCTCGGCAGCCGCTCGATCGTCTTCGTCGGCCTGATGGGCGCCGGCAAGACCGCAATCGGCCGCAAGGTGGCGACAATGCTTTCCCTGCCCTTCATCGACAGCGACCAGGAGATCGAGAGCGTATCGCGCATGACCGTGCCGGAGCTGTTCGAGCGTTACGGCGAACCTGAGTTCCGGGCGCTGGAGCAGCGGGTCATCTTGCGTCTGCTCGAAAACGGCCCGCAGGTGCTTTCGACCGGCGGCGGCGCCTTCATGAACGCGCAGACGCGCGAGGCGATCGATGCGCATGGCGTCTCGGTCTGGCTGAAGGCCGATCTCGATCTCCTGATGGAGCGGGTTTCGAAGAAGCAGAACCGGCCGCTGTTGAAGAATCCGGATCCGCGCGGCGTGCTGGAGAAGCTGATGGGCGAGCGCTACCCGGTCTATGCCACCGCCGACCTCACGGTTTCGACCCGCGACGACCGCAAGGAAGTCATCGCCAGCGAGGTGGTATGCGCGCTTTGCGCTTACCTTGGGATCGCGCCAATCGCCACCAGTGACGACGAGGTGGAGCCTTGAGCCATAGCGAACCGGTGAAGGTCGAGGTCGGACTCGGCGACCGTGCCTATGACATACTTATCGGGCCCGGCCTGCTTTCCGGCTCAGGAACCGAAATCGCAGGCCGCCTTCCCGCCACGCGTGCGGCCATCGTCACCGACGAGAACGTCGCCGCAGCGCATCTCGAAACGCTGCAGGCCGGCCTGGAAAAAGGCGGCATCGAGGCCGCCGTCATCACCCTGCCGGCCGGTGAAAAGACCAAGAGCTTCACCCACCTCGAAGAGGTCGTCGACGGCGTGCTCGCCGCCAAGCTCGAACGGCGCGATGTCGTCGTGGCACTTGGCGGCGGCGTCATCGGCGACCTTGCCGGCTTCGCCGCCGGCATCGTGCGGCGCGGGATGAACTTCGTGCAGGTGCCGACATCGCTGCTGGCGCAGGTCGATTCTTCCGTCGGCGGCAAGACCGGTATCAACAGCGCGCGCGGCAAGAACCTTGTCGGGGTCTTCAACCAGCCAAAACTGGTGCTTGCCGATACCGGCGTGCTCGACACTTTGCCGATCCGCGAATTCCGCGCCGGCTATGCCGAGCTCGCCAAATACGGGCTGATCGACCGTCCCGGCTTCTTCGCCTGGCTGGAGGAGAACTGGCAAAAGGTGTTCGCCGGCGGCCCGGAACGGACCGAAGCCATCGCCGAGGCTTGCCGCGCCAAGGCCGATGTGGTCGCCCGCGACGAGTTCGAGACCGGCGACCGCGCGCTGCTCAATCTCGGCCACACATTCGGCCATGCGCTCGAAGCCGCCACGAATTATGACGGTGCCCGTCTCGTCCATGGGGAGGGGGTCGCCATCGGCATGGCGCTGGCGCACCGCTTCTCGGCGCGTCTCAATCTAGCGAGCCCGGACGACGCGGAGCGCGTCGAGGCGCACCTTCGCGCCGTCGGCCTGCCCTGGCGGATGGCCGACATAGCGGGCCAACTGCCGGATGCCGAGACGCTGCTTGGCTTCATCACCCAGGACAAGAAGGTGTCGCGCGGCGCGCTTACCTTCATCCTGACGCGCGGCGTCGGCCAGGCCTTTATCGCCAAGGACGTGCCGCCCTCCGAAGTGCTGTCCTTCCTCAAGGCGAGCCATCCCGGATGATCGACTTCGGCTGGATCGCCGCAGCCGTCCTTGCCGCCGTGATCGTGCTGGCGTTTCTCTTGCGCACGCGGCTCTTCGCGGCGCTCGGCTACAGTCTGCGGCCGATCGAACCGACGGAGCCCGAGCAGGATGAGCCGGACGAGAACGGCGACGAGACCCGCCGCAGCGGGCAGGCGCGCGAGGATCGCAACCGGCTGGGCGCGCTTTTCGAACTCGAGGAGCTCGAGGTTTCGGACGTGATGGTCCACCGCACCAACATGCGCTCGGTCAACGCCGACGATCCGCCGGAAATGGTGGTGCGCGAGATTCTGCAGAGCCCGCATACCCGCATGCCGCTCTGGAAAGGCTCGCTCGACAACATCGTCGGCGTGCTGCATGCCAAGGATCTGCTGCGGGCGCTCAACGAGGTCGGCAACGACTTTTCCAAGATCGACGTGACAAAGATCGCGTCGAAGCCATGGTTCGTGCCCGACACCACCACCTTGCAGGATCAGCTCAACGCCTTCCTGCGGCGCAAGGCGCATTTCGCCATCGTCGTCGACGAGTATGGCGAGATGGAAGGGCTGGTGACGCTGGAAGACATCATCGAGGAGATCGTCGGCGAGATCGCGGACGAGCACGATGTCGACATGCAAGGCGTCAAGCAGGAGGCCGACGGCTCGGTCGTCGTCGACGGCACGGTGGCGATTCGCGACCTCAATCGGGCGCTCGACTGGGATCTGCCGGACGAGGAGGCGACGACGATCGCCGGTCTGGTCATTCACGAGACGCAGACGATCCCAGACGAGAAGCAGGCCTTCACCTTTCACGGCAAGCGTTTCGTGGTGATGAAGCGCGACAAGAACCGCATAGCAAGGTTGAGGATCCGGCCCGCCGGCGAGGGTTAGGGTGTGCCGAGGTCAGACCCGCCTGCAGACGGCGGCTTCCTGCGTCTCGGAGGTCAAAGTTCCTTCGTCGAGCGCTCGCTGAGCACGGCGCCGGTTTCGGCATCCATTGCCGCCAGGCTAACGTCATAACCCCATAGGCTCCGGATGTGGCGCAAGGTCGCGTCGCGGCTTTCGTCCTCTAGCTGGATGCCGTCCTTGACCTTGTGCTGCAGCCGCAAATGCCGGTCTCCCAGAAGATCCACGTCGACCACCTGGATGTCGGGCCGGCTCGCCCCTACATCGTAGCTTCGGGCCAGCGCGGACCGTATCTTGCTGTAGCCGCGCTCATTATGGATCGAGGCGACCTCGTAATGCGGCTCGTCGGCGCCGTCGGCCAGCACGAAGAGCCGCCATTTCCGGATCAGAGCGGGGCTCAGATACTGGCGGATGAAGGATTCGTCACGGTGGTTGGCCCAGGCATCGAGCAAGGTGTCGCGCCAGTCGCCACGGCCGGCGATGTCCGGAAACCAATCTCGGTCCTCTGCGGTCGGCTCGGTCGAGATGCGCTGGATGTCCTGCATCATGCCGAGGCCCAGCGCATAGGGATTGATGCCGGAATAACGCGGGTCGTCATAGGCCGGCTGAAAAACCACGTTCGAATGGTTTCGCAAGATCTCGAGCATGGCGCCTTCGCTGATGCGGCCGCGATCGAAAAGCATGTTCATCAGCGTGTAGTGCACAAAGGTGGCGCAGCCTTCGTTCATCACCTGGGTTTGCCGCTGCGGGTAAAAATATTGCGCAATCACCCGTACGATCCTGATGATCTCGCGCTGCCAGGGCTCAAGCACCAGGCTGTTCTTCTCGAGGAAGTAGAGCAGGTTCTCCTCGGGCAGATTGAGCGATTTCTTCCGCTCGGCCAAGCTTTCATCCCCTGCCTCCGGCTTGTTCTTGTCCTGCGCGGTCGGCAGTGTGCGCCACAGATCATTGTAGGAACGCTCCTCATATTCGAGGCGCTCGCGAAGGCCTTCGCGCTGCTGTTCCGACGACAGCTTCGGCGGCCGATGGTAGCGGAACACCCCTTGCTCCATCAGCGCGTGGGCGGCATCGAGCACCGCCTCGACGGCCTGCAGTCCGTGCCGTTCCTCGCATCGGGCGATGTAGCCCTTGGCGAAGTCCAGATAGCTAAGGATGCCTCCGGCGTCCGTCCATTGCCGGAAGAGATGATTGTTTTTGAAGAAATGGTTGTGGCCAAGCGCGGCATGGGCGGTCACCAGGGCCTGCAAGGCCATGGTGTTTTCTTCCATGAGGTAGACGATGCAAGGGTTGGAGTTGATGACCAGTTCATAGGCCAGACCGCGCGCGCCCTTGCGGTAGAGAAGCTCGTTGTAGAGGAAATGCTTGCCGAACGACCAATGCCGATACATCAGCGGCATGCCGACCGAGGAATAAGCGTCGAGCATCTGTTCGGAGGAAATGACCTCCATCTGCACCGGATAGATGTCGAGGTGAAGCTCTTCGACCCCGATCGCCTCGATCTCGTCGTAAACCCGAGACAGTTTCGCAAAATCCCAGTCCGACCCGGAAAATAACAGTTCGGATTTGCGCGCCTGATTGACCATCGGCCTATGTCCCATCCGCCCGCGTTCTCACGCGCTCTTGCGCAGACTAGGCTGCCTTGCGAAGAGCTCGCGAAAAACCGGATAGATATCGGCGGGAGCCGCGATGCGCCTCATCTGGAAATTCGGCCACTTTCCGTCGACCGCGTTGTAGGCGCGCCAGAGCGACGTTCCGTTCTCGGTGGAGCCGAAAATGTGGCTTTCGCGTTCGTCGATGATTTCCACATAGGCGAAATACTGGCACAGGCGCATGAGCTTGCGGTCGAGGAGTTCTATGCAGCGCTCGGAATCGGTGGCGAAGTTGTCGCCGTCGGAAGCCTGAGCGGCATAGATATTCCATTCCGCGACCGGATAGCGCTGCTCTATGATGCGGTGCATTTCCTCGAGCGCCGTCGAGACGACGGTACCGCCGCTCTCGGTGTGGTAGAAGAAGGTGTGCTCATCCACCTCCTTGGCCTCATGGGTGTGGCGGATGAAAACGATGTCCGTCCTTTCGTAGCGCCGCGTCAGGAACAGATGCAGCAGCACGAAAAACCGTTTGGCCAGATCCTTCTCGCGCTCTCCCATCGATCCTGACACGTCCATCAGGCAAAACATGACGGCGCTGGCATTCGGCACCGGCTGGGGGTCGAAGCGGTTGAACCGAATGTCGACCGGATCGACATAGGCGATCCGCCTGCGCCGGCGTTCAAGCCGATCAACTTCCTCGCGCAGAGCAGCGATGCGTTCGCGCGTTGCCTCGGTTGGCGGCTTCGCTTCCAACTCGGCGATCTGCGTTGAGATGGCGTCCAGCTCCGCCTGCTTGGGACGCCTGAGCGCGATGCGGCGGCCGTGGCTGTTTCGCATGGTGCGTCCGACATTGACGTTGGTCGGCGCCCCGCTTGCCGTGAAGCCCGCCCGTCTTGGCTTGAAGCTCAGTATCTGCTTGAGATTGAGCTTGACCAGATCGGGCAGTTCGAGATCTTCGAAGAAGAGGTCGAGCACTTCCTCGCGCGACAGCACGAAGCGAAAGTCATCCTCGGATTGCTTGGTTCCCGGCGCCGAAGAGCCAGTGCCGCCGCCGCCAGGCTTGGGTATCAGATCACCGGGACTGAACGATTTGTTGCCGGGCAGTATGTGCTGGCGCTGCCCACTGTCCCTGGCGTCGCTGAAGGTCGGTTCGCTGGTGCCTTTGCGGGGCATCGGCACGGCATGCTCGCGGTCGACCTCGGCGATACGGCCTGTCCGGACATGGTCGCGGATGCTGCGCTTGAGCTCTTCCCGAGCGCGCTTGAGGAAGCGCTGGCGATTGCTCAGGCTCTTGTCCTTCGGATTCAGGCGGCGGTCGATGAAGATCGGCATGCGAACCCTTCGGGCTTTGGTCAGCCAGCCTTGTTCACGCGCATGTACCAGTCGACCAGCCGGCGCACCTGCCGCTGAGTGTAGCCGCGCTCCACCATCCGCTGCACGAATTCGTTGTGCCGCTTCTCGGTGACGCTGTCCTGCTTGGAGCCGAAGCTGATCACCGGCAACAAATCCTCGACCTGACCGAACATGCGCTTCTCGATCACTTCGCGAAGCTTTTCATAGCTCGTCCAGGACGGATTGCGGCCATGGTTGCGCGCCCGGGCGCGCAAGGTGAACTTGACCACCTCGTTGCGGAAGTCCTTGGGATTGGCGATGCCGGCCGGCTTTTCGACCTGCGACAATTCCTTGTCCAGGACCTCGCGATTGAGGATCTGGCCGGTATCGGGATCCTTGTAGTCCTGATCCTCGATCCAGGCATCGGCATAGGCGATGTAGCGATCGAAAAGGTTCTGGCCGTACTCGCTATACGATTCCAGGTAAGCCTTCTGGATCTCGTGGCCGATGAACTCGGCGTAGCGCGCTGCAAGTTCCGATTTGATGAACTCAAGGTACGCGGCTTCGGTTTCCTTCGGGAATTGCTCGCGTTTGATCGCCTCCTCGAGGATGTACATCAAGTGCACGGGATCGGCTGCGACCTCCTTGGTGTCGTAGTTGAAAGTCTGCGACAGAATCTTGAAGGCGAAGCGCGTGCTGACCCCGGTCATGCCTTCGTCGACGCCGGCGGCATCGCGATATTCCTGGACCGACTTCGCCTTCGGGTCGATCTCCTTGAGGTTCTCGCCGTCATAGGCGCGCATCTTGGTGTAGAGCGGCGAGTTCTCGTGCTCGGCAAGCCGGGTCGAGACGGTGAAACGGCTGAGGATGTCCAGCACTTCGGGCGCGCAGGGACTGTTCGCCAGATCGCTCTCGCGCAAAAGTTTCTCGTAAATCTGCCTCTCTTCGGTGATGCGAAGGCAGTACGGAACCTTGACCACGAGGATGCGGTCGAGGAAGGCCTCATTGTTCTTGTTGTTCTTGAATTGCTGCCATTCCGATTCGTTGGAATGGGCAACGACGATGCCCTGATAGGGGAAGGAGCCGAAATTCTCGGTGCCGTTGTAGCTGCCTTCCTGGGTTGCCGTCAGCAACGGGTGCAGGACCTTGATTGGCGCCTTGAACATCTCGACGAACTCGAGCAGGCCCTGCGTCGTCCGGTTCAAGCCGCCGCTGTAGGAGTAGGCATCCGGATCGGATTGGCTGAAATGTTCCAACTGCCTGATGTCGACCTTGCCGACCAGAGCCGAGACATCCTGGTTGTTCTCGTCGCCGGGCTCGGTCTTGGCGATGGCGATCTGACGCAGACGCGATGGCGACAGCTTGACCACGCTGAATTTGGAAATGTCGCCGGACAGTTCGTCGAGCCGTTTGGCCGCCCACGGCGAGATGAGCCCATTCAGGCGGCGGCGGGCTATCCCGTATTTGTCTTCCAGCAGATCGCCCATCCGATCGGGATGGAAAAGGCCAAGCGGCGATTCGAATATAGGGCTGATCTGGTTGCCAACCTTTAGCGTGTAGATCGGGCGCTGTTCCATAAGCTTCTTCAGCCGTTCGGCAAGCGAGGACTTGCCGCCGCCGACCGGCCCGAGCAGGTAAAGGATCTGCTTGCGCTCCTCGAGACCCTGCGAGGCATAACGGAAATATCCGGCGATGCGCTCGATCGTATCCTCCATTCCGTAGAAATCGGAGAAGGAGGGGTACACCTTGATGGTCCGGTTCGAGAAGATGCGCCCGAGCCGCTCATCCTTGCTGGTGTCGACCAGATTGGGCTCGCCGATGGCCTCGACCATTCGTTCGGGCGCCGAGGCATACATGGATTTGTCTTCGCGGCAGCCAAGCAGATACTGCTGGAGGCTCATCTCTTCCTGGGCCGCGTTGGAATATATCTCCGAAAACAGATCGAAGACGTCGGATTGGTTCTCTCGCATGATATTCTGCCCTCAGAGCCGCTCTGGTTGCCAGTCGGCCAGTCGGCTCGTCTCGTATTCAACTGCCGGAAAGCATTGTGGTTCCCTCATATGAGAGAGAGCGCCTGCAATCGGGCATTGACGACTCACAGCACCCGATGCGGACGGAATGCTCACCCATGATGATTAGGTGGTGATGGCCGGGAGAGCTTCAAGGAAAATCTTAGGTTTTCCACTCACATGTCGTGGTCGGGAACGTAGAGGCAGAAGGAATGCTGAGAATTCGCGTCGCCTCCGGGCTTACACTCGTGAAAGAACTCGTCACGCGAACGCCTGATCCGACGATCGGAGTAGGGAATGAGCTCTCCGGTGGAGAGCTGGTACCCATATTTCGTTTCCTTCACGTCGGCCGCGGGTGCTTGGTAGCAGTCCATTCCCGAGCAGCATGAGCTGTCATACTGCCAGCCCGTGGGCGCCTGATGCGCAGCCGCCGGAGCCGAAAGGAATAGCGCCAGCGCAATTGCCGGAAACAGGCGCAGAGGTTCCGAACGGCTTGTGCGCCGATTGGGCGGCGCGGATGGAGGTCGATACGTCTTCCTCATTGGTGGTCACCGTTCGGAAGCGTCGGCCGAGGGCATCGGTCCTTCGGTCCGACTAGCAATCCGCCCAGCATGGACGAGGCCAGGGCCGGGCCTGCATCAAACCGCCAGATCAGGCAAATGTTCCATGGTGCTTCCCCGGGCGGCGGAGCGCGCCGGCCCATGCAACCGCGGCCCACGATCGCGCGGCCCGGCTACGGGCAGGGGAACCAAAGTCGCCCTATTCGACGGCGGCGCCTATTGGCATATGGCGATTCAACCACCGCTTCGGGGAGAACGGCGATGCGCTGACTGCCGCCGTCATGGCTTTCCTGAAGGCGAGGGTCGCCTGAACGCGCCGGCACTCCTGAAACTGGATCACGTCAAAGTCGTTGACCGGACATTGCGGCATGAACACTTGTCGGCTCAATTGTCCGGGGACAATCGGACGAGAGGGAACGCGATGAATGGCGCCGATGTGCTTTGCGATGTGCTGCTGGCGAATGGCGTGAATGTCTGCTTTGCCAATCCCGGTACCTCGGAAATGCACTTCGTCGCCGCGCTCGACCGCAAGCCGGAGATGCGCTGCGTGCTCGGTCTTGCCGAGGGTGTGGTGACGGGTGCCGCCGACGGCTACGCCAGGATGACCGACCGCCCGGCCGCGACGCTGCTCCACACCGGCCCCGGATTGGCCAATGGCCTGGCCAACATCCACAATGCCCGGCGCGCCCGCGTGCCGATGATCAACATCGTCGGCGACCATGCCTCCTATCACCTGCCGCTCGACGCGCCGCTCACCAGCGACATTGAAGGTCTCGCCGCGCCGATGTCGAACTGGGTCCGCCGCATCGCCGGTCCGGCCGACGTCGCGCCGGCCGCGCAGGCGGCTTTTCGCGCTTCGCTGACGCCTCCCGGCATCGCTACGCTGATCCTGCCGGCGGATGCGGCGTGGGGAGAGGCCAGTCCGCTCCTGTCGGCCAAGGTAGAGCTTGCGGCGCCGCCTTCGGTCGATGCAGCTATCGTG
This sequence comes from Mesorhizobium sp. M1A.T.Ca.IN.004.03.1.1, assembly GCF_003997555.1. Taxonomy (NCBI): domain Bacteria; kingdom Pseudomonadati; phylum Pseudomonadota; class Alphaproteobacteria; order Hyphomicrobiales; family Phyllobacteriaceae; genus Mesorhizobium; species Mesorhizobium sp. M1A.T.Ca.IN.004.03.1.1. The sequence goes on along the minus strand of NZ_RZTV01000004.1, from coordinate 315,688 downwards.
CGCAAGATTGCCGGAGCCATTCGCGTCGCGCCCGGTCGCGTCGGCATGATCCTGCGTGGGCCGGCCGCGCGTGAGGATGCCTTGGAAATCGCCGGACAGATATCGGCGGTTTCGGATGTCCGGCTGTTCAGCGACGTTCTGATCGCCCGGATGCAGCGCGGCCGGGGCCGCGTTGCGCCTACCCGCGTTCCATATCCGATCGACTCCGCGCGCACCCTCCTTGCCGACATCGATCTCCTGATCCTCGTCGGAGCCAGTGAACCGGTGGCGTTCTTTGCCTATCCCGGAAAGCCGGGCCGGCTTGTGAGCGAAGGCTGTGAAGTGATGTCGTTGGCCGAGCATGGCGAGAATTTGAAGGCGGCACTCGCTGCGCTTCGCGACGAACTGGGCATCAAACCGTCGCAGCCGGTGCCCGTCGCCACGGCCTTTCCCAATGAGCCGGCCCCGCGCGGCAAGCTGACGGACGACGCGGTTGCACTTTCGGTAGCCCGGAAGCTGCCGGAGAATGCGATCGTCTGCGACGAGGCCGTCACCTAGGCGCGGCGCTATTTTGCGCTCTCGGCCTTTGCCGCCCCGCACGATTACATGATGGGCACAGGCGGATCGATCGGCGGCGGCATTCCAATGGCGACTGGCGCGGCCATCGCCTGTCCTGGCCGCAAGGTGCTGAATCTGGAGGCGGACGGCAGCGGCATGTACACGGTGCAGGGATTATGGACCCAGTCGCGGGAAAAGCTCGACGTGGTGACGATCGTCTTTTCCAACCGGACCTACGCCATCCTGCACGGCGAGATGCGCAATGTCGGGGTGAACGCGATCGGCGAGAATGCCAGGCGAATGCTCGACCTTGATCAGCCGGCTCTGGACTGGGTTTCGCTGGCAAGCGGCATGGGGGTGGAAGCAGCCCGCGCTGACACATGCGAGCGCTTCGACGCGCTGCTCGACAGCGCGCTGTCGCGTCCGGGGCCGTTCCTCATCGAAGCGGTGATCTGAGCGGCCCCCGGCCCGCCGCGCTTACCAGCGTGTCTTCTCACCAGGTGCTGCAGGCTCAATCGCCAGCGCGTGCACGCCGGCCTTCAATTCGTCGGCAAGGAGGCGATTGACGGCGCGGTGGCGCTCGATGCGGTTCATGCCGGCAAAATCCTGCGAGACGATACGGACGCGGAAATGGGTCTCGCCCGTGCCGTCGAAAACGGCCTCGTGGCCGTGCTCGACGTGGTGATGGCCGGCGTGAAGATGGCTTTCGTTGATGACGGTGAGCCTTTCCGGCGAAAATGCCGCCTTCAGCTTGTTTTCCATCGTCGACTGTATGGACATCGGGGCTTCCCTTCACCACATCTGCGGTACCGCCGCAAAATCTGTGCTTTCGACCGCTTTAGGCCGCGATTCAGCGGTTAGGGCGATCATCGGCGAAATGTCAATTCTTGTTTCGCGGTAGCGAACAGCCCATAAATGGGTGAGGATGAAACCGTATCCCAAATATTTCGAGAAAATTCGCATCCGGCCGGAAAAGGACGCGGAGCTGAAGTCGCGCGCGCCGATCTGCCAGTGGGACGGTTGCAGCGAGGCCGGTACGCATCGCGCGCCGGTCGGGCGCCTGAAGGAGGGCGAGTATTTCCGCTTCTGCTTTGAGCATGTGCGCGAATACAACAAGAGCTTCAACTACTTCTCGGGCGTGTCGGACAGCGAGATCGCCCGCTTCCAGAAAGAGGCGCTGACTGGACACCGGCCAACCTGGCGCATGGGCGCCAATGGCGGCGGCATGCGTTCGGCACCCGACTTCGCGCAGCAGCGCTCCGGGCGTGCAGGCTACTACAACCGCATGCGCGATCCCTTCAATCTGTTCGGCGGCGGAACGCGCGAAGTGCGCGAGCGCAAGGCAAAGCCGCTTGAGGCCAAGGCGCTGGAAACGCTTGGCCTTGATACAAAGGCGACTGGCAAGGATATCAAGGCACGCTATAAGGAACTCGTAAAGCGCCACCATCCGGATGCGAATGGCGGCGACAGAGGTTCGGAAGACCGGTTCCGCGATGTGCTGCAGGCCTATCGCGTGCTCAAGCAAGCAGGGTTGTGCTGAGCGACCCTACGGTCCATGTCGTTTTCCAACTTTCATAAGGTTGGAAAAGGCTCTAAGACCGCCCCCGAACAAATCGATTGCCGGCGAAACGCGGCGTTTCGCCCGTGGAGACGTTGATAGAGATGAACAAGGTCGATCGCGACATCGCCAACCTGCCCGATACGACGGTGCCGGTGAAGGAGAAATTCGGCTTCGACTCCAAGATGGTGGTTCCGGCCTATTCGGCGGCGACCGAGCACGTGCCCGACATCGACCCGGACTATCTGTTCGACAAGGCAACGACTTTGGCGATCCTCGCCGGCTTCGCCTACAACCGCCGCGTCATGGTGTCGGGCTATCACGGCACCGGCAAGTCCACCCATATCGAGCAGGTCGCCGCGCGCCTGAACTGGCCCTGCGTGCGCGTCAATCTCGACAGTCATGTCAGCCGCATCGATCTCGTCGGCAAGGACGCCATCGTCGTCAAGGAAGGCCTGCAGGTCACGGAATTTCGCGACGGCATCCTGCCCTGGGCCTATCAGCACAACGTCGCGCTCTGCTTCGACGAGTACGATGCCGGACGCCCGGACGTGATGTTCGTCATCCAGCGCGTGCTGGAATCGTCGGGCCGGCTGACGCTGCTCGACCAGAGCCGCGTCATACGCCCGCATCCGGCCTTCCGGCTGTTCGCCACCGCCAACACGGTGGGTCTCGGCGACACCACCGGCCTCTATCACGGCACGCAGCAGATCAACCAGGCGCAGATGGACCGCTGGTCGATCGTCACCACGCTCAACTACCTGCCGCACGACAACGAGGTGTCGATCGTGCTGGCCAAGGCCAAGCACTATCGCGACAGCAAGGGCAAAGAGATCGTCAACAAGATGGTGCGCGTCGCCGACATGACGCGCTCGGCCTTCATCAATGGCGACCTGTCGACGGTGATGAGCCCGCGCACGGTCATCACCTGGGCCGAGAACGCCGAGATCTTCGGCGATATCGGCATGGCGTTTCGGCTCACCTTCCTCAACAAATGCGACGAGCTGGAGCGTTCGGTGGTCGCCGAATTCTACCAGCGCGCCTTCGGCGAGGATCTGCCGGAGAGCGCCGCCAACGTGGTGCTGGGGTAAGGCGCGTGCCGGAAGGCTTGGCCTTTCGGACCACAACGCGCAGGGAATGATCGATGGCGGGTCCGGGCGACAACACGCGCAACAAGGCGAAGAACGGGTCTGAAGCGGACAGCTTCAAGCGCGCCGTCACCGTCTGCATGCGCGCCGTCGCCGGCGACAAGGATCTCGAGGTCGGCTTCGCCAAGGACCGGCCGGCGCTGGCCGGCAACCGCGCCAGGCTGCCCGAGCTGCCGAAGAAGGCCTCCCGCACCGACATCGCGATCACCCGCGGCATCGGCGATTCCATGGCGCTGAAGCGCGCCTGCCACGATCAGCGTATCCACAGCAAGCTGGCGCCGGAAGGCAAGCTCGCGCGGGCTATTTTCGATGCCGTCGAGCAGGCCCGCGTCGAGGCGATCGGCAGCCGCGCCATGCAGGGCGTGGCCGACAATATCGGCTCGATGCTCGAGGACAAATACGCCAGGGCAAACCTCGTCGACGTCAAGGACAAGGCCGACGCCCCGCTCGAGGAGGCGGTGGCGCTGATGGTGCGCGAAAAGCTTACCGGCCGCACCGTGCCGAAGAGCGGCGAGCGACTGGTCGATCTGTGGCGGCCCTGGGTCGAGGAAAAGGCCAGCAGCGACCTCGACGGCCTGTCGTCCAGGCTCGATGACCAGCAAGCCTTCGCCCGCATCGTGCGCGACATGCTCGTCTCCATGGAGATGGCCGAGGAACTCGGCGACGACCAGGAGACGGAAGACTCGGAGGACAACGAGGAAAACGAGCAGCAGGGCGAGGAGCAGAGCGAGGAAGGCGGCGAGGACGATTCCGGCTCCGAACAGTCGCAGTCCGAGGACGCGGAGGCTTCCGCCGACGAGGAAGAGTCGGCCGAAACGGAGGCGACCGACGCCACATCGGACGACCTTTCGGACGAGGATGATTCCGACGCCGAGACGCCAGGCGAGGCGCGCCGCAACGACAATCCCTTCCTCAACCTGCCTAAGGAAATCGACTACAAGGTCTTCACCACCGCCTTCGACGAGACGGTCGGGGCCGAGGACCTTTGCGAGGAAGAGGAGCTCGACCGGCTGCGCGCCTTCCTCGACAAGCAGCTCGCCAATCTCTCCGGCGTCGTCGGCCGCCTGGCAAACCGGCTGCAGCGGCGGCTGATGGCGCAGCAGAACCGCTCCTGGGATTTCGATCTGGAGGAGGGTTATCTCGATCCATCCAGGCTGGTGCGCGTCGTTATCGATCCGATGCAGCCGCTGTCCTTCAAGCAGGAGCGCGACACCAAGTTCCGCGACACGGTGGTGTCGCTGGTGCTCGACAATTCGGGCTCGATGCGCGGGCGGCCGATCACGGTTGCCGCGACTTGCGCCGACATCCTGGCGCGCACCCTGGAGCGCTGCGGGGTTTCGGTGGAAATCCTCGGCTTCACCACACGCGCGTGGAAAGGTGGGCAGGCACGCGAGAAGTGGCTGAAGGACGGCAAGCCGCCGAATCCGGGCCGGCTCAACGATCTGCGCCACATCATCTACAAGTCCGCCGACCATCCGTGGCGGCGCGCGCGCCGCAATCTCGGCCTGATGATGCGCGAGGGCCTGCTCAAGGAAAACATCGACGGCGAGGCGCTGCTTTGGGCGCACAACCGGCTGATCGGCCGGCCGGAACAGCGCAAGATCCTGATGATGATCTCGGACGGCGCGCCGGTCGACGATTCCACGCTCTCGGTCAACCCCGGCAACTATCTGGAGCGCCATTTGCGCGCGGTGATCGATCTCATCGAGACGCGCTCGCCGGTGGAGCTTCTAGCCATCGGCATCGGCCACGATGTCACGCGCTACTATCGCCGCGCCGTCACCATCGTCGATGCCGAAGAGCTGGCCGGCGCCATGACGGAGCAATTGGCATCGCTGTTCGGCGAGGAGAGCGCGCGCGACACGCGGCGCGGTGGCTTGAGGCGCGCCGGATGATCCTTTCGCGGGGCGGATTCCGGCGGACGGCTTTTGTTTGCGCGCTGGTCTGTTCGGCCGCCTCTCCGGTCTTCGCCGAGGGAGGCGCTGCGGTCGAGACGATCGAAGTTTCAGCGCGGCCGATCACCGAGTTACATATCGGCCGCGACCGGAAACAGTTCGGGTCGCTCGAGTTCGTCGGCGGGCTGGAGATGACCTCGCCGTCGCGCGATTTCGGCGCACTTTCGGCTTTCCGCTTCCTCAAATCAGGCAGCGATTTCATCGGCGTCACCGATACCGGCTTGTGGTTCTTCGGCACCATCACCCACGATGCCGACAAGCGCCCCTCGGGCGTGTCGAATTTCCGCATGCAGCAGATGGTCGACGCCTCGGGCCAGCCGATCGAGAAGAAGTGGGAGGTCGACGCCGAAGGCCTCGCGGTCAAGGACGGTATCGCCACCGTCGGTTTCGAGCGCGACCAGCGCGTCGTCCAGTTCAAGGTCGAGCCGGACAATATGAAGGCGCCGTTCAAGACGCTCGACTATCTGGTCCCGGCGCGGGAGCTGCGCCAGAACCGCGGCTTCGAGACGGTCACACACGCCAACCCTTACGGCCAGCACGAGGGCGGCCTGGTCGTGGTGTCGGAAAAGAGCCTCGACAAGGCCGGCAACATCTATGCCGCCATCATCGAGGGACCGAGGAAGGGCGTCTTCACCGTCAAGCGCAACGGCAATTTCGACATCACTGACGGCGCCTTCCTGCCCGATGGCGACCTGCTTCTGCTCGAACGCAGCTTCTCGATGGCGCGCGGGGTGAAGATGCGGCTGAGGCGTATCTATGGCGAGAGCATCGAGAAGGGCGCGGTCGCCGACGGCCCGGTGCTGATCGACGCCGATATGGGTTACCAGATCGACAATATGGAAGGGCTCGACGTCTGGACCCGCGACGACGGCGCGCTGATGGTGTCGCTGGTGTCGGACGACAATCAATCGATCCTGCAGCGGAACCTCTACCTGGAATTCATCCTGCACCAGGATTGAGCGGTGCTTGGTTTCGTTCAATTCGGGACGGAAAACCGCTGCGCATTTGTCCCGAAGTTGCCCGCCCTCAGCGGACTTTATAGATCTCGACCGGCTTGCTCGCCGTCGCCCTGTCCAGTTCCAGCCAATCGGGAACGTCCCGCTTCAGCAGCCTCGCGGCCAGGCCCTTGGGAGCTTGGGCGGCGAGCGAAAGCTCTTCCGAATTGCCGCGGCATATGGCGACCAGCCCGACATGCTCGCGCTCAATGATGGCGCGGGCGGCATCCGGCGTTCCCATGAAGGCGTCGAGCATGGCGAGATTGCCGCCGACATTGCGATGATAGGGGCCGGCCAACGCCCTATGGCCGGTAAACATCAAGATGGGGGAGCCGAGATTGGAGGACGCAAGCACCGTCGTTGCCGGCATGCCGGCCAGGTCGCTGAAGTCCGAGGCCTTGCCGCAGGTCAGCGCATGATCGGCATCGGAATTGATCTTTGCGGGTGCCTTTTGGACCACGGACTGCGCGGCGACGGCGACGCCGGCCCAGGTCGCATTGAGCGACACCAGCCATGCCGCCGCGATGCGGGTGGAGACGCGCCACGGCTGCGCGGCGCTTGCCTGCAGGCGAACCCCGGCGATCCAGGTCGAGAGCGGCAGCACCGCGAAGGCAACCGAGAAGGTCGAGCCGCGCACCTGCCATAGGCTGACGGCGAAAGCGACGATCAGCAGCACGGCGGTAAGGGCTTCCTCGCGGCGCAGGCGGCGGCTGCGCAGCTGAAGGCCAATCAACAGGATTGCGATGAAGGGCGTCACATAACGCGCCGCCATCAGCTTCGGCTCGTTGACGGCTACGCTGAGGAAGGGCTGCGCCTCAACGACGTCGTTCAGCCAATAGGTGCGAATGCGCTCATCCATGCCGGCATAGGGCGATGCCAGGCATTGCGGGAAGAACAGGAGCGCAACGGCCGCAATTGCAACGGCCAACGCGGACATTGAGAGGAACCGCCTCTTAGCCGTCGACTGTCCGGGTAGACCCGCAATCGCCGCGAGTGCAAAGCCCGACAGCGCCGCGATGACGAATTGGAAAGCCGAGAAGGCGTCGCACTCGGCCACGCCCCAGGCCGACGGCGGTATGGTGGCAACGAGAACCACCAAAGCTATCGCGGCAAATCCGATGCCGAAGCCGCGCACGGTCTGGCGCTCGCTTTCATCGAAGATGAAGAGCACGGCGGCGCAGGCGCCAAGTGTGGCCACATAAGGCGCCGTCTCCATGCCGACGGCAAGGGTGAGGCCTGCACACAGGCCGGACAGAAGAGCGGCTGACCGCCGGAAGGGAGCCTCCGTCATAAGCCAGAGACTGGCTGCCGTGAGCAGGAGCTGGACGTTGTGGTGGTCAAGGGTGCCAGGGTGGAAAATGCCGATAAAGAACAGCGCCGCAGTGGACAGCACCAGCGCAGGCATCGCCACGTCCGTACCGGCGAAACGCCGGGAAGCGCGCAGGATGACGAATATGGTGAGCCCATATAGGGAAAGCGGCCAGATGATCTGCGCTGCCTTTTCAGCGGCAGCCGTGCTGGCGCCTAGGGCCTGGAAGGTGAAGATGATCAGCGCGATCGGGGTGTCGACCAGCCGCGACCAGTGCATGACGAAGCCGCCGGTCAGGCCCATCCTGTATTGATGAAGATCGAACCAGCCCTGTCCAGCCAAGAGGTCGCGAACTTCGACCAGCCTCAGCATGCTGTCATTGTCGGCGCCAAGGTCCGCGATCGTTGGGAAGCCGGAGATCGCGTTGATCCCCAGCACGAGCAGCGTCGCGCAGAGGGCAAGCAGAAGGTCATGTTTCCAACCGGTGCCCTGGATGGTCATGTTGATGGCAATGTCCTGGATCGTTTTGGCGATCCTGCACCAATGGCCGTAACAAAGCGTAAAGCCGCGAAGGGCCGCTTCAAGGGTCAGGCGATGGCCGGCTGGCTCCAGCGGGCGGCAAGCAGCCGGTAGGGGATCAGCGCCACCACCGCGATGATCAGCTTGACCGAGAGATCGCCCAGCGCCCAGGACACCCAGCGCATGGTTTCGACAGGCAGCACGCCCATCAGCGGTGCCGTCTCCAGCGCGAAGCCGTCGTTCGGCCCGACAAAGGCGAAGGCGGCGGAGAAGCCGACGCCGAAGAACACCACCGTGTCGAAGACAGAGCCGACCAGCGTGCCGACGATCGGCGCGCGCCACCAGCTTTGCCGGCGCAGACGATTGAACACGGTCACGTCGAGCAGTTGTGCGGCGACGAAGGCGGCGCCGGACGCGGCCGCGATTCGCACCAGCCGGTCAGCGGCGGTCTCGAACGCGATCAGACCGTGGCGGAACAGGAAGGGCGGAACGAGGATCGAGCAGACGACCGCCGTCATGAAGCCGACGAAGACCACTTTGCGCGCCACAGCGGGGCCGTAGCGACGATTGGCAAGATCGGTGACCAGGAAGGAGAAAGGATAGGTGAAGGCGCCCCAGGTGAGCAGGTCGGCCAGCGACAGGCCGCCGATCTGGCCCTGCATCGGGAACTGGACAAGGATGTTGGACGCCACGACGACAAGCGCCATGGCGGCCACGAAAGGCAGGTATCGTGAAAGGAAGTTCATTTTTTTATCCTGGGTAATGGAACCAGCCGAGCGTCATGACGGCGCTCACTGTCCGAGCACCAGTTTGGAGCCGGTGCTCGAGGCGGTCGTCCCCCGCCTGAAAAGAGAGCTTTAGGCGGCCGACTGCTCGGCGAGCTTTTTCGCGATCTGCTTCTTCAGCAGGCGAGCGCGCTGCGACAGCTCCTTGGCGTCGGCCTTGGCCAGGAACGCGTCGAGGCCGCCGCGATGCTCGACCGAACGCAGCGCGTTGGCCGAAATGCGCAGGCGAACGTTCTGGTTCAGCACTTCGGAAATCAGCGTCACATTGACCAGGTTGGGCAGGAAGCGACGCTTGGTCTTGTTGTTGGCATGGCTCACATTGTGGCCGGTCTGGACTGCCTTGGCAGTGAGCTCGCAGGTGCGGGACATCTTGTCTAACCTTCAGTTCTAAACCTGCCAAACCATTCTGCCCGCGCCAGGCGGCGCGCGGTCTCGGTCAGGCGGCCTTTGGAAAAGTTGGCGTTCCATAGTTGCATTTCGCCACTACGTCAAGCTCCCGGCACCTACGCGGCGGCCAAGCTCGCTCCATATAAAGGCCGGAATTCGTCGTATAAGCCCTGCGCGAAGGGATTGCCAGGCTGGAACCGTTGCGTTTCCGCCAGTATCAAGGACCTGCCGCCGCCATGCTTCGCCCATCCCAAGCCCTTGCCGCGCTGCTCGCCGTCGCTGTGCCTACAACCGCCTTCGCTGCTGCCTCGCCGCAGTCCTTCAAGGGCGAATACACCGTGTCGTTCCTGGGCCTTTCGGTCGCCAGGGCGACGTTTTCCAGCCGTTACGACGGCGACACCTATGCCATCAATGGCACCGTCTCGGCCGCCGGCATCGCCAAGCTGTTCGACGATACGAAAGGCACGATCTCGTCGAAGGGTACGATTTCGGGCCAGCAGATGCGGCCGCGGGCCTTCCGGGCCGACTATACTTCCGGCAAGAAGGCATCGGTGGTCGACATACGCTTCGCCGATGGCGACGTCTCCTCGACGAAGGTCGTTCCGGAGCCCGGCAAGCGCGATCCCAAGAATTGGGTGCCGGTCGGCTCCGGCGACCTGAAATCGGTGGTCGATCCGATGGCCGCGACCGTCGTCCATGCCGACAGCCTGGACAAGGTCTGCGGGCGGACCATCAAATTCTACGATGGCGAGATGCGCGCCAACCTGTCGCTGACCTATGCCTCGAAAGGCTCGATCTCGGTGCCGGGCTACAAGGGCGACACCGTGACCTGCAAGATGGGCTTCGAGCCGGTGGCGGGCTATCGCAAGGGCCGCAAGGCGCTGGACTTCCTGAAGAACAAAAGCCGCATGATGGTGACATTTGCACCCGTCGGCCAATCCGGCGTATATGCGCCGATCCGCGCCACGGTCGGGACCCAGATCGGCCCGCTGACCATCAGCGCAAGACGGTTCGAAGCAGCCGAATAGTTAGGCGCCACGGCGCGCCGCCGGGGATGGGGCATGGGGCGCGCAACACTGATCGGTTTCTCGGCGGACGCCCTGTGGGCGCTGTTTGCACTGCTCACCAAAGCCTCGGGGCTGCGCAAGCCGGCGACCGGCGGAGCGCGCGCATGATGCCGTTTCCGGGCGGCATCGACGCCAATCCCAATGCGACGCTTTTGTTCTCGATCGCCGCCGCCGCGATTGACGTCCTTGCGCTCGAGCTGCCGCCACGCCTCGCCCGTTCCGCCGCCAAGACGCTGGCCGTGGCCTTGCTGGCGGCGCTCGCCGTCATGCAGGGCAGTCCGCCGCTGCTCGTCGCAGCGCTGGCGCTCAGCGCCGCCGGCGACGCGTTCCTCTCCCAAGACGGTGAAAAAGCCTTTCTTGCAGGGCTGGCGAGCTTTCTTGCCGCACATGTCGCCTATGTCGCCTTGTTCCTGAACGCCGGTGGCGGAATCGGCCTGCTCACCGCCGAGTCCTGTCGCGGCGCCATTGCGCTGGCGCTGGCGGTTTTCGTTATCACGATGCTCGCCGCGCTTTGGCGGCGCGTCGGAGCTGCCCTGCGCGTTCCGGTCGCCGTCTATGCCGGGGCGATCCTCGCCATGGGTGTTTCGGCGCTCACGACCTTTCATCCCTGGGTCATCGCCGGAGCCGTGCTGTTCATCATATCGGACGGGCTGCTGGCGGCAGAGCGCTTCCTGCTGGCCGCGAGCTCGCCGCATCGCGTCTGGATGCGCTACGCGGTCTGGGTGCTCTATTATGCGGCCCAGTTGGCGATCACGCTTGGTTTCCTGCTGGCCTAGGCTGTTTTCGGCTGCCAGTCCGGCTCGGCCAGCTCGAAGGCGGCGAAATCGAAGCCCGGTGCCACCGTGCAGCCGACCAGCGTCCATCCGCCGAGGCTGCGCGCCGACTGCCAACAGCCGGCCGGGACCACGATCTGCGGCCGCTCGCCGGCGGAAAGTGCCGCGCCCAATAGATGTTCGACGACGGTGCCGGAGCCTTCTTGGTGCGTGGCGAGAGCCAGCGGCGCGCCGGCATAGAAATGCCAGACCTCGGCCGCGTCCTTGACCCGGTGCCAGGCCGAACGCTGGCCTTGCTCCAAAAGGAAATAGATCGCGGTCGAATGGCCGCGCGTGCCACCCTCCGCGTCGCGAAACGTCTCGGCATACCAGCCGCCCTCGGGGTGCGGCTCGAGGCCGAGCGCGGCGATGATTTCGGCGGCGCTGGTCATAAAGGAGCGCTCAGAAGTTATCCTTGCGCTTGCGGATCTCGGCGAACACGTCCGTATCGCTCGCCCTCTCCATGCCGAGATGTCTGCGGATCGCCGGGTCGTGCCAGCGCAGGAACGGATTGGTCGACAGTTCCTCGCCGATCGTCGTCGGCAGGGTCGGCTTATTGTCGGCGCGCAGCTTCTCGATCCTGGCGGCGCGCTCTTTCAATGCTGAATTGCTGGGGTCGACGGTCAGGGCGAAGCGCGCGTTGGCCAATGTGTATTCGTGGCCGCAATAGATGACGGTCTCGGCCGGAAGGGCGGCAAGTTTCTTCAGCGAATCGTGCATAACCGGCGGCTTGCATTCGAAGAGCCGACCGCAGCCCAGCGCAAACAGCGTGTCGGCGGTGAAGGCCACTTTCGAGGCCGGCAAATGGTAAGAGACATGGCCGGCGGTATGGCCGGGCGTCTCGATGACCTCGATCTTTTCCTCGCCGAGGCGCATGACGGAACCCTGGCTGACCGTCTCGTCGATGCCGGGGATCTTCGCCTGTTCCGCTTCCGGTCCGACGATGGTGAGCTTGAAACGCTCCTTCAGGGCCAGGTTGGCCTCGACATGGTCGCCATGATGATGCGTGGTCAGGATCATCGTCGGGGTCCAGCCGGTGCGCTTGATCGCGGCGAGGATCGGCGCTTCTTCCGGGGCATCGATGATCGCCGTCTGCCCGCTTCTGGGGTCATGCACCAGAACGCCGAAATTGTCGGTGCGGCACATGAACTGTTCGATTTCGACCGGCATCACGTCGCTCTCCGTTATGGCCGCAGACATAGGGCGCCCGGCCGCCGATGTCATCCGCCTTTGTTGAACTCGCCGGATATCGCGGCTACCGTCCGGCGCATGCATTCCGATATCGTCGATCTCCGGTCCTTCTATTCGACCACGCTCGGGCGCCTCGCCGAGCGCGCGATCACCATGTCGCTGTCGTCGATATGGGCGCCCGTTCCGAACGAGCGCCTAGTCGGTCTCGGCTACACGCTGCCGTGGCTGGAGCGGTTCGGCGCCGATGCCGAGCGCGTCTTTGCCTTCATGCCGGCGACGCAAGGGGCGGTGGTCTGGCCGGCGACGGGGCCGACGGCGACGGCGCTGGTCTTCGACGAGGAGCTGCCGCTGGTCGATTCCTGCATCGACCGCATGCTGCTCGTCCACTCGCTCGAACATGTCGAAAATCCGCGCGAGACGCTGAACGAGATCTGGCGCGTGCTGTCGCCGGCGGGCAGGGTCGTCATCGTCGTGCCCAACCGGCGCGGCGTCTGGGCGCGTTTCGAGCACACGCCCTTCGGCAACGGCCGGCCGTTCTCGCGCGGCCAGCTCACCGAATTGCTACGCGAGGCCAATTTCACGCCGGCCGCATGGTCAGACGCGCTGTTCTTCCCGCCATCGCCGCGGCGCTCCATGATGCAGTTCCACAACGTGCTGGAGCGAGCCGGCCGGCGGCTCTGGCCGATCTTTTCCGGGGTCATCGTCGTCGAGGCGCAGAAGCGGCTCTACCAGGGCGTGCCTGTCGCGCAGCGCGCGTCGCGCCGCGTCTTCGTGCCGGTGTTCTCGCCGCAGGGCGCAACGACGCTCGGACGTCGGGCCGACGACCCGGTGCCGCGGGCGGGCGGATGACGCGTTCGTGATCGGGGCCAAGCCTTGCGTCATACGGCAATCGTCACCCTATCTCAGAGGCGGGTTCGGGGTGCGGCATCGCCGCCAATGACCGTTCCTGGCAGCAGGGATCTCGCATATGGACCACACGCCCAGTATCGAACAGGCCGCGTTCTCAGTCGAGACGAGCCGCCTCTCAGACCAGCTGGCGGCGATCAGGCTGGCGCTGAAGGCATCGCCGGTGCGCAGGCGGCTCCTGTGGGCCTCGATCGGCATTGTCGGCGTCATCGTCGCGACCTCGATCGGGCAAGTGCTGCTCAATCGCTGGAACCAGCCTTTCTATGATGCCCTGGCGCGGCGCGACCTGCCGGGCTTCCTGCATCAGCTGATGGTATTTGCCGCAATTGCCGGCAGCCTCCTGGTGCTCAATGTCGGCCAGACCTGGCTCAACCAGACGATCCGGCTGAAGTTGCGCGAGGCGCTGACGCTCGACCTGATCGATGAATGGATGCGGCCGGCGCGTGCGTTCCGGCTCACCCATGCGGGTGCGATCGGCGTCAATCCCGATCAGCGCATGCAGCAGGACGCGGGGCATCTCTCCGACCTGTCGACCGATCTCGGCGTCGGCCTGCTGCAATCCTTCATCCTGCTTGTATCCTTCATCGGCGTGCTGTGGGAGCTCTCTTCCGGCTTCGTCTTCCATGTCGGCGGCCATTCGCTGGAAATACCGGGCTACATGGTCTGGGCGGCGATCCTTTATGCCGGCATCGCCTCCTGGCTGAGCTGGCTGGTAGGCCGGCCGCTGATCCGCTTCAACAGCGATCGCTACACGCGCGAGGCCGTGCTGCGCTCCTCCGTGGTCCGCGTCAACGAGAATGTCGACGCCATCGCGCTCGCCCATGGCGAGGCGGACGCCAGGCGGCAGCTCGAGCTCGACCTCGGCGGCGTGCTCGACGCCATGCGGCGCATCTACAGCGCCCAGATCAACCTGTCCTGGGTTACCGACGCCTATGGCTGGATCACCGTGGTGGCGCCGATTCTGGTCGCCGCACCGGTCTATTTCGCGGGCGACATCAGCTTCGGCGGTTTGATGATGGCCGTCGGCGCCTTCAACCAGGTGAATTCCTCGCTGCGCTGGTTCATCAACAACATCGGCGCCATCGCCGATTGGCGGGCAACGCTGATGCGCGTTGCCGACTTTCGCATCGCGCTCGGCGAAACGGACATCCTGCATGCCAAGGAAAAGCGCATCGCGTTCGGCGAAAACGCAAATGGCACACTGACATTCGACAAGCTCGAAGTCGCCTCGCCCGACGGCTGCACCAGGCTTGCGGAGACGGAGGTCGAGATAAAGGCCGGCGAGCGCGTCATGATCACCGGCGATCCGCGCGCCGGCAAGACGCTGTTCTTCCGCGCGATCGCCGGCCTCTGGCCATGGGGCGGCGGCCGCATTGGCATGCCGGCCGGAGAGACACCGTTCTTCGTGCCGCGCACCCCCTATTTCCCGCTCGGCACGCTGCGCGACGTGCTCAACCATTCCGAAGGCACCAAGATCGACGACGACGAGATTTCCGCCGTGCTCGGTGAAGTCGGCCTCGAGCGCCTCTCGTTCCAGCTCGACCGCTCGGCGCGCTGGGAGCATGAGCTGGCCGACGATGAGCAGCGGCTACTCGCCTTCGCCCGGCTGGCGCTGAGGAAGCCGAAATGGGTGATCATCGACGAAGCGCTGGATACGTTCGACGGCGCCACGCTTCGGCGCGTGCTGGCGATGCTGCAGGCCAGACTGCCGCACGCCGCTATCCTCAATATCGGGCGCGGTCTGCACAACAACCAGTTCTTCCCGCGCGCGCTCACCATCGTCAAGGACAGCAGCGGATCGGCGCTGAAGCCGGCCCGTCTCCGCGCCGGGGCGATCGAACCCCCGCCTGTTGCCGCGCGCGCCAAGAAATAGCTTTATTTCGCCGCGATCGCCGGGAAGAATCCCGGCGTGGTGGAGCCTGCCATGCTCAAGCTGTTCAGCCTGCTTGCATGCCTTGCCTGCGCCGAGGCAGCGCCAATGCCTGCCATCGGAGGCACTGCCGTCGATGTGGAACTCGTGCTGGCCGTCGACATCTCGCAATCGATGGACGAAGAAGAGTTCGCCCTGCAGCGCGCCGGCTATGTCGAGGCGCTGCGCCATCCCGACTTCATCAGCGCCGCGCGCTCGGGCCCGAGGGGCCGCATCGCGCTCGCCTATTTCGAATGGGCGGGCGTCGTGCGCGACGACGGCGTGATCGGCTGGCAAGTGATCGACGGCGCGGACAGCGCCAACGCCTTCGCCGACACCATCGCGGGTCGTCCGTTCCGGAGCTTTCGCGGCACGTCGATTTCAGGCGCTCTCGGATTCGGCGCCGGACTTCTGGAGAAAAACAGCTACTCGGCGCCGCGCCGGGTCATCGACATATCGGGAGACGGGCCCAACAATGCCGGGCTGCCCGTCGCGATGATCCGTGATGCGGCTTTGGCCAAAGGCATCGTGGTCAACGGCCTGCCGATCCTGATCAGTCCGTCGCCGAGCGTCATTCGTCTCGACCGCTACTATGCCGATTGCGTCACCGGCGGCCCCGGTTCGTTCGTGTTGCCGATCTATGCGGCGTCGGAATTCTCGACGGCTATCCGCCGCAAGCTGATCCAGGAGGTGAGCGGGATCGGCGACGCCGGAAGCATCCGCGTCGACGCGGAGGCGCCGACCGACTGCCTGCTTGGCGAACGGCTGCGGCAGCGGTTTTCCGATCCGTATTTTCCGGAGCTGGATCGGTGAGGTCCCAATTTGCACTGTTTCGGCCAGAGCGCCGCGCTGTGCCTCAGGCCGCTCTGGCGCCGTATCTGGCGCGGAACTCGTCATAGCAATCGCGGCGCCAGCGCCGGCCGACGACATAGCCGCGCAGCAGTTCGGTCGGCGAGTAGCCGAGCGCCTTTGACGACCGATTGGCGAGATAGCCCGAAAAGGCCTGTGGCAGCCTCCCCTTCAATATGTCGGCGATGATCTGCCGCGCGATCATATAGGGCGGCACGTCGGGATAGCGGTCGGCAATATAAGGATGTTTGCCGATCAGGTTGGCGTAGGCCTCGACATAGCCGTCGCGCCGGCCGGAGATCGAATTTTCCGAATTGTATTTCTTCCAGTCGATATCATCCGACAGCAAGGCGCCGCTGCGGTTGGCAAAACGCAGCAGCAATTCGCGGTCCTGCATGCGCGTGATATCGCTGTCAAAGCCGCCGATCGCAAGCAGCGATTCGTGCCGGGCGGTGATCGCCGAGCCAGCGATGAAGATCGTCTGCGAGACCAGGGCGCGCTGCAGCCTGCTCTTGTCGAGCAAGGCCTGACGATTGATGCATTTGGTGCTGCGGCCGCCCTTGACCGAGATGAAGGAACTGATCAGCACTTCGAGCGAGGGGTTCCTGTCGAAGTGCGACAGCGTCCGGTCCAGGCGGTCCGGCAGATACACATCGTCCGAATCAAGGAAGGTCACGACCGGCGCCCGCGCGCGCTCGATGCCCGCGTTGCGCGCGGCATTGGCGCCGCGCCATTTCGCGCCGACATAGATCAGTCTGGGATCGCGAATCTCGGCCAGCGCCAAGGCCGTTCCGTCGGTCGAACCGTCGTCGACAACAATGTGCTCGAAGCGGGTAAGTGTCTGGGCAAGAACACTTTCCACCGCGCGCACGACCTGGCTTCGCCGGTTGTGCGTCGGCGTGATCACGGTGATCAGCGGAGCTGGGTCGGAGGCAGTCGGCATCTAACTTTCGTTATGGGCAGATAAACGATGACCGTAAGATACTCGCACAACCTGCCTCCATGTCCGCCCCCGGATGGATTCGGCAAACGCTACAGAAAAGAGCCGCCTATGTCACCTGAGGTGTCGCATCGGGGTCAAGTTCAGAGCGTGTTTCCTCAAAGTCATGCGGTTTGAAAGCAACACTTCGCGGCGGTTTATCCTTCAACTATGCCCGACATAGTCAGGCACGGTTTCGATTTCGTCGCTTACGAGACCGGCAGCGAGGCTGAAATGACCAAGAAATGCCAGGGTATAAAAAGCCAGGCCTACCACCAGTGAAAACGGGATCTGCCAAAGAGGCATACCCGTTTGCGGCGCGTGGCTGAGCACGCGTCGCGTCGTGCGCCACGACATGGTCCACCAGCGACTGAACGACTTGACGATCCGCTGGCTGCGACTGGGGGCATGAAGCGCGACGAACTTGCGGTCGGCGTCCCTGCCGGTCACCAACGCGCGCCAATAGAAGAACCGCCAGCCACGCGGAGAGTAGTGGTAAACGCGCGCATCGACGTTGACGATCTTGTGGCCCTCGCGCCGAAGCTGGTGCATCAGCAGCGTGCAGGACACCTTGAAGCCGTTATGTGCCGGGAAAGGGTGGTTGACGATCCAATGGCGCCGGAAGGCGACATTGTTGGCATTGATCGCCCGCTTCGAGGCGAATCTTTCATCTCCGCGGGCCATCGGGAAGAACCAGATCAAGGCGAAGGTTCTCGAGAAGAAGTCGTCATAGGACAGATAGGTATGGCCGTTCACGCAGACGGTTTGCGGCTGTTGAAACGGCTGCAGCAGATTTGAAAGCCAACCTGGCTGAGGGACCGTGTCCGAATCTAGGAAAACAACGATGTCTCCTTCGGTCAAAAGCACGCCGTTGTTCTTGAGTTCGTAATACCGACCGTCGGGGCAAGCTGTGATTGTCAGGTCGGCAACCTGCATCAATTCAGGCGCTTCAGCTTCAATGCTCGCTTGCAGCGCGCTGCCGTCCGAATCGGGCCCGCCATGCGACACGACAACTTTTGGCCTTGCAAAACCCGTAGCGGAAACAGCCGCGATTTCGCGCGCCAGTGACTTCAGCCCCAGGCCGATCTCGTTCCAGTCGATGGATTTGGCGTTCTCCATCTCCATGACGATCGAATAGATCGGGTGTTCAGCCATAGATAATCACCACCAGTTTTGCCGGTACAGTCGCTATAGCCCTGCGGGGTATGCCGTCAAACGATTCTCGGTGCCATTCTATTTGCAAGTTTGCGCTTCAATCGCATGATTCTTTCTAGATCTTCAGGAACCCGCGCTTTTTTCTGTGCGGGAAGCTCGACGGGTCGGCATATTCAGACAGGAAACGTTTTCTCCATTCGTCATTGGTCGCGTCGCGCTGGATTTCGAGACCTGATCCGAGATTCGTTCCCCAGACAGGCTCGACCCCGGCCA
The DNA here is from genome assembly GCF_003997555.1 of Mesorhizobium sp. M1A.T.Ca.IN.004.03.1.1. Classification (NCBI taxonomy): domain Bacteria; kingdom Pseudomonadati; phylum Pseudomonadota; class Alphaproteobacteria; order Hyphomicrobiales; family Phyllobacteriaceae; genus Mesorhizobium; species Mesorhizobium sp. M1A.T.Ca.IN.004.03.1.1. The sequence continues at coordinate 297,354 of NZ_RZTV01000004.1, read as the reverse complement.
ACTGGGCAATTTTCTCGAGGCTTCCTCTCGGGTTTTGCTGGACCTGCTCGTAAGTTAGCGCAAGAAAGGACAGCCCGTTTTTCGCGAACCACCCGTCCCAGGCCAGATTTTCCATCAGAATCTTTTCGAGCGATTCGGCGATAGCCTCGCCGTCATAGCGTGGGGATGCGCGATTGACCTCGCTAGAGCGGAATCTGCGGGTTTGGCGCGCACGCGCCCATGAGATCGCCTGACCCAGCAAATCGCTGCGCGTCAGGCGCACATAGTGAAGGTTGGGAAGACTGGCGGGGAGGTTCACCTTCTTGGCAACTTGAGCGAATTGACTCGCAAAAAGCTTGATCGCGTAGATTCCGGAAGAGGACCGTCCTTCCGTAAGCGCCCTCAGAAGCTGCCCTCTGGCATCGCGCGGATAGCCTGGCTGTTCGAGCAGCCGGCGCCCGCCAAACCACTCCAGTGGATTGCCCAGCCCGGCGGAAGCCATCAGTCCTGCAAGATGATTGCTGCCGGTACGCGGCGAAGTGCACACAAGAATCCCTGTGCTTATCTCCGACAGAATTTCCGACGGGATTTGAACCACGGCCGGCCGGCGTCGAAAGAGATCGAGCGAGATCATCGTTTCAGCAAGAACACCGCCTGCTGGCCGAAGAAGTTCCAGAACCACCAGGGCATCGACAGGCCGATCTTCTGGCCGTTGGCGTCGAGCGCGGTCGCCTTCTCGACCGTCGCGCCGAGCTCTTCGCACAGATTGACGAAGTCGCGAATGGTGCAGAAGTGGATGTTCGGCGTGTCGTACCAGGAATAGGGCAGGTCCTTGGTGACCGGCATCCTGCCCTTGATCAGCAGCGAGAAGCGCACGCGCCAATGGCCGAAATTGGGGAAGGAGACGATCGCGCGGTTGCCGATCCGAAGCAGCTCGTCGAGCACAAGTTTCGGGTTGCGGGTCGCCTGCAGCGTTTGCGATAGGACGACGAAATCAAAACCTTTGTCGGGGTAGAATTCGAGGTCCTTGTCGGCATCGCCCTGGACGACGGAAAGGCCGCGCGCCACGCATTCGTTGACGCCGCGCTGCGACAGCTCCAGGCCGCGGCCATCGACCTGCTTGGTCGCCTGCAGAACCTCCAGAAGCACGCCGTCGCCGGAGCCGACATCGAGCACGCGCGAATGCGGCGGGATGAGATCGGTGACGACTTCGAGGTCGACACGCTGGGCGCGATTGACGCTCATGGGCACACCTCCGGCCTTTGAGCATTTCCAGCCAGTCGGAATCTCGGCGCCTCAGAAATGCGGCCAGGACACAGAGATCGCGCGCCACTCATAGGCTGAGCCCCCTTGCGCGCGCCGCCGAGGCTATGAAGCCGTTGATGGCCGCGAACAATTCCGGTTCGTCGAGCAGGAAAGCGTCGTGGCCGCGGTCGGTCTCGATCTCGACGAAGGAGACGGACGCGCCGGCGGCGTTCAATGCATGCACGATCGAGCGGCTTTCCTCGGTCGGAAACAGCCAGTCGCTTGTGAACGACACGAGACAGAAGCGTGTCTTAGTGCCCGCGAAGGCATCGGCCAGCCGTCCGCCGTGGTCGGCGGCGAGGTCGAAATAGTCCATAGCGCGGGTCAGATAGAGGTAGGAGTTGGCGTCGAAACGGTCGACGAAGGTCATGCCCTGATGGCGCAGATAGCTTTCGATCTGGAAATCGGCGTCGAAGCCGAAGGTCAGCGCCTCGCGATCCTGCAGGTTGCGGCCGAACTTGCGGTGCAGCGCTGCTTCCGAGAGGTAAGTGATGTGCGCGGCCATGCGCGCCACGGCGAGCCCCTTTTCCGGCCGCCTGCCGAAATCGAGATATTTGCCGCCGTGCCAGTCCGGATCGGCCATGACAGCCTGCCGCCCGACCTCGTGGAAGGCGATGTTCTGCGAGGAATGGCGGGCGCCGGTGGCGATCGGCAACGCGGAGAAGACGCGTTCCGGGTAGCTTGCGGCCCATTGCAGCACCTGCATGCCGCCCATCGAGCCGCCGAGCACGCAGAACAGCTTCTCGATGCCGAAATGATCGACCAGCATCAGCTGCGCCCGCACCATGTCGCGGATGGTGATGATCGGCAGGTCGAGCCCATAGGGCCTGCCTGTCGCCGGATCGGTCGAGGCCGGGCCGGTGGAGCCGAGGCAGCCGCCGATGACGTTGGCGCAAATGACAAAAAAGCGGCTGGTGTCGATGATCCTGCCGGGGCCGATCAGCACCTCCCACCAGCCCGGCTTGCCGGTCACCGGGTTGGTGCTGGCGACATGCTGGTCGCCGGTCAGCGCGTGGCAGACGAGGATGGCGTTGGAGCGGGCGTCGTTGAGGGCGCCGTAGGTCTGGTAAGCGACCTGGAACGGCGACAGCACGGTGCCCGCATCGAGTTTTAGCGGCTTGTCGGGACCGAACTGCAACACCGGGCTCGACGGTTGGTCGGCCTCGTGGTTGGTCCTTGGAGCGCGCTGAGCGGCCATTGCATTCCCCATCCAGTCGCATCGATCTCGCGATACGGCGTCCGGCCGGCAACGGACAACAAAAAACCGGCCTGCCTTCGCAAAGCCGGTTACAGGTTGCAAACGGCCCTTTAGCGAATTGTTTAACGTGGCTGCAAGCCGACCGGCCAAATCACCACGGGAGATCCGGCTGTTCTTCTAGGGCCAGCGCCGCGCTTCGTCAACGGTCTGCCTACGCGCGAGCGCGCCGGCCCCTCGACATTCGGGGCCACCGCCTGTATTTCCGCTGCGGCCTCGAACCAGGGCCTCTCGACGGATTTGTGACATGAAGCAGGATCAGCCACGTCCGACGCCCCGCGCGGGCATCATGGACATCGAGGCCTATGTGCCGGGAAAAAGCACCGCGCCGGCCGGCGTGACGAAGGTCTACAAGCTGTCGTCCAATGAGAATCCGCTCGGGCCCTCGCCGAAGGCGATCGAGGCCGCCCGGGAGGTGGCTGCCAAATTGGACGTTTATCCCGACGGCTCCGCCCGCCGGCTGCGCGAGGCGATCGCCGATGTGCACGGCCTCAATCCGGCAAACATCGTCTGCTCCAATGGCTCCGACGAGATCCTGGGGCTGCTGGCGCAGACCTATCTCGCGCCGGGAGACGAGGCCGTGTTCACCGAACACGCCTTCATGGTTTACAAGATCTATATCCAAGCCGCCGGCGCCAAGCCGGTGGCGGTCAAGGAGACGGACGAGCGCGCCGACATCGACGCAATCCTCGCCGCGGTGACGCCGGCGACGCGGATCGTGTTCCTCGCCAACCCCAACAATCCGACCGGCACTTATGTGCCGTTCCAGGAGGTGCGCCGGCTGCATGCCGGACTGCCCAAGAGCGTGCTCCTGGTGCTCGACGCGGCCTATGCCGAATATGTGCGGCGCAACGACTATGAAGCCGGCATCGAGCTGGCCGGGAGCTCGGAGAACGTGGTCATGACCCGCACCTTCTCCAAGCTCGGCCTCGGCGGCGCACGCATCGGCTGGATGTACGGACCGGCGCATATCGTCGATGCCATCAACCGGGTGCGCGGGCCCTTCAACGTCAATGCAACCGCGATCGAGGCCGGCATCGCGGCCATCCGCGACCGCGCCCATGTCGAGCGCAGCGTGGCGCATAACGAGAAGTGGCTTGCCTGGGTCAGCGAGGAGCTGACCGGGCTCGGGCTGCGCGTGACGCCCAGCGTCGGCAATTTCCTGCTGATCCACTTCCCCGACAACAAAAAGCATTCGGCAGCGGCCGCGGACGACTATCTCAGCGCGCGCGGCTACATCCTGCGGCGCGTCACCGGCTACGGCTTTCCCAACGCGCTGCGCATGAGCATCGGCATCGAGGAGGCCAATCGCGGCGTCGTCGAGGCGCTCAAGACATTTCTGAAAAGCTGAAGCACCATGACAGCACCGATGTTCGGAAGAATAGCGCTGGTCGGCATCGGCCTGATCGGTTCGTCGCTGGCCCGCGTCATCCGCCGGGAAGGCCTGGCGCGCCACATCGCTGTCGCGACGCGCAGCCAATCGACGCTCAAGCGCGCCGAGGAACTGGGTCTCGGCGATTCCTACACGACCGAGGCCGAAGACGCGGTGCGCGACGCGGATCTCGTCATCGTCTCGGTTCCGGTCGGCTCGTCCGGCGAGGTCGCGGCCGAGATCGCGCCGGCGCTGAAGAAAGGCGCGATCCTCACCGATGTCGGCTCGACCAAAGCTTCGGTGATCGCGCAAATGCAGCCGCATGTGCCCGTCGGTGTGCATTTCATCCCCGGGCACCCGCTGGCGGGCACGGAAAAGTCCGGGCCGGATGCCGGCTTCGCCGATCTCTTCGACAACCGCTGGTGCATCTTCACGCCGCTGCCGGGCACGGATCCGGAGGCGCTGGAAAAGCTCTCCGAATTCTGGCGGCGCTGCGGCTCCAACATCGACACGATGGACCCGCAGCATCACGACATGACCTTGGCCATCGTCTCGCATCTGCCGCATATCATCGCCTACAACATCGTCGGCACCGCCGACGACCTGGAATCGGTGACCAAGACGGAAGTCATCAAATACTCCGCTTCCGGTTTTCGCGACTTTACCCGACTGGCCGCTTCCGACCCGACCATGTGGCGGGACGTGTGCCTGCACAACAAGGACGCGATCCTGGAAATGCTGGCGCGCTTCTCGGAGGATCTGGCCTCGTTGCAGCGAGCGATCCGCTGGGGCGACGGCGAAAAGCTGTTCGACCTGTTCACCCGCACGCGCGCCATCCGCCGCTCGATCATTGAGGCCGGCCAGGATATCGATGTGCCGGATTTCGGCCGTCAGGCCGTGGAGCACCCGGGGGCCAAGCCCTAGGCCTTCTGCTCGATCTGTCCCGATGCGGGCCAGTGCGCCGCCATCATGGCCATTGTCTCGGCTCTGTCCGGAGCGCCGAGCCGGCCGCCGAAGCGCAGGCATTTAAGCGCGGCGGCGGCGCTGGCAAAGCGCAGCGCCTGCTCGGGCGGCATGGCTTCGGCAAGGCCGACGGCGAAGGCGCCGTGGAAGACGTCGCCGGCGGCGAGCGTGTCGACCGCCTTGACCTTCGGCGCCTCGACATGCCGGACGCGACCGGTTCCCCGATCATGCCACCAGGTTCCGGCAGCGCCGCCCGTCACCGCGACGAAGGCGTCGGTGCGCGAGGCGAGATCGGCGCATGCGCTTTCCGGATCGAGCGCATGGCCGCAGACGATCCGCGCCGCCGGCTCCGAGGCGACGATGTGCGAGGCCAACGGCAAAAGCCGCTCGAGCACGTCGACCGGCGCGGTGTCGGCGTCGAGGATCGCCGGACGGCCGGCGTCCCGCGTGGCCGCCAAGGCAAGTGCAGCGGCGCCCGGCCAGCGGACGTCCACCAGCACGGCGTCGAAGGCGGAAAGTTCGGCAAGCGGCAGCGTGTCGGGATCGGCTTGCGCCCTGCTGTCATAGAAGGGCACGATGATGCGCTCGCCATGGGCGTCCACCAGGATCGCGGCCAGCGCCGAGCGCGCGCCGGCGACGCGGCGGACCAAGCTGCAATCGACGCCTTCCGCCTCGATCTCGGCGATCAGCCGGTCGCCGACCGCATCGTCTCCCGCGCTCGCCCAAAGCGACACATCGGCGCCGAGGCGATGCGCGGCGCACGCCGCACTCGTCGCCATGCCGGAGGCGATCTGGACACCGTCGCTGGCGATGAACTTGCCCTGATGCGCGGGCAGCGTCTCGAGACGCAGGATCGTGTCGAGGGTGAACGCGCCGACGCTGAGCAGTTTGATCGGTCCGGCCATCGCAGTCTCAATCGACCGGCTTGATCTTGCCGAGCGGGATGAAGCCAAGCGAAGCCTTGCCCTTCACGATCTTGAGCGGCATGGACGGTTGGTTGCCGAGCATGGCAATGCCGGCAAAACCCTGCTCGATCTCGCTCTTGTGCTCGGGAATGGCGCCGGCGAGGATCGCCGCTACGGCCTTTGGGTCCTTTAGCTTGATCGACAGATTTGCATCGATCAGGCCGTCGGCGTCGATCGAGATCGGCCCGGATACGGTTACGCGCGCCGTGCCCGATGACACGTCGAGGCTTGCGATGTCGACCGACTGGCCGCGCAGGCTTTTCGGCGGCGCCTTAATCAGCCCGACGCCGTTCTTCACTGTCGCTTCGCCGGCGCCGTCGAGTTCCGGCAGCACGCGTCCGCCGACAGCTTCCGCGTCGATCTTCAGGTCGCCAAAGCTGCCGGTATAGACGAGGTCCTGGCCGTTCGGCTGCAGCTGGCCGGCCGCCTGGCCGGCGCTGAACAGCTGCACGGGATCGGTGTCGTCGGCCGGATCGGTCTGTCCAGACAAGCCTTCCGCCTGAAGCGAAATGCGGCGCGGAAGCGGCCATGACAGCTTGACCGTGGCGTGCAGCTTGTCCCAGTCGAGCCAAAGCGGCGGCATGCCCGGCGCCACAGTCCGCAACGGTCCGCGCAGGTTCGCCACGGGCGACAGAGGCTGGGTGATGCGAGCGACGACGTTCATATCGCCGGTCGAGGCCGCTACATTCCTGGCATCGTCCTGATAGGCCAGGCTGTCGCAGGCGACCGTGAAGTCCAGTGGATAACCGCTGACCGTGAGATTGGCGCAGTCGGCCTTGATGCCCTTGCCTCCAAGCTCGGCCACGGCCCGCTCGGCCTCGGTCTTGACCTTGCCGGCGAGATAGAACCATCCGCCGCTGTAGAGCGCGAACAGCACCAAGATGAACGCCGCAAGCCAGAACAGCCGGCGGCGAGGTTTGCGCGATCGCTCGTCACTTGACGTCATGCTGCGGCTCTCGTTAACCCGCTCATGCGGCGAGCGGGTGGTTGTTCTTACGCACGACAAGCGGGGACAGAAGAAGCACCTTACCGGTGTGGTGTCGTCACTCGAATGCAATCAGGCTTGGCGATATGGGCGATTTTTGGGTTTTTGGCTACGGGTCGCTGATCTGGCGGCCCGGTTTCGCACATGTCGAGACGCGGCGCGCCCGTCTTTACGGCTTCCGCCGGTCGCTCTGCGTCTATTCCTTCGTCCATCGCGGTACGCGTGAGCGGCCGGGCCTGGTGCTCGGCCTCGACCGCGGCGGCTCCTGCGTCGGGCTCGCCTTCCGCGTGCCCGGCGATTTGCGAGACGAAGTGCTTTCCTATCTGCGCGAGCGCGAGCTGGTGACCAGCGTCTATCTCGAACGCACTCTCGATGTCCGGCTGGATGGGGCGGGACAAGGCGGAACGGTCGAAGCGGTCGCCTACATCGTCGACCGCGCGCATGAGCAATATGCCGGCGGGCTCGACGCCGACCATGCGGCAAAAGTCGTGCGCGGCGCCGTGGGCCAATCGGGCAGGAACGAAGACTATGTCCTGAGCACGGTGGAGCATCTGAGGGCGCTCGGCATCCGCGACCACTGGCTGGAAGAGGTGGGGCGGCAGGTCGCGCCTTCGTGAAGATCTGGCCCGATCAAAAAGCAAAACCATGCCTTTGACCTGGGCAAGGCACGACCTAGCTTAGCCGCAATCCATCCTCTGGGCACCCAGGCCCTTCCCAGCATCACGGAGATCAGTCTTGCAGAAACGCCGTCTCGGTCGCACCGACCTTTTCATCGCGCCGCTGGTCCTTGGAGGCAGCGTCTTCGGCTGGACCGCCGACGAGAAGACCTCGTTCGACCTGCTCGACCGCTTTGCCGAGGCCGGCTTCAACGCAGTCGACACGGCGGACGCCTATTCGCGCTGGGCGCCGGGCAACAAAGGCGGCGAATCCGAAACCATCATCGGCAACTGGATGAAGAGCCGCGGCAACCGGGACAGCATCGTCGTCATCACCAAGGTCGGCTCCGACATGGGACAGGGCAGGCGGGACCTCTCCGCAGCCTATATCGAAAAGGCGGTCGACCAATCGCTCAAGCGGCTGCAGACCGACGTCATCGACCTCTATCTGTCGCACTGGCCGGACCCGGCCACGCCTTACGAGGAAACGCTCGGCGCCTATCAGCGCCTGCTCGAGAAGGGCAAGATCCGCTATCCGGGCTGCTCCAATCTCGATGCGGGGCAATTGCGCGCGGCCCTGGATGTCGCCAGCCTGCGGGGCCTGCCGCGTTACGAGGTTCTGCAGCCCGAATACAATCTGTACGATCGCTCTTCGCTGGACGGCCCGCTGCTCGACCTGTGCAAGGCGGAAAGCCTCGGCGTCATCACCTATTTCGGCCTGGCCAAGGGGTTCCTCAGCGGGAAATACCGCAGCAAGGCCGACCTTGGCCGGAGCGAGCGTGGCGAAGACGTGGCCGAGTATCTCAACGAACGCGGCATGCGCATTCTCTCCGCGCTCGATGCCGCGGCCGGGCGCCATTCGGCCAAGCAGGCCGAAGTGGCGCTCGCCTGGATCATGGCGCGGCCGGGCATCACCGCGCCGATTGCCAGCGCCACGACGCCCGCACAGATGGAAAGCCTGATCCGCGCCGCATCGCTCAAGCTTTCCGCCGACGACATCGCAGCGCTCGATCGCGCCAGCGCTTAAGGCGTGTCGATATTCAGGCGGATGCCGGCCCTACCTGGATCCAACATGCGTTAGTGCAGCAGGTCCCCCGCACGATCGTCCAAGACCTTGCAGATAGCCTCGCGACAATTCCTACCCGATCGCGGCAGGAATTGAGGTTCGGCATGGTCGGAGAAGTTTTGTCCGAAGCGCAGCCCTGGCAGCAGGTGCTGGCGCTGGTCATGGCGGCGACCGTTGTCATGGGTAGCCCAGGTCCGGCGACGATCAGCGTCACCGCCGTCGGCGCCGCTTTCGGGCTGCGGCCTTCGCTGGGTTATACGTCCGGCATCGTGCTTGGAACGACGGCCGTGCTCCTGGTTGTGGCCGCCGGGATATTCGGCATGCTCGCCTCGGTGCCGGGGCTGGCGCCGTTGCTGACTGTCGCTTCGGCCCTCTACATCCTCTACCTTGCCTTCAGGATCGCGACAGCGCCGCCGCTTGCCCAAGGCGGCAATGCGGCGGCGCGTCCCACCTTCTTCGGCGGCTTCATGCTCGCCGTCGCCAACCCGAAAGCCTATGTGGCGATCGGCGCGGTCTTCGCGGGAGCTTCATCCACGGTCGACGGGCTCGGGATTTCGACCAAGCTTTTGGTGCTGGCAGCGATGATCGTCGCCATTCATGTGCTCTGGCTTCTCGCTGGGACGATTTTCGCGAGGCTGCTGCGCGATCCATTGGCGTCGCGGATCATCAATCTCGTCTTCGCGGCGACGCTGGTGCTGACGACTGCACTGGCGGGGCTGCCGTAAGGGGAGCTCAGGCCTTCGCCGCAGCGCCGAGCTCCGCCAGCCGCTTCACCGCCGTCGGCGGCATCGGCGGCGGGTTCGGCGCGCGCGAGGCCTCGACCAGCAGCTCGTCGCAGGCGGTCTCGGTCTCGCCGATCAGCCGCTGCATGAACTCCTCCTTGTCGAGCCCCGGAGGAATCGGCGGCAGGAAACGGGCCTTTATGGTGCCCGGATAACGCATGAACTTGCGGCGCGGCCAGTAGAGGCCGGCGACATGGGCGACCGGCACCACGGGAACGCCCAGCTGGGTATAGAGCTCGACGATGCCGTATTTGTAGGACGGCTCGGCGCCCGGTGGGCGACGAGTGCCTTCCGGGTAGATGATAAGCTGACGCGGGTTGCGCGCCATCTCCTGCCTTGTCGCGGCAACGACCGCTTTCAGCGCCTTGGAGCGGCTGCCGCGGTCGACCGGGATCATGCGCATCTTCATGATGTACCAGCCGAAGAAGGGGATCCAGGTCAGTTCCCGCTTCAGGATATACAAGGCGTCGTCGAGATAAGGAAAAAAGGCGATCGCGTCCCAGAACGACTGATGCTTCGGCGCCAGGATGAAGGACCCCTCAGGCAGGTTCTCGGCGCCCGTGATTTCGCTCCTGGTGCCGGCGATCTTGTCGTAAAGCCACATCGAGGTGCGCGACCAGAATTTCGGCACGAACCAGGCGCGGTGGCGGGGCGACAGGAAATAGAAGGGCGTCCAGAAGATCATCTGAACGACCAGGCTGAGATAGAAGGCTAGGTTGAACGCCAGCGAGCGGATAATGAGCATGCGGGAAAGGGCCCGGTGTGGAAGTGAGCGTTGGTTACACCAAGCGCGGGCAAAAAGGAAACGGCGCGACGGTGGGGCGCATCACAGCGAGCGCGCCAGCCGCTCCTTCAGGCGGGGCGCCGCGAAATCGAGGAAGGCGCGCAGCTTCACCGGCAGCAGGCCCTGACCGGCATGCAGGAGATTGACCGGCCATGGCGGCGGCTCGAACGGCTCGAGCACGACATGAAGCGCGCCGGCGCGCACCGCGGCGTCCGCCTGATAGGAGAGCACCCTCGTCAGGCCGAGGCCGGCGATCGCCGCATCGATTGCTGCCTCGGCGGTGTTGAGCTGCAGCCGCGAGCGGACCGGAACCACGGTTTCGCTCTTGTCGGTGCCGAAGCTCCACGTCGCGGGAGAGGCAAGCCCTTCGAAGGTGATGCAGTTGTGGCCTGAAAGGTCGCGCGGTTCGAACGGCGTGCCATGCTTCGCAAGATATGCCGGGCTGGCGCAGACGATGCGGCGGATCTGGCCGACGGGCGCTGCGACCATGGCCGAATCCGGCAGCTCGCCGATGCGCACGGCAAGATCGATATGCTCCTCGATCAGTTGCGTGATCCGATCGGACAGCGTCAGGCGGATGTCGACGTCGGGATAGGCGGCCAGAAAATCTGTGACGACCGGCAGCACATGCAGGCGGCCGAAGACGACCGGCGCAGTGATCACCAGCTCGCCGGTCGGGCTCAAATATTCGCCAGCGGCGGCTCGTTCGGCTTCGCCCACCTCATCGAGGATACGGCGGCAGGCGGCGAGATAGGAACGACCAGCGTCCGTCAAGGTGAGGCGCCGCGTCGACCGGTTGAGCAGACGCGTCTTGAGGTGCCTCTCCAGTTCGGAGAGCTTGCGGCTGACGGTGGCGAGCGGTACGCCGGCGTGTCGCGCGACGGCGGAAAGGCTGCCGGCCTCCACCGTGGCTACGAACAAGGACATGGCGTCGAGGCGGTCCATTTATTCTTCCGAAATGTGGAAGGATGGATTGCAACTATGCCTTCTACCTCCGGATTTCGGAAGGGGCTACATGTCGTTCCACTTTGGCAGAGGACAGCCGCCATGGACGCCTTCACTAGCGACGTCGCCTTTACCCCTACGGTCAAGGCCATCCAGTCCCGCAAGGGCTCGCGCGCATCTTATGCGCGGGTCGAGGAGCGCGGCGGCTGGCGAGCGACGATCACGCCCGACCTCGCCGCCTTCGTCGAGGCGCAGACCAGTGTGTTCCTGGCGACAGCCAATGGCGGAGGTCAACCCTATGTTCAGCATCGCGGCGGGCCAGCCGGCTTCCTGAAGGTGCTGGACGAGCAAACGATCGGCTTTGCCGATTTCTCGGGGAACCGGCAGTTCATCACCCAGGGCAATCTTGCGGACAATGCCCAGGCCTTCCTGTTCCTGATCGACTACATGCTTCGGCAGCGCATCAAGATCTGGGGCACAGCGCGCGTCGTCGAGGACGATGCGGAGCTGACGGCGAGGCTGATGCCGGCCAACTACAAGGCGCGGCCGGAGCAGGCGATCCTGTTCAGCGTCACGGCCTGGGATGCAAATTGCCCGCAGCATATTCCGCAGCGCTTCGAAGCGGCGGATGTGGCCGCGGCGCTTGCCGAGCGGGATAGACGCATTGCCGGTCTGGAGCAGGAGATCGCACGCCTGCGCAACAGCGCGTCTGGCGAAGCTTAGTTCTTGCTCACCGTAGAGGCTTCGGCGAGCGTGACGCCCTCGGTGGTCGGCCGAAGCGGGACGATGCCGCGCGCCAGCGCCAACACATATTTGCTGTATTCGGTGAGCAGCACGCGCAGCGCTTCCGGCTTGGTCAGCCAGCTGCCATTGCCGAGCTTGTTGTTGACCACCGGATAGGGCTCAAGCCGCGCGCCATGCAGCAGCCGGCGCATCTCGAGCAGGCTGCGCGGCATGTGGTAGTTGTTGGTCACGACGATGATGCTGCCATAGGCGTGGCTTTCCACCCATTTGGCGCTCTCCTCGGCATTGCCGATCGTGTCGAGCGCGGCGCGGTCGATGTCGACGCAGCAGGAGAACAGCTGCTTGTCGCCGCCCATTGCCGCTTGCAATTGGCGGCGGCTGGCGGTGGGGTGAACACCGCTGATCAAGAGCCGCTCGCCCTTGCCTGATGCCAGCAGATCCATGGCGGCGTCGAGTCGCGACTGGCCCCCGGTGAGCACGATGATTGCGTCGGCCCTGGCCGGATTGACCGGCGTCGTCATGTTGCTGACCTTGTCGGCAAACCAGCCGAAGCCGCCGGCGAAAAGCGCCAGCAGGGCAAGCACGAAGAAACCGCAGAGACGAAGCGCAAATCTGAGACGACCGGTTCTTGCAGACGCAGCACCCCGCGTAAGCGCCGCTGGCATCCGTCCAGCCGTTCCGATCGAGTCCCGCGCGTCCATCATCCCCAGGTTAATCCTGAAAACATCCAATGGTTAACTCTGAAACGTCGCCTTTCATAGATAGCACGGCGCACATTGCGTTACGGCAGTTTCCCTTGCGTGATCATGCACTTGTGGAGTCCGGATCGCATTGGAAACCCAACTTGCCACCTCTTGCATTCGCGCCACCCTTGGCTACGCGTCATGATCAGACCGCCTCCGGCTGCCGGATGTCGATCTCGCTGAGATAGGCGACGACCGTGGCATGCGAGGTGGCAGCGGTCAGCGCGCCGATCACCAGCACCATCAGGGCGACGCCGAGATAGCCGGTGGAGCCGATCGCGAAATTGCCGAACAGCGCGGTCGCCTGGTCGGCCTCAGGCGTCGCCATGTTGCGCGACGACCACCAGGAAAAGACGATGAAGACCATGATAGCGGCGGCACCTCCGGCGGCGGCGCCTTTCATGCCGGTGACCAGGAAATGCCAACGGAATTCGCGCGCGATGAAGCGGGCCTCGGCGCCGACAAAATGCAGGACCTCGATGATGTGGCCGTTGCCGGCCATGGCGCCGCGCGTGGCGAACACCACCGTCAGCACCGTCGCCGATAATATCAGCGCCAAAACGGCAAAGCCGATCGTCACTGTCGTATGCGCCATGGCGACCAGCCGGTCGACCCAGGTGCGATGGTCGTCGAGCGCGGCGCTCGGCAGCTTGGGCGTGATCGCGGCGCGCATGGCCGCGAAGTCGGGCGGATTGGCCTCGTCGATGGTGACGACGATGAGGCGCGGCACCGGCAGTTCATCAATGTTGAGGCCGGTGCCCAGCCACGGCTCCAAAAGGCGCGCCGTCGCATCGCGGTCGACGATCCTCGTACCCTTCACACCCGGGAACTCGCTGGCGATCTCAGAGGCCTGCGCGAGGGCTGCTTCCATGTCGAGGCCCTCGACGGGCTTGATCTGGATCGTCGCCTCGCGCGAGATCTGGTTCTCCCAGACCGAGGCGGTGTCGCGCACCAGCGTCACGGCGCCGAAGGTCAGGCAGGACAGGAAGGTCATGATGGCGATGACCAGCACCAGGGCCCGGCCGGCGATGTTGTGCGCCGGCACGATCGGCGCCATCTTGCGCTGGACACGGCGAACGATAGCCGGCGTCTCGACGGCTTCCTCGTGCAGGTGATCGGCCGGAAGTTCAGTCATAGACGTCCAGCCTTCCGCCGGCCAGAATCATGCGCCGCGCATCGACCTGCTCCATCAGGCCGAGGTCGTGGGTTGCGATCACCACGGCGGTGCCGAGCCGGTTGAGCTCGATAAAGAGCCTCAGCAGCCGGCGCGCCAGCGGCGGATCGACGTTGCCGGTCGGCTCGTCGGCAAGCAGGATCTCCGGCTGCTCGATCAGCGCGCGAGCGATCGCAGCACGCTGCTTCTCGCCGCCCGACAGCACCGGCGGCAGCACATGCATGCGCTCCCCGAGGCCAACCCATTTCAGGAGTTCGGTGACGTCGGTGCGATAGCTCCCCTCCTCGCGCCCGCGCACGCGCAACGGCAGCGCCACGTTCTCGTAAGTGGTCATGTGGTCAAGCAGGCGGAAATCCTGGAACACCACGCCGATGCGGCGCCTGAGCAGCGGCAACTCGCCGCGCGAGATGCGCGAACGATCCTTGCCGAAAATGGTGATCAGGCCGCGCGTCGGCTTCAGCGACATGAAAAGCAGGCGCAGCAAGGTGGTCTTGCCGGCGCCCGAGGGGCCGCTCAGGAACTGAAAGGAGCGCTCCGGAATGTGCAGGGAAATGTCGCGGAGGATCTCCGGACCCATGCCATAGCGGAGGCCGACATTTTCGAAGCGGATCACGTTCGGCGACCTGAAACCTTAGGCGGCATCCCGCCAGCCTGTTCTCTGCCAAGACCATCGGCCGGCATGGTTAATCGTTGGTTAATTTCTGCGCGCTTTCGACGTTTCACAGCAGTTCCGGTGGGGAAGCGTTAACCATTTGCGTTTACCCAAAAGCAACGAAGATTGCACTGGGGCCGTAATGGCTGAGGATAGAACCGCGCGCTCTGTTTCCGGCGAAATCATGACCGGCACGGCGACAAAGGCCGCGCCGGAGCGCGTCATCCTCGACACCGATGTCGTCGATGCCGACTATGTGGTGCTGCCGCGATTCGCCGCCCGTTCGGAACCGATTGCGGCGCCGTTGCCGCCGCAAGCGCCCTCGACGCCATCCATCGCTGGCATGGGCATGCTGCGCAAACCGGAGGCTGCGCCGGCGCGGCCGGCCTCGCGTGGCGGTCCAATCTTCTGGGCCGCCGGAGTGGGCGCCGCACTCGTGGCTTTCTGGGTGTCGGGCGGACATGCCCTGGTGCGTCAGAGCCCCTTCTGGGCGGCTGCGCAGCCGGCAAGCGCGCTCAGCATTTCCGGTGTGACGTCGCGAATCGATGCCTCGGGGCTGAAGCCTATCCTGTTCATCGACGGCGAGGCCGCCAATGACGGCGTACGGGCGGAGTCGCTGCCGCCGCTCGAGATCCGCGTCACCGACAATGCCAGCAATGTCATCCGCTACAGGTTGGGGACATCCAACCGCTCGCTGGCGCCCGGCGAAAGATTCGGCTTTTCCAGCCGGTTCGATGTCCCTAGAAACGGCGTGAAGGCCGTATCGGTCACCTTCGCCGGGTAAGTGCATCGATATTCAGGTGATGCCGGCCTGCAATTAGTGGTTTCCTGCGCTTAGGTGCTCACGTGCTTGAGTACGCTCTGCACCGGTTCTCGGAACCCGCTATTTTGGGTTCGGCCTGACCTGAATATTGATGAACCTAGCCCTTCCGGCGTTGCAGGCGATTCTGAAGGAAAAAGCTATGCCAGTTGTACGCGGCAAGGACATCGAGGTCCTGTTTTCGGCGTCGGCGATCGCCCGGCGCAATCTCGAGCTCGCCAAGGAAATCGCCGGGCGCGACTATCACGACCTGCTTGTGATATCGATCCTGAAAGGCTCGTTCGTCTTTGCCGCCGATCTTATCCGCGCCATGCACGACGTCGGCCTGTCGCCCGAGGTCGAATTCATCTTCATCTCCAGCTACGGCGCCGGCACCACAAGCGGCGAGGTCAAGGTGCTGCGCGACATCGACAACGAGGTCGCCGGCCGCGACGTTCTTTTGATCGACGACATCCTCGAATCCGGCAAGACGCTTTCCTTCACCCGCGACCTGATGCTGTCGCGCGGCGCCAGGAGCTGCGCCATCGCGGTGCTGCTCGACAAGCGCATGCGCCGCCAGACCACGCTCAACGCCGATTATGTCGGCTTCGACTGCCCCGATTATTTCGTCGTCGGCTACGGCATGGACGTCGCGCATGCTTTCCGGGAATTGCCGTTTGTCGGGGTCGTGAAAGGCGACAAGTAAGGTCGCGCCGAAAGAGGCCGCATAGACGTTTCAAATTTTCAGAAAACGTCAACGTTTCGGCGGCATCTATCTCGGCATGGCAAAGCTTTTGATCGTCGAGGACGATGAATCCGTCCGCACCCTCGCTGCCCGCGCGCTGGAGCGTGATGGGCACAGTGTCACCATCGCCGCCGATGGCGCGCAGGGGCTCACCCTGATCCGCCAGCAGCGCGGCAGCTACGATCTCGTGGTATCCGATATCCGCATGCCGGAGATGGACGGCATCGAGATGGCGACCGCGGCGGCAAAACAGTTTCCGGCCATGAAGATCATGCTGATGACCGGCTATGCCGACCAGCGCGAGCGCGCCGAGGAATTGAACGGCATCATCCTCGACGTCGTGCAGAAGCCGTTCACGCTTGCCGAAATACGCGCCCGCGTCGGACGGGCATTAAGCTGCTTCGCTTGATCGTTCAGACGGCATCGCCGGTCGCTGCGATTGCAGGTGCTGCGCCGCGTCGGCGCTCACCGTTCAGTGCAACCAGACCGGCGCCGATGATCAGCGCCGCGCCCAGCACCGTCGTTGACCGCGGGACCTCGGCGAAAAACAGGAAGCCCCACAGCGGCGACCAGAGGATGCCCGTGTATTCGAAGGTTGCGACCTGGTTGGCGGGCGCCATCCGGTAGGCCTGCGACAGCAAGATCATGCCGGCGGAGGCAACGAAGCCGCAGGCCGCCATCTTCAGGAAGTCCGGCAGCGCCGGCCAGACCCAGGGCCGCACCAGGAAGTCGAGGCTCGGGTGGCCCGCATGGGTGATGCCGGCAAGATGAAACACCGCGGCGACCGCCACAGCGCCGGTGAGATAGGCGCCGTTCTGGTAGAAGGCCATCACCGTCGAGGATTCGGTCTCGCCGATCCGGCGCGCCATCAGCTGCGAGAACCCGTAGAGGAATGCCGAGCCGAGCGACAGCAGTGCCGCCCAGTCGAACAATCCGGCGCCCGGACGCAACATCACGACCACGCCCACCAGGCCGATCAGCACCGTCGTCAGCGTCCGCCCGGAGACGTGCTCGCCGAGATAAGGTCCGGCAAGCAACATGATGAAGAGCGGCGCCATGAAATAGAGCGCTATCGCGTCGGCCAGCGAGAGGGCGGCAATCGCCAGATAGTAGACGGTGTAGGAGCTGAATTGGATGAAGCCGCGCAGCGTCAGCATGCCCGCTCGTTTCGACAGCAAGGCTGTCAGGCCGACATCGGCCTGGACGATAACGACCAGGATCGGCAGCGCCACGAGGGCGCGGATCGCCATCACTTCCGTCACCGGATAGCTGCCCGAAACCGCCTTCACCAGCGGGTCCTGCAACGAAAAGACAAGAACGCCGAGGCAGAGGCTCAAAATGCCAAGCACCATCCGGTTCTGCATGTTCGTTCCAGTGAAAAAGAGCCCGCCACCGTTTCGGGCAGCGGGCACGAGTGAGGACTCTTCGAATTGGTCCGCTGCCGAATCTCACGGCCGCATATCCAATGGGTAGAGCAACTATCCTGCGACGTTTGACATGTTGCAAACGAATTGGAATGATACCAGCAATCAAAATTTCTTATGGCGGCATCGATGAAGCCCACCCTCGACAGCGACCTCCTGCGCACCTTCGTGGCGGTGGCCGAGACCGGCAATTTCACCAAGGCGGCGGAAAAGGCCGGACGCACCCAGTCGGCGGTGTCCATGCAGATGAAAAAGCTGGAAGACATGGTGGGCGACAGCCTGTTCGAGCGCGGCTCTCGCGGGGTGGCGCTGACACGCCGCGGCGGCGAGCTCATCACCAACGCCCGCCGCATCGTCTCGCTGCTCGACGAGACGGCGGCATCGCTGGTCGCGCCGCCGCTCGGCGGGCTAGTGCGCATCGGCATTCCTGCCGAATACGGGCGGTCAACCTTGTCGCGGGCACTTGGCGAATTCGCCAAACGCCACCCGCGCGTGGAGGTCACGGTGCGTTACGCGCATTCCGACTCGCAGGTGAGGGCGCTTGCGGCCGGCGAACTCGACCTTGCGGTGGTGTTCGAGTGGGAAGGTTTTTCCGGCGGCGATGTGCTGATGCACGATCCCACGGTATGGGTGACGTCAACGCTGCATCACATGCATGAGGAACGGCCGGTGCCGATCGCGCTTTACAGCCGCAATGGCTGGTGTCGGGACTTCGCGATCAAGTCGCTGCAGCAGCGCGGCCTCGACTACCGCGTCGCCTACACCAGCGACACCAATGGCGGCCTGACGCTGGCGGTCACTTCTGGCCTGGCGATCGCACCGATCTCGCGCAGCAACATCCCGCCCGATTGCCGCGAACTGACCGCCGCCGACGGCTTCGGCGACATCGATTCCTCGAATGTGGTGCTTCACCGCAATCCGCTGGCGACGGGCGAAGCGATCGACGGGATGGAAAACGCGATCCGCGAGGCTTTCATGCTGACCAGGCAGGCACAGGCAACAGCCAGTCTTTGACGTACGAAACGGTCCGCTCAATCCGGCGGTCCGCTCTCCATCTGCTTGAGCCATCGCATGGCATCCTCAAGGCGATCGTCGCCCCAGAACAATTCGCCGTCGAAGACGAAGCTCGGCGAGCCGAAGATGCCGAGCGCCTTGGCCTGCTCCGTCGCGGCCGCGAGCTCGGCCTTGGCGTCATCGCTGTCGGCCCGCCGAAGAACCGGCTCTGCTTTCTGTCCGGCTTTCTCGATGCTAGCCGAAATGTTTGGCTCGCTACCAGCCGGCTCACCCATTTCAAACCAGCGCCGGTACGTTTCCCGGGCATAGGCTTCGCACCAGCCCTCGCGCGCCGCGATGAGAGCCACGCGATTGGCGCGTTCGAGCTCGGCCAGCGGGTAGGGGGCCGGCAGTTTCGGCACCATCCTGTACATCGCCGCTCGGCGCTCGATGTCGCGCCACATATAAGCGGCCTTCGCCGGCTTCTTGGCAAAGGGAATGTTGTCCATCTCGATCATGATGGCGCGCACATTGAAGGGTCGCCAGCGGAACTCGATGCCGGTCTCAGCCGCAACCTCGGCGAGACGCATCACCGAAAGATAGGTGTAGGTGCTGCCGATGGAGAACCAGAAGTCGATCATCGCCAGTCTCCCTTGACGATGACGATACCGGCAGGCAGCGCGGCCTGCAATGCGTGTGGCGAGAGCGACCTGCGGCTCAGTCTCTTTCGAAAAAGGTCAGGCGATTGCCGAACGGATCGATCACCGTGACCTCCTTCGTCTGCCAAGGCGTCGTCTCGAGGCTCGGCCTGTTGAAGCGGTAGTTCTTGGCCTTGAACTCGCGATGCAGCTCAATGATGCCGGTCGCTTCGATGCGTATATTGGCACCGGGCGAGCCGTCGCCATGATGCTCGCTCAAATGCAGCTCGCAGCCGTCGCGGGCGACGCCCATATAGAGCGGCGCGTTGTCGTCGAAGCGATGCTCGAAGCGGACCTCGAAACCGAGGAAGTTGAGATAGAACTCTCGCGCCTTGACGGTATCGAACATGCGCAGGATCGGCGTGACGGTTCCAAGCTTCGGCATGTCGGCGGTGACCGGTGTGGGCGCTATTTCAGTTCGAGCAGGCGTTCGAGGTAGCTGCGCTCGATGTCCGGGCTGAGCGCGTTGCCGAGGCGCTTGCGGATCGCTTCGAGGATCTGGCGGGCGCGCTGCACGTCGATCTCGTCGGGCACCTTGACGGAGTTGCCGTCGTCGGGGCCCTTCGTGGCGCGCGGCCGGCCAAGCGGGTCGCGGTCGGCGTCCTGCCGACGTCCGCCCTGTTCGCTGCCGCCCTGGTCGCCCTGCATGGCCTGCATCTGCTTCATCATCTCCTTGGCGCCGCGGCGCAGCGCCTCCAGCGCGCGGCCCTGGTGGCCGACCGCCTGGTCGCCTTCGCCTTCGCCCAGCGCCTGCTCGGCATCGCCCATGGATTTGCCGGCCTCGCCAAAGCCCTCATTGGGCTGCATGCCCATGCCTTCGAGGCCCTTCTTCAGCTTGTCGAGCTCGCTCTGCAACTGGCCCTGACCTTCCTGCAGCTGCTTCAGCGCATCCGCGAATTCCTGCGGCGTCATTTGCTTCGGCCGGCCGAGCGGGTCGCGGTCATCACCGGGCTTCTGCCCATCCTGCGACTGCTCGCCATCCTCGCCCAGCTGCTCGTCGCGATTTGCACCGCGCTGGCGATCGCCGCGCTGCATCTGATCGAGGCGGAAGGTATCGTTCATCATCTCCTGCTGGCGCCGCATGATCTCGCCCAGCTTGTCCATCTGCTGGCGCATCTCGCTGTCCTGCAGGCCGGCCTGCTGCTGGCGGCCGGCCTGCAGGTTGTTCATCATGTCCTGCAGTTCCGACAACAACTGCTGGGCCCGGTCTCGGTCGCCGGATTTGGCGAGATTCTCGATCTCGTCCATCATCCGGTTGATGTCGCTCTGGCGCAGTTCCCGACCGTTCTGCTGCATCTGCGGCGCGTTCGGGTTCTGCTGGGCGCGCTGGGCGAATTCCTGCAGGAACTGGTTCATCGCCTCGCGAAGTTCCTTCATCGCCTTTTCGAGCTCTTCGTCGCTGGCGCCGTTTTTGATGGCGTCCTGTAGCGCCTGCTGCGCCTGGCGCAGCCGACGCTCGGCGGCCGACAGATTGCCTTCCTCGATGCCGAGCGCGATCTCCCACAGATAAGCCACCTCGTTGCGCAGCTGGTCGTCGTTCTCGGCAAGCTTCAGCCGGCTCCTGGCGCTCATGATCGCGAGGTAATGCGACATGTTGTCGAAAGTATCCTCCGGGCGCAGGGTGATCGCGTCCATCAGGTCGAGCACGCGCGGCTTGGCGTTGGCGTCGAGCGCCAACAGGCGGCGCTGCTCGATCACCGCGCGGGCCAGGGGATTGGAGAAGGGCCGCTCCGGCATCACCAGCGTCTTGGTCTCACTGGTGGCGGTATGGCCGGCATCGTCGGTGGCGGTGAGCGTCAGCTTGATGGTGCTGCCGGCCCAGACATGCTCGGTCAGATCCTTGGTCGTCTTAGCGGCGTTCGCCTTGCCGCCGCGGCGCGGCAGCGTCAGCGGCATGTCGGGCGGGCCATAGAGCGGATGCGCATTGGCGGGCGGCGGCTCAGACAGCTCCAAGACGGCCTTGGCGGAGGCCGCTCCATAGTCGTCGTCGATCTGGTAGTTGAGCTCGATGGCGCCATTGACGGCACGCTTGGGCTCGCCGACGAAACGGATCGTCGGCGGTTTGTCCGGGATGATGGCGAAGGCCCAGTGGCCGAGATCGTCCTCGCCGGACTTGAGCCGCAGCGTGCCGTTGGTGTTCAGCTTGCCGGAGAACTGGCGCACTTTGAGCCCGGCTGGGGACCCCGGCTGTGCCGCGGCTGGCGTGGCGCCCTTCGGCGCAACCGGTTCGATGGCGCGATCATTGCCGTTCGCGTCGGCATAGCTCAGCGTTTCTTCGCCGGTTCCGCCAGTGACGCGCAGCGAGACGTCGCTGCCCTCAGGGACGCTGAAGACCTGCGCGGCCTGGTTGACGTCGGCGGTCAAGAACAGCGGCGGCTTGCCGGTATAGGAAGGCGGCGTCACCCAGGCATCGATGCGGGGCGGCACGCTATCGCGCGCGGCGCTGGCGACGAAGCCGTCGCTGATCCTGCCGCCGAAAGGTCCGAAGGAGAAGGCAAAAGCGGTGACGAACAGCAGCCCCACCACAGCCCGCAGGCCCCAGCGGTCGTAATCCGGCACGCTTGTGCGCGGCCTGTCGGCGCCCAGGTCGGAGAGCCGCTCGGCCATGCGCTTCTGGTGCTCGCGCCACAGCGCCTGCGAGAAGAGGCTGTCCGCGCCGCTCGGGCGGTCGGTCTGCACCTGCACGGGGCTGTGCAGCAGCTCGTTCGCTGCCTCGATGCGTCGGTCGACCTCGGCGGCGGAAGGAATGCGGAAGAGGCGCAGCGCAAAGAGCGCGGCGAGCGCCGAGATGGAGAAGAGGATCAGGAGGCCGATCCGCGCCAGATCCGGCAGGCGCTGGAACAAGCCCAGCCACGAGACACTGAGGAACAGGCCGGCGACCACCGCCAGCGGCAACAGCAACGGCCAGCCGCGCTCGAAGATCATCGAGGCCCGCGTCGCCAGCCGGGTCAAGGCAAGGCGCCCGGCCAGACCGCGTTCGTCGCTGGAAATGGGTCGTTCCGTCATCGGCCCTTCCTGCCCGGGCAGGATCGCCCGGACCTTATGAGCAGAGGATAACACCAAACACGGCGAAGGCGAGGCGGGTTCCAAAATCTGTGACGGGTTCGCCGCCTTTACGATCAGAAATTCGCGGGATTCGTATTGGAACCACAGACCAGGACGGCCACGCGCTCGCCGGGAGCCGGCGCGTAGCGGCCGGAAAGCATCGCGGCAAAGGCAGCGGCCCCGCCCGGCTCGGCGATGATTCGCGCCCGGTCCCAGAGCGCTTTCTGCGCCGCCACGATGTCGTCGTCGCTGACCAGGATCGAGCGCTCGACGAAAGCTTTCGCGATCGGGAACATCATTTCGCCGACGCGCTTCGGCGCCAGCGAATCGGCGGCGATGCCCTCGGCCGGTGCATCGACCGGCTTGCCGGCTTCGAAGGCGCGGTGAAGCGTCGGCGCGCCCTCGGGCTCGATGGCGATGATGCGGATGCGGCCAGCGAACCAGGCGGCGATGCCGCCGATCAGGCCGCCGCCGCCGACCGCGACAAGCAGTGTGTCGATCTGCGGCAGATCGGCTTCGATCTCGAGCCCGAGAGTGCCTTGGCCGATTAGCGTCTCTTCCTGGTTGAAGGCGTGGATCCGCAGGGCGCCGGTTCGTTCGGCAAAATCCTCGCTGGCAGCCAGCGCCTCGGCATAGCGCGCACCGCCGACCACCAGCTCGGCGCCATAGCTGCGGATGCGCTCGAGCTTTGCCGGCGGGCTGACCTCGGGCACGAAGATGGTGGCCCTGTGCCCGAGCTTCATGGCGGCATAGGCGACGGCGGCGCCATGATTGCCGCCGGAGGCGGCGACCACACCCGCTGCGGGCACCTGCCGCTCGAGCAGGTTGGTGAATGCGCCGCGCGCCTTGAACGAGCCGGAATGCTGCAGACATTCGAGCTTCAGATCGACCGGAAAGGCCGGCCGGCCGAAGTCAGCCATGTCGACGCGCATTACCGGCGTGTGGCGGACGAACGGGCGGATGCGCGGTTCCACCGCGGCGATGCGATCGCGCGTGATAGCTCCAGTCTCCAGCATGGCTTGCTCCTTTGAGCGCGGGACCCTCGTGCTTCTATTTCAGCCACTCCGGCAATGAATCCAGCCCGATCAGCTCCTCATGGGTCTGGCGCGGCCGCACGACGTGAAAACGGTCGCCGTCGACCAGCACTTCCGGCACCAGGAGCCGGGTGTTGTAGGTGCCGGCCTGCACGGCGCCGTAAGCTCCAGCGGTGGCGACGGCGATGAGGTCGCCAGGATTCAGCCTGGGGAGGTCGCGGTCGAGGCCGAGGAAATCGCCTGTCTCGCAGACCGGCCCGACGATATCGACCGTCATGCGCGGCGTGGTGGCCGGCGGCTGCACCACCGGCTTGATGTCGTGGAAGGCATCGTAGAGCGTCGGCCGGATCAGGTCGTTCATGGCGGCGTCGACGACGAGGAAGTTCTTGGCGTCGCCTTCCTTCACATAGATCACTTCCGAGACCAGGATGCCGGCATTGCCGACGATCAGCCGGCCAGGCTCGAACATCACCTTCAGGCCGAGCCGGGTGACATGCTTCCTGACGATCTCGGCATAGGCGTCGGGCAAGGGCGGCGGGCTGTTGTCGACGCGGTACGGAATGCCGAGGCCGCCGCCGAGATCGACATGCTCGATTGAATGCCCGTCGGCGCGCAGCACGCCGACCAGTTCCACCAGCAGCGCGAAAGCGTCGTCGAAAGGCTGCAACTCGGTGATCTGGCTGCCGATATGGGTGTCGATGCCGGTGACCTTGATGCCCGGCAGCTCCGCCGCGCGGGCATAGACCTGGCGCGCCCGCTGCCACGGGATGCCGAACTTGTTCTCGGCCTTGCCGGTGGAGATCTTCTTGTGGGTCCTGGCGTCGACGTCCGGGTTGATGCGCAGCGAGACGGGTGCCACCTTGCCGAGCGCTGTGGCGCGCGCCGACAGCAGTTCGAGTTCGGGTTCGGACTCGACGTTGAAGCAGAGGATGCCGGCATTGAGGGCGAAGTCCATTTCCCGCGCGGTCTTGCCGACGCCGGAAAACAGGATCTTGCTCGCGGGGATGCCGGCGGCCAAGGCGCGCCGCAGTTCACCTTCCGACACCACGTCGGCGCCGGCGCCTTGTCTTGCCAAGGTCTTCAGCACGGCCTGGTTGGAATTCGCCTTCATGGCGTAGCAGACCAGCGCGTCGAGACCGGCAAAAGCTTCCTTGAAGACGCGGAAATGCCTGGTCAGGGTCGCGGTCGAATAGCAGTAAAACGGCGTGCCGACGCTGGCGGCGATATCGGGGATTGCCACATCCTCGGCGTAGAGAACGCCGTCGCGGTAGTCGAAATGGTTCACGGGGAGAGGTCCGAAAATTGGAGCGCGATGAGATCGGATGATCTCCTCGGCTCTAGAGCAAGGGGTCGAGAATGAACTTCTTGTCCTTGACCGGTTTCTCAGGCTCGGGCGGCAGCGGCTGTTTGGCTCGCTCCGCATCCTTGCGCGCCTGCACGGCAGCCTCGTAAGGCGTATCGAGGCCGCCTCTCCTGCCGCAGGCCGTGACGGTGACAACCGCCGCCAGCAGCGCGAGCGTCACCAAAATCCTGCCTCGGGTCATCGATCCATCCGTTCGAAACTGTTTTGTCCAGCCGCGCTTTTAGCCGAGTTTTCGGCGCATTGCATCCCGGCAAAATCAAGCCCCAAGAATTCGTTATTCGTCCAGCCGACGGACATAAACGCCAAACTCGGACGTGGCGGAAAAATGGAAACTTCCGGCGCTTCTTGGTCCCATCCCGAAGCCGTCGTTGGCTTTCTCATCAGCGACTGCAAGGAGAAGTTCTGCGAGAAGGTGCAGCGCTCGCTTTGAACCTTGTATGAGGATCGTTGGCTCCCCACCGTCCTCGTCGGAAAGAAGAGCCAGGCTCAGGTTGGATTTCTGGTGGCTGTAGCGTTCTAAAATCTTGTCAGTTTGCATCAATCAGCCTTTCACGCCTTGGCCAAGCGCTTTTTCCAGTAGCGGATTTGCTTCCTCACTTCCGACGGAGCGGTGCCGCCGAAGCTTACGCGGCTCTTCACCGAATTCTGCACGGCGAGCACCGAGAAGATGTCGTCGGTGATGCCGGGATGGATCGAGCGCAGGTCCTCCAACGAGAGCTTTTCCAGCCCGACCTTCTTCTCCTCGGCAAGGGCCACGGCGCGGCCGGTGACGTGATGGGCCTCGCGGAAGGGCAGGCCGAGATTGCGCACCAGCCAGTCGGCGAGGTCGGTGGCGGTGGCGTGACCGGCGCCGGCGGCCTTCTTCATGGCGGCCGTGTTCACGGTCATGTCGCGCACCATGCCGGTGGTCGCCGCCAGCATCAGGTCGAGCGTTTCGGCTACGTCGAAAACCGATTCCTTGTCCTCCTGCATGTCCTTGCCATAGGTCAGCGGCATGCCCTTCATCACCGTCAGCAAGCCGACCAAATGGCCGTTGATGCGGCCGGTCTTGCCGCGCACCAATTCGGCGGCGTCGGGGTTCTTCTTCTGCGGCATGATCGAGGAGCCGGTGGAGAATGAATCCGATAGCCGGATGAAGCCGAATTGCGGCGTCGACCAGATGATGATCTCTTCGGCCAGCCGCGACAGATGCGTGCCGCAGATCGCGGCGATCGAGAGGAATTCGAGCGCGAAGTCGCGGTCCGACACGCTGTCGAGGGAATTGCGCATCGGCTCGCGGAAGCCGAGCGCCTTCGCCGACATATGGCGGTCGATGGAAAAGCTCGTGCCGGCCAGCGCGGCGGCGCCCAGCGGGCTTTCGTCCATGCGCTCGATGGCGTCGCGGACACGTGACAGATCGCGGCCGAACATCTCGACATAAGCCATGCAATGATGACCGAAGGTCACCGGCTGCGCGGCCTGCATATGGGTGAAGCCGGGCATTACCGTCGCGGCGTGCTCCTCGGCGCGCTCGAGAAAGGCGCCGATGAGGTCCTTCAGCGCATGGGCTATGCGCTGGCATTCCTCCTTGACCCAGAGTTTCAGATCGACCGCCACCTGATCGTTGCGCGAGCGGGCGGTATGCAGGCGGCCGGCAGCCGACCCGATCAGATCGGCCAGACGCGCCTCGACATTCATATGGATGTCTTCGAGCTTGGTCGAGAATTCGAATTTCCCGGCCTCGATCTCTTTCAGGATCGTGTTCAGGCCGTGAGCGATTTTTTCTTGATCGGCGGCCGAAATAATGCCCGTTTCAGCCAACATCTCGCTGTGGGCGATCGAGCCGCGGATGTCCTGCGCGTAGAGTTTGCGGTCGAAGGCGATCGATGCGTTGATCGCTTCCATGATCGCGGCCGGACCCGAGGCAAAACGTCCGCCCCACATCTGGTTGCTAGCCTTCTTGTCGCTCATCGCTATAACCCGTGCTCCGGAGCAGTTTTTAAGAAAATGGCAGACGGCAATAAATTCTTCCCGGCCCCGCGCCTCATCCTCGCCGCGCTTGTAGCGGGCGTGCTGGCCGGCGCGGTCGCGGTATATGTCAGCGAGAGCGGTTCTGGCAACAACGCGCCGGATCAGGTTGCCGCGGCCAGCACCGGCAAGGACGACGTCGCTTGCAAGGCGAAGGCCGAACGGGCCAAGCAGGTTGCGGCAAAGGCGGTCGGTCAGGTCGCGGCACTGCAGCCGGCGGATCCGCCGCAATCGCTGAAGGGACTCGCCTTCAACGGACCCGACGGCAAGCCGACGACGATCGCCGGCCATGCCGGCAAGACGGTGCTGCTCAATCTGTGGGCGACATGGTGCGCGCCCTGCCGCGCCGAAATGCCGGCGCTCGATGCGTTGCAGAAGGAAAAAGGCGGCAACACTTTCGAGGTCGTCGCGGTCAATGTCGACACCGGCGATGACGCCAAGCCGAAAAAGTTCCTGAAGGAGATCGGCATCGAGACGCTCGGCTACTACCGGGATGCGACAATGGGCCTGTTCAACGAGGCCAAGACGCGCGGGCTGGCGCTTGGCCTGCCGGTGACGATGCTGATCGACGGCGAAGGCTGCCTGATCGCACATATGAACGGACCGGCGGAAT
The DNA here is from genome assembly GCF_003997555.1 of Mesorhizobium sp. M1A.T.Ca.IN.004.03.1.1. Classification (NCBI taxonomy): domain Bacteria; kingdom Pseudomonadati; phylum Pseudomonadota; class Alphaproteobacteria; order Hyphomicrobiales; family Phyllobacteriaceae; genus Mesorhizobium; species Mesorhizobium sp. M1A.T.Ca.IN.004.03.1.1. The sequence continues at coordinate 270,263 of NZ_RZTV01000004.1, read as the reverse complement.
GGTCGAGTCCCGACGCCAAGCGACTGGTGGAAGCCGCGCTCGGTCCGTCAAGCTGAGCGCGCGGCGGCGGGCTCGAGCATGAGGATGCGGCCGCCGCGGGCCTCGACAGCATCCATCGCCGCCGGCACGCCGGTCAGCTCGCTGAAGGTTTCGATCGGGCTTGGCCTGCCGAGATAGTATCCTTGGCCGATCTCGCAGTCCTCGGCATCGAGGAAGCGCAATTCGTCCAGCGTTTCGACGCCTTCGGCCAGAACAGGCAGGCCCAGGCCGCGCCCCAGCCCCAGCACGGCGCGCACGATGGCCGCGACCTGACCATTCCTGTCGACCGACTTGATGAAGGAGCCGTCGATCTTGATCTTGTCGAAAGGGAAAGCGCGGAGATTGGAAAGCGATGAATAGCCGGTTCCAAAATCGTCCATCGCGACGCGAATACCAAGCGCCTTGACCTGCCGCAGGGTCGCCAGCGCCCGCGGCATATCCTTGATAAGCGCCGTCTCGGTCACTTCAAGCTCCAGCCGTCCGGCTGGAAGTCCCGAACGCAGCAGGATCTCGTGTACTTTGCGGCTGAAATTCGGGTTGTGGAGCTGCACCGCCGAGACATTGACGGCGATGGTCAGCGGATTTTTCCAGCGCACGGCTTCCTCGCAGGCCGTCGCCAGCACCCATTCGCCGATCTGGGCGATAGTGCCGCTGTCTTCCGCGACCGGGATGAAGACCGACGGCGGGATGTTGCCGCGCTCCGGATGATGCCAGCGGATCAAGGCCTCGAAACCGATCATCTTGCCGCTGCTGATCTCCTTTTGCGGCTGATAGACCAACCGGAACTCGCCGCGCGCAACCGCCTGGCGCAGATCGTGCTCCATGGCGCGCCTGTCGCGCGTCTCGGCGCCCATCGAAGCCTCGAAATAGCGATAAGTGTCCTTGCCCTCGGCCTTGGCGCGGTAGAGCGCGGTGTCGGCATGGCTTACCAGCGCCGCCTGCTCGTCGGCGTCCAGCGGGAAAAGAGCAATGCCGATGCTGGCCGACACCAGCTCGCCGCCGGGCGACAGTTGGCTCTCTTGGCGCAGCTTGGAAAGCACCGCCTCGGCGATGCGGCCTGCGGCCTGCGGGTCGGGAAGGTTCGGCGCGATGATGGCGAACTCGTCGCCGCCGAGGCGGGCGAGCATCTGCCCATGGCGGAGCACGCCCGAAGCGCATTGCGCCACCCTCTGCAGCACTGCATCGCCGGCCGCATGACCGAAGAGGTCGTTGACCTCCTTGAAGCGGTCGAGATCGAGAAGCATCAGCGCGAGCTGCCCGTCCTTGCCGCTCGCCGTGGCGATCTCGGCCTCGAGCCGGCTGGTGAAGCTGCGGCGATTGGCAAGCCCGGTCAGCGGATCGAAATGCGCCAGGCGAAGGATCTCCTGCTCGGCCTTCTTGCGCTCGCGCATGTCGCGGACGGCGACGACGTCGTGAGGCTTGCCGCAATAGTCGATGCTGCGGGCGATCAGCTCGACCGGAATGCGAGTGCCGTCCTGGCTGCGCAGCTCGGCTTCCTGCGCCTGACCGCTGCCGCCGGCGATGGCTGAGGCAACGCGTTCGCCGAAGAGGTCGCTGAGCGGCATCACGTTCAGCGTGCCGGGCGCGATGCCGCTCAGCGCCGCGATGCTGTCGTTGGCGCTGACGATGCGGCTGCCGTCGCAAACGATCAGCCCCTCGACCGCCGCGTTGGCCAGGCCGTGCATGCGCTGCGCTTCCGCCTGATGCCGGCGGAACCGCAGGTCGATGCGGAGCGCCGCGGCCGAGAGCACCAGAATGACCAGGCTTGCCGCCGCAGCGGCAAAGGCTTGCGACATCGGCGCGATGGTGAATTTTGAGATCTCTATCGAGGAGTCCGGATAGATCGAGACCGCCGCCATGGCGATAAAATGCAGTGTGCAGATGGCCAGTGTGAGCAAGACGGCGGCAGCGATCGTCGTAAGCGTCGACGGGCGGCAAAGCACGACGAGCAGCGAAAGCGCGGCAAGCGTGACGCCCGCCGCCAGCGAAAGAGCGACGAGCAGCTCGTTCCAGACGATCCTGCCCTGGACCTCGAACGCCGCCATGCCGGTATAGTGCATCACGGCGATGCCGACGCCGAGCACGGCGCCGCCGACAAGATAGTGATCAATGCCGCCGCGGATGGTGGCGATCCACATTCCGGCCGCTGTCAGAACTACGGAGGCGGCCAGCGAAAGCGCGGAAAGCTCCGCGTTATAGGCGTTGGGTATTCCCGGCGTGAAGGCGATCATGGCGACGAAATGCGTCGCCCAGATACCGAATCCGGTCGCCGTGGCTGCAATCAACAGCCATGCGTAGCGATTTCGACTGGTCGATTGCTCGACATGGCGAAGAAGATTGACCGCCGAGAAAGAGGAAATTCCGCAGATGAGCGCCGCAAGTGCGACCAACCTCAGATCGTGCTCGTGCACGATGCAATTATAGACGGTCAACATTTGGCCCCACCTGATCTTCCCGCATCAATCAAGTTAAGATTGCTTAAGGCCCGACGGCTGAAGAATCGATTAGTGGACCTGCAACCGACGCGTGTGCCTCAGGTTGTAAAGGACGGATAAGGTTGGGCCGGCTGTCGCAATACGATGGTTGGAGTCGCTCAAATCCTAAGCCGGCAAGCAATCTGCCCGGCCGTGACCGATGCACGTTAATTTAGGATCAGATGATGTTCATCGACGCATAACAAAACCGTTGTCCGATTGTCATGCGCAACACATACTGGTTCTGCGGAAGCCCCCCTTTCGCCAATCACAACGGGAGATGAAAACATGAAGCTCTTCGGCTTCGCGGCAGGTGTTGCCGCTACCTTGACCCTGCTTTCCACCACGTCCGCTTTCGCTGTCACGCAGATCAGCTGGTGGCATGCGATGACGGGCGCCAATGCGGAAGTCGTCGACAAGATCTCGAAGGACTTCAACGCCAGCCAAAGCGACTACCAGATCGTTCCGGTCTTCAAGGGCACCTATCCCGAGACGCTGAATGCAGGCATCGCCGCGTTCCGCGCCGGCCAGGCGCCGGACATCATCCAGGTGTTCGATGTCGGCACCGGCGTCATGATGGCGGCCGAGAGCGCGATCAAACCCGTGGCCGAAGTTTTGACGGGCGCGGGGATGACGTTCGATAAGAGCCAGTATCTGCCCGGCATTGTCGGCTACTATTCGAAGCCGGACGGCACCATGTTGTCTTTCCCTTACAATTCCTCCTCGCCGATCCTCTACTACAACAAGGACATCTTTCAGAAGGCCGGCCTCGACGTGAACAACCCGCCTAAGACCTGGAACGAGGTCTGGGAAGCGGCGAAGAAGATCAAGGCGAGCGGCGCGGCCCCTTGCGGCTACACCTCGACCTGGCTGACTTGGATCCATCTGGAAAATTTTGCCGCCTGGAATAATGTTTCCTGGGCGACCCAGCAGAACGGACTGGCCGGCGGCGACGTCGAGCTCAAGATCAATGCGCCGATTTTCGTCAACCACTTTCAGGCGCTGGCTGACCTCGCCAAGGATGGCACTTTCAAATATGGCGGGCGAACCTCCGAAGCCAAGCAGATCTTCCTCGCCGGAGAATGCGGCATCTTTACCGAGTCGTCGGGCGGGCTCGGCGATATCGTCAAGTCGGGTATGAACTACGGCATCGGCCAACTGCCGTATGACAGCGATGCCAAGGGTGCGCCGCAGAACACGACCCCCGGCGGCGCAAGCCTCTGGGTTTTCAGCGGCAAATCCGATGCGGAGTACAAGGGCGTCGCGGCCTTCTTCGCCTATCTCTCCAAGACCGAGGTGCAGGAATATCTGCACCAGAAGTCGGGCTACTTGCCGGTGACGCTGGCAGCCTATGAGGCGACCAAGAAGTCCGGCTTCTACGACAAGAACCCGGGCCGCGAGACACCGATCCTGCAGATGACCGGCAAGGCGCCGACCGAAAATTCGAAGGGTGTGCGCCTGCCCAACCTGCCTCAGGTGCGCGATATCCAGAACGAGGAGTTCGAGAAGATGCTGGCCGGCCAGGAAACGGCCCAGCAGGCGCTCGACAATGCCGTCTCGCGCGGCAACGCGGCGATCAAGGACGCGTTGGGCAACTAAACCTGGCCGAGGATGAAACGTCGCCCGCGCGGATCGGCGCGGGCGATCCTTGCTTGACGAGGAAACCAAGCTGACCCCGCGCGTCGTTTTCCCCAACAAAGTCCTGCCTTACCTGCTTGTGGCGCCGCAACTCGCCATAACACTGGTTTTCTTCTATTGGCCGGCCGGGCAGGCGCTCTACCAGTCCATGCTCAGGCAGGATCCATTCGGGCTGAAGAGCAAGTTCGTCTGGTTTGCCAATTTCCGCAAAGTGCTTGCCGATCCGGCCTATCTCAACTCGATCAAGGTAACGGTGGTATTTTCGCTTGCGACCGCAATCGTGGCGATGGCAGTGGCGTTGCTGCTTGCCGTAATGGCGGAAAAAGTGGTGCGCGGGAAAGCGCTCTACCGCACACTGATGATCTGGCCCTATGCGGTGGCGCCGGCGATCGCCGGCATGTTGTGGCTGTTCCTGTTCAACCCTTCGATCGGCTCGCTATCCTACGTGCTGAGAAGTCTCGGCATAGCCTGGGATCCGTTGCTCAACGGCAGTCACGCCATGATCCTTTTGGTTTCCGCCGCAGCATGGAAGCAGATCAGCTACAATTTCCTGTTCTTCGTCGCCGGGCTGCAGGCGGTGCCGAAGACGCTGATCGAGGCGGCGGCGATGGACGGCGCTCGCGAGACCAAGCGTTTCTGGACCATCATCTTCCCGCTGCTCGCGCCGACGACCTTCTTCCTGCTGGTCGTCAACACTGTCTATGCCCTGTTCGACACGTTCGGCATCGTCCATGCCGTCACCGGCGGCGGACCGGGCAAGACCACCGAGACGTTGGTCTACAAGGTCTACAATGACGGCTTCGTCAACCTGATCCTCGGCGACTCGGCGGCGCAGTCGGTGATCCTGATGGTCATCGTCATCGCGCTCACCGCCATCCAGTTCCGCTATGTGGAACGCAAGGTCCACTACGGCTGAGGCAAGCGATGATCGGCCAGTCCCCGTTGCGTGTCCTGATCGCCCATGCCGCTCTCATTCTCGGCATTTTGATCGTTGCATTTCCCATCTACTACACATTCGTGGCCTCGACACAGACGCTGCAGACGATCCTCAAGCCGCCCCTGCCGCTGCTGCCCGGTGACCAACTCTGGAACAATTACAGCGAGGCCCTGTTCGGCGGTGTCGGGCGCATCGGCGGCGTCAGCGTCGGCAGGCTTCTTCTCAACACGACGGTCATGGCGCTCGGCGTCGCGGTCGGGAAGATCTTCATCTCGATCCTATCGGCCTATGCCATCGTGTTCTTTCGTTTCCCGCTGCGCATGACCTTCTTCTGGCTGATCTTCATCACTCTGATGCTGCCCGTCGAGGTCCGCATCCTGCCGACCTACAAGGTGATGGTCGACCTCGGCATGATCGACACCTATGCCGGTCTGATCATCCCGCTGATCGCCTCGGCCACGGCCACGCTGTTGTTCAGACAGTTCTTCATGACCATCCCGGGCGAGCTCATCGAGGCGGCGCGCGTCGATGGCGCCGGGCCGTGGCGCTTCTTCTTCGATATACTCCTGCCGCTGTCGCGCACCAACATCGCGGCGCTGTTCGTCATCCTTTTCATCTATGGCTGGACGCAATATCTGTGGCCGCTGCTGGTCACCAACAGCAACGACATGAACACCATCGTCATCGCGCTGAAGAAGATGGTTTCTTTCGCCGATGCCGATACCCAGTGGCACCTTGTGATGGTCACCGCGATGCTGGCCATCGTGCCGCCGATCCTTGTCGTGGTGCTGATGCAGCGCTGGTTCGTGCGCGGCCTGGTCGAATCCGAGAAGTGAGGAGCGATGGCGACGGTTGATCTCAATGATGTGAGGAAGGTCTATGCCGGCGGCGTCGAGGCCGTGAAAGGCGTTTCGATCGCCATTCCGGACAAGCAGCTTTGCGTGCTGGTCGGTCCCTCCGGCTGCGGCAAATCGACGTTGCTCAGGATGATCGCCGGACTCGAGACCATCTCGTCCGGAACGGTTGCGATCGACGGCAAGATCGTCAATGCCGTCGGTCCGACCGAACGCGACATTGCCATGGTCTTCCAGAATTACGCGCTCTACCCGCATATGAAGGTCTACGACAACATGGCCTATGGCCTGCGTAATCGCGGCACGCCGAAAGCCGAGATCGACAGCAGAGTGCGTTCAACTGCCAAGGTGCTGGAATTGTCGGGACTGCTCGACCGGCGCCCTCGCGAGCTTTCCGGCGGCCAGCGACAGCGCGTCGCCATGGGCCGGGCGATCGTGCGCAATCCGAAAGTCTTCCTGTTCGACGAACCGCTCTCCAACCTCGACGCCAAGCTGCGCGGCCAGATGCGGGTCGAGATCAAGAGCCTGCAGCGCAGGCTCGGCGTCACTTCGGTCTATGTCACCCACGACCAGCTCGAGGCGATGACGCTAGCCGACATGCTTGTCGTCATGAATGCGGGGCTGGTCGAGCAGATCGGCGCTCCTCTCGACATTTACGAGAAGCCGGCCTCGACATTCGTCGCGTCCTTCATTGGCGCGCCGCCGATGAACCTGCTCTCACTGAGCACAGAAAGTTCTGCAACTGAGCTGGAAGGAAAGTTGCTTGGGCTTGCCCCGCCCGGCGGGCAGGCGGCAATGCTAGGCTTCAGGCCCGAGGACGCCGAACTCGTCGCCGATGCCGAGGACCGATCCGGGGCGCTGATGCTGCCCGCAACGGTCGAGGCCGTGGAGCCGGTCGGCGCGGAAACCTTCCTGCACTGCTCGGCTGCCGGCAATAATATCGTGGTACGGGTCGGCGGCCGCACGGCGGCAAAGCCCGGCGACAAGTTGCGCATCACCGCCACAGCCGAGAAGTTGCACTGGTTCGATCGGGGCGGCAGGCGCCTCGGCAGCGTAAGCCCCTCCTCTTGACTCAGCTTCAGGCAAACACATGCGCCTTGCCGGTCACCGTGAGGCGCACGATCTCGCCGACCTCCGGCACGTCCATGCCGGTCTTGCGCAGGACGAGCGGTGTGTTGCCGATCGCGGCCGCATCCGGCGGATCCGGGCTATTGAGCAGCCGCACGGCGATGGTGCAGACCGAGCCGGCGAATTCGGAGTCCGTCACCTCGCCGAACAGCATGTCCGGCGTCCCCGACATGCCTTCGCGGGAGGTTCGTTTAAGCACCACCTGCTCGGGCCTGAGCATGATACGGGCGACGTCGCGCCGCTCGGTGATGTCGACCGCGATGCGGCCGAGCGGCGATATGGCAAAGCCGTCGGCGATCTTGGCCGGCACGATGATGGCGTCGCCGAGGAACTCGGCAACCATCCTGTCCCTGGGCTGGAAGTAGAGCTCGCGCGGCGTGCCGACTTGCGAGAACAAGCCGTCGCGCATGACGGCCACCTGGCTGGCGAAGGACAGCGCCTCGGCCTGATCGTGGGTGACCAGGATGGTGGTGATGCCCGCATCCTCCAGAAGCTCGGCCACAGCCTTGCGCATCGAGGCCCGGAGGCCGGTGTCGAGCGCCGAGAACGGCTCGTCGAGCAGCATCAGCCGGGGTTTCATCGCCATGGCACGGGCAAGCGCGACACGCTGCTGCTGGCCGCCGGAAAGCTCGTGCGGACGGCGCTTCAGGATCGCCTTGTCAAGCCCGACGATATAGGCGAGCTCGACAATGTGCTCGGCGCGCTTCTCGGCGCTTCGGGGCATGCCGAAGCCGATATTGTCGGCGATGGTGAGATGCGGGAAGAGGGCGCCGTCCTGCGCCACCACGCCGATGCCGCGGCGATGCGCCGGCACCGCGGCCCCGCCATTGGCGAGCAGCTTGCCGTCGAGCGCGATGCGGCCGCGGTCTGGCGCCTCGAAGCCGGCGATCAGCCTCAGCAAGGTGGTCTTGCCGCAGCCGGAGGGTCCGACGATCGCGGTGCGGCTGCCGCTTTCGACGGTGAGGTCGACGCCGGCAAGTGCTGCCACCGGGCCATAATGTTTTGCTACGTCGCGGAGCTCGAGGAAGCTCATCGGCCGGCCATCCGCTTTGACTGGACGTAGAGCACCCAGGTCATGGGCAGCGACATCGCCACCATGATCAAGGCGTAAGGGGCGGCCGAGGCGTAGTCGATCTCGCCGCTGTAGGACCAGAACGCCATCGCAAGGGTGCGGGTGCCGTTCGGCGCCAGCATCTGCGTGGCGGTCAATTCATTGGTGATGCCGAGTGCCACCATCGCCATCCCGGCCGCCGCGCCCGGCGCCGACAGCCGGATCGTGGTCGACCATAGCGCCCTGAGCGGCGGGCGGCCGAGGCTCGAAGCCGCGCGTTCGAGTTCCACCGGCGCCTGGGCGATCGAGGCGCGCAGGCTGACCAGCGCGCGCGGCAGGAACATCAGCGCATAGCCGAAAAGGATGGTGAAGAGCGTCTGATAGAGCGGCAAGGCGATGCGTACGGTGATGGTCACCAGCGCCAGCGCGACGACCACACCCGGCAGCGAGCCGACGATGTAGTTGCAGCTCTCGAGCAGGCGCTGCAAGCGGCCGGGCGCACGGATCGAGATCCAGGCCATGGGCATTGCGGCGACCGTGGCAAGCAGCGCGCCGGCGACGGCGAGGACCAGCGTCTGGCCGAGCGCCAGGCTGATCTCGTCCCAACGCCAGACGTCGGCGCCACCGGCAAGCAGCCAGCGGCCGACGGTCACAAAGGGCACGCCGAGCGTGAGCAGCGCAGTCCCGGCGGGCAGCAGCAAGCAAGGCAGCGTGGCGCGGCCGAGGGCGACACGCTGCTGCTGGCGCGCCGCCCCGGAGCCGACGCGGGCATAACGCTCCTCACCACGCACGATCACCTCCACGCCAAGCAGCACGAAGCAGCAGGCGACCAGCACGGCGGCGAGCATGTTCGCCGCCGCGCCGTTGAAGGTCGACTGGAACTGGTCGACGATCGCGGTGGTGAAGGTATCGAAGCGGATGAAGACATAAAGCCCGTATTCGGCAAGCAGGTGCAGGCCAACCAGCAGCGAACCGCCGCAGATGGCCAGCCTCAACTGCGGCAGCACGACACGCGCGAAGACGCGCCAGGGTCCGAGGCCCAGCGCTGCGGCGGCATCTTCCAGCGCCGGGTCAAGCCGGCGCAGCGCCGCTGCGATCGGCAGATAGAGAAACGGGAAATAGGCGATGACGGAGACGAGCACGCCGGCCCAGAGCCCGTGCAGGCCGGGGATCAGGCTGATCCAGGCGTAACTGTGGACGAAGGCCGGGATAGCCAGCGGCGCTACCGACAGCCACGACCACCAACGGTTGCCGGGAAGGTCGCTGCGCTCGGTCAGCCAGGCAAGCGCCACCGACAGCACGATGGCGATCGGGACGGCCAGGACGACAAGCAGGATGGTGTTGACCAGGAGCGCGCCGACGCGAGGCCGAAAGATCAGCGCCACCACCGTGTCCCATCCCGTCTGGATGCCCACCCAGACGATGAAGGCAAGCGGCAGGAGAGCGATCAGCGAGACGATGGCGGCCGCAAGCGTAATCCACGACGTGGACCGCCGGCTCTGCCTTGCGGCAGCCGGCGGCCCCGAATGCGTGAGGTCGATCGCGGACATCAGCCGGAATGCACCGCCTGGAGACGATCTGATGAACCGCGAACGCGGTCGGAAACGCAGATGATCGTCATCGACGAGGCCATCTCCAAAACAAAAGCGCTCCCGCGGAAAGCGAATTCCGGCGGGAGCACGGTCGGTTGTCCTTTTAGGACGAACGCGGACTAAAGCAAGCCGGCTTGCGTCATCAGGTCGATGACCTTCTTCGAGTTCAGGTGCGTCGCATCGATCTTGGGCGCCTGCAGATCGGCCAGCGGCACGAGCTTCGGGTTCGACATGGCATCCTTGCCGACCGCGTATTCATAAGAGGTCCCGGTTTTCAAGACCTCCTGGCCGGCCTTGCCGGTGACCCACTTCAAGAAAGCCTGGGCTTCCTTCGGATGCTTGCTCGAGGCCAGCACGCCGCCGCCAGAGATCGACACGAACGCGCCCGGGTCCTGGTTCTTGAAATAATGCAGGCCGACATTCTTGCTGTTCTCGCCGGTCTTCGCCTGGTCGCCGAAATAGTAGTAGTGGTAGATCACACCCCCATCGATCTCGCCGGCATTGACCGCCTTCATCACCGTATTGTTGCCCTTGTAGGCGGTGAAGTTCTGCTTCATCGCCTTCAGCCAGTCGGAAGTCGCGGCTTCACCTTTGAGCTCGAGCATCGCGCTGACTATGGCCTGGAAATCGGCGCCGGACGGCGAGGCGGCCCACCGGCCCTTCCAGCTCGGATCGGCAAGGTCGAGCAGCGACTTGGGCAGCTGGTCTTCCTTGAGCTTGTCCTTGTTGTAGGCAAAAACGGTGCTGCGCGCGGCGACGCCCACCCATTTGCCGCTCGAAGGCTGGTATTCCTGCGGAACCTGAGCGAGGGTGTCGGCATCCACCGGCGCGAACAGGCCGGCCGCCTCGACCAGCGCCATTGCAGGCGAATTTTCTGTCAGGAACACGTCGGCCGGCGAGGCAGCACCCTCGGCGACGATCTGGTTGGAGAAATCGCTGTCGCCGCCGTTGCGCAGCGTGACCTTGATGCCGGTTTCCTTGGTGAAGCCTTTCGCCCATTCCTTGGCCAGGCTCTCATGCTGGGCATTGTAGACGACGATGCCCGCATCCTCCGCCATGGCCGGTCCGGCGATCAGGCCGAGCGCCAGCGCGGCGGCGCCGGCAAGAGTGGAAAAGGCAGTTTTCATGGGCATCGTCCTCAAATCTGGAGACAGGGGTTCGGGCTCAGACGCACCTATCAATACCTGATTAGGATAGTCAACATTCCGACCCTGCTTCAATCGGTCGCCGTGCCGCAAACTTTCGTGATTTTCCGGTACTTTGGCTTGGACATTATTTCGCCGGACACGTAACAAACCAGGGCCGAGACGCGAACATCGGGGGTAAACTCTTGTGACCGGCAAGGACGAGGCCGAGCTTTCCCGGCTGCTCAGGGCCGCGATCGCGGGAGACGAAAGGGCTTACGCCGACTTTCTTCACCGGATAGCCGCTCTCGTTCGTGGCTTCGTCCGGCGCAAGATCGTCCAGGGCGGGGTCGACCCCGAGGATGTCGTGCAGGAAACCTTGCTGGCCATTCACGTCAAAAGGCACACGTGGCGAGAAGACGCGCCGGTGCTGCCATGGGTCTATGCGATCGCCCGCTTCAAGCTGATCGATGCATTCCGCAGGCGCGGCCGTCGCATCGAGGTCGAGATCGACGAGATCGCAGAGACGTTCGCCGAGCCGGAAGCGGAGACGGTGAGCGAGCGCGACATAAACCGGGCCCTGGATGGCTTGCCGCCCTCGCAGCGTTCCGTGGTTTCCTCGATCTCGGTCGACGGCCATTCGATCGGCGAAACGGCGGTCAAGCTCGGCATCAGCGAGACGGCGGTGCGCGTGTCGCTGCATCGCGGCCTTGCCGCGATCGCCAAAAGGTTCGGACGACAGTGACATGAGAACCGAGGACCTCATAAAGGCGCTCGACGCCGATGCCCGCAACAAGGCGATGCCGCTTAGCCTCGCCTGGTGGCTGGCCGTCGGCGTGGCGGTTGCGGTCGCGGCGATGGTCTTTTTCATGACTATCGGTCCGCGCCCGGACATCATGCCGGCCATGCATACGATGCGCTTCATATCGAAGTTCGTCTTCACCTTGGCGCTCACGACCAGCGCATTCGCTCTGATCCGAGCGCTGTCGGCGCCCGGTGCGGCGAGCAGGCGAGCGAAACTATGGATGCTCGTCGCGCCCGCGCTCGTCGTGATCGCGGTCATCCTGGAGCTTTTCGTCGTGCCCGAGGCGGACTGGGGCAGGCGGCTCGTGGGTACCAACATGATGATCTGCATGAGCTTCATCCCGTTGATCGGCATCGGTCCCCTGGCGATCTTCCTCGGCATGCTGCGCTATGGCGCGCCGACGCGGCCGGTGCTGGCCGGCGCGGTCGCGGGCCTGCTCGCGGGCGGCGTGGCGGCGACCTTCTATGCCGCACATTGCTTCGACGATTCGCCGCTGTTCGTCGCCACCTGGTACACGATCGCGATCGCTTTCCTCACCGCACTCGGCGCGCTTGGCGGACGGTTTTTCGTCCGCTGGTAGGATTACACACCGATCCTTAATCATGCCGGCAATTGCTTTGCCGGTTAGCGGTGTGGTCGCCGCAGCTTACAACCATTCCTTAAAATCGATCCGCCAGGTTTGTGGCGGCGTGCAGTTGCGCATGGGGTGGGATCGCATTGTGGCGTGGTTGAGTTGGAGAGGTCCGCGGGCCGGCAAGCAAGCTGTGCTCGCCTTGATGGCGGCAGGGCTTGTCACCCTGATGGCATCGGTCCTGTTGCCGGCATTGGAGCTCGGCGCGGACGGGCTGAAGTTCTGCCTGCAGATATCGGTCGCCGTCACCGCCGTGACGCTCTTTGTCTCGGCGCTGTTCATCCGCAGGATCATCGACGACCGCCGGCAGATTGCCGAAAGCGAGCAGCGCTTTCGCCGCGCGATGGAAGATTCGGCGATCGGCGTCGCCATCGTCGGCCTCGACGGCCGCATCCTTCAGACCAATCCCGCCTTCGCGGCCATGCTCGGCTACAGCCGGGCGGAAATCGAGGCGCTGACCTTCTTGCAGATCACGCATCCCGACGACCTGCAGATCGGCCGTGAGACGATGATCGCGCTGAAAGAAGGAAAGATCGATTCCTTTCATTTCGAGAAGCGCTACCTCAAGAAGGACGGCACTCCGGTCTGGGCGCAGCTTGCGGGCTCGGTCATTCGCGAAGACGAGACCGGCAAGCCGCTCTATCTTGTGTCGCAGATCGAGGACATCGATGCGCGCAAGCAGGCCGAAGCGCGCATCGCCGAAGCCGAGACGCGTTGGAATTTCGCGCTGACCAGCGCCGGACAAGGCGTCTGGAGCCTCGACATGCGCAAGGGCGGCACGACTTACTCCGAAACCTGGGTCAGAATGCTGGGCTATGACGATGGCGAGCTGGACGGCGACCCCGACCGCTGGCTGACGATGATCCACCCAGACGACCGCCAAATCGTCGCCGAGGCGGACCGGGCGCATCTTGACGGCGAGACGGCCTTCTTCGAGGCCGAGTTCCGGATGCGCCACAAGGACGGCCATTGGGTCTGGATCCTCGACCGCGGCAAGGCGATCGAACGCGACGGCGAGGGCCGGCTGATCCGGGCGATCGGCAGCTTGACCGATATCACGGAGCGCAAGGAGGCCGAAGAACGGCGCAAGGTCTCGGCGGCGATGCTCGCCGACGAAAAGGAGCGGCTCAGGGTGACGCTGCAGTCGATCGGCGACGCGGTGATCTGCACCGATGCCGCGAACCGCGTCAGCTTCATGAATCCGGTCGCCGAAAAGCTCACCGGCATTGCCAGCGGCGAGGCGCTTGGCAAGGTGCTCGGCGATGTCTACTGGGCGGTCGACGAGGAAACCGGGCAGAGGATCGGCCTGACACGACCTTCGGCCGCCGACCGCCATCATTGCGATCAGAACGCCCGCGCCGTGCTCATCAGGCGCGACGACACGCGCTGCAGCATCCGCCAAATGGTGTCGCCGATTATGAACGACCACGACGAGTTCTGCGGGTTGGTCATCGTCTTCCAGGATTTCACCGACGCGCGCGCCCTGCAGCGCCAGCTCGCTTATGCCGCGGCCCATGACGCGCTGACCGGGCTCGCCAACCGCCCAAGCTTCATCCGCACGATGGAGGAGCTGGTCGATCGGTGCCGGTTGAATGGCGGCGAGCATCAGTTCATGTTCGTCGACCTCGACCACTTCAAGGCGGTCAACGACACTGGCGGCCACGCGGCGGGCGATGCGCTGCTGAAGCGCGTCGCCGACGCCATCCGCAACGTGCTCGGTCCGGAAGATATCGTCGCCCGTCTCGGCGGCGACGAGTTCGCGGTCATACTGAAATCGGGCGCGCCGGCGCGAGCGACGGTCGCGGCGCGTTGCATCATCGAAGCCATCCGCAACCTGGGCTTCAGCTGGGACGGTCGTCCGCATTCGATCGCCGCCAGCATCGGGCTTGCGCCGATCCGCGCCAGCTGCGGCGAGGTGGACGAGATCATCGCCCGCGCCGATGCCGCCTGCTATGCCGCCAAGGCGGCCGGCCGCGGCTGCGTTTCGGCAGCACCCGATGAAGTTTCGAAGGACGAGGCAGAGCCCCTGCCGCTTGCCGCGGCATCCTGAACGCCGCGCAGTGAGCGTTCAGTCGTGGGGCTCAGCGCGTCGGCACCGGATGGTCGCCGCGATAGTCGTAGAAGCCGCGGCCGGTCTTGCGGCCGAGCCAGCCGGCCTCGACATATTTAACCAGCAGCGGGCAGGGGCGATACTTGGAATCCGATAGGCCCTCATGCAGCACCTGCATGATCGACAGGCAGGTGTCGAGACCGATGAAGTCGGCCAGCTGCAGCGGCCCCATCGGATGGTTGGCGCCGAGCCGCATGGCGGTGTCGATGGCGTCCACCGTGCCGACGCCCTCATAGAGCGTGTAGATCGCCTCGTTGATCATGGGCAACAGGATGCGGTTGACGATGAAGGCCGGGAAATCCTCCGAAACGGTTATCGTCTTGTCGAGCCGGTTCACGAAGGTCTTGGCGGCCTCGAACGTCTGGTCCTCGGTGGCGATGCCGCGCACCAGCTCGACCAGCTTCATCACCGGCACCGGGTTCATGAAATGTATGCCGATGAAGCGCTCAGGCCGGTCGGTCTGCGCGGCGAGCCGGGTGATCGAGATCGAGGAGGTGTTGGTCGCGAGAATCGCCTCCGGATTGAGCTGCGGGCAGAGTTGGGCGTAGATCTTGCGCTTGACCGTCTCATCCTCGGTCGCCGCCTCGATGACGAGGTCGGCGGCGGCAAGATCGGCCATGGCGGACGCCGATGAGATGCGGGCCATCGCCTCGTTGCGCGCCTTCTCCTCGAGCTTTCCCGAACCGACCTGACGGGCCATGTTGCCGCTGATCGTGGCGATGCCCTTCTCGACCCGGTCGGGCGAGATGTCGTGGATCAGGACCTTGTAGCCGGCCAGCGCCGAGACGTGGGCGATACCGCCCCCCATTTGACCTGCGCCGACAATGCCGATCGTCTCGATCTTGCTCATTACCCCAATCCCGTCTGGAGCATTTCCGCTTCTGCGAGGCACGGAAGCGCTCCCTTCTCTTTGTTTCCCGCAATTCCGGACGCAAAGTGGCTCGGCACTTTCCTGGAATTGCCTTTTTTGTTTATCGCAATTCCGGAGGGAAAACCGTACGGACTTTTCCTGGAATTGCGCAAGCCTTTACCGGCCTGCTTTTTGTGCAGTGCAAACTAAAAGGGCGGGGCGACTTCGTCTACCCCACCCTTCCGATTTTAATATGCCAGAGCAGAAAGCGTCAAAGCGCCTTTTGCAGCTCCGGCAGGATGACGAAGAGATCGCCGACGAGACCGTAGTCGGCAACCTGGAAGATCGGCGCTTCCTCGTCCTTGTTGATGGCGACGATGACCTTGGAATCCTTCATGCCGGCAAGATGCTGGATGGCGCCCGAGATGCCGACGGCAATGTAGAGATCGGGGGCGACCACCTTGCCGGTCTGGCCGACCTGCCAGTCATTGGGGGCATAGCCCGCATCGACCGCTGCGCGAGAGGCACCGACAGCGGCGCCGAGCTTGTCGGCGACCGGCAGGATGACTTCCTGGAACTTCTCCGACGAGCCGAGAGCACGGCCACCCGAAATGATGATCTTGGCCGAGGTCAACTCGGGACGGTCGTTTTCGGAGAGCTTGTTCTCGACGAAGGAGGAGAGGCCGGGATTGGCGGCGGCGTTCACCGTCTCGACCGGGGCCGAGCCGCCCTCGGGCGCCCCTTGGAAGGAGGCGGTGCGCACCGTGATCACCTTCTTGGCGTCGGTCGACTGCACGGTCTGGATGGCGTTGCCGGCATAGATCGGCCGCTTGAAGGTGTCGGGCGTGACCACCTCGATGATCTCGGAGACCTGCGCGACGTCGAGCAGGGCCGCCACGCGCGGCGCGACGTTCTTGCCCGCTGAGGTCGCGGGGGCGACGATCGCGTCATAGGAGCCGGCGAGCGAGACGACGAGTGCGGCCAGCGGCTCCGCCAGGCGTTCGGAGAGCTCGTCGGCCTCGGCCAGCAGGACTTTGCGAACACCCTTCAGCTTGGCGGCCGCGTCGCTTGCCGCCTTGGCGCCTTTGCCGGCGACCAGCACATCGACATCCGAGCCGATCTGCAGGGCCGCCGCGAGCGCCTTGGCGGTCTGGTCGGAAAGGCTTGCGTTGTCGTGTTCGGCGATGAGGAGAATTGCCATTTTCCTGTTCCTTTCCTGACCGCTTTAGAGCACGCCGGCTTCGTTCTTGAGCTTCTCGACCAGCTCGGCGACGCTGTTGACCTTGACGCCCGCCTTGCGGCCGCCGGGCTCCTCGGTCTTGATCACCTTCAGGCGCGGCTTGACGTCGGCGCCGTAGTCGGCCGGGCTCTTCTCGTCGAGCGGCTTCTTCTTGGCCTTCATGATGTTGGGCAGCGATGCATAGCGCGGCTGGTTCAAGCGAAGGTCGGCGGTCACGATCGCCGGCATTTTCAGCTCAACCGTCTGCAGGCCGCCGTCAACTTCGCGCGTCACCTTGGCATGATCGCCGGCGAGCTCGATCCTGGAGGCGAAGGTGCCTTGCGCCCAGCCGAGCAGCGCCGCCAGCATCTGGCCGGTCTGATTGCTGTCGTCGTCGATCGCCTGCTTGCCGAGGATGACGAGGCCGGGCTTCTCGGCCTCGACGACGCCCTTCAACACCTTGGCGACACCCAGCGGCTCGGTCTGCTCGTCGGTCTTGACCAGGATAGCGCGATCAGCGCCCATGGCGAGCGCGGTGCGCAGCGTTTCCTGCGCCTGCTGCGGGCCGATCGAGACGACGATGATCTCCTCGGCCTTGCCGGCTTCCTTGATCCGGATCGCTTCCTCGACCGCGATCTCGTCGAACGGGTTCATCGCCATCTTGACGTTGGCAAGCTCCACGCCCAGTCCGTCGGCCTTGACCCGGACCTTGACGTTCGCGTCCACAACCCGCTTCACGGGCACAAGGATCTTCATTTTCCTGTCACCTCTCCTGAGATAGTCGGGCGCGCTATAGCAGTGTGCGCCTTGTCAGAGTTGTCGAAAGCCGACATTCCGGGCGGAATTCTGGTCTCCAACGGCCAAGAAGCAGTTCCACCCCGATGTTTCGGTTGAGCATGATCGTTCCGAAAAGCGGTTCCCACTTTTCGGGATCATGCTCTGTGGTGGCGTTCCGTAGTGGCGGCAATCCGGCGCGTCAATATGCACGTCGCACTCAAATCGGTTCAGTCTGGCGGCGACGCCGCGCCGCGGCCCCATCGAGGCGCCGGCTGTGCCGGCGCCTCGGGCGCTGGTCCGGGCTCGATCGGGAGAGGGACGTTCTGGACCTTCGGCGTCGGGTCCGGCTCGCCGTCTGCGCCGGCAAGCAGCGGCACGCCGCGGCTGCGCAGCACCAGGACGAGAACGGCGCCGCCAATGATGCCGCCGATGTGGCAGGCCCAGGAAATCTGATCCTCTCCGCCGGCGGCAAACATCACGAGCTGGAACAGGATCCAAAGGACGAGCGGGATGAAGGCGGGGATGCGCAGGGGAATGCGCGCAAAGGCCAATACCCACACCTTAACTCTCGGATAGAGGATCAGATAGGCCGCAACCACGCCGGCGATGGCGCCGGAGGCGCCGATCAGCGGCACCTGGGAATCCCAGCCGACCAAACCTTGAAAGAAAGCGCCCGCCGCCGCGCAGGCGAGGTAGAAGATCAGGTAGCGGATATGGCCGAGCGCGTCCTCGACATTGTCGCCGAACACCCACAGGAACAGCATGTTGCCGCCGAGATGAAAGATGTCGGCATGCAGGAAGGAATAGGTGAGATAGCTGAGGCTTTCGGGAATGACGACGAATTCGGGCGACAGCTCCACCTTGTCATGGACGACAGAGGGGATGAAGCCGAGGCCAAGCACTGCGGCATTGGTGAAGCTCTCGCCGCCAAGCGTGGTCGCGAGATAGACCAAGGCATTCGCGGCGATCAGGCCGATCGTCACATATTGTAGGCGGATGTGGCGGAGCCTGTTGGTATCGTAGAGCGGGATGAACATCGGACCCTCCCGCCATACCCGGTTGTCAGCGGTTCTTGCCGGGAACCCATAGCACGTCGGCATTTCCGTTGTCATTGACCGCCCGGGCGGCGACGAACAGGAAGTCGGAGACGCGGTTGATGTATTTCAGCGCTTCGCGGTTGACGTGCTCGGCCGAGTCCTGCGCCAGCGCCACCATGAGGCGTTCGGCGCGCCGTGTTACGGTGCGCGCAAGATGCAGGGCTGCCGCGGCAGGCGTGCCGCCGTTCAGCACGAAGGATTTCAGCGGCTGCAGGTCCTTGTTGAGAGCATCGATGTCCTTTTCGACGCGCCCGGTCTGCGCGGCGACGATGCGCAGCGGCTCGTAGTCGAGCGGTTTGCCGTCGTCCGGCACCGCAAGATCGGCGCCGAGGTCGAAAAGATCGTTCTGGATGCGGGAGAGCATGGCGTCGAGCACCGGATGATCGGTTGCGGTGTGGACGCGCGCCATGCCGACGCAGGCATTTGCTTCGTCCACCGTCCCGTAGGCTTCGACGCGCAGATCTGACTTCAGGCGCCGCTCGCCGCCGCCCAGACCGGTGGTGCCGTCGTCTCCGGTGCGGGTATAGATCTTGTTGAGCTTGACCACGTTCTCCTCCCCGGCCCGTTACTTGCGGGTGAAGTAGACGGTCAGCATGATCAGCACCAGAGCTATGAACTGCAGCAGCACGCGGGCCTGCATCAGCTTGTTGGAGGTGAAGCCGGAGCCGCCGCGCATCATGTTGACGAGGCCGCGGATCAGCACGAACACGACGGCGGCCATGACGACAATGGCGAGGAAGTTGAAGACGGTTGCCATGTGGCTGGCTCCAGTTGGGTTTCGGTCAGGCCCGCCTGGCGAGCACGCGGTAGAGCATAGAGGCCGGCAGGATGCGCTTGAGCGCGACGCCGATTCTGGCCGGCACCGTTACCACATAATGCGGGTGCGGGCGCTGTGACAGAAGCGCGTGGCGCAAGGCGGCATGGACCACCTCAGGTCCGGGCTTCAGACGCGACACGCTGCCGCCGGCCTTGAGCCGCGCCAGCTGCGCCTGGTAGTCGGCGCGGTGAACGGAGTTCTCGACGTCGATGTTCTTCAAGAACCATGCCAGGCCGTTGCTGGCGATCTTCGAGGTCACCGGCCCCGGCTCGATCAACGAGACATGAATGCCGCTGCCTTCGAGCTCCTGGCGCAGGCAAAGCATCAGGCCTTCGACGGCATGTTTCGACGCCGAATAGGCGCCGCGAAAACGGACCGGGGCGAGCCCCAGGATCGAGGAGCAGTGGACGAGGCGGCCGTGGCCCTGGCGGCGCATGACGCGCACGACGCGGCGGGTCAGGTCGTGCCAGCCGAAGAAATTGGCTTCGAACTGCTCGCGCAGCGCTTCGACCGGCAGGTCCTCGACGGCACCGGGCTGCGCGTAGGCGCCATTGTTGAACAGCGCGTCGAGCGTGCCGCCCGTGCGCTCCAGCACGGCATCGGCCAGGGCGGCGATGGACTCAGGCTCACGATAGTCGAGATAGAAGGCTTCGATGCCTTCCGCCTCGAGCGCGGCGATGTCGGCCGGTGCGCGAGCCGTGGCGAACACGCGCCAGCCTTCCGCCTTCAATGCCCGCGCGCAATAGGCGCCTATGCCGGAGGAGGTGCCGGTGACGATGATGCTGCGCAACTGTTCAGCGGTGGGCAACGTTGTGGGACCTGGGGTTGCCATTTGCCGCAATCCCTTCCCATATTCGCGGCGTCGACACAATCGAGCGGAGCGCGGGTCCTTGCTCAGGAATATCGTCGCGGTCAAGCGCGTGCTCTACGATGCGATCGGCCATTTCACCACCGACGACGGATGGGCAATGGCCAGCCATCTGGCGATCACCTCTCTGATGGCGCTGTTTCCGTTCCTGATCTTCGCAACGACGCTGGCCAGCTTTCTCGGCGCGCGCGCCTTCGCCGACACGGCCGTGCATCTGGTCTTCGACACCTGGCCGGAGCAGATTGCCAAGCCGATCGCGCGCGAGGTGCAAAATGTGCTTACCGTGCGGCGCAGCGACCTCCTGACCTACGGCGTGCTCTTAGCCGCCTACTTCGCCTCGAACGGCATCGAGGCGCTAAGGACCTCGCTCAACCGCGCCTATCGCGTTACCGAGACGCGCGGCATCATCCACCGCCGGGTGCAGAGCATCGTCTTCGTGCTGATCGCGACGGCCTGCTTTCTCGCCGTCAGCGTGCTTCTGGTGCTCGCGCCCCTGCTCGCGCGGCTGGCCGAGGCGCATCTGGAATGGATCAAGCCCTATATGGGCACGATCACCATATGGCGTTACGTAATCGCCTCGACGGTCATCGTCATCGGCCTGTTCGCGGTGCATATCTGGCTGCCGGCCGGCAAGCGCCGCTTCGTTTCCATCGTTCCGGGCATCGTCTTCACGCTGGTCGCGTGGCTGGCCGGCTCGACCATCTTCGCCACCTATCTCGACCATTTCTCGTCCTATGTGACGACCTATGCGGGGTTGGCCTCGATCATGATCGCGGTGGTGTTCCTCTACATCATCTCGGCCATTTTCATCCTTGGCGGCGAGCTCAATGCCGCGATCAGCCGCTATCTCGAGGCCCGCGCCCGCGTGGGTTGAGCTCTGTCCTGACGGGCGGTCGCGAGCCCGACGCCCAAAGTGGCGATCGCCATGCCGGCGATCTGCAGCAGAGTGAGCGCTTCGCCGAACAGAGCCCACGCGATGACGGCGGTTACGGCGGGCACAAGATAGAACAGCGATGCGACCTTCGACATCTCGCCGTCCCTGATCATCACCATCAACAGGAAGATGGCGCCGAGAGACAGCACCAGGACCAGCCATGCCATGGCAAAGATGAGCTCGCCGTTGACGGTGATGGTGCGCGTCTCGAAGGCGAGCGACCCCAGGATCGTGACGACCGAGCCTCCGACATACTGCCACATGGTCGCCGAGACGAGGTCGCCGCCGGAGGCGAAGCGCTTTTGCCAGATCGTACCAGCGGCCATGCCGAGCACCGAGACCAGCGAGGCCGTCAGCGTTGCCGCGGTAACACCGCCGCCAATCATGCCGAGCTTTGGCCAGAGCACGATGACGACGCCCAGAAGCCCGACGGCAAGGCCCGCCCAATGGCGCGGCAGGATCGCCTCGCCGAGAAATTTGCCGGCGAGCACCGCCGTGATCAGCGGCTGCAGGCCGACGATCAGCGCCGAAAGCCCGGCCGGCATGCCTCTGTGGATCGCCCAGAAGACGCCGCCCCGATAGACGCCGTGCATTAGGACGCCGGCCACCGTCGCATGAAGCGCCTCCTCGCGGGTGGCCCGTCGCGAGCCGATAAGGACGGTCAGTCCCGCAAACAGGATCGCCGCCAGCACGAAGCGGATGGCAAGGAAGGTGAACGGCTCCGCCCATGGCATTGCATAGCGCGCGCCGATGAAGCCGGTCGCCCACAGAACGACGAAAGAGGCGGGGATGAACCGCTTGATGCTGTGCATTGGAAGGAGGGCTCTGGCTGCGCGTGAAAAGTTGATGTCGGCAATTGCTCTAATGCCGATCAATTCGGCAAGCAAAACGAAACGGTTGATCCATAAGCTCATCCGAATTCAACAAACGGTGCCAAGAGGGGCATGGCGTTAAGGCACGCCATGAGCAGGCATGCTTTTGCATCTCGGGACGACATGGCTGCTGTTCGCGGTCGCCACCGTCGCGGTCTTCGGATTCTTCTTCGGCACCGCGCTCGATGCCATCATGAAGGACGACGGCTTCGGCTCGACCGGCAACACGCTGCTCTTCACGCTGGGCTTCTTCGTCGCGGTGATGATCGCCAATGAGCACGGCATCACCTTCCGGGATATCAAGCTAGCTGTGGCATGGGGATTGAGCGGCGCCTTCGTCTTCATCAGCGTGATGGCGCTGATCAAGGCCGGACTGGCTCGCTTGTAGTCAAAGCCCAACGAGCTGCATGACATCCTGCGGCGACACGCCTGCCTGCCTGAGTGCGGCAAGACCGGTGTCCTTGAAACTCTTGGACAGCTTCCGCCCGTCCGAGCCGAGGATCAGCCGATGGTGGAAGTAGCGCGGCGCGGGGAGGCCAAGCAGGTCCTGCAACAAGCGCTGCACGCTGGTCGCCGCGTAAAGGTCCTGACCACGCACGACATGGCTGACGCCCTGCAGCGCGTCGTCGACGACGACCGCGAGATGGTAGCTGGTCGGGATATCGCGGCGCGCCACGACGACGTCGCCCCAGGCCTGCGGCGATGCGTCGACCGTTTGCGTCGCGGCCATGGCCTCGTCGGTGAACTCGACCCATGACAAGGCGCCCGGCATGCGCGCCATGGCTGCCTCGATGTCGAGCCGCCAGGCAAAAGGCGTGTTCTCGGCAATGCGCCGCCTGCGCTCCTTAGACGGAAGTGCCTTGTCGAGCGGCGGATAAAGCGGCACGCCGTCGGGGTCGCGCGGCCAATCGCGGCCGCGTTTCTCGGTCTCGGCAATGAAGGCGCGGATCTCGCCGCGGCTCATGAAGGCGGGATAGACGAGTTCCTCGGCGATCAGCCGGTCGAGCACGGCCCTGTATTCGGAAAAATGTTCGGACTGGCGCCGCACGGGCTCTTCCCATTCGAACGCCAGCCATTCCAGGTCGCGCAATATGCCGGCCTCGAATTCCGGCGTGCAGCGGATGACATCGATGTCCTCGATGCGCAGCAACAGCCGTCCTCCCGCCCGCGCCGCCATTTGCCGGTTCAGCAGGGCCGAATAGGCGTGGCCGAGATGCAGCTCGCCATTGGGGCTCGGCGCGAAGCGGAATGTCAGGAGCGTCATGTCTCGGACGGCATTCGGGTTGAAAG
The DNA here is from genome assembly GCF_003997555.1 of Mesorhizobium sp. M1A.T.Ca.IN.004.03.1.1. NCBI lineage: Bacteria > Pseudomonadati > Pseudomonadota > Alphaproteobacteria > Hyphomicrobiales > Phyllobacteriaceae > Mesorhizobium > Mesorhizobium sp. M1A.T.Ca.IN.004.03.1.1. The sequence goes on along the minus strand of NZ_RZTV01000004.1, from coordinate 247,156 downwards.
GCGCTTCCGCCGGTTGATAGTTAGCATCAATTGCCACTTCATGAGCGCCCTGGGAACAAGCAAACGTGCAACGCATCGCCTCGCTCGACGACATTGCGGCAGGACTCGACGCGCTCTGCCTGCTCGATCCACGGCTGGAGAAGGTACGCGGCATGGCCGGCGAGGTGCCGCTGAGGCTCTCCGAGCCCGGATTCGGCAGCCTCGCGTCGATCATCGTCTCGCAGCAGGTGTCCCGCGCTAGCGCCGATGCCATCTTCGGCCGGCTGATCAGGCTGGTCGATCCGCTGACGCCGGAAGGCATCCTTTGCGCTGGCGAGCATATTTTCCGCGAGGCCGGCCTGTCGCGGCCGAAGCAGCGCGGGCTGATCGCCATCGCGCAAGCCGTGGCCGGCGGGCTTGACCTCCACCATCTCTGCTCGCTTGACGCCGACGAGGCGATCGCGGCGATGACGGCGGTGCCGGGCATCGGACCGTGGACGGCGGAGTGCTACCTGCTGTTCGCCGCCGGCCACCCCGATGTGTTTCCCGCGCGCGACGTCGCGCTGCAGACGGCGGTCGGCCATGCCCTGGGCATCGACCCTCGTCCGCCGGAGAAAACTCTGATTCGACTGGCCGAATCATGGAACCCGTGGCGAGGGGTCGCGTCGCGGCTTTTCTGGGCCTACTATCGGGAATTGAAGGGCAGGGACGCGGCGCCACCTGTCGAGATGGCCGAAAAAGCATGAAAATCATGCGTTTTTGAACGTTTCGCCGAACGACAATCCGCTTCACATCCCAGTCATGTCGGGCTTACAGTATCCGTGGCGTTCGGTTTGGAACGAAGGAGGCCAACTACGTGTCGGTTGCCGTATCTCCGGATGGGCTTCCCGCGCTGGTGCTGAATGCGGATTACCGTCCGCTCAGCTATTACCCCCTGTCGCTCTGGTCGTGGCAGGACGCCATCAAGGCTGTCTTCCTCGACCGGGTCAATATCGTCGCCGAATACGAACACGCCGTCTCCTCGCCGACCTTCTCGATGAAGCTGCCGAGCGTGGTGAGTCTGAAGGCCTATGTGAGGCCGTCGCGGCATCCCGCCTTCACCCGCTTCAACGTCTTTCTGCGCGACCGCTTCCAGTGCCAGTATTGCGGCACGACCGACGATCTCACCTTCGACCATGTCATCCCGCGCCATCGCGGCGGGGCGACGACCTGGGAGAACGTCGTGGCCGCCTGCTCGCCCTGCAATCTCAGGAAAGGCGGCATGATGCCGGCGCAGGCCAAGATGTGGCCGCTGCAAAAACCCTATCAGCCGACCGTGCACGATCTGCACAATAACGGCCGCCTGTTCCCGCCCAACCATCTGCATGAAAGCTGGATGGATTATCTCTACTGGGATGTCGAATTGGAGCCGTAGAGTTCGGCACAATCGACCGGCCATGCAACGACAAATTGCCGATCTTCGGCGTTGCCCTCATCCGGCTGGTGCCACCTTCTCCGTTTAGTTACGGGGAGAAGGAACTGTCCGCCGCGACGTCACCCATTCTGCACGTCGATCATTGGCGAAGCCATTGATGACGGCCTCTTTTCTCCCCGTCACTACGGCTGTGTAGCTCAGTCGCGCGCGAGCGCGCAGCGTAAGGCGACGGCGGCCAGGATGAGGCTAGCGATGGCGTTCCAGCCGGCGAGCGACAGGCCGAGAATGCGAAGCGCGGCCTTGTCGCAGGAGGGCGGCACGAACTTGTCCAGCGCATCGAGCACGCCCTTGCCGCCGGTGTCGACCGGACCGGCGCTGGCCGTGCAGTCGGCGGGGCCAGGCCACCACGCCCACTCGACGCCCGCGTGGTAGACGCCGAGATAGAGGCCATAGAGCATCAACAGGCCACCGATCGCCAGCAGGCTGCGCGTCAACCAGGCCGGCGCGCGCAGCATTGAGGCAGCGGCCGCCACCAGCATCAGCGGCGCGCCGATGTAGTAGGGCGTGCGCTGCTCCAGGCAGAGATGGCAGGGGATGTAGCCGCCGATATACTGGAAGGCGAGTGCCGAGCCGACGGTCGCTGCCATGGCGACGGCCAGGAACAGCGCGGCACGCGTCCGCTGGCGTCCAGTGTCGGCGGTCATGGTCGCTGTCATCGGTCGTGATCCGTTCGCTTGGCGCCTAAAGCGCCGCGCAGAAATGAATTCAGGCGCCGCGCTTGAGTCTTGTTTCGATGCATGTCGTTCTCCCAAAACCGCTGCGCACTTTTGGGCGACATGCATTATCCGTGAGCGTATCTGACCGCGATATAGAGCAAAATAAGGGCAGCGGCGCCGGCGCTGACGATCATGCCCAGCCGTTTCTCGATGAACTCTCTGATCGACTCGCCGTAGCGGCGCAGCAGCCAGGCAAGCAGCAGAAAACGGGCGCCGCGCGCAACGATCGCCAGCACGATGAACAGCAGGAGGTTGACGCCGATGACGCCCGACAGGATCGTCACGACCTTGATCGGCGGCAAATGCGCCGCGCCCGAGGTGATCAGCATCAGGACGATGAAGCCGACGCCGGATGAGGTGCGCAGCTGCTCGAACTCGTCATACTTGCCGTAGAATTCCAGAATCGGCTTGGCGACTGCCTCGTAGGCGTAGTGGCCGATGAACCAGCCGGCGACGCCGCCGAGCACCGAGGCCACCGTTGCCACCAGCGCGTAGCGATAGGCGCGCTCCGGCTTGGACAGCGCCATGGGCAGATAGAGCACGTCGGCCGGCACCAGAAAGACGGAGCTTTCGACGAAGGCGATGAAGGCCAGCCACCATTCGGCCGATTTCCTTGCCGCCAGGGACATGGTCCAGTCGTAAAGTCCGCGAAGCATCGGCTCTCCTGAAAAGCGCGCAGTGGTTTTGGACACCGGGTGGCAGGAAGACAAGGTTTCAAAGCGCCGCATCCACCCTTTGGGATCCGAGGCGCCTCAACGCATTCCCTGTCTAGAAAGATTTTCCGCGCCACACAATGGCGGGACGTTCACCAGACTGAAAGGCATGGCCGGGTGCAGTAAGCGCTTGCAAATCGGCAACAGGCCAGTTGACGAAAGCCCGTCCGCCCGTATAGTCCGCGCCCATCCAGGCCGCCCGGCCTGAGCCCCTATGGCGGAATTGGTAGACGCGCTCGACTCAAAATCGAGTTCCGCAAGGAGTGCTGGTTCGATCCCGGCTAGGGGCACCAATTGGTCTCTTTGACATCAACCAGGCAGTTGCCGAAGTGACGGAGGTTCATGGGGTGGCCAACCACTTCACAGGGCTACCGGCCGGTGACAAAGCATCACTGCGCCTGTACCTCTAAGGTTCGACGACGGAAGATCAGCCAGCCGAGGCTACACGCCAGTCCGACGTTCAGCAGCGCCAAGCCAGCGAGAGCTGCTAGAGTGCCGTGAGCGCCCACATGCTCCAACAATAGCGCTCCGACAGACGGCGCTGCTGCCTGGGCGATCAAGCTGGGCATGGCAAGTCGCCCCATCAGTCTCGCGTATCCCGACGGACCGAACAGAGCGAGCGGCAGCGTGCCTCGCGCTATCGTTTCGAGGCCGATGCCTGCACCGTAGAACGCCAGCGCCACAGGTACCACCGGAACCCCGACGCAGAGCGCACCAATGCCAATGGCGACGAAGCTCACCGACGCGAACTTGGTCCAGATGGGATGATGGTAGCGGGCGATGATCATCTCGACGGCACGCGCCGACACCTGAGCGGGGCCGACCAGTGCCCCGAGCCCAACGGCAGCGGCGAGCGCCATGCCGCTGGCCTGCAAGATGGTGAGGAGATGAACTGACACCGTCGACGAAATGACCGCCGCCAAGGTCAGCGTGGCAGCCAGGACGACCATGATCGGCACTGCGGCCGGCTGAACTGGGGTGCCCACCTGCTCCTTTCCCGGCCGATCTGTGACGCTCGGCAGCGGCACCCGACGCGGCAACATTCCGAGATAGAGGGGCAGGGCGAAGAACAACTGCACCGAAGCATAGACGAGGCATGTGCCGCGCCAGCCCGTCTCGCCCATCAGGAAGGCCGAGATCGGCCAACAGAACGTGCTGGCGAAGCCGCCGAACAGCGAAAGGGTTGTGATGGCCGAGCGCGCGCTATGTCCGTAGAGCCGGCCGAGGGTCGCGAAAGCGGCATCGTACAAGCCCGCCCCCATTCCAAGCCCAACAACGAGCCACGCTGCGATGTAGGCGGCAAGGTTCGGCGAGGCAGCGAGTCCGATCTGGCCGATGCCGATGCAGCCGGCGCTGAACGCAAGAACGTTCCGGCCGCCGTGGCGCTCAATGGACGAGCCGACGCGAGGTGAGATCAGTCCGGCGACGAGCAGGCCAAGCGACAATCCACCCACGACCCAAGGCAGCGGCCAGCCGGTGTCGGCGGCGACCTTTGGTGCAATCACCGCCGGCAGGTAATAGGTGGACCCCCAGGCCATGATTTGGGTCAGGCCGAGGACGGTGATGATCGTTCGGCGACTGCGTTCCATCGGGCGTGATGCGATTAGGCTGCCACCCCGCACCCGCAGCCACCCTTGCCAGCGGCCTTCGCTTCAGCATCGGCGACACAACAGGCGTCAGCCTCGGAAGAAGCGGGACCACCACAGCATCCGCCAGCGGTCGCGAGTATGGTCGACTGGGGAACCGTGCAGACGCCGGTTTCGGGTAGCACCAGTTGCACCGCATCCGCGGCCGCCATGTCGCCAGCGAGGGCTGCCGCGACCGACCGCACCTGTTCATACCCGGTCAGCAGCAAGAAGGTCGGGGCGCGGCCGTAGCTCTTGATGCCGACAGTGTAGAAGTCGGGCTCGGGGTGGCTCAGTTCGCGATGACCGTGCGGGGGGACGTCGCCGCAGGAGTGCTCGTTGGGGTCGATGAGAGGCCCCAGCGCCTTTACGCCCTCAAGCCATGGGTCGAGATCAAGCCTAAGCTCGCGCGTAAGGGACAGATCGGGCCGCTGGCCGGTCGCCGCGATGATGCGGTCGAAAGGCCCGAGAGTTTGTAGGCCATCCTTCGTCTGACCTTCGACTGTCAGGCGGCCGTTTGAGCTGCGGATGGCCAGCGTTGCGAACCCAGTGACGAGCTTTGTGCGCCCGCTCTCCGCAAGTTCGCGAACGTCAGAACCAAGCTCGCCACGGGCAGGCAGTTGATCCAAGTCTCCGCCGCTGTAAATGCGAACCAGATCGGTTCCGCGTGTCGCCCAGACAAAAGTGGTTCCCGGCTCAACCGCAGCCAGCCTATCGAGATCGAGCAGGGCATTGGCGGCCGAATGGCCCGAACCGACAACAAGCGTGGCGCGGCCGGCATAAAGGGTGCGGTCGCGGCCGAGAATGTCGGGAATGCCATAGGCGATCTTGTCTGCGAACTCCGCTTCGCCCTCCGCCGGGACACCACCGGCCCCAAGTGGATTTGGCGTCTGCCACGTGCCTGAGGCGTCAATGACGGCCCGTGCACTGTCGCGCCTGATGCCTTCCCCGGTTTCGACCACCAGCATGAACGGTCGCGCCTTTCGATCTTTGCTCAAGACCTTGTCTGCGCCCCAGCGGGAAACAGCAGTCACGCGCGCACTGGTTTCGATGGACGAGGAGAGTTCAGGGAGCCTTGCTAGCGGCTCAAGGTAGCGGGCAATCAGTTCATCAGCGGTGGGGAACGCCTCGGGCTTGGGCATCGTCCAGCCGCTCTCCTCAAGACGCTTTCGGGCCGCCTGATCAACACAGTAGCGCCAAGGCGTGAACACCCGGACATGGCCCCAGTCCTTGAGATTTGTGGCGATGCCAGCGCCGGCCTCATAGACCTTCACCGGGAGCCCCCTTTGGATGAGCTGGACGGCAGCCGCCAAGCCGACCGGGCCGGCTCCGATGACGGCGACAGGGAGGGCGTCAGGGTCATTCATTGACATTTTTTCCATCCTTCCGGGATCATCGAAATACGATGCAAAAAAAGAGGCTATGCCGCCGCGTCGCTCTCCGTCGCGCCGCAAGCTGCGTCAGCACAGCACTCGTCAGCCAGGAAGCCGATCAAGTCGCGCATGATAGGATAGTTGGCCCGGCAGATGAGGGTCGTCGCCTGACGCTCCTGCGTCACGAGGCCGGTCAGAATGAGGCGATGCAGGTGATGGGACAGCGTCGAGGCCGCGATGCCAAGGGTGTCCTGCAAGTACCCCACCGGCCGGCCAGCTTCGCCGGCTCTGACCAGTGTGCGATAGAGCTTGAGCCGTGTCGGGTTGCCGATGGCTTCGAGCTGTTTTGCGGCTTGTTCGAGTTTCATGGAAATAGACTGCACCCTCCGCCGCTGCCGGTCAACTCTATTTCGACAATGATCGAAATAAGGTCAGACGAATTCCAAGTGCATCGGCAGGGAGTCGTCGCGGAAGGGCAGCGGACATGGTGCCAAGGCTCCATGGGATTGAGGTCGTCAGCATTTGCAGGTCACCGACACCCTACCGCATATTCCCCGTATGCCCCTGCGAGTAGCGCCCCGGCTGCGGCCACACCGTCAGGCCGTGCGGCTCGACGCCGACGCGGATCTTCGTCACGGCGCCCGACGTCGTGTCGATCATATAGACCTCGCTGTCGAACCGGCCGGAGAGCCAGAGCTGCTTGCCGTCGGCGCCGACATTGCCCATGTCGGGGCTGCCGCCGCCGGGGATCGGCCATTGGGCGACGACCGAGCGGGTCGCGAAGTCGATCACCGTCACGCTGCCAGGCCCGTCGGCACGGCCCTGTTCCATTTTGTGCGAGCCGCGGTTCGAGACATAGAGCCGCTTGCCGTCGCGGCTGACGACGAAGCCGTGCGCGCCAATGCCCGTTGGAATGAAGCCAATCTCCTTGAAGCTGTCGCCGTCGATCAGGAAGACGCCGTCATTCATCATGTCGGCGACGTAGAAGACCTTGCCGTCGGGCGAGAGCCTTATGTCCTGCGGCATGCCCATCTTCGACAGGTCGAGATGGCCGAGCACCTTGCGGTTCTTCAGGTCGATCTTGGCCAGTCCGCCGTCGCCATACTCGCAAGTGAAGATCGCATAGGAATTGTCGGCCGCGAAATCGGCATGGTTGATGCCGGGGCAGGCCGGCGTCGGGATGACGGCTTGCAGCGCCATGGTCCGCGGATCGCGCAGATCGAGCCGCCTCAAGGCCTCGTCAACGATGATGGCGGCGCTGCCGTCCGGCATGAAATACATGTTGTAAGGATCGTCGACCGGCACCTGCTTGCCGGGCTTTCCGGTCGCCGGGTCGATCGGCGTCAGGCTGCCGTTCTTGCCGGTGCCGTTATTGGCCACCCAAAGCGTCTTCAGGTCCCAGGAAGGAACGACGTGCTGCGGCTTGCTGCCGACCGCAAACCTGTCGACCTCCTTCAGCGTCGCCGGGTCGATGACGGAAACGCTGTTCGAGGAACGGTTGGGCACATAGACGCGCGGCAACGCAGCTGCCGCGGCTGGAGCCATATGGCCGGCGGTGGTGTGGCTGTAGATGTCGACGGGCGCAGGCTCGGAGCAATCCTCGGGGCAGGACTCGGCGAAGGCTCGCGCCGGGAGCATGGCGAGCAGGACAAGCGGCGCACAGAGGCGGGCGAAGCGCAGGAAGGTTTCGAACATCTGGATGCTGTGTGAAGAGGCAGGCCGGATCCGGCCGCCGGATGCCATAGCCGGTGTGCGGCCTTTCATCTAGCGCCTTTTCAAGAGGCTCCGCATGCGATTGCGCAGGAGCCGCGCCATGTTGCGGGTCTCGCGGTAGAGATGGAGCTGCGAGGCCGCCTGGCGGGCCGGCCGGTCGGCGTCGGGCGTCAGGCCGACCACCAGCGTGCCCATCGGCTTGCGCTCCGTCCACAGGCGACTCATCACCGGATGGTCGGGCACCGCGCAGGAATCGGTCATGGCGACATTAGGATCATCGAGATGCTGCTTGGTCACCTCGATCATCAGCAGTGTGCCCGGCGAATAGGCCGAGAGCGTCTCGTCATACGCCGTCTTCCAGGTGTAAGCGACGCCCGCTTCGACGAAGACGACGAGAGAAGCGATCGTGCGGCCGTCGAGCGTCAGTGTGTGGATGCGGCACATGTCGTGCTCGGCGAGCCTGTGCACCGCCTCGCGGGCGAAGGCGGCGCGGTAGCGGTCGATCGCCATGGCCGTGCGCTCGCGGCCCTTCCAGCCGGCCGCCTCCAGTGTCAGGAAGCTTTCAATGGCGTGGCGGATCTCGTCCGGTCCGCGCGCCACCACATGGTCCAGCTTGCCAAGGCCGGCGAGGCGCCGCTTGAGCCGGCGGAATTCGCGATAGTGATGCGCGCGCAGCGAGGCCTTGAGGTAGTCGTCGCCGTCGGCATCGCTTTCCAGCACCGGGCGCTCGGCCTTGCCGGTGACGACCAGGGTCAGGCCGCGGCTGTCGGCAAAGGAGGTGAGCAGGCTCGCCACCGGGCCGTCCAGCTTGATGTCGGGCAGCACGAAGACCTTCGGCAATTTGAGATGCGGCCTGGACAGCATCGAGAAGAAATCCTCGATGACGCCGACCGGATCGTCACGATCGACCAGCGGCGTGCCGAGCGGGCCGAACGGGCTCGACCATGTGCGCATGACCGGGACGCCGAGCGGAATTGCGGGGCGCTCGACCGAGAACGGCACAAGGAGCCGCAGCCGGTTGCGGAACTCGTCGCCGTCGCGGATCACCGCCAGCCGCACTTCGCGGTCCTCGAGCCTCGGCATGGCCGGCGCCAGGAAGCGCGGGTTGAAGAAGACGTTGGGCTCGATCGCGCGGGCGCTAAGATAGTCGAGCTCCTCGACCAGGTCGAAGCCGGCCGAGGCGGGATAGATCGCGAGCTTGCGCTCCGGCCGGTTGTTGGCGAACAGCTCGATATGGGCGGGATCGGCCTCCCTGACGAGGCCGGCAAGGCCCGACACCATGGCGCCGGCGGGCCCGCCGCTGGTCTCTTCAAGCAGCGGAATGGCGGCCATCAGGCGACTTCCTTATTTGCGGGCACGAAGATCGCCATGACGATGCCGAGCTTGCGCCAGACGGTGAAGGACAGCGCGCCGGCCTCGAAGACCATCGCGAGGCTGGTGGCGATCGCCGCGCCCCAGAGGCCGAAGAGCGGGATCAGAACCACATTGAGAGCGATATTCAGCGCGAGCGTCATGGCATAGACGGCGGCGCAGATGTTCTGGTTGCCGCTCATGGTGAGCAGGCTTTCGCAGGGGCCGACGGCGCCGCGCGCGACGACGCCGAAGACCAGCAGGAAAAGCAGCGGATAGCCGGCGGTGAATTCAGGGCCGAACAGCACCAGCATCGGCTCGCCGAGCGCCAGCACCAGCAGCGCCATCGCGAGCGAGGGCCAGAAGGTCCAGGAGACGGTCTCGCGGGCGAAGGCGGCGAGCCTTTCCGGCTCGCCATGGGTGAATTGCGCATAGCGCTGGGCAACGCCCGCCTTGACGGCGAAATAGACGAAATGCACCAGAGCCAGCGTTTTCACGGTGGCGAAATAGACGGCGACGTCATTGGGCTCGAGATAGGCGCCGACCATCAGCACGTCGGCATTGGTGAGCAGGAAGAAAAAACTCTCGACCAGGAAGATCGGGAGCGAGACCAGGAACCACTGGCCGAAATGCACGGTCATCGACCCGGCCGGGATCTGCTTGTCCATGCGCGAGGTCACGCCCATCAGTTGGCCGAGCGTCGTGGTATAGGTGGCGGCGATCGAGGCGAAGATCGCGGTCTTGGCATCCGGCACGTAGTGCATAGCGAGCATAAGCGCCATGAACACCAGGATCAGCACCGGCCGCACCAGATAGGTCGGCGACAGGGCGAACAGCGCCCATGAGTTCGCCCGCGCCAGTCCCTGCAGGAGGTCGCCCATCGCGATCATCGGCAGGCAGATGACGCCGAGGATGAAGGGAATGACGTAGTAGTTCTCGATCCAGGGCGAGGCGAGCCACACGCCGAGCGCGCCCAGCCCCGCGATCACCGTCGAGGCGACAAGCACGAACAGCCGGCTCGCCAGCACGATGCCGCGCAGCTCGGCGAGCATGCCGCGCTCGCGATATTCGGGAATGAAACGGATGACCGAGGTGTGGAAGCCGAGGCAGGCGAGATTGCCGACGATGACCATCGTCACCCAGACCAGCACGAAGATGCCGTATTCGAACGAGCCCATCCAGCGTGCCATCAGCACCTGGCTGACGAAGGCGATGACCGCGCTGACGATGCGGATGGTGAATGCGATCAGCGACATGCGGCCGGCTTCGCCGCGTTCGTCGGCGCTGAACAGCACGGCGTCGATGCGGCCAAGCAGCGGCCGCATGCGCAGCGCCCAGCGCTGCGGCAAGAACCGCCCGGCAGTCGTCGCCGCGGAAAAGCGCACCCCGAATACTCTCCGTTTTCCGCCTGTTTCCAAGGTTTCGGTGTATGCGAAACACATTAAGAAACGGTTGGGTGGAGGGCTTCCTTCTCCCCGTCATATCCGGGAAGAAGAAGTGAAGGGGATCAGGCGAAGGCGCCGTGGCAGTGCTTGTATTTCTTGCCGGAGCCGCACGGGCAGGCCTCGTTGCGGCCGACCTTGCCCCAAGTCGCGGGATTCTTCGGATCGCGATTTTCGGGTGCCACCATGGCATGGGATTCCTGGCGGACCAACAACGCCGTCTCGCCGCCCTGGAAGTCGTCCTCGCCGGTGGTGCCGTCGATATGGCTGCCGAACATATCCGGCGCCGACGGTGGCGGCGCTTCAGCCGCCTGGCGGACCAGCTCGACGCGCATCAACTGCGCGGTCACGGCCTGGCGCAGATTGCCGAGCATGCCCTGGAATAGCTCGAAGGCCTCGCCCTTGTATTCCTGCAGCGGATCGCGCTGGGCATAGCCGCGGAAGCCCACGACCGAACGCAGATGGTCGAGGTTGACGATGTGCTCGCGCCACAGATGGTCGAGCGTCTGCAGCACGACCGAACGCTCGACATAGCTCATGACGTCGGGGCCGAAGCGCTCGGCGCGTTCCTTGGCGGCTGCCTCGGCGGCGGCGGAGATGCGCTCGCGGATGTCGTCCTCGGCGATGCCCTCCTCCTTGACCCAGTCGTCAATCGGCAGGTCGAGATTGAGGTACTGCGCCACTTCCTCCTTCAGGCCGGCGACGTTCCACTGCTCGGCATAGGCGTTTTCCGGGATGTTCTTGGCGACGATTTCCTCGATGACGCCCTCGCGCATCTCGGCCACCGTCTCCGACAGGCCTTCGCCATCCATCAGCTCGATGCGCTGCTCGAAAACCACCTTGCGCTGGTCGTTGGAGACGTCATCGTATTTCAGCAGGTTCTTGCGGATGTCGAAGTTGCGCGCCTCGACCTTCTTCTGCGCCTTCTCCAGCGCCTTGTTGATCCACGGGTGGATGATGGCCTCGTCTTCCTTGAGGCCGAGCTTCTGCAGCATGCCGTCCATGCGCTCGGAGCCGAAGATGCGCATCAGATCGTCCTGCAGCGACAGGAAGAATTTCGAACGGCCAGGATCGCCCTGGCGGCCGGAACGTCCGCGCAGCTGGTTGTCGATGCGGCGCGATTCATGGCGCTCGGTCGCCAAGACGTAGAGTCCGCCAGCGGCCAGCGCCTTTTCCTTCAGCTGCGCGACGTCATCGCGGATCTGCTGTTCGCGCGCCTCGCGCTCCGGGCCGGCGGGCATATCCGCCAGTTCTTCGGCAATGCGCATCTCGGCATTGCCGCCGAGCTGGATGTCGGTACCGCGTCCAGCCATGTTCGTGGCGATGGTGATGGCGCCGGGCTTGCCGGCCTGGGCGACGATAGCCGCCTCGCGCTCGTGGTGGCGGGCGTTGAGCACCTCGAAATTCTTGACGCCTTCCTTGCGCAGGCGCTCGGCCAGCTGCTCGGATTTCTCGATCGAGGTGGTGCCGACCAGGATCGGTTGGCCGCGCTCTCGGGCGTCGCGGATCTCCTTGACGATGGCCTTGTACTTCTCTTCCACCGTCCGGTAGACCTCGTCGTCCTCGTCCCTGCGGGCGACCGGCAGGTTGGTCGGGATCTCGGTGACTTCGAGATTGTAGATGTTGGCGAATTCCTCCGCCTCGGTCAGCGCCGTGCCGGTCATGCCGGCGAGCTTCTTGTAAAGGCGGAAATAGTTCTGGAAGGTGACGGAGGCCAGCGTCTGGTTCTCCGGCTGAATCTGCACATGCTCCTTGGCCTCGAGGGCCTGGTGCAGGCCTTCCGAATAGCGGCGGCCCGGCATCATGCGGCCGGTGAACTCGTCGATGATGACGATCTCGCCGTTGCGCACGATGTAGTCCCTGTCCTTCTGGAACAGAAGGTGCGCCTTCAGCGCATTGTTGACGTGGTGGACGATGGCGACGTTCTCGACGTCGTAGAGCGACTCGCCCTTCAACAGGCCGGCATCGCGCAGCAAATTTTCCAGCTTCTCGGTGCCGTCCTCGGTGAAGATCGTGGTTTTCTGCTTTTCATCGACCTCGTAGTCGGCCGGGCCGAGCTTCAGCATGAAGGCGTCGATGGTGTTGTACATTTCCGAGCGGTCCTCGAGCGGACCGGAAATGATCAGCGGCGTGCGCGCCTCGTCGACCAGGATCGAGTCGACCTCGTCGACGATGGCGTAGGCATGGCCGCGCTGGACCATCTGCGAGCGCTCATACTTCATGTTGTCGCGCAGATAGTCGAAGCCGAGCTCGTTGTTGGTGGCGTAGGTAACGTCGGCGGCGTAGGCCTCGCGGCGCTCGTCGTCGGAGAGGCCATGAACGATGATGCCGACGGTGAGGCCGAGGAACTTGTAGACGCGGCCCATCCATTCGGCGTCGCGCTTGGCAAGATAGTCGTTGACCGTGACGACATGCACGCCCTTGCCGGCGAGGGCGTTGAGATAGACCGGCAAGGTGGCGACCAGCGTCTTGCCCTCACCGGTGCGCATCTCGGCGATGCCGCCATTGTGCAGCACCATGCCGCCGATCAATTGGACATCGAAGGGACGCATGCCGAGAACGCGGCGGGCCGCCTCTCGCACTGTTGCGAAGGCCGGTATCAGCAGGTCGTCGAGCGAGGCGCCATTGGCGAAGTCCTGGCGGAATTTCTCGGTGCGGCCGGCAAGCTCGGCATCGGAGAGCGCCCGCATCTCGTTTTCCAACCCATTGATGGCCTCGACCCGGGGCCTGGTCGCCTTGACTCGGCGGTCGTTGGAAGAGCCGAAAACCTTACGCGCGAGAGCGCCGAGACTGACCATCCAATGGTCCTTTCGATAGCAATTTTAGCCGTTTGCGACAGGCGCCTGGCGGGCCCATCAAATCCGCGTGAATGCGGACAAACGCAAAAAGCGCCCGGAAAACGGTTCTGGACGCCAAGTCGTTGGACAGATAAGAGGGGGCTCAACTGATGTCAACGCCGCGTTAGCCCTATGGGCAGCGCCAAATTCCGCCACAATCGGACTGATCTGGAACCTTCCCGTTCAAGCGATCCTTATCGGCAATCCCCATTGGAGTTATCTTGATGTCCCTGTCGTTCCGCCGCGCGTCGCTCGCCAGCCTTGGCTTGGCCTTCGGGCTCTCGGCTCTTTCGCTGTCGCCGCTGATGGCGCAGGAAACCAAGCCCGCCCAGCCGGGCGCAGCGGCTCCCGCAGCCGCTCCCGTGGATCCCAACGCCGTGGTCGCCACCATCAACGGCGAGAAGCTGACCGAGGCCGACCTCGCGCTGGCCGAAGGCGAGCTGTCGCAGCAGTTCGCGCAGCTGCCGCCGGAACAGCGCCGCGCCGCTGCTCTTTCGGCGGCCATTGAAATCCGCGTCATGGCCAAGAAAGCGGTCGACAGCGGCCTCGACAAGGATGCCGATTTCCTGCGTCGGATGGCCTTCCTGCAGCAGCGCGCCCTGCACGGCGAGGTCGTCGAGAAGGAAGTCGTCGGCAAGGTGACGGATGCAGATGTCCGCGCCCGCTACGACCAGGAAATCGCCAACACGCCGCCGGTCAATGAGATCCACGCCCGTCACATCCTCGTGAAGACGAAGGAAGAAGCCGAGGCGATCATCAAGCAGCTCGACGGCGGCGCCGATTTCCAGAAGCTCGCCAACGAGCACACCAGCGACCCGAGCGGCAAGTCGAATGGCGGCGACCTCGGCTGGTTCGGTCCCGGACAGATGGTGCCGGAGTTCGACAAGGCCGCATTTGCGCTTGATGTCGGCAAGTACAGCAAGGAGCCGGTGCAGTCGCAGTTCGGCTGGCATGTCATCAAGGTCGAGGACAAGCGCGCCAAGCAGCCGCCGGCCTTCGACGACGTCAAGGACCAGGCCAAGCAGGCCGTCATCCGCGACAAGTATTTCGCCATGGTCAAGGAATTGCGCGGCGCCGCCAAGATCGAGATCCCGGACGCGAAGCTGAAGTCGGCGGTCGACACGCTGGAGAGCGGCAAGTAAGCCGGCCAGCCTGAAAGATGCTGCTAAGGGCGCCGTCGGGCGCCCTTTCGCATTTCAGGCGCGCGCTATGCCGCGCACCCCGAGAGAGCGCATGAAGCGCGGCCAGAACGCTCTTGCGCCAGCGCGCGCTATCGGGCAAACCGGCCTCCTATTTGCGTTCTGCCGCTCCGGGGTCCCATGTCCGCAACGATTTCGCCGCTCGCACCGAAGAAATATCCCAAGATGCCGGTCATCGAGGGCGTGCGCATCGCTACCGCCGAGGCCGGGATCAAATATCGCAATCGCACCGATCTGCTTGCCATGGTCTTCGATCCCGGCACGGCGGTCGCCGGTGTCTTCACCAAGTCGAAATGCCCCTCGGCGCCGGTCGACTACTGCCGCCAGAACCTGTCCGCCGGCAAGGCGCGTGTGCTGGTGGTGAACTCCGGCAATGCCAACGCCTTCACCGGCAAGAAGGGCCGCGCTTCGACGGCTTTGACCGGCGAGGCAGCGGCGAAGGCCGCCGGATGCTCCGAGAGCGAAGTGTTCCTGGCCTCGACCGGCGTTATCGGCGAGCCGCTCGACACCCACAAATTCAGCCATCTGCTCGCCGGCCTGGTGAAGAACGGCAAACCGGACCTGTGGACCGAGGCGGCAAAGGCCATCATGACCACGGACACCTATCCGAAGGTGGCGTCCCAGACGGTGAAGCTCGGCGACGCCGATGTCACCATAAACGGCATCGCAAAGGGCGCCGGCATGATCGCGCCCGATATGGCCACGATGCTCTCCTTCATCGCCACCGACGCGCCGATCGCAGCCCCGGTGCTGCAGGATCTGTTGTCGCGCGGCACGGCAAAGACCTTCAACGCGGTCACCGTCGACAGCGACACCTCGACTAGCGACACGCTGCTCTTCTTCGCCACCGGCAAGGCTGGTTCGCGTGGCGCGCCCAAGATCAGCGACCCGAAAGATGCGCGGCTCGGCGCCTTCCGCCGCGCACTCGGCAAGGTGCTGAAGTCGCTGGCGCTGCAGGTGGTGCGCGACGGCGAAGGCGCGCGCAAGCAGGTCGAGGTCACCGTCACCGGCGCCAAATCCGCGCGTTCGGCCAAGCGCGTCGCGCTTTCGATCGCCAACTCGCCGCTGGTCAAGACGGCGGTCGCCGGCGAGGACGCCAATTGGGGCCGCGTCGTCATGGCCGTCGGCAAGGCCGGCGAGCCGGCCGACCGCGACCGGCTGTCGATCTGGTTCGGCGACAACCGGCTGGCGCATGAGGGCGAGCGCGATCCGGCTTACTCGGAAGAAGCGACCTCGGCCTATATGAAGCGCGACGACATCCGCATCCGCGCCGACCTCGGCATCGGCCGCGGCAAGGCGACGGTGTGGACCTGCGACCTCACCAAGGAATATGTCGCCATCAATGGCGACTACCGGAGCTGATGGCACCGGTGTCGACGCATCCGGCAAGCGTGCTCGCGATCGTGCGCCGCTACGAGGCGGCGGGCTTTCGCGCCTGGCCGGCGGCGGCCGTTCACTATGACGGGACATGGTTGGTGCGGCTGACGGCGGGCCATCCGGCGAAGCGCCTGAATTCGGTCAATCCGCTCGATCCCGGCGACACGCATGCCATTGCCGAACGCATCGTGCGCGCCAGCCGTCGCTTCGAGGCTTACGGCCGGCCGCTGACCTTTCGTATGTCGCCGCTTTCGGGGCAGGTGCTGTCGACGCATCTCGACGATGCAGGCTGGAGCCGGTTCGACGAATCGGTGGTGATGCGTCTGCCGCTCAAGGAGGCGCAACTCGACGCCGCGATGGACCAGATTCCGCTGAAAGACATCAGCCGCTTCATCGGCGCGGCGATCAGGACGAACGGCTCGGACGCCTCGCAGCGAGCCGGCCTCTCGGAAGTCATCGGCGCAATCCAGCCTGAGGCGGGGCTGTTTGCGCTCGAGGACGGCAATGAGCCGCTGGCAACGCTGATCTGCGTCCACGACGGCGATCTCGCCGGCGTGTTCGAGGTCGCCACCGAAAAATCGGCGCGCAAAAAGGGCCACGGCCGCAACCTCATCCTGTCGGCGCTGAAATGGGCCAGGCTGCGCGGCGCGCGCGAAGCATGGCTGCAGGTGGAAGCCGGCAATGTTGCGGCGCTGTCGCTCTACCGGTCGCTCGGCTTCGAGGAAGTCTATCGCTACCATTATCGCCGGCGGCCGGACGCATGAGTGAGATCACGCCAGCTGGAAAGCGCCTGCTTCTTGTCGCGGCCTGCGCGCTGGTGGACGCCGACCGACGCGTGCTTCTGGCGCAGCGTCCCGAGGGCAAGCAGCTCGCCGGCCTTTGGGAGTTTCCGGGCGGCAAGGTCGAGCCAGGCGAGACGCCCGAGGAATGCCTGGTGCGCGAGCTGCATGAGGAGCTCGGTATCGAGACCGAGATCCCCTGCCTGGCGCCGCTCACCTTCGCCAGCCACAGCTATGACCATTTCCACCTGCTGATGCCGCTCTACATCTGCCGGCGCTTCCGCGGCATTGCGCAGCCGAGGGAAGGGCAGGGGCTGAAATGGGTCAGGCCGCGCCAGATGCGCGACTACCCGATGCCGCCGGC
This sequence comes from Mesorhizobium sp. M1A.T.Ca.IN.004.03.1.1, assembly GCF_003997555.1. Classification (NCBI taxonomy): domain Bacteria; kingdom Pseudomonadati; phylum Pseudomonadota; class Alphaproteobacteria; order Hyphomicrobiales; family Phyllobacteriaceae; genus Mesorhizobium; species Mesorhizobium sp. M1A.T.Ca.IN.004.03.1.1. Next base: position 230,215 of record NZ_RZTV01000004.1, on the reverse strand, counting down.
GGACGCGCCGCTGATCCAGTTCCTCATCGATCTCTTGTGATCGTCACAGCCGCTTCAGCGTTTCCACCAAAATGCTGATTTGGCGACCTGCGGCCGGAATTGCTCCAAGCTGCCGTTTGCTCCGTCTGCTTTAGGCAGCGTTAATGGAAGATTTATCTCGACATGGAAAATTGAGGCAAATCGTCCGCGCGGCGGCATGCCGATCTTGATTGGAGCCAATCCATGAGCCTCGACAGAGAATGGGACTCGATCCGGCCCGACCGCGCTTTCCGCGCCGCCGATGCCGGCATGGGTATCTTGCGGATCACCCTGCTTTTCGGGTCGGCCGCGGTGGCGCTGGCTCTGATCGCGACGCCTTTCCTGGACAGCCAGTTGCGTCCGCAGGGCGCGCGCGAGAGTTTGACCGGCGGACTCGACCTGAGCAGCACCGGGTCGATCGGTCGCCGCGATACCTACACCCTGCGGCGAAGCGTGCTGCAGCCGCTGCCAAGTTCCGTTTGCGTAATCCGCAACGATGGCAGCCGCTACGGCGAGTGCTAATTGGTTAATAAATTCAGCAGGAAACTGCTATTTCACCGCCCGTTAAGCTTTTGCCGTTAACCTTTCTTAACGGGTAGGCGCTATGGTTCCCGGCAAGAGGGATCGATGACCATGAAAAACCTGCTGCAGCGTTTCATAGAAGATGAATCGGGCGCCACGGCCATCGAATATGGCCTGATCGTTGCCGTGCTGTCGCTTGCAATCGTCGGCGGCGTCGGCAAGGCCGCCGACGCGATCCAGTGGCTGTTCTCCGACAACAACAGCAGACTTGCCAACGCCTTTGCCCAGCACTGACCGCATCGGTCAGACCGCGGCGCGCATCGGTCAGTGCCCCCTCGGCTTCTCGAGGATCGTCTTCAGCGAGACCTGGGCCGAGCCAGGCTTCAGCGGCTTCTGCTGTGAGGCATCGGGCGCCCAGCCGGACATCCACACAATCGAAAAGCTTGCCCGGATGCGGCCGTCCGGGTCGGAAAACCGATCGGCATAAATTTCGGCGGCGCGGGCGAATAGCCGCCGGGTGGCGGGACGCCGGCTGCGGTCCAAAAGCGGGCTGGTCTCGCCCATGGCGCGCAGGTCGGCGGCAAGCCCGAACAGCGAATCGTAGCGCACCGTGACCGTCTCCACGTCGGCGACCGGCAGCGCCAGGCCGGCACGCTGCAGCAGCGCGCCGGCGTCGCGCACATCGGTGAACGGCAGGACGCGAGGGCTCGCGCCACCGTAAAGCTCGGTCTCGGCGGCAAGCAGGCTCTCGCGCAACTCGGAAAGCGTGCCGGCACCGGCCAAAGCGCCGAGGAACAGTCCGTCGGGCTTCAGCGCGCGGCGGATCTGCGCCAGCACGCCGGGGATGTCGTTCATCGCCTGCAGCGACAGCAGCGAGACGACAAGATCGAGGCTCTCTGCTTCGAACGGCACGGTCTCCGCCGGAGCGACGATGCCGGCTTCTCCGGCAAGGAAGGCACCGTCTGTTTCCACGCGCACTGTGTCGGCCACCTTGCCGCTGCCGGCGAGCAGCCTGGTCGCGGCCGATGTCTGGCAAAACAGCGCCGCCGCCTTGCCGAATTTGCGCTCGACGGCGCCCAGCCGGTCGGCAAGGTCCTCCGCTGCCCGCCGCATCAGGAAATCGGCTCCGTCGACGGGGTGCATCAGCGCCCGGCGTTTGTGCGCAAGCCAGAGCTCCGTGTCGATCAAAGGCTGCAATGGGTTATTCCTGTTGTCGGTGCGTGCCGGACCGATGCTATGGTGGCGCGGGGTTTCGCTTCACGTGGCCGATCCGGTGCGCAAGATCAAGACCATTGCGATGAAGGACATGGCGCGGCAGGCTCTGGGCTGGCCGGCGCGCCTGTTGTTTCCGCCGGTCTGTGCCGGCTGCCGCCGCCACGTCTCGCAGCCTGGCGTGCTGTGCGGCGCCTGCTGGCCGAAGCTTCGGCTGCTGGAGAAGCCTTGGTGTCCGGTTATGGGCACGCCGTTCACGCATGACATGGGCGACGGTTTTCTTTCCGCCGAAGCGATCGCCGATCCGCCGCCTTTCGAGCGGGCGCGGGCGGCGGTCGTCTATTCAGGGGTCGCGCGCCAGATGGTGCAAGGGCTGAAATACCAGGATCGCACCGATCTCGCGCCCTGGATGGCGCGCTGGATGATGCGCGCCGGCGCCGAACTGATCGCTGAAGCCGATGTTGTGGTGCCGGTGCCGCTGCATTGGCGGCGCTTCTTCCGGCGGCAGTTCAACCAGTCGGCGGAGCTGGCACGGGCGGTTTCGAAGCTGAGCGGCCTGCCTTTCGCGCCGGCTGCGGTGAGGCGCGTAAAACTCACCCGCCAGCAGGTCGGGCTGGAGCGGCACGAACGCGAGGAGAATGTGCGCGCCGCCTTCCGCGTCCCGCCCGAGGCGGAAATCGAGATCGCCGGCCGAAGGGTGCTCGTCATCGACGACGTCTTCACCACCGGCGCCACCGTGCGGTCGGTGGCCAAGGCGCTGAAGAAAGGCGGCGCCGGAGCGGTCGACGTGCTGACCTTTGCCCGCGTCCTGCCGGGGGACTTCCGGGCCGATGAGTCTGCAACTATATAGGGCTTAAGTTGTTGTTTTGGTGCATGTCGCTTTCGCATAACCGCTGGGCGATGGGCGCAGGCAGGATTGCTGATCGATGGTTGATGTGACGATCTATACCCGGATGATGTGCGGCTATTGCACCGCAGCCAAGCGGTTGCTCGAGCGCAAGGGTGTAGCCTATACCGAGCATGACGCGTCGTTCTCGCCGGAATTGCGCCAGGAAATGATTTCGCGGGCGCATGGGCGCACCACTTTTCCGCAGATTTTCATCGGCGACACGCATGTCGGCGGCTGCGACGACCTCCATGAATTGGAGTCCGAGGGCCGGCTGGACGTGTTGCTTGCCAACGGGGCGAGGGTTTGATCATGAGCGTTTTCAAGGCGGCGGCGGTGCAGATGCGTTCGGGCACCAGCCCGGAGCGCAACGCGGCCGCCATGGAAAAGCTGGTCCGCGAGGCCGCACAGCAGGGCGCCACCTACGTGCAGACGCCGGAAATGACCGGCGCGCTCATCCGCGACAAACAGGCTGGTGCCGCCGCTTTCACCAGCGAAGACAAGGACGTCGTCGTTTCGACGGCGCGGAAACTTGGGCAGGAACTCGGCATTTTCCTGCATGTCGGCTCGACGGCCATCCTGCGCGCCGACGGCAAGCTCGCCAACCGGGCGTTCCTGTTCGCGCCCGACGGCGCCATGATCGCCAATTACGACAAGATTCACATGTTCGATGTCGACCTCGACAACGGCGAGAGCTGGCGCGAATCCGCCTCTTACGAGCCGGGGACGGAGGGCGTCGTCACCGATGTCAACGGCGTGAAGCTGGGCTTCGCCGTCTGCTACGACCTGCGCTTCCCGCAGCTATTCCGTGCCGAAGCGCTGGCGGGGGCTCAGGTGCTTTCGGTGCCTGCAGCCTTCACCCGCCAGACCGGCGAGGCGCACTGGCACGTGCTGCTCAGGGCACGCGCGATCGAGAACGGCGCCTATCTCATCGCGGCCGCGCAGGGCGGCCTGCACGAGGACGGCCGCGAGACTTACGGCCATTCGCTGATCGTCGATCCGTGGGGACGCATCATCGCCGAGGCCGCGCATGACGAGCCCGGCGTGATCGTCGCCGAGATCGACCCGGCGCAGTCGGCTGCGGCGCGTCGCAAGATTCCCAATCTCAAGAACGCGCGGGATTTCACCGTCAATGCCGGCGAGGCGCCGCGTCTCAGGGGTGCAGCCTCTTGATCCGCTTTTCGCTCATCTGCGAACACGAGCACGAATTCGAAGCCTGGTTCCGCAGCAATGACGACTTCGGCACGCAGAAGAAACGCGGCTTCATCGATTGCCCGATCTGCGGCTCGCACAAGGTCGAGAAGGCGCTGATGGCGCCGGCGGTCTCCACCTCACGCAAGCAGGAGAAGATGGCGCTGGCCATGGGCGACGCGCAGAAACAGGCGCTGGCACAGCTCAAGGCGCTCGCCGACAAGGTGCGCGAGAATGCCGACTATGTCGGCGACAAGTTCGCCGAGGAAGCGCGCAAGATCCATTTCGGCGAGACCGATCCGCGCGGCATTTATGGCGAGGCTACGCCGGACGAGGCGAAAAGCCTCGCCGAGGACGGCGTCGAATTCATGCCGATCCCGAGCTTTCCGGAGGACCGGAACTAAGAGTTCCGATCAGCTTTTTCAGCAGTGTGGCGAGCATTTTCCGGTCCTCTGGCGCCAACCCGGCGAGGATTTCATGCTCATTCGCGACGTGGGCGGTAAGGGCCTCATCGATGAGTTCGAGGCCTTTCGAGGTGAGTTGCACCACAACGCCGCGGCGATCGCTGGGATGCGGCGCGCGCTGGATCAGGCCCGCCTTTTCCAGCCGGTCGAGCCGGGCGGTCATTGCTCCGGAGGTCACCATCGTCGCCTCGTAGAGCTCGGTCGGCGTCAGCGCGTGAGGCGCGCCGGAGCGGCGAAGCGTGGCCAACACGTCGAATTCGCCCTGCTGCAGGCCGAAACGGGCAAAGAGCGGCGCGAGCCGGTCGCGCGCGATCAGCGAGGACGCTTCGTTCAGTCGCCCGATCACTCCCATCGGCGAGACGTCGAGGTCCGGCCGTTCCTTGCGCCATTGCTCCATCGCTCTTGCCGCACGGTCCATGTGCCTCACCGTAAAGTATCTTGATATTGAGAATCTTTACGCTATATTATCCCAAGTTGGAGCGGCCGCCAAGCTTGGCCGCGTAGCCACAGGATCACGCAGATGAAATTGCTCTGGGACTCCGCACTGGGTCTTCTGATCGTCACCGGCGGATTGCTCGGCATGACGCTCCCCTTCGGCAAGCTGGCAACGGCGGCCGGTGTCCCGGCAATGGCCTGGGCTTTCGTGATCTCGTTCGGTGCCGGCGGCGTGTTGCTGATAACGCTTCTGCTGCTAGGTCAGCGCATCCGGCTCACGGCGCACAAGTTGCGCTATTTCTTCATCACCGCAGCCATCTCCTACGCCTTTCCCAACTTGCTGATGTTCTCGGCCATCCCGCATCTCGGCGCGGGTTACACGGGCATCATGTTCACGCTGTCGCCGGTCATCACGCTGGTGTTCTCGATCCTGCTTGGGGTGCGGCGACCGAACCTGCTCGGCGTCATCGGCATTATCGTTGGTTTTATCGGCGCGGTGATGGTCGCGTTGACGCGTGGGGAGGCCGGCCAGCCGGCCGAATATTTCTGGGTGGCGGTCGGCCTTCTCATCCCCGTCAGCCTCGCCGCCGGCAACATCTACCGCACCATCGACTGGCCCGAGGACACCGGTCCGATCGAGCTCGCCGTTGGCAGCCATCTGGCGTCGGCAACCTTGCTTCTCATCGGCATCCTGACTCTGCTCGGCTGGCAGGCATTTGCTCCGCTCGGCGGCGTGCCGCTGGTGGTCGTCGCACAGGTGGCGTCGGCTTCGGCGATGTTTGCCTTCTTCTTCCGGTTGCAGGCGGTCGGCGGGCCGGTCTATCTCAGCCAGATCGGCTATGTGGCGGCGGCGGTCGGGCTCTTTGCCGGCACGATCTTCCTCGGCGAGCATTATCAGCTTCTGACCTGGCTGGGCGCGGCCATCATCACCGCCGGCGTGCTCATCACCACCAAGGCGCAGAGCCAGCCAAGCCCGAAGCTGCAAAGCCAGGCGGCGTAAACGCTTCAGTTGGCCGCTTAGACCGAGGCTTTTTCGGCCAGCACCATGTAGTTGACGTCCATGTCCCTGGATTTCTGCCAGCGGTCGGCCAACGGATGATAGATCACGCCGGTCCGGTCGACGATGGTCAGCCCCGCCGCGCCAAGCGCCTTTGCCAACTCCTCCGGCCGCACTAGCTTGCCGAACTGATGCGTGCCGCGCGGCAGCCAGCGCAGCACATACTCGGCGCCGATGATGGCAAGGCCAAGCGCCTTCAGCGTGCGGTTGATGGTGGCGACGAACATGATGCCGCCGGGCCGGACCATCTCACTGCATTTGGCGACGAAGAGATCGACATCGGCGACATGCTCGACCACCTCCATGTTGAGGATAACGTCGAATGTCTCGCCGGCGTCGGCCAGCGCCTCGGCCGTGGTGGCGCGATAGTCGACATTTACGCCGGCTTCGGCCGCGTGCAGCTTAGCGACCTCGATGTTGGTGGCCGAGGCGTCGGCACCGACCACTTCCGCGCCAAGCCGCGCCATCGGTTCGCATAAAAGCCCGCCGCCGCAGCCGATGTCGAGGAAGCGCAGACCCTCGAATGGCCTGGCCGCGCGCGGATCGCGGCCGAAGCGCGCCGCCACCTGGTCGCGGATATAGGCAAGGCGCACAGGGTTGAACTTGTGCAGCGGCCGGAACTTGCCGTTCGGGTTCCACCATTCGGCGGCAAGGGCGGAGAAGCGTTCGACTTCTCCGGCATCTATGGTCGATCGGCGGGGCTCAGGCATGGGGCGGGTCTCCTCGAACGCCAGCAAGTCGGGGAACGCTAGGAAGTCGGGTCCCCGGCAGCGAAAGTCAAGGCAGGTTTTTCCGTTGCCGCTAACCAGCCGCAGCGGGACGAGGGACAGTCGAGCCTAGGCCGACAGCGCGACCGCGGCATGACTCATGGCGACGCTGGCCGGCTCGATCGCCCGCATGGCCTCGCAATCGCCGATCTCGGCCATGATGCGCTGTGCCGCCGCCTGGGCCTGCTCGAGGCTCTGCCAGCGCACGACGTCGACCCAGCTTCCGTCGTCGCGCTCGCCGAGATGGCGGCTGAGAAAACCGGGCTGGTGCGCCAGCCAGTCGGTGACGACGCCATTTTGGGCAACAAAACCAGCCGCAGCATCCGGCTTGAGGCGGAAGGTCACGATCTCCAGCGTCTCGGTCATGAATTCCTCCATCCGATTTTCCAAGTTTATCGCATTGCGCGGCAGGAATCCGCCAGGAGACTTCAAAATCGCGCCAAGGCCGCTTCTCCTGCGCCCTCGCTTGCGAAGCCTTGCTGTTTTAGCTAAGGAGGCCGCGCATTTCCGCGGCTCGGCTGGTCCGGGCGCATTTTCCGTTTTCCGGCCCCAAGCCGGCTTTAGTCAAAGGCATCTCGCTTCCATGGCGCGCATTGTGATGAAATTCGGCGGAACTTCGGTCGCCGACATCGCCCGCATCCGCAATGTGGCGCGCCATGTCAAACGCGAGGTCGATGCCGGCCATGAGGTCGCCGTGGTGGTTTCGGCCATGGCCGGCAAGACCAACGAGCTGGTCGGCTGGACGCGCGAGGCCTCGCCCATGCACGACGCGCGCGAATATGACGCCGTTGTCGCCTCCGGTGAGCAGGTCACGGCCGGCCTGTTGGCGATAACCCTGCAGAACATGGGTGTCCATGCCCGTTCCTGGCAGGGCTGGCAGATCCCGATCAAGACCGACAACGCCCATGGCGCGGCGCGCATCCTCGACATCGACGGCGCGTTCCTGATCAAGCGCTTCGGCGAGAGCCAGGTGGCGGTCATCGCCGGTTTCCAGGGCATCGGCCCGGACAACCGCATCTCGACCCTCGGCCGCGGCGGCTCCGACACCAGCGCCGTGGCGATCGCGGCAGCGGTCAAGGCCGACCGTTGCGACATCTACACCGATGTCGACGGCGTCTACACGACTGATCCGCGCATCGAGCCGAAAGCCCGGCGGTTGGCCAAGATTTCGTTCGAGGAAATGCTCGAAATGGCCTCGCTCGGCGCCAAGGTGCTGCAGGTGCGGTCGGTGGAGCTTGCCATGGTGCACAGGGTGCGTACCTTTGTGCGGTCGTCCTTCGACGATCCCGACGCGCCCGGAATGGGGGATTTGCTCAATCCGCCCGGAACGCTTATTTGCGACGAGGAAGAGATCGTGGAACAGCAGGTCGTCACCGGAATTGCCTATGCCAAGGACGAAGCGCAGATCTCGCTGCGCCGCGTCGGCGACCGCCCAGGCGTCGCCGCCGGCATCTTTGGCCCGCTGGCCGAGGCCAACATCAATGTCGATATGATCGTCCAGAACATCTCCGAGGACGGCAAATTCACCGACATGACCTTCACGGTACCGTCGGGCGACATCGACAAGGCGCTGGCAGTGCTCGAGCGGCTGAAGGCCGATGTTGGCTACGACGTCGTGCAGTCGGAAGCCGGCATGTCGAAGGTCTCGGTCATCGGTATCGGCATGCGAAGCCATGCCGGCGTCGCGGCCACCGCCTTCAAGGCGCTGGCCGATAAAGCGATCAATATCCGGGCGATCACCACCTCCGAGATCAAAATCTCGATACTGATCGACGGTCCCTATACGGAACTTGCAGTTCGTACTTTGCATTCCGTCTACGGGCTCGATAAGCAATAGCAAGAACTGAGTCCGTTATTGCGTGAGCGCCGGCCGTGGCGGAAGCTACGGCGGGCAACGTGCCCATTGGAGAAGAAGCCGCGATGCGTGACATGGCCGGTGGCCCGCGCGTTCTGCTGAGACGGCTCCGCGAGCTCATGCAGGAGCCGCTGGAGCCGCAGGAGCGGCTCGACCGTATCGTGCGCGACATCGCCTCCAACATGGTCGCCGAGGTATGCTCGCTCTATGTGCTGCGCGCCGATTCGGTGCTGGAGCTCTACGCCACCGAAGGTCTGAACCCCACCGCCGTCCATTTGGCGCAGTTGAGGCTCGGGCAAGGCCTTGTCGGCACCATCGCCGCCAGCGCGCGGCCGCTCAATCTCTCCAACGCGCAGGAGCATCCGGCCTTCGCCTACCTGCCGGAGACGGGCGAAGAGATCTACAATTCCTTCCTCGGCGTGCCGGTGCTGCGGGCAGGGCGCACGCTGGGCGTCCTGGTGGTGCAGAACAAGACCATGCGCCACTATCGCGACGACGAGGTCGAGGCGCTGGAAACGACGGCGATGGTGATCGCCGAGATGGTCGCCACCGGCGATCTTGCCCGCCTCACCCGGCCGGGGCTCGAACTTGACCTGCGCCGTCCGGCAAGCTTCACCGGTCTTGCCTTCAACGAAGGCGTCGGGCTTGGCCATGTCGTGCTGCACGAGCCGCGCATCGTCGTCACCAATCTGTTCAACGAGGACAGCGAGGAGGAGGTGCGTCGCCTCGACCGCTCGCTCGGCTCGCTGAGGCTGTCGATCGACGACATGCTCGAGCGCCGGGACGTCGCTTTCGAGGGTGAGCATCGAGAGGTGCTCGAGGCGTATCGCATGTTCGCCAACGACCGCGGCTGGGTGCGCCGGCTGGAAGAGGCGATCCGCAACGGCCTGACTGCGGAAGCGGCCGTCGAGAAGGTGCAGAGCGACATGCGCGCACGCATGCTGCACATGACGGACCCCTATCTGCGCGAGCGCATGAGCGACTTCGACGATCTCGCCAACCGGCTCTTGCGCCAGCTGATGGGGCGCGGTCCGGAGGATGTCGCGGCCTCGCTGCCAAAGGATGCCATCATCGTCGCCCGCTCGATGGGTGCGGCCGAACTGCTCGACTATCCGAGGGACAAGCTGCGCGGCCTGGTGCTGGAGGACGGCGCCGCCACCAGCCATGTCGTCATCGTCGCGCGCGCCATGGGCATTCCGGTCGCAGGCCAGGTCAAGGGCGCCGTCTCCATGGCGGAAAACGGCGATGCCATCATCGTCGACGGCGAGGAAGGCACCATTCACCTGCGGCCGCAGTCCGACCTCGAGGCCGCCTATGCCGAAAAGGTCCGCTTCCGAGCTCGGCGGCAGGAAATCTATCGCGAACTGCGCAAGAAGCCGTCGCTGACCAAGGACGGCGTCCCCGTCGATCTCCTGATGAATGCCGGCCTTGCCGTCGACCTGCCGCAGCTTTCAGAATCGGGAGCGGCCGGCATCGGCCTGTTCCGCACCGAATTGCAGTTCATGGTGGCCTCGACCTTTCCGCGCGCCGAGGCGCAGGAGCGGCTCTATCGCGATGTACTCGAGGCGGCTCGCGGCAAGCCGGTCACCTTCCGTACCATCGACATCGGCGGCGACAAGGTGCTGCCCTATTTCAAGGGCGCGGTGCAAGAGGAAAACCCGGCACTCGGCTGGCGGGCGATCCGCCTCACTCTCGACCGCCCCGGCCTCCTCAGGACACAGATCCGCGCGCTGCTCAAGGCTTGTGGCGGGCGTGAGCTGAAGCTGATGCTGCCAATGGTGACGGAACTGTCGGAAATCGCGCAGGCGCGCGAGATCATCGACCGCGAAGTCCGGCACCTGTCGCGTTTTGCGCATCATTTGCCGACGAGCCTCAAGCTCGGCGCGATGCTGGAGGTGCCGTCGCTGCTGTTCCAGCTCGACGAGTTGATGAAGGCGGTCGACTTCGTCTCGGTCGGCTCCAACGACCTCTTCCAGTTCGTCATGGCGGTGGACCGCGGCAACACGCAGCTTGCCGACCGTTTCGACACGCTGTCGGCGCCGTTCCTGCGCGTGCTGAAGCAGATCGCCGACGCCGGCGCGCGCAACCATACGCCGGTGACGCTGTGCGGCGAGTTGGCGGGCAAGCCGATCTCGGCGATGGCGCTGATCGGCGTCGGCTTCCGCTCGATCTCGATGTCGCCGGCCTCGATCGGCCCGGTCAAGGCGATGCTGACCGAATTGCCGCTGCAGGAGCTGGAAGCCTTCTTCAACGACAATCTGATGGCCCCCGTCCAAGGGACGCCAATGCGGGCGCTGCTGCAAGCCTTTGCCGACGACCGCTCCATTCCGCTCTAGATTCACGTGAGGGCGGTCTGCAAATGTCGATTTTCTGCGCTTCCGGTGCTCATGGACCTAAATGTACATTCCGCTCCGGTTCTCGAAATTCGCCAGTTTCGACTCGTCCTGACGTGAATTCCATCGAAGTCCCGAGCCCATGATCAACTTGCCCCGCGACCGCATGGACCAAGTCGTCAAGCGTTTCGACATGCTCGAAGCGCAGATGTCGGCAGGGCCGACGGCCGATGCCTACGTCAAAATGGCTTCCGAATATGCCGATATCCAGGAGATGGTGGGCAAGATCCGGGCGCTGCGCGCCGCCGAGCAGGAACAGGCCGACCTCGAAGCGATGCTCGCCGACAAGAACATCGACGCCGAGATGCGGGCGCTGGCCGAGGCCGACCTGCCGGAGGTTAAGGAGCGCATCGAGGTGCTGCAGAAGGATATCCAGATTCTGCTCCTCCCCAAGGATGCCGCCGACGACAGGAACGCCATCCTCGAAATCCGCGCCGGCACCGGCGGCGACGAGGCGGCCCTGTTCGCCGGCGATCTGTTTCGCATGTATGAGCGCTACGCCGCCTCGCGCGGCTGGCGTTTCGAGGTCGTTTCGGCGAGCGAAGGCGAAGTCGGCGGCTACAAGGAAATCATCGCCTCGGTGTCGGGCAAGGGCGTGTTCGCGCAGCTGAAATTCGAATCCGGCGTGCATCGCGTGCAGCGCGTGCCGGAAACCGAGGCCGGCGGGCGGATCCATACCTCGGCGGCGACGGTCGCCGTACTGCCCGAGGCCGAGGAGGTCGATATCGATATCCGAGCAGAGGACATCCGCATCGACACGATGCGCGCGTCCGGCTCCGGCGGGCAGCACGTCAACACCACCGATTCGGCGGTGCGCATCACGCATCTGCCGACGGGCATCATGGTGGTGCAGGCGGAAAAGTCGCAGCACCAGAACCGGGCGCGGGCCATGCAGATTTTACGGGCGCGGCTCTATGACCTGGAACGCAGCCGCGCGGACGAGGAGCGCTCGTCGTCGCGAAAATCGCAGGTCGGCTCGGGCGATCGCTCGGAGCGCATCCGCACCTATAATTTCCCGCAGGGACGCGTCACCGACCACCGCATCAACCTCACCCTTTACAAGCTCGACCGGGTGATGATGGGCGAGCTCGACGAGGTGATCGACGCGCTGATCGCCGACCATCAGTCGAAGCTGCTCGCCGACATGGGTATTGATGGCTGATCCTTTGCCCTCGGCACTTCGACCGCTGCTGCACGCGGCGAGGGAGCGGCTCGCTGCCGCCGGCATTGCCGATCCGGCGCTCGATTCCAGGCTGATCGTCGAGCATTTTTCCGAAACCACGCGCACCCAGGCTATCGCGGAGCCGGGCCGAACGGTGGATTCTGCGGCTCTTGCGGCAATCGAGGCGGCCCTGAGGCGTCGCGTCGCAGGTGAGCCGGTGCATCGCATTCTCGGCTATCGCGAGTTCTATGGGCTGCGGCTGTCGCTGTCGCCGGACACGCTGGAGCCGCGCCCCGATACCGAGACGCTGGTCGACGCGATCCTGCCCTTCGCCAAGTCGACGGCCGAAAGGCTTGGCCAGTGCCGTATCCTCGATCTCGGCACCGGAACCGGCGCAATCGCGCTGGCGCTGCTCAGCGCGATTCCGGCGGCGACCGCGACCGGCGTCGATATTTCACCCGGCGCGCTGGCGACCGCTACGCGAAACGCCGCGGATCTGGGGCTCGGCGGGCGCTTCAAGGCCTTGCATTCCAACTGGTTCGAAAAAGTTTCGGGCCGATACCATTTAATTGCCGCGAATCCACCCTATATACCCAGTCGAGACATTGGAAATCTGCAGGACGAGGTCCGCGATTTCGATCCACGCCAGGCCCTCGATGGCGGTGTGGACGGGCTGATCCCCTATAGGATCATCGCCGGAGAGGCGGAAGGATTTCTGGAAGCGCAGGGCAAGGTAGCGGTCGAGATCGGCCATACGCAGCAAAGCGAGGTGACCGCAATCTTCGCGGCAGCCGGCTACAGGCTGTCGGAGGCGCGACGCGATCTTGGCGGAAACGACAGGGTTCTGGTGTTTGAGCGTTGAAAGCCCTGATGCAGTGCGAAAAAACGCTTGGCAATATTAGGGAATGCAGCTAGGTTCCGGCTTAACCGGATGAGACGAAGCAGGCAGTGCTCTTAGCGATTCGGTTTTCCTTGGAAATAGCTGCCTCCTTGCGCAAACGACGCCCATGCTTCGTGCGGGAATCGTCCGGCAAGTGATGTAACCGGAACAGGATGGCACGTGGCGCCAACGCAATCGATGCGGGCGAACGCCGGTGAAAAAACGAAACGGTCGGCTGCATGAGCGCCACCGTTCGCGACGAGTTTTAGAAAATTCACATGAAGAGAGTCGAATGAGGCCACAACAGCAGAACAGGCGCATGCGCGGTCGCAACAACAATGGCGGCGGTGGCAACAACAACCGCAAGGGGCCCAATCCCCTGACGCGCAACTATGAGAGCAACGGTCCGGACGTGAAGATCCGCGGATCGGCTCAGCAGATCGCCGAAAAATATGCTGCACTCGCCCGTGACGCGCAAAGCTCCGGCGACCGGGTGATGGCGGAGAACTATCTCCAGCACGCCGAGCACTACAATCGCATCATCGCGGCCGCGCAGGCGCAGATGCCCATCCAGAACGCCCACCAGAACCGCGACGACTTCGATGACGACGTCGATGAGGATCGCGACGAGTTCGACACGGTCGGCAACGCAAATGCCGGCGAGTCGCAGGCCGCCGCGAACGGTTCCGGGCCGCAGCCGGTGATCGAAGGCACGCCGGCGGAACTCGCCTACAACCAGGAAAACGGCCGCGACAACAACCGGCGCGACAATAATGGTCGTGACAGGCACCGCGACCGCCGCAATGGCGGCTATGGCCAGTACGGTCAGAATGGTCAGCGCGGCGACAATGGTCAGCGAGAGCGCAGCGAACATGGCGGCCAGCAGATCGATCAGAGCCGCCGCAATGAGGCGCAGGCCAAGCCGGAGGGCTCCGCCGAAGACGGCGTTGCGGCCGAGCAGGCTCCGCTGTTCGACAGCCTTGCCGCCCAGGCCGAGCGCAACGAAGCCGGCACGGACAATGGCGGTGGGCGTCGGCAGAGACGTCCACGTCGCGGTCGCGGCAATGCCGAGCAGGGCCATAGCGCCGAGCAGGGCAATGCCGATGAAAGCAATGCCGGCCGGGCGGACAGCGCCGCCGATGGCGGCAACGTCGCGGACAGCGGCAGCGCGACTGCCGCGACTGCCGCCAAAGAGGCAAATGCAGCGCCGAGCGAGAACGGCGCCGGTGAGCCGGCAGGCGGCGCCGGCGAGCCGGCAGTCGCCGACGCAGATAGCTGACCGCAGGTCTATTTCCAGGCAATTCGAACGGCGGAGAGGTTTCTCCGCCGTTTTTCGTTCTGCGTGCCTAAAGCACGTCGCCTGAATCCGTTTCAGCGCGACGCGCTTTCGTTTCCTTGCATGGCGGTAATTTGTGCGCTAATACTGAACCATATGGTTCAGTATATCAAGACCCGCCTCGATGCTTCATTCGCCGCGCTCTCGGATGCGACTCGACGCGGCGTGCTGGAGCAGCTCGGCCGTGCGGACGCTTCGATCACGGAACTGGCCGAGAAGTTCCACATGACCCTCACGGGCATGAAGAAGCACGTCGGTGTCTTGGAGCAAGCGGGGCTCGTCAGCACGGAAAAGGTCGGGCGTGTGCGGACCTGCAAGCTCGGCCCGCGCGGGCTGGAGCAAGAGGCGGCATGGATCGAGAGGTACCGCCAGCTTTGGGACGCACGCTTCGACGGGTTGGACAAGGTGGTCGAGGAACTGAAACGAAAGGAGAAGGTCGATGGACGCAAGCAAAGGGAGTGAGGCCACACCGATGCAGAACCGCACGACGGTGGAACGGACGTCGGACCGCGAGCTCGTCGTCAGGCGAACCCTCAACGCTCCGGCGCGCATCGTGTTCGAGGCGTGGACCAAGCCTGAGCTGTTCAAGCAGTGGTGGGCGCCGAAGTCGATGGGAATGGTGCTGCGTTCCTGCGAGATGGATGTCCGTGTCGGGGGCAGGTACCGTTTGGCGTTCGGCCACGATGGCTCAAACCTTGACGAGTTCTTCGGCAGGTACATCGAAGTGACACCGCAGTCGCGCCTCGTCTGGACCAATGAGGAAGGCGGTGAGGGTGGACCCGTCACGACGGTGACCTTCGAGGAAAACGGTGGCAAGACGCTGCTGGTCCTGCACGAGCTCTATCCCTCGAAGGAGGCTCTCGACGCTGCCGGGACCGGTGCGGCGGAGGCGATGAGCGAGACGTTCGGGCAACTGGACGAGCTTCTCGTCACCCTGGGCGCGAGCGGTGGACGATCATGAAGCCGTCGATGTCGCGCGTCACGCAGCCGCAGCACTTAAGCCCTTGTTTTAATGCCTAATGTTCGCCCAAAACCGCTGCGCGCTTCGGGCGACCAGGCCCTGGAATATTCTGCGCTGACCGGCATCAGGGCGTCTTGAGAGACCTGAGCTAATACACCATATCTCGGCTGAGCAGGACTCGGCTCGAATGAGGGGGTCCGTCACCGCAATCTGATCCGGTGCCGCAAAGCGGGCCGGTGATGGAAGGAGACATACATGAATACGGAGAAGTATTCCGAGCGCGTGCGCGGTTTCATCCAGTCCGCGCAGACCATGGCGCTCTCGCGCAACCACCAGCAATTCACTCCCGAACATATGCTCAAGGTGCTCGTCGATGATGACGAGGGCCTTGCCGCGTCTCTGATCGAGCGCGCCGGCGGCAGCATTCGCGACGTGAAGCTCGGCGTCGAGGCGGCGTTGGAGGCTATGCCCAAGGTCGAAGGCGGCAACGGCCAGCTCTATCTCGCCCAGCCGCTTGCCAAGGTGTTTTCGACCGCAGAGGAACTGGCCAAGAAGGCCGGCGACAGCTTCGTTACCGTGGAGCGGCTGCTGCAGGCGCTCGCCATGGAGAAGTCGGCGAAGACCGCCGACATCCTGGCCAAGGCCGGTGTCACCGCGCAGGCGCTGAACCAGGTTATCAACGATGTCCGCAAGGGCCGCACCGCCGATTCGGCCAGTGCCGAGCAGGGCTACGACGCGCTGAAGAAATACGCCCGCGACCTGACCGCGGATGCGCGGGCGGGCAAGCTCGACCCGGTCATCGGCCGCGACGACGAGATCCGCCGCACCATCCAGGTGCTGTCGCGCCGCACCAAGAACAATCCCGTGCTGATCGGCGAGCCCGGCGTCGGCAAGACGGCGATCGCCGAAGGCCTGGCGCTGCGCATCGTCAATGGCGACGTGCCGGAATCGCTGAAGGACAAGCGGCTGATGGCGCTCGACATGGGCGCGCTGATTGCCGGCGCCAAGTATCGCGGCGAGTTCGAGGAGCGGCTGAAGGCCGTGCTGTCGGAAGTCACTTCCGCCGCAGGCGGCATCATTCTGTTCATCGATGAGATGCACACACTGGTCGGTGCCGGCAAGGCCGATGGCGCGATGGACGCCTCGAACCTTTTGAAGCCTGCGCTGGCGCGCGGCGAGCTGCACTGCGTCGGCGCGACCACGCTCGACGAATATCGCAAGCACGTCGAGAAGGACGCGGCGCTCGCCCGCCGCTTCCAGCCGGTCTTCGTCGACGAGCCGACGGTCGAGGACACTGTCTCGATCCTGCGCGGCCTGAAGGAGAAATACGAGCAGCACCACAAGGTGCGCATCTCCGATTCGGCGCTGGTTTCGGCCGCGACGCTTTCCAACCGCTACATCGCCGACCGTTTCCTGCCGGACAAGGCGATCGACCTGGTGGACGAAGCCGCATCGCGGTTGAGGATGCAGGTCGATTCCAAGCCCGAGGCGCTGGATGAGATCGACCGCCGCATCATGCAGCTCAAGATCGAACGCGAGGCGCTGAAGGTCGAGAAGGATGACGCCTCGAAGGACCGGCTGACCAAGCTGGAGAAGGATCTGGCCGACCTCGAGGAGCAGTCGACCGAGCTGACCGCCAAGTGGCAGGCCGAAAAGCACAAGCTCGGCCTTGCCGCCGACCTGAAGAAGCAGCTCGACGAGATGCGCAACGAGCTGGCGATTGCCCAGCGCAAGGGCGAGTTCCAGCGCGCCGGCGAGCTTGCCTACGGCAAGATCCCGGAGCTGGAGAAGAAGCTCAAGGAAGCCGAAGCCCAGGACGGTAAGGCCGGCATGGTGGAAGAGGTGGTCACGCCTGACCACGTCGCCCATGTCGTGTCACGCTGGACCGGCATTCCGGTCGACAAGATGCTTGAGGGACAGCGCGAGAAGCTGCTGCGTATGGAGGACGAGATCGGCAAGCGCGTCGTCGGCCAGGGCGAGGCGGTGCAGGCGGTCTCCAAGGCCGTGCGGCGCGCCCGTGCGGGTCTGCAGGATCCGAACCGGCCGATCGGCTCGTTCATGTTCCTGGGTCCGACCGGCGTCGGCAAGACGGAGCTCACCAAGGCGCTCGCCGCCTTCCTGTTCGACGACGAGAGCGCCATGGTGCGCATCGACATGTCGGAGTTCATGGAGAAGCACTCGGTCGCCCGGCTGATCGGCGCGCCTCCCGGCTATGTCGGCTATGAGGAGGGCGGCGCGCTCACCGAAGCAGTGCGGCGCCGGCCCTACCAGGTCGTGCTGTTCGACGAGATCGAGAAGGCGCATCCGGACGTGTTCAACGTGCTGCTCCAGGTGCTCGACGACGGCCGGTTGACCGATGGTCAGGGCCGCACGGTCGACTTCCGCAACACGCTGATCGTCATGACGTCGAATCTCGGCGCCGAATATCTGGTCAATCTCCGCGACGACCAGGACGTCGATGCCGTGCGCGACGAGGTGATGGGCGTGGTGAGAGCCTCGTTCCGTCCGGAATTCCTCAACCGCGTCGACGAGGTGATCCTGTTCCACCGGCTGCGACGCGAGGATATGGATCGCATCGTCGAGATTCAGCTCAAGCGGCTGGAGAACCTGCTTGTCGATCGCAAGATCACGCTGTCGCTCGATCACGATGCGATCGAGTGGCTGGCCGGCAAGGGCTACGATCCGGCCTATGGCGCCAGGCCGCTGAAGCGGGTGATGCAGAAGGAACTGCAGGATCCGCTGGCGGAGAAGATCCTGCTCGGCGAAATCCTCGACGGCTCGACCGTCAAGGTCACCGCCGGTTCCGATCGCCTGAACTTCCGTGCGAAGCCGACGGTGGTGGCGGCTGAAGCCGCCGCCTGAGTCGAGCCGGGGCATGTGACCCGAGCCATTCCAGGAAAAGCGCTTGGCGGTTTTCCGTCCGAATTGCGCAAACAAGGATACGAGGAGCGCGTCGCATCCGGCAGGGCGGCGCGCTCTTGCTTTTCGACAGGGCCCTGCGGCAAAACCGAGCTTGATCGCGGGTCCCGGAGGGCCGATTCCAATGAAGCTCGAGGACTATAACGGCTTCTGCGCCACATTGCCCGCCACGACCCACGTCGTGCAGTGGGGCGGGGCTCACGTCTGGAAGGTCGGCGGCCAGGTGTTCGCGATCGGCGGCCATGACCGGGAGGGCGAGGTCTTCGTTACCTTCAAATGCTCCGACATGGCGTTTGACGTGCTGAAGGAACAGCCAGGCTGCCGGCCCGCGCCCTATCTCGCGTCGCGCGGCATGAAATGGATCCAGCGCCAGACAAGCCAAAGCGTGGATGATGCCGCGCTGAAGGACTACCTGCGCGAAAGCCACCGCCTGGTCGTGCTGAAGCTGACGAAACTGGCGCGCAGCGAATTGGGGCTGCACTGACATTCGGTTGGGGACCATGGTGAGACGCCGGAAATCCGCCATCTTCATGCCCGGTTCATATTGGAACCTTAGTTTTGGTAACTGGTTTGCTGGCGAAGGGTTCGCCCAGCAAGACCGAGCCGACCGGAGAGCCTGACCCCCATGCTGCGCACGATCTTTTCCCTTTCGGCACTCGCGGCCGGGCTGGCGGCTTCCGGCGCGCTCGCAGCGCCCAGTCTGGAAGGCGCGCAGAAGACGGTTCGGTCCGCTCAACACGGCGCGCTCCTGCTCGCCCAGGACGGCAATATCGACATATACTACGATGCCAGGGGCAACCGGGTGCTTGTCGATGCCGATACCGGAAAGGTGATCGCCATCCAGCCGCCGCAGACCCGGCTCGATCGCCGGGCGCTGCGCCGTCAGCTGCGGATGCAGGAGCTCGGGCGTGCGCCCGTCGAGGACGACGACCGTTATTATCTCGACGATCCCGACGACATGGCCCGCTTCCGCCGCAGGCAGCTGGACGAGAACGGCCGGTATATCCCGCCGCCGGTCGACGACTACGATTCCAACAGCGGCAATTCCGTCGAGGCCTATCCGCCGGCGCCGAACGACGAAGGGTATGCCACAACCTATCCGGAGGCACCACGGTCGGACACCATCAAGCGCGAGCCGCTGAACGAAGCATCGATCGAACCGCACCCTGGGCAGGGGGACGTGCTGCAAGTCAATCCGGAGACCCAGGCCGCGCTGCCGCCGGACACGGGCGGCAAGGCGACCGTCGATCCGTCGCTTTCGCTCGGCGTGCGCCAGGACGTGGCCGAACTCCAAGTGCTGCTCGACCGCGCCGGCGCCTCGCCGGGAGTCATCGACGGCCGCTTCGGCTCGAATGTCGACAAGGCCCTGGCCGCCTACAACCAGATCACCGGCAGCAATCTGAAATCGACCGACTCGGCCGCCATTAAGGCGGCGCTCGCCCAGTCGGGGGGCGACGCCTTCGCCTCCTACACGATCACGCCCGAGGACGTGGCCGGACCCTATGTCGCCTCGATCCCGGAAGATTACAGCCAGAAGGCCAAGCTCGACCGCATGGGTTACACCTCGGTCACCGAGGCGCTCGCCGAGCGCTTCCACATGGACGAAGGCTATCTGAAGTCGATCAACAAAGGCCTCGACTTCAACCGTCCCGGGACCATCATCAAGGTCGCCAATTTCGGCCAGGTGGTGTCGACGCCGGTTGCCCGCATCGTTGCCGATAAGGACAAGAAGGAAGTTTTCGCTTATGACGCGGGCGGCAAGCTGGTCGCGGCCTATCCGGCCACCATCGGTTCGGCCGACACACCGTCGCCCACCGGCATCCACACCGTGTCGCGCATCGCGCTCGATCCCAATTACACCTATAATCCCAGCATCAATTTCAAGCAGGGCCAGAACGACAAAATCCTGACCATCCCGCCGGGGCCGAACGGTCCGGTCGGCTCGGTCTGGATCGCGCTGGACAAGCCGACCTACGGCATCCACGGCACGCCCGATCCTTCCAAGATCGGCAAGACCGAAAGCCACGGTTGCGTGCGCCTGACCAACTGGGATGCGCGAGAGCTCGCCAAGCTGGTGTCGCCGGGCGTGACCGTCGAGTTCGTCGGCGGGTCTTCAGTCGATGATTTTGCGCAGCAATGAGCCGCGCATGGCGGTTGCATAGATCAGCTGCATCGCCAGGATGAACCCGCGCTGAGCAGCGGGTGATGAGGCATAGGCTGGCTCTCCCCCTTCTGGAATGACCCGCCGGAACCTAGCACGCGACGGCTCGTTTGCATTTACGATGGCTACCTCCCTGGCCATGCCGTCAGACCAAACTGGTTTCAGAACTGCAATCTTCTGGCTCGTTGTTACCGATACGCCGGAGAGCTAAGCAGGTTTTCATGCCTTCCTCGAGTGAAGCCACAGCCGATTCGCTTTCGACCGCGACGCGCGCGAACGGCACCTTTTGCCCGCAGACACAGCGCAAGTTCGTGCTGGTCGCGGCAATCCTCGCCTCGGCGCTCGGCTTCATCGACGGTTCGATCCTGGCGATCGCCACGCCGGCCTTGCGCGTCGATCTCGGCGCCAGCCTGGCGCAAGCGCAATGGATCTCCAACGCCTATGCGCTGACGCTTTCGGCGCTGATTCTGGCCGGTGGTGCCGCCGGCGACCGATTCGGCCTCAGGCGCGCATTCGTGACCGGCATCGCGCTCTTCATCTCAGCATCGCTCGCCTGCGCGCTGGCGCCCAATCCGGCAATTCTGATCGCGTTCCGCGCCATCCAGGGCATTGGCGCCGCCATCATGGTGCCGGGCAGCCTCGCCATCATCGCCAAGGCCTATCCGAAAAAGGAGCGTGGCCGGGCGATCGGCATCTGGGCCGCGGCCTCGGCGCTGACGACGGCGCTCGGGCCGGTGCTCGGCGGGTTCGCGTTGTCGACTTTCGGCAACGGCGTCTGGCGCGCGATCTTTGCCGTCAACCTGCCGCTCGGACTGGTTTCGATCTATCTGCTGCTCGCCAAGATACCGGCGGACCAGCCGACCGAAAAGCGCAGCCTCGACCTCGGGGGCGCCGCGCTCGCCACGCTCGCCTTCGGGGCGCTGGCCTATGGGCTGACGGCGATGAACGCCGAGGGCGGCGGGATAATGGCCGGGCCGGCGATCGTCGCCGGCGTCGTCCTGCTTTTCATTTTCATTCTCTACGAGCGCTGGCAGCGCGAGCCGATGATCGATCTCGGCCTGTTTCGCATCGGGGCCTTCGCCGGCGCCAATCTCGCGACCTTCTTCCTCTATTTCGCGCTGTCGGCGAACCTGTTCTACCTGCCCATGGTTCTGATCGCGGGCTGGGGCCTGAGTTCGGCCGAGGTCGGCTTCATCTTCCTGCCGCTGTCGGCATTGATCGCGCTGCTGTCGGGGCCGGTCGGCCAGTGGTCCGACAAGATCGGCCCGCGCCTGCCGATCGCCGCCGGCAGCTTGGTCGTCGCCATCGCCTTTGCCGGCATGGCCCTGCTCGCCCATGCCGGGATCCACAATTTCTGGACCGGGACCTTTCCGCTGATGGCGGTGATGGGGCTCGGCATGGCGCTCGTCGTGTCGCCGCTGTCGACGGCGATCATGACCTCCGTCGAGGACAAGGACACGGGCGCGGCATCCGGCATCAACAATGCCGTCTCGCGCATCGGCGGCCTGATCGCGGTGGCGGCGATGGGCTCGCTCGCGGCTTTCGTCTATGCGCGATCGACCGGCAGCCCTGCCGGCATGCCCGGTTTCGGCGAACCGCCGGCGTCCGGGCTCGCGGCCAATCTCGACGCGTTGAGGATTGCGGCAAGCGATTCGGCCTTTGCCGCGGTCGCCGCCGTCACGACGCTGCTTTGCCTGCTATCGTCGATCCTCGCCTGGCTCACCGTGCCCGGACAGGCGCTGCCCTGGCCACGGCAGACGGGCGATTCGCCGGATTAGTTGGGAAGCTGCGAATCGGTCTTGGCGCTGGCGACCTTCAGCGAATTTCCGTCTTCCTGCTTGAGCAGGTCGTCGATACGCTCGCGCTCGCGCTTGAAGGCAACGAGATCGTCGCCCTTCAGCACCTTGCCGACCGGCAGGCGGACGCGCATCGGGTCGACCTTGGTGCCGTTGACGATCAGCTCGTAGTGGAGGTGCGGGCCGGTGGCGAGGCCGGTCTGGCCGAGATAGCCGATGACCTGGCCCTGACGCACGCGCACGCCCGGCTCGATCCCTTTGGCGAAAGCGCTCTGGTGATTGTAGGAAGTTTCGTAGCCATTGGCGTGGCGGATGATGATCTGCTTGCCGTAGCCGCCGGCCCAGCCGACCTTTTCGACAACACCGTTGCCGGCGGCGATGATAGGCGTGCCGATGGGCGCGGCCCAATCGACGCCGGTGTGCATGCGCACATATCCCAGAATCGGGTGCCGGCGCGCGCCGAAACCGGAGCGGAACTTGCCGGCGGGCAGCGGATTGCGCAGCAGGAATTGCTCGGCGCTCGACCCGTTCTCGTCGAAATAGTCGGTGCCGCCGTCCTGCATCTGGAAGCGGTAGAAATTGCGCGTCTGGCCGCCGAAGGTGGCTGAGACGTAGAGAAGCTCAGAACTGTCGGAGGTCTGGTCGTCGCCGTCGGGCTGCGAAAACAGGACCTCGAGACGGTCCGACGGCGAAAGCCGCGACTGGAAGTCGACGTCCGAGGCAAGAAGCTTGATCAGCTTCTGGGTCATCGATTTCGACATGCCATAGGAAAAGGCGGCTCGATAGATGCCGTCATAGACGTTGGGCAGGTTGCCGCGCACCACCACCGGCTGCGAATCATCGAACGCCGTCAGCAATTCGGGATTGGGCTCCGGCTCCTGCGCCGGCACGAACTGTCCGCGATCGTCGAGCGCGATGGTCACGATATGCGTGGTGCGGTCGTAAACGCTGGTGCGGACTACCTTGGCGACGTCGCCGCGCACCTCCAGGCCGACGCGCAGCACCGTTCCGGCCTTGAGCGCCGTCGCGTTCAAGAGCTTGCCGATCGCTTCCGACATGCCGGTGGCGTCATCGCCGGTGTAGCCCGAATCAGCGAAGGCCTCGGTGATATCGGTGTCCTCGGTGAAAGGGATGATTTCCTCGGCGAAGGCCGGCGTCTGGTCGTCCGGCGTGGCGCGTGGCGCCACCGAGACGTTCTCCGGCGTGATCTTGACGTCGTAGGAACCCGCCATGCTCTCGGCGAAGGCGTCGCCGAAGCGCTGCGGGTCGACATAATGAAGCGCCGCAACCTGGACGGCGCCGTCGCTCAGGCCGTTGCCGGCTTCGCGCACTACCTTTTCCACCTCGTCGGCGGAGAGGTCGCTCTTTTCGTCAAAAGATGCCGTCTCGATAGGGAAGTCGACCGTCTTCAGGCTCATCTCGCTTTCGACCTTGGCGCCATAGATCTGGCCGGCGACCGCCGTGGCGGAAGCCGGCTGAGCGTTGTCGTCGCCGTCGTCGCCGAAGACCTGCATCGGGTCGAATGGCGGGTAAGGACGGCTGGTGGTGTGGCCGGCCGCGAGCGCCATCTTGATCTGCACGAACGGCATGGTGTGGATGACGTCGCGGTCACCGACCTTGGTGACCATCGACACTTCCATGCGCCGGCGGTCCTTGGCCCTGGCGATCTGGCGCAGCGCGACCAGCCTGGTCGTCTTGGCCTGCTCGCCGGAATCGTCGCCGCCGCTGGCGAGGTTGATGAGCTCGGCGATTTCAGGCGGTGTCGCCAACTGCTGGCGACCATCAAGGGCCGCGAACAAGGCCACGCCCATCAGCACGCTCGAGGTCACCCCGGTCAGGAACGTGCCCGAAAGCCAACGTGCCGAAACCTCGCGGCGGTCAGGCGGACCGCTGCGGCCGTCGGCGATCAGCGGCGGCTCGTTGCCGAGTTCGGCTATGACATCTTCCGTGTCTGGCATCCAGAAAGGCTGCTTCTTCCCCGGGCGAAACGGCTTGTCGTTGTTCGTTGCGGCCATGACATTTGCCTGTCGCAGCCAGTGAAGTCAAACGAAGCGGCAAGCCGGGGCCGATATCCCCAATCACACGTCTCTTAGAAACGCGGCTCTTGTCGTCTGCGGTCGAGGCTCTCACGCGTACGCGGGCGCCTTGCTTGTATGTCCGGTGTCCGACCGCAATGCGGCGGCAATAGGGCTTGGTGCGGACGGCTGCGGACGTGCCGCAGGGGCGGTTGGCTGGCGAAACATAGCCGTCGAAAAATTTGTCGCAAAAAATTCAAAAAAGTTCGAAATCGGTGTTGACGGTTCGAGTAACCCCCGACTATATACGCCTCACCAACGAGGGCGGCGCGCCGCTGGCGGCCGAGAAGTTCGCTTCTGAATCTGCCCTCTGTGAAATTCAAGAGAGCCGCGTGAGCGACACTCGAAGGGCCCCGAAGCGGCAAGCGAAAGGGGCCGGG
>NZ_RZTV01000004.1:200000-202500 GCF_003997555.1 Mesorhizobium sp. M1A.T.Ca.IN.004.03.1.1 | reverse complement strand
CAAGCCTAAGTACTCGTGCATGACCGATAGCGAACTAGTACCGTGAGGGAAAGGTGAAAAGCACCCCGACAAGGGGAGTGAAAGAGTACCTGAAACCGATTGCCTACAAACAGTGGGAGCCCGTCCTTCAAATCGCTTGACGATTTGAAGAACTTTTGATTTTGCCATCAAGAGCGCAAGCGCTTTGATGGGCGGGTGACCACGTACCTTTTGTATAATGGGTCAGCGACTTAGTGTGACGAGCAAGCTTAAACCGATAGGTGTAGGCGCAGCGAAAGCGAGTCTGAACAGGGCGTTCAGTTCGTCGCATTAGACCCGAAACCGAGTGATCTAGCCATGAGCAGGCTGAAGGTAAGGTAACACTTACTGGAGGGCCGAACCCATAACTGTTGCAATAGTTCGGGATGACTTGTGGCTAGGGGTGAAAGGCCAATCAAACTCGGAAATAGCTGGTTCTCCGCGAAATCTATTTAGGTAGAGCGTCGACCGAATACCCCAGGGGGTAGAGCACTGGATGGGCTAGGGGTCCTCACCGGATTACCAAACCTAACCAAACTCCGAATACCTGGGAGTACTAGTCGGCAGACACACGGCGGGTGCTAACGTCCGTCGTGAAAAGGGAAACAACCCTGACCTACAGCTAAGGTCCCCAAGTTATGGCTAAGTGGGAAAGGATGTGAGGATCCCAAAACAACCAGGATGTTGGCTTAGAAGCAGCCATCATTTAAAGAAAGCGTAACAGCTCACTGGTCTAAATAAGGGTCTTTGCGCCGAAAATGTAACGGGGCTAAAGCCATACACCGAAGCTTAGGGTTCGTGAGCAATCACGAGCGGTAGCGGAGCGTTCTGTAAGCCAGTGAAGCCGTACCCGTGAGGGGCGGTGGAGGTATCAGAAGTGCGAATGCTGACATGAGTAACGTAAGGGGAGTGAGAGACTCCCCCGCCGAAAGACCAAGGGTTCCTGCTTAAAGTTAATCTGAGCAGGGTTAGCCGGCCCCTAAGACGAGGCGGAAACGCGTAGTCGATGGGAATCACGTTAATATTCGTGAGCCTGGAGGTAGTGACGGATCACACAAGTTGTCCAATCTTATCGGATTGAAAGGGCAGCGGAGTGGTTCCAGGAAATAGCTCCTCCTTATAGACCGTACCCGAAACCGACACTGGTGGTCTGGTAGAGTATACCAAGGCGCTTGAGAGAACTATGCTGAAGGAACTCGGCAAATTGCACGCGTAACTTCGGAAGAAGCGTGACCCTTTTTTGCGCAAGCAGAGGAGGGTGGCACAGACCAGGGGGTAGCGACTGTTTATCAAAAACACAGGGCTCTGCGAAGTCGCAAGACGACGTATAGGGTCTGACGCCTGCCCGGTGCTGGAAGGTTAAGAGGAGGGGTGCAAGCTCTGAATCGAAGCCCCAGTAAACGGCGGCCGTAACTATAACGGTCCTAAGGTAGCGAAATTCCTTGTCGGGTAAGTTCCGACCTGCACGAATGGCGTAACGACTTCCCCGCTGTCTCCAGCATAGACTCAGTGAAATTGAATTCCCCGTGAAGATGCGGGGTTCCTGCGGTTAGACGGAAAGACCCCGTGCACCTTTACTATAGCTTTACATTGGCATTCGTAGTGGCATGTGTAGGATAGGTGGTAGGCTTTGAAGCCTGGGCGCCAGCTCAGGTGGAGCCACCCTTGAAATACCACCCTTATCACTATGGATGTCTAACCGCGGCCCGTTATCCGGGTCCGGGACAATGTATGGTGGGTAGTTTGACTGGGGCGGTCGCCTCCTAAAGAGTAACGGAGGCGCGCGATGGTGGGCTCAGAACGGTCGGAAATCGTTCGCTGAGTGCAATGGCATAAGCCTGCCTGACTGCGAGACTGACAAGTCGAGCAGAGACGAAAGTCGGTCATAGTGATCCGGTGGTCCCGTGTGGAAGGGCCATCGCTCAACGGATAAAAGGTACGCCGGGGATAACAGGCTGATGACCCCCAAGAGTCCATATCGACGGGGTTGTTTGGCACCTCGATGTCGACTCATCGCATCCTGGGGCTGGAGCAGGTCCCAAGGGTATGGCTGTTCGCCATTTAAAGCGGTACGTGAGTTGGGTTCAGAACGTCGTGAGACAGTTCGGTCCCTATCTGCCGTGGGTGTAGGAATATTGAAAGGATCTGTCCCTAGTACGAGAGGACCGGGATGGACGGATCTCTGGTGGACCTGTTGTGGCGCCAGCCGCATTGCAGGGTAGCTATATCCGGACGGGATAACCGCTGAAGGCATCTAAGCGGGAAACCCACCTTGAAACGAGTATTCCCTGAGAACCGTGGAAGACGACCACGTTGATAGGCCGGGTGTGGAAGAGCGGCAACGCTTGAAGCTTACCGGTACTAATAGTTCGATCGGCTTGATCGTTCTCATTCCTAATATCCATCCGACAAAGTCGGATGGTCTGCCAGCGCTCACGCATGAGCGGCCCTTACGGGCCTATGCTCCGCGAGGGCGCCGGAC
>NZ_RZTV01000004.1:0-195000 GCF_003997555.1 Mesorhizobium sp. M1A.T.Ca.IN.004.03.1.1 | reverse complement strand
GCCTACAAACAGTGGGAGCCCGTCCTTCAAATCGCTTGACGATTTGAAGAACTTTTGATTTTGCCATCAAGAGCGCAAGCGCTTTGATGGGCGGGTGACCACGTACCTTTTGTATAATGGGTCAGCGACTTAGTGTGACGAGCAAGCTTAAACCGATAGGTGTAGGCGCAGCGAAAGCGAGTCTGAACAGGGCGTTCAGTTCGTCGCATTAGACCCGAAACCGAGTGATCTAGCCATGAGCAGGCTGAAGGTAAGGTAACACTTACTGGAGGGCCGAACCCATAACTGTTGCAATAGTTCGGGATGACTTGTGGCTAGGGGTGAAAGGCCAATCAAACTCGGAAATAGCTGGTTCTCCGCGAAATCTATTTAGGTAGAGCGTCGACCGAATACCCCAGGGGGTAGAGCACTGGATGGGCTAGGGGTCCTCACCGGATTACCAAACCTAACCAAACTCCGAATACCTGGGAGTACTAGTCGGCAGACACACGGCGGGTGCTAACGTCCGTCGTGAAAAGGGAAACAACCCTGACCTACAGCTAAGGTCCCCAAGTTATGGCTAAGTGGGAAAGGATGTGAGGATCCCAAAACAACCAGGATGTTGGCTTAGAAGCAGCCATCATTTAAAGAAAGCGTAACAGCTCACTGGTCTAAATAAGGGTCTTTGCGCCGAAAATGTAACGGGGCTAAAGCCATACACCGAAGCTTAGGGTTCGTGAGCAATCACGAGCGGTAGCGGAGCGTTCTGTAAGCCAGTGAAGCCGTACCCGTGAGGGGCGGTGGAGGTATCAGAAGTGCGAATGCTGACATGAGTAACGTA
Source organism: Mesorhizobium sp. M1A.T.Ca.IN.004.03.1.1 (assembly GCF_003997555.1). NCBI lineage: Bacteria > Pseudomonadati > Pseudomonadota > Alphaproteobacteria > Hyphomicrobiales > Phyllobacteriaceae > Mesorhizobium > Mesorhizobium sp. M1A.T.Ca.IN.004.03.1.1. The sequence goes on along the minus strand of NZ_RZTV01000004.1, from coordinate 194,180 downwards.
AGGGGAGTGAGAGACTCCCCCGCCGAAAGACCAAGGGTTCCTGCTTAAAGTTAATCTGAGCAGGGTTAGCCGGCCCCTAAGACGAGGCGGAAACGCGTAGTCGATGGGAATCACGTTAATATTCGTGAGCCTGGAGGTAGTGACGGATCACACAAGTTGTCCAATCTTATCGGATTGAAAGGGCAGCGGAGTGGTTCCAGGAAATAGCTCCTCCTTATAGACCGTACCCGAAACCGACACTGGTGGTCTGGTAGAGTATACCAAGGCGCTTGAGAGAACTATGCTGAAGGAACTCGGCAAATTGCACGCGTAACTTCGGAAGAAGCGTGACCCTTTTTTGCGCAAGCAGAGGAGGGTGGCACAGACCAGGGGGTAGCGACTGTTTATCAAAAACACAGGGCTCTGCGAAGTCGCAAGACGACGTATAGGGTCTGACGCCTGCCCGGTGCTGGAAGGTTAAGAGGAGGGGTGCAAGCTCTGAATCGAAGCCCCAGTAAACGGCGGCCGTAACTATAACGGTCCTAAGGTAGCGAAATTCCTTGTCGGGTAAGTTCCGACCTGCACGAATGGCGTAACGACTTCCCCGCTGTCTCCAGCATAGACTCAGTGAAATTGAATTCCCCGTGAAGATGCGGGGTTCCTGCGGTTAGACGGAAAGACCCCGTGCACCTTTACTATAGCTTTACATTGGCATTCGTAGTGGCATGTGTAGGATAGGTGGTAGGCTTTGAAGCCTGGGCGCCAGCTCAGGTGGAGCCACCCTTGAAATACCACCCTTATCACTATGGATGTCTAACCGCGGCCCGTTATCCGGGTCCGGGACAATGTATGGTGGGTAGTTTGACTGGGGCGGTCGCCTCCTAAAGAGTAACGGAGGCGCGCGATGGTGGGCTCAGAACGGTCGGAAATCGTTCGCTGAGTGCAATGGCATAAGCCTGCCTGACTGCGAGACTGACAAGTCGAGCAGAGACGAAAGTCGGTCATAGTGATCCGGTGGTCCCGTGTGGAAGGGCCATCGCTCAACGGATAAAAGGTACGCCGGGGATAACAGGCTGATGACCCCCAAGAGTCCATATCGACGGGGTTGTTTGGCACCTCGATGTCGACTCATCGCATCCTGGGGCTGGAGCAGGTCCCAAGGGTATGGCTGTTCGCCATTTAAAGCGGTACGTGAGTTGGGTTCAGAACGTCGTGAGACAGTTCGGTCCCTATCTGCCGTGGGTGTAGGAATATTGAAAGGATCTGTCCCTAGTACGAGAGGACCGGGATGGACGGATCTCTGGTGGACCTGTTGTGGCGCCAGCCGCATTGCAGGGTAGCTATATCCGGACGGGATAACCGCTGAAGGCATCTAAGCGGGAAACCCACCTTGAAACGAGTATTCCCTGAGAACCGTGGAAGACGACCACGTTGATAGGCCGGGTGTGGAAGAGCGGCAACGCTTGAAGCTTACCGGTACTAATAGTTCGATCGGCTTGATCGTTCTCATTCCTAATATCCATCCGACAAAGTCGGATGGTCTGCCAGCGCTCACGCATGAGCGGCCCTTACGGGCCTATGCTCCGCGAGGGCGCCGGACGACCGGCGACGCGCAGTCGCGCTTGCGGGCTTCGCCCGTAGGCAAAACGCAGACGTCGCCTTGGCACAAAACGACGATCCTTTGGATCGCGCTTGGCGACGATCCTTTGGATCGCGCTTGAACAGCTTCTCGATTTGAACGTGCGTTTCGCCGACCTGGTGGTTATGGCGGAGCGGCTGCACCCGATCCCATTCCGAACTCGGCCGTGAAACGCTCCAGCGCTGATGGTACTTCGTCTCAAGACGCGGGAGAGTAGGTCGCTGCCAGGTCTGCCAAGCGCACGTTCATCTCACATCCGGATCCGGATGCAGACAAATCTTCTCCTTGCGATTGTTGTGATGCATGTCGTTGCCTCAAAACCGCTAACACTTTTGAGCGACATGCATGAGGCCCGCCAAACGGGATCCCGGGCCGCGCAAGCGGCCCTTTCATTGGGCGGTCCCTTGAATACGGTAAGCGCAAACTTACCTCTATGGTGACGCGGGGTGGAGCAGCCCGGTAGCTCGTCAGGCTCATAACCTGAAGGTCACAGGTTCAAATCCTGTCCCCGCAACCAATCCAAAAACGCCCGCCTCGTGCGGGCGTTTTTGTATCTGGCCATACTGGCCGGCTGATGTGAGCGGTCATCAGGCCCGCAAGCAGCGAACCGACGCAGCGCCGGCAGACAAGCCAAATCCTGTCCCCCACACCAATCCACGGCCCGCCAACGAAGGCCGTTCGCGTTTGCGGCCCTACATTGCCCTCAAGCTCGACTCGACTTTTTGCTGCGATGGTCGCCCGGGCGTGCGTCGTCGGAACGATGCTCGAGGAGGAGAGCTTCGCCGTGCGCGTGGAAAGCACCACCGGGGCCTTCGTGGAGCCGGCGGGTGCCGAAGTCGGCCTGATGGTGCAAAGCTTGCAAAGCTGAAGAGGCCAACCTCACCAAAGCGGTCGAAACGGCGCTGGCCTTGGCGGCTATAACGCGGCATTGCCGGACGCGTTTCGCGCATCGACGCTACCAGTTCATGTGCTGGCAGTGGGCCGCGTGTCGCAATGGGGCCCGCTCGCGGCGCCGACCGGTCATGAACCGGCGGCGACGTCCATGCGTTGTGTCTCAGCCGGGTGAGTTTGGAACAGCGAAGGAGTCGGAAATGACCACGCATCCCAGCACCAATCGCTTGTCCGCACAGGAGCTGCACGACATCGATGCCTACTGGCGTGCCGCCAACTACCTGACCGTCGGGCAGATTTATCTGCTCGACAATCCGCTGCTTCGCGAGCCGCTTCGGCTGGCGCACGTCAAGCCCAGGCTGCTTGGGCATTGGGGAACCTCGCCGGGCCTCAGCTTCATATACGCGCATCTCAACCGCGCGATCAGACTTCGCGATGTCAACGTCATTTACATCTGCGGCCCCGGCCATGGCGGACCGGCCATGGTTGCAAACAGCTATCTCGAAGGCACTTATAGCGAGATCAATCCGGATATTTCCCTCGAAGAGGCCGGAATGAGGACGCTCTTCCGGCAGTTTTCCTTTCCGGGAGGCATCCCGAGCCATGCCGCTCCCGATGTGCCCGGGTCGATCCATGAAGGCGGCGAGCTCGGCTACGCGCTTTCGCATGCCTTTGGCGCGGCCTTCGACAACCCGGATCTTATCGTCGCCTGCGTCGTCGGCGACGGCGAGGCGGAAACCGGCCCGCTCGCCACATCCTGGCACTGCAACAAGTTCCTCAACCCGGCGCAGGACGGCGCGGTGCTGCCGATCCTCCATCTCAACGGCTATAAGATCGCCAGTCCCACCATTCTCGCCCGCATCTCTGACGAAGAATTGCGGGCGCTATTCGTCGGCTATGGCTACGAACCGCTGTTCGTCGAGGGTGACGATCCGCCCCTGATGCATGAGCGGATGGCCGTCGTACTCGACGATGCGCTGGACCGCATCCAGGCAATTCAGCAGGCGGCGCGCAGCGGCGGAGAGACTGCCGACGGCCGGCCGAAATGGCCGATGATCATCCTTAGAAGCCCGAAGGGCTGGACAGGCCCCAAGGAGGTCGACGGGCTGAAGACCGAAGGATTCTGGCGCGCGCATCAGGTTCCGCTCTCCGGTCTCGCCGAAAACCCTGCGCATCTGAAGATGCTCGAGGAGTGGCTGAGAAGTTATCGGCCCGAAGAGCTTTTCGATGCCGAGGGCGCGCCAGTGGCCATGATCCGCGCCACTGCCCCGCAAGGCGGCAGACGCATGAGCGCCAATCCGCATGCCAATGGCGGCCTGCTGCGCCGCTCCCTCCAACTGCCAAGCCTGCAAGAGCATGCCGTATCTGTCCAGCAGCCCGGCGGCGTGAAAGCAGAGTCGACCCGTGTGATGGGCGGTTTCCTGCGCGACGTCATGGCATTGAACCAAAGCGCCAAAAACTTCCGCATTGTCGGTCCCGATGAGACGGCTTCGAACCGGCTGCAGGACGTCTTCGAGGTGACCGAGCGCGCCTGGATGGAAAAGATTCTGCCCGAAGATGTGCATCTCGGCCGCGAAGGCAGGGTTCTGGAAATCCTGTCCGAGCATACCTGTCAGGGCTGGCTGGAAGGCTATCTGCTTACCGGCCGGCACGGCCTGTTCTCCTGCTACGAGGCCTTCACGCACATTGTCGATTCCATGTTCAACCAGCATGCGAAATGGCTGGATGCCTGCGGCAAGCTGCCGTGGCGGCGGCCGATTGCGTCCTTGAACTATTTGTTGTCGAGCCATGTCTGGCAGCAGGAGCACAATGGCTTCAGCCATCAGGATCCGGGCTTCATCGATGTCGCCTTGAACAAGAAGGCGGACATCGTGCGCGTCTATCTGCCGGCGGATGCCAACAGCCTGCTTTGCGTGACGGATCATGTGCTTCGGACATGGAACCGCATCAACGTGATCGTCGCCGGCAAAGCCAATTCCTGGCAGTGGCTGTCGATCACCGAGGCGAAAGTCCACTGCAAGGCCGGTATCGGCATATGGGAGTGGGCGTCGACCGACGGCGGGGCAGAGCCGGATGTGGTGATGGCCTGCGCCGGCGACGTGCCGACGCTTGAGACGCTGGCCGCGGTCCAAATTCTGAAACGCCACGTTCCCGGCCTCAAGGTGCGGGTGGTCAACATAGTCGACCTGATGACTTTGCAGCCCAAGGAACACCACCCGCACGGCCTGTCGGATCGTGAATTCGACGCGTTTTTCACGGCCGATAAGCCAGTCATCTTCGCGTATCACGGCTATCCATGGACCATCCATCGCCTGACTTACCGGCGGACCAACCACGACAACATCCACGTGCGCGGCTACAATGAGGAAGGGACGACGACGACGCCCTTCGACATGACCGTGCTCAATGGCCTCGACCGCTATCATCTCGTCTTGGGCGTGCTCGACGGCATTCCCGACCCGGCCGGCGCGCATATCCGGCTGAAGCAGGCGATGGAAGGCAAGCTGATCGAGCACCGGGCCTATATCCGCGAGCATGGGCAGGACATGCCCGAGGTCCTCGGCTGGAAATGGGAGCAGTAGTCGATGCCGAAGCGCCAGGCCAAATGGACGAGCGCACGATTGGCCGGGACCGGCCGACCATGACCGATGCCATTCTCGTCCTCAACGGCGGCTCCTCAAGCCTGAAGTTCGCCGTGTTTCAGCAGCAAGACGAGCTCCACCTGCTGGTGCGCGGCAGCGTGTCGTCGATCGGACATCATCCACGATTGCATGTCGCGCCCTCAGAATTGTCACGCGAAATCGACAGGAGCCTGGGGGACGAACCGATCGGGATAGCAAAGGCGTTCGAGGCCATAGTTTCCTATCTCGAGGATCACGCTCTTTTGCGCCGGATCGGCACGGTCGGGCACCGCATCGTCCATGGCGGGCAAGAACTTACCCAAGCGACCTTGCTCGACGAGCGCACGCTCGACGCGCTGCATAGGCTTGAGCCGCTCGCACCGATCCATCAGGCGATCAACCTGGAGATCGTCCAACTGGCCGGTCGGCTTTGGCCCGAAGCCAAGCAGGTCGGCTGCTTCGATACGGCCTTTCACACGGCGCGGCCGGAGCTTGCCAGGCTCTATGGCTTGCCGCGCGAGATGTCGGAACAGGGCATCGTTTCCTACGGCTTCCACGGGCTCTCCTACAGGCACATCGCAGCGAAGCTCCGCGAGCGCTACGGCGACGCTGCCGGTGGCCGAACGATTGCCGCCCATCTCGGCAGCGGCGCGAGCCTGTGTGCGATGAAGGCAGGAGTAAGCCTCGCCACGACCATGGGTTTTTCGACGCTTGACGGCCTCGTCATGAGCACCCGTTGCGGCGCCATCGATCCTGGCGTGATCTTGCACTTTCTGCAGGAGCGCAAGCTGTCGGCCGACCGAGTGACCGAATTGCTCTACGAGCAGTCCGGCCTGCTGGGCGTATCCGGCATTTCCGAAGACATGCAGGCGCTGCTTGGGTCGAAAGACCCGGCGGCGGCGCGTGCCGTCGCGCTCTTCGTCTATCGCGCCGGACGTGAGATCGGATCGCTCGCGGCCGCGCTTGGAGGCCTCGACACGCTCGTGTTCACCGCCGGCATCGGCGAAAATGCATGGCAGATCCGGCAAGAGATCTGCGAGGCTGCTGCCTGGCTTGGTGTCGTGGTCGACCATGGTTTAAATCGCAGCGGCGAAGCGCTGGTCAGCGCGCGAGAGTCCAGCGTCGATGTTCTTGTCATTCCGGCCGACGAGGAACGTGCCGTGGCCACGCAGCTCCTCGACTTCGACACGGTCTGATCTCCCCGCGGCAGGATCGCAGGGATAGCTCGGTAACTGGCGCAGAGCTTCCGCTGAACCAGGACGAGCGTCGGGCGATCGGGCGTCGCGCGGGCCGTTTTCGTTCGCGTCACTTTCCCTTCAAGCTCGACTCGGCGATGGTCAGCCCGGCGCCTCGCTGCCCTATATCCGGCCGCGCGGCCAAATGCATAAGGAGCGGAAGATGCGGCAGGCACTGATCGTATGGGGCGGCTGGGAAGGGCATGAACCCGAAGCCGGGGCGCGAGTCGTCAAAGCGATGCTTGAGGAGGAAGGCTTTGCCGTGCGCTTGAAAAATACGACCGCGGTGTTCGCCGACCCGGCGATCGCCGACCTCAGCCTGATCGTGCCGATCTACACCATGTCCAAGCTCGCCAAGGCCGAAGAGGCGAACCTCACCAAAGCGGTCGAAAACGGCGTCGGCCTCGGCGGCTATCACGGCGGCATGGGCGACGCGTTTCGCGAATCGACGGACTACCAGTTCATGTGCGGCGGCCAGTGGGTCGCCCATCCCGGCAACATCATCGACTATCGTGTGAATATCGTGCGGCGCGACGACCCGATCGTGGCAGGCATCGACGATTTCCAATACCGCTCCGAGCAATATTACATGCATGTCGATCCATCGAACGACGTGCTGGCGACCACCACCTTCTCGGGCGAGCACGCGCCGTGGATCGCCGGCGTTGTCATGCCCGTGGTTTGGAGGCGCCGGCACGGCAAAGGGCGGGTGTTCTATTCGTCGCTCGGCCACGCGGCCAAGGAATTCGAGGTGCCGCAGATGCGCACCATCCTGCGCCGCGGACTTGTGTGGGCGGCGCGCTGAGCGCGCCCGTCGGTGCGGGCTGACGCCGGTGGCGGCCGGATTTCCCGAACCGAAAGCATCACCGACCCGCTCCTATGATCATGACAGATCATATGAATGAGTGATTTACATAAGACGTAAGCTTTCATACAACTGCCGGCAGCAACTTGCTCTATCGGGAGAGGATTGCGTGGAAAATATCGTTCCTTCGGACGCAACCGGGTGGATGCCTTCGGTCGACCAGGGCGGCGCAAGCGTGCACAACGCCGTCGTCAGCGTGCTGGGCAGCCGCATCCTGGGCGGCGACTATGCTCCCGGTGCAGCCTTGCCGCGCGAGGAGGAGCTCTGCGCCATGCTGGGCGTCAGCCGCACCTCGGTTCGGGAAGCGGTCAAGGTGCTGTCGGCGAAAGGTCTTGTCGAGGCCAGGCGGCGGGCGGGCGTGCGCGTGCTGCCGCGCGAGAGCTGGCGCCTGCTCGACCCGGTGGTGCTCGGCTGGCACCCTTCCATCCAGGATGACGAGGAGCTGGTTTCCGGCCTGCTCGAGGCGCGCCGCATCTTTGAGCCGGCGGCGGCCGAGCTTGCGGCAAGGCGCGCCAGCGCCGCCGATCTCGCCGAAATCGAACGCGCGGTCGTCGGCATGCGCGACAATATCCCGGGCGACCTCAACGCAGTCTGCCAGGCGGACCTTGCCTTCCACAAGGGCGTCATCGCCGCCAGCCATAATGTCGTGCTCAAGGGGCTGGTCGGCATGCTGGAAGCTGCCCTGCGCGCCACCTTCCTGGTCACCAATCCGTTGATGGAGGCGCAATCGCGCGCGCTGTCGGCGCATGTCGCGGTGCTGGAGGCGATCCGCGTCCGCGATACCGCCGGCGCCCGCGGCGCCATGAACAGGCTGCTTGACATCGCCGCCGACGATCTTCACGCCAGAGGGTGACGTTTCCGGCTTGACGCCATTTTTTATCATATGATATTTCAATTTCATATGATCTAATTAGCGTCATGGGAGGAGTTGCGCTTGAGGATCGTGGCCATCACCACGCGCGTCGTGAACGCGGATATGCGCAACTGGGTGTTCGTGCGTGTCGAGACCGACCAGCCGGGCCTCTACGGTTGGGGCGAGGCGACGCTGGAATGGAAGACCCAGGCCGTCGTCGGCGCCGTCAACGACCTCGCGCCGCTTCTGGTCGGCCGCGACCCGCGCGACATCGAGCAGGCGGTGCGCATCCTCAAAAAGCACTCGTTCTGGCGGCTCGGCGTCATCGGCATGTCGGCGGTTTCCGGCATCGAGCTGGCGCTCTGGGACATTTTTGGCAAATGGCTCGATCAGCCGGTCTGGCGCTTGCTCGGCGGCAAGGTGCGCGACCGGGTCAAGGTCTACACGCATCTCGGCCTCGGCGACATGCGCGCCGTCTACGAAACGTTGGAGACCGAGCCCTTGGTGCGGCGCGCCTCCGAAGTGGTTGCCACGGGCTATCGCGCGCTGAAGGCCGTCTTCATCCCCTACAGCCACTATCATGCGCCGCTCGTCGAGGTCGACAAGGTCGGCCGCCTAATGGAAGCGCTGCGCAAGATAGTCGGTCCCGAAGTCGAGATCATGGTCGATTTCCACGGCCGTCCCGCCTCGGCCTCCACCGCGCTCGCCTATATCGACGCGCTTGCGCCCTACCGACCGATGTTCGTCGAAGAGCCGCTGCCGCCGGGCGAGACCGGCGCGCTGGCGCAGCTCGTCGCCAAATCGCGCGTGCCGATCGCCACCGGCGAGCGGCTGATCGATCGTCCCGAATTCGACGACCTTTTCCGGGCAAGGGCGGTCGACATCGTGCAGCCGGACATCTGCCACTGCGGCGGCCTGCTCGAGGCGAAGAAAATCGCCGCCATGGCCGAGGCGGTCTCGGTCGGTGTGGCGCCGCACAATCCGCTCGGTCCGATCGCCGGCGCTGCGGCGCTGCATTTCGCGGTCTCCACGCCCAACCACCTGATCCAGGAAGAGATGGTCGGTGCCGTGCCCTGGTATTTCGAGGTGGTGAAGGGGCCGATCCGCATGATCGACGGCTGCTGGCAGGTGCCGGATGCGCCCGGGCTCGGCGTCGAGGTCGACGAAGCGGTCGCCGACCGGCATCCCTACAGGCCGGAGGTCATGCACACCACCAATGCCGTCCTTGCCGACGGCACCATCGTGGACTGGTGACCATGGCCGGGCGACTGAAGGACAAGGTGGTGATTGTCACCGGCGCCGGGCGCGGCATCGGCGAGGCGACGGCGCGCGCGATGGCCGCCGAGGGTGCGGCCATCGTCGTGGCCGAAAAGGATGCGCTCAGCGGAAAGAGCGTTGCCGCGTCGCTGGTCGAAGCCGGCGCTCGGGCGCTGTTCGTGGAGACCGACGTCGCCGATATCGCATCCTGCAAAGCGATGGCCGAGCAAGCGCTTGCCACCTTCGGCCGCATCGACGTGCTGGTCGCCAATGCCGGCATCAACGTTTTCCACGAGCCGCTGGAAACCACGGAAGAGGAATGGCGGCGCTGCTTTGCCGTCGATCTCGACGGGGTGTGGTATTCGGCGCGCGCCGTGCTGCCGGCGATGCGGGCTCAGACGCAGGGTTCGATCGTGGCGATCGCTTCGTGCCATTCTTTCGCGATCATCCCCTCGACCTTTCCCTATCCGGTTGCCAAGCACGGACTGCTCGGCCTGGTACGATCGCTCGGCGTTCAATACGCGGCCGAAGGTGTTCGCGTGAACGCGATCGCACCCGGCTACATCGAGACGCAGATCGCGGTCGACTACTGGAACACCTTTCCTGATCCGCAGGCGGAGCGCCAGCGCACCTACGACCTGCACCCGCCGCGCCGCATCGGGCGGCCGGAGGAGGTGGCGATGACTGCCGTCTTCCTCGGCTCCGACGAGGCCCCGTTCATCAACGCGGCCTGCATCGTCATCGATGGCGGGCGCTCGGTTCTCTACCACGAATGAGGTTTCGCACCGGCGGCCGGTCGCCGGAAACGTCTTCAAGCAAAAAGGACTCCCGCCGGCCGGGATCGATATTGAGGAGGAAACCATGAAACGCATGATCAGGACGTGGCTTGCTGTGGCCGCGACCGCAGCCGTCGCGCTGACTGTCCATGGCGCCGGCGCGCAGGACAAGATGAAGTTCGGCTATATCAACAAGATGGGCGACCATCCCTGGTTCGTCCGCGAGGTGAAGGGTGCCAAGGACAAGGCCGCCGAGCTCGGCGTCGACCTGCTTGTCCAGGACGTTCAGTTCGACGCCAACCTCGCCGTCACCACCTTCGACACCTATGTCGGCGACGGCGTCAAGGGCATCGCCGTGGTGGTGCCGGACCGCTCGCTCGGCCCGGTCGTCGCCGACAAAGCAAAGGCCGCCAAGATCGGCCTGATTGCTGTCGACGACGACATCGCCTTCGCCGACGGCACGCCGGTCGCCTATGTCGGCATGAACGCGCTCAACATCGGCAAGCAGGTCGGCGGCGAGATTGCCCGCATCGTCAAGGCCGAAGGCTGGGACAAGGACCTCTCCAAGGTGCGCGTGGGCTCGATCGAGGACCAGAAGGCCGACACCTGCATGCGCCGCAACAAGGGCGCGGAGGAAGCGCTGGTCGCGGCAATCCCGGAGATCAAGTCGCGCATCGTCTCGATTCCCTATGACAACACGATGGTCAACTCGATCGATGTCGTGTCGACGACGCTGACGGCCAATCCGGACACCGAGAAGTGGATCTTCTACTCCTGCAATGACGACGGCGTGCTCGGCGGCGTGCGCGCCACGGAGAATGCCGGCATGAAGCCGGAGAACGTCATCGGCATCGGCATCGACGGTTCCCGCTCCTGCGAGGCCTTCGGTTCCGGCAAGCCGAGGGGCTTCCGCGGCACGATGTGGCTGGACAGCGCCAAGCACGGCGCCGCCGCTATCCAGGCGCTCTACGACCAAGCTACCGGCAAGGAGATGCAGAAGGACTATTTCCAGGACGCCACGCTGATCAGCGGCGAGAACTTCGCCAAGTTCAAGGACACTCTCGGTTGCAAGTCCTAGGCTGCCTTTCGGGCTCGGGGCGGATGGCCTTTGGGCGGGCGGCTTCAAAGGGAGTCTCCCGCCCATGACCGTGCCCGTCGTCGCCGTCGAAGGCGTCAGCAAGCGCTTCGGCGCCGTGCAGGCGCTGCGCGACGTGTCGGTCGCTTTCAACGTCGGCGAGATCACCGCGCTGATCGGCGAGAACGGCGCCGGCAAGTCGACGCTGATGCGCGTGCTGGAGGGCGAGCATCGGCCGGATAGTGGCCGGGTCCTGGTCGACGGGCAGCCGGTGCAGCTCAGCTCGCCGCGCGCCGCACACGGCTCGGGCATCCGCGTCATCCACCAGGAGCCGGAGATCATCCCAGAGCTTACGGTGGCGGAAAACATCTTCATCGGCGACATCAAGGCGCGAGGCGCAATTTTTCTCGACCGCGCTGATCTCGAAAGGCGCAGTCTCGACCTATTGCGCACCTTTGGCGTGGTCGACGTGCTTTCGCCCGGGCAGCGCTGCCATGGCCTGAGCCCGGCGCTGAGGCAGCTGATCGAAATCATGCGCGCGCTGCGGCCGGGCGCGCGGCTGCTTGCCTTCGACGAGCCGACCTCGTCTTTGACGGAGGACGAGGCGCAACGGCTGTTCCGCGTCATCCGGCGCCTGAAGGCCGATGGTGTCGCGGTGATCTACATCTCGCACCGGCTGCGCGAGATCATCGAGCTTGCCGATCGGTGCGTGGTGATGCGCGACGGCAGCCGCGTCGCCGACGAACCAATCGCGGCGCTCGACGAGCAGCGCATGGTGCGGCTGATGGTCGGCAGGCCGGTAAGCGACCTGTTCAACCGAAAAGTGCGTGCGCTCGGGCCGGTCCGGCTGGCGCTCGAAGGCGTCACGACACGCCGCGTCGACGGGATCAGCTTCGAGGTCAGGGCAGGCGAGATCGTCGGCCTGGGCGGATTGGTCGGCGCGGGACGGACGGAAGTCGCGCGCGCCGTCGTCGGCCTCGATCCACTGCTCTCCGGGCGGATGGCCGTCGGCGGCCGGCCTTACAGGCCGCGCGAGCCGGCGGATGCGGTTGCCGCCGGAATCGGGCTGGTGCCGGAGGACCGCAAGCAGGAGGCCCTGCTTTTGATGCAGGCGGTGCGCGACAATGTCAGCCTCGTGGTACCCGACAAGGTGTCGCGCTACGGCTTCTTCAGCCGCAGGCGCGAGCGCGCGCTGGTCGTCCGCCATGTCGCCGAGCTCCGGGTCAAGACGCCGTCGATCGAGCAGGCCGTCGGGAAATTGTCCGGCGGCAACCAGCAGAAAGTCGTCTTCGCGCGCTGGCAGGCACGGGGGCCGGCGGTCCTGATCCTCGACGAGCCGACGCGCGGCATCGATGTCGGCGCCAAGGCGGAGATCTACAGGCTCATCGAAAGCCTGGCCGACCAGGGCCTCGCCATCCTGCTCATCTCCTCGGAGATGCCAGAGCTGCTCGGCCTTGCCGACCGCGTCCTGGTCATGCAGAGCGGCCGCATCAGTGGCGAGCTGCCGTGGCAAGAGGCGAGCGAGGAGGCGGTGCTGGCACTGGCCATGCGCTCGGACAAGAAAGCAATCGAAAGGAGGGTGTCGTGACCGATACCGCGACCGCCGCACGCGAGCGCGCGCCGGCCAGCCTGTTTGGCCGCATCGGCGCGCAAAACATCAGCCTGCTGATCGCTCTGGTCGTGCTGCTGGCGATCTTTGGCGTGTTGAGGCCGGACGTCTTCTTCACGCCGCGCAACCTGATCAACATAGGCCTCGCGGTCACCATTCTCGGCATCCTGGCAATGGCGCAGACCGTCGTCATCGTATCGGGCGGGCTCGACATCTCGGTCGGGTCGATCGTCGGCCTGAGCACGATGGTGCTGGCCGTCGCCGCCCAGGAAACCGGCTCGATCCCCGCCGGCATCCTCGCCGGCCTGCTCGCCGGATTGCTGGCAGGCGCAGTCAACGGGCTGATCATCGTCTACGGGCCGGTCAATGCGGTGATCGCGACGCTTGGCACGATGTCGGCCTTCCGCGGCCTCGCCTATCTGATGAACAACGGCAATTCCATACCGATCACCGGCGACAGCCTGCGCGCGCTGGGCATCGGCACGCTGTTCGGGCTGCCCTTCGCCATCTGGCTGCTGATCGCGGCGATGGCGGCTTTCATCGTTTTCACCCGTGAGACGGTCGTCGGCCGCAACATCTACGCGCTCGGCGGCAATCCGACGGTGGCGCGGCTCGCCGGCATCCCGATCCGCCGCTACCAGATCTCGATCTATGCGATGAGCGGCTTCGCCGCGGCGGTGGCGGGTCTGGTGCTCGCCAGCCGCACCATGTCCGGACAGCCCGCCTCCGGCAGCCAGGGGCTGGAGCTCGAGGCTATCACCGCCGCGATCCTCGGCGGCTGCGCGCTGCAGGGCGGCAAGGGCACGATCATCGGCGCCATGTTAGGGGTGCTGATCATCGGCGTCCTCAACAACGGCATGATCCTGACCTCCGTGCCGACCTTCTACCAGCTGCTCGCCAAGGGCGCGCTGCTGATCCTGGCCGTCATCGTGCAAGAGCGCCAGCGGGCCCGGTCGGGAGAATAGCCCCGCGCGGGGTTAGACGCTTTCGAGATAGGTCTCGATCTCGAAGTCGCTGACATTGAGCGCGAAGGTGTTCAACTCCTGGCGTTTGCAGGCGATGAAAGCGTCGCGCAGCACGGCCGGGAAGATTTCGGCGACGCGCTTGCCGGTCTCGAAGGCGGCGATCGCCGAGGCCCAGTCAGGCGGCAGCTTGGCAAGCGTGAGGCCCTGTCCCTCGCCGCCGGTCGGCTCGCCAGGCGACAGCTGCCGCTCGATGCCCATCAGCGCGGCACCCAGGATCGCCGCCAGCACCAGATAGGGATTGGCGTCGGCCCCGGAAACGCGATGCTCGATGCGGCGCGCGGCAGACGGGCCGCCTGGAATGCGGATCGCCACCATGCGGTTTTCGTAGCCCCAGGCGACAGCCGTCGGCGCATAGGACCGTGGCCGCAGCCGGCGATAAGAATTGAAATGCGGCGCGAACACCAGCGTGCTTTCGGCCATGGCCGCGAGCAGGCCGCCGACGGCGTGGCGCATGGTGTCGGAGCCCTGGTCGCTGCCGTCGTCGAAGATGTTGCGGCCGTCCTTGTCGAGCACGCTGAAATGAACATGGAAACCGTTGCCGGCGCGCTCGCCATAGGGCTTGGCCATGAAGCAGGCGGCAAAGCCGTGCTTGCGCGCGATGCCCTTGACCGTGCGCTTGAAAAGCACGGCGTCGTCCGCGGCGCGCAAGGCATCCGGAACGTGGTTGAGGTTGATCTCGAACTGGCCGACGCCGTTCTCGGCGATCGCCGTATCGACCGGAATGCCCTGCATGCGGCAGGCTTCGTAGATGTCGTGGATGAAGCCTTCGAAATCGTCGATTTCGTCGATCGAAAGCGCCGCATCGGAATCGAGACGCCGGCCGGTGACCGGCGAGACAGGACCGACCGGACGCTGCGATGTCGGATCGACGAGATAGAATTCAAGCTCGGTCGCGGTAACCGGCGTCAGACCAAGCGCTGCGTAGCGGTCGAGGATGCGGGCGAGCGCGCGGCGCGGATCGCCGAGATAGGGTGCGCCGGCCTCGTCGGCGAGCCACAGGGGCAAAAGCGCCGTCGGATGCGCCGTCCAGTTGACGGGCAGGATGCCGCGTCCGGTCCAATGGCAAAGCCCGTCGGCGTCACCGGTCGAGAAAACCTGGGCGTTGCCTTCGATGTCCTCTCCCCAGATGTCGAGCCCGATCAGCGAATAAGGCATGCGCAGCTTGCCTTCGAGCGCCTTGCGCGCCTGCTCGACCGGGATGCGCTTGCCGCGCATGATGCCGTTCAGGTCGCACACCGCGGCCCGCAGGCTCTGGATGTCGCTTCTGCTTTCAAGCCAGTTCAAAACGTCCGCAATTGCATCGCCCAATTTCCAGCCCCTGTTCTTTCGGAGGTGCTGCAGCCGTTCCGGCTACGATATCCATTCTACAGCTTGTGAGTTTATGAAGGTCGCCACGGATGGTTCCAGGCGATGTTCATTCATTTTTTCAATTCACTAGCTGGGATATCGGGCGGCATTTTGGGTCCATAGCTGCGATCTGCGATCGCAACATAGCTGGCCGCTAGGGGAAAGCCAAGGGGGCATTTGCGCGGTCAACGGTGATCTGGCTGCCAGTATCGTGATGGCCGAGGGCAATCCCTCGATCTACGCTGAGGCACTAGTGCCGCAATTCAGGAAACTTGATCTGTTTGAGAATGTGCGTCGCGCCCTCGTCGATGTCGCGCACGATGGCCGCCCGGGCTCGTTCGCCGTCCTGGACCTCGATCGCCGCCACGACCTCTTCATGATAGTCGATGCCGAGAATGCCGGCGAGGTCGTCCTCGAAGCCGATGCGCAGGTTGCGGAGGAAGGGGCCCACCTGCATCCACACGGTCTCGATCAGGAAGATCATCTGCTCGTTGCCGCAGTGGCGGTAGATCGAGAATTTGAAGTCGTGATTCTTGCGCAGGTAATCGTCGATGTCGCCGCTGCGGGCGGCCTGGGTGAGCTCTGTGCAATGTCGGCGGATGGCGCGCAGATTGTTGCCATTGATGAGGCCGGTGGCGAGCTCAGTGGCCGTGCCTTCCAGGACCATGCGCACGTCGGTGAGCTGCTGGAAACGGTCGGCCGAAATCATCGGCACCTCGACGCTTCCGTTCGGCATCGGGCTCAGCGCCCTGAGCGCCTGCAGCCGCATGAAGGCGCTGCGCACCGGCATGTCGCTGGTGCCGAGCTCCTTGGCGAGCTTGCGCGAGGTCAGCTTCTGGCCGGGCTGGAGCTGACCCGACATCAGCGCCCGCACCAGTTCCAGATAGACTTTCTCATGCAGCGGTACTGTGTCGAGGGCAGTCAGTCCGAATTGTGTTTTGTCGGCCATTGGCTATGCGCTACTTCGTCCGTCCCTGAAATCTGTTTAGCCGCTCTGTCCGCAACCGGAGACTTGGCCGGCGGCCCTCGATCCGCACGATAGACGGTTAACGCGCGGCGCCGCAAGTGAGGCAGGGGCGGCCTCCTGACTGGCCCGAACGGCGCCCTCGGCATGCGTGCCGTGGAGCGGTTCCATTTGGCTGGAGACGCGCTATCCGATGCGCGCGTCGATGATCTCGACGAAGCGCGCGAAGAGGCCGGCCTGCGACCTGATCTTGAGCTTGCGATAGATGTTGCGGCGATGGACCTTCACGGTCCCTGGGACGATCCTGAGCGCCCTGGCGATCGATTCCGTCGAGTGACCCTGGAGCACCAGGTCGACGACCTGTTTCTCGCGCGAGGTCAGCGACAGGCTCTTCCAGATGTGGGCGCGATCCAGCTCATTGGTCACCGCCAAGGCTTCGCCCGGCGGCGCAACCGTGGTCTCTTCGGCAGGCAAGGCTGGCCAGCGCTGTCGGCAGAAGCCGACCACCGCGGGAGCCATGTCGCGCAACAGCCTGGCGTCGGCTGTTCCGAACGGCCCCGAGGCGCGCAGCCGCATCAGCGACAGCACCAGCGCATCCTTGCCGGCCAGCGGAACGAAGAAGCCGACCTCCTCGGCGAGCCGGGTCTGGCTGTAGTAGGAGCGGTAGTACTCGCTGGCATAGAAGCGGTCCGGCGCCAACTCGCGCATGCGCCAGAAGCCTTCCCTGCGCTCGACCGCGGCGTGATGGAAGGGGTCGAGCAGATAGGGCCCTTCCTGATAGAGCGCGACGAAGATGTGGCTTTCGGCCGGCGAGAAGGTCTCGAACAGAAGCGGCGGCCGCGCAGCACCCCGATAGCCGAAGACCACGCAGTGATCGAAGCGGACATGCCCGCGCAGCCAGCCGACGATCGCCTTGCCGAAATGATCGCCGGTCTCGCGCGCCGCGGCAATCACGGCGCCGAGCGCGTTGTAGTCGTCGCTGCGGGAGGCGCCCAATTCATACCCCTCGAAAAGATAAAATCAACTAAATATACCACCCGTGAGGTATATACTAGGCGCCATTGGCTCTGCTAGCTTTGCAAAGATTGCCTCACGCTGTCGCTGGAGCCCGTGGCTTGACTGCAGTGCCCGATATCGAGTTTCGCGCGGTCACCAAGCGCTACGGCGCCGTCACGGCGGTCAGCGGCATCGACCTTGCCATCCCGCCCGCGGCCTTCGTCGCCCTGCTCGGACCGTCCGGCTGCGGCAAGACGACATGCCTGCGCATGATCGGCGGCTTCGAGCAGCCGAGCGAGGGCCAGGTGCTGATCCGCGGCCGCGACATGGCCGGAACGCCGCCTTACCGGCGTCCGGTCAACATGGTGTTCCAGCAGTACGCGCTGTTTCCGCATCTCGATGTCGAGGAGAACATCTCCTACGGACTGCGCCAGGCAAGGCCGCGTCTGTCGTCGCGCGAGATCAGCCTGAAGGCAGGTGAGGCGTTGGCCATGGTGCAGCTTGCGGGCTACGGACGCCGCAAGATTCACGAGCTTTCCGGCGGCCAGCAGCAGCGCGTCGCGCTCGCCCGGGCGCTGGTCAACAAGCCTGCGGTGCTGCTGCTCGACGAGCCGCTGGCGGCGCTCGACAAGAAGCTGCGCACAGACATGCAGATCGAGCTGCAGAACCTGCAGCGCGAAATCGGCATCACCTTCGTTCTGGTCACCCACGACCAGGAGGAGGCGCTGTCGATGAGCGACTTCGTGTGCGTCATGAATGGCGGCCGCGTGGTGCAACTCGGCCAGCCGAGCGAGATCTATGACGAGCCGGCCGATCTGTTCGTTGCCGATTTCGTCGGCAAGACGAATCTGCTCAGCGGCAAGGTGGCCGGGCTCTCCGGCGACCTCGTCGACGTGGCGCTCGCCGACGGCACGGTGATTTCGGCGCGCAAGCGGGTACCGCTCAGCCGGGGCGAGGCCGTATCCGTCAGCCTTCGGCCGGAATCGCTCAGCCTCTCGGCGCCCGGAGGCGGCGGCCTCAAGGGCATTGTCCGGAACCGCATCTTTCTTGGCTCGACCGCGGAATACGCGATCGAAGTGCAGGGCATTGGATCATTGCTTACCAAGGCCGATCACGTGACTGGCCGGGGCAACCTTTTCAAGCCGGGCGAACCCGTCGCCATCGGCTTCGCCGCCGGAGCGCCGCTGGCGTTTCCGCAACCTAAGAACAACGGGACCAACCAGAGGGAAGACCAACATGTCAAAATCCTATCGTGACGGACTGCCGATAAGCCCCGAAAAATTCGTCGACCAATTGATGCGCCTGAAGCGCGGCTCGATCAGCCGGCGCGACTTCCTCGGCCTCACCGGCCTCGGTGTCGCGACCGCGGTGATGGCGCGCGAGCTCGGCATCAGGCCGACACCGGCCTTTGCTGCCGAGAACCTCGGCGACCGCATGTCTATCGCCACCTGGCCGAACTATCACGACCCGCAGACCTTCGAGAACTTCAAGGCCGAGACGGGCGTGGCCGTCGAGGTCAACGTCTTCGGTTCGAACGAAGAGATGCTGGCCAAGCTGCAGGCCGGCGGCTCGGGCTGGAGCCTGTTCGTGCCGACCAACTACACCATCTCGACCTATAAGAAGCTCGGCATCATCGAGCCCCTGGACATGGCCAAGCTCGGCAATTTCGACGGCAGCAAGGAAGATGCCCGCTTCACCGCGGAAGGCACGATCGACGGCACGATCTACGCCGTGCCGAAGAACTGGGGCACGACCGGCTTTGCCGTCAACACCAAGAAGCTCGCCAAGCCGATGTCGAGCTGGAAGGAATTCTGGGACACGGCCATGGCGGAAGGCGATGGCCGCACCATGGTGCACGACTACCAGCTGACCACGATCGGCAATGCGCTGAAATATCACGGCTACTCGTTCAACTCGCTGAAGCAGGACGAGCTCGCCAAGGCCGAGGAACTGCTGCTCAAGGTCAAGCCGCATCTCTTCGCGGTGTCGAGCGACTATCAGCCGTCGATGCGCTCGGGCGACGCCTGGATGACGATGTGCTGGACCAATGACGGCGCGCAGCTTCATCGTGATATTTCAGAGATCGCCTATGTGCTCGGCAAGGAGGGCGGCGAGATCTGGACCGACTTCTACGCCATCCCGAAGGACGCGCCGAACAAGCCGGCCGGCTATGCGCTGCTCAACTACCTGATGAACCCGAAGGTCGCCGTCAAGGAGCATCTGGCCAATGGCGCGCCCTCGACCGACGCGCGGGTCAACGCGCTGCTGCCGAAGGAGGTGCTCGAGAACCCGATCCTCTATCCGGCCGCCGAGCTTCTGAAGCCGCTCGAGTTCGGCGCCGCCGCGACGCTGACCGATCCGGGCCGCGCCGAGCTGATGGCGCGCTTCAAGGCCGCGTGAGCCAGGGCACCAACTCCGGTCAAGTTCTTACCGCCGGCGGGCCAAGGTCCGCCGGCGCCGAAGCGGCTTTTTCAATGCGCGGCAGGTTCCTTCGCAAAAATCTTCTGACGGCCCTGCTGCTCGCTCCGGCGACGCTGTGGCTCGTCGTGTTCCTCGTCTTGCCGTTCGTCGCCATCGCCGTCTTCAGTGTCGGTGAGCGGGCACCGGAGGGCGGCTACCAGGCAGCGTTCACCTTCGCTCAATATGCCAACCTGCCGGCACGGGCGACCGCCTTCTGGAACACGATGGTGCTGGCGCCGGTCGGCGCGCTGGCCTGCCTCCTCGTTGCCTATCCCGTCGCCTATTACCTGGCGCTGCGCGCGCCGCAGCGCTGGCGGTTGATCCTGCTCGCGCTGATCGTCATCCCGTTCTGGACCAGCCTTCTGATGCGCACCTATGCCTGGATGTACATCCTTGGCGGGCGCGGCATTCCCGCCCTGCTCGCCTATATAGGCATCGAGGATCTCAGGCTGATCAACACGCCTGGCGCCGTGCTGCTCGGCATCGTCTATGGCTATCTTCCGCTGATGATCCTGCCGATTTATGTCAGCCTCGAACGGCTCGACCGGCGGCTGCTCGAGGCGTCCGCCGATCTGGGTGCTACGCCGCTATCGACCTTCCTCGGCGTCACGCTCCGGCTGTCGCTGCCGGGGGTGATGACCGGCTTCTCGCTGGTGATGATCCTGCTGCTCGGCGAGTATCTGATCCCGACGCTGCTTGGCGGCGGCAAGGTGTTCTTCATCGGCAACGCCTTGGTCGACCTCTTCTTGCAGTCACGCAACTGGCCGTTCGGATCGGCGATTGCCATCACGCTGGTGCTGGTCTCGGTCGTGGTGCTGATCATCGCCAACCGCCTCTCGACCCGGCTTTCGGGCGCCCGCCGCGTGGACCTGATCTGATGCGCGCCTTCGTCGTTGCCGTCTTTGCCTTCCTTTATCTGCCGATCGCGCTGGTCGTGCTGTTCTCGTTCAATGCCGGCCATCACGCCAGCGAGTTCACCGGCTTCTCCGAGCAATGGTACGGCAAGGCGCTGTCAAACCCGTTCCTGGTCGAGGCGCTGAAGAACAGCCTGTTCATCGCCACCACCAGCGCGCTGCTCGCGGCCTTCTGCGGCACGGCCGCGGCGCTCGGGCTGCACCGTGTCGGCGCGCGGACAAGGGGCGTGTTCGACGCGTTGCTGGGTGCCGCGATCGTTGTGCCGGGCGTCGTCATCGGCATCTCGACGCTGGTGGCCCTGGTGCAGCTCTTCGCCGTCGTTAACCCGTTCCTCGCTTCGGTTTGGCCGACCGACCAGCCGCCGCGCCTGGCGCTCGGCTACGGCTCGATCATCGCCGCGCACGGCCTGTTCTCGATGGCGCTGGTGACGATGATCGTCGGCACGCGGCTCAGCAGCCTCGACCGCAACCTGGTCGAGGCCTCGAGCGATCTCTATGCAACACCGCTGACGACGTTCCGCTCGATCGTGCTGCCGCAGATCATGCCGGCTGTGATTGCCGGCTTCCTGCTCGCCTTCACCTTCTCCTTCGACGACTTCATCATCGCCTTCTTCGTCGCCGGCGCGCAGACGACCTTGCCGATCTATGTCTTTGCCTCGATCCGACGCGGGGTGACGCCGGAGATCAACGCCATCGCGACGATCGTGCTCGCCGCCTCGGTGCTGCTCGTCCTGCTCGCGCAATGGCAGCTCGGCCGACGAAAACCATCGCCGTGAAAGACAGATCCATGATTTTGAAAGATCGCATCGCCGTGGTGACGGGCGCCGGGTCGGGCATCGGGCGCGCCGGCGCCATGATCATGGCGCGGGAAGGGGCTGTCGTGGTGATCGCCGACCGGGATCCGGCGGCAGGCGAGGCCACGGCGGCCGCTATCCGCGCAGCCCGCGGCCGCGCCGAAGCGGTTGCGACTGATGTCGGCAACGACACGGCGGTCGAGGACCTCATAGCGGGAACGCTCGGCAAGCACGGCCGGATCGATATCCTGCACAGCCATGCCGGCATTCAGGTCGGCGGCACGCTGACGGAAGTCAGCACCGACGGCATGGACGCGTCGTGGCGGATCAATGTGCGGGCGCAGTTCCTCGCGGCGAAGACCGTCATGCCGGCGATGATCGCGCAGGGCGGCGGCGTCATCCTCAACACTGCGTCCAATTCCGGCGTCTTCTACGATCGCGAGATGATCGCCTATGCCACGTCCAAGCATGCGGTGGTGGCGATGACCAGGCAGATGTCGCTCGACTACGCCAAACACAATGTGCGCATCAACGCGCTCTGTCCGGGCTGGGTCGACACGCCGTTCAACGAGCCGTTCATCACCCAGATGGGTGGCCGCAACGCAATTGAAAACTATGTACGTACCAAGATTCCAATGGGGCGCTGGGCGAGCGCGGAGGAGATCGCCGAGGCAATCCTGTTCCTGGTCTCCGACCGCTCGTCCTTCATGACCGGCCAGGCGCTGGTCGTCGACGGCGGCGAAAGCATCGGCTGAGGCGCGCTTGGCGAGCGATCTACCGGTCGACGGGATTTCCAAATGCCGGATCGCGGCGTCGCGAGTAGGTGTCGATACGCGGCAGATCGTCGGAAAATTCCAGCCAGGGCAGACGCAGCCGCCAATAGGCGTGGGCTTGTGGCCGAAACCGCTCCGGATGGTCGAAGAAGCCGATGGTGACATAAAGCTCGTCGTTCAGTCCCTCGTCGCGATAGGCGATCGAGGTGCCGCATTTCTCGCAGAAGCTACGGACGATGCCCCGGGTTTTCGAGAATTCCCTGGGCTGGCCGCGGGTCAAGCGAAACTGGTCAGGCCGGTAACCGATCCAGATGGTCAGCGGGCTTCCGATCGCCCGGCGGCAGTCGTCATCACGGTCGAAGCAGATCCAGAACGGATCGCCCTGCATCTCCGCGATCGCCCCGCAAAAACATGCCCCGTTTCGATCGTGCTTTCCATCCCATCGCTCCTGATCGTGCTGAATTCCGTCGGCCGCGCTGTGCGCCGGTGGCGTGCTCAGTGGGAACATCAAAACCGGCAGCGAGTTCCTTCGGGCGGGCAACGCGCGGAGTGGTCCCAGCGGGTGGGCTTGCGCCGGAAGCAACGATCGGTCAAACCATAGGCCAGGTTCCTTGAAGAGGTTTGCCGCGCAAATGGCAAAACGAAGATCCGGCTCTCGGCTGTTTTCAATTTCGGCCGCAAGAAATCGTCTTTCAGCGGGGCATCACTAGTCATGCGCTGTTGCCGGCACGAGAATCTGCAACGCGCGGAGGAGACCAAGGTCGGTTCGCATGTCGTTCGGGATGGCTGGACCGAGGGGGTATGCGGAGTGCTCGATCCGGCCTGCGCCATCAGGCGGGCGTCCGTCGTTCAGATCACGTAGCTTACTCAGCGCTCAAACCGAAACGGACGTGCCCGCCGAAGCGATTTCTCCTTCGTACGGACATGACCGATGCCTGACAAACTGAATTGCTCATCTCCCAGCGCCGATCCGCAAAGCTGGCTGACCACGCATGGAATAGGCGAGGTCGAGTGCCTGGTGCCCGATGTCAACGGTGTGCTGCGCGGCAAGGCCTTGCCGGCGGCCAAGTTCCTGAAGTCGCTCGAGGACCGTGCGCTCTACCTGCCCAGCAGCGCTTTCCTGGTCGCGATCGACGGCCGCTATTCCGGCTCCATCGATGAAGGGTTCGCCTATCAGGACCCCGACATGCGCATGGTGCCCGACCTGTCGACGCTCAGCGTTGCGCCGGGCGGCGGAGCCGGCAAGGCCTATGTCTTTGCCGATACGTTTCACATGGACGGCCGGCCGTGGATGGCTTCGCCGCGCCATGTGCTGAGGGCCGTGCTCGATCTTTACCGCCGGCGCGGCTGGCACGCCGTGATGGCGCCGGAGCTCGAATTCTACCTCACGGCGCCAAATCCCGATCCGGATCGGCCGCTGACCGCGCCAGTCGGGCGCAACGGACGGCCCGAAAGCGTGCAGCATCCCTACGACATGCAGGCGCTGGAGGAGTTCGAAGCGGTGACGCGTCACCTTTATGACCACGCCGCGGCCGCCGGCCTGCCCCTCGACACGCTGATCCACGAATCCGGCACGGCGCAGCTCGAGATCAACTTCCTCCATGGCGACCCGCTGGCGCTGGCCGACAAGGTGCTGTTGTTCAAGCGCATGGCCAGGCAGGCGGCGCAGGCGAGCGGTATGCACGCCACCTTCATGGCGAAGCCGATCGCGACGCAGGCCGGCAGCTCGATGCATCTTCACATGTCCATCGTCGACGAGCGCGGCGAGCCCCTGTTTGCCGGCAAAGACGGCGAGGACACAGAAATGTTCGCGCACTTCATCGGGGGCCTGCAGAAACACGTGCCTGAAATCATGCCGCTGTTTGCACCGAACGTGAACTCGTATCGCCGCATCCGGCCGGGCCACAGCGCGCCGGCCAATATTGAATGGTCGCATGATAACCGCTCCTGCGGCTTGCGGGTGCCAATGGGCGGGCGCGCCGCGCGGCGGGTGGAGAACCGGCTGCCCGGCGCCGACGCCAATCCCTACCTCGCCATGGCCGGCTCGCTCATCGCCGGATATCTCGGCGTCGAGGAGAAGCTGGCCCGCTCGCCGGAGGCCTTCGGCAACGCCTATCGCAGCCAGAGCACGCTGCCGAAGACCATGGAGGAAGCGCTCGACCGTTTCGCCGCCTGCGAGCCGGTGCGGGTGCTGCTCGGGGAGGATTTCTTCCAAACCTATCTGCGCGTGAAAAGCGTAGAGCTCGACCTGTTCCAGACCGTGGTGACGTCGTGGGAACGCGACCATCTGCTGCTCAAGGTGTGACCATGGCTTCGACGGGTTTCAATTCCGGTCTTGATATCGGCAAATCCTATTATGTGGCGACTGCCAATCCGGCGCCGGACCATCCGGCGCTTACCGGCGATGCAGAAGCCGACCTGGTGGTCGTCGGTGGCGGCTGCACCGGGCTTTCGGCGGCGCTCCATGCGGCCGAACGCGGCCTTAAAGTGGTGCTGCTCGAAGGCGGCAAGATCGGCTGGGGTGCCTCTGGGCGCAATGGCGGCCAGATAATCCCCGGTCTGCGCAAGGGCGCCAAGGAGCTGGTCAGAGCGTTCGGGCCGGAGCGGGCGAAGGCGCTGTTCGACCTCGCCTTCGAGGCGCGAGGCTTGGTGCTCGACATTATCGAGCGCCACGGCATCGAGTGCGACTTGCGGCTGACCGGCCATCTGGTCGGCGCGGTCAACGGCTCCGACATGCGCGAATTCGAGGAAGAGGCCGAGTGCCTCGCCAAGGTGATGGACTTCCCGCATGTCGAGATCCTGTCGGCGGCGGAGGCGCGGCGCATGGTCGATACGCCTTATCTCGGTGCATCCTTCGAGACGCTCGGCGGACACATGCATCCGCTGAACTACACGCTGGGGCTCGCTGGGGCCGCTTCTGCCGCTGGCGTCACCATCCACGAGAACTCGGTCGCCGTCCGGCTGGAGCGCGAACCCTTTATCCGGGTGTTCACCGACAAGGGCTCGGTCCGTGCCAGGCATGTGGTGCTGGCCGGCGATGCGCTGCTCAACGGGCTCGAGCCGCGCGTCAACAGCCGCATCATGCCGATCGGCAACTACATCGTCGCCACCGAGCCGTTGGGCGCGCGCAACGTCATCCCGTCCAACGCCGCGGTTTCGGACACGCTTTTCGTGGTCAATTACTACCGCATGTCCGCGGATGGCCGCCTGCTGTTCGGCGGCGGCGAGCGCTATACGCCCTCGCCCCCCGCCGACATTGGCGGCTTCGTGCGGCCGCATATGGAAAAGACCTTCCCACAGCTTAGGGGGTGCCGGATCGACCATGCCTGGGGCGGGCTCGTGTCTGTGACGACGTCGCGCCTGCCGCATGTCGGGCATTATGGCGAGGTCTATTTCGCGCATGGCTATTCCGGCAAGGGCGTCATCCTGTCGACGCTGTCGGGCAAGCTGCTCGCGGAAGCGATCACCGGCGACGCCTCGCGGCTCGACCTGTTCTCGACGCTGACGCCGCTGCCGTTCCCCGGCGGCACGGCGCTGCGCGGGCCGCTCTATGTGCTCGGCATGCTGTGGTATGCGATGCGCGATCGACTCAGGCGTTGAGCGCCGACTTTCCCGTCGGTGCCGGCGACGAATCCGGCGCGGAACTGCACGTCTTCGGCCGAAAGTCAAATCGTCGGCTCGCTAGGTGTCGCGGTTGGTCAGCGCGATGTGGCAGCAGCCGGAGCCGTGGCCCGGCGTCCAGGTCACGTTGGCGAAGCGCACGCCGGTTGCTTCGAACAGTCCGCGGTCGAAGGCGCCGGCGATGCGGCAGAGCGTGGCAAGCTTTTCCTCGCCGACGCCGGCCTCGATCCAGGCATCCTTCAGCGGGCAGCGCTTCACCTTGAAAGCGATGCGGTCCGGCCCGCGCTCGACGTCGGTCGGATACATGCGCCCGCCATCCGGGCTGACGGAAAGGAACGCCTCGCCGATCGCCAGCGCATCATTGGGGCCGAAACCGGCGAAAGCGGCCGCTGCAACTTCCCGGCCGCGCTTTTCGATGGTGCGGATCATTAATGCTTCGGCCTTCTCGGCGCCAAGCTCGGCGGTCAACTCATCGAGGAAGAGGCGATAGAGATCGCCCCGGTAGCGAAAGGCGGAGTCGAGCTCGCGCGACAGTTTTTCGGCAATGGCTGCGTCGGAGTCGGTCATGGTGTTTTGATCCTATTCAGCCTCGGGGTTGCCGCCACCAGCGCCTTGCCGACCGCCGATTGCGGGCTGGCGATGACGGTGCGGGCGTCGCCGCTCTCGGCGACCCGGCCGGCATCGAGGAGAACGATGCGATGCGCGAGGGCGCGGATTACGCCGAGATCATGCGAAATGAAGAGATAGGCGATCCGTTCCTGTCTTTGCAGGTCGAGCAGCAAGTCCAGGATCTGTCCGCGCACCGAAACGTCGAGCGCCGAGACCGCCTCGTCGAGGACGATCAGCGACGGTCGGGTGGCGATGGCGCGGGCGATCGCTACCCGCTGGCGCTGGCCGCCGGAAATCTCGTGGATCGCGCGCGCGGCAAGGCCGGCATCGAGGCCGACCCGCTCCAGGAGGGCTGCGATGCGGCGCGGGCGCTCCGAGCGCGAGGCGATGCCGTGGATGCGCAACGGGTCGTCCAGCGCACGCGCCACGGTGGAGCGCTGGTTAAAGGCGGCGAGCGGATCCTGGAAGACCATCTGGAGGCGGGCACGGCGGGCGCGCAACGCGGCGCCCGACAAGTTAAGGAAGTCTGTGCCCTCGAATTGGATGCGCCCGGCGTCGGGCTCGAGCAGGCGCAGCACCAGCCGCGCAACGGTCGACTTGCCACTGCCGGACGGACCGGCGAGGGCCAGCGTTTCAGCCGGGCCGATCTCAAACGAGACATCGTCGACGGCCGCAAAGGGTTTGCCGCCGCGGCGATAGCGCTTGGAAAGATTGGAGACGGCGAGCACGGTCATGCCGGGGCGCCTTGCCGGTCAAGAAGCGGCCTGGCGTCGAGACCGAGATGGGCATCGAGCAGCGTGCGGGTATAGGCATGGCGCGGCGCGTTAAGGATCTGGTCCGTGTCGCCCAATTCGACCAACTCGCCATGACGCAGCACCGCGATGCGTTCGGCGAGCGTGGCGGCGAGCGCGATGTCGTGGCTGATGAAGGCGAGCGTCAGGCCGTCCTCGTTGACCAACCCGCGGATCAGGGAAACGATCTCGGCCTGGACGATGGTGTCGAGCGCGCTGGTCGCCTCGTCGGCAATCAGCAGTTTCGGGGCGGCGGCGATGGCCGCTGCGATTGCAACGCGCTGCTTCTGGCCGCCGGACAGCTGGTGCGGATAGGCGCGCAAGACGGCTTCGGAGTCGGGCAGGCGGACGCGCTCGAGCAGGGTTTTGGCTTTGGCATAGGCCTCGCGCCAGTTGAGGTTGAGATGCGTGCGTGCGACCTCGGCGATTTGCTTGCCGACCGGCATCACCGGGTCGAGGCTGAAGGAGGGGTCCTGGAAGACGAAGCCGATGTCGCGGCCACCAATGGGCTGAAAATGCGGAGGCTGGCGATCCTGCGCACCCCCCTCTATCCCGCCGGACGACTGGACGGAGGGGGGTGTGAGGGAATGAGACGATCGAGGTTTCTGCCACTCGATCGAACCTCCAACCTCGGCCGCTTCCGCCAACAATCCCGCAACCGCCAGCGCCAGCGTGCTCTTGCCCGAGCCGCTCTCACCGATGATCGCAAGGCGTTCCCCGGCTTCCACATCAAGGCTGATGCCCTTCAGCGCCGTTACCTCGACGCCGTCGCGCCGATATCGCACGGTCAGATCGCGGATCGAAAGCAGCGCAGTCACGACAGGCTCCTGCGTACCGCGGTGCTTTCCACCACGCCCTCGCCGGCGAGGTAAACGCCGAGAACGGTCAGCACCAGCGCGATACCGGGAACGATCGACAGAAAAGGCGCGGTGCGCAAGACAGTGCGGCCTTCGGCGATCATGCCGCCCCAGGTGACGCGGTTGGGATCACCGAGGCCGAGGAAGGAAAGCGCTGCTTCGGTGAGGATGGCGGCCGCGACGATCACCGAGGAAAGCGCCAGCACCGGCGGCAGCGCATTGGGCAGCACCTCGCGAAAGGCAATCTCCAGCGGATGCATGCCGATGACGCGAGCGCCGGCGACATAGTCACGCTCGCGGATCGACAGCACTTCCGCGCGCGCCACCCGCGCCGGCCCGGTCCAGGCGCCGAGCGCGATGGCCGCGATCACCGCACCAAGCGAGGGGCCGACGATGCTGACGAACGCCAGCGCCAGCAAAAAACTCGGCACGGTCTGGAAGGCGTCGGTGATGCGCATCAGCACCTCGTCGATCAAGCCGCCGGCGAAACCGGCCAGCGTGCCCACCACCGCGCCGACCAGAAGCGCAGCTGCGGCCGCCGCTAGTCCAACCGCCAGCGAGGTGCGCGCGCCGTGGAAAAGTTCGGCCAGCACGTCGCGGCCGAGCCGGTCGGTGCCGAGCGGCAGCGACCAATTTTGCAACGGCGGCAGCAAGGCCGGGCCGGCGATCGCTTGCGGGTCGCCCGGAAAGAGCAGCGGCGCTGCCAGCGCGATCGCGACGAGCAAGGCGAGGATGAGTGCGCCGGCGATCGCTTCCGGCGTCTGGAAAAAGCGATGCAGCCTCTTCATGCGACCGCCTCGCCGGCACCGACGCGCGGATCGAGGAAGGCGTAGGCGAGATCGACCAGGAGGTTGATGACGATAACGAGCACGGCGCTCACCAAAATGATGCCGAGCAGCAGCGGCGTGTCGCGTCCGGCGACGGCTTCCTGCGCCAGCCGGCCGAGGCCGGGGACGGCAAAGACGCTTTCGATGACAACGCTGCCGCCCAGCATCTGCGCCGATTGCAAGCCGAGCATGGTGACCAGCGGCAGCAGCGCGTTGCGGGCGACATGCGCAAGCACGATGCGCCGGCGCGGCAAGCCCCTGGCACGGGCGGCAAGCACGAAATCCTGCCGCCAGGCTTCCGCCATGCCGGCGCGCATCATGCGCAGATAGAGCGCGAGATAGATGAAGCCGAGCGCCGAGACCGGCAGCACAAGATGGGTGGCGATGTCGCCGGCCCGCGCCACCCCGGTCTTGGCCGATGCGATGGTCTCGATGCCGCCGATCGGCAGCCAGCGCAGGTCGACGGCAAAGACGACGATCAGCACAAGGCCGAGCCAGAACCCCGGCACGGCGTAGAGCGCCAGCGAGCCGATCGACAGGAAGCGGTCGCGAAAGCTTCCGGGACGCGCGCCGGCATAGATGCCGAGCGCCGAGCCGAGGCCGAAGGAGAGCGCGGTTGCGCTGCCCATCAGGATGAGCGTGGTCGGCAGGCGTTCGAGGATGACGTCGCGGATCGGCCGCGAGAACGTGACGGACTGGCCAAGGTCGAGGTGCAAGAGCGCCCAGAGATAGTTGGCGAGCCGGGTCAGTTCCGACTGGTCGAGGCCCCAGCGGTGGCGCAGCAATTCGATCATGCCGGCATCGCCGCCGGTCGAGACGATATAGGCGTCGACCGCGTCGCCGGGGGCAGCTTCGAGCAGCAGGAAGCTGCCGATGACGACGATCAGCAGCACGAAGACGCTGCCGACGAGACGGCGGCGCAGGAGGGTGAGGGCTCGGGTCATGGCGACGCCATATCAGGGCCAACCCTTGGATGCCGCGTCCGGCAGGACAGAGGGGGGCGCGACGGAACTCTCATTCTCAAAGCTCAGCACCCAGGCAGGCAATCCGCAAGTGCGGATCAACCCGCCAAAAAGGTGTCCGCCCAGTTCGATACCGCCCAGCGCGGGTTGTTGGCGATGTTGCCGACAGTGTCGCGGGCGACGGAAATGAAGCTCCACTCGGCGACGTTGATCAGCGGCAGGTCGGCCGCCACCATTTTCTGGAATTCCTTGTAGAGCTCGGTGCGGGCGGATGTGTCGAGCGTCTCTGACGCTTTGGCGATCAGCGCATCCAGGTCGGCGTTCTTGTAGCCGCCCTGGTTGGAGAAGGGCACGCCGTCGGGGATGCCGCTCTGCACCAGGATGGTGGTCGAGATCGCCGGGTCGCCGCGGAACACCGGCGGGCCGACGGCGAGGTCGAAGGCGTGGTCGGTATAGACCGCTTTCATATGGGCGGCCGAGTCGTTGTTGACGATTTGGGCGTCGATGCCGATTAGGGCCAGCGCCTGGCGCAGGTAATCGCCGAACTGCTTGGTCTCATTGAAATACGGCGCCGGCAGCAGCTTCAGTGCAAAGCGCTTGCCGTCGTCGGCCCGTTTGTAGCCGGCCTCGTCGAGCAGCTCGTTGGCCTTGGCGACGTCGAAGGGGTAGATCGGGACGTCAGCAGTGTAGAATTGCGGATCGTTCTTCGGCACCGGACCGGTTGCGGTCGCGGCGTAGCCGAGGAAAATTGTCTTGACGACGAAATCCTTGTCGATGGCATGCGCGATCGCCTGCCGCACTTTCAGGTCCGCCAGTTCCTTGCGGCGATGGTTGATCTCGACGACGAGCTGGTAGGTCAGCCCCTCATAGCCCTTGGTGATGACCTTCAGGCCCGGCACCTTTGAGATGCGGTCGAGGTCGGCGAGCGGCACGGCGGAGAAGGCGGCGAGCTGGATTTCTTCCGCCTCGAGCGCCGCAGCCGCAGAGGTTCGGTCGGGCAGCACCTGGTAGACGATCTCGTCGAGATAGGGCTCGTCCTTGTCCCAATAGGCATCGTTCCGCGCAAGCCGATAGTACTGGCCGGCCTTGTATTCGGCGAATTTGAACGGGCCGGTGCCGACCGGAGCGTTGTTGGCCGGGTTGTCCTCGATCTTGCCCACCTCATAGACGTGCTTCGGCACGACGCTGCTCAATGCCGGCAGCGCGTTGCGGATCAGCTGGAACGGCGTCGGCTTGGCGAATTTGAACACGGCCGTCAGCTTGTCGGGCGTGTCGACGGCTTCAAGGTCCTTGAACACCGTGCGGCCGAGATTCTGCAGAGGCTTCCAGACCTGCAGCGCGGAGAAGGCGACGTCGGCGGAGGTGAAGGGCTTGCCGTCATGCCATTTGACGCCGTCGCGCAACTTGAAGGTCACCGACCGGCCGTCGGCTGCGCCTTCCCAGGAAAGCGCAAGGCGCGGCTGAAGCCCGTCCTTGCCGTCGAAGGAGGCCTCGGCCAGCGCCTCGACCACCTTGCTGGAGATGAAGAAGACGCCGTTGGAAGCGACAATAGCCGGATTGAGGTTGCGCGGCTCGGAGTCGGCGGCCACGATCAACCTGCCACCCTTCTTCGGCGTCTGCGCCCGGCCGATGGCCGGCAAGGCGGTCGAGGCCAGAAGCAGTGCCGAGCCGGCCAGCAGGCCGCGGCGTGAAATCGGCAATCCGGACATCCTCAAGCTCCCCTCTTCACCCGCGACCGGCGCGGGCAACCTCAAAATCAGCGGGATTATGGCCCTTGGCAAAGGTTTCGCCAGAGACGGATTTGGCGCATGCTGGCTTGGCTCTGAAATTTTCGTCCGCTGGACCAGTTATATTCGGGCTGCGGTCGCGGCTATCTGGTAGGACCAGACTAAGCCGTACGCGGCCTCAAGCCAAGTAGGAGAGGGCGGGATCAGCCGGATGCTGTCAATTCTGGCTGGACCAAAACGGTCAAGATGGTGCAGATTTGGCCGCAAACGGCAGTTTCATCATGTTTGACTGCTTGAGCGGCCGAGGAAATCAGGGAGGGAAAGATGAACATCGCTCCGGGCAAAACCGAGGCCAGCGGCATCCCGTTCGACCAGGCTCGGGTGGACCGGCTGATGGAGGAGGCCGGCATCGATGTGCTTTTCGCCACCTCCAAGCACAACACGCAATATCTGCTCGGCGGCTACAAGTTCATCTTTTTCGCGGCGATGGACGCCATCGGCCATAGCCGCTACCTGCCGATCGTCCTCTATGAAAAAGGCGGGCCGGAGCATGCGGCCTATATCGGCAACAAGATGGAAGGCGGCGAGCACGACAACCATCCGTTCTGGACACCGACATTGCATGCGGCCTGCTGGGGCACGCTCGACGCCGCCAACCTTGCCGTCGAGCATCTGCAGAAGATCGGCAAGGGTGCTGCCCGCATCGGCATCGAGCCTGCTTTCCTGCCCTCGGACGCTTACTCGCTGATCCGCAAGGCCTTGCCGGATGCAAAGCTGATCGATGCCACCGGCATGCTGGAGCGCATGCGCGCCGTCAAGACCGAGGCCGAACTGGAGAAGCTGCGCATCGCCTCCGAACTGATCACCGATTCGATGCTGGCGACGATCGCCTGGGCGCGCGAGGGCACGACCAAGACCGACATCATCGAGCAGTTACGGCGCGAGGAGACCAATCGCGGCGCGCATTTCGAATATTGTCTGCTGACACTGGGTGCCAGCCACAACCGTGCCGCCTCGAGCCAGACGTGGAAGCAGGGCGAGGTGCTGTCGATCGATTCCGGCGGCAACTATCACGGCTATATCGGCGACCTCTGCCGCATGGGTATTCTTGGCGAACCGGATGCCGAGCTCGAGGATCTGCTGTCCGAAGTCGAGTCGGTGCAGCAGGCCGCGTTCTCCAAGGTCAAAGCCGGCACGCTCGGCGGCGACATGATCGCGCATGCCGAGAGCGTGCTGAAGGCTTCCAAGGTCGCGGCCTATACGGATTTCTTCGCCCACGGCATGGGGCTGATCACGCATGAAGCGCCGTTTTTGATGACCAACCATCCGGTCACCTATGAAGGCACCTATGCGGCCAAGCCGCTGGAAAAGAACATGGTGCTTTCGGTCGAGACCACCATGCTCCACCCGACGCGCGGCTTCATCAAGCTCGAGGATACCGTGGCGGTGACCGACACAGGCTATGCGATGTTCGGCGATCGCGGGCGTGGGTGGAACAGGGGCGGGGTCTCCTAGAGCGCGCTCGGGAAACCAATCACTCCGAATGACCGAGTTCAAACCTCGGGGCGGCTTCTGCGGATTGATGGGAAACAAGCTTCGTCGCGCGCGCCCGCCGTCCTGGGTGTATCTTGCTGACTTGAGTTGTGGCCCGGCGCCTCCTACCAGACCGATTACGTCGGGCCGGTAGCAGGAGGAAGTTATGGCAGACGTAACATCAAGAAATCAGAACTCCGAGCTCATTCGGCGGGGTTACGCCGCCTTCAACTCCGGAGACATGGACACGCTTGCGCAAATCATCGACGAGAAATGCACGTGGCATAGCCCGGGAAGGAATCCGATCGCCGGGGACTACAAAGGCCGTGAGGCGACTTTTGCCCAGTTCGGCCGTTATGGCGGGCAAACCCTTGGCACCTTCAGGGCGAATCTTCTGCATGTCATGGAAAGTGAGGACGGACGTGTGGTCGGCGTCCATCGCAATACCGGGGAACGCAACGGCAAACAGCTTGATGTGCTCTGTTGCATCGTCTTCGACATCAGGGCCGGCAAGGTAGTCGATGGCCGGGAACACTTCTACGACCTCTACGCCTGGGATGCATTCTGGGCTTAGCCTGGAGGTGCTATTCGCGTCAACTCGCGCGAGACTGTTCGCGATGTCTCCGCACA
The DNA here is from genome assembly GCF_003997555.1 of Mesorhizobium sp. M1A.T.Ca.IN.004.03.1.1. Lineage (NCBI taxonomy): Bacteria > Pseudomonadati > Pseudomonadota > Alphaproteobacteria > Hyphomicrobiales > Phyllobacteriaceae > Mesorhizobium > Mesorhizobium sp. M1A.T.Ca.IN.004.03.1.1. The sequence goes on along the minus strand of NZ_RZTV01000004.1, from coordinate 160,550 downwards.
CCTGTTTGCTGTAGCCCCCGTACATACCTGGAGAGGTGATTGCGAAGCAAACCGGTGGGCGAATAACGCCCGCAAGCGATTTGCCATCAATTGCTTGCCTCTCGCGGCAGCAGCTTGAAATCCGGCAGGTCACGCAGCGCTAGCTCGGGGCCGGCCGGCGAATAGACGACGAAAAGCTGCATCGGCTGATCGCCCGTGTTGAGCGTCGAGTGGAAGCGGCTTTCCGGCACATAGACGGTGCAGCCGGGACCGACCTTGGCGACCACCGGATTGCCCTTCTCGTCCTCTACCATCTGTTCGCCATGGCCGGAAATCACGAAGATGATCTCCTCCGCGCCCGGGTGGTTGTGGCGGGTGTGCCCCTTGCCGGGCGGCAGGTCGACGACGCCGCCGGAGAAGCGCTCCGCGCCGTTCACTTCCGGCGCGACCGTGAGGGCCAGCTTGCCCCAGTCGAAGCCGAAGGCGCTGACCTCCTTCGGATAAACGAACACCTTGCTCTTGTCGGCCATTGCCTCATCCCTTGCTAGTTGATGGCATTTTCGCTTTGCCGATTGCCGCTGCCTTGAAATCCGCCGTCTGCCTGGCGATCGCCGCCTCGGCCGGCAGCCGTTCCATCGAGCTTGCGCCGTAGAAGCCGTGCAGTCCTTCGCAGCGCTCGAGTATGTAGCGCGCGTCATGGGGCATGGAGATCGGCCCGCCATGGCAAAGCAGGATGACGTCCTTGCGCACCGAGCGCGCGGCGTCGGCAATGGCGTCGATCTCCTCGACGCAGGCATCCAGCGACTTCGCCGAGGTCGCGCCGATCGAGCCGCCTGTGGTCACGCCCATATGGGCTACGACCACGTCGGCGCCCGCCTTGGTCATGGCGCGCGCCTCGTCGGGGTTGAAGACGTAAGGCGTGGTGAGCAGGTCGAGCTTGTGCGCCTCGGCGATCATGTCGACCTCGAGGCCAAAACCCATGCCGGTCTCCTCGAAACTCTGCCGCATGGTGCCGTCGAAGAGGCCGACGGTCGGAAAATTCTGCACGCCGGAAAAGCCCATCGTCTTCAGTTCGGCGAGAAACAGCGGCATGATGACGAAGGGGTCGGTTCCGTTGACGCCGGCCAGCACCGGCGTCTTCTTTACCACCGGCAGCACCTCATAGGCCATTTCCTTGACGATCTCGTTGGCATTGCCATAGGCGAGCAGGCCGGCGGCCGAGCCGCGCCCGGCCATGCGGTAACGGCCGGAATTGTAGATGATGATGAGATCGATGCCGCCGGCTTCCTCGGCCTTGGCCGACAGGCCGGTACCGGCACCGCCGCCGACGATTGGAACGCCATCGGCGATCATCTTGCGGAACCTTTCCAGTATGGTTTTGCGCGGGATGGCGGCCATGTTTGTCGGATCTCACTTCTTGGCGATGTCGAGGAAAGCCTCGGCCGCGGCCTTGGCGAATGCAGGATCGTTGATGTGCAGCGGCAGGCGCGTCACGATACGGTTCCCGGTCGGCTTGATGGTGTGCTCGATGGCTTCGAACAGCGCCGCATCGGCTTGCGGATCGAAGAAGGCGCCGCCTTCGACATCGAGCGCCGACACGCCTTTTTCCGGGATCAGGAAGCGCACCGGGCCGTCGCAACGGGCGAGGCGGCCGCCGATCCATTCGCCGATCCGGCGGCTCTCCTCGGCGGTAGTGCGCATCAGCGTGACATTCGGATTATGCTCATAGAACAGCCGCCCGCGATATTTGTCGGGGATAGTCGGCGGCGCCCAGAAGTTCACCATGTCGAGCGCGCCGACCGAGCCGACATAGGGCAGTTTCGTGCGAGCAATGGCGCCGAAGCGATCCTCCGTCGCCGGCAGCACGCCGTCGAACAGCAAATCGCAGACCTCGGTTGTGGTGATATCAAGGACGCCGGCGAGCAGGCCGCTATCGGCAAGCTTCTCCATCGAGCGGCCACCTGTGCCGGTCGCATGGAAGACCATGCAGTCATAGTCGGCGCGCAAGCGCTCGACCATTGCCGTGACACAGGGCGTGGTGACGCCAAACATGGTCAAGCCGAGCGCCGGCTTGCCGGCAGTTGACGGGGCCGGCCTCGCCGCCATGCCGGCGATCGCCTGGGCGGCGTTGTGCAGGACGACGCGCGACAGACGATTGAGGCCGGCCATGTCGGTTACCGACGGCATCATGACGATGTCGGAGACATCGACGTAAGGCGCGGTATCGCCGGAGGCCAGCGTCGAGACCATGATCTTCGGTAGACCGAGCGGTAGGGCGCGCATGCCGGCGGTGACAATCGATGTGCCGCCGCCGCCGCCAATGCCGATCACGCCGGCGACGTCGTGGCGCGATTGGATGAAGCGGATAAAGGCGACACCCATGCCGGCAACGGCGAGTCCGCGGTCGTCAGTGCCGAGCACGGCGCCGGCTCCATCGGGATGATGCGCGGCGACCTCGCTTGCCGCGACATCCACCGGGACGGTCGCGCCGCGTGTGCCGATATCGACGCGGACGACCGAGCCGCCGCCGACGGCGACGGCGTCGGCCAGGAAGGCAAGCTCCTCACCCTTGGTGTCGGCGGTGCCGACCACATAGATACGCTTCATTCGCCTTTCCCCGTCGTCTCCTCGGTTAGCCGGCCTGCTCGGCGGTGCGGCCTGCCGCTTCGGGCCTGGCGCTTGGTCCGGCCATTGCAATTTTTTGAGACGCGCGTATCGTATTGATATGGATGTCTCACGTCAACAAGCCGCTTCCGATGACGCCGAGCAGCTGAGAGCCGGGAAGGGTGCCCGCGCCCGTACCAGGCGGCTGATGCTGGAAACGGCGACGCGGCTGATGCAGTCCGGCGTGACGCCTTCGGTCAGCGAGGTTGCAGAGGCTGCGGAAGTGTCGCGCGCGACCGCCTATCGCTACTTTCCGAGCCAGGCCGCGCTGGTGCAGGCGGTCGTCGACGAGGGGCTCGGACCGATCCTGACCTGGAAATCGAATTCGAAAGATCCGGAACAGCGGGTTGCCGAACTCTTCGCCTCCGCCATGCCGCGCATCGAGGCTTTCGAGGCGACGTTCAAGGCGGCGCTCAAGCTTTCGCTCGATCAGTGGGCGAGACGGCAGGCTGGAACGCTAGGCGCCGAACCGGCTTTCAAGCGCGGCCATCGGATCGACCTCCTGAAGGACGCGATCGCTCCGCTCAAGGGTCAGCTCAAGCCGCGCCAGTTCAAGCGTCTTGCCCAGGCGCTGTCGATGATGTTCGGTGTCGAGGTGCTGATCGTGCTGAAGGATATGTGGGGGCTGGACAGCCGTGACATGATGGCGGTCGCCGAGTGGGCGGCGGGCGCGCTGGTGCGCGCGGCGGTGGCGGAATCAGGAGCGAAGGCGACTGGAGGTTCGGCATCAGCTGAAATAGACATGTCCTGAATCTGGTTCGACCAGATTGGAGAGGATGTCAACAACAATGAGTGCAATACACCGCTGGAGACAAGGTCTCCGCATATCAAGGAGTACGAAAAATTATAGAAAACAGAGGGATATCGCTTTGAGCGGCTTGTGGAGCCGTTTTGGGCTGCACAAGAAAGAACTTGACGTCCCTCTTGAATTGGTAATACCAGATCAGGACGCGTAAAGCGGAGCGAAGGTGAAGGTTGCGATCGATTTTTCCGGTCGGGCGAGGAGGCCCGAAACCGGAAAATGCCGTCACGGGAGGAACTGCCAGGGCCGACCGCTATGCCGGCCCGCATGACAAGGTAGAAGGCGCACAAGGGAGGAAAACTATGCGCAAGATAGTGACCAGCGTGATCGCTGGTATCGGGCTGGCGCTTGCCTGCGGGACATCCGTCCGCGCGCAAGACAAGGAACTCACCATCTTCTGGGCGGAATGGGATCCGGCGAACTATCTGCAGGAACTCGTCAACGACTACACGGCCGAGACGGGCGTGAAAGTCACGGTGCAGACCACGCCGTGGCCTGATTTCCAGACCAAGGCCTTCACCGAGTTCAACGCGCATGGCGACGCCTACGACATGGTGGTCGGCGACTCGCAATGGCTGGGCGCCGGCTCGACGCAGGGCCACTATGTGGATCTGACCGACTTCTTCAACAAGCATAAGCTTGGCGATGTGATGGCGCCCGCGACCATCAAATATTATGCCGAGTACCCGGGCGGTTCCGGCAAGTACTGGGCGATCCCGCTGGAAGGCGATGCGATCGGCTGGTCTTACCGCAAGGACTGGTTCGAGGACCCGAAGGAGAAGGAAGCCTTCAAGGCGAAGTACGGCTACGACCTCGATGTTCCGAAGACCTATGCGCAGCTGCGCGACATCGCCGAGTTCTTCCATCGTCCGGACCAGAAGCGCTACGGCGTCGCGATCTACACCGACAACTCGTATGACGCGATGGCGATGGGCGTCGAAAGCGCGATCTTCAGCTATGGCGGCGATCTCGGCGACTACGCGACCTACAAGGTCGACGGCATCACCAATTCCAAGGAGGCCGTCGCCGGCCTCGAAATGTACAAGGAACTCTACAAGTTCACGCCTCCCGGCTGGGGCAAGACGTTCTTCGTGGAGGACAACCAAGCCATCACCGGCGGGCTCGCCGCGATGAGCATGAACTTCTTCGCCTTCTTCCCGCCGCTGGTGAACAAAGCCACCAACCCCTATGCCGACGTGACCGGCTTCTTCGCCAACCCGGCCGGTCCGGACGGCAAGCGCTTCGCCGCTCTCGGCGGCCAGGGCATCTCCGTCGTCTCGTACTCGAAGAACAAGGACGAGGCGATGAAATTCCTTGAGTGGTTCATCAAGGACGAGACCCAGAAGAAGTGGGCCGAGCTCGGCGGCTATACCTGCAGCCAGGCCGTGCTGAAGTCGGAGGCCTTCCAGAACGCTACGCCGTATAACAAGGCCTTCTACGACACGATGTTCATGGTCAAGGACTTCTGGGCAACGCCTGAATATGCCGAAGTGCTCGATCAGCTGAACCAGAACATCTATCCGTTCGTGGTCGGCGGCAAGGGCACCGCCCAGGAAGCGCTCGACAAGACCGCCGCCGACTGGAAGGCGACGTTCACCAAATACAACCGCTACAAGTAGGCGTTACAGTCAGAATGCCGGAGGAGGGTTTCCCCTCCGGCATTCCTGTTTTCAGGGAGAACGACCGTTGGCTTCGGTAGCCCTTACCAATCTTGATCCAGCATCCAGGGCCGCCGCGCGAGGCTGGTCGGATCTGACCATCCGCAACATGTTCATCATCCCGACGCTGGTTTTCCTCATCGTCTTCAACATTTTTCCGCTGATCTATTCGCTCGGCTATTCCTTCACCAACTTCGCCGCGAACCGCAGCGAGCCCTGGCAATTCGTCGGCCTGCAGAATTACCGCGAGCTGCTCAGCGACGATCACATCTGGTCGAACTTCGTCATCACCGCGAAATATGTGATCGTGTCGGTGGCCGGGCAGATGATCGTAGGCTTCGGCCTCGCGCTTCTGCTCAACCGCAGCTTTCCGATGAAGGGCCTGATCACGACCTTGCTGTTGCTGCCGATGATGATGTCGGCGGCGGTCGTCGGCCTGTTCTGGCAGCTGCTCTACAGCCCGTCCTGGGGACCGATCAACTATGTCTTCGGCCTCGGTGACTTCGCCTGGCTCTCCAATCCCGACAGCGCGCTCTACGCCGTCGCGATCACCGACATCTGGATGTGGTCGCCCTTCGTCATGCTGCTGTCGCTCGCCGGCCTGTCGGCGGTGCCGCAGCACCTCTACGAAGCCGCCGCGATCGACCGCGCCAGCTGGTGGTACACCTTCACCCGCATCACGTTGCCGCTGGTCTCGCCGATCCTTTTGATCGCGCTGATCTTCCGCACCATGGAAGCCTTCAAGACCTTCGACATCGCCTACACGATGACGACTCAGCCGACCGCCGAGCTGATCGCGATCCGGCTCTACAAGCAGGCCTTCCAGCAGTGGGACACCGGCAAATCCTGCGCGCTCGCCTACATCGTGCTGATCATGGTGCTGGCCATCACCAACCTCTACGTGAAGTATCTGAACAAGGTGAAGGAGCGCTGAGATGGCCGCCGTCCGCACTTCTTCCGAGGTCGCGCTCAACCGTGTCGCCATCGCCGCGGTGCTGATCGCCACGCTGGTCTTCCTCGCGCCGATCTACTGGATCGCCTCGACGGCATTCAAGCCGAAGGAACTTGCCGTCAGCGTGCCGCCAACCGTGCTGTTCGAGCCCGAGGTGACGCCGTTCGTGCGGCTCTTCACCAAGCGCGTGCAGATGCAGAAGACCGTCGACCCGCAAGTCTACGAAGCCGCGCCCTGGTGGGAAAAGCGCATCTACGACGGCGGCGAGCGGGTACTGAAGGTCGGCAAGGACGTGCAGCTTTCCCAATATCCCGACCGGTTCATGAACAGCCTGATCGTGGCGGTGGTCAGCACCGTTCTCGCCGTCGGCATGGGAACCTTCACCGCCTACGGCTTCTCGCGCTTCAAGATCGCCGGCGAGGCGGACCTTCTGTTCTTCATCCTGTCGACGCGCATGCTGCCGCCGGTGGTCGTCGCCATCCCGATGTTCCTGATGTACCGGGCAGTTGGCCTCAACGACTCCCATATCGGCCTGATCATCCTCTACGTCGCCTTCAACCTGTCCTTCTCGGTCTGGCTGATGAAGGGCTTCATGGATGAGATCCCGAAAGAGTATGAGGAGGCAGCACTTGTCGACGGCTATACGCGCATGCAGGCCTTCTTCAAGATCGTTCTGCCCGAGGCCGCAACCGGCATCGCCGCCACCGCCGTGTTCTGCTTCATCACCGCCTGGAACGAGTACGCTTTCGCGCTGATCATGACCAACCGGCGCGCCCAGACGGCGCCGCCCTTCATCCCGTCGCAGATCGGCTCCGGCCTGCCGGACTGGACCACGATCGCGGCGGGCACGTTCCTGTTCCTGCTGCCGGTTGCGATCTTCACCTTCCTGCTGCGCAACCACCTGCTTCGCGGCGTGACTTTCGGAGCGATCCGCAAATGAGTTTTCGCGCCGTCAACGAGAAGTACCTTTTGCCGGCATCGCAGATCCTCATGGTGCTCGGCATCGTCGCGCTCTGCCAGCCATGGAGCCTCAGCCTGCATTCCTATGGGGTGACGATCATCCTGATCGGGCTGATCGGCTTCAACATCACGTCGAAAATCGCACCGGAGCAGAGAGAGGAAACCGGCGCCGTGACGCATGAGGGGGCCGGGCAGTGACGCAGATCGAACTTCGCGGCATCGAGAAATTCTTTGGTGCGGTCCAGGTCATCCATAATCTGAACCTCGCCATCGCCGACAACGAGTTCATCGTGCTGCTTGGACAGTCGGGCTGCGGCAAGACGACGACGCTGCGCGCGATTGCCGGGCTCGAGACGATCGATCAGGGCGACATCCTGATCGACGGCAAGGCGGTGCAGCATCTGAAAGCTGCAGACCGCGACATCGCCATGGTGTTCCAGTCCTTCTCGCTCTATCCGCATATGACGGTGTTCGAGAACATCGCCTTTCCGTTGCGGGCCACGCGGATGAGCAGCAGTGAAGTCGACACCTCGGTGCGCGAGATCGCAAGGGTGTTGCGGATCACCGACCTGCTCGACAAGCGACCGTCTGCGCTTTCGGGCGGCGACATGCAACGCGTGGCGATCGGCCGCGCGCTGGTGCGGCGGCCGAAGGCGATGCTGATGGATGAGCCGATCGGCGCCCTGGACGCCAAGCTGCGCGAGGAAATGCGGGCCGAGATCAAGCGGCTGCACATCAAGCAGGGATCGACCACGATCTATGTCACCCACGACCAGATCGAGGCGATGAGTCTGGCCGACCGCATCGTCATCATGCATGAGGGCTTCATCCAGCAGGTCGGCACGCCGGACGAGGTCTACTCGCATCCGGCAAACCTGTTCGTGGCGCAATTCGTCGGCAGCCCGGTGATGAACATCGCCGAGGCGAGCGTCGCCGATCTGGCCGGCGCGGCCTCCGTCACCGTCGGCGGTGCGCCGGCGGGTTTCGAGTTCCCGCGCGAGCTCCTGTCCAGGCTGAACGGGCATTCCAATGGTGGCTTGACGCTCGGCATCCGTCCGGAAGGCGTTCTCGTCCGGCATGATGCCGCTCCTGGCTACGTGCCGGTCGAAGCGCAGATCATCGAGCCGCTCGGCTCCTTCGACATTGTCGACCTCAAGGTCGGCTCCAAGATGCTGCGCGCCCGCACCAAGGCCGGCTACGTGTCGGGTCCGGGCGAGAAGGTTCATGCCCGCATCGACCCCGAGCAGGCGCATTTCTTCGACACGGCAAGCGGCAAGTCGCTGGGAGTAAGGCTGTAATGGCCCATATCGAACTGAAGAACATCACCAAGAAGTTCGGCGGCCATACCGCGCTGACGGGTCTCAACCTCAATATCGCCGATGGCGAGTTCTTCGTGCTTTTGGGCGAAACCGGCGCCGGCAAGACGACGACGCTCCGGATGATCGCCGGCCTCGAGAAACCGACCGAGGGCCAGGTCTTCATCGACGGCGTCGACGTCGCCGACTGGAGCGCGGCCGAGCGCGACGTGGCCTTGGTGCTGCAGCAATATTCGCTCTATCCGCGCTACACGGTGCGGCAGAATCTCGAGTTTCCGCTGAGGCCAAAGATCCGCCGGCTGCCGGATGCCGAGATCAAGGACCGCGTCGCGCGCGCCGCCCGCACGCTGCGCATCGAGCACCTGCTCGACCGCAAGACCGACCGGCTCTCCGGTGGCGAGATGCAGCGCGTCTCGATCGGCCGCGCGATCGTGCGCAAACCACGCGTGTTCCTGATGGACGAGCCGCTGTCGGCGCTCGACGCCAAGCTACGCGAGGCGCTGCGCACGGAGTTGAAGAACCTGCAGATGCAGCTCGGTGCCACCTTCCTGTTCGTCACCCACGACCAGATCGAAGCGATGTCGATGGGCGACAAGGTCGGCGTGCTGAACCATGGCCGCATCGTTCAGACCGGCACGCCGCAGGAGATCTACAACAATCCCCGCGATACCTATGTCGCAAGCTTCGTCGGCTCGCCGCCGATGAACCTCATCGACGGCACGCTGGTCGACGACCGCGCGGTGATGGCGCCGATGAGTTTCGAATTGCCGGTTGGCGGGGGGGCCAGGGGGCTAAAGACGGGCGGCGCGAGCGACGGTCGCCCGCTCGTCTTCGGCATCCGTCCGGAGGACGTCTATCTGGAAGGCGGCGCGCCGGTCGAGGCTAAGGTCCACGATGTCGAGAACCACGGCGTCGAGAAGATCGTGACGCTGAGGGTCGGCGACACGATGCTGAGAGCCACCGTGCCGGCGAGAACCGCGGTCGAGATCGAGCAGCCGGTCCGCTTTGCCTGGAACGCGGACAAGGTGGTGCTGTTCGATAAGGGCAGCGGGGTCAGCCTGCGGCACGCCGGATAGCGGGCGGACCGGCCGATTGCTATCGGCCTGCACTTACTTCGGCAGATAGGTTTCGTAGGGCGTGTCGTTGATCAGCAGGATCACGCATTCGGTGTCGGACAGGCAGGCATCGTCATGCATCTCGTTGGCTTTCTGGGTCCAGTAGGAGCCCGGCGGCAGCTCGACCTTGGTCGCCTCGCCGCCTTGGATCTGCCAATGCGCCCAGAGCCCCTTGATGACCACGGCGCGATAGTCGGCGGTGTGCGCGTGGACCGGCGCGCGCCAGTTGCCGGGAACTTTGAGCAGCGTGCCGGCCGCGCCCTCGGTCCGCGAGCCCCATAGCGGGCCGAGGCGCTGCGGCTGGTCCGGCGCTTCGACGACATAAGGGATCTTGTCGGCCGTCAGATAGCTGTCTTCAAGGCCGAATGCCTGCCCCGGAGAGATGGTGAGCGCGGCGAGCGCAAGCGCTGCGAGTTGATTAGCCATGAGCGGTTCCTCCTCGGCTCAGCTTAGGCAATCCCTGTCGGTGAAGAATGACGCGTCGTCCAAAAGACTTGGCAATTCCTCCAGCGTGGTAGCGTCCTGAACGCCGGCTGTCAGGATTGCTCGCCGCCGCCATTGCGCAGATGGCTCGGCGCGACACCCATCACCCGCTTGAAGGCGCGGCTGAAGGAAGCTTCCGAATCGTAGCCCAGTTTCGCCGCCACGACAGACACCCGCATGCCGTCGCGGGCGAGCCATTGCCGCGCCTGATGCATGCGCACGCGCAGCACATATTTGGCCGGCGTCTCGCCGACCACGGTGGCGAAGCGCTGCGCGAAGGCGGAGCGAGACGCGCCCATCAATCGGGCCAGGGCCCCGACCGTCCAATCCCGGTCGGGCTGCAGATGAATAGCGGCGAGCACCTTGCCGACGTCAGGATTGCGCACCGCGGCGATCCATCCGGTCGCGTCGCCGCAGCCGTTCTCTACCCAGGAGCGGATGATTGTGGCGGCGAGCACGTCAGCCAGGCGGGCGAGAATGCCGCCCGAGCCGACCCGGTCCATCGTCACCTCGCCAGCCATCGCATCGAGCAGATGCTGGATGCCCGGCGCGTTCGCCATCAGCTTATGCGCCTGCATCAGGTCGGGCATCATGTCGAGCAGCGGATGCGAGCCGTCGAGATTGAAATGCATGCTGCCGCAAAACAGCAAGGTCTTGCAGCCGTCGCAGCCGTTGGAGACGTCATAGATGTTCTCGCAGACCGGCTCGATCGTGTAGCGGCCGATCGGCACGGGCGGAACGCCCGGCGCGCTCGCCAGCACATGCTCATCGCCACGCGGGATCAAGAGCGCGTCGCCGACAGAGAGCTCGATCCATTCCTTGGCCGGTGAGAACAGCCAGCAGCCCTGTTGGCCGATGAAATGGAACCGCGCCGCCTTCTGCGCGGGGAAGGAAACGGCCCACGGTTCGCCCAGCACGCAGCGGCCATAGTCGACGCCGTCGAGCCGCAATCCGCGCAGCATGTCGGTCAGCGGATCGCCGGACGCCGGGAATGTGGTTTTGGACGAATTGTAATTCATTCCGGCGTTTCTAGCATGGAAACTCCAGCCGGTCACTCCCTATGTTGCACTGCAGCGTCGCGCGCCAGGCCTGTAACGGGTGGATCCCGAACTGGCGGTCTTCCAAATGGCGCCGCAAAACAGATCGGAGATTTCCCATGACCGAACCCGCCACAGGCGTCATCGATGCCGCTGTTCTCGATAGAACCGAAGCCGAGGAGCGAAGCGAGCCTGTATGGGGCGCGGTGGTCTCGCTGGCGCTCGGCGTGTTTGGCTTGGTGACCGCCGAATTTCTGCCCGCTAGCCTGCTGACGCGGCTGGCGCAGGATCTCGGCGTCAGCGAAGGCGCCGCCGGCCAGGCCGTGACGGCGACGGCCGTCGTCGGCGCGATCGCAGCACCCACGATGGCCATCGTCACCAAGCGGCTGGACCGCAGGCTGGTCATGTGGCTGCTCACCTTGCTTCTGATCGTCTCCAACCTGCTTGCCGCCTTCGCCTCCTCGCTCACAATGCTGCTTCTGGCCCGCGTGGTGCTGGGCGTCGCGCTCGGCGGCTTCTGGTCGATGTCGGCCGCCATGGCGATGCGACTGGTGCCGATGCGGCTGATGCCGCGCGCAATGTCGATCATCCTGACCGGCGTATCGGTGGCGACCGTCACCGCGGCGCCGGTCGGCGCCTATGTCGGCGACATCTGGGGCTGGCGTACGGCCTTCATGATCGCGGCGGTCGTCGGCGCGCTGACGCTGCTCGTACAGCTTGTCACCATCCCCAGCCTGCCGCCGACGGCCGTGGCGAGCTTTCGCACGCTGATCGAGGTACTGAAGCGGCGGACGATCCGCATCGCCCTGCTGGTCGTGCTGCTCGTCGCCTCGGGACAGTTTGCCGGCTTCACCTATGTGCGGCCATTCCTGGAGACGGTGCCGGTCATGCCGATCGAGACCATCTCGCTGGTTCTGCTCGCCTATGGCATCGGCGGCTTCTTCGGCAATTTCGCCGGCGCTTTCCTGGCCGAGCGCAATCTGAAGCTTGCGGTCGGACTGGCGCCGCTGCTGATCGCGCTGTCGGCGCTTGCCATGCTCACCATCGGCGCTTCACCGGTGATTGCGGCAATCGCAGTTGCGGCATGGGGCTTTGCCTTCGGCGCGGTGCCGGTCGGGCTGCAGACTTGGCTGGTGCGCGCCGCTCCCGACCAGGCCGAGAGCGCCGGCGGCCTGATGGTCGCGACGTTCCAGGTGGCGATCGCGCTGGGCGCAGTCTTCGGCGGCCTGCTGGTCGACCATGCCGGCGTCGCCAGCGCATTCGGCTACGGTGCCATGGCAACGCTGCTCGCAGCGCTGGTGACTTTCGCCGTCGGGCCGAAACAGGCTGAATAACCTTGGACGCCGACAAGCCAGCCGGTACGGCCGGCTTGTCGGCAGGGCGATGCAGTCTGGGCTAAGCCGAGCGGCCGTCGAACTCGAAAACCTCGATAGCGGCGAGATCGATGCCGTCGAGGCAATTGATGTTGATGTAGGCGCTGCGCTCGCTGCCTTGACTGACATCCTCGGCGAAGGGATGGATGCCGCAGGTCCGGCAGAAGCGATGCGCGATCGAGCCCTTGCCGAAGGTGTATTTGCCGAGGTCGTCGCCCCAGGCAACCAGGCGCATGCTGGCGTGTGGCACGGCCCAGAGCAGCGCCCCCTTGCGCGCGCAGATCGAGCAGTTGCAGCGCACCGCGCCGCCGAGCTCGCCTGCGACCTCGAAAGCCACCTTGCCGCAGTGGCAACTGCCTTTGTACAGCATCAGTCTCTTCCTATCGCTGGCAGGTGCAAAGGCACCCTTGCCGGGTTATCCATCCGCTAGCCAAATTGGCTGCCTTAAAAGACGTTGCATCCTTGCGGAGTCCGACATCGACATGCAATCCGTGCGCGACCGTCTCGAAATCATCCTGTCACGTCTTGCCAATCGCGCGGCTGACGAAAAGGTCTACGTCAAGCAGTATGCGCAGGCGGCGCTCGCCGCAGCGGATGCAGCCGACGCGCGGCAAAGAGCCGGGGTCTGCCTCGGGCCGCTCGATGGCGTGGTCGTGTCGATCAAGGATCTGTTCGATGTCGCCGGCGAGCCGACCCGGGCAGGCTCGGCGATGCTCGCCGGTGCTCAGCCCGCCGCGCAGGACGCGGCGATCGTGCGCCGGCTGCGCCAGGCGGGCGCAGTGATCCTCGGCAAGACCAACATGACCGAATTCGCCTTCACCGCGATCGGCGACAACCTGCACTACGGCACACCGGGCAATGCGGCGGATGCCAGCCTGATCCCGGGCGGTTCTTCATCGGGCGCCGGCGTTGCGGTGGGCGAAGGCAGCAGCCAGATCTCGATCGGCTCGGACACGGGCGGCTCGGTTCGCATCCCGGCCTCGCTCAACGGCGTCGTCGGCTTCAAGCCGACGGCCCGGCGCGTGCCTTTGGACGGCGCCTTTCCGTTGTCGGCGACACTGGATTCGATCGGGCCGCTCGCCCGCAGCGTCGGTGATTGCGCGGTTGCCGACGCGATCATGGCGGGGGAGGAGCCGATGGCGCTTCAACCGATCCCGCTCGCCGGTCTGCGCATCGGTGTTCCGCGCGGCCGGCTCTTTGATGACACGCAAGCCGACGTCGCCGCGGCCTTTGAGGCGTGCACCAGCCAGATGGAGCGGGCAGGGGCGCGCGTTGCCGATCTATCGATCGATGACCTCATTGGCGGGATGCGCGCGGCGACCATGCGCGCCTCGATCGCGTCGATGGAGGGTGCGGAGGTGCATGCCGACTGGCTGGCGACCGGGGCCTCGGTGCCCGTCGACCCACATGTCAGCGGGCCTTTGTCGCGCGCGCGGACGGTTCCCGCTTCCGCCTATATCAGGACAATCCGTCGCCGGGCGGAACTGGTCGCGGCCATGACGGAACGGCTGCAAGCGGTCGACGCGCTTGCTCTGCCGACCGTGCCGATGGTCGCGCCGTCGATCGTGGCGATGGCCGGCGACGAAGCGCTACGCGACAGGACGGAAGGCTTGCTCCTGCGCAACACGCAGGTCGCCAACCAGTTCGATCTCTGTGCAATCTCGCTGCCGATGCCGGGCACCAAGCTGCCGGCCGGGCTGATGCTGGTGGCGAGGCATGGGCACGACCGACGTCTGCTCGGAATTGCTGCCGCGGTGGAGGCTTTGCTGAGCGGTTGAGGTGGTGCAGCGGCGCAATCAGTCGGCCGGAAAGCGCCGACGGTAACGCTCGATCACTTCCGGATTCCGCAGGTTGACCGGCAGCTTGTCGGCAAGCACCAGCAAGGCCTCGTTCGCAGCGCCGACGCCCATGCGCATCATCGATTCCTCGGTGATGCCGGCCATATGCGGAGTGATGATGACGTTGTCGAAGCTGAAATAGGGATGGCTCGGCGGCAGCGGCTGGGTCGCAAAGACGTCGAGCGCCGCACCGCCGATACGGCCTTTTCGCAGCGCTTCAATCAGCGCCTCGTCATCGACCACCGGCCCGCGCGAGACATTGATCAACAGCGCATTGGGCTTCATGCGGGCGATGCGCTCGCGGCTGATCAGGCCGCGCGTCTCCTCGGTCAGCGGGCAGCAGAGCACGATGATGTCGCTCTGCTCGACCAGCGCGTCTATCGACAGGAAACCGACGCGCTCGGGCGCCGGGCGCAGGCTGCGCGTCGTCGCCACGACCTTGAGGTCGAAGCCGTGCGCGGCGATGTGGCCGACGGCCTGGCCGACGGCGCCGAGGCCGACAATGCCGATCGTCTTGCCGGCGAGCTCGCTGGTTGAATTGGCGTGCTCGCGCCCGGCGAGCCAGCCCTTGGCGCGCAGGTCGCGATCCATGATGCGGAAGCGCCTGAGCAGCGCCAGCGCCGTGAACACCACATGTTCGGCCACCGAGCGGGCATTGACGGCCGGCACGTTCGCCACCAGCACGCCGGCGGCGGTGGCCGCCTCGACCGGGATCATGTCCAGTCCCGCGCCATGGCGGATCGCGGCGCGCAACAGGGACGCGCCCGCGAACAGCTCCGGCGGCAGCAGCGCTCGGACGATGACGATGTCGGCGTCTTTCGCCTCGGCAGCCAGCGTTCTTGCATCGAGCGCGGACGCGACGACCAGCCGGCCGGCTCCCGCCAGCATGCTTGTCGCGCGCGGATGTAGCGGGTGCGTCGACAGGATCTTGCGCATGAAGCTCAGGTCCTTTCGAGCGCCGCGCTCTTCGGCTCGGTCCAGCGACCTTCGATGATCCCCTTCCAGTAGCTCTCGGCGCCTTGCAGGTGCGCACTCATCAGCGCCTGGGCGAGGTTGCCGTCGCGGCGCAACAGCGCCTCGTAGATCTGGATGTGTTCGGCATGCGAGCGCATGCTGCGCTCCAGATCGTTGAAATAGATCGGCAGGCGCTGCTCGCCCATCAGGTAATAGACGCTGCAGATGTTGTGGAAGACGCCGTTCTTGGTCGCTCGCACGATTTCGAGGTGGAACTCGCGGTCTTCCTTGGCGAGGCCTTCGCCGGCGGCGATGCGCTCCTCGGAAGCCTTCAGGATCTCGCGCAGCCGCTCGAAATTCTCCTCGGTGGCGCGTGAGCAGGCAAGCTCGGCCGCCTTGATCTCGTGGATCTTGCGCAGCTCGACGGTCTCGTAGATCTGCACCGGATCGAGCGGCAGGCCCGCGCGGGCGAAAAGCGCTAACGCTTCCACGCTCGCCTGTTTGGTATCGATATAGATGCCGGACTTGGCGCGGCGCTCGACGATGCGCATCGCTTCGAGGATGGCAAGGGCCTCGCGGATCTGGCCGCGGCTGACGGCGAAATGCTCCGCCAGCTCGCGCTCCGACGGTGTGCGGCCCGACTCCTTGTCCGAGTTGGAGAACAGATAGGCGGCGAGTTCCGCAAGAAGGTTCTTTTCTTTCATCGTCAAATGCGTAGCGCGTGGGCCTCCAGGAATCGCTCCGAAACGGTGAAACCCAATCCGGGCTTTTCAGGGATCGCTATCATACCGTCCTTTGCTTCGACAGTCTCCTCGACGAGATCGTGGATCATCGGATTGGCGCCCAGCGAATACTCGACGATGAAGGTCGCGGGGGAAGCCGCGCAGACATGCAGTCCGGCGAAGAAGCAGGGCGCGCCGGCCCACAGATGCGGCGCGAAGCGCAGGTTAAAGGCGCTGGCGATGGTGCCGATCTTCATTGCCTCGCTGATGCCGCCGCAGAAGGCGGGATCAGGCTGGAAGATGTCGGCCGATTTCAGCACGGCCAGATCGCGAAAGGCATAGCGGGTCGCCTCGCTCTCGCCGGTGGCGATCGGGGTCAAACCGGACGCGCGCACCTCGGCCATGCCGGGCTTGTCGTCGGCGATCACCGGCTCCTCGAACCAGGCCAGATCGAGATCGGCGGTGAGGCTGATGAAGCGCTTGGCCTCGGCGACGGTGTAGGTGCCGTGCGCGTCCACCATCAGCTCGACATCAGGGCCGATCGCTTCCCTGGCGGCTCGGACGCGCGCGGCCGAGATATGCGGGGCGCCGTCCATGGCGCCGATGCGCATCTTCAGCGCCTTGAAGCCGCCTTTGGCGATATAGGATCTGAGCTGGTCGCCGATGGTATCGGCTGGCGCCCAGCCGCCCGAGGCATAGGCTTGCATGCGCTCGACCTTGCGGCCGCCGAGCAGCCGCCAGACCGGCTGCCCCAGCGACTTGCCGAGGATGTCCCAAAGCGCGATGTCGACCGCGCTGATCGCCGCCACGCTCATGCCGCGCCGCGCCAACTGGGGCATGGCATGGCCGGCATGGGCCGCCGTGTGGTGTCGCACGCCGTTGTAGAGCATCTCCCAGATGATGCCGATATCGGCCGGATCGAGGCCGATGAGCTGCGGCGCAATCTCGTGGTTCAGCATGTGGACCAGCGCGCCATAGCTGCCGGCGCTGCCGGCGGCGTTCTTGCCCTCGCCCCAGCCGACCAGGCCGTCGTCGGTCTCGACGCGCAGGATGGCGGCGTCGAACGTCGTCACCTGACCGAAGTCGCTGCGATGCTGCTTTGCGACTTCGATCGGTATACGAACCCACCAGGCCTGGACGCTTTTTATACGCATCTTGATCCCCGGCCCGCCGCCCGGCCAGGACGGTAGGGCTAAGCTCCAAATCGGACCGTCTACTTGATCAGCGGCAGCAGCGTTTCGGCGGTGATGCGCATCTGATCGGTGTAGAACTTCTCGGTGAGCACGCTGGAGCCGTGATCCTGGATGAATTTGAGCTGCTCGGGCGAGATGTCGACCGGGTTGCGCTCCACCATCTCCGGATAGGGGGCGGCCGGCGTGCGGTCGACCGGCGCGACGAACTCGTTGGTCAGCGCGCCGTCATAGCCGATCTCCTTCAGCGTGCCGACGATCTTCGGCCAGTCGATCTGGCCGAGACCCGCGGCGAAGCGGTTGTTGTCGGCGACATGGAAGTCGTAGAGGCGCTTGCCGACCTGGCGGATGGCGTCATAGACGTTAAATTCCTCCATATGGATGTGGTAGGCGTCGAGGCAGACGCCGCATTCCGGGCTCACCGCATCCGCGAGCGCGAGCGCCTGGGCACCACGATTGAAGAGGTAGGTCTCGAAGCGGTTGAGCGGCTCGACGGCGATCTTGACGCCGACCTTCTTGGCATGCGCGAAGCATTCGCGCGTGGCGTCCACCACCCAGCCCCACTCTTCCGCCTCCGTGCCGTCGGGCACCACCTTGCCGACGGTGGCGGGAACCAGCGTGATGATCTCGCCGTCAAGCTCGCTCACCATGGTCAGCACGTCTTTGACATATTGTACCGATCGCTCGCGCTGGCCCTGGTTCTTGGCGGCAAGGTTGCGTTCGCCCAGCATCAGCGTCACCGAACCCCAGCAACGTATGCCGTGCTCCTTCAGGAGCGCGCGCGTTTCCTTGGTTTTGTACTGCTCGGGCTCACCGGAAATCTCGATCGACTCGTAGCCGAACTTCTTGATGCGCTTCAGCGTCACCTCCAGCGGCTCCGCCCGCATCCAGTTGTGCGTCGAAAGATGCATGGTCTGTCCTTCCCAGAATTCGCCTGTCACGTTTTTCGCGACGTTCTCCACCGAGCCCGTCGCATGATCTCCTCCCCACGGCGTTCCAGTGTTTTTTCTCGAAACTGGTTCGACCAATTGGGCCTGACAGAACCTCTACAGCAAATTCACAGTAACGGCAAGGAGACCACCTATTGGGCTCAACTCATCAGTCAATGCTTTGATTTGAATAGATTAAGATACCTTTCGGCAATCGTGCGGATCGCATTCCAGCTGTTTCTGGCCGCTTGACCAAACAGCCGTATTTGGTAATACCAGAATGCCGCTGCTTGTCGGCGCCGAGACGAACGGTCGAAGAGGCTAGCCCTCGCTTCAATCGGCGCTATGCTTGGTCCATGAAAACGAGAGAGGGAGGATGCCGATGCCGACGACGATGAAGGGTCCCGGCCTGTTTCTGGCGCAGTTCGCGGGCGACGCCGCGCCGTTCAATTCGCTGGCTTCGATCACCAAATGGGCGGCCGGGCTCGGCTACAAGGGCGTACAGATCCCGACCTGGGACGGACGCCTGTTCGATCTGAAAAAGGCGGCGTCATCGAAAACCTATTGCGACGAGGTCAAGGGCATCTGCACTGAAGCCGGCGTCGAGATTACCGAACTGTCGACGCACCTGCAGGGGCAGTTGGTGGCGGTGCATCCGGCTTACGACGCGCAGTTCGACGGGTTTGCGCCACCCGAGGTGCACAACAATCCGAAGGCCCGGCAGAAATGGGCGGTCGAGCAGATGGAATTCGGCGCCAAAGCATCGAAGAATCTCGGCCTCCAGGCGTCGGTAAGCTTCAGCGGCGCGCTCGCCTTCCCGTACCTCTATCCGTGGCCACAGCGGCCGCCTGGGCTGATCGAGGAAGCGTTTGCCGAGCTTGGCAAGCGCTGGGAGCCGATCCTCGACGTCTATGATGAGAACGGCGTCGATATCGGCTACGAAATCCATCCAGGCGAGGACGTGTTCGACGGCGCGACCTTCGAGATGTTCCTCGACGCGGTCGGCGGCCACAAGCGTTGCAACATCAATTACGACCCGTCGCACTTCCTGTTGCAGCAGCTCGACTATCTCGAGTTCATCGACATCTACCACGAGCGGATCAAGGCCTTCCACGTCAAGGATGCCGAGTTCAACCCGACGGGGCGGCAAGGCGTCTATTCGGGCTATCAGGGCTGGGTGAACCGGGCCGGGCGTTTCCGTTCCCTCGGCGACGGGCAGGTCGATTTCAGCGGCATCTTCTCCAAGCTCACCCAGTACAACTACGATTCCTGGGCGGTGCTCGAATGGGAATGCTGCCTCAAGCATCCCGAGGACGGCGCGGCCGAAGGCGCACCCTTCATCCAGCATCATATCATCCGGGTCACCGAAAGGGCCTTTGATGATTTCGCCGGCGGCACCAGCGACAAGAAGCTGCTGCGCGCGATGATGGGGATTTAGCACCTTTATCCTCCCCCTCGAGGGGAGAGTGGCCCAAAGGGCCGGGCTGGGTCGGTTTCATGCCGAGATCCACGCCCGGCGACCCCACCCGATCCGCTGTGCGGATCGACCTCCCCTCAAGGGGGAGCTAACCAACATGAGGGAGAACGAAAGCATGGTCGGCGCATCGAAATCGGAAACGGGAGGCGGCCCGATCCGCTACGGCATGGTCGGCGGCGGGCAGGGCGCTTTCATCGGCGCGGTGCACCGGATTGCGGCGCGCATGGACAACGACTTCGTGCTGGTGGCCGGCGCGCTGTCGTCGGACCCGGCGCGCGCGAAGGCCTCGGCCGAAGAACTCGGGCTCGATCCGTCACGCAGCTACGGCTCCTATGCCGAGATGGCCAAGGCCGAAGCCAAACGCCCGGACGGCATCGAGGCAGTGGCGATCGTCACGCCCAACAATGTGCATGTGCCGGCGGCCAAAGCCTTCCTCGAGGCGGGTATCCACGTCATCTGCGACAAGCCGCTCGCGACCTCGCTCGCCGAGGCGAAGAAGCTTGCCGCACTGGTCGAGAAGGCTGGAAAGGTGTTCGTGCTCACCCACAACTACACAGCCTATCCGATGGTGCGGCAGGCGCGCGAGATGGTGGCCAAGGGCATGCTCGGCGACATCCGCATCGTGCAGTCGGAATATCCGCAGGACTGGCTGACCGAAGACCTCGCCGCGACCGGCCAGAAGCAGGCCTCATGGCGCTCCGACCCCAAGCAGGCCGGCGCCGGCGGCGCGCTCGGCGACATCGGCACGCACGCCTACAACCTCGCCCGCTTCGTCTCGGGGCTGGAGCTCGATTCGCTTTCGGCCGATCTCGACGCCTTCGTGCCGGGACGCCAGCTCGACGACAACGTCAATGTGCTGTTGCGCTTCAAGCCGGTCGGCAACGAGCATCCGGCCAAGGGCATGATCTGGGCGAGCCAGGTGGCGCCCGGCCACGAGAACGGGCTGAAGCTGCGCATCTACGGCTCGAAGGGCGGGCTCGAATGGGTGCAGGCCGACCCGAACTATCTCTGGTACACGCCCTTCGGCCAGCCGAAGCAGTTGCTGACCCGGGCGGGCGCCGGTGCGATGCCGGTAGCGGCGCGCGTCAGCCGCGTGCCCTCCGGCCATCCGGAGGGCTATCTCGAAGGCTTCGCCAATATCTACCAGGAAGCGGCCCGCGCCATCCGCGCGGCCCGAAAAAAGGGCGGCAAGCTTGCCAAGGATGTCGCCTTCCCGACGATCGCGGACGGCGTCGAAGGCATGGCCTTCATCGAGGCGTGCGTGAAGTCGTCGAAGAAGAACGGGGCGTGGACGAGGCTATAAAGGCGGGCTCGGCGACGGCACGGGCCGGATGAGGGGGATTGTGACCCGCTAGCGCAAGTGGTTGGCCGCAGAGGAGGGGTGTCGATGAAAATCGGCATGTGCATGTTCTTGTGGACGACGAGCGTCTCGAAAAAGCACGAGGCGCTGCTGAAGGACATCAAGGCAACCGGCTTCGACGGCGTCGAGATACCGGTCTTCGCGGGCGAACCGGATGACTACAAGAAGCTCGGCGAGATGCTCGATCGCATCGGACTGGAGCGCACCGCGGTCTCGGCGATGGGCGACCCGGCGATGAACCTGATCTCGCCCGACGCTGCAACGCGCAGGGCCGGCATCGAATACATGAAATGGGCGATCGACTGCAGCGCGGCGCTCGGCGCGGACAGGCTGAGCGGGCCGCTGCATTCTACGCTTGGCGCCTTTTCCGGCAGCGGGCCGACAGCGGCCGAGAAGAAGCGCTCAGTCACCTCGCAGCGGGCCATTGGCGATCATGCCGGCAAGAGGGGCGTCACCATCGGGCTTGAGGCGCTGAACCGCTTCGAGTGCTATCTGGTCAACACGATGGACGACCTGTCCGAGCATGTCGACGCGATCGACCGGCCGCACATCAAGGCGATGTACGACACTTTTCACGCCAATATCGAGGAGGCCGATCCGATCGGCGCCTATACGCGCAACCGCAAAAATGTCGTCCATATCCATATTTCGGAGAACGACCGCGGCGTGCCGGGGCGCGGCCACGTCCCCTGGAAGGAAACTTTCGCGGCGATCCGCAAGAGCGGCTATGACGATTGGCTTACGATCGAGTCGTTCGGCCGATCACTGAAGGATCTGGCGGCTGCGACCAAGGTGTGGCGGGATTTCGCAGAGAGCCCGGAGGCAGTTTATCGCGAAGGGTATCGGCATATCAGAGATGGGTGGAAGGCTGCCGCTTAAACGCCCTCTCCATTCGTCATCCACGGGCGGAGCGGGAGCGAAGCGGACGCCGAGACCCGAGGACCCATTCCGTGACGTCGACGCTCCGCCACGATGCAATTCTGCACCGGCTGCATTCTACGGCTTAGGGAACGGCATCACTGTGTTCATGCGAAGGCTGTTTTGTCTCGAATGATGGCATTGAGGACGACCAGGAGCTTCCTTGCAACGGCGATGATGGCCAGTTCTTGGACCCTGAGCGGGCTGCGAGGTTTGTGCGGCATCGAGACGATCGGTCTTGGCGCGCCGTCTTGTCGACTTCGCATAGTGGTGGGTGTGTGCCGGGTTGTGCGGCGAGAACGGCACGCCGGACTTGGCCAGCGCATGGCGCAACAACCGCTCATGGACGCCAGTCGCCTCCGACTAGCCTTCGACGTCGTCATCAAGGGCGACAACCCCTGAGGTCGTCATCGACGGGCGGGTCGGGCCTCCCTATCCGACCTCGATAACCGCTTTGATCAACCCGGATTTTTCGTGCGCCCAGCGCGCTAGATCGCGCGGCGTATCGGCAAGGGTCGTGCGGTGGGTGACGAGTTTCTCCAGCGGCACGGCGCCGTTGCGGATCGAGGCGGCGACATGGTCGAAGTCTGCTCTGAGCGCATTACGGCTGCCGACCAGCGTCATCTCGCGCTTGTGAAACTCGGGATCGGAGAAGGTGATGTCGTCCTTGACGACGCTGACCAAAACAAGCGCTCCGCC
The DNA here is from genome assembly GCF_003997555.1 of Mesorhizobium sp. M1A.T.Ca.IN.004.03.1.1. Taxonomy (NCBI): domain Bacteria; kingdom Pseudomonadati; phylum Pseudomonadota; class Alphaproteobacteria; order Hyphomicrobiales; family Phyllobacteriaceae; genus Mesorhizobium; species Mesorhizobium sp. M1A.T.Ca.IN.004.03.1.1. Next base: position 138,124 of record NZ_RZTV01000004.1, on the reverse strand, counting down.
ATGCGCGACATGGGTGAAGGCGGACTGCACCGACTGCGTGTTGCCGGTGGCGTCGAACACAAGGTCGAAGCCTTCGCCGCCGGACGCCTGCCGCACCAGATCGGCTGCCTGTGCTTTCGAGCCGTCGAGCGCGGCAAAGCCGAGCTCGCTTTCGGCGAAACCGAGCCGTTCGGTGCTCATGTCGAGCAGGCTGACATCGAGGCCGGCAATGCGGGCGAACAGTGCCGTGCCAAGGCCGATCGGACCGGCGCCGATGACCAGCGTGCGCTGGCCGGGCGCACTCAGCGAGCGCCGCACGGCGTGTGCGCCGATGGCCAGGAATTCGACGGCGGCGGCATCGGCCAGCGATAGGCCATTTGCCGGATAAAGGTTTTGCGCCGGCACCAGGATCTCGTCGCACATGGCGCCGTCGCGATGGACGCCAAGCACCTCGATCTGCACGCAGCAGTTCGGCTTGCCGTGCCGGCAGGCAACGCATTTGCCGCAGGCGAGATAGGGGTTGATGATCACCGGCTCGCCGATGGCAAGCTCGACGCCTTCACCTCGCTCGACGACCGTGCCCGAGACCTCGTGGCCCATGATGCGCGGATAGGCGAGGAACGGGTGCTTGCCTTCGAAGATGTGATAGTCGGTGCCGCAGATGCCGACATGGCTGACTGCGATGCGCGCCCAGCCGGGCGGCGGCGCGCCGGGTTCGGCGCGGTCTTCGAGAACAAGGTCGCCAGGCGAGCGGCAGACGACGGCTTTCATGCGCTGATCCAGTGTTTAAGGGGGGTCGGCCCCGCTCGATCGGGGCCGGCGCGTCATTTCAGGAACGATTATTTGCCGCGACGGCGCAGGCCGTCGAAGTAGACGATGACGATGATCAGCAGGCCGGTGATGACGCGCTGCCAGAAGGTGTTGACGTTGAGCAGGTTGGCGCCGTTGTTGATCGTCGAAAGAATGAAGGAGCCGATCAGCGGTCCATGCACCGAGCCGATGGCGCCGAACAGCGAGGTGCCGCCGATCACCGACGAGGCGATAGCCTGCAGCTCATAGGTGTCGCCCTGGGTCGGGTTGCCGATGCCGATGCGCGAGGCAAGCAGCACACCCACGAAAGCCGCGAGCAGGCCGGACAGGATATAGGCCATGAAGATGGTGCGCGGCACGTTCACGCCGGAAAGGCGCGCGGCCTCCGCATTGGAGCCGACCGAGAATAAATAGCGGCCCCAGCGCGTGTGGTGCAGGAACACGTAGGACGGTATGGCGACTAGGATCACCATCCAGAACAGATAGGGGATGCCGAGCAGCGAGCCGCGCGAGAAGGCCTGGAAAGGGTCGCTGTTGATCGAGATCGAATTGCCGTTGGTCATCAAGAGGCCGATGCCGCGCAGCGACGTCATCGTGGCCAGGGTGATGATGAAGGGCGGCAGGCCCATCTTGACGATGCCGAAGCCGTGGAACAGGCCGATGGCGACGCCGGCGAGCAAGGTAATGAGCACAGCCGCCCAGATCGGCCAGCCGGCATTGATCAGAAGCGCTACAATGACGGTGGTGAAGCCGACCACGGCACCGACCGAGAGGTCGATGCCGCCGGTGATGATGACGAAGGTCTGGCCGACCGCGAGGATGGCGATCAGCGAACCCTGACGCAAAAGATTGGTGATGTTGAGCGTCGTGGCGAAGGAGGGTGTGGCGACCGCCAGCACGATCCACATCAAAAGCAACAAGCCGAGCAGCGTCAGCCCGAACAGGGCGTTGTAATTGCGCTTCGGCTTTTCGGCGGGGATCGCCTCGGTGCTCATTTTTGTCCTCCCGTCTTTTCTTGTTTCTCGGCCAGCGCTTGGCCCAAAATGTCCTCATGGCTGGCGGTGCGGAAGCCATGCGTGGCGACCAGCTTGCCGCGGCGGAACACATGCAGCGTGTCGGCGAGCTCGTAGACTTCCGGCAGGTAGGACGAGATCAGGATGATGCCGGCGCCCTTGGACAGAAGCGTCGAGAACAGCCGGTAAATCTCGGCCTTGGTGCCGACATCGACGCCGACCGTCGGCTCGTCGAAGATGAACAGCTTGGCGCCATGCGCCAGCCATTTGCCGATGACGATCTTCTGCTGGTTGCCGCCCGACAGGCTGGAGGCCAGCGCGTGGCGGGTCGGCGTCTTGATCCTGAGATCGGCTATCTGGCGATCGGCCTCGGCCTTCTCGCGCGAGCCTGAGATCAGAAGATTGCTCGAGATGCGCTTGTAGATCGGCAGGTTCAGATTCGTGCCGACCGGCAGGTTGAGGCAGAGGCCTTGGTCGCGGCGGCTTTCGGGGGCGAGGGCCATGCCGAGCCTTATCGCGTCATGCTCGGAGTTGACTTGCACCTCCTTGCCTTGCCACAGGATCTGACCGGCCGACTTCCTGTGGCGGCCGTAAAGCGTGGTGACGAACTCGCTGCGGCCGGCTCCGATCAAGCCGTAAAGTCCGACGATCTCGCCCGCGCGGACAGTCACCGAGACGTTCTCGAAACCCTTGCCGGAGAGATTCCGAGTCTCGACGATCGTCGCGCCCGGCGTGAAATGCTGCTTGTGGTAGATCTGCTCGATCGAGCGGTTGATCATCAGCTTGACCAGTTCCGGCTCGCTGGTCTCGGCTATGTTGCGCGTGCCGACGAGGGTGCCGTCGCGCAGCACCGAAACACGGTCGGCAAGCTCGAACACCTCCTCCATGCGGTGGCTGATATAGATGATGGTGACGCCTTCGCCTTTCAGACGGCGGATCAGCTTGAACAGCTGGTCGGCCTCCTTGCGGGTGAGGTAGGCGGTCGGCTCGTCGAAGATGAGGAACTTTGTCCCGCGTACCGTGGCGCGGGCGGCGGCGATCAGCTGCTGCTGGCCGATGGTGAGGTCGCCCAGCATGACATGCGCGGGCAGGTCGAAGCCGAGCCCATCGATGATCTTCTGCGCTTCTTTCACCATGGCGCGCTGCTGCAACAGACCGAAGCGGGAATTCTCCTCGCCGAGGAACATGTTGGCGGCGACGGTGAGGTGGCGGCAAAGCACGACCTCCTGGTGGACGGCATTGATGCCGAGCGCCATCGCCTCGTGCGGCGTGGCCAGCGCCTCGGGTTTACCTTCCCAGACGACTTCGCCGGAGGTGCGCGGCATGACGCCGGTTAAAAGCTTTATCAGCGTCGATTTGCCGGCGCCGTTCTCGCCGACGATGGCGTGGATCTCGCCCGACTTGAAGGCAAGGTCCACCGGCTTCAGCGCATGCGTGCCGGGATAGCGCTTTTCCAGGCCTTTCAACTCGAGGATGGTCCTGCCCGGTTTCAGCGTGGGGGGCGGGTGCAGTTCCTGCGCCGTCGACGTCATAACAATCCTCCCAGATTGATCCAACCGTTGGATACGCAGCGATGCGTCTGGCGCGCATCTAGAAGGCAGAGCCTAAAGTAAGCCGGCGGATTTCCAAACTGTCCGCGGCGATGTTTCCGGGGCGGCGAAGCCCCGGAAACGAATGTCGCGAAGATCAGTTGAGCTTCGGGTTGAGCAGCGCGTCGATCTTCGGATCCTTCATGTTGTCCTTGGTCACGAGATTGGCGCCGGTGTCGACATTGGCCTCGACCTTCTCGCCCTTCGAGGCGGCTAAGGCGGTCTTGATGCCGTCGTAGCCCATCCGGTATGGATCCTGGACGACGAGGCCGGAGATGACGCCGTCGTTGAGGAACTTGATCAGCTTCTCGTCGCTGTCGAAACCGATCAGCGCCACCTTGCCGGCGAGGTTGTTCTCGGCGATCGCCTGGCCAACGCCCTGCGCCATGATCAGGTTCGAGGCGAAGATGCCCTTGAGGTCCGGATTGGCGGTGATCAGGTCGGTCGCGATGTTGAGGCCGGTGGTGGCCTGACCGTCGGCATATTTGTCGGCGACCAGTTCGAGGCCGGGATATTTCGCCTTGAGCTGTTCCTTGAACCCTTGCGCGCGCTGCTCGAGCGAGCCGGCGCCGGGCAGCGCGGTGATCAGCGCAACCTTGCCCTCGACTTTGCCGCCATTGGCGGCGCCGATCGCGGCAGCGAGACCGTCAGCCGCGACACGGCCGCCCTGGACGTTGTCGGTGGTGAGGAAGGAGGTGAAGGCCTTGGATTCGGCGCTGGAGTCGATGCCGATGACCTTGACCTTGGTCGCCGCCTCGTCGATCGGCTTGCCGAGCGCCTTGGCCTCGGTCGGCGCGATCACGATCGCGGCCGGATTGCCGGCGACGGCGTTCTCGAGGATCGAGATCTGACCGTTGACGTCGGTTTCGGCCTGGGCGCCGAGCTCCGGCACGTTGATGCCGAGATCCTTGCCGGCCTTGCGGGCGCCGGCCAGCACGATTTGCCAGTAGAACGAAGTCGTGTCCTTGACGATGATTGGGATGGTCACGTCGGCCGCCGAGGCGGGTGCCGAATGCATCGCACCGGCGAGCATTGAGGCGGCGGCTAAAGCCACGAAGGCGCGGCGGTTGAGAAGGCTGGTTACGAATTTCATTAGGTTCCTCCCTAAAATCGCCCGGTGAAGGTTCGGAAGCTCCATCTGGATAGGCGCAAGCCAAACAGAACTTTATCAATAAAAAACATTTGCTCGATTTTGATAGTGCATTGCCCTGATCGATGCAAGCGGTGTCTCATGCCGTTTGCGTGATGGCGTGGCAGCTGATCGGTCTGCTGGATCTCCGCATCTCAGCCAAGCTGCTGGACGATCGTATAAGGATCGTATTTGGCAAATTCCGCCGCCGCTACCTTGACATCCAGCAGTTCGAGATTGCGCGTCAGATTAGCGGGCTTGGCGGTGCCGGTCAGCACCGAGGCAACGACAGGCTCGTGCAGAGGGAATTGGAACGCGGCAGCGGCCAGCGGATAGCCACCTCCGATGGCGATGCGCTCCATTGCGCTGACGCGGTCGAGAATATCCTTGCTCGCCGGCAGATAGTCGAAATGCGCGCCATGCACCGGTCCCGTCGCCAATATGCCCGAGTTGAAGACGCCGCCGATGATCAGCGAGGTCCGCCGCTCGCGGCAAAGCGGCAGCAGGTCGGCCTCGGCGCTGCGATCAAGCAGCGAATAGCGGCTGGCGAGCAGGATGCAGTCGAGCGGCGCGCGGCGAAGCACGTCAAGGCAGATCTGGACCTCGTTGACGCCAAGACCGTAGGCGGAAATCGTGCCGGACGATTTCAGCTCCTCCAGCGCCTTCAGCCCGCCGTCCATCAGCTGACGGAAATGCAGCTTCGTCTTCTCGACGCCATGCGTGTAGACGCCGATGTCGTGGACGAACAGGATGTCGATCTTGTTGAGGCCGAGCCGCGCGTAGGAAAAATCCACTGAGCGCATGATGCCGTCATAGGAATAGTCGTAGTCGAGCGCGAAGGGTAGCGGATCGACATAGGAGTGATCGGGAACCTGGTCCTCCGGCACCGGCCGGAACAGGCGGCCGACCTTGGTCGAGAGCACATAGGAGGAGCGCGGCTTCTCACGCAGGAAATCGCCTGTGCGCCGCTCCGACAGGCCGAAGCCGTAGAAGGGCGCGGTGTCGAAGTAACGCAGCCCGCCGTCCCAGGCCGCTTGCAGCGTTTCCATTGCGGGCTCGCGCGGACAGGCGCGATAAAGGCCGCCGATGGCGGCGCCGCCGAAGCTGACTTCGGTGACTTCGAGCGCGGTCGCGCCGATCCGGCGTTTGTTCATCAAAGCCTCCCTTTGCCGTTCGACCGGCGGTCGTTTCGACTATTTAGAGCGTCGCGCCGAGATGCCAGGGCACGAACTCGTTGTCGCCGTAGCCGAACGCCTCGCTCTTGGTCTTGCGTCCGGACGCCGTCTCGATGATCAGCTCGAAGATCTCGCGGCCCATGCCGGCGATCGTCTTCTCGCCGGAAGCGATGACACCGCAATTGACGTCCATGTCCTCTTCCATCTGGTGGTACATGGTCGAGTTCGTGGCGACCTTGATCGACGGCGTCGGACGGCAGCCGAAGCAGGAGCCGCGGCCGGTGGTGAAGACGATGACATTGGCGCCGCCGGCCACCTGGCCGGTGGCCGAGACCGGATCGTAGCCGGGCGTGTCCATGAACACCAAGCCGCTGCCGCTGACCTTCTCGGCGTAACCGAAGACGCCGTTGAGCGGCGTCTGACCGCCCTTGGCAACAGCACCCAGCGATTTCTCCAGGATCGTGGTCAGGCCGCCGCGCTTGTTGCCCGGCGAGGGATTGTTGTCGATCGAGGCGCCGTGCTTGGCTGTATGGTCCTCCCACCATTTCACAAAGCCGTCGAGCTTGGCTGCGATCTCGGGCGAGGCGGCGCGATAGGCAAGCAGATGCTCGGCGCCGTAGATCTCGGTCGTCTCGGACAGGATGCCGATGCCGCCGCAGCCGGCCAGAATATCGACCGCCGCCCCCAGCGCCGGATTGGCGGTGATGCCGGACATGCCGTCCGAGCCGCCGCATTGCAGGCCGACGACGATCTCGCTGACCGGGATCGGTTCGCGCTGCAACTGGCCGACCTCCTCGGCGATCTCGGCCAGCACGCCCATCGCCCGCTCGACGGATTTGCGCGAGCCGCCGGCCTCCTGGATGTTGAAGTGCCGCTTTCCCGCCGCGACGCCCTTTTGGCCATAAAGGGTGAGCTGGTTGACCTCGCAGCCCAAACCGACCATCAGCACGCCGCCGAAATTCGGGTGGCGAGCATAGCCGGCCAGCGTGCGGTGCAGCACCATCATGCCGTCGCCGGTGGCGCTCATGCCGCAGCCCTGGCCGTGGACGATGGGCACGAAACCGTCGATGCCGGGATATTTCGGCAAAAGCGTGCGATTGGCCTCGTCGGCGATCGCATGGCAGACGGTGGACGAGCAATTGACGCTGGCGATGATGCCGATGAAGTTGCGCGTTCCGGCGCGACCATCGGCGCGGCGATAGCCCATGAAGGTGCGCTTGCGGTCCGCTTCGGTGGCGTGCTCGGCCTCGCTCGGCGGCACCACCGGCAGGCGGCCACTCTCGAACACCAGATTGTGCGAGTGGACGTGCTCGCCCGGCGCGATGGCTTGAGTGGCGCGGCCGATCGCCTGCGCATATTTCACCACCGCTTCGCCCGCCGCGATCGGCTTGATCGCCACCTTGTGCCCAGGGTCGATCGCCGCCACCGCAACCGCGCCGCCGGGCAGCGCCGCACCGATCTCGATGCGGCCATTGGCGACCGCGACATTGTCGGCGGGGGAAAGAAGAATGGTGCTTGCGGCGTTCACGGGCGGCTGTCCTGGGTAAACCTGGGAGTGTGGGCGGATTGACATGCGCCCGTTTGAGGATAATGTCTTTTATCGTGAAAAAACATTTTTGCGTCAATTGTTTTTTCATCGCGCGCCGCGCCCTTGGGTGCGTGGCCGCCCGTTAGATAAAGCCGGCGAAATTCGTTCCGCATTTCGGAGGCTTGCGCTAGGAACACCGATCATATTGCGCTTCCGGCCGGCTGCCGCAAGCGTTGGGGATACGGGCATGTCGAAGAGCAACAACGTCTACAAGGACGCCTTCAACCGCGGACTGCGGCTGCTCGACGAAACCAGGAGCCTGCCGTCCGAGCCCGAGCTCGGAACGCTGCTCGGCGTCAGCCGCACCACGGTGCGCAGCATTCTTTCGCGCATGGAAGAAACCGGGCTGATCGCCTGGAACAAGCGCAACAAAACGGTGCTGCGGGCGCCGAAGGCGGAAGATTTCTTCCCCGAGGAAGAGACCGACTCGCTGGCCGAGATCATCGAGCGCTCCTTCATGCGCCGGCTGCTCGCCGGCGGCGCGGAAGCGGGCATGCAGATCAACGAGCTCGAGCTGGCGCGCGAGATCGGCGTCGGCACCACCAGCGTGCGCGAATTCCTGATCCGCTTCTCGCGCTTCGGCCTGATCGAGAAGCGGCGCAACAGCCATTGGGTGCTCAAGGGCTTCACCCGCGCTTTCGCGCTTGAGCTGACCGAGATCCGCGAGATGTTCGAGCTGCGTTCGGCGGCTGCCTTCGTCGCGCTGCCGCAGGATAGCGCGGTCTGGGCCGATCTCGACCGGCTGGAGATCGAACATCGCCAACTGGCGAGCGAGATCGCGACGCGCTTCAACGAATTCTCCGAGCTCGATGAGCGCTTCCACCGGCTGATCCACCGCGCCTCGCACAACCGCTTCATCGTCGATTTCTACGATGTGATCGCGATGATCTTCCACTACCACTACCAATGGAACAAGGCGCAGGAACGCGAGCGCAACGAGGTCGCAGTCCAGGAGCATCTGGCCTATATCGCGGCGCTGAAATCGCGCGATCCCGCCAAGGTGGACGCCGCCTGCCGCAAGCACCTGAAGTCGGCGCGCCAGACGCTGTTGAGCTCAATTCCGGAAGGGCGGCAGGTGCAGCCCGCCTGATCAGGCGCGTCGCGCCGCGTTGCCGCAGCCCGGTTTTGACGATTTTCCGGCCGCCGCCCCCATGCTAGGCTCGGTGGAATTGCTGGAAAGAGGCAGGTCATTTGGATATCCGGCTGAGACGATGGAGCATGCCGGCCGCGTTCGTCGCGGCGCTGCTGCTGTTGCTTCAGTCGGCGCTTGGCGCCTTCGCCTTTGGCGCTCCTTCGCAGCTTGATGCCTTCGGCAACGTCATCTGCACCCATGACGGGGCGGTCAAGCTTCCGGGCGGCGATCCGCACCGGCAGCATATGCCGGCTTGCTGCTTGGCTGGCTGCAGCCTGGTTTCGCCGGCGCATCTGCCGCCGCCGGATACCCGTGCGCCCGTCAGGGTGCTGGTGTTCGACGCGGTCGCTTTCCCGCCTTTCGCCTTTCGGCATCTCGATTTTGCCCGCGACCGCTCTCCGGCCAATCCGCGCGCGCCGCCGGCCGCAGTCTGACAAAAACCCGCGAAACCTTTCGCAGGCGCATTCATCCAAGATCAGACTGCTCGCGGCCGGATCACGGCGCGATCTCATACTCATGGAGCAACCATGTCCAATCTTCTTCCCGCCGCGCGAGCGCAAGCTCGTCCGCGCGGTTTCGAACGGCTCGGCCTTGCCGTGTTCGCTCTTCTTCTGTTCGCATGCGTTCCCGGCGCCCAGGCGCATGAATTCAAGGCCGGTGACCTGGAAGTCGGGCACCCGTGGTCCCGCGCAACGCCGCCCGGCGCCAAGGTGGCCGGCGGCTATTTCACCGTCACCAACAAGGGCGGCTCGCCCGACCGGCTGCTGTCGATTTCCTCCGACATCTCCGACAAGGCCGAATTGCATGAGATGAGTGTCAAGGACGGCGTCATGACTATGCGGCCGGTGAGCGGCGGGCTCGTGATCCCGGCCGGCGGCAAGGTCGCACTGAAGCCGGGTGGCTATCACCTGATGTTCATCGGCCTGAGGCGACAGCCCAAGCAGGGCGAGAAATTTCCGGCCACGCTGACCTTCGAGAAGGCCGGCAGCGTCAAAGTTGAGTTCGCCGTCGAGGGCATGGGCGAGATGGGCGGCATGGACGATCACGCCGAGTGATCATTTCGAAATTAGAGGGACAATTCATGAAGAAGTATCTTTTGGCGGTGGGCGCGGTTCTGGCGCTCGGGACAAACGCCACGCTTGCGCACATCACGCTCGAAACCCAGGAAGCGGCCGTCGGCTCGACCTATAAGGCCGTCCTGCGCGTGCCGCATGGCTGTGAGGGCAAGGCGACGACCGCGGTGCGCGTGCAGATTCCGGAAGGCGTCATTTCGGTCAAGCCGATGCCAAAGCCCGGCTGGACGCTGCAGACCAAGAAAGGCCGATACGAGAAATCCTACCAGCTCTATGGCGAGACGCTGACCACCGGCGTCAAGGAAGTCGACTGGAGCGGCGGCAACCTGCCGGACGAATTCTATGACGAGTTCATTTTCCGTGCTTCGCTCGCCGCCGATCTTCCGGCCGGCCAGATGCTCTATTTCCCGGTGGTCCAGGAATGCGGCGATGCCGCCGATCGCTGGATCGAGATTCCGGCGGCGGGACAGGATGAGGATGCACTGGAAAATCCGGCGCCCGGCATCAAATTGCTGCCGAAGAAATGATCTCTCGATGGCGCGTCCCATTCGGGCGCGCCGTCCCTTCTCGAAAGACCGCATGAACGCAGCAGCAACTTTCCCAATCCGCCTGACGGGCATGCGCATCGGGCCAGTCGCCAGCGGCCTGTTCGCGGCTTTCGTACTCGTGCTGCTGCTGGTGCTTCCCGGCCGCGCCCTCGCGCATGCGGCTTTGGTCGCGACCGATCCGCCCGATGGTGCGGTGCTGTCGCAGAGTCCCGCGCGGTTCTCGCTGACCTTCAGCGAGCCGGTTTCGCCCCTGGTGCTCACTCTGGTGCGGCCGGACGGCACGCAACTTTCGCTGACCTCCTTCCGGCTCAACGATCAGACCGTCGAGATCGATAATCCGGAAAGGCTCGAATCCGGCACGCATGTGCTGAGCTGGCGGGTGATTTCGGAGGACGGCCATCCGGTCGGCGGCTCGGCGCTGTTTTCCGTCGGCGCGCCAAGTGCTGCGCCGGTAGCGGGCGAAGCCGTCGATTTGTCGCTGCGCACGGCAATCTGGATGGGTAAGCTCCTTCTCTATGCCGGGCTGTTCCTCGGCGCCGGCGGCGCCTTCGCGCTCGCCTGGCTCGCTGGAGACTGTCGCTGCGGCCAGGGTTTCGTTATCGGCGCTCTTCTGTGCGGACTGGCCGCCGCCCCGTTCTCGCTCGGATTTCAGGGGTTGGACGCGCTCGGCGCGCCGCTCGCCCGGTTTGCGGCGCCCATCGTGTGGGAGACCGCGCTTGCCACCAGCTTCGGCTGGACGGTGCTTGCCGCCCTGATTGCACTCGGCCTTGCCTTGCTGTCCCTCGCCGGACCGCGCGCTCTTGGCAAGCTGCTTGCGCTCGCCGGGCTCGTCGGTGTGGGCACGGCGCTTGCGGCAAGCGGCCACGCCAGTGCCGCCGAGCCGCAATGGCTGACGCGGCCGCTGGTTTTCCTGCATGGCACAGCCATCGCCTTCTGGAGCGGCGCGCTCGCACCGCTCGGCCTTGCGTTGCGTTGTCAGCCGGCGAAGGCCAAAATCTTCTTGCGCCGGTTTTCGCGCGCGATCCTGCCCGTGGTTGCCGTGCTTGCGATAAGCGGCATCGTGCTGGCGATCATCCAAGTGCGCGAACCGGCAGCGCTGATCAACACCGCCTATGGCCGCCTGCTGCTGCTGAAACTGGCCCTGCTTTTGTTCCTGTTCACCCTTGCCTCCGTCAACCGATGGACGCTGACCGCGCCTGCCGAAACGGGCGACACGGAAGTGCAGCGGCGGCTGGCGCGTTCGATCGGCATCGAGACGCTGATCGTGCTTGCCATCTTCGGCGTCGCCGCCGGCTGGCGCTTCACGCCGCCGCCACGCGCGCTGGCGATCGCCGCAGCGCGGCCGGCCTCGATCCACATCCACACCCTGCAGGGGATGGCCGATCTCAGCATCACGCCCGGCCATGCCGGCCAGGTTGCCGCCTCGATGGTGATCATGACCGGCGATTTCGGCCCGATGGATGCCAAGCAGGTGACCTTGGTGCTGTCGAAGCCGGATTCCGGCATCGAGCCGATCAAGCGGCCGGGGACGAAACGCGGCGACGGCACCTGGCGCGTCGAGAATCTCGTCATCCCGCTGCCCGGCCGCTGGAACGCTCGGCTCGACATCCTGGTTTCCGATTTCGAGATGGTGAAGATTGAAGCGCCAATTGATATCAGAGCCGACTGACCTGGGCCGCGACACAATTCGGCGAGGCGGTTGACGCCGTCGCGAAGGCCCGTCAATCATCCGTCCAAAACGCGGCTTCAACAAAAGTTCGAAAGCAGGGAAGAAACGATGGAAAAAGCCGAAATCGGCCTGATCGGCCTTGGCACGATGGGCTCCAACCTGGCGCTCAACATCGCCGAGCACGGGCACCGCATCGCCGTCTTCAACCGCACGCCGTCGCGCACCGGCGCCTTCGTCGAAAACGCCGGTCCGCTGAAGGACATGGTTGTGCCCTGCTACAGCCTGGAGGAACTCGCCGCAGCGATCCGGCCGCCTCGGCCGATCATCATCATGGTGCTGGCCGGCAAGCCGGTCGACGAGCAGATCGCGGCGCTGCGCGGCGTGCTCTCCGACAACGACATCGTCATCGATGCCGGCAATGCCAATTTCCGCGACACGATGCGGCGCTTCTCCGAGCTGTCGGGCTCCGGCCTGACCTTCATCGGCATGGGCGTCTCGGGCGGCGAGGAGGGCGCGCGCCACGGGCCGTCAATCATGGTCGGGGGCACGGAAGACTCCTGGAAGCGCGTCGAGAGGGTGCTGACGGCGATTTCCGCCAAGTTCAAGGACGAGCCTTGCGCCGCCTGGCTCGGCACCGACGGCGCCGGACATTTCGTCAAGACCATCCACAACGGCATCGAATATGCCGACATGCAGATGATCGCCGAGATCTACGGCATACTGCGCGACGGTCTCGGCATGGAGCCGAAGGAGATCGGCAGGGTCTTCGACGGCTGGAACAAGGGCAGGCTCAACTCCTACCTGATCGAGATCACCGCCAAGGTTCTCGCAGCCGACGATCCCAAGACCGGCAGGCCGGTGGTCGACATCATCCTCGATCGCGCCGGCCAGAAGGGCACCGGCAAATGGTCGATCATCGAAGCGCAGCAGCTCGGCATTCCGGCGACGGCCATCGAGGCTGCCGTCGCGGCGCGCGTGCTGTCGTCGATCAAGGACGAACGGCAGGCGGCGGAAAAGGCCTACGGCAATATCGGCGTCGAGAAGATTTCCGGCGACAAGGCGGCGCTGCTGAAGGATCTCGAGCTGGCGCTGTTCGCCGGCAAGATCGCGGCTTACGCGCAAGGTTTTGCTGTGATGAGCGGCGCCTCAAAGGAATTCAACTGGAGCCTGCCGATGCCGACCATCGCCAACATATGGCGTGCCGGCTGCATCATCCGCTCGCAGATGCTGGACACAATGGCGGAGGCCTTCGGCTCAGGCGGCGCCTCGACCAATCTCCTGATGGCGCCGGCCTTCATCGCCATGATGAAGGAGGCGCATCCGTCGCTCAGGCGCATCGTCGCGCGGGCCTCCGAAGCCGGCTCGCCGGTGCCGGCGCTGTCCTCGGCGCTCGCCTATTTCGACAGCTATCGCCAGGGCCGCGGCACCTCGAACCTGATCCAGGCGCAGCGCGATTTCTTCGGCGCGCACGGCTTCGAGCGCATCGGCGAGCAGGGGGCGTTCCATGGGCCGTGGGGAAGCGGCGCCGCCTAGAGTCAGGTTAGGCCAGCGTGCAAAGGGCGGCTTCCTGCGCTCCCGGTCCTACTCAAGGACGCTTCCAGTTCTCGGAAGCCGCCGACTCGGCCTGACCTGACTCTCAACTCGCGCCAGTCAACCCCGATAGGGCAGGACCTCGCTCGGTTTGCTCAGCGATTGCAGTGAGCCAGGTTCCTTGCCGCCGATCCAGCCGAGCACAGCGCGGGCAAGCTCGGAGCCGGCGAGCCGGAAATTCTCGTTCACGACCAGCAGTTCGCGCCGGAACAAATGCAGCACTTCCGAGGACTGTTTCGACACCACGTCGACATCGCGGCCGAGTTTCAGGCCGGCGTCCTCGATGCCTGCAACAACGGCGAGCGTGGCGGCGGCGGCGCTGCTGACGATGCCGTCCGGACGGCTCTCGCGGCGCATGAGCTGCGCAGTTCGCATCCTGATCTGCTCGATCGTGTGGTCGATGGAGACGGTGTTGAACGGCACCTCGCTGGCGCCGACTTCGCTCAGCGCATCGGCAAAACCGTTCACCGTGTGGTCGTAATAGGTGAGGCCGACCGGCGGCGTCACCAGAGCCAGCCGGCGCCGGCCCATGCCGGCGAGATGGCGCACCGCCTCGCCGGCGAAAGCATAGTTGTCGAAGTCGTGATAGGGATGCACCAGCCCCATGTCGGTGCGGCCATGCGTGGCAAATGGGATGCCGCGTTCCAGCATATAGCGGGCGCGCGGGTCGTTGGGCTGCGTGCGTGAAATGATGACGCCGTCGGCGGAGCCCGTCTCCACCAGATAGCGCACCGGATCCAGCGGGTCCTGCGAGCGCGAATAGGGCGTGACGATCAGGTGATAGGGCGTGTCGGCGATCACCTCGGTGACGCCGTAGATGATGTCCGAGACGAAGCTCATCAGCTCGTGCTCAGTGTTGAGCACCAGGCTGATGACGTTGGTCTTGCCCGTCCTCAGCCTCACGCCGGCGCGGTTCGGGCGATAGCCGATCTGCTTGGCGACGAGCTGCACGCGCCGCCTGGTCTCGGCGCCGATCTCCGGGGCGTCCTTCAGCGCGCGCGAGACGGTGGTGACGCCGAGCCCGGTCATGAAGGCAAGCGTCTTCAGCGTCGGCCGTCCCTTAGCCGACGTGTCGTCGTCCTTCTCGGTTGCTCGTCTGTCCATTCGTCCCGCCCATCAGGCGCATAGCAGCCGCGAAGCCGGCCGGCAATCGCGCCCATCCATTTGCGCGGCTTTCAGTCCATGACACGGTGCAATATACTGAAACGTTACAGATTGCCAACGCCCGTGATCATCGGGCAGGTCGCACTCGTTGTGGTCAGCGCCACAGGGGTGGGCTGAAAGTTGCTGGAATCATAAGGAAATCTCGATTTACCTCTGCTTTTTGCATCAATTGGCCGCACCAGCGACTCTCCGACAGGCCCTTTGGAGAGGATTTTGTTCGTGCCCCGAAGAAATCTCATGCCGTTTCCATTCGAGGGGTTGCCTATAAGGGCCATTTGCCGTATCGAAAATCTGTAACGTTTCAGATTCTGGGAGGAACCGAAATGCGATACAAATTCCTGACCGCCGCGTTCGCCGCGACGGCCGCGCTGAACTTCGCCGGACCGGCGGCCGCGACCGATCTCGAAGTCACGCATTGGTGGACTTCGGGCGGCGAGGCGGCGGCAGTGGCCGAACTTGCCAAGGCGTTCGACGCGACCGGCAATCACTGGGTCGACGGCGCCATCGCCGGTTCCGGCGGCACAGCGCGGCCGATCATGATCAGCCGCATCACCGGCGGCGATCCGATGGGCGCCACCCAGTTCAACCACGGCCGGCAGGCGGAGGAGCTCGTCCAGGCCGGGCTGATGCGCGACCTCACCGATCTCGCAACCAAGGAAAAGTGGACGGAAATCGTGCGGCCGAAGAGCCTGCTCGACTCGTGCACCATCGGCGGCAAGATCTATTGCGTGCCGGTCAACATCCATTCCTGGCAGTGGCTATGGCTGTCGAACGAAGCCTTCCAGAAGGCCGGCGTGCCGATGCCGAAGGACTGGAATGAATTCGTGGCGGCTGCGCCGGCGCTGGAAAAAGCCGGCATCATCCCGCTCGCCGTCGGCGGGCAGCCCTGGCAGGCGTCCGGCGCCTTCGACGTGCTGCTTGCCGCCGTCGGCGGCACCGACGCCTTCCTCAAGGTCTACAGGGACAAGGACGCCAAATTCGCAGGCGGTCCCGAAATCGCCAAGGTGTTCAAGGCCGCCGACGACGCCCGTAAGATGGCCAAGAACACCAATGTGCAGGACTGGAACCAGGCGACCAATCTGGTTATCACCGGCAAGGCCGGCGGCCAGATCATGGGCGACTGGGCGCAGGGCGAGTTCCAGGTCGCCGGCAAGACCGCCGGCAAAGACTACACCTGCCTGCCCGGTCTCGGCCTGAACGACGTCATCGCCACGGGCGGCGACGCGTTCTACTTCCCGCTGCTCAAGGATGCCGACAAGGCCAAGGCTCAGGAAGTTCTGGCCGAGACGCTGCTCGACCCGAAGACCCAGGTCGCCTTCAATCTCAAGAAGGGCTCGCTTCCGGTGCGCGGCGACGTCGACCTCAACACGGCGAACGACTGCATGAAGAAGGGCCTCGCCATACTCGCGAAAGGCGCGGTGATCCCGTGGACCGACCAGCTCTTGTCGCAGGACAGCCAGAAGCAGAAGGAGGATCTGTTCTCCGAATTCTTCGCCAAGCCCGACATGACGCTCGAAGAGGCGCAGAAGCGCTTCGCCGACATCATCGCGTCGGCAGACTGATCAACGGCGCCCCCGCCAGCTCCCGGCCCCCGCCTATCCGGGGTCGGGAGCGTGATGCCCTCATTGTCCCAGCCCGGCTGCCGAGATGAGCAACAGCGAACGCCCCAACCAGCTTTTACGCAACCTCAACGCCAAGGTCGCATCGATCCCGATGATCCTGACCGCGCTGGTCGTCTTCGTCGGCGGCACGGCCTGGACGGTGCTCTATTCCTTCACCAATTCGAAGCTCTTGCCGCGGCTGAATTTCGTCGGCCTCGACCAATATTACCGGCTATGGGCGACGCCGCGCTGGCTGGTGTCGATCGAGAACCTTTTGATCTACGGCGTGATCTCGCTGGTGTTCTCGCTGGTGATCGGCTTCATCCTCGCGGCATTGCTCGATCAGAAGATCCGCTTCGAGGACACGTTCCGCACGATCTTCCTCTACCCTTTCGCCCTTTCTTTCATCGTCACCGGGCTGGTCTGGCAGTGGCTGCTCAATCCCGATTTCGGCATCCAGCGCGTCGTGCGAGACCTCGGCTGGACGAGCTTCAGCTTCGATCCGCTCTACAATTCCAGCATCGTCATCTACGGCATTTCGATCGCGGCGCTCTGGCAAGGCACGGGACTGATCATGTGCCTGATGCTCGCCGGCCTGCGCGGCATCGACGAGGACATCTGGAAGGCCGCACGGGTTGACGGCATACCGATGTGGAAGACCTATGTCTTCATCATCATTCCGATGATGCGGCCGGTCTTTATCACCACCTTGGTGATCATCGCCGCCGGCATCGTCAAGGTCTACGACCTTGTGGTGGCGCAGACCAGCGGCGGTCCGGGCATCGCTTCCGAAGTGCCGGCGAAATACGTCTACGACTACATGTTCTTCGCCCAGAATCTCGGCCAGGGCTTTGCCGCCTCGACCATGATGCTGCTCTCGGTGGTGATCGTCATCGTGCCATGGGCCTATCTCGAATTCGGAGGCAAGAAGCATGGCTGAAGCTGCTGCCTCCGTCTCCGGTGACGCTCTTCGGCGCGAAGCCGCGTCGCGCGATGTATCGGGGCCGAGCGGAACGAAGCCGCGGCACGTGCTCTCGCGCCGCAACATCTTCCTCTACGGCACGCTGATCGTCGTGGCGCTCTATTACCTGCTGCCCCTCTACGTGATGATCGTCACATCGCTGAAGGGCATGCCGGAAATCCGCCTCGGCAACATCTTCTCGCCGCCGCTGGAGATCACCTTCGAGCCTTGGGTCAAGGCGTGGTCGCAGGCCTGCACCGGGCTCAATTGCGACGGGCTGTCGCGCGGCTTCTGGAACTCGGTGCGCATCACCGTGCCGTCGGTGCTGCTGTCGATCGCGATCGCTTCGGTCAACGGCTATGCCTTGGCCAACTGGCGCTTCAAGGGCGCCGACACCTTCTTCATCATCCTGATCGTCGGCGCCTTCATTCCCTATCAGGTGATGATCTACCCGATCGTCATCATCCTGCGCGAGATCGGCATCTACGGCACGCTGACCGGCCTCGTGATCGTGCATTCGATCTTCGGCATGCCGATCCTGACGCTCCTGTTCCGCAACTATTTCACGTCCATGCCGGAGGAACTGTTCCGCGCGGCGCGCGTCGACGGCGCCGGTTTCTGGGGCATCTACCTGCGCATCATGCTGCCGATGTCGCTGCCGATCTTCGTCGTCGCCATCATCCTGCAGGTGACCGGCATATGGAACGACTTCCTGTTCGGCGTCGTCTACACCCGCCCCGACACCTATCCGATGACGGTGCAGCTCAACAACATCGTCAACTCGGTACAGGGCGTGAAGGAGTACAACGTCAACATGGCCGCGACCATCCTGACCGGCCTTGTGCCGCTCATCGTCTACTTCGTTTCCGGCAAGCTCTTCGTGCGCGGCATCGCCGCCGGCGCGGTGAAAGGATGATGATGGCAGCAGCGATCGCCAATCCCAGCGTTTCGATCCAGGACCTGTCGCTGAATTTCGGCGTCATGTCGGTGCTGAAGACGCTCAATCTCGACGTCGCCGAGGGCGAGTTCATCGTGCTGCTCGGGCCATCCGGCTGCGGCAAGTCGACCTTGCTCAACTGCATCGCCGGCCTGCTCGACATCTCCGAGGGCCGCATCTTCATCAAGGGCAAGAATGTTACCTGGGAGGAGCCGAAGGATCGCGGCATCGGCATGGTGTTCCAGTCCTACGCCCTCTACCCGCAGATGACGGTGGAGAAGAACCTTTCCTTCGGCCTGCGCGTCGCCGGCGTGCCCAAGGACGAGATCGCCAAACGCATCGCGCGCGCGGCGGAGATCCTGCAGATCGAGCCGCTGTTGCAGAGGAAGCCGTCGGCGCTTTCCGGAGGCCAGCGGCAGCGCGTGGCGATCGGGCGGGCACTGGTGCGCGACGTCGACGTCTTCCTGTTCGACGAGCCGCTCTCCAACCTCGACGCCAAGCTGCGGTCGGAATTGCGCGTCGAGATCAAGCTTTTGCACCGCAGGCTGCAGAACACGATGATCTACGTCACCCACGACCAGATCGAGGCGATGACGCTGGCCGACCGTATCGCGGTGATGAAGGGCGGCGTCATCCAGCAGCTCGATACGCCCCAGACGATCTACAATCGCCCGGTCAACCGCTTCGTCGCCGGCTTCCTCGGCTCGCCGGCGATGAATTTTATCAAGGGGCACCTGGAAGCAAGCGACGCGCCGGTGTTCAAGGCCGACGGTGTTTCGGTGCCGCTCGGCCGTTATCAGTTCGACAACGAAGGCGGGCGCGCCGCCAAGCCCTGCGTGTTCGGCATCCGACCGGAGCATATCGCTTTTGGCGAAGCGGCGAGGGCCATGCCGTTCACCGCCGAGTCAACTGTCGAGATTGTCGATCCGATGGGCTCCGACACGCTGGTGTGGACGAAGCTCGGCGGCCAGATCCTCTCCTTCCGCGTCGAAGCCGACAAGACGCTGCGCAACGGCGATGCGATACGCATCGGCTTCGATCCGGCGCGCGCCTCGCTGTTCGACGCCGAGACCGACAGCAGGCTCTAACCTCCCAGACCACAACCTCCCGGAACCATCAACAGAACGGACAGACAGATGAACTGGTCATTCCAACTTTACAGTGCCCGCAACTTCCAGCCATGGGACGGCGTGCTGAAAATGCTCGGCGAACTGGGCTACAAAGAAGTCGAAGGTTTCGGCGGCGTCTATGACGATCCCAAGGCTTTCCGTGCCGAGCTCGATAAGAACGGGCTCGCCATGCCGACCGGGCATTTCTCGATCGATGCGCTGGAGAAGGATTTCGACGGCGTGCGCAGAATTGCCGATGCGCTCGGCATCTCGCTGCTCATCTGCCCCTACCTCATGCCCGATGCGCGGCCGGGCGATGCCGCCGGCTGGCGCGGCTTCGGCGAGCGACTCGCCAAGGTGGGCGACACCGCGAAGAAGGCCGGCTACGGCTTTGCCTGGCACAACCATGATTTCGAGTTCAAGCCGCTCGCCGACGGCTCGCTGCCGCAGGACCACATCCTGTCGGCTGCGCCCGACATCGGCTGGGAGATGGACGTTGCCTGGGTGGTGCGCGGCGGCGCCGATCCGCTGCCCTGGATCGAAAGGCACGGCAAGCGCATCAGTGCCGTCCACGTCAAAGACATGGCGAAGCCGGGGGAGGGGCTGGACGAGGACGGCTGGTCGGATGTCGGTCACGGCACCATCGACTGGGCGGGCCTGATCAAGGCGCTGCGCGCGAAAAGCGCGACGAAGTACTTCGTCATGGAGCAGGACAACCCCAACGACATCGAGCGCTTCGCCCGTCGCTCGATCGAATCCGTCAAGAATTACTAGGACATACCATCATGGCAAACAAACTTGGCGTAGGCGTCGTCGGCTGCGGCAACATCTCGAAGGCGTATTTCTCGCTGGCGCCGCTCTTCCGCGGCATCGAGATGCGCGCCTGCGCGGACATCAACATGGACGCGGCGAAGATGCGGGCGAAGGAGTTCAAGCTCCGCGCCGAGACGGTCAACGACCTTCTCAAAGATGACGACGTCGACATCGTCGTCAACCTCACCATTCCGGCCGTGCACTATGACGTGTCGAAGGCGGTGCTCGACGCCGGCAAGCACGTCTATTCGGAAAAGCCCTTCGTGCTGTCGGTCAAGGAAGGGCTGGATCTGAAGAAGCGTGCGGAGAAGAAGGGACTGCGCATCGGCTCGGCGCCCGACACGTTCTTCGGCGGCGCGCATCAGCTGGCGCGCGATCTGATCGACAGCGGCAAGCTTGGCAAGATCACCAGCGGCACCTGCCATGTGATGGGCCATGGCATGGAACACTGGCACCCCAATCCCGACTTCTTCTTCCAGCCGGGCGCCGGTCCGGTGCTCGACATCGGCCCGTACTATGTCACCAACCTGATCCAGCTGATCGGGCCGGTGAAGCAGGTCGCGGCTTTCGCGGCGACGCCGGCCAAGGAGCGCACCATCAGCTCCAAACCGCGCGCGGGCGAAAAAATCCCGGTCAACACGCCGACCACCATCCATGCGCTGCTGGAATTCGCGAATGGCGCGGTGGTGACGCTCAACACCTCGTGGGACGTCTGGAGCCACGGCCATGCGCCGATGGAGCTCTACGGCGAGGCGGGCACCGTCTTCGTGCCGGACCCGAATTTCTTCGGCGGCGAAGTCCGCTTCACCGATGCGACCAAGCCGGTGAAGAAGCTTCCCAAGTGGGATCATCCGTTCGGCGTGCCCAATGAGATGCACAGCCAAGGCATGATGGCCAACTACCGCACGGCAGGTCTTGCCGATATGGCGATCGCGATCGGCGAAGGGCGGCCGCACCGCTGCTCGATGGAGCTGGCGCTGCATGCCGTCGATGTCATGACCGGCGTCCTGCGCTCCGGCGAAAGCGGCAAGTTCGTCGCCATGCAGACGACCTGCGAGCGGCCGGCGGCGCTCGGCATCAAGGAAGCGAAGGCGCTGCTGGCGAAGAAAAAGTAGGTGGCAACCCCTCTCCCCGTTTCGGCGGGGAGAGGGTAAAGGTGCGGGGCGAGCATCGATTCAAGTCACTTAGCGGCGATCCCGGCCGCCTTCCCAAGGATTCCCTATGCCCTATGTCGCCGCCGAGAATCGCTACGAGAAGATGATCTACAACCGGTGCGGTCGGTCCGGCCTCAAGCTGCCGGCCATCTCGCTCGGGCTGTGGCACAATTTCGGCAATGACACGCCGCACAAGACCAAGCAGGCGATCGTGCGCAGAGCCTTCGACCTCGGCATCACGCATTTCGATCTCGCTAACAATTACGGCCCGCCGCCCGGCTCGGCCGAGACCGCCTTTGGCGAGATCCTGCGCACCGATTTCGCCGCCTATCGTGACGAGCTGATCATCTCGACCAAGGCCGGCTACGAGATGTGGGCCGGCCCCTACGGCGAATGGGGCAGCCGCAAATATGTGCTGGCGAGCCTCGACCAGAGCCTCACGCGGATGGGGCTCGATTACGTCGATATCTTCTATTCCCACCGTTTCGATCCCGAGACGCCGCTGGAAGAAACGATGAGCGCGCTCGACCAAGCGGTGCGCTCGGGCAAGGCGCTCTATGCCGGCATCTCCTCCTACAATTCGCAGCGCACCCGCGAGGCGGCCGACATCCTGCGGCGGCTCGGCACGCCCTGCCTGATCCACCAGCCGAGCTATTCCATGCTCAACCGCTGGGTCGAGGAAGACGGGCTGCTCGATACGCTGGAAGGGCTCGGCATCGGCTCGATCGTGTTCTCGCCGCTGGCGCAGGGCATGCTGACCGATAAATATCTCGGCGGCATCCCGGAAGGCAGCCGCGCATCCCAGGGCAAGTCGCTGCGTCCGGCCTTCATCAACGATAAGTCGGTCACCAACATCAAGGCATTGAATGCCATCGCCGGCCGGCGCGGCCAGACGCTGGCGCAGATGGCGCTGGCCTGGGTGCTGCGCAAGGGACGCGTGACGACGGCGCTGATCGGCGCCAGCCGGCCGGAACAGGTCGAGGATTGCGTCGGCGCTCTCAAGGCGCTCGACTTCAGCGACGCCGAGCTTGCCGAGATCGACACCTATGCGCGCGAGGCCGACATCAATCTTTGGGCGGCATCCGCCGAGCGCAAGGGACCGCCGCGCAAGTAGCCCGCGCCGGGCCGCCAGCTGCGGAAACAGTGGCAAAGATGCGCGTTCGTCGCTATCTCATGGACCAAAGGCCGTTCGCGTGCGCAGTCGGCACGCGAACGACGCGACGACCGGAGACAAGATGACGGCAAGGGATGCGCTGACCAAGAACCAGCTGTGCGTGCTTGAGAAGCTCGAAGCCGCCAGCGGGCCGCTGAGCGCTTATATGCTGCTCGACCAACTGCGCGAGCGCGGGTTCCGGGCGCCGCTGCAGGTCTACCGCGCGCTGGACACGCTGGTGAAGTCGGGCTTCGTGCACCGGCTCGAAAGCTTGAACTCCTTCGTCGCCTGCGCCGAGCCGCACGACCACAGTCATTCGATGACCGCATTCGCCATCTGCGACAGCTGCGGCCAGGTAACCGAGATGTCCGACCATGATGTCGACCACCGGCTGGACGAATGGGTGCGCTCGACCGGCTTCGCCGCCAAGAAGGCGGTGATCGAGTTTCGCGGGGTTTGCGCGAAGTGTAGAGCTGAGGCGGCTTAGCCCCTCGAGTCCTCATCCTCCGGTCAAGCCCGAGGATGACGAAGGTATCAGTGCGCCTCGTCCCAGTTGTCGGCGGCCCGCGCATCGACATGCAGCGGCACCGACATCGAGACCGCCGGCATCGGCGCGTTCTCCATCACGCGGCGCACCACCGGAATTGTCGCTTCGACTTCCGCTTCCACCGTCTCGAAGATCAGCTCGTCATGCACCTGCAAGAGCATGCGGGCCGACAGCTTCGCCTTCTCCAGCGCCTCTTCCATGTGCACCATGGCGCGGCGGATGATGTCGGCCGCAGTGCCCTGGAGCCTCGCATTGATCGAAGCGCGTTCGTTGAAGGCGCGAACCGACGGGTTGGAGGACCTTATCTCCGGATAGTGGATGCGGCGGCCGAAGATCGTTTCGACGAAGCCGTATTCGCGCGCATAGGCCTTGGTTTCCTCGATATAGTCGCGGATGCCCGGGAAGCGCTCGAAATAGCGCTTGATGTAGGCGCTCGCCTCCTCGCGCGGGATCGACAGCTGGTTCGCCAGACCGAAGGCCGAGATGCCGTAGATGATGCCGAAATTGATCGCCTTGGCACGCCGCCGCACTTCCGAAGGCATGCCTGCGACCGGCACGTTGAACATTTCGGACGCGGTGATGGCGTGGATATCGGCGCCGTCCGCAAAAGCCCGCTTGAGCTGCGGGATTTCGGCGACATGGGCCAGCACGCGCAATTCAATCTGGCTGTAGTCGGCCGAGACCAGCTTGTGGCCCTTTTCGGCGATGAAGGCGGTCCTGATCTTGCGGCCTTCGGCGGTGCGCACCGGGATGTTCTGCAGGTTGGGATCGGAGGATGACAGACGACCGGTCGTCGTCGCGGCCAGCGCATAGGAAGTGTGGACGCGGTTGGTGCCGGCATTGATGAAGCCGGGCAAGGCGTCGGTATAGGTCGATTTCAGCTTGGTGAGCTGGCGCCAGTCGACGATCTTGCGCGGCAGCTCGTGGCCTTCGGCGGCGAGGTCTTCCAGCAGCTGCGCCGAGGTCGACCACTGGCCGGTCTTGGTCTTGGAGCCGCCCGGCAGCCCCATCTTGCCGAACAATATGTCGCCGAGCTGCTTCGGCGAGCCGATGTTGATGCGCTCGCCGACGATGCCATAGATCTCTTCCTCGGCGCGGGCGGCGCCTTGCGCCAGCTCACCCGACAGTCTGGAGAGAATCTGGCGATCGACCGAAATGCCGCGCTGCTCCATGCGGGCGAGCACGGGCACAAGCGGCCGCTCCAGCCTTTCATAGACGGAGACGAGACCCTTGGCGGCGAGCCGCGGCTTCAGCAATTGCCACAGCCGCAGCGCCAGATCGGCCTGCTCGCCGGCATAGGCGGTCGCCCGCTCGATGTCGACCTGGTCGAAGCCGACCGCGCCCTTGCCCGAGCCGGCAAGCTCCTTCTTCGTGCCTGGCGCATGGCCGAGCCACTTCTCCGACAGCGAGGCGAGGTCATGCCCGCCGGATGTGCCGGCGTCGAGCACGTAGGAGATCAGCATCGTGTCGTCGAACGGGCCGACCTCGATACCATGCCGGCTCATCACGACAATGTCGTATTTCATGTCCTGGACGATCTTGAGGACCGACCCGTCCTCGAGCAGGGGCTTGAGCAGAGCCAGCGCGTCGCGGACCGGGACCTGGTCCGCCAGCATGCCGCCGCCAAGCAGGTCGCCATTGCCGCTCGTGTGGGCGAGCGGCACGTAGGCGGCGCGGCCCGGCGCGATCGCCATGGACAGGCCGATCAAGTCGGCCTGCATCGGATCGGACGAAGAGGTCTCGGCGTCGAAGGCAAGGATGCCGGCTTCCCTCGCTTCGGTGATCCAGGCCTTCAGCGCGGCCGTATCGCGAATGGCGACATAGGCCGCGGGATCGATCTTGCGCGCCGTCGCCTGCTCCAGCCGCAGCGCGGAGAGCAGGGAAGGCGTATCGCCCTGCGGTGGGGCATCCTGGGGCCTGACCGGTGCTGCAGGCTTCGCGGCGCCGTTCGGCGTCGCCGCCGGTCTTGAGGCTGTCGGCGTGCCGGCGCCGACATCGGGACCATGTGCGGTGTCGGCGCGCTCGATGGTGACACTGGAAGCCTGGACGTCGCCGATCTCGGTTGCAGTCGCTTCCGCGACGCGGCGTGTCAGCGTGGTGAACTCCATCGTCTTCAGGAAGCCGATCAGCTTCGGCCCGTCCGGGGCATGCAGCACAAGGTCGTCCAGCCCCTCCTTGAGCGGCACGTCGTTCTTCAACGTCACCAGCTCGCGCGAGATGCGCGCCTTGTCGGCATTGGCGATGATCGATTCGCGCCGCTTTTCCTGCTTGATCTCGCCGGCGCGCGCCAGCAGGCCGTCAAGGTCTCCGAACTGCTCCAGAAGTTGCGCCGCGGTCTTCGGGCCGATGCCGGGCACGCCGGGCACGTTGTCGACGGAGTCGCCGGTCAGCGCCTGCAGGTCGATCATCTTTTCCGGTGGCACGCCCCATTTCTCGATCACCTCGGGAATGCCGATCTGGCGATCCTTCATCGGGTCGTACATGCCGACCGTCGGGCCGACCAATTGCATCAGGTCCTTGTCGGAGGAGATGATGGTGGTGTCGGCGCCGACCTCGCAGGCTAGGCGGCAATAGGTGGCGATGATGTCGTCAGCCTCGAAGCCTTCCATCTCGATGCAGGGCAGGTTGAAGGCCACGGTCGCCTGGCGGATCAGGCCGAATTGCGGGATCAGGTCTTCCGGCGGCGCCGAGCGGTTGGCCTTGTATTCGGGATAAAGATCGCTGCGAAAGGTCTTCGCCGAATAGTCGAAGATGACGGCAAAATGGGTCGGCACGATGCCCACGTTCGTGTTGCGGGCGTCCTGCATCAGCTTCCATACCATGTTGCAGAAGCCGAGCACGGCGCTGGTGGGCAGGCCGTCGGATTTGCGGTTGAGCGGCGGCAGCGCGTGGTAGGCGCGGAAAATGTAGCCGGAGCCGTCGACAAGAAAGAGATGATCGCCTTTTTTCATGCCGGCAGGGATAGCGCGGCCAAGCTTCGCGGTCCATGCCAAAGGCTGCGCAAACGGCCGGTTCCGGCAACACCCCTGACAGACAGGTCTCTGACAAAATTCAGCCGCTCACGGGCATGTTACAAAAGTGTAATCTTCGTGCCCTTGAATCGCCATTTTCACAGACCCAAATAGCTGTCATCGGCAATTTTCGCCGAAGTCCGGAGTAAGGCCCGTCCCCCGCCTATCCCGGGCAACTGCGGCAGCCTATCCCCCCTCTCCGGGCTGCCGCAACGTTTCGAGTAAAGACCGCCGTGGTTCCCCCTCCACCACGGCGGTTCTTTTTTGTCTCCTAGCCCGCGTGTTACCGACGCCGGAACGCGTGGTCCAACGATCGCGGCTTTGCGTTTTCTGCTCGCCCCTTTAGGGTCGGGCCAGAATCGAAAGGCTGAAGAAATGTCCAGACTCTCCCCCGTCCTTGACCGTCTCGACCAGAACCTCGATCAGAGCCTGGAGCGGCTTTTCGGCTTGCTTGGTATCAAGTCGATCTCCACCGACCCGGCCTTTGCCGCCGATTGCCGCAAGGGCGCCGAATGGCTGGCGGCCGAGCTCAAGCTGATCGGCTTCGACGCCAGCGTGCGCGACACGCCCGGCCACCCGATGGTGGTGGCGCATCACGAAGGACCGGCCGGCGCGCCGCATGTGCTGTTCTACGGCCACTACGACGTGCAGCCGGTCGATCCGATCGAGTTGTGGGAAACGGATCCATTCGCGCCGTCGATCAAGGAGGTCCAGCCCGGACGCAAGGTGATCGCCGGGCGCGGCTCGGCGGACGACAAGGGTCAGCTGATGACCTTCGTCGAGGCCTGCCGCGCCTGGAGGCAGGTGCACGGCAATCTGCCCTGCCGCGTCACGATCCTGTTCGAGGGCGAGGAAGAGTCCGGCTCGCCGTCGCTCAAGCCTTTCCTCGAGGCCAACGCCGCCGAGCTGAAAGCGGATTTCGCGCTGGTCTGCGACACCAGCATGTGGAACCGTGAGACGCCGTCGATCTGCGTGTCGCTACGCGGCATGGTCGGCGAGGAAGTCACCGTCAAGGCAGCCAGCCGCGACCTGCATTCAGGCCTCTATGGCGGCCCGGCCGCCAATCCGATCCGGATCCTGACCAAAATTCTCGCCGACATCCATGATCAAGACGGCCGTGTCATCATCCCGGGCTTCTATGACGGCGTCGAGGAGACGCCCTCGCAGGTGCTGAAATCCTGGGAGGGGCTCGGCGAGACCGCCGAGACCTTCCTCGGACCGGTCGGGCTTTCCATTCCCGCCGGCGAAAAGGGCCGCTCCGTGCTCGAACTCACCTGGGCGCGGCCAACGGCCGAGTTCAACGGCATCATCGGCGGCTATACCGGCAAGGGCTTCAAGACGGTGATCGCGGCGGAAGCATCGGCGAAAGTGTCGTTCCGGCTCGTCCACAAGCAGGATCCGAAAAAAATCCGCGCCGCCTTCCAGGCTTTCGTGCGCGATCGGATTCCCGGCGACTGCTCCGTCGAATTCCATCCGCATGGCGGCTCGCCGGCGATCCAGCTTTCCTACGACTCGCCGTTCCTGGCCAAGGCCAAGGATGCGCTCTCCGACGAATGGGAAAAGCAGGCCGTCACCACCGGCGGCGGCGGCTCCATCCCCGT
The DNA here is from genome assembly GCF_003997555.1 of Mesorhizobium sp. M1A.T.Ca.IN.004.03.1.1. Classification (NCBI taxonomy): domain Bacteria; kingdom Pseudomonadati; phylum Pseudomonadota; class Alphaproteobacteria; order Hyphomicrobiales; family Phyllobacteriaceae; genus Mesorhizobium; species Mesorhizobium sp. M1A.T.Ca.IN.004.03.1.1. The sequence goes on along the minus strand of NZ_RZTV01000004.1, from coordinate 110,778 downwards.
AGTCGGCGATTTCCAGACCTATCTCGGCATGGAATCGCTGCTGGTCGGCTTCGGCCTCGATGACGACCGCATCCATTCGCCCAACGAGAAGTACGAGCTCACCTCCTTCCACAAGGGGCAGCGTTCCTGGGCGCGCATTCTCGATGCTCTGACACGCTGAGGTGAACCCGCGGCGACCGCGAAAATCAACTTTCTGTTGATTTTTTTCCGGATCGCGGCAAGGACGGGCGTGATAGCGCAATGCGCGGCGCCTTCGCGTCCAAAAACGGGTGCGCCGCTGGCCGCGATCCGGAGAAGAGAATGACCGACATCCGTTTCCACAAGAACGATCTGCCGGACCTTTCCCGCTACAATGTCGGTGCGGTCGCCATCGACACGGAAACGCTGGGCTTGAACCCGCATCGTGACCGGCTCTGCGTGGTTCAGATCTCGCCCGGCGACGGCAGCGCCGACGTCATCCAGATCGCGCCGGGCCAGAAGGAGGCGCCCAACCTTGTCAGCCTTCTCAGGAACGACGCCGTGGTGAAGCTGTTTCACTACGGCCGTTTCGACATTGCCGTCCTTTATCACGCTTTCGGCGTCATGGCCGAACCGGTTTTCTGCACAAAGATCGCCTCGCGGCTGACCCGTACCTACACCGACCGCCACGGGCTGAAGGATATATGCAACGAACTGCTCGGTATCGGCCTCTCCAAGGCGCAGCAATCGTCGGACTGGGCGGCGGAAACACTGTCGCCCGAGCAGCTCGAATATGCCGCCTCCGACGTGCTTTACCTGCACCGGCTGCGCGAGGTGCTGGCCGCACGGCTTGCGCGCGAGGGTCGCACTAAGGAGGCCGAAGCCTGCTTCCGCTTCCTGCCGACGCGCGCCAAGCTCGATCTGATGGGCTGGGCGGAAGAGGATATCTTCGCGCATAGCTGACGACGCGTCGAGCGACGTTCCTGCCGGTCCATTGTCGGCGTGAGATGGGGAGGGATTGAATGGCAGAGCGCAAACCGATAGCGAGCGCGCCGAAGGACGGCTCGCAGGTCACGATCCTGTGGAACGACGAGCACGGCGTGGTCAACGAATCCGTCGGGCAATACCGCGACGGCGGCTGGTGGGTCTACACCGACAGCAACACCCAGAAAAAAGTCGAGCCGACCAGTTGGCGGCCTGCATCGGCCAATGATGACAGCGACCAGTGAGCGACCGCCGCAGGGCCTCGAAGCAGGCGCGAGACTCGGCAGCAAGAAGGGGGCGAGATGAGACAGAACATGCTCTACCTCATCATCGGCGCGTTGGTCGTCGTGGTCATCGCGCTTGGCATCTACATCTACCGCGAGCAGACCAGGCCGAAGGGCGTGGAGCTCAAGATCGACGACAAGGGCATTTCGATCCAGCAGAATTGATCTCACCACGTCCGCATCTCGCGAACTTGACCGGTCGGCTCCTGATAGCACCTATTGCATTCGGGTCCGCTCGCTGGGGCGGTGGTGTTTTTTGATATGATTCCCCGGATCGATTTCGTGGCCACCGGTGCCGTGAACGATGCGCTCGCCGCGATCGGGCGGACCGAGGACCTGCGCTTTTCGCCCGACAATCACTTGCTTGCCGTCGCCGGATATGGACGCAGGCGATGTCTGATGCTGCGCATCGACATAGAGCCGACGGCCGGTGCAGCGAGGATCGTTATCCGCGATTTCGTGGAGCTCAGATCGGAAAGCATGGGCGAGGTGCATGGCCTCGATTTCATCGACAACAGGACTTTTGTGGTCGCCAATCGCGATGGGCTGGTTGCGGTCTTCGCCCTGCCGCAAGGCGATCCGGCCGGACAAGGGCACGAAATCTCGCCACTTCGCGTGATCAAAGGCAGCCGATTTTGCAGATTGAGAACGCCCGGCTCAGTCGCCGTCAGGCGTGAGTCGCATGGCCGGCTCAGCCTGCTGGTCTGTAACAACTACACGCATCGGGTGACCCGCCATGTGGTTCACCGGCGATGGGGATACCGCGCCCTGTGGAATCAGGTTCTCCTGGAGCAGGGCCTCGACATCCCGGACGGCATCGCGCTCAGCCATGACGGGCGGTGGGTCGCCGTCAGCAGCCACGGCACCAACGACGTGAAGATCTACGACATGTCGGCGCCGCTTGGCCCTGAAACCCGACCCGCCGGTGTCCTGGAAAATGCCAACTACCCGCATGGCCTGCGCTTCACGCAGGACGGCAGCCACATTCTTGTTGCCGACGCCGGCAGCCCGATGGTTCACGTCTATGCAAGCGACGAAGGCTGGAAGGGGCGCCGCACGCCGTCGCGTTCGGTCGCCGTGCTCGACGACGAAAGCTTTCTGCGCGGCAGGGCCAGCGTCGAGGAGGGTGGGCCGAAGGGCCTGGACATAGACAAGTCGAACAGCGTCGTGGCGGTGACTTGTCAGGAACAGCCGCTGGCTTTCTACGGCCTGTCGTCGATCGTCGGTCGAAAGGCGGCGGAGCCCGAGTTCCGCGTTCTTTGACGTCCAGGATAAGCCTGTGATTTCGGCTCCATATTCTGGCGACGGCATGAAGAATGACAGGGGCCGCGCGCAGCTCCATCAAATCTTGGCGGCGTGGGCGGCAAACGGATGACGTCCGCGCGGTTCGGCGATATCATGCTGCGTATAGGGAGTTTTGGGGCCGACCAACCTAGCCTCTAGGAGGTTGCCATGAAGCACCAAACACTGGACCAGCTGCACGCCGTTGCCGAGGTCCGCACCGCCAAACCCGTCATGAGCCGAACCCAGCGCCTCGCACGTTGGGCGGAGCTTCTCGAACGTGAGCCAAACCGGCTCCTGACCGCGCTGATCGGCACTGAATATCGTGCCCCGCGGGAACGCAATGTCATGCGGGGCGCCGGCTCGCCCATATCCGTCGCCCTGGAAGACCCCGTTCTGCACGACGAGGGTTTGAAGAACGACACCTACGGCGAAGCAAAACGCTTCTTCGAGCTGACCGACTATCAGCTGCACGAGATCGTCTGCTACTGCCATGTCGGCGATGTCATGCGGGCATCGAGAGCTGCGCTCTCGGTCCGTGCCGTGCTCGACTAGTCCGAGCCGACACTCGCCCGCCTATGCAAACGCTGGAGCGCGGCCGGAATCCCACGCCGATCGCGCTCCGTCAGGTGGCCGCTTACCAAACATTTGCTTTTCAATCACTTCGATTTTTCCCCACTTAACGCGCCTTTAAACCGCCGCATCTACTCTGCAACCCGAGCGCCATCGGCATCGGGGACAGCAAGCACAGCGCAATGGCGAACCGCAGAGACAGTCGCATCGAACCGAGCTTCGAGGGCTCGCCGCGGGCGAAACCCTCCGACGGCTTTTCGGTCAGCGAGGAGGATCGCGTCGTGCCGGCAAATCGTAAATCCGCAGCGAAACGCAAATCCGCCAAGGCGAAATCGCGCGGCCGGGGGCGCGATCGCAGCCAGCGCGGTCTGTTTTCCATCTTCGGCCGCCTGCTCTACTGGTGCTTCGTTTTCTGCATCTGGGGCGGCATCGCGGTGGCCGGCGTCGTCGTCTATTACGGCGCCAAGATGCCGGCGGCGACCACATGGTCGATCCCCGACCGCGCGCCCAACATCAAGATCGTCTCGGTCGACGGGCAACTCATCGCAAATCGCGGCATGAGCGGCGGCGAGGCCGTCGGCCTCAATGAAATGTCGCCCTATATTCCCGAGGCCGTCGTCGCCATCGAGGACCGGCGGTTCTATTCGCATTTCGGCATCGACCCGATCGGGCTGACGCGCGCCATGGTCACCAACGTCCTTGGCGGTCATTTCTCGCAAGGCGGCTCGACGCTGACGCAGCAGCTGGCCAAGAACCTGTTCCTGACGCCGGATCGCACGCTGGAGCGCAAGGTGCAGGAAGTGCTGCTGGCGCTGTGGCTGGAGCACAAGCACAGCAAGGACCAGATCCTCGAAATGTATCTCAACCGGGTCTATTTCGGGTCCGGCGCCTATGGCGTGGAGGCCGCCTCGCGGCGGTACTTCGGCAAGAGCGCGCGCGATGTCACGCTTTCCGAGGCAGCGCTTCTGGCCGGTTTGCTCAAGGCGCCGTCGCGGCTTTCGCCGGCGCGCGATCCCAAGGCGGCGGAAGAACGCGCACAGCTCGTGCTCGCCGCCATGCGCGAGGAAGGCAAGATCGGCGACAAGGAATACAAAATGGCGCTGAGCGCGCCGGCGACGCGCTCGCCCTCCTACTGGACCGGTTCGGAGAATTACGTCGCCGACACGGTCATGGAGGAACTTCCCGACCTGATCGGCGACGTGCGCGGCGACATCATCATCGACACCACCGTGGATCTGACGCTGCAGAAGCTCGCCGAGCAGTCGATCCGCCGGCTGATCGACGAGAGCGGCAAGAAGCTCAACGTCACCCAGGGCGCGTTGGTGTCGATCGATGATTCCGGCGCCGTTCGCGCCATGGTCGGCGGTTACGACTATTCGACCAGCCAGTTCGACCGCGCCTCGGAAGCGCGGCGCCAGCCGGGATCGGCCTTCAAGCCTTTCGTCTACATGGCGGCGCTGGAAGCAGGCCGCACACCGGACAGCGTGCGCAACGACGCCCCGATCAGAATAGGCAAATGGACGCCGGAGAATTATGGCGGCAAATATTATGGCAAGGTGACGCTGGCCACCGCACTGGCGAAGTCGCTGAACTCGGTGGCGGCGCAACTCACCATGGAGGTCGGCCCCGACGCCGTGGTTGAGGCCGCGCACCGCATGGGCATCCAATCCGACCTGCAGTCGAACACCTCGATAGCGCTCGGCACCTCGGAAGTCACGCCGCTGGAACTGACCGCCGCCTATGTGCCTTTCGCCAATGGCGGCTACAAGCCGGATATCCATTTCATCCAGCGCGTCACCACGGCTAGCGGCAAGGTGCTCTACGAAAACAATGGCGGCAGCGCGCCGCGCGTCCTCAAGGCCGACATCGTCGGCATGATGAACTCTATGATGACGGGCACGGTCGAAGTCGGCACCGCCAAGAAGGCGGCCTTCAACTGGCCCTCGGCCGGCAAGACCGGCACCAGCCAGAATTCACGCGACGCCTGGTTCGTCGGCTATACCGCCAACCTCACGACGGGTGTGTGGTTCGGCAATGACGACGGCAGCCCGATGAAGAAGGTGACCGGCGGCGCCTTGCCGGCGCAGGCCTGGCACGAATTCATGGTCGCCGCGCATGAAGGCTTGCCGGTCAGGCCGTTGCCCGGCACGTGGAAATCGACGCCGCCCGATACGGTCGTGCCGGACGAGATACCCTCGGCGGACAACTCGCAGCCGGCGCCGCCCGCGCCCGTCAGCCAGTCGAGCCCTGTCGCCCAGGCGCCCGCACGGCAGGCGCGTCCAGCCCAGACGGTCGATGCCGGCGGCTTCGATATGCCGAGCGACGGCGGGACTACCGCCTCGGTCGGGCATCCGGTGCCGCCCGGCGATGTCGGCGGCCCGAAGAAAAGGCGCCAGACGTCGATCCTCGACATCCTCAGCGGCGGTTGAGCGGCAACTCGCCTCTCGCAATGGCTGGCGCCTTCGGCTACATGTCCGGCCGGAGATCAAGCCATGGCCGAAATCGACAGCAGAAAAACCATCGTTCTCACCGGCGCCAGCCGCGGCATCGGCCATGCGACGGTGAAACGCTTTTCACGCGAGGGCTGGCGCGTCATCACCTGCTCGCGCCAGGCCTTTGCCGAGGACTGTCCATGGCCGGCCGGTCCCGAGGACCACATCAAGGTCGACCTTGCCGACCAGGAGGATGTCGGCATTGCCGTCTCGGAAATCCGCCACCGGCTGGAGGCGCATGGCGGGCAGTTGCACGCGCTGGTCAACAATGCCGGCATCTCGCCGAAGCTCAAGGACGGCGGCCGGATGAACTCGATCGAGACGCCGATGCATGTCTGGCGCGACGTGTTCCAGGTCAATTTCTTCGCGCCGATCATGCTGGCGAGAGGGCTGTTCAAGGAACTCGCCGCCGCCAAGGGCTCAATCGTCAACGTCACCTCGATCGCCGGCACGCGCGTGCATCCATTTGCCGGCACGGCCTATGCGACGTCGAAGGCGGCGCTGGGTTCTCTGACGCGCGAGATGGCGCATGACTTCGGGCCGCACGGCATCCGCGTCAATGCGATCGCGCCGGGCGAGATCGACACGGCGATCCTGTCGCCCGGCACCGACAAGATCGTCGAGACGATCCCGCTGAGAAGGCTGGGCGCCACGTCGGAAGTGGCCGACATCATCTTTTTCCTGTGTTCGGGCCAGGCGTCCTACGTGACCGGCTCGGAAATCCACATCAATGGCGGCCAGCACGTGTGACTTCCATCTCAGCGACATCGCTTCCGTTATTCGTTTCCTGATCCGCTTGGTTTGTGCAGGCGAGCGTCAGGCAGGCTGCGGCCTGATCTCGGCAGCGGCGTCGTCCAACCGAGCGGGTGACATGCCGGTAACCGCCTCGACGATGCCGCGTGCTATTTCGCGCTCGCCCATGATCACGGTGTCGGCGCCGAGAGCCTTGAGATGCTCGACCTCGGCATCGGAATGGGCGCGCGCAATGACGCTGATGCCGGGATTGGCCGCGCGCGCCCGCAACACCACCTGTCCCGCCTCGAAGGCGTTGGGGATGGCGAGGATCAGCCGTTTGGCGCCTTCCGGATTGGTGGCCGCGAAGACGTCCGCATTGGCGGCATTGCCGGCCACCGTTTCGACGCCCTCGGCCCTCAGCTTCGCCAGCGTCTTGTCGGCATCCTCGACGACCAGGAAGGGCAGGGCGGCTTGTTTCAGCGCGGCACCCACGAGGCTGCCGACACGTCCATAGCCGATCAGGATGGAATGGTCGGTGAGTCCCGTTCGCGGCGGCAGACCATTCTCGCTTTCAGACACTGCCGCCGCCGAGGCCACCTGGCCGGGCTCGGTCGCCGGGCCGATCGGCCTTGATTCCTCGGGCTCTGCCGTTTTGCCGGCGCGCTTTTCCAGCCACGGCTTCATCCTGTCGACGATCAGGAACATCAGCGGGTTGAGCAGGATCGACAGGATGGCGCCGGCCAGAATGAGGTCGCGGCCCTGTTCGGGCAGAAGCTTCAACCCGACGCCGAGCTCGGCCAGGATAAAGGAGAATTCGCCGATCTGGGCAAGGCTGGCCGAGATCATCAGCGCGGTCGCGACCGGATAGCGGAAGGCGATCACGATGACGAAAGCGGCGAGCGATTTGCCGATGAGGATGATGGCTAAGGTCGCCAGGATCGGCAGGCCGTTGCTGACCAGGCTGAACGGATCGAACAGCATGCCGACGGAAACGAAGAACAGCACGGAAAAAGCGTCGCGCAGCGGCAGCGATTCTTCCGCCGCCCGGTGGCTGAGCTCGGACTCGCTCATGACCATGCCGGCGAAGAAGGCGCCGAGCGCCAGCGAGACGCCGAACAGCTTCGCCGCGCCGAAGGCGACGCCGAGCGCGATGGCAAGCACCGAGAGCCGGAACAGCTCGCGTGAGCCGGTATGGGCGACATAGTGCAGGATCCAGGGGATGACCCTGCGGCCTACGACCAGCATGACGACGACGAAGGCGACGACCTTGGCCAGCGTTATGCCGACCACGCCCCATATGCCGTGGCTGGCGGGCAGCGAAAGCAGGCTCGCATGGTCGTCGGCCTGCGGCTGGCCGCCAAGCACGCCGGCGAGCGCCGGCAAAAGCACCAGCGCCAGCACCATGGCCAAATCCTCGACGATCAGCCAGCCGACGGCGATGCGGCCGCGCTCGGTCTCGATCAGCCGCCGCTCCTGCATGGCGCGCAGCAGCACGACGGTCGAGGCGACGGAGAGCGCGAGGCCGAAGACAAGGCCGGCGCCGAGCGACCAGCCAAGCAGCCAGGCGAGGCCGACGCCGAGCAGCGTGGCAAAGCCGATCTGCACGACGGCGCCGGGCACGGCGATTGCGCGGACCGACAAAAGATCCTTCAGCGAGAAATGCAGGCCGACGCCGAACATCAGCAGGATGACGCCGATCTCGGCGAGCTCGTTGGCAAGGCTGGCGTCGGCGACGAAGCCCGGCGTGTTCGGCCCGACCAGCACACCGGCCACGAGATAGCCGACCAGCGGCGGGATGCGGAATCGGTTGGCCAATGCTCCGAAAACGAAGGCAAGCCCCAAACCGGCGACGATGGTGGCGATCAGGGGCGTGTCATGCGGCATTGTCTATGGAGCGCCTTCCGAGAATTCACGATGTCGATAAGCGCCGCCCCGAGGGCCGCCGCCCCTTCCCAATATGGTCGGGGGAGGGGCGGTGACGCAACCACCGCTACACGGAAATCGGCGCCGCGATCGGGCGCCGGATGAGAAAATCAGAGCGAGTCGCCATCAGGGGCACGGCATCAATCCCCTGCACTGTGCGTTCCTGCGTGCCGCTCAGGCCGCTTTGAGCAGATTCTCGATGTCGAAGACGGTATGATTGGTCAGCGTCTTGGGGATTTCGGCCTGCACTTTTTCACTGACTTCCTTGTGCAGCTTCTGACGCATCTCGCCGAGCACCTGCGGCGGCGCGATCAGCACGAGCTGGTCGAACTCACCCCGATGTGCAAGCTTGTAGAGCCGATCGGCAATATCGCTTGCGAAACGTTCCTTGCCGAGGCGATGCCAGTCGGTTTCTTCGATCGCGCTGCGTGGCCCTTCGGCATACCGGCCCGGTTTATCGGTGCCTTGCTCCCTGGTGGCGGGATTTTCCTGCTCCATCTCCTGAACCACCTCGAGGTTCGGAAACTTGCTATCGCCTTCATTGCGGAGGAAAAGCGCCTTCTCGCCGTCGGCCACGACCACCCAGAGACCGCGTTTAAGCTTGATGTTCATGATTTTCCTCCTTGCCTTGAGCACAAATCGAGCCCCGCGAGAGCGGCTCGACCGACGGGATGGATCGTTAGCGAAACGTGCCGCCGAGCATGATAGTTCCGGATCAACTAACGACTGCAGGATGTGCTGCAAGCGGCAGCGATCTCACCCACCAGCAAGACGCGTCTTAATCTACTTAATTGGTAGAATTTAGAAAAAACCGTTTGCCGTGTCGGCTGCACGGCGCTAAAAACTCTGCCGGATCAGTAGCTCTCGGAGAGGTGCCCGACCACCTCAAGCTCCGACGTAGAATTTTTTTCTCCTGCCTTTCGCGGCTGCGAAAAAGCGATTGCCTGCCATCAAGGGATGCGCGAGTGCTTGCCTTCTGGTTTTTCCCAGGCCCGCATAAAACTGCCAGACTGTTCTCGTACTGTTTATCGCCATGTCGCCAGCCAATGCCAAGCTCAACGCCTTCCCCGTCTTCCTGCGGGTCGACGGCGAAGCCGTGGCCATCGTCGGCAACGGCGAGGAGGCACTGGCCAAGGCCAGGCTGCTTGCTCAGTCAAACGCGACGCTGCGCATCATTGCGGACAATGCCGATCCCGAGCTTCTGAATTTCATTGCAACCGCCGGCGCTGTCCACGTCGACGTCGCCTACGATGCCGCGCACCTCGAGGACGCGGCCATGGTGTTTGCCGCCAGCGGCGACGAGGCGCTCGACCGTCGCGTCGTCGAAGACGCCCGCCGGCTGGGCATTCCGGTCAACGCCGTCGACCGGCCTGAGCTCTGCGATTTCTTCACCCCGGCGCTGGTCAACCGCGCGCCGGTCGCCATCGCCATCGGCACCGAGGGCGCCGGCCCTGTGCTGGCGCAGCTGCTGCGGGTGCGCATCGATCGCATGCTGTCGCCGTCGCTTGGCCGGCTGGCAGCCTTGGCGTCGTCGTTTCGCACTGCTGCCGAGCGGCTGCCGAAGGGCAATCGCCGCCGCCGGTTCTGGAGCGATTTCTTCGCCGGCCTCCCGGCCAAGGCGGTTGAAGCCGGAGAGTTCGCCAGGGCGCATAGCGCTGCGCTTGAACTTTTGACTTCGGACGCGCCGACCGCAGGTCACATCGCTCTGGTCGGCGCCGGCCCGGGCGCGGAGGATCTTTTGACGCTGCGCGCCCACCGCCTGCTGATGGAGGCCGACGCGATCGTCTATGACGCGCTGGTGCCGGAAGCGATCGTCGCCATGGGGCGCCGCGATGCCGAGCGCTTGCCTGTCGGCAAGCGCAAGGGCTGCCATTCCAAGAGCCAGGAAGAAATCAACGCTCTGCTCATCGAGCTTGGCCGCGCCGGCAAGCGCGTGGTGCGGCTGAAATCAGGCGATCCGCTTGTGTTCGGGCGGGCGGGCGAGGAAATGGCAGCACTTCGCGAGGCCGGCATCGCCTATGAGGTGGTTCCGGGCGTGACCGCCGCCTTCGCCGCGGCCGCCGATTTCGAATTGCCGCTGACGCTGCGCGGCGTGACGTCCTCGATGGTGTTCACCACCGGGCATGACCTCAAGGGCAACTCACTGCCCGATTGGGCAAAGCTTGCCATTTCCGGCGCCACCGTCGCCGTCTATATGGGCCGCTCGGTTGCAGCCGAAGTCGCCAGCCGGCTGATCGAAGCCGGGCTGTCGCCCGATACCGCCGTCGCCGTGGTGGAGAATGCCAGCCTTGGCAATCGCCGCCGCTTCCACGGCACGCTCGCCGACCTGCCGTCGCTGGAAGCGCGCGCCGATCTTACCGGTCCGGTCATGACCATCATCGGCGACGCGGTCGCCGGCGCCAATTTCGAACAATCCGAGCCGCTTGCGGCGCACACGCGTGAAGATACGGCCGGCGTAGCGGCCGAAGGAGTTGAGCAATGAAGGTTCTGACCGCGAACAGGCTCTCGGACGGTATCGCCGTCTGGTACGCCGATGGCGGCTGGGCGGAGACCGTCACTCGTGCCGACATCGCCCATGACAAGGCGGCGGAGGATCGGCTCGAGGCCATCGGCGCCGCGGCCGCTGCCAGCAACGAAGTCGTCGACGTCAACCTGATCGATGTGACCGTGATCAACGGCGCGGTCGAGCCGGTGCGGCTGCGCGAGAAGATCCGCGCCGCGGGCCCCACCATCCGCACCGACCTCGGCAAGCAGGCGAGCCCGGCTCCGGCACGGGCGGCATAGAACACAAGAAAGCGGGCGGACGGGCCCTGAAAGACGAAGCATGTACCGTTACGACGAGTTCGACCACGATTTCGTAAAGGCCCGCGTCGCCGAGTTCAGCGACCAGGTGCAGCGCCGGCTTGCCGGCGATATCACCGAGGACCAGTTCCGGCCGCTCCGGCTGATGAACGGCGTCTATTTGCAGCTGCACGCCTATATGCTGCGTATCGCCGTGCCCTATGGCACGCTGAACAGCAGGCAATTGCGCATGCTCGGCCACATCGCCCGCAAATACGACAAGGGCTACGGCCACTTCACCACGCGCCAGAACATCCAGTTCAACTGGCCGGCGCTGTCCGACATCCCGGCGATCCTTGCTGATCTGGCGAGTGTCGAAATGCATGCCATCCAGACCAGCGGCAACTGCATCCGCAACGTCACCGCGGATCATTTCGCCGGCGCGGCCGCCGACGAGGTTGCCGATCCGCGTCCCTATGCGGAGATCCTGCGCCAGTGGTCGTCGGTGCATCCGGAGTTCTCGTACCTGCCGCGCAAGTTCAAGATCGCGGTGACCGGCGCCGAGCGTGATCGCGCCGCCATCCAGACGCACGACATCGGGCTGCATCTGAAGAAGAACGCGGCCGGCGAGCTGGGCTTTGCCGTCTATGTCGGTGGCGGCCAGGGCCGCACGCCGATGGTCGCCAAGAAGATCCGCGACTTCCTGCCGGAAGCCGAGCTGTTGTCCTACTGCACGGCGATCCTGCGCGTTTACAACCTCTATGGCCGCCGCGATAACAAGTACAAGGCGCGTATCAAGATCCTCGTCCACGAGACCGGGGTCGAGGAGATCACCCGCCAGATCGAGGCCGAATGGCAGGAGTTGAAGGACGCGGAGCTGAAGCTGCCGGACGCCGACATCCAGGCGATCAATGCCTATTTCGCGCCGCCGGCATTGCCTGACCGGCCGGAAGGCGACGCGCAGGTGAAGCAGACGCGGCTCGATTCCAAGAGTTTTTCGGAGTGGCTCGACCAGAATGTCGTAACGCATCGCCACCCCGACTATGCGGCGGTGACGATCTCGCTCAAGGGCATCGGCGAGGTGCCCGGCGACGCCTCCGACAGCCAGATGGAGGCGGTCGCCGACATCGCCGAGAAATACGCCTTCGACGAGCTGCGCGTCAGCCACGAGCAGAACCTGATCCTGCCGCATGTGGCGCGCGCCGACCTCAAGGCCGTCTATGACGCCCTGGTCGAGATCGGCTTGGCGACCGCCAATTCCAACCTGATCAGCGATATCATCTCTTGCCCCGGCCTCGATTATTGCGCGCTTGCTACCGCGCGTTCGATCCCGGTTGCCCAGGAAATCTCGCGCCGCTTTGCCTCGCTGGAGCGGCAGCGCGAGATCGGTGAGCTGAAGCTGAAGATCTCCGGCTGCATCAACGCCTGCGGCCACCACCATGTCGGCCATATCGGCATTCTCGGCGTGGAGAAGAAGGGCTCCGAGCTCTACCAGGTCACGCTTGGCGGCTCGGCCGACGAGAACACGTCGGTCGGCGAGATCATCGGCCGCGGTTTCTCTTCGGAAGAAATCACCGATGCCATCGAGCAGATCGTCGACACCTATCTCGGCCTTCGGCTCAATCCCAGTGAACGTTTTATCGACGCCTACCGCCGTGTCGGTCCCGCGCCGTTCAAGGAGGCGCTCTATGCTGGCGAAACCAAGGCCGCTTGACCGGATCGGCGGCGTCGAGGCCGGCGTTGCCGCGGAAGCGGCGGGGCTCGACGCGCTGCTCGGCCATCTGAAGCCGATCGAGATCATCGAGCGCTCGGCGCGTGAATTTTTCCGCGGCGACGTTGCCGCCGTATCGTCCTTCGGAGCCGATTCGGCAGTCCTCCTGCACATGATTGCCGAGATCGACCGCTCGCTGCCAGTGATCTTTCTCGACACCGGCAAGCATTTCGAGGAGACGCTGGGCTACCGCGACGCGCTGGTCGCCGATTTCGGCCTGACCGATGTGAGAGTGATCAAGCCGGACGAAGCGGCGCTCGAACGCGTCGATCCGACCGGCAGGCTGTATGAGACCGATACCGACGCCTGTTGCAACCTGCGCAAGGTCGAGCCGCTGGCGCGTGGCGTCGAGCCGTTCCGCGCCTGGTTCACCGGGCGCAAGCGCTTCCAGGCTTCGACGCGCGCGGCACTCCCGGTCTTCGAGGCCGTCGGCTCGCGCATCCGCATCAATCCGCTCGCGCATTGGACGACATCCGACCAGGCCGACTACATGCGCGCGCATGCGCTGCGCGAAAACCCGCTGGTCGCCTATGGCTATCTGTCGATCGGCTGCTTCCCCTGCACGCAGCCGGTACAGCCAGGCGAGGATGCGCGCAGCGGCCGCTGGGCGGGGCACGCCAAGACCGAGTGCGGCATCCATCTGTCGGGGCTGGAGAAGTCGCTGACCGACGCATCACTTTAAGGACAGCCGCTACTCAGGTGAGGCCGGCCTGCAAATGGCGGGTTCCTGCGCTTTCGGAGCTCGCGTAGTTGAAGTACGTTCCGCTCCCGTTCTCGAAAGCCACCATTTTCGACTCCGGGCCGACCTGAACAGCGACATATCCTTTCATTCTTAGGGCATTAGGATCTTAGGGCATTAGGAATTTTGATGACTGAGCCGACCAAATCGGAAACCCGCCTCTGGACCCCGAACGGTTTCCGCGAGGACGAATGGACCCATGCCGAGAGCGCCGAAGCGCTTGCCGGCAATGGCCGCTTCATCCTCCCGTTGCAGGCCTTTCTCGGGCTCGATGACGATATCCGCAGGTCGGCCAAGGAGCGCCTCGGCGTGCTCCTGCTCCCCGGCGACGAGCTCGACAAGATCGTCGGCCTGCTCGACCAGCTGTCGCTGGTGGCGCTTGCCTTCCCGGCCTTCAACGACGGCCGCTCCTTCTCCAAGGGCGAATTGCTGCGCACCCGGCATAACTTCAAAGGCGCGGTGCGCGCCACGGGCCAGGTCCTGGTCGATCAATTGCCGCATATGCTGCGGCTCGGCTTCGACGAGTTCGAGGTCTCCAATCCGGTGCTGTTGAAGCGGCTGGAGGAAGGGCGCACAGGAGGCTTGCCAGTCTATTACCAGCCGGCGGTAGAGCCGGAAGCCAAGGGCCCGAAATATTCCTGGCGGCGCAAACGCCCGGGCTGAGCCGTCCCCGCGCTGACCGCCGAAGGCAGCCATCCGGTAAACCAAGCGAGCCTGCAGCTTTGGTCTGACCAAGCACCTTGCTTTTGACGTCTTGGCGCAGTCGATTCAGTTCTACGCGCCTCTTTGCAACAATCTGGTCAGACCATTTCTGCGAATTTCACTTTCTCTTTTGCCGTCTTGCCCTTAGGATACGGTGATTATTTCGCGCTCCGAAATAAACAGCCGGCAAAGGAGGAAACGGCATGGTAGGCAAGAAGATACTGATGCTCGTTGGCGAGTTCAGCGAAGAATACGAGATTTTCGTTTTTGAGCAGGCGATGCATGCGGTCGGCCACACAGTCCATGTCGTCTGCCCGGACAAGAAGGCCGGCGACGTGCTCAAGACCTCGCTGCACGACTTCGAGGGCCATCAGACCTATACGGAAAAGCTCGGCCACGACTATATCCTCAACAAGACATTCGCCGAGGTGAATCCCGCCGATTACGACGCGGTCTACGCTGCGGGCGGACGCGGGCCGGAATATATTCGCATCGACAAGCGCGTGCAGGCGCTGGTCAGGCATTTCCACGAGACCGGCAAGCCGATCTTCACCATCTGCCACGGTGTGCAAATCCTGATCGCGGTCGACGGCGTGGTGCGCGGCAGGGAGGTGGCGGCGCTGCAGTATTGCGAGCCCGAAGTGACGCTTGCCGGGGGCACCTATATCGACGTGTCGCCGACCGGCGCGCATGTCGACGGCAATCTGGTTTCGGCAAAGGGATGGCCCGGCCTTGCGTCGTTCATGCGGGAGTGCCTCAAGGTGCTTGGCACCGAGATCCGTCATGGCGAGGCTCTGATGCGCGACGAGCGCAGAGCCGCATAGCTCCTCAGCGCCTTACGCTGTGGAACTGGGGAAGGGCGGTCTAGTGCTGCCGCTGGCCGTCCGCCTTGTCCGTCTCGGCGCCGTCCAGGCGGTCGAGCAGATCCGTGAACTGCTTGGGCACTTCTTTTTCCAGGCGAAATGCCGGAAGCGTGCGCAGAAGGCGCTTGGTCGCTTCGGTGCCAACCTGTCGCCTGATATCGTCGGCGAGCTTGGCGCGCCTTTCGCCGATGTTGCCCTTCATGGTCCCAAAATCCTGTGTCGGCTTCGAAACTCTCGCAGCCCGGCAATGGTTCCCGCATAGGCCCTTAGCGGCAAGCAAAGCCGTCCGGTACGGTAAAATTTGAATTAATTTGGAACGATCGCGGAAGGGCCGTCATCGGTGCTTGCCCCTTGATTTTTGGCCCCTAAACCTCGATATCGGGCGCAAATCCAAACCAATCCGAATGACGGGAAACGGCGATGAGCGACCAGGCAAAAGACGAACGCGCGCCCGAGGAAATCGAAGCCAGCCCGGCTTCCGAGGCCCGGGCTTCCGGCGAACGTACGGAAGGCGGCGTCGACGGCGACTATGAGGCGCTTGTGCGGTTGCTGAAGGAAAACGAGGAACTGAAGGATCGGGCGCTTCGCGTAGCTGCCGAAATGGAGAATCTGCGGCGCCGTACCGCGCGTGATGTACATGACGCACGCACCTACGCTGTGGCCAATTTCGCGCGCGACATGCTGTCGGTGTCGGACAATTTGCGCCGCGCGCTGGACGCCATTCCGACCGAGGCCAAGGCCTCCGGCGATGCCGGCTTCAAGGCGCTGATCGAGGGCGTCGACCTCACCGAGCGCGCCATGCTGGCGGCGCTGGAGCGGCACGGGGTGAAGAAGCTTGCGCCCGAAGGCGAGAAGTTCGACCCGAACTTCCATCAGGCGATGTTCGAAGTGCCCAACCCCGACGTTCCGGCCGGGACCGTGGTCCAGGTCGTGCAACCCGGCTATTCGATCGGCGAGCGCGTGTTGAGGCCGGCGATGGTCGGCGTCTCCAAGGGCGGCCCAAAGGCCGCCGCCGCCGAAGCGCCAGTCGAGCCGGGCCCGGTGAACGAGCAGGCCGAGAAGGATGCGTGAAGGGAGCCAATAGCGAATAGGGAATAGCGAACAGGGAAGGCGGTTCCAACCGCACCGCTTCGTGATATTCACTGTGCACTGACTATTCGCCAATCACTATTCGCTCGCCCATGAATCCCATCGAGCTGCTCGACTATGCCGGCGTCGCCGTCTTCGCGGCGACCGGCGCACTTGCCGCGTCACGCAAAGAGCTCGATATCATCGGCTTCCTGTTTCTGGCCAGCATCACCGGCATCGGTGGCGGAACGCTACGCGACGTCATTCTCAACCTGCCGGTGTTCTGGGTCGCCAACAGCGGCTATGTGCTGATCTGCGCCGTGATGGCAGTGCTTGTCTTCTTCAGCGCCCATCGTGTGGAATCCCGCTACAAGCTGCTGCTCTGGCTCGATGCGATCGGACTTGCCGCCTTTGCGGTGATGGGGGCTGCAAAGGGCCTGGCGATCACCGGCTCCCCGGTCGTTTCGGTCATCACCGGGGTGCTCACCGCGACCTTCGGCGGCATATTGCGCGACCTGATCGCAGGCGAGCCTTCCGTGCTGCTCAGGCCCGAAATCTATGTCACCGCGGCGCTTGCGGGTGCAGCGCTCTTCACGGTTGGCGATCTCGTTGGCATGTCGGCCCTGCCATCCAGCCTGCTCGGCTTTGCGGCGGCCTTCCTGGTGCGGGGCGGGGCGCTCAAATTCGGCTGGTCGTTCCCGGCCTATAAGAGCCGGCCCGGGCGAAGGCCGGAGGATATTCCGTGATAGCAAACAGCGAACAGCGAATAGAGAGTAGCGAATAGGGCTGTTGTAGTCAGCCTACTATCGTTAGTTCCTTCGCTATTCGCTATTCGCTATTCGCTATTCGCTATTCGCTATTCGCTATTCGCCAGACTCACGCCGCGAAACGCTGGCCTTCGCCGCCATAGTAGTTGACGTAGCGGGCGCCGATCTCCTTGACCGGCATGACGACGAAAATGTCGACGGTCGAGAATTCGTGGTCGATGACGCAGCCGTCGCCGATGCGGGCGCCGACACGCAGATAGCCTTTGACGAGCGGCGGCATGGCGGCGATCGCGGCCTTGGCATTGACCGCCTCGATCGGCATCAAGTCCATCGAGCAGTAGCGGCCGGCCACCGCCCGGACATCCCAGGCCTGGTCGGTGCGGCAGTGATGGGCGAGATAGGTAAGCGCCTCCGCATGCGCCGCCGGCACGGTGCCGTGGAAGGAGGCGCAGCCGGTCATCACGCCGATGCCATAGTGGTTGATATAGGCCCAGATGCCTTGCCAGAGCGCCTCGATGGTGCGCTTGGAGCGGTATTCCGGCAGCACGCAGGAGCGCCCGAGTTCGAGGAAGCGTTGGCCCGGATGGCGCGCCACCAGCTTGGTCAGTTCGAACTCGCCCTCGGAGTAGAAGCCGCCCGCCGCGGTGGCGATCTCCTGCCGCAGCAGGCGATAGGTGCCGACGATACGGCGGTGCTCTGGGCCGGGAAGCGAGGTGTCGAAAACCAGGAGATGATCGCAGAGCGGGTCGAAGCGGTCGGCATCGCGCCGATCCTGCGCCTGGAACAAATCCTTCCTCGCGCCGAGTTCGTCATAGAATACCCGATAACGCACTTCCTGGGCGGCGGCGATCTCGGCCCCGTTGCGGGCGAGCCGCACTTCCAGGTTGCCGATGCGGCCCAGCGGTGCGCCGCTTGCGAAAGCGTCGGCGGCACGCGCGCCGAGAAGGGCGCTGGCGTTCGGCCGAGTATCGCATTCAGGCATGACTGTATGCACGAGTGATTCTCCTTCGAGCCATCCCTCTTGGCACGGGGATACGGTGTAGGTGCAACAGGATTGTGACAGTACCGTGATACGGCGATCCCGGCAATACTTCGTCGGCTGGGCAATACCCTCAACCGGCTATCTTATGGCTGCGAAAGCCAAGCAATCCAAGGCGTTCCGGAAAGTCTAAAAAATTCGTTACGCCGCTGCCTGGCTCTCGACGGCCTGGACGAGCGCATCGGGGTCGAGAGGCTTGGTGACGAAGCCGCTGGCGCCGTGGGCCAAAACCGTGTGGCGCGTCTTTTCCTGGCTGTCGGCGGAAAGCACCATGATCGGGATCGGCGGCACGGCAAGCGCTTCCTCATGGCGGCGGATGGCGGCGATCGCGTCCAGCCCGTCCATCACCGGCATGTGGAGATCCATCAGCACGACATCGAAACGATGCTTGAGGCCGGCGTCGGTGACGGCTTCGACCGCGGCCTTGCCGTTGCTGACGATCTTGACGCGATGTCCAGCCTTGAGCAGCGTGGCGCGGGCAAGCATCGCGTTGATGTCATTGTCCTCCGCGATCAGCACGGACAGGCCCTTGTCGCGGCGGCGGACGGACGCGGTGCCGCGCGGTTCCGACCGCGGCTCGGCGGGTGCCGGCACATGGCTGGTCAACAGCACGCGCAGCAGCGTTTCGCCGCGCACCGGCCGGGCGAGGAACGTCGCGTAGCCGTTGGCGCGGAATTCGCCAAGCATGCCGCGATCGGCGGGTGCGATCAGGGTGATGGCCTGGCAGTCGACAAAACCGCTCTGACGCAGCCGCTTGAGCAGGCGGCCGTCGCTGTTCTCGAGCGCGGCGTCGACCAGAAGCACGTTGCAGCCGGCGGCGAAGGCAATGGCCTGGTCCGGCGTGGCCGCGATCTCGACGGCACCGCCATGCGCGCGGATGGTGCGAGCGATGGCATCGGCCTCGACGGCATTCTTGGACACGATCACCGCGCGTCGGCCCGAGAGGATGTCCCGGCGATACTGTGGCGGTTGGGTTGCCGCGGTCGCCGGAATGTCGAAGACGAATTCGGATCCCTCGCCTAGCCGGCTCGAAACCGAGATCGTGCCGCCCATGGCGATCACCAGGCGCTTGGAGATGGCGAGGCCGAGACCGGCGCCGCCGTGCACCCTGGTCGAAGTACCGTCGGATTGCTCGAATTCCTCGAAGATGCGCTCCATATCCTCTTCGCGCAGCCCCGGACCGGTGTCGGCGATGGTGAAGCGGATGCGGTCGGTGCTCTCGGTGCTGGCGCGCGCGACGGTAAGCAGCACGCCGCCTGTGTCGGTGAACTTGACGGCATTGCCGATGAGGTTGAGCAGCACCTGGCGCACGCGACCGGGGTCGGCGGTGATCATCTGCGGCACGTCGGGTTCGACGTGACAGCCGAGGCCGATGGTCTTGGAGAAGGCCTTCGCGGCCAGCAGCTCGATGATGTTGTCGGCGATCTCACGCAGTGATGTCGGCTGCGGCTCGGGATCGAAGCGGCCGGCCTCGATCTTGGAGTAGTCGAGCAGATCCTCGATCAGCGCCAGCAGCGAGCTTGCGGAAGTCGAGACGGCGCCGACATAGGTACGCTGCTCGGGCGACAGGTCGGTGTCGGCAAGCAGCTTCGCCATGCCCATGATGCCATTCATCGGCGTGCGGATCTCGTGGCTGACGGTGGCAAGGAAGCGCGACTTGGCCTGGCTGGCGTATTCGGCCCGCTCGCGGGCGGTGATCAGCGACGATTCGGCGCGCTTGCGGGCGGTGATGTCACGGGCGATCGCCCGGTGCGAAACAGCACCGGTGTCCCTGTCCCGCACCGAGAGCTCGATCCAGGAGAACCAGCGCGGCCCGTTCGGCGTGCGGATGGCGACATCGGTGGAGCTCAGGCATTCATGATCCGAAAAGGCGGCCTCGGGCACGACGCCGACGTCGATGCCGAGCTCGGAAAGCGTCTTGCCTGCGAGGTCGCGCTGATCGATCTCGACGAGCGAGGCGAACACCTTGTTGGCGTAGACGATGTGGCCGTCGCGGTCGCGATGGACAACGAGGTCGCCGAGCGCATCGATCAGACCGCGAAAACGCTCTTCGCTCTCCTGCATCTCCCACATGCGATCGGCGAGGGTCTCGATCTCGGCGCGGCTACGGGCGGCCGTCTCGTCGAGAAGTGCGGCGGTGCGCCGCTCGGCGCGCTGGTTGCGCAGATGCATCATCAGGCCGCCCAGACCCGTCGCCAGGAGGCCTATGGTGATGAAGATCGGCGCTCCGGTGAGATGCGCCAGCCCGGCCAGGACGACTATGGCGACGATCGTCAGGAACGGCAGGCCTTCATGACTGTCCGCTTGCAATGCGGGGACCAGCGGCGGCGCGACAAGCACCTGCCGCTTCGGCGCGTCAGGACCCAGTCCGTCGTCGCCTGCGGCTTTGCTGTCCTGTCTGAAGTCGGAGTCCGCGAGCATGCGGAAAACCTTGCCAGACAGAGATTATGGAAGATTGCGGCGGATCGTTCGAATTTTAGTCGTCCGTGCCGATAACCGGCAGTTTTTGCCTGATTTTGGGCAGTTCGGACGGGAAATCGCCGAACGCTATTCCTGGGATCGCCCTACAGATCGACGACCACGCGGCCTCTGATCCTGCCCTCCACGATATCGCGCGCAGCGCCGATGATGCCGTCGAAGCCGATCGAGCGCGACAGGGTCGACAGTTTCTGGAGGTCGAGGTCGGCGCCGATGCGGCGCCACGCCTCGAGGCGGACCGCTTTCGGCGCCATGACGGAATCGATGCCGAGCAGCGATACGCCGCGCAGGATGAAGGGGGCGACGCTCGTCGGAAGGTCCATGCCGCCGGCCAGGCCGCACGCGGCGATCGCGCCGCCATAGGACGTCATCGACAGCACGTTGGCCAGTGTATGGGTGCCGACCGAGTCGACGCCGCCGGCCCAGCGTTCCTTGGCCAGCGGCTTGGCCGGCTGGCTGAGGTCGTCCCGTGAGATCACCTCAGCCGCGCCGAGGTCGATCAGATAGGGGCTTTCAGCATTGCGCCCGGTCGAGGCGATCACATGGTAGCCGAGGGTGGAAAGGATCGAGATGGCGACCGAGCCGACGCCGCCGGCGGCCCCCGTCACCACCACCGGTCCGCGATCCGGCACGATGCCATGCCGCTCCAGCGCCATGACGGCGAGCATTGCCGTATAGCCGGCGGTGCCGACTGCCATCGCATCATGCGGGCTCATCCCGTCGGGCAGCGGCACCAGCCAGTCGCCCTTGACGCGGGCGCGGGCGGCAAAGGCGCCGTAATGCGTCTCGCCGACGCCCCAGCCATTGAGGATGACCTTGTCGCCCTTGCGCCAGTCGGGGTGCGAAGATTCGATGACAGTGCCGGCGAAATCGATGCCGGGCACCAGCGGCCAGCGGCGCACCACCGGGGCCTTGCCGGTGATGGCCAGCCCATCCTTGTAATTCACCGTCGTCGCCTCGACGGCGACGGTGACATCGCCTTCCATCAGGTCAGCTTCGGTGAGGTCGACGATCTCGACCGACTGCTTCTTCTCGGCGTCGCGCGAAACGAGGATGGCTTTGAAGGTATCGGACACTTTGGTCTCCTCGTTTTGTTTGAAACAAATTTGCGGCGGTGGCCGCGCTTGGTCAATTGCCTGGATCCTGGGACCTGGTTTCCCGCCGCCAGCCGATCAGCTCGTCGAACACGACCAGCGCGGCGCCGACCGAAATGAAGGCGTCGGCAAAGTTGAACACCGCGAAGGACCAGACCGGCGTGTGGAAAAGAATATAGTCGATCACGTGGCCGTAGACCGCGCGGTCGATCAGATTGCCGAGCGCGCCGCCGACGATCAGGGCGAAGCCGATCCGGGCAAGGACGTGGCCGGCGGGCGTGCGCACCGCCAGATACAGCACGAAGGCGACGACAAGCGCGGCGATGGCCACCAGGCCGGTGTCGCCGAAGGACGAGAACATCGAGAAGGCGATGCCGGTGTTGTAGGTGCGAAACAGCGCCAGGAAAGGCAGAAGATCGACCTTTTCCTGGAAGGCGAGGCCGTTTTCCACCAGCTGTTTTATCCACTGGTCGAGTGCGATAGCGAGCACGACCAGCAGGGCGTAAGGGAACCAGGATTTCACGTTTTCGCAGCCCTCATCGCGAGTCGGCAGTGGGGTCGAGCTTCAACGCGCCACGCCGGATTTCGAACAGCATGACGCCGGTGGCAACCGCCAGATTGAGAGAATCGGCGCGTCCGGCCTGCGGGATCCTGAGCAGCCGGTCGCAACTATCCGCAAGGCTGTCGGGCAGGCCCTGCTGCTCGTTGCCCATCAACAGCAGCACCGGGCCTCTCGAAAAGTCGACCGAACGGTAGTCGACCGCGCCCTTCAGATGCGTTCCGGCGACGAGGCCCGGAAAGTCGCGTCGCCAGGCCAGAAAAGCCTGCTCCGTCGCCTTCGCGACCGGCACGGCAAAGATCGAGCCCATGGTGGCGCGCACGGTTTCAAGCGAAAACGGATCGGTGGTGTCGCCGACCAGGATGACGCCCCTGGCGCCGACGGCGTCGACGGTGCGGATGACGGTGCCGAGATTGCCGGGATCGCGAACGCGGTCGAGCGCGACCCAGACGTCGCCGTCCGTGGCACGGATATCCTTCAGCGGCAGCGTCTGCTGGACGAAGACGCCGACGACCATTTGCGGATTTTCCCGGCGGGTGATTGCCGCCAGCACCTTTTCCGAGACTTCGAGCACAGTGCCGCCGGCGGCGACAGTGCGCGCCGCGACCTTTTCTATCGCCGCGTTGCCGCGCCCGGCCTTGGCGAAGACGAGCGTCCTGATCGACCAGCCGAGGTCGAGTGCGTCGATGACCAGCTTCAGGCCTTCCGCCATGAAGGCGTTCTGCTGGTCGCGAAACTTCTTCAGCGCCAGCGCCTTGATGTCCTTGACCAGCGGATTGGCGAGGCTGGTGACTTCCTTGACCTGCCCGACGGGCCGGGCTCCATCATGCGGGACCATTCAAGCCACCCAGCGCGAGAACAGCGAGGTCGACAGCGCGCGGCCGGCGGATTTCTCGCGGATGATCAGCTCGCCGGATTCGACCGTGCCGCCCATGCCGGCGAAGGCTTCCCGCATCAAGGCATGGATGGCGAAGAAGGAGGCGCGGATCGAATAGGCGGTCAGCACCACGGCGATCGGCTTCGGCGTCAGGATCGAGCGGCAGAGATCGGTGAGGCCCGGCAGATCCTCGAACAATTGCCAGACCTCGCCCTTGGGACCGCGGCCATACGCGGGCGGGTCGAAGAGCACGATGTCATAGTGGCTGCCACGGCGCTCCTCACGCTCGGCGAACTTAACCGCGTCCTCGACGATCCAGCGGATCGGCTTGTCGGAGAGGCCGGCTCTCTCCTGGTTCTCGCGCGCCCATCCGATCGCCTTCTTCGAGGCGTCGACATGAGTAACCTCTGCGCCGGCGCGCGCCGCCACCAGCGAGGCAAGGCCTGTGTAACCGAAGAGGTTCAGCACCTTGACCGGTCGCCCTGCAGCGGCGATCAGGCCGGCCATGTGGTCCCAATGCGAGGCTTGTTCGGGAAAGACGCCGACATGGCGGAATGAGGTGAAGCGGCCGAGATAGTCGATGCCGTCATGCTTCATCGGCCAGGTCTCGCCGAGCGGCGTTTTTGGAAAACGCCAGCGGCCGATGCCTTCCTCGTCGGTGTCGCCGGTGAAGATGGCGTCGGCGCGCCGCCATTCCTTGGCGGGAAGCGCCCGCTGCCAGATAGCCTGGCCTTCGGGGCGCACGATGCGGTAGGGCCCATACTGCTCCAGTTTTTCGCCGGCGCCGCTGTCCAGCAGAGCATAGTCGGCGTTGGGCGCAACCTCGAGGATCAGCGGCAGGCGCTCGGCGGGCAACGGGCCTTCGCGGCGTGCAAGAGGGCGCTGCGCTGGTTTTGCTTCCTGACGATGATGCGGCTCCGACCTCTCCGCCGAAGCCGCCTCCCGCAGCCGCGACTGGCTGGGGGGATTCGCCGGCTGGCGCGGACGGTTGTCGCGGTTTCGGTCGCGAAAGGACTTCAAGAACAATCTCCGGAACGGCACGCCGCTTTTGGCATAGGCCCTTGACCTTCGCAACCGCATGGTCCGGCGCTGTTCTGTCGCGATGCGATGGACCTCGCCCGAAGAAACGGGCAAGTCTCCGGTCATGTCCCGTTCCGAACGCCTGCTCGACCTGATCCAGATTCTGCGCCGCCACCGCCGGCCGGTCAGCGGCCGCACGCTTGCGGAGGAAATGGGCGTGTCGATCCGCACGCTCTATCGCGACATCGCGACGCTGCAGGGGCAGGGCGCGCCGATCGAAGGCGAGGCGGGGCTGGGCTATGTGCTGAAGCCCGGCTTCATGCTGCCGCCGCTGATGTTCACCGACGAGGAGGTCGAGGCGATCGTGCTCGGCTCGCGCTGGGTGGCGAAACAGCCGGACAAGCGGCTGGCCGCGGCGGCGGCGGATGCGTTGTCCAAGATCGCGGCGGTCTTGCCGGACGATCTGCGTGACGATCTCGACGCCACGACGCTGCTGGTCGGGCCGAATTCAGCGAGCGGCGAGGCGATCGATCTCGGCATCGTCAGGCAGGCGATCCGCAGCGAGCGCAAGCTCGGCTCCTCTACCGCGACGCCGGCGGCGCGGCCTCTGAGCGCATGGTCTGGCCGTTCGCGCTCGGCTTCTTCGACAAGGTGCGGGTGATGGTGGCGTGGTGCGAGCTGCGCCAGGATTTCCGGCATTTCCGCGCCGACCGCATGGCCGATCTCACAGCCACCGAGATCCGCTATCCGCGCCGCCGCCAGGCGATGCTCAAGGAATGGCGAGCGACGCTCGATGAATCGGCCCTGAAAACGGCGCAGGAGCCTACTGGCTGATCGCTGCTGCCAGAATCTGACAGTGGGATGATCTAGCTTGGCCAAGGTTCAAACACCTTGGAGACCGACATGACCACGCCCAATTTCGTCATCCTCTATGTCGACAGCCCCGAGAAGAGCGGCGCGTTCTACGCCTCGCTGCTCGGGCGCCAGCCGGTAGAGGCCTCGCCCACCTTCGCCATGTTCGTCCTCGACAACGGCTTCAAGCTCGGCTTGTGGTCGCGTCACACGGTTGAACCGGCGGCCGCCGCCGCGGGCGGGGGGCGAGCTCGTGCTTGCGATGGAGAATGCGGCCGCGGTCGACGCCACGCATGCGGACTGGGCGGAACGGGGGCTGAGAATGCTACAGGCACCGACCGACATGGATTTCGGACGCACGTTCGTCGCGCTCGATCCCGACGGTCATCGGCTGCGTGTCTATTGGCCGAACGAGGCAGCAGGGCAGTAGGGCGGTCTGGCGGTAGGGGTGTGAGCTTCTCACTACCCTATCCTCTTACTTGCTTGTGCTGAGCGCCTTGTAGACGGCGATGCCGGCGGCGAGATCTTCAAGCGCTGCGCCGACGGACTTGAACAGCGTGATCTCGCTCTCGCTTTGCCGGCCCTGTTTCTCGCCACGCGCCAGTTCGTGCAGGTCGGCGATGACCGCTTCCGGCTTCAGGACACCGGAAGCCAATGGCTGCACGATGTCGCCGGCCTCCTTGGTGGCGCCGGCGCGGGTATCGACATAGACGCGGGCGCGGGAAATGGCATCGTCGTCGCTCTCGCGCATCTGCGGCGTGAAGCCGCCGACCAGGTCGACATGGGCGCCCGGCTTCAACAGCGCGCCCTTGATCAGCGGCGCGGTCGTGATCGTCGCCGACGAGACGATGTCGGCCTCGCCAAGCTCGGTTTCGAGGTCGCCTGCCACGCTTGCTGGAAAGCCTTCGGCATGCAGCGCCGCCGCGACCTTTTCGGCATTGGCCGGCGTGCGGTTCCAGATGCGGATCGACTTAACGGGCCTCACCGCCGAATGCGCCTTGGCGAGGAAGGGTGACAGCGCGCCGGCGCCGATCACCAAGAGCCGCGAGGCGTCCTCGCGGGCGAGATAGGATGCGGCGAGCGCCGAGGCGCAGGCGGTCCGCCATTGCGTCAGCCGCTGGCCGTCGATCAGAGCCTGGGGTTCGCCGGTCACGCCGTCGAGCAGCAGATAGAGGCCCATCACCGCCGGCTTGCCGATCGCGTTGTTGTCCGGCGAGACGGTGACGATCTTGACGCCGATATGGCCGCCGGCCGAGGTGCCGGCGGCGTCGAAGTCGGTCCAGGCCGGCATCAACAAAAGCGTCGAGGCGGCGCCGTCCGGCCGCTCGATCGCGTGATGGTGGCGCACCGGCTGCACGGCGCCTTCGCGGAAGGCGGTGCGCAGTGTCTCGACCAGACCTGAAAAGGTCAGCGCGCGGTCGACCTCGGCGGCCGAAATAGTCAGCATGGAAAGCTCCGTAAGGCGCTGTTTAGTTCGTCGGCTTGGGCAGCGCCGGTCCTTTCGGCGCAGCGGGTGCGCGGCTCACTGCCTGGCGCAAGTTCTCGGCCTCCAGCCCGCGCTGGCGCGCGAGCTTGCGGTAGCGGCCCTGCTTCACCCAGGTCGCCATGCTACCGACGATCATGCCGATGGCCAAAGCCAGGAACAGCAAGATGAAGAGCGGCAAATTCAGCGTCAGCGCCGGATTGCCAGGGTGGAACGGGTCGAGCGTGAAGGCGACGAGGCCGCGATTGGCGACGGCAAGCGCGATCAGGATGACGGCCAGCGGCACGAAGACCACGACGAGCATGACGCGATTGAACATCAAATCTCCTGGAGGTGGCTTAAACGCCGAAACGTCGTTTCCGACCTGCCGGCGCGGCGCCTATTTGCCGCCGTTCAGCCTTTCGCGCAACTCCTTGCCGGTCTTGAAGAACGGCACCCACTTCTCCTCGACCTCGACGGATTCGCCGGTGCGGGGGTTGCGGCCGGTGCGGGCAGGACGGTTTTTCACCGAAAAGGCACCGAAACCGCGCAACTCGACCCTGTTGCCTTCGGCGAGCGCGTCGGTGATCTCGTCAAAGATCGCGCCGACGATGTTTTCAACGTCGCGGAGGAAAAGATGGGGGTTGCGCGCGGCAATGATCTGCACAAGCTCGGACTTGATCATGAACGTTCCCCGTAAACCACTGCGGTCAAATATCAGGATGATTTTATTGCTTTATTTGGTTCGTCCCAATGGTTGTCAAGGGTGCCAGACCGAAACGAGACCGTCAAGGAACAAGCGGTCGGCGCCAAGCTCGTAAATGATGTCGCCGCCGGCATCCGGCAGGCCGAGCGCGTTGGCGACGGCTTTGGTCATGCTTCTCGAAAACAGGAGGCCGTGCCCCTCCGTATCCTTCCATTCGACGACCTTGAGCTTGCTGTCGACGCCTTTGGTCGCCAGCCAGTTGATCGCCTCGGGTTCGCCGCCAACGGCATCAACCAAGTGATTGGCGAGCGCCTGGCGGCCGGTGAAGATCGAACCGTCGGCCAGCGCCTGCGCCTGCTCGCGGGTCATCTTGCGCCGTTCGGCGACAATGCCGACGAACCAGTCATAGCTGTCGAGGATGAGCTTGCGCACCATGGCGCGCTCGTCGTCATTGGTCGGCTTGAACGGCGAGGGCGCAGCCTTGAGCGGCGAGGACTTCACTTCCTCGAGCTTGATGCCGAGCTTGTCCATCAGGCCGCTCACGTCGGGATACTGGATCAGCACGCCGATCGATCCGACGATCGAGGTCTTGCGGGCGACGATGTGGTCGGCCGCGCTTGCGATCATATAGCCGGCGGACGCGGCCAGCGTGCCGACCTCGGCCACCACCGGCTTGTCGGCGGCGAGTTTGCGTACTTCCTCATAGATCGACTCGCCGCCGACCGTGGTGCCTCCGGGCGAATCGATCGACAGGATGACGCCCTTCACCGTTGCGGACTTGCGGATCGTCTCCAGTCTTTTGATCAGCTCCTCGTCCTCGGTGATGGTGCCTTCAATCTTGACCTTCGCGATGTGGTCGATCGCCTGACCGGTGAAATCGTCACCATAGATCCATGCCGAAAACGCGATCAGCGCTGCCGCCAGAATTACAAACGCGGTCACGCGCCAGAACGTCAGCTTGCGGCGCAAGCGGCGGCGGTCGATCAGGTCGTCGGCTCTCATTGCCATGGTCAGCCTCACATTCGGTGGGAAAGGACGCTTTTAAAGCAACCATCCGCGCGGGGCTACCGTTTCCTGACGCCCTGGCCCTTGGCGCAACGCGGCGGTCACGACGACCTCACGAAAAATTAACGCAGCCCGTTCCTATCTGCTATGAAGAGCTGGCAGTGCAGCCGGATTCGTCCTAGTCGTACGGTAGTAGCCGTCACATTTTTGCAGTTTTCCTCCGCTTGTGCTTGCTTGCGGGGACCGGCATACCACCTATAGGCGGTGTTTGGCGGGGCAAGGGCTCATTAGAAAATAGTCATGTTGGCGCGATCTGACGAAACGAGCGATGCCGAAACGGTATCGGCTGCCGCTGGCGAAAGCGGCACGCGCGGCGATGCGTTCGATCGTGCGCAGCGGCATTCGCGCCGCGTGCGCGTGTTGAAATTCGCCGTGCCGCTGCTGGCGGCGGCAATTGCGATCGCCTTTCCGGTCTATTCTTATCTCGCCGCGCCGGTGTCGATCTCGGTGCAGGCCGACGGCACGGCGTTTTCGGACGGCAAGCTGGTGATGGCCAACCCCAAGCTCAACGGCTTCACCAAGCAGAAACTGCCTTATTCGCTGACGGCGACCAGGGCGACACAGGATGTCGGCAAGCAGGGTATCATCGACCTCGAAGGCATCAATGCCAAGCTGCCCGTCGCGAGCGACAATGTGGTGGCGGTCAACGCCGCGCATGGCATCTACGACCGCGACGCCAACACGATGGACCTCACAAGCGATGTCCTGGTGACGACGAGCGACGGCATGGAAGCCAAGTTCAAATCGGTCTTCCTAGACATGGGCAAAGGCTCTATGAAGACCGACAATCCGGTCGATGTCAGCCGCGGCGGATCGCGCATCACCGCCGACTCGATGTCGGTGGAAGAAAACGGCAAGGTCGTGGTCTTCGAGAACCGGGTGCGCGTCAACATCGACGCGGCAAGTCTGAAGGCGGCAGAGGCAAAGGGCGGAGAGCAGAATGCGTCGCAGTAGTTCGGCAAGGCTTGCAGCGGCGGCCTCTCTCTTCATGTTGCTCGGGGCGGCGCCGGCGCTTGCCCAATCCGGCGGCACCAGCCAGATGTCCGGCCTGAAATTGTCAGGCGACCAGCCGATCCAGATCGAAAGCGACAAGCTCGAGGTCCGCCAGGCCGACAGCGCGGCTATCTTCAGCGGCAACGTCACCGTGAATCAGGGGCCGACGCTGCTCAAGGCCGGCAAGATGACGGTCTATTACGTCAAGGATCCAAACGCTCCCAAGGGCGCGGCGGCGGGCGCATCGGCGATGACCGGGGCAGCCAATATCGACCACCTCGTGGTTGAGAACAAAGTCTATATCAAATCGAACGACCAGATCGCCACCGGCGACAAGGGCACGTTCGACATGAAGACCCAGGTGCTCGTTCTTTCCGGCAGCGAAGTCGTGCTCTCGCAGGGCGACAACGTGCTCAAGGGTTGCAAGCTCACTGTTCAGATGAAAAGCGGCCTTGCCAATGTCGACGGTTGCGGCACCGGCGGTCGGGTCATCATGTCGATTACGCCGCAGAAGCAGGGCGCGCCCCAAAAGGGCACGGCCCAGCAGGGAGCGTCGAGCAACTAATGGTCGGCGTATCGTCGCTGCTGGCCCGCCTCCCGGGGCGGACGGCCGCAAAAGCGTCTGCGCCGGCGACGATCGGCGCCGACAAGGCAAAGTTCAAGGGCACCCTGATCGCCAAGGGCCTGACCAAGAGCTATAAGGGCCGCAAGGTGGTGAGCGGCGTGACGCTCGGCGTGCGGGCCGGCGAGGCCGTCGGACTGCTTGGGCCCAACGGCGCCGGCAAGACCACCTGTTTCTACATGGTCACCGGTCTCGTGCCGGTGGACGAAGGCACGATCGAGATCGACGGCTTCGACGTCACCTCGATGCCGATGTACCGGCGCGCCCGCCTCGGCATCGGCTATCTGCCGCAGGAAGCGTCGATCTTCCGGGGCCTCAACGTCGAGCAGAACATTCGCGCCGTTCTGGAAGTGGTGGAAAAGAGCCGCAAGGAACGTGAGCGCACGCTCGACGAGCTGCTCGAGGAATTCCACATCAGCCATCTGCGCAAGGCGCCGTCGATGTCGCTGTCCGGCGGCGAAAGACGCCGCCTCGAGATCGCGCGGGCGCTGGCGACGCGGCCGGCCTATATGCTGCTCGACGAGCCCTTCGCCGGTATCGATCCGATCGCGGTCGCCGACATCCAGCAGCTCGTCCGCCATCTGACCGCGCGCGGCATCGGCGTGCTGATCACCGACCACAATGTGCGTGAGACGCTCGGCCTGATCGACCGCGCCTATATCATCCATGCCGGCCAGGTGCTCACGCATGGCCGCGCCGACGAGATCGTTGCCAACGCCGATGTGCGGCGGCTCTATCTCGGCGAGGGTTTTACGCTCTAGACGCGAAAATTCCGGTTCCGCGGCAATTTCTCGCTGAATTTTCCGGCTTTATGCCTGCTCTGTCCGCGAATAACGCTCCGGTAAGCCGTCTCTGCTAGCGTTTTCCTTGACAAGCAAAAGCCGGGCCAGTTTCTATGCCCGACCGAAAAACGGCAGCTCGATGCGTAGACGAGGCGTTTGAATCCAACCATGGCGCTGGCGGCCAAACTGCAGCTCAGACAGTCCCAGTCGCTGGTGATGACGCCCCAGCTGATGCAGTCGATCCGGCTGCTGCAGCTCACCCATGTCGAGCTCGACCGCTTCATCGACGAGGAAATCGAGCGCAATCCGCTCTTGGAGCGAGCCGAGCCGCAGGACGATGCGGGCGGCGACCAGCCGCAGAAGAGCGAGACCGCTCCAGAATCCGCCGCCGGGGACGACTGGTTCGAAAGCGAGACGGAATGGAGCGCCGAGGCGATCTCGGAAAAGCTCGACTCTTCGCTGGAGAACCTGTTTCCCGACGACCCCGGCACCAGCGAAAAGCTCGGACCGGATCTCACCGCGCAGTGGAAGTCGGCATCCGCGGGCAGCGGCGGCAGCGCTTCGTCGGAAGGCTTCGACGTCGGCGAGATGGCCGCGACCATCGTGACGCTGCGCGAGCATGTCGGCGAACAGATCGCGCTTGCCTTCTCCAAACCCGCCGAGCGCCTGATTGCCGGCGAGCTTGCCGACAGCCTCGACGAAGCGGGCTATCTGCGCGCCGATCTGGAAGAGATTGCCGCGCGGCTGGGGGCGGACATGGGAGCGGTCGCGCGAGCCCTCGCGGTCTGCCAGACCTTCGAGCCGGCCGGCCTGTTTGCCCGCGACCTCGCCGAATGCCTGTCGCTGCAGCTTGCCGCACGCGACCGGCTCGATCCGGCGATGAAGGCCCTGGTGGCTAATCTCGAACTCCTGGCGCGGCGGGATTTCCAGACGCTGAAACGCATCTGCGGCGTCGACGAGGAAGACCTTCTCGACATGCTGGCCGAGATCCGGGCGCTCGATCCGCGTCCCGGCACCGCGTTTTCGGGCGGCGCGAGCGACGCCATCGTTGCCGACGTCGAGGTGCGGGCCGCTGCCGACGGCAGCTGGGCGGTGGAGCTCAACGCCGACACGCTGCCGCGAGTTTTGGTCGATCATGTCTATTTCGCCCGGGTTTCCGGCCATGCCAAGGACCAGGCGGAAAAGGAGTTTCTGGCCGAATGCCTGCAGAACGCCAACTGGCTGACGCGCAGCCTCGACCAGCGGGCGAAGACGATCCTGAAAGTGGCTTCGGAAATCGTGCGCCAGCAGGACGCGTTCCTCGTCCATGGCGTGCGGCATCTCAAGCCGCTCAACCTGCGCACGGTGGCCGACGCGATCGGCATGCATGAATCGACGGTGAGCCGCGTCACTGCCAACAAATACATGCTGACGCCTCGCGGCGTGTTCGAGCTGCGCTATTTCTTCACCGCTTCGATCGCCTCGGCGGAAGGCGGCGAAGCGCATTCGTCGGAAGCCGTGCGTGACCGCATCAAGCAGCTGATCGACGAGGAAAAGCCCGCCGATGTGCTTTCCGACGACGCTATCGTCGACATGCTGCGGGAAAGCGGCGTCGACATCGCCCGCCGCACGGTCGCCAAATACCGGGAAGGCATGAACATTCCTTCATCGGTGCGGCGGCGCCGGGAGAAGCGGGCGCTGGCCAACGCCGGGCGATAGGGCAGTTGATATTCATCGGGCCTGACCTAGTTTGGTCCGAGCTGAGGAATGGCGATTTTTCACAGTTTTCGTGTTTCATTGACAAGCTGCAATGAAGTGTCTAGAAGCCCGCCCGCATGAGCCGGGCCGTGATGCCCGCCTCGCGAATGGCTCCGTCAAAGCGAAGGCCTCGGACGGCCAGAAGGCGACTTGTGATCAACCGGAAAGTTCGGGTCTAAAATCGGCGCGCGTGCCGCCGCAAAGCTTGTGCGCGCGCACCACGGGTATAAACTTGGAACAGTTTGAAGCCTGAGCAGGGAAGGTCAGTTTTCAGATGAATCTGCGCATTTCGGGAAAACACATGGACATCGGCGATGCGTTCCGTACGCGCATCAACGATCGTGTCAACGAAGCGATTGAAAAATATTTCGATCGGGGTTTTTCAGGACATGTAACGGTCATCAAAGCGGGATCGCGCTTCTCGGCCGATTGCATGATCCGCCTCGATTCCGGCGCCTCGCTGCAGGCGACCGGGGACGCCCAGGATCCCACGCTTGCCTTCGAGGCGGCCGCCGATCGCCTCGAAACGCGGCTCAGGCGCTACAAGCGCCGGCTGAAGTCGCACAATTCCAGCAACGGCAACGGCGAATCCACCGACATCGCCTACGCCGTGATGGAGCCGCTCGCCGACGACGAAGAGGAAATCCCGGAGAACTTCGCTCCGGCCATCGTCGCCGAATCGACCGTGACGCTTCGCACCATGTCGGTGGCGTCTGCCGTCATCGAACTCGATACCAAGGACAGCCCGGTTTTCGTCTTCCGCAACGCCGGAAACGACCACGTCAATATTGTCTACCGCCGGCCGGATGGAAACATCGGCTGGATCGATCCGTCGACCACCAAAGTCGCGCAGGGATAAGAAAGCCGGCCGCGCGAGGGGGACGACCGGCGCGGTAGGCGAGCAAGGGATTTTTCAGGCATGGATCTCAGCGATCTCATCAGCGTCCCGGCTATCATGCCGGCGTTGAAGGCGAATTCCAAAAAACAGCTTCTGCAATTGCTGTCGGAGAGGGCGGCGGCGATTTCAGGCATTCCGGAGCGGGAAGTGTTCGACACCATCCTGCAGCGTGAGCGGCTGGGCTCCACCGGCGTCGGCAACGGCATCGCCATTCCGCATGGCAAGCTCGCAGGGGTCAAGCGGATCGCAGGCGTGTTTGCCCGGCTGGAGGCGCCGGTCGATTTCGAGGCGCTCGACGACCAGCCGGTCGACCTGGTGTTTCTGCTGCTTGCGCCCGAAGGCGCCGGCGCCGACCATCTTAAGGCGCTGTCGCGTATCGCGCGCGTGCTGCGCGATGGCGATACGGTGGCCAAGATCAGGGGGACGCGCGACGCAGTGGCGATCCACGCGCTGCTGTCGGACACTCAAGCCTCGCACGCGGCCTGAAGTTTGGGTGAAGCTGGTCTTTGGATAAACCCGGTTTTTGGGATATAACCTTGAGGGGCCGCCGGGAGCGGCCCTTTCCAATTCAGGCAACGACCCCAAATTCAAATAGTGATTGGGGTCAATGGATGGCGACCGTGGTCAGGTCGTTCTCCAGCGCACCCGCCAGGGCCCGGTCACGGGCATCGGAAAGCAGGATCGGCTGACCGTTGGCGGCAAACAGCGCCCACAGTTCCAGCCCGGGCGCGATTTCGCCGAGGCCGGGGAAGCGGCCGCGCAAATCGTCGCTCGATACTTTCCTCAGATATGCGACCGAACCTTCGCCGAGATGGGCGAATTCGCCGCTGGTCATGGTCAGGGTTTCGTCAATTCTGGTCATTACAAGCCTCCTTGGCGCAAGGACGCCACTTCCGGCCGTCCCGCATTAGAGCCATCGGCAAAGATCAGTCTTTCACCGATATGTTTATTTTCCGTACCAGCCGCTCGGCCTCCGGACGGTCGAGATCGATCGACAAAAGGCCGTTCTTCAATTCCGCGCCGACTACCCGCATGCCGTCGGCCAGCACGAAGCAGCGCTGGAACTGGCGAGCGGCGATGCCGCGGTGGAGGAACTCGCGCTCGGTGTCGTCGGTCTGACGGCCGCGCACGATCAACTGGTTTTCCTCGGTGGTGACATCGAGGTCGTTCTCTGCGAAACCCGCCACGGCAAGTGTGATGCGCAGCCTTTCGGCCTTGCCGTCCGAGGCGCCCAGACGCTCGATGTTATACGGAGGGTAGCTGTCGCCCGACTTCGCCAGACGTTCGAGCGTCTTTTCCATCGCGTCGAAGCCCAGAAGAAGCGGGCTGGAGAAGGGCGTCATTCGACTCATTGTTACACTGTCCTCTTAAGAGCGACACAAACCGGAAAAACCCGGATGGCATTTTTCCCGATGGTCTTGATATGGTCCGCCGCGCGATCAAGTTCAAGCCGTCAAAACCCCGCCCAAAAAGACTCCCCAAAGGAATTGAAATGCCCCAGTCACGAAAGATCATCATCGACACGGATCCCGGCCAGGACGATGCCGTCGCGATATTGCTGGCGCTCGGCAGCGCCGAGCTGGAGGTCGTCGGCATCACCGCCGTTGCCGGCAACGTGCCGCTTAAGCTCACGGAGAAGAATGCGCGCAAGATCTGCGAGCTCGGCGGCCGGCCCGACGTCAAGGTCTATGCCGGCGCCATCCGCCCGCTGGCGCGCGAGCTCGTCACCGCCGAGGACGTGCATGGCAAGACCGGCCTCAATGGACCCCAGCTGCCCGAACCGACCATGCCGCTGCAGGAGCAATACGCGGTCGATTTCATTGTCGAGACGCTGATGCGCGAGGAAGCGGGCACGATCACGTTGTGCCCACTCGGGCCGCTTACCAACATCGCGCTGGCGCTGATCCGCGAGCCGCGGATCGCGCCGCGTCTCAAGGAGATCGTGCTGATGGGCGGCGGCTTTTTCGAGGGCGGCAACGTCACGCCTGCCGCCGAATTCAACATCTACGTCGACCCGCAGGCGGCGGATTTGGTGTTCAAGTCGGGCGTTCCGATCGTGATGATGCCGCTCGACGTCACCCACAAGGCACTGACCTCGGCCAAGCGCATCCAGGCCTTCCGCCAGCTCGGCACCAAGGTCGGCACCGCAACCGCCGAGATGCTGGAGTTCTTCGAGCGCTTCGATGAGGAGAAATACGGCACCGACGGCGGGCCGCTGCACGATCCGTGCGTGATCGCCTATCTCATCAAGCCGGAGCTGTTCAAGGGTCGCCGCTGCAATGTCAGCGTGGAGACCAGCTCCGAGCTGACCATGGGCATGACGGTGATCGACTGGTGGGGCGTCACCAAGCGCGAGAAGAACGCCATGGTCATGCGCGATATCGACCACGATGCGTTCTTCGCGCTGCTGGTGGAGCGGCTGGGGCGGCTCACCTGACTGTCAAAGCGGCCAAGCGAGCACACGTCGTCACGCGTTGAGCAACCGATAGGTGTCGACACCGTGCTTGTGGTGCTGTCGCTCGATGGGAAGGACGGAGCCGACAAGATGGGGGTCGCCTCACATCGTCGTCGACAGATATCCGTGTGTTGTCGTCATCAAGGCGCAGATCGTAGGTGTAGTATAGATTGTGGCCGATCGTGCCGTACGGATTGATGGGCTTCACCCTGACGTATTCGACCACGCCCATCACGCGTTGAGTGGCGATGACCGGATTGGCCTGAAGCTCAACGATGGCGATGGAT
Organism: Mesorhizobium sp. M1A.T.Ca.IN.004.03.1.1; assembly: GCF_003997555.1. Classification (NCBI taxonomy): domain Bacteria; kingdom Pseudomonadati; phylum Pseudomonadota; class Alphaproteobacteria; order Hyphomicrobiales; family Phyllobacteriaceae; genus Mesorhizobium; species Mesorhizobium sp. M1A.T.Ca.IN.004.03.1.1. The sequence goes on along the minus strand of NZ_RZTV01000004.1, from coordinate 74,931 downwards.
TCGTAGCCGCAAATGCGCAGAAGAAAGCGACGCCGATCACGGCGTCGCTGTACTCATATTGCCAAATAAGCAAGCGATTCCGGAAGGAAACGTTTGACTTGTTCATCCTGAAGAAGTGTGCTGCCAAGCACAACTATTCAATAGGCGTCAAAAATAACTGCGACCAGAGTATTCGCTCTCATTTCGCCTTGGAGAACGCCAGCCAGAGCCCGCCGCCGACCAGGAAGCTGCCGCTGATCCGCGACATCAGCTTAACGCGGCTGGCCGAGAGCATGCGCCCGGCGCGGCCGGCGGCAAGCGCGTAGGTCGAATCCGACATGGCGGCGAAGACCATCGCGGTCAGGCCCGTGACCACGATCTGCAGCGTGTAATTGCCCTGTGGCGCGATGAACTGCGGGAAGAAGGCGCCGAAGAAGACAAGCGTCTTCGGATTGGAAATCGCCACCAGGAAACCCTGCAGGAAGAAGCCGCCGCGCGGTTTCTTGGCCGATCCATCGGGGTTCAGGGCTCCCTTGGCGCGGAGCATCTGCACACCCATCCAGATGAGGTAAGCCGCACCGATCAGCCGCACCCATTCGAACCAGTGACCCATGCCGGCGATCAGCGTGTTGAGGCCGATGCCGACGATGGCGATCATGATGGCGAGCCCCGCCTGGGTGCCGGCGACATTGGCAAGCCCGGCGCGCGAGCCATGGCGGATGCTGTTGGCGATGATCAGCGTGACCGTCGGCCCGGGTACCAGGACGATGACGATGCAGGCGACGACATAGGCGGCGTAGAGTTCCAGCGACATGTTTTCCCTCGAACAGGATCGCGCCGACAGGCGCGGAGCGCGATCAATGCACGGAGTTGACGCGGGCGCAAGCGCCAGCCGGTTGAGCCCGTCAGGCAGCCCCCGCCGGCCAGGGCAGCGTCGCCTCATAGGCGGCGCCGGCCTGGAGGACCGCCAGGTCGCCGCGCGGCTGGCCGATCAACTGCATTCCCATCGGCCGGCCCTTGCCGTCGAAGCCGACCGGCACGTTGAGCGCCGGACAACCGCCGAGCGTGGCAAAGGCGGAGACCTGCATCCAGCGGTGATAGCTGTCCATCGGCCGTCCGACGATCTCGCGCGGCCAATGCGTCGAGACCTCGAAGGGGAAGACCTGGGCGGTCGGTAGCACGATGAGGTCGAAGCGCTCGAACAGCGACAGCAGCGTGCGGTGCCATGAGGTGCGCCGGACCGAGGCGGCATGGACTTGGGGCGCGGTAAGGCGCATCGCCTGCTCAACTTCCCAAATGGCCTCCGGCTTCAGCAGCCTGAGCTTTTCCGGATCGTCATAATGCGCCTTCAGTCCGCAGCCGCTGCTCGCCTGGCGCAAGGTGACAAAAGCCAGCCAGAGCGCCTCGAAATCGACATCCGGCACCAGCGTTTCGCTGTGGAACGCGGCGTCCGCGAAGCGGGCAAGGGCGGCCTCGCACAGGTCGAGAATGCCTGGCCCCATCGGCAGATGGCCGCCGAAATCGCCGAGCCAGGCGATGCGGCCGCCGGTGGCTTTCTCCCGCAGGCCTTCGAGAAACGACCCCTGCTTGTCATGCGACAATGGCGCCCGCGGATGATAGCCGGCCTGCTCATCGAGCAGCAGCGCGATGTCGCGCACATTCCGGCCCATCGGCCCTTCGACGCCCATCTGGGCGTGGAAGACATCGATGTCGGGGCCGGCCGGCACCAGCCCTTGCGAGGGGCGGAAGCCATAGACGTTGTTGTAGGCCGCCGGATTGCGCAGCGAGCCGCCGAAATCGCTGCCGTCGGCGACCGGCACCATGTCGAGCGCCAGCGCCACCGCAGCGCCGCCGCTCGAGCCGCCGGCGGTGAGCGTCGGATCGAAGGCATTGAGCGTCGGACCGAAGACCGGATTGTAGGTGTTGGAGCCCAGCCCGAATTCCGGAACATTGGTCTTGCCGATGATGATGGCGCCGGCCTTGCGCAGGCGCTCGACGAAGAAATCGTCCTCTTGCGGGATGAAATCGGCGAAGATCGGCGAGCCGAAGGTTGTTCTTAAGCCCTTGGTCAGGGCGAGGTCCTTGATGGCGATCGGCAGGCCGAACAGCGATCCGGCCGCGCCGCCCCGTGCCAAATGGGCGTCCGCCCTGTCGGCTTCCGCCAGGATATCGGCGCGCTCGCGCAGCGACACGATGGCGTTGACCAGCGGGTTCACAGCATCGATGCGGTCGAGAAAGGCGCTGACGACCTCGCGCGCCGACAGACGGCGCTGCCTGATCGTGTCGGTAAGTTCTACGGCGGACAAGCGACAGATGTCGCTTGCCGGCGGCACGGCGTGTTTCGTCGACGGGCGCATCGCCGTCACCGCGCGGCCAAGGCCGCGTCGACATCCTTCGCCAGCGGAATCGCCGGCTGCGCACCCGGCTTCAAGCATGCGAGCGAGCCTGCCGCCGCGGCGCGCGTGAGCGCCTGTTCGAGCGAGAGGCCGGACGACAGGCCGGCGCCCAAATAGCCGCAAAAGGTGTCGCCCGCGCCGACCGTGTCGACCGGAGTTATCTTCAGTGCCGGGACGGTGATGAAATGGTCGGGAGTGGCAGCCAGCACGCCGTCGCCGCCGAGCGTCACGACGATGGCGCGGCCTGTCTTTTCGGCATAGTCGCGCATCCGCGCCTCCCGGTCGCGGCCGGTGAGCACCAGCGCCTCGCCATAGAGGTCGAACTCGGTCTCGTTGGCGACGGCGTAGTCGGCCTTGCCGAGAAAGCCGGCCGCCTCGGGGCGGAAAGGCGCGGTGTTGAGCACGCTGACGGCACCCGCCGCGCGGGTTGCATCAAGCGCCGCTTCGACCGTGGGCAGCGGGATCTCGTGCTGCAAAAGCACGACATCGCCCTTCTTCAGATACGCCTTGGCGATGTCGCCGGGCAGTACAGAATCGTTAGCGCCCGGCACGACGGCGATCACATTCTCGCCGTCGGCACCGACCAGGATGAGCGCTGTGCCGGTGGAGGCGAAGCTCTCGCCGACGCCGGAAAGATCGACACCGCCGGCCTTCAGCAGCGCCAGCGCTTCGGCGGCAAAGCTGTCCTTGCCGACGGCGCCGACCATGCGCACTTCAGCGCCTGCGCGGGCCGCGGCCAGCGCCTGGTTGGCGCCTTTGCCGCCGGGAGCGGTGGCAAAGCCGGAGCCGCGGACCGTCTCGCCGGGTTCAGGCAAACGGTCGACATTGGCGATCAGGTCGAGGTTGATCGAGCCGACGATGATGATCAAGAAAGGCCTCCTGCACGAGCGGGCGAGCCTTCGATCGAAGGCCGATGCCGCAAGTCCTTGCATTTACGCAGTTGCTTGCGCGAGAGGCTAGCCGCAAAGACCGTCTATTGCCAGATCAAGCCGGTTGTGCGCCGCACCGGCCCACAGCATCATTCGCAGCGCACCGTCACCGTGCCCTGGTAGTTCCCGGCCGGGAAGATGCCCGGCGATTTCGTGGCCGTGAGATCGACCTGGATGGTGTGAGTGCCGTTGGTCACCCGCTGCGGCGAACTGCCCGGGATGTCCGAGCCTGAGCCATCGAGGCGGAAGACGGTGGCGAAGGTGACGTCGGTGTCGCCGCCGCTCGGCGCGGACGTGAAGGCAATCGGCGCCGGTGCCGAGACGGAATAGCAGTCGAGCAGGTTGAGGATCGTGCATAGCGTCGCATTCGCGGTGATGGTGGCGCCGGCGCTCGACCCGCCCGCCTGCCTGGAGCCGAAGATATTGATGGCGGGGTTCGATTTCATCGTTCCCGAGGCGCCGATCATGATGGTGCAAGTGCCGATGATCGCCGCCGAAGCCGGGAGCGAGAAGCTTGCAAGCGCAGCCACCGCGGCGATCAGCGCGCGGCTATTTCTTTTTCTTTTTCTTGTCATTGCCGGTTGTGCCTCTGATGCTCCAGCCCTCGTTAGCCCATCCAGTCGATGCGGCAGCGGAGGCGGTCGCGGGATTGGGAGCAGCCACGCTTCCCGTCTGGCCGTCGGCGCCGAGACCCATCTTGAGCAGCTTCAATTCGAGCTGCAGGCGCTCGACCTCGAGTTCGTAGAGGCGGCTGCAATCCACGCGCTTCGGCGTCCGCCCGATCGGGACCACCACGCGGCCGTAAGTGGCGAGGTCGCTGTTCGACTGGCTGTTGCTGTTGCCGCGGATGACGCCGACGTCCAGATAGGCGCCGCTGCCGGAAACGGCCGAGCGGCAGGTCGTGCCGTCGGAAGCATGAACCTCGTCCTGGCCCTGGGGCAGGGTGACACCGGGCAAGGTGAAGCCAGTCTGGTTCTGGTTCAGGTTCAGTATATCCTCCGCCTGACTTGCGACCGCCAAGGCGGGCAGCAGGGCAAGCGTCAGAACCTGCGATGCCCGAAGAACTTTCCGCATATCTGTGCCCTTAGCAAATGCGGCTCAATACAGAGGTATCATCCGCTTATCGTGGTTAATTTAGCGTTAAACAAGATAACGACCGCAAACAATTCAAAATACAACCGGCGAAACCTGAGGTTGCCTCCGGTTGCATTTCCCGATATTTCGGATGTATTGTTTCGTTATACTTACCTATATTCAGATCCACGGTTTTTCGCAATGGCGTGCGGAAAAAACGAAGTTTCAAGACGCCATTTGTCCCGCCTCCCAGCCGAGGATGGCGCGCTTGCGTGTGAGGCCCCAGTGATAGCCGGTGAGCGCGCCGGACTTGCCCAGCGCGCGATGGCAGGGCACCACGAAGGACATGGGGTTGGCGCCCACCGCGGCACCCACGGCCCTGCTGGCGCTCGGCGCGCCGATGCTTGCCGCGATCGAGGAATAGGTGCAGGCCCTGCCCATCGGAATGCGCAGCAGCGCCTCCCAGACGCGCAGCTGGAAGTCGGTACCGATCATCACCACGCGCAGAGGCTGGTCCGCACGCCATTTGGTCGGATCGAAGACGCGCGCGGCATAGGGCTGGGTGGCCGACATGTCCTCGACGTAAGCTGCGTTCGGCCAGCGGCCGGACATGTCGGCGAAGGCAGCCCGCTCGCCGCCGGCGTCGCAGAAGGCCAGGCCGGCCAGCCCGCGATCGGTGACCATGATCAACGCGATGCCGAAGGGCGAGATATGATAGCCGTAGCGGATGGTCAGGCCGGCGCCGCGGGTCTTGTAGTCGCCGGGCGACATCGCTTCGTGCGTGACGAAGAGGTCGTGCAGCCGGCCAGGGCCCGACATGCCGAGCTCGAACGAGGTTTCGAGCAGCGGCATGCCGGAATCAAGCAGCCTGCGCGCATGGTCGAGCGTCACCGCCTGCAGAAAGGCCTTGGGCGACAGGCCGGCCCAGCGCGTGAACAGTTTCTGCAGGCCCGTCGGCGTCTCGCCGACCGCCTCGGCCAGGACCTCCAGCGAGGGCTGGTCGCGATAGTCGAGGCTGATCTTCTCGATGGCGCGGCGCACGATTTCGTAGTCGCTGCCCACGGGCGTGATGTCGTTCTGCAGGATCGCTGACGGTTCCATCCGGGTATTCATGGTCATCTGGACGTTCATGGCAATATCTCCCATGGCTATCTGCTCGGCCGCGAATATCGGTCTTCCCGCGCATGGCTACCACCCGAAACTTGCCTTCCTCCGGCCCCTACCCAGATCGAGCAGGCTTCGAGCCGAAGGGCGATGACGGCCGGCGAAAAGATAGATTTGACCGGGGTAGAAAGGCCTTGCTGATGACGCTCTACGGCAAGCCGCCGGAGCGCAGTGCCAGGTCAACGCGCCTTGGCGGTCGCCAGTGCGCGCGAAAAGGCAGCAGCAAAGCTTTCGCGGGAACCGGTATCCAGGAAAGACCCGATCGAAACGCTTTCGCCTTGCGCCTCGACGGCCATTTTGGTGATGCCGAACTCGGCATGGCGGGCGATCGAAAAGCGGGTCCAGAACGGGTTGAAGCGATGATCCTCGAAGCGGCCCGACGGCGCCGTTTTGCGGATATCAAGCCTGGTGCGCGAGACCGAGATTTCCTCACGGGCGCGGGCCGCCCGGTAGTTGGCGCGGAAGGCGAAGTAGACGGCGACCACGTCCAGCCCCAGGAAGCCGAAGACCGGCCATGCGCCATGAGCCAGGAAGATCACGCCGGTGACCGCCCAGCCGAACATCAGCGCGCCCATCAATATCAGAAAGCCGGTCCGACCGAGGGAGCGATGCGGCGTCAGCAGGGCCTGGAAGAATGGCTTGTCGGCTTCGAACGAGGCGTTTGTGTCGCTCATAGGGAAATATTATAGGAAGGGAATGGCGCCGCCCAAGTCCAAAAACTCCTTCCTCGTCAAAAAGCCGTCAGCCTCCGCCTCAGGCGGCAGTGCGAAAGCAAAGACGCCGTCCCGGAAGGGCGGGCTGCGCTCGCTCTACACGCCCGCCGAGGTGCATGAGATCTTCCGGCGTTTTTCGGTGCAGCGGCCCGAGCCGAAGGGCGAGCTCGACTATGTCAATCCCTTCACGCTGCTGATCGCGGTGGTGCTGTCGGCGCAGGCGACCGATGCCGGCGTCAACAAGGCAACGAAGCCGCTGTTTTCGGTCGCCGATACACCGCAGAAGATGCTGGCGCTCGGTGAGGCCAAGGTCGGCGACTACATCCGCACCATAGGCCTGTGGCGCAACAAGGCCAAGAACGTGGTCGCGCTCTCGAAGGCACTGATCGACGACTATGCCGGCAACGTGCCCGAAGATCGGGACGAGCTGGTCAAGCTGCCGGGCGTGGGACGCAAGACCGCCAATGTCGTGCTCAACGTAGCCTTCGGCCAGCACACGATGGCGGTGGACACGCATATCTTTCGCATCGGCAATCGTATTGGATTGGCGCCCGGCAAAACGCCGGAACAGGTTGAGCAGGGGCTGATAAAAGTCATCCCCGCCGAATACATGCGGCACGCCCATCACTGGCTGATCCTGCATGGCCGCTATGTCTGCAAGGCGCGCAAGCCCGACTGCCCGGTTTGTGTCATCGCCGATATCTGCAAGTCCAAGGAAAAGACCACCGACCTGCCGGCGCCGCTGATCGAGCTCGCGCCGCTCGACGAAACTGAGGACCGAGCGATTGGTGTCAGCTAGGCAGAGTGTAGCGGATAGCGCCAGCCGACGGCGCCTGCGGCCAAAACGCCGAATTCAAAAATCGCAACGAAAATTCAATGACTTAATTTTCCTCCACAAACACCTCTTCACGCTTCTTCTTGACCGCGGGCAGGAAGACGATGACGAGCACGGCGAGCGCGATGAAGAGCAGGCTGGCGCTGATCGGTCTCGTCACGAAGGTGCTCGGGTCGCCGCGCGACAGAATCATGGCGCGACGCAAGTTTTCCTCAAGCAACGGGCCGAGCACGAAGCCGAGCAGCAGTGGCGCGGGTTCGCAGCGCAGCTTGGTCAGGAGGTAGCCGAGCAAGCCAAAGAAGGCGACGGCGTAGAGGTCGTAAACATTGGTGTTGACGCTGTAGACGCCGATCGAGCAGAACGCCATGATGATCGGAAACAGCACGTAATAGGGGATCGTAAGGAGCTTCACCCAAAGCCCTATCAGCGGCAGGTTCAGGATGATCAGCATCAGGTTGCCGATCCACATTGAGGCGATGATGCCCCAAAACAGCTCCGGCTGTTCGGTCGCGACATTGGGGCCGGGCACGATGCCCTGGATGATCATCGCGCCGATCATCAGCGCCATTACCGGATTGGCCGGAATGCCAAGCGTCAGCATGGGGATAAAGGAGGTCTGCGCGCCGGCATTGTTGGCCGATTCCGGCCCAGCGACGCCTTCGATGGCGCCCTTGCCGAATTCCCCCGGGTTCTTCGATACGCGCTTTTCGACCGTGTAGGAGGCGAAGGCTGCAAGGATCGCGCCGCCTCCCGGCAGGATGCCGAGCGCCGAACCAATGATCGTCCCGCGCATGATGGGCGCGGCCATGCGCCGAAAATCCTCGCCAGTGGGCATGAGGCCGGAGACTCTTCGGATCAGCACGGAGCGCTCATGCTCGTTCTCGAGGTTGCGCAGGATCTCGGCGACGCCGAAGACGCCGACCGCTACCGCGACGAAATTCAGCCCGTCGGCATATTGCGTGATGCCGAGCGTGAAGCGCGGCGTGCCGGTATAGATGTCGGTTCCGACGATGCCGAGCAGCAGGCCGAGCACAACCATGGCTAGCGCCTTGACTATCGAGCCGTGGGCGAGCGCGACGGACGAGACGAGGCCGACGACCATCAGCGAAAAATACTCGGCCGCGCCGAATTCCAGCGCCATCGCCGTCAGCGGCGGAGCAAAGATGGCGACCAGGAAGGTCGACACCGTGCCGGCAAAGAACGAGCCTATCGCAGCGATCGCGAGTGCCGCCCCGGCGCGGCCGTTCTTGGCCATCTGGTAGCCGTCGATTGCGGTGACGGCTGACGAGGATTCGCCGGGCATATTGATGAGAATGGCGGTGGTGGAGCCGCCATATTGCGCGCCGTAATAGATGCCGGCGAGCATGATGAGAGAGGAAACCGGGTCGCCTATCTGGAACGTAATCGGCAAGAGCATGGCGATGGTTGCGGTGGCGCCGATGCCGGGCAGGACGCCGATCAGCGTGCCGAGAAGGACGCCGATCAGACAGAAACCGAGATTTGTCAGCGATGTCGCCGTCGAAAAGCCGAGCACCAAGTTGGCGAGGAGCTCCATGGTCGTCTCCTCACAATGGCAGCCACGGGCCAAAGCGTCGGAACGGCAGGCCGAGTGCGTAGCTGAAGACGAGTGATGCAAACAGCGTCAGGCCGGCCGACAACACGAGCGCGGTCAGCGGTTTCATGCGGGCGCTGGCAAAGGATGCGATCAGCGCCGTCAGGAAGATCGACGGGATGAAGCCGAGGCCGCGCACCGTCAGGCCGAAGAAGATCGGAGCGGGGAGGATGAGCAGCATGCCGCGCCACGCAATGTGGCCGATCGCCTCGCTCTCGAAGCGCACTGCCTGGACGAGGATGATAACGCCGAGCAGGAGCAGCACAATCGCCAGGACCAGCGGGAAATAGCCCGGTCCCATGCGGAAGGCGCTGCCGATTTCGAGGCCGAGCGACTGCAGCGCGAAAAATGCGCCGAAGGCGATGAACAGCGCGGCGCATATGCCGTTGGTCGTGTCGATTGCGAAGGGCTTCATCACGTTCCTCTCAGGTGCGCACCCCGGGCGCGCCGTTGCAACGCAAAACGGGGCCGAAGCAAAAACGGGGCGCCGATCGCGCCCCGTCCAAAACCTCAGTCGGCGTACTGGCCGGCGGCTTCGATGATCGGCTTCCAGCGCCCGATCTCGCTTTCAAGCTTGGCCTTCAGCGCCGCCGGTGTCGCGTCGGCTTCGGGCGACGGCTTGGTGCCGAGTTCGGCGAAGCGGGCGGCGACGTTCTGATCCTTCAGCGCGACCTGCAGCGATTTCGACAGGCGTCCGGTGATCTCGGCCGGCGTACCCTTTGGTGCGTAGAGGCCGTGCCAGATGCTGACCTGCACCTCGGGAAGGCCGCCTTCCGTCGTCGTCGGGACGTCCGGCAGCACATCGAGGCGTTCCGGCGAGGTGACGGCATAGGCCTTGATCGTGCCGCCCTGGATCTGCTTGGTGGTGTTGGTCGTCTGGTCGCACATCATGTCGACCTGGCCGCCAAGAAGATCGGTCATGGCCGGGCCGGTGCCCTTGTAGGGCACGGTGACCAGCGGCGTACCGATGGCGCTCATGAACAGCATGCCGCACAAATGCGAGGCCGCACCGATCCCGGCATTGGCGACGGTGACAGTGTCCTTGTTGGCCTTGGCGTACTCGACCAGTCCCTTCAGATCGGTCGGCTCAAGGTCCTTGCGGCCGACGACGGTCATTGGGACCTCGGTGACGAGGCCGACATATTCGAAGGCGTTGAGCGTGTCGTATGCGAGCTTTCTGTACAGCGTCGCGCTGGTCGCCATGCCGATGTGGTGGAGGAGCAGCGTATAACCGTCCGGGTCAGCCTTCGCGACGCGGCCCGCGCCCAGCGTGCCGCCGGCCCCGCCGACATTCTCGACGATGACCTGCTGGCCGAGATCCTTCGACATGGCTTCGGCGATGAGGCGTGTGACCGTGTCGGTCGGGCCGCCGGCCGCAAACGGCACCACCACGGTGATGGTGCGTTCCGGATAGGTCTGCGCGCCCGCGGCGAACGGATAAAGCGTGATGGCCGCTGCGGCAGCCAGAGCGGCAACAAATTTTCTCATTGTGACTTCCTCCCAGAGTATGAATCTTCAGCCACCGCGCGAAATTCCTCTCGGCGACGGCTGTGGATGCAATAGCAACTAGTGCAGGCTAGCAGATTGCAATCGGACTCAAACGGCAAACCGCAATTATCTACAAATCACCCGCAAGATGGATGGAAAAGATCTGGGTCGGATGATGGATCGCAGGATGTCGACATCTGACGACGGTACGTTTGGCGGATGCCGGTTGCTGCCCGATCCCTGCTCTTCCTCGGTTCTATTCTAATAACCGTAGCCGCGCGCCATCGCCGCCGCAAAGACCGGGATGAGCAGGAACATGAAGCCCTCGGTGCGGACATAGTTCTTCACCGAGGCGAGCTCCGCCGCCGGAACCGAGAAAGAAGGATTGCCGCTCGCCTGCCTGCTCCAGGAGATGAAGCGCACGGTCGGGATGATCGACAGCAGGCCGACGATGATGAAGGCCATCATCTTTGCCCAGAACACCCAGTTGAAGACGTAGAACTCCCAGCCTTTCAGGCCGAAGAACACCCGGCAGACGCCGATGATGACGATCAGCGCGGCGATGATGCCGTAGTGGCGGTCGATGCCGACAAGGCGCTTGAGGGTCGTCACCCCCAACTCGCCGCGCACCAGCACGAACTCGGCGCCAATGATGCCGGCCAGCGAGAACACCAGAAGATGATGGGCGATCGCCAGCAGAAGGTCGGTGGTGTCCATTATCTTTCCTCGTTTTCAGACGGCGCCGCGATATCGCTGAATCAGCTTCGTCCCAAGACTAGCATCGCCTGTCGAGAATCCCACACGCCGAAAGGTCAGCCGGTCAATGACCGCGCTCATCTACTTGCGTCGCTGGAGGATGCCCCGGGCGATCCTGGCCCTTGTTCGAACGTGCAGGTTTGCTAAGCGCTGCCGCTCAAAGGAGAGGACTGCGATGAGCGTTGCAAGGGAAGCCGGGGTGCCGATCCTCGAGACGGCGCGGACCATCCTGCGGCCGCACCGGCTCGACGATTTCGAGACCTATGTCGCGATGTGGGCGGACCCGGGGGTCACCCGCTTCATCGGCGGCAAGCCGCGCACCCGCGAGGAAAGCTGGATGCGTTTCCTGCGCCATGCCGGGCTGTGGTCGCTGCTTGGCTATGGGTTCTGGGCGATCGAGGACAAGGCGACTGGCCGCTTCCTCGGCGAGGCCGGCTTCCATGATCTGAAGCGCGAGATCGAGCCCTCGATCGAAGGCGTGCCGGAAGCCGGCTGGGCTTTAGCTTCGGGTGCGCATGGCCAGGGGCTTGCAAGCGAAGTCGTCGGGCGCATCGTCGCCTGGGGTGACGAGGCGTTCGGGCGAGCCAGAACCGTCTGCATCATCGATCCCGAAAATGGCGCCTCGCTCAAGGTCGCAGATAAGAACGGCTATCGCGAAATCCTGCGGACCACCTATCACGACAAGCCGACGATCCTGCTGGAGCGGTGGGCCGGAGAGGCAACAGCCTAGAGGGCAATGCCGGGTTCGTCCGCCTCCGGTGCTGACGCGCTTCTGGGATCAGCGTTGGCCTTGGACCTGTTCAGGGCCACCGCTGCTCGCACGAGAGCCTTGAACGCTTCCTGGTCGATCTCCTCGCCTTCGCGAAAATCGATGGCGCGCCTTGTGTTGCCTTCGAGGCTGGAGTTGAAGAGACGTGAGGGATCCGGCAGCGCCGCGCCCTTGGCGAAGGTCAGCTTGACGACGGCCTTGTAGGTCTCGCCGGTGCAGATCATTCCGGCGTCCTCCCAGACCGGCACGCCGCGCCACTTCCATTCCTCGGTGACGTCCGGATCGGCATCCCTAATCAGGGCGCGCAGCCGGCCGAGCATCTCGCCCCGCCAATCGCCCAATTCCGCGATACGGCCATCGATCAGCTCGGAAGGAGACTTGCTTTCCTGCACGCCGATTTTCTCCATATGTGTCCTCCTTCAACACCCGCTAGACGGATCGCCATGATGCCTCGTCGGGCGGACCGTGAGTGACCGATAATGCGCTTACATTCGTTCGCCAGGCAATTGACTTGCCTGTTTCACCCAGGAGACGAATTGCGCTTCGTCGAGCTGGTCGTCCTCATGGATGTGAAAATAGCGCGTGTCCTTGCTCTTGGATTCGCCGGGCGGCACCGGCTTCAGCGACATGCCGCGAAAGAAGGCCACTTTGACGTATCTGGTGAAACAGTGAATGCCGAGAAACCAGCCTTCGCCGTCCATGCCGTAAAACGGCGAGTTCCATTTGACGGCCTTCTGCACGTCGGGGACGGCCTGCATGATAAGTTGGTCGAGCCGGCGGCCTACCTCGCTCTTCCAGCCCGGCATCGCCGCGATATAGGCCTGCACGGGAGCGTCACCATACCCCTTGGCGATCTGCGGGTTGCCGCCCGAAAGCAGGACGGGTTTTTCCCCCGACGGCCTGGCTGCAACCTTTGCCGATTTCGCTTTTGCCATCAGGCCGGTCCGGCGCGCTCGCGCGCCGGCCCACCGCGCCACCTTGCGGCATAGGGCAGCACGAACATGTAGAGGCCGCTGAACAACAGCAGGAAAAGCGGCAGGAGCGGCGAATAGACCACCCAGGCCGGCGCCTCGCCCAATGCCATGGCGACGAAGTTGGCGATGACGGTCACGGTAAAGATGATCGACAGCCAGCGATGCAACTGCCTGATCCACTTGCTCCAGTCCAATGCTTCCTCCTCTGAAAGAACCAATGAACGCTGGGCCTACCAGCGTGCCAGCTGCGCCATCTGGATGAGGTTGCCGCAGGTCCTCACTCGATCCGCGAAAGCACCTGCTCCAAGGCCGCAAAGAACCTCGGCCAGCCAACGGTGGCGCCCCGGAAATACGGCTCCTGGTCAGTTCGGAAGCCCGTCTGCTCCATGCGCAGGCGAGTGCCGGCGCCGGTCCGGGTCAGCGTCCATGTGACGACGCTCTCTAGATCCTTGGTGTCCCATGTGTAGCAAAGCGTCTTGTTTGGCTCGACTGTCTGGACCTGGCACTCGACACCGCCCCAGTCCGCGCTCAGTTCGAAACGGTGGTCTACGACCGGCTTGAAGTTGTTCTTCATCAGCCACTCCTCGATGAGATGCGGCTGGGTCAGTGCCCGCCAGATCTTTTCCGGCGGATAGGGAATCTCGCGCTCGACGACAACGGAGCGCGTTCCGGCCGGCATATCGTTCATTGATCCATCCTCTGCAGCAGATCCTCGAGATCGTCGAACCGGCTCTCCCAGAACCCGGCCATATCGCGAGTCCAATCCATTAGCGGCGCCAGCGCGCCAAGCTGTGCGCTGTAATGGGTCTGGCGACCCTCGTGGCGGTCGCGCACCAGTCCGGCTTGCTTGAGCAGGCCGAGATGTTTCGACACCGCCGGCTGCGAGACACCGGCCTCAGCCGTCAGCGCGCCGACCGTCTGCTCGCCTTGCCGGCACAGACGCTCGAAGATGGCGCGCCTTGTCGGATCGGCAAGCGTCCGGAACAGCATATCGTGTGCGTTCGTCATCTGGATCGATAACTCAATGGCTATTGATTGACGTATAACCAGTGAGATATGTGTGAGTCAAGCAGAGCCTAGAGGGCGGAAGCTTAGGGCGGACTGGGTCACCCTATCCTTGCGGACCCGTCCCCAACATCCGCTTCCGCGTCAGCGCTTCCAGAACTCGCGGTGTGGTGCGAGCAGCTCGTCCGCGACTTCGGGGAAGGGGCCAAACACCTCGATCTTTTTCTGCCCGGAGTCGAGCACGGCGCGCGAAGAAAGGCTCATCGTCGGATTCTCCGCGTGATCGCCGGTGAGCGCCAGAAGCTGGGTCTCCTCGAAGCCGTAAACCAGCCGGCCGATATTGGCCCAGTAGAGCGTTCCGGTGCACATCGCGCAGGGCTCGCCGGTTGAGACGAGCGTGCAGGTCCAGAGAAACTCCGGCGAATAGGCAGTCGCCGCGCGTCGCGCAAGTTCGGTTTCGGCGTGATGGACGGTGTCGATATTGCCTTGGCGCATGAGGATGGCGTCGTCGGGGCCGACCAGCACCGCACCGAATGGATGATGACCGTGCGCCGCCGCCTCGCGCGCCGCGGCGTCGGCGGATCGGAGATGGGCGAGCATCTGATCGCGGGTCATGGCAAAACCTATCGCGCCGCCATCCACCCGATGAGCGGCCCTTCGAGCCGAGATTGGTGCCAAGGGACGCGATTGGCAAGAGCTAACCGTCGCTTGAGCGTCCACCTGCCCGAAGCTCGGCGACATTGGCCTGCTGCGTGCCGGAAACTCGAATTTGATGCTCGCCAAAACCCGGATCCGTTGTGGGCTCCGGCGGCGTGTCGAGGCTTGCCGCATCCAGCATGGATGCATCTTCGCCAAAAGCGCGGGTGGCGCGGGCGGCAGCTTCGAGCAGCGGCCGCTTCATGCGGGTGAGGAAGGCCGCGTCGACCCGCGTGTTCGGACCGGCGAGCGTGAGCACGCCGAGCAGTGTCCGTCCCGGCCCGAAGACAGGGGCGGAGATGCCGGCAGTCTGCGGATCGCGGTCACCGATTGAAATGTAACTATAGGTTTTCCGGATCGTCTCGTAAGGCTCGCCCTGCTCTCCCGAGAAAGCGGCCAGCACCCGGCCGCCGGAACCAACCAGCAAGGGCAGCACGTCACCTTCCCGTATCGTGTAACGGATCGGGTGCTTGGACTCGACTCGGTAGAGACAGGTGCGCACGTCGCCCGAGCGGACATAGAAGGCGACGCTTTCCCAGCTCCGCTCGGAGAGATCGCGCATGATCGGCAACAGGATATCCATCGCCACGAGCGAGCGCTGGTAAAGCGCGCCAAGCCTGAAGGTCGCCGGTCCGATGCGATAGCGTCCGTCCTCCAGGCGCTCCAGCAATTGCCCGCGCATCAGCGAGTTGGCCAATCTGAGGATCGTGCTCTTGTAGAGACCGGTTCGGGCCGCGATTTCGGCGAGGCCGAGCGACCGGTCGGCAATGGTGAACGCGTCGAGGATGGCGATTGCCCGGTCGAGCGCGGCAACGCCGTCGGCCGGAGCCTGGCTTGGAGGGAGGTCTGTCATTGCGGTGACGATTTCATCGTGGTCGCCCATCCGGGAATGACCCTGGACATGCGGATTTAGTCCGATCCTATGCGTTCTGTCCAGCAGAATGGCATTCCCGTTGACAGAACGCGGTAACAAATGCTTGAACTCGAATGCGGGTCTTAATTCAGGCCACGTCTTGGCAGGCACCGGAGGAGGTGTCGTGATTTGGAGGAATCCCATGCTGAACAGACGCAGATTCTTGTCGACCACCGCCGCCGGCTTCGCGGCTTTGCATTTCGGACCCGCCTTTGCGCAGGACGCCCCGCAAATCCAAATTTTCGTGCCGGCGGCCCCCGGCGGCGGCTGGGACCAGACCGCGCGCACGATCGATCAGGTGCTGCGCTCCGAAAAGCTGATCTCCGGCTCGCAGATCACCAATGTCGGCGGCGCCGGCGGCACGGTCGGCCTGCCGCAATTCGTCAACCAGTGGAAGGGCAAGGGCAACGCGCTGATGGTTGCCGGCATGGTCATGGTTGGCGCCATCATCGCCAACAAGGCCGCCAACAATCTCACCGAAGTGACGCCGATCGCGCGCCTCACCGGCGAGTTCGAGGCGCTGGTGGTGCCGGCAGCCTCGCCGTTCAAGACGGCCAATGATTTCGTCGCGGCGCTGAAGGCGGATCCGACGAAGGTTCCGGTGGCCGGCGGTTCGGCCGGCGGTTCCGACCACATCCTTTTCGGCCTGATCGCCAAGACGGCCGGCGTGCCTGCCGCCAACCTGTCCTATGTGCCGTTCGCCGGCGGCGGCGAGGCGCTGTCGGCGCTGCTCGGCAACCAGGTCGCGGCCGGCATTTCCGGCTATGGCGAATTCTCCGAGCAGGTCAAGGCGGGCGCGCTCCGGCTGCTGGCGATCTCGTCGGACAAGCGCCAGGAAGGCATCGACGCGCCGACATTGAAAGAGGCCGGCATCGACGTCGAATTGTTCAACTGGCGCGGCGTCTTTGCACCCCCCGGCGTTTCCGACGAAGACAAGGCGGCGATGATCAAGATGGTCGAGACCATGGCCAAGAGCGAGGCCTGGGCGACCGAGTGCAAGAACCGCAACTGGACGCCGATTCTGCTGACCGGCGACGATTATGCCAAGTTCGTCGCCGAGGACACGACACGCATCGGCGCGATCCTCAAGGATCTCGGCCTCGCCTGATCGCCTCCTGCCTGATCTCGAAGGAGGCTGCATCGCCTTCTTCGAGACAGCGGACATGCGACGGTTCAATGAAACTGCGGCGAAGCCGGCAGTGTAAGGCCGGCTTCCGGGGAGGAGATCATGAGCACCAGCGACCAGCAGGCGTCACCGCCGCGCCTTGCCATACCCGAATTGCTGATCGGCGTCGGGCTTCTTGCCTGCGCCGGGGCCGTTGCCTGGCAGACCCTGGCGATCCCGGTTTCGCCGCTCTATTCCAAGGTCGGCCCGAAGGTCTTCCCCTACATGACCATGGCCGGCATGGTGATCCTGTCGCTGCTGCTCATCGTTGCCGCCCTGCGTGGCGGCTGGCAGCCGGACGAGGAAAAGGAGACGCCGACCGATTGGAAGGCGATGGGTTTCGTGGTCGCGGGGCTCGTTGCCAATCTCGTGCTGATCCAGCCGCTCGGCTTCACAGCCGCCTCGGTGATCATGTTCGTGCTGGTCTGCTTCGGCTTCGGCAGCCGGCATTCGCTGCGCGATGCGCTGCTCGGCCTGATGTTGGCGCTGGCTGCCTATTTCGGATTCGCCAGAGCGCTCGGCGTCAATATCGGGGCCGGCCTGATCGAGAACCAGCTCAACGCGTTGATCAGCGCCCTCGTCGGCATGGGAAGGGGCTGAGGACGATGGACACGCTCGGTTATCTCGCGCACGGATTTGCGGTCGCCTTCACGCCGACCAATCTCTTGTGGTGCCTGCTCGGCACGACGCTCGGAACCGCGATCGGCGTGCTGCCCGGCCTCGGGCCGGCGCTGACCATCGCGCTGCTTTTGCCGATCACCTACCAGGTGGCGCCGGAAGCTTCCTTCATCCTGTTTGCCGGCATCTATTACGGCGCCATGTATGGCGGCTCGACGACGTCGATCCTGCTCAATACACCGGGCGAAAGCGCCACCATCGTCACCGCCCTCGAGGGCAACCGGATGGCGCGTTCGGGCCGCGGCGGCGCGGCGCTCGCGACTTCCGCGATCGGCTCGTTCGTCGCGGGGACCATCGGCACGCTGGGCGTCGCCTTCCTGGCGCCGATCGTGGTCAAGCTGGCGCTGGCTTTCGGGCCGGCGGAATATTTCTCGCTGATGGTGCTCGCCTTCATCACCGTTTCGGCGGTGCTCGGCTCGTCCTCTGTGCGGGGGCTTACCAGCCTGTTCGTCGGCTTCGTCATCGGCATGATCGGCGTCGACCTGCAGACCGGGCAGCCGCGCTTCACCTTCGGCATGGGCGAGTTGCTCGACGGCGTCGACGTCATCATCGTCGCGGTCGGCCTCTTTGCGGTCGGCGAGACTCTCTATGTGGCCTCGCGCCGCTATGCCGGGAAGGACGAGATCGTGCCGCTGAGGGGCTCGCTCTACATGACTGCTTCCGAATGGGCGCGCTCGTGGAAGCCGTGGCTCAGGGGCGCGGCAATCGGCTTCCCGATCGGCGCCCTGCCCGCCGGCGGGGCCGAGATCCCGACCTTCCTGTCCTATGCCATCG
This sequence comes from Mesorhizobium sp. M1A.T.Ca.IN.004.03.1.1, assembly GCF_003997555.1. Taxonomy (NCBI): domain Bacteria; kingdom Pseudomonadati; phylum Pseudomonadota; class Alphaproteobacteria; order Hyphomicrobiales; family Phyllobacteriaceae; genus Mesorhizobium; species Mesorhizobium sp. M1A.T.Ca.IN.004.03.1.1. The sequence goes on along the minus strand of NZ_RZTV01000004.1, from coordinate 57,011 downwards.
AAAAGAAGCTTTCCAAGCACAAGGAGGAGTTCGGCACGGTCGGCGCCATCGAAGGCGTCGCCGGGCCGGAGGCTGCCAACAACGCGTCGGCTGCCGGCGTGCTGGTGCCGATGCTGACGCTTGGCCTGCCGACCTCGGCAACGGCGGCGATCATGCTGTCGGCCTTCCAGAGCTACGGCATCAATCCCGGACCGCTGCTGTTGACGACACAGGCCAATCTCGTCTGGGGCCTCATCGCCAGCCTGTTCATCGCCAACGTCATCCTCGTCATCCTCAACCTGCCGTTGATCGGCCTTTGGGTACGATTGCTCAAGATCCCGGCGCCGCAGCTCTATGCCGGCATTCTGGTGTTCGCCACCGTCGGCACCTACGGCATCTCGCAGTCGCCGATCGATCTCATCATCCTCTATCTGCTGGGCGCGGCGGGTTTCCTTATGCGCCGCTTCGATTTTCCGACGGCGCCGGTCATCATCGGCATGATCCTCGGGCCGCTCGCCGAGACGCAGTTCCGCCGGGCGATGACGATCGCCAATGGCGACTGGACGGTGTTCTACCGGCACCCGCTCTCGCTGACGCTATTAACGCTCGCCTTCATCGGTCTGGTCGGCCCGCATATCTGGGCCTGGATCGAACGCCGGCGCACGCGCGGACCAGAGCATGTGCCGGGCGATGCCTGACCGATCTGGAGCATCATGACAGACCTGCTTTCCGGCATACGCGTCCTCGACCTCACCAATGTGCTGGCAGGTCCTTACTGCGCCTACCAGCTGGCGCTGCTCGGCGCCGACGTCATCAAGGTCGAGGCGCCGCCGGGCGGCGATCTCGCGCGCCAGCTTGGCGCCTCGCCGGAGCTCAACAAAGCCGGCATGGGTGCATCCTTCCTGGCGCAGAACGCTGGCAAACGATCGGTGGTGCTCGACCTGAAGCAGGAGGCCGACCGCGAGCGGTTCCTCAACCTGGTCGCCACGGCGGACGCACTGGTCGAGAATTTCCGGCCGGGCGTGATGGATCGGCTCGGCCTCGGCCACGAGAAGCTGAAGGAGGTGCGGCCAAGCCTCGTCTATTGCGCGATATCGGGTTTCGGCCAGACCGGCCCGATGCGCGGCAACCCGGCCTATGATCAGATCATCCAGGGGCTGTCCGGGATCATGAGCATCACCGGCACGCCGGAAACGGCGCCGCTGCGCGTCGGCTATCCGGTCGCCGACACGCTGGGCGGGCTGGTGGGGGCCTTCGCCATCGCTGCGGCGCTGGTGCGGCAGAAGACCAGCGGCGAAGGCGCCTTCCTCGACGTGTCGATGCTCGAATGCACGCTGTCGGCCTTGGGATGGCCGGTGTCGAACTATCTGACGGCGGGCGTTGAGCCTCAAGCCATGGGCAACGAGAACATGACGGCCGCGCCCTCCGGCGCGTTCCGCACCGGCGAGGGCCTGCTCAACATCGCCGCCAACAAGCAGGAGCAGTTCGTGATCCTTTGCGGCTTGATCGGCCGCCCAGACTTGGCTTCGGATCCGCGCTTCGCCGAACGCGAGACGCGCAAAGGGAACCGGGCAGCGCTGAAGCCGCTCATCGAGGACGCGCTTGCCGGCGCTCCTGCGGCGGTCTGGGAAGAAAAGCTCAACCGCGCCGGCGTGCCGGCCGGGCGGGTGCTGACGATCCCGCAAGTGCTGCAGGAACGCCAGGTCATCGAGCGCCGCATGACGACGCGCTTCCAGGAGATACCCGGAATGGAGAAGCCGCTCACGGTGGTGCGCGGCGGCTTTATGGTCGACGGTGCGGCTCCCGTGCCAGCCGGCCCTCCGCCACGTCTTGGCGCGCATATGGACGACGTGTTCGCCAGCTTGCCGGCGCGCGGCAAGGGGAGGGCGCGGGCATGAGCGCGGACAAAAAGACCGGCCGCGACCGCGGCGAGGAGTGGTGGCGGACCGGCATCATCGAGATGCAGCCCGGCGTGATCCGGCTGCGCGGCTACCAGATCCAGGATCTGATCGGCCGGGTCAGCTTTCCGGCGATGATCTGGCTTATGCTGCGCGGCGAATTGCCGGGCGACGATCAGGCGGCGCTGCTCGGCATCGCGCTCGGGGCCGCCGTCGACCACGGCCCGCAGGCGCCGTCGATCGCGATCGCGCGCATGGCGGCGACCTGCGGCGTCGGCATCAACAACGCCATGGCCTCCGCCATCAATGTGCTGGGGGACGTGCATGGCGGGGCCGGCGAGCAGGCGCTTTCCTTCTATGGCAACATCGCCGCCGCAATCGATGGTGGCGCGAGCCTCGCCGAAGCGGTGAGTGCGCGGCTCGACCGGTTCTTCGCCGAGGAAAAGGGCTACGTGCCCGGCCTCGGGCATCGCTTCCACCCGATCGATCCGCGGGCGCCACGCCTCATCGAACTGACGCACGACTTCGCCGGTCGCGGCGTCGTCAGCGGGCGCTTTGCCGACATTGCCGAGGCGATCGAGGCGGAGGTGGCGACACGCAAGGGCAAGACGATCCCGCTCAACATCGATGGCGCCACGGCCGTCATCTATGGCGAGCTTGGCTTCCCGCCGCCACTGACGCGCGGCCTCTTCGTGCTGTCGCGCTCGGTAGGCATACTGGCGCATGCCTGGGAGCAATCACAGGAGAGCGACCGCAACAAGGGACCTCTGCCCAAAGAATGGCTGTGGGCTTATAGCGGCACCCCGGCACGGCCGTTTCCTGGCGACTCCGATTAGAGCGTTTCACCGTTCCACGGAAAACGGCGAACCATTCCATCCATTTTGTTGTGACGGAATTCCTGACGGACAGCCGTGTCACGCTTTCGTGGAATTGCGCCAGGCCATCGTCTTACGCCGGATCGGTCGCCAAGGCCGTCAAATCCCTCAGCAGCGTGGAAAGCTCCGGCTCGTCGATCAGCAGGGCCGCATCGGCCGCCGGCAGCCAGGCCCGCTGACGGTTCACGGCCTCCCGCCAGTCGGCCATCTCCTCGCTGACCTCGAGCAGGTAGACGACCACGTCGACACGGACGAAACGGCTGGCCATGCGCTTCCAATAGGAGTAGCCGCCGGCAGGCTGCTTCAGCGCCTTGCCCAGCACGCCCGCCTCTTCCTGGGCCTCGATCGCGGCGGCCTTGCGCCCGCTCTTGCCCTTCATCGGCCAGCCCTTGGGCACAATGAAACGTTTGGTCGTGCGCGAGGTGACCAGCAAGACTTCAAGCTGGCCGTCGCCGCGTAGGCGAAAGGGAATGGCCGCCACCTGGCGGATCCGCTCTCCCTTCTTTGCCCTGCGTACTGCTTTCTTCTTGGCTGCTGCCATCCCAAAATCCGATCAAAGCGCATTCCTGCCGTACGCTATCCGCACGGCAAAACCTCGCTCCTGCAAATCCCAAAACCGCCGCCCACGCAAGCCGGACGCCGCCGACAGTAAGTCGGCTAAGTAAACCGAAAAAAGAAAAATGTCAGCGGCAGACGCGCGAAATCGTGGTGCCGATCACCTGAGACTGGCAATTCTGCTTGACGATCGGCACTTCAGGGCGAGCCTTCGGAACGATCTGCCGGTCCTGCTCGCGGTAAAGCTGCTGCTGTTGCTGGAACTGTCGTCGCTGCAGCTGGTTCCGGAGCGCCTGCAGCTCGTTATGTTGGATCAGGGCGTTGCGGTCTGTGGGGATGACGACCTGCGCGGAGGCATGTGAAGGCGCGCCCAAAAGGGCGGCAGTCGACAAAGCCGCGGCAATCAAAGCCGCCGATAGCCGAGGACGCGACATCGCTTCCTTCCCGAACGAAAACAGAAACCTTGCCGTAATATAGGGTGTTTGTGCGGATCTACCATGGTTCAAGCGACCGATCTCGCGGCACAGCCTCGATGGGTTGGATGATGCCCGCCGCTCGGATCCTTCAATCGACCTCGCGCAAACGGTAGCCGACGCCGGTCTCGGTGATGATGTAGCGCGGCTGGTCCGGTGTCCTCTCGATCTTCTGCCTCAATTGGCGGACATAGACCCTGAGATATTGCACGTCCGTCGACTCGTTCCAGATCTGCTTCAGCAGGAACTGATGGGTCAGAACCTTGCCGGCATACTGCACGAGCATGCGCAGGATATCGTATTCCTTCGGCGACAGTTTTACTTCCTTGCCCTCGACCTTGACGATGCGCTTCACCAGGTCGACCGAGAGGTCGCCGGCCTGGAACACCGGCTTCTCGCCCTGCTGCTGGAGCTTGTGGCGCAGCGCCACGCGGACGCGGGCGACGAGCTCGTTCATGCCGAAGGGTTTCGCCACATAGTCGTCGGCGCCGATCTCGAGCGCCTGGACGATGCCGGCCTCGTCGGTGCGGCTCGACAGGATGACGACCGGAATGTCGAGGCCGTCGTCACGCCATTTGCCGAGCAGTTCGAGGCCCGTCATCCCCGGGAGGCCGAGATCGAGCAGGATCAGGTCGGGCCGCTGCGCCTGCATGAGCTCGATCGCTGCCTTGGCGTTCGGTGCCTCCGATACGGCATAGCCCTGGCTGCCGAGGCCGACCCGAAGCAGCTTGCGGATCGGCGGCTCGTCGTCGACGACCAGGATGCTGACGTTCTGACCGGTCATGCGGCGTCATCCGTTTTGGCCACGGCAAGTTCCGGAATTTCCTGCGGCACCGGCATGCGGATGGTGAAGATCGCGCCGGGCCGGTCGGTGCGGTTCGTCGCCGAGATCGTGCCGCCCATGGCCTCGACGAAACCGCGGCTGATCGACAGGCCGAGACCCGTGCCGGCGCGGACCTGGTCGCGCTTGCGCACCCGATAGAAGGTGTCGAAGATCCGTTCGAGGTCGTTCGGCGGGATGCCTGGTCCCTCGTCCATGACCTGCAGGATGACGGAGCCGTTGTCGACCCAGCCTTTGAGGCGGATGGTTGAGCCGGGCGCGGAATATTTGGCGGCATTGTCGAGGAGGTTGAACAGCGCCTGCTCGAACAGCACCGGGTCGAGGCGCAGCATCGGCAAGTCCGGCGGAGTGTCGGTGTCGATGCGGTGCTCGCCGGTGATCTTGCGAGCGCGATCGAGCGCCGAGCCGACGATATCGCCGACATAATGGAGGGCGTAGTTCGGCTCCATGGCGCCGGACTCGATCTTGGTCATGTCCAGCAGATTGGCGATGAAGCGGTTGAGCCGCTCCGATTCGTCGACCACCGTCGACAGGAGTTCCGCGCGGTCCTCTTCGGGAAGGGCGGCCGCGTATTCCCGCAGCGTGCCGGCGGCACCCATGATGGCGGCCAGCGGCGTCTTCAGGTCATGCGAGATCGAGGTAAGCAGCGCCGTGCGCAGCCGGTCCGCTTCCGCCGCCAGCCTGGCGCGGTCGACATCGGCGACAAGCTGGATGCGCTCGATGGCGACCGCCGCCTGATCGGCAAGCGCGTCGAGAAGGCGCTGCTGCTCTGGGGTCAGCAAAGGGCCCTGTTTGTCGTTGTCGAGGCCGACGACACCGACCGCCGTGCGCCCCGTCCGCAAGGGCAGATAGAGGCGCTTCGCGCCGGGCAGCGTATCGGCGCCGCGGCCGGCCGGGCGGTCATGTTCCCAGGCCCAGCGGGCCGCCGCGATGTCGGCCTCGGCGAGCGTGTCGTCCGGCGGATAGCCGGCCTTGACGGTGATCGTTCCATTCTCGGGCAGAAGCAGCACCACGCGCACTTTCAGCATCGAGGCGATCTGGAAGGCGGTGGCCCACAGCACGTCGTCAAGCGTGCCGGCGCCAGCGAGCTTCTTCGAGAACGAGTAGATGTCCTGCGTGGCTCGCGCGCGTGAGCGGGCGGCGACCGCCTGGCGCTGGACGCGCGCCGTCAGATTGCTGGCGATGACTGCGACAACGAGAAAGACCGCGAAGGCAACGATGCTCTCCGGATCCCTGATCGTGAACGTATAGCGCGGCTCGAGAAAGAAATAGTTGAAGGCAAGCGCGCTCAGGAAACAAGCGTAGAGCGCCGGCCAGAGTCCGAACGTCACCGCAGAAGTCAGCACCGCCAGCAGCAGAACGCTGGCCAGATTGCGGACATCGAGGAACTGATCGAGAATCGAGCTGACGGCCACCGCGCCGGCGACATAGGCCGTCGAGAACAGATAGGGCCAGATCTGGAAGGGCTTCTGCTCGGGCGCGGCCTTCACCCGGGCCGACGGCATGTTGGCATCGCGCTCCTTGCCCGAAATGACATGGACACTGATGTCGCCGGCATTGCGGATCAGGTCATAGGTGAGCGAGCCCTCGATCAGTTCCCGCCAGCGCGAGCGGGTCGGCCTGCCGATGACGATATGGGTGAAGTTGTTCGCCATCGCATGGCGCACGATGTCCTGGGCGACGTTCTGGCCCGGGATGGTCGCCACCTCGGCGCCGAGCTGTTCGGCAAGGCGCAGGTTTGTTGCCAGCTGGTCCTTGTCCTCTTCGGACATGCCGGCCAGGCGAGGCGTGTCGACATGCAGCGCCGTCCATGGCGCCCGCAGGCGATCGGCGAGCCGGCGCGCGTAGCGGATACGAGCGCTCCCGTCCGGACGCGAGTCGACGCAGACAAGGACCCGCTCGCCGGCCGCCCACGGTCCCGGAATGGCGTGGGACTGCATATGGCTGAGGAGCTGTTCATCGACGCGCTGCGCGGTGCGTCGCAGCGCCAACTCGCGAAGCGCCGTCAGATTGCCAGGCGAAAAATAGTTCTCGATCGCGCGCTGAGCGGTTTGCGGGAAATAGACCTTGCCTTCATGCAGCCGCTTGATCAGGTCGTCCGGGGTGAGGTCGATGACCTCGATGTCGTCGGCCTCGTCGATGATGGAATCCGGAACGGTTTCACGCACCCTGACGCGGGTGATCTGCGCCACGACGTCATTCAGGCTTTCGACATGCTGGATGTTGAGCGTGGTGTAGACGTCGATGCCCTGCGACAGGATTTCCTGAACATCGAGATAGCGCTTGGGATGACGGCTGCCGGGCCCGTTGGTGTGCGCGAGCTCGTCGATCAGAACCAGCTCCGGCCGCCGTTTCAGGATGGCGTCGATGTCCATCTCGTCAAGGACCCGGCCCCTGTATTCGACCTCGCGGCGCGGGATCACCTCATAGCCTTCGACCAGCGCTTGGGTTTCCTTGCGGCCATGCGTTTCAACGACGCCGATCGCGACGTCGATGCCGTCGGCGCGCCGGGCGCGGCCTGCCAACAGCATCTCGTAGGTCTTGCCGACGCCGGGCGCCGCGCCAAGGAAGATGCGCAGACGGCCGCGGCCCTCCCGCTCCGCGTGCTCGAGCAGCGCGTCGGGAGAAGGTCTGTTCTCGAAGTTGGTCCTGTCGTCCGGCATCAAGTCCAATCATGGATTGCACCGGGGATCGTGTCGATCCCCGCTGCGAGTGCTGATTATTTGAGATCGTCGAGCCCCATGTTGAGGGCCAGCACATTGACCACCGGCTCACCCATGAAGCCCAGCTCGCGATCCTCGACATGGCCGTCGACAAGCGATTTCACCTTGGCTTCATCGATGCCCCTGGCCTTGGCAATCCGCGGCACCTGGAAATAGGCCGCCTCCGGGCTGATGTCGGGATCGAGGCCGCTGCCAGACGTGGTGACGAGATCCATCGGAACCGGTGCGTTCGGGTTCTCAGCCTTCAGCCTGTCGGCGTCGGCCTTGATACGTTCGATCAGCTTCGCATTGGTCGGCCCGAGATTCGAGCCGCCGGAGGAGGCGGCGTTGTAGCCGTCGCCGGCGGCCGAGGGCCGCCCGTGGAAATAGCGGTCGCTGGCGAAGGCCTGGCCGATCAGTTCGGAGCCGATAACCTTACCATCCTTTTCGATCAGGCTGCCATTGGCCTGCCTGGGAAACAGCGCCTGCGCGATGCCGATCATGCCGATCGGATAGATGAGGCCGGTCAGCACCGTGAAGAAAACGATCATGACGATAGCGGGTCTGAGTTGCTTGAACATCGGAATGGGTTCCTATGCCAGGCCAAGAGCCGTGACGATCAGGTCGATCGCCTTGATGCCGGCGAACGGCACGATGATGCCGCCAAGGCCGTAGACGAGAAGATTGCGGGTGAGCAGCGCGCCGGCGCCGATGGCGCGGTATTTCACCCCCTTCAGCGACAGCGGGATCAGCGCGACGATGATCAGCGCGTTGAAGATGATCGCCGACAGAATGGCGCTCTGCGGCGTCGCCAGATGCATAATGTTGAGCGCCTGCAGCGGGCCTACCGACTGGCCGGGCGCGACGTAGAACACGGCGAACATGGCCGGGATGATGGCGAAATACTTGGCGACGTCGTTGGCGATCGAGAAGGTGGTCAGCGAACCGCGCGTCATCAGCAGCGCCTTGCCGATCTCGACGATCTCGATCAGCTTGGTCGGATCGCTGTCGAGGTCGACCATGTTGCCGGCCTCGCGCGCGGCGACCGTGCCGGTGTTCATGGCGACGCCGACATCGGCCTGGGCGAGCGCCGGCGCATCGTTGGTGCCGTCGCCGCACATCGCGACAAGCTTGCCCTTGGCCTGTTCCTCGCGGATCAGCGACAGCTTGTTTTCAGGCGTCGCCTGGGCCAGGAAGTCGTCGACGCCGGCTTCGGCCGCGATGGCCGCTGCGGTCAGCGGATTGTCGCCGGTGATCATCACCGTGCGGATGCCCATCTTGCGCAACTCGGCGAAACGCTCGCGAATGCCGCCCTTGACGATGTCCTTGAGGTGGACGACGCCGAGCAGGCGCCCGTCGCGCTCGACCGCCAGCGGCGTGCCGCCGGCCTGGGCGATCTCGTCGGCCCTGGCCTGCAGGTCGCGCATGGTGTCGCTTGTCGGACGCGTGCCATGGCTTGCGACTGTTGCTTGATTGACATGGGCTAGCACGGCATCGACCGCGCCTTTGCGCACCGACGAGCCGTCGATGTCGACGCCGCTCATACGGGTCTGCGCGGTGAAGGGCACGAAAGTGGCATGCAAGGTCGCCATATCGCGGGCGCGGATGCCGTATTTTTCCTTCGCCAGCACCACGATCGAGCGGCCTTCCGGCGTCTCGTCAGCCAGCGAGGCCAATTGAGCAGCATCGGCCAGTTCCTGTTCGGACACACCCTTCACCGGATGGAACTCGGTCGCCTGGCGATTGCCGAGCGTAATGGTGCCGGTCTTGTCGAGGAGCAACGTGTCCACGTCGCCGGCAGCCTCGACGGCGCGGCCGGACATGGCAAGCACGTTGAAACGCACCAGGCGATCCATGCCGGCAATGCCGATGGCCGAAAGCAGCGCGCCGATCGTGGTCGGGATCAGCGTCACGAACAAAGCGACGAGGATCGTCACCGGGATATAGCCGCCGGAATAAGAGGCGAAGCTCGGGATGGTCGCGGTGGCCAGGACGAAGATCAGCGTCATGCCTACAAGCAAGATGTTAAGCGCGATCTCGTTCGGGGTCTTCTGGCGCTCCGCACCTTCGACCAGCGAGATCATGCGGTCGAGGAAGGTCTGGCCGGAGGCGGCGGAAATGCGCACGCGGATCCAATCGGACAGCACCTGCGTGCCGCCGGTGACGGCCGAGCGGTCGCCGCCGGATTCGCGGATCACAGGCGCGGATTCGCCGGTGATTGCCGCCTCGTTGACGGAAGCCACGCCTTCGATCACCTCGCCGTCGGAAGGGATGATGTCGCCGGCTTCGACCAGCACGATGTCGCCGACCTTCAGGCTGGTGCCAGGCACCAACTTGAACTTGCCGCGATCCTCGGCGTTGACGAGCAGCTTGGCCTGGGTCTCGGTGCGCGCCTTGCGCAGCGAGTCCGCCTGCGCCTTGCCGCGCCCCTCGGCCACGGCCTCGGCAAAGTTGGCGAACAGCACGGTGAACCACAGCCAGATGATAATCTGCAAGGTGAAGCCGAGATCGCCGCCGCCGGTGATGACATCCTTGACGAACAGGACGGTGGTGAGTGCTGAGACGATGGCGACGACGAACATCACCGGGTTCTTGATCAGCGTGCGCGGATCGAGCTTGCGGAAAGCGCCACCGATGGCGGGCATCAGGATGCTGGCATCCAGAATGCTCGCGGATTTGGACTGGCTCATTTCAGGACTCCGGTATCGGTGATGTTGGATGGCGCCGGGTGTTCGGTCTTCGGCAACAGATGCGGAAGGCCCGAGGCCAGCAGCCACAGCACGAACAGCACGGCCGCCATGCCGAGGAAGGTGGAGAGCGTCGGGAAAGGACGAGGCTTCTCGTCCCCTCCGTCATCGGGCGTTCCGTCACCGGATTGGTGACGATCGTGCCGACGTATGTTGTTGAACCAGGGCATGGTCATCTCAGAAAGTCTGTCCGAGGATCATCGCCAGATGCTCGACGATCGGACCGACGGCGAGCGACGGGAAGAAGGTGAGGCCGCCGACGATGACGATCACGCCGACCAGGAGACCGACGAACAGCATGCCGTCGGTCGGGAAGGTGCCGGCGGAAGCAGGCACGGTCTTCTTCGTGGCCAGCGAGCCGGCGATGGCCAAAGCCGGGATGATGACCAGGAAGCGGCCCATCAGCATGCCGATCGCGATGGTGATGTTGTACCAGGGCGTGTTGCCGGTCAGTCCGCCGTAGGCCGAGCCGTTGTTCGCGGCCGCCGACGTATAGGCATAGAGCACCTCGGTGAAGCCGTGCGGGCCGCCATTGGCCATCGAGGCCACCGCGCTCGGCAGGACCACGGCGATAGCCGTGAAGATCAGCATCGCCAGCGGCAGGCAGAGGATGGCAAGCATCGCCATCTTGACCTCCTTGGCCTCGATCTTCTTGCCGAGATATTCCGGTGTGCGGCCGACCATCAGGCCGGCGACGAAGACGGCGATGACGACAAACATCAGGATGCCGTAGAAGCCGGCGCCGACGCCGCCGACGATGACCTCGCCAAGCTGCATGTTGATCAGCGGGATCATGCCGCCAAGCGCGGTGAACGAATCGTGCATGGCATTCACGGCGCCGCACGAGGCGGCCGTGGTGATGACCGCGAACAGCGCCGACAACGCAATTCCGAAGCGCGTCTCCTTGCCTTCCATGTTGCCGCCGTCGATGCCGAGCGCATGCACCAGCGGACTGCCGGCGGCCTCGGCCCAGTAGCAGACGATGACGCCGACGAGAAACAGCACGCCCATCGAGGCAAGGATGGCCCAACCCTGGCGCTCACTGCCGACCATCCGCCCGAAGACGTTGGTGAGACCGGCGCCGAGCGCGAAGATCGACAGCATCTGGATCAGGTTCGAGATGGCGTCCGGATTCTCAAAAGGATGCGCGGCATTGGCGTTGAAGAAGCCGCCGCCATTGGTGCCAAGCATCTTGATGGCGACCTGAGAGGCGACTGGGCCGAGCGCGATCGTCTGCTTGGCGCCTTCCAGCGTGGTGGCGTCGACATAGGGTCCAAGCGTCTGCGGGATGCCGAGCCACACATAGACGAGCGTCAGCACGATGCAGGCCGGCAGGAGCACGTAAAGCGTGCAGCGGGTCAGGTCGACCCAGAAACTGCCGATCGACTTGCCCGAGGCGCGGGCAAAGCCGCGGATCAGCGCGATCGCAATGGCAATGCCGGTGGCGGCCGAAACAAAGTTCTGGACGGTGAGGCCGGCCATCTGCACGAGGTAGGACATCGTGCTTTCGCCGCCGTAGTTCTGCCAGTTGGTATTGGTGACGAAGCTCGCCGCGGTGTTGAAGGCGAGCTCCGGTTCGACCGCAGCCATCCCGGCGGGATTGTAGGGCAGCGCGCCCTGCAGCCGCTGCAAGGCATAAAGCACGAGGAAACCGGCGAGGTTGAAAAGCAGCATGCCGGTGGCGTAGGCGGCCCAGTGCTGTTCTTCCTTCTCGCTTGTCCCGGCGAGGCGATAGAGGCCGCGCTCGATCGGGACAAGCACGGGCGACAGCAACGTACGATCGCCTTTGAAGACGCGGTGCATGTAGCCGCCGAGCGGCTTCACGAGCAAAAGCAGGATCCCGCAATAGACGAGGATCTGTATCCAGCCGTTGAGTGTCATGAACTGACTTTCCGTATGCCGATCAGAAGCGCTCTGGGCGGATGAGGGCGTAGGTGAGGTAGGCAAGCAAGAACAAGGTCACCGCGCCGCCGAGGACGTAGTCGAAAAGCATTGTAAGACCCTTCGATCAGATTCTGTCGCAGGCTTTGACGTAAGCTAAGGACAGGACGAAGAACAAAATCCCCATCCCGAGAACAACGAGGTCCATTGCAGGCATTCCTTGTTTCGGCTTGTTTTTGCACCCCGACACGGTCGAGTTCAAAATTGCACAGGACCGCCCGTCACCTTGGCGGCGACGGCGATGAAAGTGTTTTTCGAGGGGAATATGGACCCGACCGCCATAAGGGTTCGAGACGAGGCGGGGAGCAAAGAAATAGGAATCTTATAGGAAATTGACGCCACGGGATGAAGGCGGCGGCAACGTGCTGTTCCAAAGATCCGGAAGCTGGTTGGCCGGCCGCCGGTCCCTGCACGGCATCTCCTCTTCCAACTGCGTGGAGAGCGCTACATAGCGGCCGACTGGCTGCATGCCGATCGGCACGCCGCCGGCGGACTGCCCAGCCGCGAAGCGGCTAGATGTGAGGTTGCGCGGCAGGCTGACCGGAAGCTTCAGGTCAGCTCGACGGTCCGCTTCTCCGCGATGCTCTGCTCGGCGGCTAAAACGATGCGCAGGCTGTTGACGGCGGCATCCATTTGCTCGGTCAGATCGAGGTCCTCACGGATGGCGCGCAGGAAGAAGGCCTGCTCGCGGTCGCAAAGCTCCTGATGGCCGGGCTCGTCCTCCATGCTGACGATCTCGTCGGGCTTCGAGAAGTTCTTGTCGCCATCGACCTGCGCGTAGTGGATCTTCAGCGCGTCGGTCTTGGTGTGGCGGTCGATGTCGGCGGAATCCGATACCTCCTCGGCTTCCTTGGCGCTGCTTGCGGACTGGCCGGCGACGATCGAAACGGCGCCTTTCGGGCCGACCACATCCTTCACGAAATAGGCGGTCTCGCTCATCATCGGGCCCCAGCCGGCTTCATACCAGCCGACCGAGCCATCATCGAAAGTGACGTGCAGATGGCCATAGTTCTGCTTGTCGGCCTCGGCCCAGAGTTTGGCGCCGATGCCGTGCACGCGCACCGGCTTGGCGCCGGTCAGCTGGCACATGACGTCGACATAGTGCACGCCACAGTCGACGATCGGGATCAGCGAGTCGATCAGGTTCTTGTGCCAGTGCCAGGCGCTGCCGCTGCTCTGCTGGTTGAGGTTGAGGCGCATCACCAGGGGCTTGCCGAGCGTCTTGCCGACCTCGATGAATTTGATCCAGGACGGGTGGACGCGCAGGATGTAGCCCAGAACCAGCTTCCGGTTCTTGGCCCGCGCGGCGGCCACCACCTTCTCGGCGTCGGCGATGTTGGTGGCGAGGGGCTTTTCCATGAACACATGGCAGTTGGCGGCGATCGCCTTCAGCGCGTATTCGGCATGCGTGTTCGGCCAACTGTTGATCGAGACCGCGTCCGGCTTGGTCTCCTTCAGCGCCAAGTCGAAATCCTCATAGAGCGGATAGCCGGCGAGCTCCTTCGGGATCTTCTTGTTGCTCTTGATGGTGCGGCTCATGATGCCGACGATCTCGAAGCCGTCGGAGCGGTGATAGGCGCTCGCATGCGAAGCGCCCATATTGCCCAGACCAACCACCAGGATTTTTACTTTGTCGGCCATGTCAGCCTCCCCAATGCTCTTTGAACAGTAGCTCGGGCGGCATCAGGCGCCGCCCGATGGTCAATGCGCCCGCCTTACTTGACGGCGGAATCGAACAGGTGCGCCTTGATCTTCTCGACGTCGAGCGCGGCAAAGCCTTCCGACAGTTTCACGCCGTCGGCATCGGCCTTGACCTTCGCCTTGTCGAAGTCGTTGGCGGTCGGAATCAGGTCGTTGGTGCAGACGTCTTCGGCCTTCACCGGCGCGGTGATCTGGCCGATCTTCAGGATCTCGTCGAAAAAGCCCTGCCAGCTCGCCATGTCGTGCGAGCCCCAGCCACTGCGCTTGTCCATGTCACCGCGGAAGACGTTGATCTGCTGCAGGATCGAGGTGGTGCCGAGCTCAGGGCCAAGGTTCTTGGCCAAGGTCGGGAATTGCTCGAACACGGCTTCGACGGCCGCGCGCGGGTTCTGGTAGCCGAATTCGAGGCCCATCGCCCAGCCGCGCAGATATTTTTCGAGGAAGGCCTTCTTGTCGGGATCCTCGAGATCGGCGGCGCGCACGACGAAGGTGTTGGCCGGAAGCTTGGAATTCTGGACGCCGAGCCAATATTCGAAGTCGAGGTCCTTGGCGATCCATTCGGCGCGCAGACCTTCCCAGGAGAGTGCGGCATCGCCTTGGCCGCCGGCGAGCGCGGTGCCCCAGGTCGGCCACCCGGCCTCGACATATTTCACCTTCTTGATGTCGACACCCTGCGCGGCAAGCAGCGGATCGACGATCGCCTGCCAAGCGGCGGAGCCGAGCAGGATCGTCTTGCCTTCGAGGTCCTTCAGGTTCTTGGTGCCCTGGCCCTTGCGGAAGGCGATGCTGAAGGTGTCGCGCGCGCCCATGTGGAACACCGACTTCAGCTTCATGCCGTTCTGGATGGCGAAGGAGAAGACGCCGGGCGAGGGGAAGCCCATGTCGGCCTGGCCGACATCGACGAACTTGACCGTCGCGGTGCCGTCAGACGGACCCGGCTGCATGTCGGTGGCGAGGTCGCCGAAATAGCCGGCCTTCTTGGCCGACCAGTAGGGATAGTCGTCCAGCACTTCGAGCGTGCCGCGCGGCGAAATCCAGGTGAATTTTTCATAAGCCGCCGCGCTGGCTTTCAGACCCGATGCGCCGAGCGCGGTGGCGGTCACGACGCCGGCGGCCGTTACTTGCAGGAAGTAGCGGCGGCTGATGCCCGCTCTTGTCGCCGTACTGAATAAGCTTTCGTTGGTCATGGCATTCCCCTTTTGTTGATTGCCCTTATCGATCGCTTGCCCTTGCCTTCGCCCGTCTCCCGGGCGATCTCATCCGTCCGCGCTCATGCCTCCCAGCTCGCCCATTTCTTGCCGATCAGGAAGAAGAGCACGTAGATCAGGATGCCGAGCGTCGACAGGATCAGCACCACCGCGAAGAATTGCGGCATCTGGATCATCGACGAATACGAGGTAAGCCAGTTGCCGAGGCCGAAGCCGCCGCCGACCATCTCGGCACCTACCGCAGTGAGGAGCCCGAAGATCGCGCCGATCATCAGCCCGACCAGGATCATCGGCAGCGCCATCGGCGCGCGGATCTTCCAAAAGATCTGCAAGGTGCTCGCGCCATAGGAGCGAGCGAGCGCGATCTTGGCGCTGTCCACGCGCCGGAACCCGGTCGCGGCATTGATCATCACCATCGGTCCGGCGGCTAAAGCTACCGCGATAATGCGCGGCGTGTAGCCGAAGCCGAAGCGCAGGATGAGAAGCGGCACCAGCGCCAGCATCGGCGTGGTGACGAGGATCAAGATGTAAGGCGCGACGATCTTCTCGGCGAAGGGAAACTGCGTGATCACCGCCGCCATCACCAGCCCGACGACGGCGCCGATGGCAAAGCCGGAGAAGAGCTCGACCAGCGTGTAGCCGAGATGCGGCGCGATCAGCGGGAACTCGTCGAACAAAGCGTAAACGATCGCACTCGGCGGCGGCATGATGTATTGCGGCACGTGGAAGATGCGCAGCGCCAGCTCGATGCCGCCGATGATCACCACCGCGACGACGAGAATCGCGGCCACCTCGGCACCGGACTTGACGCCCGGGCCGCCGGCGAAGGCGGAGAGGTTGGTGAGGCTGACATCCTGGCCGTCGCCGGACTTGGCCTTGGAGAATTCCGGAATGGCGTCGCCCCCGCTCACGGCCTGATCCTCACGATTTCAGCGCTCTTGTGTTGCAACTGCTCCTGCGCCCTCGGACGGCGCTCGCCGACGATGTCCATCTTGATGCGGTTGGTGAGGTCGAAGACCTCCTTGGTGGCCATGATCTCCAGCGAGCGCGGGCGCGGGAACGGCACGTCGTAGACCTTGGCGACGCGTCCCGGCCGCGCGGTCAGCACCACGACCCGGTCGGAGAGGAAGATCGCTTCCTCGATGCTGTGGGTGATGAAAACGATGGTCGTCTTGGTATCGAGCCAGATCTCCTCGACGAGGCGGTTCATCTCCTCGCGGGTGAAGCTGTCCAACGCACCGAAGGGCTCATCCATCAAGAGCACGGAAGGCTTCAGCGCCAGCGCGCGGACGATCGCCGCGCGCTGCTGCATGCCGCCGGAAAGCTCGCGCGGGAACTTGCCGCCGAAGCCGTCGAGCCCGACGCGATGAAGCAGATGCGCGATCCAGGCGCGATCGGGCTTCTCGCCCTTGATCTCGAAAGGGAAGTTGATGTTGGCGTCGAGATTGCGCCAGGGCAGAAGGTTCGCTTCCTGGAAGACGATACCGATCTCGGGACGCGGGCCGGTGACCTCCTTGCCGTCAAGCAGTATCGCGCCGCTGGTCAGACGATGCAGGCCCGACATCGACCACAAGAGCGTGGTCTTGCCGCAGCCGGAGGGGCCGACGATGGAGACGATCTCGTTGGCGTGCACGTCGAGGCTGCAGCGGTCCAGGGCGAGAAGATCGCCGGAGGCCGTGGTATAAACCTTGCTCGCTGCCTGCACGCCGAGCTTCGGCGTTCTTGCGCTGCCGGTATTCATGCTCCCCTCGGAGACTGCGTGATTGGGTTGCCGGAGCCCCCTCTGTCCGCGAAGTCAGTCTGTAACTATCCTACTTTACTGTCAAGCGGCGGGCAAAGATCTGGTGCTGTCAGAATCGACCAAAGCTTGTCTAAGCGTCTGATTTCCCCTGTGTTTTGACGCGCTTGCAGTGTGTGTTACTTTCCTACATACTCACTTCGGTTGATTGCTTATGGCCAGCCGGCGGATAATCGCAAATATGGTGGTCCAGAAACGGCAGAGAAGGGCGGCCAATGACCGAAGCTGACAGCCAGGCGCTGCGGATTTCCGACGGAGATGACGGCCGGCATGATCATGTCAGGCGCTTCCCCGACATCATTTCGCAGGTGAAGGACAGCTACACGGACTTGCGGCCGGCGGAGCGCCGCGTCGCCGACGTCGTGCTCGACGACGTCAAATATGCCGTCGATGCATCGAATGCCGCGCTGGCACAGCGCGCCCAGGTCAGCGAGCCGACGGTCACCCGTTTCTGCCGCGCCATCGGGTGCGACGGCGTGCGCGACTTCAAGCTGAAGCTGGCGCAGAGCCTCGTCGTCGGAGCGCTCTATCTTAGCACCAAACCGCAACCCACGAATGGCGACAGCGGCATGCCGTTCTGGAACGCCGTGTTCGGCGAAGCGCGCCGCGCGCTGCAGGAGGCCGAACGGCAGATCGATCCAGGGCAGTTGCAGAAAGCGGCGGAGCTGATCGCCAAGGCCAGGCAAGTGACGGTATTCGGACTTGGCGGCAGCTCATCGGCGCTGGCGCAAGAGACGCAGTATCGCCTGTTTCGCTATGGCATTACCATCAGCGCGCAATGCGATCCGTATCTGATGCGCATGACCGCTTCGACGCTGAAGCCGGGCGATGTGGTGATCGCGATCTCGGCGACCGGCCGTACCCGGGAGGTGATCGAGGCGGTGGAACTTGCCAAGCATTATCGCGCCGACGCGATCTGCGTGACGGCGCCGGACACGGAGCTGACACGCGTCTGCGATGTCCAACTGACGATGGCGGTTCCCGAATATCCCGACACGCTGAAGCCGACCGCTTCGCGCTACGCCTTTCTTGCGGCCATCGACCTGCTCGCGGTCGCGTCCGCCTACAAGCTCGACGGCCCGGCGCGCGAGACGGTGCGCCGCATCAAATATAACGCCCAGATCCATCGGACGGGGAAGGAGATGGAGCCGCTCGGCGACTGAGAACAGCCGCAACGCGGCTATGATCTGCGTATTCAGGGGAACGAACATCAATGCTCGACATCGCACCATCGCAACAGGCGGCAACCTGGCTCGGCACATTCGGCCGCGCGCTCGAGGCGGGTGACATCGAGGCGGCGACGAACCTTTTCGTGGACGATTGCTACTGGCGCGATCTGCTGACCTTCACATGGAACATCAAGACCATGGAGGGCCAACCGGCGGTCCGCGAGATGCTCAAGGCGACGCTTTCCTCGACGCAACCATCGCACTGGCGCCTGTCCGGGGAGTCAAGCGTCGCCGACGGCGTCATCGAGGCCTGGTTCAGCTTCGAGACGGCCGTGGCGCGAGGCGAGGGCATCCTGCGGCTCAAGGACGGCCGCTGCCGGACGCTGTTCACGGCGATGAGCGAGCTCAAGGGTTTCGAGGAGCAGAAGGGGCCTGCCCGGCCGCTCGGCATCCGCCACAAGGCCGATCCCGAACGCGAGACCTGGGCGGAAGCAAGAGCGCGCGAGGCGCGTGAGCTCGGTGTGCACGAGCAGCCCTATTGCCTGGTGATCGGCGGCGGCCAGGGCGGCATCATGCTCGGCGCCCGTCTGCGGCAGCTCGGCGTTCCCACCCTCATCGTCGAGAAGAACGCGCGCGCCGGCGATTCCTGGCGCAACCGCTACCGCTCGCTCGTGCTGCACGACCCGGTCTGGTACGACCATCTGCCTTACATTCCGTTCCCGGAAAACTGGCCGGTGTTCACGCCCAAGGACAAGATGGGCGACTGGCTGGAAATGTATGCCCGCGTCATGGAGCTGAA
This sequence comes from Mesorhizobium sp. M1A.T.Ca.IN.004.03.1.1, assembly GCF_003997555.1. Lineage (NCBI taxonomy): Bacteria > Pseudomonadati > Pseudomonadota > Alphaproteobacteria > Hyphomicrobiales > Phyllobacteriaceae > Mesorhizobium > Mesorhizobium sp. M1A.T.Ca.IN.004.03.1.1. The sequence continues at coordinate 38,325 of NZ_RZTV01000004.1, read as the reverse complement.
CTACTGGGTCGGCACCAAATGCATCAGTGCGGCCTATGACGAGGCCAAAAAGGTCTGGACGGTGGTGGTCGACCGCGTCGGCGAGCGCATCACGCTGAAGCCGAAGCACATCGTCTTCGCCACCGGCGCCTACGGGCCGCCGCGGCAGATCGATCTGCCTGGCGCGGACAGCTTCGAAGGCGAGCTTTTGCATTCCAGCCAGTACTCGACCGGCGAGAAATTCCGCGGCAAGCGCGTCGCGGTGATCGGCGCGGCGAGCTCCGGCCACGATGTCAGCGTCGACCTCTGGGAAGCCGGCGCCAAGGTCACCATGGTGCAGCGCTCGCCGACGACGGTGGTGAAGTCCGACACGCTGATGGAGGTCGGCTTCGAGATCTTTTCGGAAAAGGCGCTGGCGCGGGGCATCACCACCGACAAGGCCGACATGATCGTCGCTTCGACGCCCTTCGCGCTGGTCCCACAGGGACAGCGGGCGCTCTATGACGTCATCCGCGAGCGCGACGCGGATTTCTATAAGCGCCTCAGCGACAGAGGCTTTGCCATCGACTTCGGCGAGGACGAGACCGGCCTTTTGATGAAGGCCTATCGCACCGGCTCCGGCTATTACATCGACGTCGGCGCTTGCGCGCTGATCCTGAACGGCGAGATCGCGGTGAAGAGCGGCGTCGGCATCAAATCGCTGACGCCGACCGGCATCCTGTTTGAGGACGGCAGCGAGCTGGCGGTCGACGCGATCGTCTCCTGCACCGGCTACCAGTCGATGAACGAGACGGTGGCAGGGATCGTTTCCCGGGAGGTCGCCGACAAGGTCGGCCCGTGCTGGGGCCTCGGCTCCGGCGTCAAGGGCGATCCCGGCCCGTGGCAGGGCGAGTTGCGCAACATGTGGAAGCCGACCGCCCAGGAGGCGCTATGGTTCCACGGCGGCAATCTCGCGCTGTCGCGCTTCTATTCGAAGTTCGTGGCGCTGCAGCTCAAGGCGCGGATGGAGGGGATTGCGACGCCGGTCTATGGCGAGCCGAGCAATTCGCGACGGTGAGCCAATCAGCGCCCGAAGTGCCTGGCCGCAACCTCGACATGCGTGTGGTGCGCATGGGCCTCGAAGCGCTCGGTCTCATTGTGGTCGGGCGTCTCGTTCCGCCACCATTTGCCGCCAATGACGATGCCATTCGAGACCAGCCGCTGGTCCGCAATAAGTGACGCACCGACCGCGTCGACAAAGGTGAAGCGGCCGGGCTGCAGCCTCAGCACCGCGACATCGCCGATGCCGCCGACTTTAAGCGCCCCGAGCTCGGGCCTGGCGATCGCTTCGGCCGGGCGCTGCGTTGCGGCGCGCACGACCTCGACCAGCGGCATGCCGAGCGCCATGAGCTTCGACATGCAGACGAGAATATCGAAGGCAGGGCCGTCGACGCAGTAGAGATGCACATCGCTCGAGATGACGTCCGGCGCCAGCCCTTCCGCCAGCATCGCCTTCGCCACCTCGAAGTCGAAGGAGCCCATGCCGTGGCCGATGTCGAAGATGACGCCGCGCTCGCGCGCCTGCCGCATATCCGGCCGCACCGCGCCCGAAGCGAAGACCGGCGCGTTGGGGAACGGCCGGAAGCAGTGAGTGAGGATGTCGCCGCGGCGGAGCCTGGGCAGCACTTCCCAGCGGCCGGGCGGCGGCTCGTCGATGTGCGCCATCAGCGGCAGGCCGGCTCGGTCTGCGGCTTCGAGCGCGAGGTCGACCGGCGCGATGCCGCTGGTGCCGCCGGCATGCTTCCCGGAACGGACTTTTACGCCGACGACGACGGCGGCGTTCTCGCGCACCGCGGCCACCGTCTCGCGCGGCTCGCAGAGCCTGAGATCGCTGCATTCGCCGACGGATATGGTCTCGGCGAAGCCGAATATGCCGGCAAACGAGATGTTGACGTAGGCAAGGATGCGGACCTTCGAACGCTCGATGACATGGCGGCGAAACCCCAGGAAATTGCCGGCGCCGGCGCTGCCGGCATCGATGAAGGTGGTGGTGCCGCTCTTGGCGGCGAGACGGTCAGCGTCGACGCCGAGCGAGGTGCCGCCCCAGTAGACGTGGCTGTGCAGATCGACGAGGCCGGGGGTGACGATGCAGCCCCCGGCGTCGACCACCTCATCGGCGGTCTCGCTATCGATAGTCGCTTCGATGGCGGCGATTCGGCCATCGGCGACAGCGATGTCGCGCGGCGCATCCAACCCGGAAGCCGGGTCGATCACACGGCCGCCCTTGATCAACAGATCGAACTGCATTCCGCGCCTCCGTTGCTGTCTGGCCGCGATCAGACCGGCCGGTAGGCGACGGCCTCGATCTCGATCTTGATGTCGATCATCAGGCGCGACTCGACGGTGGTACGCGCCGGCGGGTCGTTCGGGAAGTGCCTGGCATAGACCGTATTGAAGGCGCCGAAATCGCGGGCGTCCTCGAGCCAGACGGTGGTCTTCACCACGTCGTCCATGGTGCATCCGGCCAGCGCCAGCGCAGCCTTGACGTTTTGCAGCACCTGCTCGGCTTGGTCAGTTATGCCGCCCTTGACTACCAGGCCGTCGCTGCCCACCGGCACCTGGCCGGAGACATAGACGAAATCGCCGGCGCGGACGGCAGGCGAGAGCGGGACATGCGACTTTCCGAAGCACTGCTTGGGCAAATGAATCTCCTGTTGTCGAGCGTAAGGACCGTTCTTGCAGCCGTCTACGCTTGTAGAGGTGATCCTCCAAGAGGCAATGTCGGAAAGCAACATTTTTTCGGAAATTCGTGTTGCTTTATTACAAATCGTGAGCATCCTGCACCCCGAATCCTGAGATGCGACCGGTGGGTTGCTGATCGAACGCAAGGGGAAGAACCAACATGACCTTTGACAAGAACCCGTTTCCGGAAGGCGATGCCGATCGCCATGCGCTGTGGGAAATGCTGGTGCGGCGCGACATCGACGCCTTCCTCGGCCAGGATTGGTCGTTGGTCGAGGACGACTTCATCGCCGAGAGCTTCTTCGGCATGCATGCGCATTTCCTGCCCAATGCCGACGCCTGGCGGCTGCAGTTTCCCAAGCTGGAAATCTATCGCGACGAATGGCTGCGGCAGGCCAAGGAAACAGCCGCGACGGAATTCGCCGAGCCGCTACGCGAGGCGATTTTCCGCGTCACCAATCTGCGCGACATCGACGTCGACGGCGATCGTGCTGTGCTGCACAAGAAGTTCGACGGCTCGATCGCCAAGGCCGACGGCAGCGTCGACCGCCTGAAATGGCAGACGCTCTACTTCTGCCGCAAGGTCGGCGGGCGCTGGAAGATCACCGGCTTCGTCGGTTATATGCCGCATCCGCTGGGAAGCTAATGCATGTCGCCCGGACGTGCGCGCGTTCTGGGACACCGACATGCCCCAAACAAGGATTTACAGCGCCTCGCCTAATCCTTTTCAGCGCAACGAGGTTTAGGACAGGCGCGGCAACCGCTCGTCGGGCGAGCGGTGATCGAAGACGACGCCCATGGTCTTACCAACAGCGGCCATGACGATCAGTTCGACCAGATGGTCGTCGCTGTCTCCGCAGGCGGGGTCCGATTGGCGGATGGCATCGAGCATTGCCCGGGTCGAAACAGTGTCGCCGGCGCGAAATTTCGAAAGAGCAGACGAAACAATGTCTTGCACCGTCAGGTCTATGACGGGCACTTCCGCAGCGACGTTCATAAGCCTCCTCCTGCCATGAACCCCTCCCTCAAGGGATGATACGCTGATCGGGGGATTGCGCCAGCGAAATGGTGGTCGGACCAGTTCAGCTGGCGATGGCCTGCCGTTAAGTGTGGAACATCGCGCCGAGCCCTTGGCCCCATGCTCGACGCCCCGCGCGCCGGTTGCTAAGTCCCTCCCGCGCAGGGAGACTATCCGAGTCGAGAATATGACGGTTGCGATCGAGATGGGGCAGACGTCGGCAGGCGCGCCGGCGGCCCTCGACCTTGAGGAGCTGCTGGCGACCCGCCTGCTGGTGCAGGGCAATTCGGGCTCGGGCAAGTCGCATCTGCTGCGCCGGCTGCTGGAGCAGAGCGCGCCCTGGGTGCAGCAGACCATCATCGATCCCGAAGGCGACTTCGTCTCGCTCGGTGAGCGCTACGGCCATCTTGTGATCGACGCCGAGGATCATACCGAGCGCGGCCTGCAGGCGGCCGGCGAGCGAGCGCGCATCCACCGCGTCTCGACGGTGCTAAACCTCGAAGGGCTCGATGCCGAGAACCAAATGCGGCGCGCCGCAGCCTTCCTTGGCGGGCTGTTCGAGGTCGCGCGCGACCATTGGTATCCGATGCTGGTGGTGGTGGACGAGGCGCAGCTCTTCGCGCCGGCTGCTGCAGGCGAGGTCTCGGATGAGGCGCGCAAGCTTTCGCTCGGCGCCATGACCAATCTGATGTGCCGCGGCCGCAAACGCGGGCTTGCCGGCATCATCGCCACGCAACGGCTGGCGAAGCTCGCCAAGAACGTCGCGGCGGAGGCCTCCAACTTCCTGATGGGCCGCACCTTTCTGGACATCGACATGGCGCGCGCCGCCGACCTGCTCGGCATGGAGCGGCGGCAGGCGGAAGCCTTCCGCGATCTCGAGCGCGGGCATTTCATGGCGCTCGGTCCGGCGCTGTCGCGCCGCCCGCTCAGCGTGCGGATCGGATCGACGGAGACGAGCCCGCGCAACGGCACGCCGCGGCTGATGCCGCTGCCCGAAGCGACGCTCGAAGATGCGCGCGCCATCATCCTCGCGGCACCGCCGCCGGAGACGGTCCGGCCGCACCGCCGGCCTTCGCCCGACCTGCTCGATCAATTGATGGCGGCCAAGGCCGCGCCGCTCGACATCCGCCCCGAGCCGGCCGAGCCGCAGCCGAGCGCCGAGGACCTCGCCGAGCGGCGCGAGCGGATGGACCGTATCCTGCGCGCCATCTTGGCTGAGCCCGATGCCGGATTCCGCGTCATCGGCGTGCTCTATCAGGAGTTCGTGGTCCGCTGCCGAATCGAAGGACTCGCTTCGGTGGTGCCCGACCTTTCGGAATTCCGACGCATGCTGACGCGCGCCCGCGCCGGCGTCGGCTCGGACATCGCCGAGGACGACGCGTGGCGCGACGTCTCCGTGCGCGCATCGCTTCTGCCGGAGGACATGCAGGGCGTGTTCATGATGATCGCGAGGGCGGCGAAGGAAGGCTGGCCCTGCCCGAGCGACGCGGCGATCGCCCGCGCTTATGGCTCGCATTCGCTGCGTCGCGCCCGGCGCCTGCTCGATTACATCGAGGAGCAGGGGCTGATCGTCTGCCAGATCGACGGTGCTGGCCGCCGCACGGTGACGCTGGTCGAGCTCGCCTGGGCAACGGCCCCGGGCGATCCGAATGCCGGAGAAGAAGAGCCGGGCAGTTCGGCTGCATAAGAATCCGGCCTGAGCGTCTCTACGGCAAGCTTCGCCACATCTGATTAACCACCTGTTCAAACAGGCACGGAACCAAACAGGCCGCGATGCGTTTTGGCCCTCGGCTTAATATAGCTGTCGGGGCAGGCGCGGAGGGGAGTGTGGGCGTTTCTCGTTCGTCAAAGGAACAATTCGATTCCCGTCAGATTCTCAACGCCCTCAAAGCCTTTCGAAACGGTGACTTCTCCGTCCGCATCGAGAATTCTTATGAAGGGTTGAACGGCGAGATCGCCGACACATTCAACCAGATCGTCGAGTTGAACGACCAGATGGCGCGAGAATTTGCGCGGCTGAGTAGGGTCGTCGGCAAGGACGGCCGCATCGGCGAACGCGGCCATGTGAGGAACGCCAAAGGCAGCTGGGAATCGAGCGTCCGTTCGGTCAACGACCTGATCGAGGACATGGTGCAGCCCACCGCGGAAGTTGCCCGCGTCATCGGCGCCGTCGCCAAGGGCGATCTGTCCCAATCCATGATGGTGGAAATTGACGGCAGGCCGCTTCGTGGCGAATTCCTGCGCATCGGTAAAATCGTCAACACCATGGTTGAGCAGCTCGCCTCCTTCACGTCGGAGGTGACGCGTGTGGCGCGCGAGGTCGGCACCGAAGGCAAGCTGGGCGGTCAGGCACGCGTCAGGGGGGCGGCGGGCACGTGGAAGGACCTGACCGACAATGTCAACGCGATGGCGACCAACCTGACCAGCCAGGTGCGCAACATTGCGGAGGTGACCACGGCTGTCGCATCTGGCGACTTGTCGAAGAAGATCACCGTCGACGTGAAGGGCGAGATCCTCGAACTGAAGAACACCATCAACACGATGGTGGACCAGCTCAACTCCTTCGCCTCGGAGGTGACCCGCGTCGCGCGTGAGGTCGGCACCGAGGGCAAACTCGGAGGCCAGGCCCGTGTCGAGGGCGTTGGCGGTACTTGGAAGGACCTAACCGACAGCGTCAACCTGATGGCCGCCAACTTGACCGGCCAGGTGCGCAACATCGCCGATGTGACGACGGCGGTGGCTTTGGGCGACCTTTCCAAGAAGATTACGGTCGACGTGAAAGGCGAAATCCTGGAACTGAAATCGACCATCAACACCATGGTCGATCAGCTCAACTCATTTGCCGGCGAGGTGACTCGCGTGGCGCGCGAGGTCGGCACGGAAGGCAAGCTCGGCGGCCAAGCACAGGTGCGCGGTGTCGCCGGCACCTGGAAGGACCTGACCGACAACGTCAATTCCATGGCGGCGAATCTTACCGGTCAAGTGCGCAACATCGCCGAAGTGACTACCGCGGTGGCACTGGGTGACCTCTCGAAGAAGATCACGGTCGATGTGAAAGGCGAGATCCTGGAGCTGAAGAACACCATCAACACGATGGTGGACCAGCTGAACTCCTTCGCCTCGGAAGTCACACGCGTGGCACGCGAAGTCGGCACCGAGGGCAAGCTGGGCGGCCAAGCTGAAGTCCGCGGAGTCGGCGGCACGTGGAAGGACCTGACGGACAACGTCAACCTGATGGCCGCCAATCTGACCGGGCAGGTGCGCAATATCGCCGATGTTACCACGGCCGTTGCCAGGGGCGACCTTTCGAAAAAGATCACCGTCGATGTGAAGGGCGAAATCCTCGAACTGAAGAACACCGTCAACACCATGGTGGACCAGCTCAATTCCTTCGCGTCGGAGGTCACCCGCGTGGCGCGCGAAGTGGGCTCGGAAGGCAAATTGGGAGGTCAGGCGCACGTCGAGGGCGTCGGCGGCACCTGGAAGGATCTGACCGACAATGTCAACGCGATGGCCGGCAATTTGACCGTGCAATTGCGCGACGTCTCCAAAGTCGCGACCGCAATCGCCACCGGCGACCTGACCCAGAAGATCACCGTCGACGCCTTGGGCGAAATCCTGCAGATCAAGGACGTCATCAATACGATGGTGGACCAGTTGAACTCGTTCGCCTCGGAGGTGACGCGCGTCGCCCGCGAAGTGGGTTCCGACGGCAAGCTCGGCGGACAGGCGCAGGTACGCGGCGTCGCAGGCACCTGGAAGGACCTCACCGACAACGTCAACGCCATGGCCGCCAATCTCACTGGCCAAGTGCGCAACATTGCGGAGGTGACGACGGCCGTCGCACTCGGCGATCTTTCGAAAAAGATCACGGTCGATGTGCGCGGTGAAATCCTGGAGCTCAAGGACACCATCAACACAATGGTGGACCAATTGAACTCCTTTGCCTCGGAAGTGACGCGCGTGGCTCGCGAGGTCGGCACCGAAGGCAAGCTCGGCGGTCAGGCACAGGTGCGCGGCGTCGCCGGCACCTGGAAGGACCTGACCGACAACGTCAACTCGATGGCCGAGAACCTCACCGGTCAGGTTCGCAACATCGCCGAAGTTACTACAGCGGTGGCGCGAGGCGACTTGTCGAAGAAGATCACTGTCGACGTGAAGGGCGAGATCCTGGAGCTGAAGTCGACCATCAACACCATGGTCGACCAGCTCAACTCGTTCGCCGGCGAGGTGACGCGCGTGGCGCGCGAAGTCGGCACCGAAGGCAAGCTCGGCGGTCAGGCTCGGGTGGAGGGTGTGGCCGGTACCTGGAAGGACTTGACCGACAACGTCAATCTGATGGCGACCAATCTGACCAACCAGGTGCGCGGCATTGCAGACGTCGTCACCGCGGTTGCCCAGGGCAATTTGAAGCGCAAGCTTGCGGTCGATGCCAAGGGCGAGATTGCTTCGTTGGCGGACACGATCAACGGCATGATCGAGACGCTGGCGATCTTCGCGGATCAGGTGACCAACGTGGCTCGCGAGGTCGGCATCGAGGGCAAGCTCGGCGGCCAGGCCAGGGTGCCGGGCGCCGCCGGCCTGTGGCGCGACCTGACCGACAACGTCAATCAGTTGGCGGCGAACCTGACGACCCAGGTCCGGGCCATCGCCGAAGTGTCGACCGCGGTCACCAAGGGCGACCTCACCCGCTCGATCAGCGTGCAGGCCTCCGGCGAGGTCGCGGCGCTGAAGGACAACATCAACGAGATGATCCGCAACCTCAAGGACCAGACCTTGAAGAATGCCGAGCAGGATTGGCTAAAGACAAATCTCGCCCGTTTCTCGCGCATGCTGCAGGGCGAGCGGGACCTTGCCACGGTTTCGCGGATGATCATTTCCGAGCTCGCGCCGCTGGTGAACGCGCAATACGGCCTGTTCTACGTCACCAATCGCGACGAGGAGGAATCCTATCTGGAATTGGCCGCGTCCTACGCCGCCGAAGGCAAGGCCACCGTCCGCCAACGGGTCGACTTCCGCGAAGGCCTGATCGGGCAGTGCGCCGCCGACAAACGGGCAATCATGCTCGATGACGTCCCATCGAGCTTCCTGCGCATCACCTCCGGCCTGGGCGAGGCCCCGCCGGCGAGCGCCATCGTCCTGCCGGCATTGTTCGAGGACGAGGTCAAGGCGGTTATCGAACTGGCTTCGTTCAGCCGGTTCAGCGATACGCACCGCCTTTTCCTGGAGCAGCTCATGGAATCGGTCGGTATCGTGCTCAACACGATCGCCGCGACCATGCGCACGGAAGGGCTTCTCAAGCAATCGCAGCTTTTGACGTCCGAACTGCAGTCGCGTCAGACCGAGCTCACCAAGAAGCAGGAAGAGCTTCACGCCACCAATGAGGAGCTGCAGGAAAAGGCGCAACTGCTCGAGAATGAAAAGAAGCAGGTGGAAAACAAGAACCTCGAGATCGAGATGGCCAGGCGGGCTCTGGAGGAGAAGGCCGAGCAACTGGCGCTGACCTCCAAATACAAATCCGAATTCCTGGCGAACATGAGTCACGAGCTGAGGACGCCGCTGAATTCGCTGTTGATCCTGTCCAATCTGCTTGCGACCAACCAGCAGGGGAATCTGAACGACAAGCAGATCGATTTCGCGCGTACGATCAACTCGGCAGGTACCGACCTGCTCAGCCTCATCAACGACATACTGGATCTTTCCAAGATCGAGTCCGGCACGGTGTCGATCGAAATCAACGACATGCCGCTCGCACACCTGCGCCAGCATATGGAGCGGACTTTCAGACAGCTTGCGGCTGACAAGGGGCTCGGCTTCACCATCAAGATCGAGCAAGCCCTGCCTGAGACGATCCGCACGGACGAAAAGCGGCTGCAGCAGATCGTGCTCAATCTGCTGTCCAATGCCTTCAAATTCACGTCCAATGGCGAGGTGATGCTGAACATCCATGCCGAGAGAACCGGCCGCAAAAACGGTGCGGCGCCGCCCCGGGCACTGGCGATCGCCGTTACCGATACCGGGATCGGCATTCCGGAAGACAAGCAAAAGCTCATCTTCGAGGCGTTTCAGCAGGCCGACGGCACGACCAGCCGCAAATACGGCGGCACAGGCCTCGGCCTTTCCATCAGCCGGGAAATCGCCCGGCTGCTCGGCGGTGAGCTGCGCGTCGAAAGCGAGCCAGGCAAGGGATCGACCTTCACCCTGGTCATCCCCTTCGACGGCCCGCGCAGCAGCAGCCTGGCGGCGCCGATCGAGCTTTCGCCTGCCGACGTCACCGCGGCGGGCGTCCAGCCAGCAGACAGCTCGGGTACCCCAGAACTTGCGGACGATCGTGACTCGATCAACCCCTCGGACAGGGTGGTGCTTATTGTCGAGGACGACCCGACTTTCGGAGGGCTGCTGCTCGGTCTTGCTCGATCCGCCGGACTGAAGGGGGTGCTTTCAACGGCCGGCTCCGGCACGCTGGCACTGACCCGCAAGCTCATGCCCGATGCGATCACGCTCGATCTCGGCCTTTCAGACATCGACGGCTGGGTGCTTTTCGACCTTCTGCGGCATGACCAGAAGACCAGGAACATTCCGATCCATGTCATCTCCGGCGCCGAAGATCTCGAAGTGCTGACGCGCAGGGGCGCTGCAAGCGTTTCGAGCAAGCCGGTTTCGGCCGGCGAGCTCGCCCGCGTTTTCGAGGAAATCCATTCGCGGAACCTGAGGGTGCAGCGCAACGTGCTGATCGCCGATCCTGACCCCGAGCGCCGCCTGGCCCTGGTGGAAGCCATTCGAGATGGCATCACCTCGGTCACCGCGGTCGGTCGTGTCGCCGCCAACGCGGACGAGCCGGGCGCCGCCGCTTATGACGCGATTGTTTTCGGGTTTGGGCGTTCGGCCAAGGACAACGCCCAGATGCTCGACGAAATCGTGTCTCAGTTCAGCGACGCTCTACCGCGCCTGCTGTTCTTCACGCCGCACCCGGACGCGTTTCTGCAGCAGGTCGCGCTGCATCCGGCACTGGGCGATGTCCCACGTGCCGATAACTTCGGCCAGCTCGGTCTCCTGATCTCGGCGGCACTGCCAAGCGACACGCAGAGCGAACAGATCTTGGCCACCGAGCAGGTCGACAATGCCGATCTCGCCGGCGCCAAGGTTCTGATCGTCGACGACGACATTCGCAACATTTACTCGTTGACCAGCGTGCTGGAGACTTACGACATTGATGTGCAGCATGCCGAACGGGGCCGGGACGGCATCGCGTTGCTCGAAGAAACGCCCGACGTCGACGTCGCCCTGATCGACATCATGATGCCGGAAATGGACGGCTACGAGACCATGCGTCGGATTCGCGCCATGCCGGCGATAGCCCACATCCCCTTGATCGCGGTTACCGCCAAGGCGATGAAAGGCGACCGTCAGAAATGCCTGGACGCCGGCGCATCCGACTACATCGCCAAGCCGGTCGACCTCGATCTGCTGCTTGCGTTGCTGCGGGTTTGGATCGGTCGCGCGCGGGCGCGGGCTGAGCCCTTCGCGCCGGCATTGATGACCGCCATCTGAAAGCGCTCCGGCAGGTAAAAGGAATGGCCGCGATCGAGGCAGAAAGAAGCGAACCGGTCGAAGGATTGCGGGCACGCGTTCTCGCGGTCGATGACGACGAACGCAATCTGCTTGCCATCGCGGAGGTGCTTGGCGAAGTCGGCGAGGTCGTCTGCGCCCAGTCGGGTGAGGAAGCGCTGCGCTTCCTGCTCAAGGAAGATTTCGCCGTCATCCTGCTCGACGTGCTCATGCCGAACCTCGACGGCTACGAGACGGCCACGCTGATCCGCCGGCGTGAACGATCGAAAAACACGCCGATCATCTTCCTTACCGCGATCAGCAAGGAAGAGGCGCATATGCTGCGCGGCTATGACGTCGGCGCTGTCGACTACCTGTTCAAGCCGTTCGACCCGGTGATGCTTCGCTCCAAGGTTATGGTCTTCGTCGATCTTCATGAGAAGACGCGCGAGATCGAGCGAAACGCGGCGCGGGAGCAGCGGCTGCTCGAACAGGCGCTGAAGGCCAAGTCGGACAAACTCGATGCCGAGCGGGCGCTGCGCCATTCGGAAGCAAGGCAGGAGGCTATTCTTGCCTCGCTTCCAATTTGTTTTCATGCCCGCTCGGCTGAGGCGCCTTTCGCCCCAAGCTACGTCTCGAAAGGCGTCGAGCGGCTGACAGGGTTCCCGCCGAGCCGTTTCCTGTCGCATCCGGATTTCGGGCTCAGCCGGGTTCACCCCGACGATCGCGAGGAGGTAACCAGGTCGCTTTCGGCGGCATGCGAGACGGGGTCCTATGGCTGCGAATTTCGCTGGCGGTGCGCCAATGATGAATATCGCATCTTCTTCGATCGGGGCGTGGTTTCCAAAGATGACGCTGGGCTCGAGTTGCTTGGCACCATGCAAGACATAACAGAGCAACGCCGCCTGGAGAGCCAGCTGCTGCAGTCGCAGCGGCTCGATGCGATCGGCAAACTGACCGGCGGACTCGCCCATGACTTCAACAACCTCCTCGCGGCGATCCTTTCCGGCCTAAGCCTGCTCGAGCGACAGCTGACGCTGGACGGCAACGCTACCAAGATCCTCGACATGACACGCCGCTCCGCCGGGCAAGGCAGGGATCTCGTCCAGCGCATGCTCGCTTTTTCGCGACGCCAGGACCTGAAGCCCGTGGCAGTACCCTTGTCGAGCCTTGGGGATACGATGAACGGGTTGGTTGCCCCGGTCCTTGGAGGCCTCGTGCGCTTCAAGTGGCTGGTGAGTGACGACACATGGCCCGTATATGTGGATGCGGCGCAGCTCGAGCTCGCCTTGATGAACCTCATCTTCAATGCGCGAGACGCAATGCCTTCGGGAGGCACGGTTCTCGTCCGAACGAGCAACCGCAGCGTCGGCCATGCGGGCGACGAACTGCCGGCCGGCGACTATGTGGTGGTCGCTGTCGAGGACACCGGGACCGGAATTGCCGGCGACATGATAAGCAAGGTGGTCGAGCCGTTCTTCACAACCAAGCCGATCGGGAAGGGCACGGGGCTGGGTCTCAGCACCGTCTATGGTTTCGCCAAGCAGTCGGGCGGCACGCTCAGGATAGAGAGCGAGGTGGACCGCGGCACCATCATAGAACTGTGGCTGCCCCGATCCAATCAGCCGCAGGATGTCACCGAGGCTATCACTGTTGCCGGGGCAGAGGCTGTCGAGGCTGCCGACGCGGAGCGCGCCACGGCGGTTGGCGAACGATCACTGACCGTTCTGCTCATCGATGACAGCCACTCCTTGAGAGAAATGACGGCCATGTCGCTCAGGCAGTCCGGCTTCGAGGTCGTAGGGGCCTCCGGCGGAGCCGAAGCGCTTGCCGCCATTGAGAGAGAGCCGGATCGATTCGACGTGATCGTCACCGACTTTGCCATGCCCCTTATCTCGGGCATAGACGTGATCCGGTTTGCCCGCAATCTGCGTGCCGGCTGGCCCGCGGTTATGATCACCGGCTATGCGGATGCGGAGAAAATCGTGGAGCGCCCCCTCGATGTCGCGCTCGTCGGCAAGCCGTTCGACGAAAAAGACCTTGTTGTGGCCATACATGCCGCAGCGCGTGGCAAGGTAATCAACGCCTCGGCATAGCTTCCCCTGTTACCTGTCCTCGATGATCCTCAAATAGGCCGCGGTCACGAACAGCACGATGAAGCCGAAGAGGATGCGGCGGCCGCCTTCGGGCATATGCAGGATGGTGAGCAGCGTCGTCAGCACGGTCAGGATCAGCGCGCCGACAATGGTTCCCATATAGCCGCCGCGGCCGCCGAAGATCGAGGTGCCGCCGATGACGGCGGCAGCCACCGAAGGCAGCACCAGCGGCTCGGCGAGCGACAGCGAGGGCGCCTTGATCAGGCCGATATAGAGCAGGCCGGTGATGCCGGCGAGCAGGCTGGAGATGACGTAGAGCGCCGTGATCACCTGCCAGTAGCGGACGCCGGAAAGCCGTGCGGCTCGCTCATTGTCGCCGACGGCGTAGAGCAGGCGGCCGAAGCCTGTACGGTTCAAGGTGAAGACGATCAGCACCGCCACCGGCACGAACAGGAAGAGCGCGTTGGGGAAGCCGTAGGTGAGGCCGGTGCCCAGCCAGTTGAGGAAATCCGGGATCTTGGCGCCGGAGGCGATCACGGTGCGCTGGTAGACCTGCAGGAAGCCGGTGCCGATCAGGCTGGTGCCGAGCGTCATGATCAGCGGATGGACGCGGAAGACGCCGACGCCGACGCCGTTGACGAGGCCGATCAGTACCGCCGGCAGCATGGCGAGGATGAAAGCCACCGTCGGATCCTGGTTGACGATTTGCGTCGCCATGATGAAGGCGCTCATCGTCGCCACTGTGCCGACCGAGAGGTCGATGCCGCCGGTGAGCATCGTCATGGTCTGACAACCCGCGAGGATTGCCAGCGGAATGGCGAACTTGGCGGTGTTGGCGATCCAGCGCTCATTGACGATCCCGGGGCGAAGAACCTGCAGGATCAGCACCAGGATGACGAGCAGGATGATCAGGGGAATGAGCGGCCGGTCCGCCATGAAGCGCTTCAGGCGGCGGCCGGGCGAGACCGGCTGGGGCATGGTCGCGCTGTTCGTCATGGTGTTGCTCCTGCCGGGCGGCCCCGGATGGTGATGAAGGCGCCGAACATCACCACGGCGACCATGATCGCGCCCTCGATGATGGCCGTGACGTTGGGATCGATGGCCAGAAGCGTCAGGTCGGTGCGCACCAGCCTGAGCACGAAGACGGCGATGATCGGCCCGAGCAGCCCACCCTTGCCGCCACCGAGCGCGACGCCGCCCAGCACCACCGCCGCGACGCTGGCCAGCAGATAGGGACCGGGGATCGGGGCGCCGATGCCGGTGCTGATGGTGAGCGACAGCCCGCCAAGTGCTGCGAACAGGCCGGAGAGCGCGTAAGCGACGATCCTGGTGCGGGCCACCGGCACGCCGCTGCGGAAGGCGGCGAGCTCGTTGCTGCCGATGGCGTAGATGGAGAGGCCAAGCCGCGAGCGCCTGAGCGGGATCCAGATGACGAAGAGGCAGACAAGCAGCAGCACCAGCGCCTTCGGGACCCAGGCATCGGCCCAATCCGGCAGGCCGGGGATCGGCATGGTGCCGACGACGGTGGCCTTCAGCCATTCGGCGGCTGCGCCGCCGGGCGCGTCAAGCACCAGAAGCGCCGCGCCTTGCAAAACGAAGAGCGTGGCTAAAGTAACCACGATATCCGGCACTCGGGTCACCACGATCAGGAGGCCGTTCAGCGCGCCGAGCACAAGGCCCATGGCCAGCACGAAGGGCACGACGAAGTACGCATATTCCTCGCTGGCGCCGTTCATCATCGAGGCGGCGGTGACGCTGGTCAGCGCCATCATGGCGGCAACCGAGAGGTCGATGCCGCCGGCGATGACCACCACAGTCTGCGCCGCGACGGCGAAGGCGTAGGGCAGAACCGCCCGCGCCAGCGAGCCGAAGTCGCCGCTGCCGTAGCCCGGCTGGATCAGCTTGGTGACGACGAACAGGAATACGAGCAGGGCGAGCAGGCCGGCGACCCAGCCCTGGCGGCGCAGGAAGCGCATCATGGCGCGGTCTCCGCGTCGGACGTTGGCCTGACATCGGCAAGGATGCCGACATCCGCCCTGGCGCCGCGCGGCAGGCCGTAGGCGGCCCGCATCAGAGCCGGCTCGTCGGCGAGCTCGACCGGGAAGGTGTCGACGACACGGCCGCCGAAGATGACGATGACGCGGTCGCAGACACGCTGCACTTCCTCCAGCTCGGATGTGTAGAAGAGGACTGATTTGCCGAGGCCGGCGAGCTCGCGCAGCAATTTGTAGATTTCCTGCTTGGTGCCGACATCGATGCCGCGCGTCGGGTCGAAGCAGAGGATGGTGCGGGCATCTGCCGCGATCCAGCGGGCAATCGTCACCTTCTGCTGGTTGCCGCCGGAAAGGCGCTGGACCTCGCCCTGCGCGCGGGTGTCGATCTGCAGCCGGGCGATGGCGCTTGAAACGACCATATGCTCCCGGCGCACCTTGATCGGTCCCCATTTGCGCAGCGCAGCGCTGAAAGGCAGCGCGATGTTCTCGCGCACCGAACGCTGCATGGCTAAAGCCTCTGTGCGGTCACCCGGCACGTAGGCGAGGCCGGCCTGGATGGCATCGCTCGGATGGAAGAACTTCACCGGCGCGCCATCGACGGCGATCGTGCCGCCGGCCGGGCGGATCGAGCCGGCAAGGGCGGCGAAGAGCTCGTCCTGGCCCTGGCCCTCGAGCGCGACGACGCCGGCCACCTCGCCATTGGCGAGATCGAAAGAGACGTCATGCAGCTTCGTGCCGAGCTGCAGGTTGCGGACCGAAAGCCGAGGGTGGCTGTCCTTCACGACCGGCGCTTCGCTTGCCGTGCGCGCCGCGGCGACGCTGGTCTTCTCGATACGGGCGCCAAGCATCATCTCGACGATCTTTTCCTCGACGCCGGGCTCGATGTCGACGACGCCGACGGTTGCGCCGTCGCGCAGCACTGTGGCTCGGTCGCACAGCGCCGAGATCTCGACGAAACGGTGCGAGATGAAGATGACCGAGCGGCCGCTGTCGCCCTGGCGGCGCACGACTTCCAGCACTTTTTCGGCAAGGTTGGCGGGCAGCGCGGCCGTCATCTCGTCGAGCAGCAGAACGTCGGGCTCGGCGGCGAGCGCGCGCGCTAGGTCGAGCACACGCAGGACGGCCAGCGGAATGTCGCGCGCGGTCTCGCGTATGTCGAGGTTCGGAATGCCGAGCTCGCGCACCCAGGCGCGGAACGGCTCGACCGGCGTGCCAGTGAGCCTGAGATTGGAAAGCACATCGAGGTCAGGGATCAGCGCCGGTTCCTGGTAGACCGGCAGCAGGCCGGCGCGACGCGCGGCGGCCGGAGAGCGGACATCGCGAGCTTCGCCGCGGATCAGGATGCGGCCGGCATCCGCCGGGATCGCACCGGTCAGGATCTTAACAAGGGTCGACTTGCCGGCGCCGTTGGCGCCCATCAGCGCATGCACTTCGCCCGGCAGCACCGATAATGATGCGTCACGCAGCGCCGAAACCGCGCCGTAATTCTTCGCCACGCCGGTGGCGTCCAGCAATGTATTGTTCGGCAATTCGTTCGTCGTCAAAACCAGCGTTCTCGCATCAAGCGCCAAGGACGGCAGGTTCGCACCTGCCGTCCCGGCGACCTTATCTGCCGCAGTTCCTTATCGCAAAAACCGTAGGATGCTTTTTGCGAAATCTGCGGAGTTGAAGTCGCTCAGGCGACTATTCGCCCGGACCCTTGCAGGCGACGATCTGCTCCTTGGTGTAGGTGGTCCAGTCCGGGATAGAGATCGAGACCGGCCATTCGGGGCTGAGCGAAGGATCGGCGGCCGCCTTCAGCTTGGCCTTGCCTTCCTCCGTGACATTTTCCCAGAGCTGCGGCTCGACCAGAACGGTTTGCTGCGCCGGCTTCTTGCCGTCGAGGATCTGCAGTGCGAGCGTAACGCCGGCGCCGCCGATCGAGCCGGGATTGGTGACGGCAGCGCCGACCAGACCCTTAACCGTGTTCAACTGACCGACGAAGCCGGCATTGTCGGCGCCGACAACCGGCACCATCGGCGCCTGCTGCTCGACCAGAGCGTCGACGATGACGTTGTCGATGCCGGAGGTCCAAATGCCGTTGATCGGCGTTCCGGTGGCGAGGAAGGACAGGATCTGCTGCTTGGCCTGGTCCTGCTGCCAGCCGGTGAAGACTTCCTGCGCGACCTTCACGTCGGGGAATTCGGCCAGCGCCTTCTTGAAGCCCTTGTCGCGGTCGCTGTCGGCGGAAGCACCGGCGGCGCCGCGCATGTACAGCACCTCGCCCTTGCCGCCCATCTGCTGGAACAGCCACTTGGCGCCGAGATAGGCATACTGTTCCTGGTTGTTGGAGATGATGTATGCGGACGGCTCGGTCACCGCCTGGTCGACAGCGACGACGACGATACCCGCCTTGGTGGCTTCCTCCAGACCGGCCTTGATGCCGGCCGGATCGGCCGGGTTGACGACGATGGCGTTTACCTTGGCGCTGATCAGATTGCGGATGTCCTCGAGCTGGCCGGCGGCGTCGGTGTTGCGGTGGGCGATGTTGAGCTTCGCCACTTCGCCGGAGGCGAGCGCCTGGGCCTTCATGGCGCAGATCATTTCCTCACGCCAGCCATTGCCCTGCACGGTGTTGGAGATGCCGATCGTGTATTTGCCTTCGGCGGACGACACGCCCACCGAGGCAAGCAAGGCAGCGCCGGCAAGCAGCGGGGCCATCGTCAGGTATTTCTTCATTTCAGTACTCCTCCACATTGATTTCAGTTCCTGGGCTCCGAAGCGATCGAAGCCTAGCCGTTTGTCCCCTCATTTGACGAAGGGGCGCAGCACGTCGCGAGCCAGCAGAAAACCGCGCTTGACCTTCTCGTCGCTTCCCTCGAACCGGCGGTCCTCATGCTCGATGACCACCGGCCCGTCATATCCAGCCCGGTAAAGGCCCGAAAAGATGCTGCTCCAGGTGATGTCGCCAAGCCCCGGCATGCGTGGCACCTGCCAGCCTATGCCTGCGGAAAGGATCCCGCGCTCATACAAACCATCATGATCGATCATCAGGTCCTTGGCATGCACATGCAGCATGTGCGGGCCGAACTCGCGGATGAAGCGTTCCTTGTCGATCATCTGCCAGACGAGATGCGAGGGGTCGAAATTCATGCCGACGTCGCCGCCCCAGGCCTCGAGAATCCGGCGCCAGACATAGGGCGAATAGGCGATGTTGTGTCCGCCCGGCCATTCGTCATAGCTGAAGATCATCGGGCAGTTCTCGAAGGCGAGCTTGACGCCGAGCTCGCGCGCGTGGGCGATGATCGCGGGCCAGATTTTCTGCGCGGCCTGCCAGTTGTCGTCGACAGTCTTCGAGGCGTCGCCGCCGCAGAAGGTGTTGACGAGCGAGACACCGATTCGGCTTGCCAGCACGATCACCTTCTTCAGGTGATCGATCACCGCATCGCGATGCGCCTGATCGGGATGCAACGGATTGGGATAGAAACCGAGACCGGAGATCGTCAGGCCCTTGCCGGCGAGCTCGGCCGCAATGTCCTTGGCTTGCGCGGGGGATGTGCCGGCGGCGTCGATATGGCTGGTGCCGGCATAGCGGCGGCTGGCGCCCGAAGTCTT
This sequence comes from Mesorhizobium sp. M1A.T.Ca.IN.004.03.1.1, assembly GCF_003997555.1. Classification (NCBI taxonomy): domain Bacteria; kingdom Pseudomonadati; phylum Pseudomonadota; class Alphaproteobacteria; order Hyphomicrobiales; family Phyllobacteriaceae; genus Mesorhizobium; species Mesorhizobium sp. M1A.T.Ca.IN.004.03.1.1. The sequence goes on along the minus strand of NZ_RZTV01000004.1, from coordinate 19,375 downwards.
CGGCCAGCAGGCGATCTCGAGCGCTTCGAAGCCGGCCGAGTTCGCCCAGTCGGCGACATCGCCGAGGGCAATATCCGGAAATGGTGCCGTGAGCAGTCCAAGCTTCATGATGCCTCCCGCTTCGTACTATGCAGATCGTGCTGGTCGCTTCAACCGTGCATCTGTTGGGTCAGTGCACACATGTCTGACAAAGGCCATCGGATCATCTGACAGCAAACGATCGAGGCTGGTGACGACATTTGCATGGAACACGTCGCTGGCAGCAAGTGACGGATGGAAGATGGCTTCGATGGCAAGGATTGCATTGGCAAGCGCCTTGCTGTCCGAACCAACGCGGTCGGCGATGGCCGCAATCTTTTCGGCAAAAGGATCGGAGACCTGCCAGGTGCGGCCGAAGCGCGGCGATGCCTTGATCAGATAGGCCATCCAGCCCGCGATCGGAACCGACAGCAGCGCGATGCTTTGGCCCTTAGCCAGGCGATCACTGACCGGGTTGAGCAGGCGCTGGACGATCTTCTGCGAGCCGTCGGTAGCAATCTGGTGATTGCGGTGGCGGATCGCCGTGTTGGCGAGGCGCGAAAGGCTTTGCTCGACATAGGCCGACGGCGAGATGCCGGGCACGGGCATCAGCGTCGGCAGCGTCTCTTCCGTCAGCATGCGGCGGACGAAGGTGGCAAGCAACGGGTCGGCCATGGCGTCCGATGTGTGCTCGAAGCTGCCCAAAACGCCAAGATAGCTGAGCGTCGTCTGGGCGCCGTTCAGCACCCGCATCTTGAGATGCTCGAACGGCGTGACGTCGTCTACGAAAGCGGCGCCGATGCGGTCCCAGCGCGGCACGCGGCCGGCGAAGCGGTTCTCGATCACCCATTGCCGAAAGCGCTCGCCGACGACGACGGCGCTGTCGCGATAGCCGAAGCGCTGCTCGACCGTCTCGATATCGTCCTCGGTCGTTGCCGGCGCGATGCGGTCGACCATAGCCGAGGGGAAGGCGACATTGGCGGCGATCCAGTCCGCCAAGCCGTTGCCGCACCGCTCGGCGAATGTCCGCACGACATTGCCGAGGATAGTGCCGTTGGCCGGGATATTGTCGCAGGAAAGCAGCGTCACCGGGCGGCCATGCGAGCCCATGCGCAGCTCAAGCGCTCGTGCCAGGATGCCGGGCACGCTGCGCGGGGCCTCGGGGTTGGCGAGGTCGCGGACAATGTCGGGATGGTCTAGGTCGAGCGCGCCGCTCGACGGGATGTGGCAATAGCCCTTTTCGGTCACCGTCATCGTGACCATCTCGATATCGGGCGAGGCGAGCACCTCGAGTGCGGGCGCGGCGCTGTGCTGGCTGTCGACCACACGGGCGATGCTGCCGATGACGCGGGCCTCGACCTCGTTGTTCTGACGGATGAGCCGCGTATAGAGGCCGTCCTGCCGGCCGAGCGTCGCGGCAAGCACGGGAGGCCGGATGTTGATGCCGACCAGTCCCCAGCGGTCGAAATCATCCGCCAGGAGGTCATCGGTGTATTCGGCCTGGTGGCAGCGGTGAAAGGCGCCGACGCCGATATGGGCAATGCCCGGCTGCAGCGCCGAGCGAGCGTAAGCCGGTTTGCGGACTTCAGGCGGCAGGCCGCCGAGCAGGGCGGGGCCGAGATTGGCGGAGGGTGAGATGCTCACCGGTTCGCTCCGATCACCCATTGCTCCTGGTCGATCAGCGCGCCGGTCATCGGCCCGGCCGCGTCGGAAAGCAGGAAGACGGCGAGGTTCGCTACGTCGGTAACGGAGAGTAGCCGGCCGAAGGGCTGCGCGGCATTGGCCGCGTCTAGCCAGCCCGGGCCGTGGCCGAGCGTTTCGGCCTGCATGACGCGTTCGGCGGGCGTGTCGGTCCAGCCGACATTGATGCCGTTGACGCGGATGCGATCGAAGCGGTGCGCGTTGGCGGCATTCTTGGTCAGCGTCGCCAGGGCGCCCTTGGTGGCGGAATAGACGGCGAGATCCGGCGCGCCGCAATGCGCATTGATCGACAGGATGTTGACGACGGCGCCGCCTTGTCCGCGCTTTTTCATGTCGGCGATCGCCGCCTGCATCAGGAAGAAAGGCGCACGCGCATTGACGGCGAACAATGATGTCCAGTCGTCGAGGCCGGCATCGACGAAGGAGGCCCGGTCGGTCAGAGCCCCTGCATTGACCAGCCCGTCGATGCGGCCGAAGCGCTCGGTGCATGCGGCGGCGAGCAGGGCCGGAGTCTCCGGGACGCCGAGGTCGGCTGCCAGGAAAGCGGACGGCGCCCCGATCGCCGACAGTTCCGCCGCGACCGCGTCGCCGCGCTGCCGGTTGCGGCCGGTGATCAGCAAACCTTCGGCGCCGGAACGGGCGGCCGTCCAGGCAATCGCGCGGCCGATGCCTTGGGTCGAACCGGTGATCAACAAGACCTTGCCGTCGAGCCGAACCTCCATTCCTCCTCCCGGAACAAAGTTTCTATTTTCTCGAATATGGAACGACAGTTCCTTGCAGTCAACTGCGCCGATCAGCCTGTCCGCCGCGCGACGACGCCGTGGACCAAAGCCATGCCGACGGCGAGCGAAGCGGCGAGCGAGCGGAAGCCTGCGAAGTCCTGTTCCACCACTTCCAGCCAGGTGTCGGAGAGTTTCACCAGCGGTGAGAAGGTGCTGTCGGTGATGGCGACGATGCGTGCTCCGCGATCATGGGCGAGGGCGACCAGGTCTGGCGTAATCGAGTTGTAAGGGCTGAAGGAAACGGCGAGCACCGCGTCGCGCTGGCTTATGCAGCCGACCTGATCGAGCGCGGTCGAGCCGACATTGTCGACCAACACGTTGCGCACGCCCTGTTGCGACAGCGTCAGCGACAGATAGGTGGTGACCGGGAAAGCGCGCTTGCTGCCGATGACATAGATCAGCTCGGCTCCCGCCAGCAAGTCGGCCATCTTGTCGAAGCTGTCGGTGTCGAAACCATTGCCGATGCGGTTGAGCGAAGCCTGCGAGGCGCCGACCATGCCGTTGAGGAAATGCAAGTCGGCGTGGGGTTCGGCTGCTGCCGGTCCCTTGTTGTCGCGCGTGCGTCCTTCCGGCCAGGAGCCTTTCATGTGGTCCTTGAACAGGCCTTGGAAGTCGGAAAAGCCGGCATAGCCGAAGATCTGCGCGAAGCGTACCAGCGTCGAGGGCTGCACGCCTGCCTGCGCCGCCACCTGGGCGATGGTGCCAAGCGCAACGTCGCTCGGATGCTGCCATAGGAAGATGGCGACCTGGCGCATCCTTTTCGGGAAATGCACGGTGCCGGAGGAGAGCACCGCGCGCAGCTCCTCATAGGTTTGTGGTTTCGTGTGGCCAAGTGCCGCCAGCGAACGGCCGCGTTTCCGGGTAACGCTCTCGCCGGGTGAGGTTCGTGCGCCGCTCATCAGATGGGCCGGATTCGAGCTGTTGTACCTGAGGCGCCCCGAACTTGCGATGAAGATCGCCAATTGTCGACGTTTGGAGAAAGGGGAGAATTCAAAACCTGAAGCGATTGTCTTGCTTCCATCGCCTGGACAAGCCGGCAGGTAGCCATGCGACGCTTCACCATTCGAACCCTCCTCCACCGGTCTCGCATAAGGCTAGTGCGGCACGATCGTTTTACAAAACAAAATTTGGAAAGGCTGTTCGAAATTGGCGAGGCGCCTCCTATAGTCCCTGTGCTGGACGGCATCCGGGAGGACTCGAACCATGGTCTACGCAACCGCTGACGGAACCTTCCGCAGGCGCCTGACGGTCGGCATGGTCGGCGGCGGTCGCAACGCCTTCATCGGCGCGGTTCATCGGTTGGCCATGCGGCTCGACGACCAGATCCTGCTGGTGGCGGGTGCGCTGTCCTCGGATGCCGAGAACGCTGCGGCATCCGCCGCTGAGATCGGCATCGCGCCGGAGCGCAGCTATGACGACTACCATGCGATGGCAAAGGCCGAAGCGGCGCGGACGGACGGCATCGAGGCGGTGGTCATCGTCACGCCCAACCATCTGCATGCGCCGATCGCCACTGCTTTCCTAGAAGCCGGCATCGACGTCATCTGCGACAAGCCGCTGTCGACAACGCTTGCCGAGGCTGAGGCGTTGGTGGCGCTGACGAAAGCCAAGAAGCGCCGCTTCCTCGTCACATTGAACAACACCGGTTACGCCATGGCGCGGCAGGCGCGCGAAATGGTGGCAGCGGGCGAACTCGGCCGCATCCTATCCGTGCACGGTGCCTACATCCAGGACTGGCTGACGCAGCCGATCGACGCGCAAGGCCAGAAGCAGGCCGAATGGCGCACCGACCCTGCGCGCGCCGGGCAATCGGCGGTGCTTGCCGACATCGGCGTGCACGCCTTCAACCTGGCGAGCTTCATCTCCGGCTTCGAGGCTGACGCCGTATCGGCGGACCTTTTCACCGCCGTGCCAGGTCGTCGCCTCGACGACAACGCGCATGTCCTCGTGCGCTGGACCGGCGGGGCGCGCGGCACCATCCTCGCCAGCCAGACTTCGCCCGGCCACTACAACGATCTCTCGGTGCGCATCTATGGCGACCGGGCCGGGCTCGAATGGTCGGGCACGCGGCCGGAGGAACTGCGCTTCGCGCCGTATGGCGAGGAGGCACGCACGCTGGTGCGCGGCGGCCACGGCTCGACGACGGAAGCCCGGCGCGTCTCGCGCATGCCGGCGGCGCATCCCGAGGGCTATATCGAGGCCTTCGCCAATTTCTACCGCGATGCCGCCGACATCATCCGCGCGCATCGAGCGGGCGCTGCGGTCGATGTTGCGCGCGCGGCGCAGGTGCCGGACGTCGTCGACGGCGCTCGTGGTGTGAAGTTCCTGGCGGCGGCAGTGGAGTCGAACGCGGCCGGAGGAGCCTGGACGCCGGCGCGGTTTGAATAGACGCCGGCTTGGTGCTTTGAATCGTTCAATCCGCTTTACAATGCGGGGCGGCGCGACCGGCCGACGTGTGGCCAATCAGCCGAGCGGCCGAGGTCGGCCTCATCGATGATGTCCCGCACCGATATGGCCTCGTGGCCCTGCACCGAGCGCACCCGAGTGCTTGGGAGGCACGTCGTTCTCATCCGGATTGGGAACGGGTTCCTCGTCCGGCAGCCTCTCCGGATCTGGTTCGCGCATCGGTTTTGGGTCGGGAAACGGCGGCGGCGTGGGGACCGGCGTTGGCGTGGGGTCGGGAGTGGGGAGAATAGCCATAAGGTCGTCCCTCGTTGCGCTGGCAGAGCAGTCCGCGAGATGCGGTTTGGGCAACCGGTATCTGCCCGACCAGAACATGATGGGTAGAGCCGCCTCATCCGACGCTTCATCGACACCTGATCACCGGCGGCTGACGCATGGCAGAACGGCCTCGACCGGGGATGGTTCCACAGCGATCCCGCCGCGCTTCGGCGGGGTCGGACACGAATGACGATCAAATGATTTCCCGTCGCCCATTTCGCCCTTGCCGGCGCCATGCAGCGCCTTAGTTCCGTTTGCGGGGCGGGTGATCATCTGCCGACATAGGAGGCGGCCTTGAAGCACCAAACCGTAGACCAACTCAATGCCGTTGCCGACGTTCATGCTGAAGCAGCGGTTCTCATCGCCAGTCGTGGCCAACGCCTCGAACGCTGGGCGCAACTTCTCGAGCAGGATCCCGGCCGGCGCCTTATGGCGCTTGCGGGCACCGAATACGCCACACCCGACGTGCGCGAAAAGATGCGTTCCACCGGATCGCCGATTACTGTCGCCTTCGAAGACCCGATCTTTCGTGCTCAGGGCCTGAAGGACGACACCTACGGCGAAGCAAAGCGCTTCTTCGAACTCAGCGACTGGCAACTGCACGAGGTCGTCTGCCATTGCCATGTCGGCGCCAATCTGCCGGCACGCTGGGCGGCGTCCCGCGTTCGCGCGGCCATCTCTCCAGGCTCGGGCATTCTTGCCTGGCTGAGATCGGTGTTCATGCACTAAGACGACTGCCGCGGTTCGAAGAACCGCGGCAAGTTCAATCCTTATCGGAGACGGAGGGGAGTTGTCCCCAGCCGTCGGTAGCTAGAGCGATTCACCGTTTTGCGAGAACGTCGAACCGCTCTATCTTTTTGCTTCGCTCATTCTGCTGTTGATGCAATTCCCCGCGCGAAGTTTGGGACTATGTCTGGAATTTGCTCTTAGGGCTGCCCGCGCCGCACCTCCACTCAGCGATCGATCTCTCCGAACACGATATCCAGCGATCCGATGATGGCCGCGACATCGGCGATCATGTGCCCGCGCGACAGGAAGTCCATCGCCTGAAGGTGGGCGAAAGACGGCGCACGTATCTTGCAGCGGTACGGAACATTGCTGCCGTCAGAGACAAGATAGACGCCGAATTCGCCTTTGGGCGCCTCCACCGCGGCGTAGACCTCGCCCTGCGGCACATGATGGCCTTCGGTGTAGAGCTTGAAATGGTGGATCGTCGCCTCCATGGAACGCTTCATGGTGGCGCGCGGCGGCGGCGTGATCTTCTGGTTCGGTACGGCGACCGGGCCGTGCCCGTCGGGCAAGCGCAGCTTCTCCAGACATTGCCTCATGATCCTAACCGACTGCCGCATCTCCTCCATGCGCACGAGATAGCGGTCGTAGCAGTCGCCGTGCTTGCCGACCGGAATGTCGAAATTCATTTCGGGATAGCATTCATAGGGTTGCGCCTTGCGCAAATCCCAGGCCGCGCCCGAGCCGCGCACCATCGGGCCGGAGAAACCCCATGCCCAAGCATCGTCCTGTCCGATCACGCCGACGTCGACATTGCGCTGCTTGAAGATACGGTTTTCGGTCAGGAGTTCATCGAGATTGCTCAAAGTTCCCAGGAACGGATCACAGAAATTCCAGATGTCGTCGAGCAACTCTCCCGGCAGATCCTGATGCACGCCGCCGACCCTGAAATAGTTGGCATGCATGCGCGCGCCCGACGCGCGCTCATAAAAGACCATCAGCTTCTCCCGCTCGGCGAAGCCCCAGAGCGGCGGCGTCAGCGCGCCGATATCCATCGCCTGCGTGGTGACGTTGAGCAGGTGCGACAACAGCCGGCCGATCTCGCAAAACAGGACGCGGATAAGCTGTCCGCGCCGGGGAACCGATATTTCGAGCAGCTTCTCGGCGGCGAGGCAGAAGGCATGCTCCTGGTTCATCGGCGCCACATAGTCGAGCCGGTCGAAATAGGGCAGGGCCTGCAGATAGTTCTTGTATTCGATCAGCTTCTCGGTGCCGCGGTGGAGCAGGCCGATATGCGGATCGGCGCGGTCGACGATCTCGCCGTCGAGTTCCAGCACTAGCCTGAGCACACCATGCGCCGACGGGTGCTGCGGTCCGAAGTTGAGCGTGAAGTTGCGAATTGCGGTTTCGGCCATGGCGGCCTCTTCGCGGACTCTCATTTTGTTTGGCCGCTGCAGTCGGGTCAACCGCCCGCGGCGCCGCTGATCATGTCGTGGTCTGGATGATCAGCGTCAGCGTGCCGTCGCCATCGATGTTGGCCGCGACGACCTGCGAGGAATTCAGCCCGTTCGCATGCAGCACCGATACCGCCTCGGGCGAGGCATCGATCGATTTCTGCAGCTTGGCCAGGTCCGTGGCGGTTGTCCTGGTGACCACGGCTTCGGCCTGAACCTTGATCTCCGCGGGCAGGTCCTCCATCGCCACCACCACGACGTTAGTAACGGTCTGGCCGGAACTTGGCGGATCGGGTTGCACCTGGTCGAGCCGAGGTTGTTCAGCCGGTGGCAGAACCTGGGGCGGTTGCGGATCGGCGTGTTGAGCCGAGACCGACTGCGCCAGGGCAAGGGTCGAAAGAGCGAGCATCATCGTCAATGTCCGCATCGTCTTTCCTTCCATGTATCGAAGTCTGACGACACAACCCCTCCGCCCGGCGATGGTTCCGGCCCAAGAGGGCAAGTGACGGTGAATGTTGGCGGGCGACGGCTGGATATCTCACACAGCCAAAACTGACAGCGCAGCAGCCTGCAGGAGTTCGAACGCGGCAAAGCGCCCGTCGTGGCAGGCAGCGAGCGCGGCGTTCGGCGAATAGACCTCGCCCACCTCCGACATCGCCGCCATGGCCGCGCGAAGGTCGGAGTGGCGCCCGGCGGCCACCGCGCCGAGCATCGCTGAGCCGAGCAGCACCGGCTCGGGGGACGTTGGCGCGTAGACCACCTTGCCGGTGGAGTCGGCGATGAGCTGTCGCACGAGCGGGCTCTGCCCTGCGCCGCCGCTGATGGCGATCGTATCGATGTTGATGCCGCGGCCATGCATGGCGGCCAGGATCTGGCGGGCGCCATAGCCGAGGCCGCAGAGGCCGGCGACATAGAGCGCGACGAGACTGTCGGCCCCGGTCGCCATGTCCAAGCCGGCGACCAGTCCGCGCGCGTCGGGATTGGCCAAGGGGGCACGATTGCCTAGAAATTCGGGAACGACATGCAAGCCGCCGACCAGTCTGTCCGCCTTCGCCGCACCGCCATGCCGCTCCGCCTCCTGCGCCAGCCACTGGCTGAGGTTCTGGCCGCCTCGCGCCGCGATCCCGGCCAGCTCGACGGCGGCGGGGTGCATGCCGACCAGGCGATCGATGGCGGCGCCCGCGGCCGACTGGCCGCCTTCGTTCAGCCACAGCCCCGGCACCATCGCGGAGAAATAGGGCCCCCACACGCCCGGCACGAAAGCCGCCTGCTCGGTCGTCGTCATGGTGCAGGCCGAAGTGCCGAAGACATAGGCCATGCGCGTGGTCACATCGCCGGCGCCGCCGCGCGCGCCGACCGAGCCGATGCCGCCGGCATGCGCATCGATCATGCCGGCGGCGACCGGCGTTCCGGGCAAAAGGCCAAGCTCGGCCGCCGCCTTGCTCCTCAAGCCGTTGGGCAGCGCGCTCCCCGGCGCCACGACCTCGGTGCCGATCCGGGCAAATTTCTCATCCGCGAGCGCGCCGAGCCCGACCTTGCGAAAATAGCCATCATCCCAGCGTGCCTCATGCGCGAGATAGGTCCATTTGCAAGTCACCGTGCAGGTCGAGCGCGCCAGGCTGCCGGTGGCGCGCCAGGTGAGGAAATCGGCGAGATCCATGAACTGCCATGCCGCGGCGAAGGTCCGCGGCATGTTCTCGGCGAGCCATAAGAGCTTCGGGGTTTCCATCTCGGGCGAGATTGTGCCGCCGACATAGCGCAGCACATCCTCGCCGGTGCCGTTGATCCTGCGCGCCTGCTCGGTGGCGCGGTGGTCCATCCAGACGATGATGTTGCGCTCGCGATCCCCTGACGGGCTGACCGTCAGCGGCTCGCCACCCGGCCCTAGAACGACAAGCGAGCAGGTGGCGTCGAAGCCGACGCCATGCACCGACTGCGCCGAGATGCCGGCAAGCGACACCGCCTCGCGGACGGTCGTAGCAACGGCGCGCCAGATGTCATTACTCGATTGCTCGACGATATGGCCTTCGGCATGCCAGGTGGCGATGTCGGCCTTGGCGGACGCAAGCATGGCGCCCGCTTCGTCGAAGACGCCCGCGCGGGCACTGCCGGTGCCGATGTCGATGCCGATGAAATGACTGCTCATGACTTCAGATCCTTCGCCCGATCCGTTCGGTTGCTATAGGTCATTGCTTTGCGGCAGGATGACAAGGTCGCGGACGGTGATGTCACCTTCGTTCCCTATCGGTGTTGCCGTTCCGGCTAGCGGCGCAGGCAAAGCTTTGCCTTGCCGCGCACGTTTGCCCATGCCAATTCGACGCCGCTGCTTGTCGTGCCGGCTGGCTAGGCCGCTTTCGCCAGGTTGATGTTGTGCAGTGTCAGCCGCCGGAAATGCGAGGGCGTCATGCCCTTTTCGGCGAGAAACTGCCGGTTGAAGTTGGAAAGGGTGTTGTAGCCGACCTCGAAGCAGATGCTGGTGATCGAAGCCTGCTCGTCGCTCATCAGCATCTGGCAGGCCAGGTTGATGCGCAGCCGCTTCACATACTGAACCAGCGTCATACCGGTGTGCTGGCGGAAGGAGCGGGAGAACACACTGGGCGACTGGCCGGCGATGGCGGCCAGGTCCGTCTCGCTGAAGGGCTGGGTCAGGTTCTCGCGCAGATAGGCAAGCGCCTTGTTGATGCCGGCCGACATATAGCCCGACGGATCGGGCAGGTAGCTCGCGCTGGCCAGCATGCGCGCGCCTTCGGCGCGGCTGAGCAGACCCATTATCATCATGAACAGCTCGATGCGGCGCACGCCTTGCGAATTCATGATCTCTTCCATCAGCGGGCCAAGCTGCTTGCTGGTCTGGCGGCTGAACAGCACGCCGCGGCGCGAGGCTTCGAGCACCGGCGTCAGCGCCGCGAGCTCGGGGAAGGTGTTGATAGCGCCTTCGATAAAGCCCTCATTGAACTGAATGATGCGGCAGCGGAGCGGCACCGTCGCGTCCTTTGGCACATCGCTCACCCAGTTGTGCGGCAGGTTGGGGCCGGTCAGCACCAGATTGCCCGGCTCGAACTCGCCGATGAAGTCGCCGACGAAATAGCGGCCGCGGGTGGCGACGATGAGATGCAGTTCGTATTCCGGATGGAAATGCCAGCGCACCGTGCGGAACGGGTAACCGTGCGACCAGGCAGTGAAAGACTCGCCCGGCCTGATCTGCACAACTTCAAGATCGGGTTTCATCGCTGCTCCTCCCGTATTGAAGCCAAGGCGCGTCCCCTCTACGACGCGCCGTCGGTTTCGGCCTCATGTCAGCCAAGCTATCGAGCCGACAAGATCTTCGCCACCATGTTCGCGTCACACCATTGGTACTTTTTTGACTATTCTGAGCCTCCACGGCGCTGAGCGGCGCCTCAAACGACGCCGCGTTCCTCGCTCCTTATGCGGAAGGCATCGACGGCGATCGCAAGCAGGATCATCGCGCCGCCGATCATCTGAATGTAGTAGGCCGAGACGTTGATGAGCTGCAGGCCGGTCTGGATGACGGTGATGAGCAGCGTGCCGCCGAGCATGCCGATGACGCGGCCGCGGCCGCCGAACAGCGAGACGCCGCCGATGACGGGTGCTGCCACGGCATAGAGCAGCGTCGTGCTGCCGACGGTCACGCTGACGCCGCCGAGATAGGAGGTGTAGAGGAAGCCGGCCACTCCAGCGAGGAAGCCGGAAGCGCTGAAGGCGCCAAGCCTCGCGCGCTTGACGTTGATGCCTGCGGCATTCGCCGCCCGGCGGTTGCCGCCGGTGGCATAGAGGTTGCGACCCCAGGCCGAATAAGCAAGCACGACATGCGCCAGGAGATAGGCGACGAAGAGGGCGATCGGCATTACCGGCCAGCTGCCGATGGTGGCGCTGCCTATGTAGCTGTAGCCTTCATCGGTCACCACCATGGTGCGGGCCTGGGTGGCGCCGAGCACCGCGCCTTGCAGAAAAAGCCCCATGGCCAGCGTCGCGATCAGCGAATTCATGCGCAAATAGGCGACGAAGTAGCCGTTGAGCAGACCGACGAGTACCCCGGCAACGATGGTGATGAGTACGGCCAGCGTCCAGTGGACGCCGAACTGCTGCATGGCATAGGCGCCGACCATGCTCGAGAAGACCAGATTGCCGACCACCGAGAGATCGATCTCGCCGATCAGAAGCGTGAAGGAGACCGCCAGCACCAGCACGCCCAGCGTGGTCGCCTGCACCAGCACGTTCTGCAGATTGCCTTCCGAAAGGAAGAAGGGATTGAGGAAGCCGGCGAGGATGCTGAACACGATGATCAGGATCCAGACCACATTGTCGAGAAGGAATTTCTTGCTGGTCATGTCTGATACTGCCCCTGTCATCGCGCCGCTCTCGCTTCGGCGATCGCATCGATGGTGATCTCGGCGCCGCTCAGCATTCGCGCGATTCGACCCTTGGAGAAGATCACCACACGGTCGACGAGGCGCTGCATCTCTTCCGGGTCCTGCGCGAGCAGAAGCACGCTAACGCCCTCCTTCGTCGCATCGTCGATCAGGCGGTGGATCTGCTCCTTGGCGGCGACATCGACGCCGACGGTCGGTTCGTCGAGCAGAAGCAATCTCGGCTTGCGTTCCAGCAGCCGGCCAAGCAGCACCTTCTGCTGGTTGCCGCCAGACAACTCGCCGATCTCCTGGGCGCCGCTGCCCATGACGATCTCCATGGCGCCGCGCGCCTCGCGCATGCGGCGGTTCATGCCGGCGCCGCTCACCAGCCAGCCGAGCGATAGCGGCCAATTGCCGAGGTTGAGGTTCTCGGTCACCGACATCGAGCCGACCAGGCCTTCGCCGATGCGGTCATGGGTGAGGTAGGCAATGCCCGAGCCGAGGCTCTGCCCCGGCGAGCCGAGACGCGCTTCCCGGCCATCGATCAGGACGGCACCGGCCTCGATGGGCAGCAGGCCGCCCAGCGCCCGCATCAATTCCTGCGGCCCTTCGCCGAGCAGGCCGACGAGGCCGACGATCTCGCCGTGGCCGATCGCAAGATCGACCGGGCCGCCGCCGGAAAAGGATAGCCCGCTGAGCTCGATGGCCGCGCCATGATCCTTGCGGGCGCGGTGGAATTCGGCGACGTCGGCGCCGGTGATGACGCGCGCCATGGCCTCGGCCGAAAGCTCCGCCGCTTTGCCGCTGGCGGTCACCTTGCCGTCGCGCAGCACCGTGTATTCCGAACAGAGCTGGCGCACCTCGTCGTTGTGGTGCGAGATGTAGATGAAAGACGTGCCGCGTTGGGTGAGGCTCTCGACCCATTCCAGCAGATGCAGCCGCTCGGCCGCCGCAAGGCCTGCGGTCGGCTCGTCGAGGATGATCAGCGAGGCTTCGGCCGCGACCGCCTTGATGATGGCGAGCCTTCGCCTGTCGCTGGCGCCGAGGTCGCCGGCGCGCCGCCTCGGATCGACCGGCATGCCGTGGCTTTCGAGCTGGCGCACCGCCCGGCGGCGGAGCGCGGGCCAGTCGGTCAAGCCGTAGCGTCTCGGCACATCCGGCAGCAGAAGATTTTCGCCGATCGAGAGGTCTTCGAAGATCTCCGAATGCTGCGACAGAAGGTGGAGCCCGCGCTTCTTGCGCGCCGTCAACGGCAGAGCCGACACGTCCTCCCCATTCAACAGGATGGTGCCACTGTCGAGACGCAACAGCCCGGCGATGATGTTGGACAGCGTCGATTTGCCAGCGCCGTTCTTGCCGAGCAGGCCATGGATCGCGCCCCGCGACACGCTCAGCGAGACGCCGTCCAACACCGCAAGCGGGCCGAAGCGCTTGAAGACATTGTCGACGGTCAGAACAGCGTTGGCACCGTCCTGCGCAAGGCTATCGGGCACGATTGTGCCGTCGGCGTTGACCATTGGGATAACCGGCAATCTCGAAATGAGGTGAGAACGCGATGGGCGCGTTCTCACCCGCCTCGTCGGCTGCGATCTCAGCCGGCGTTCTGCTGCATCTTCCACACCTGGGTCACGACATTGGCCCAGTGGCGCGGGTCGTCGGCATTTTCCTTGGTGAGGAAGTAGGGCGGGATGGTGAGCAGCGGGCCGGACGGGCTGTCGGCGATCGTGCCCTTCTCCCAAAAATACTTCTTGTTTTCGTAAGGTCCGGTCGGAACCGGCTTGCCCTTCAGCGTGTACTCTTCCAACAGGTCGACGACGATCTCGACATAGGCGATCGGGTCCTGTGCGATGTCGGCGTCGATCTCGCCGGCCTTCACCCATTCCAGCGCATTCGGCGAGGCATCGATGCTGGTCAGGATGATGTGCTTCTCATGGCCGACCGGAAACAGCCGTTTCTGCGTTTCGAGTGCCTTGCGGGCATCAACGACGAAGATGTCGGTCGGCATGTGGATGGCGTCGAGGTCCGGCCGCTCGCGCAGCGTCGCCGAGACCACGGCGAGCGCCTGCTCATGCTGGTTGTTCTGCGGCCGCGAGATGATCTCGATGTCGGGATATTTGCTCTTAAGCGTGTCCTCGAAACCGTCTTTGCGATCGCGCAGCGCCACGGCGGTCAGCGAGCCGTAATTGTTGAGCACGCTGCCCTTCGGCGAGCCGTGCTTCTTGGTGAGCAGCTCGGCGGTCTTCTCCGCCGCCATGACGCCCGACTGCTTGTTGTCGAAGGTCACCGAAGCGGCTACTTCTCCGCCGGTAAGCACGGTGTCGACCATGCCGAGCGGCACGCCGAGCGACTTCGCCTTCTTGCTCAGTGGGATGAGCAGCTCCGAATCCAGCGCGTCGGAAATGAGGTAGCGCGGCTTCTGCAAGAGCAGGCTGTTCCAGTCGTTGACCTGCGCGTTGGCATCGCCATTGGCGTCCTTGCCGACGAATTCCAGGCCGAGGCCTTCGACCTTGCGCTTCAGCGCCTCCTGCAGCACGACGAAGAAGAAGAAGCCGAGATAGCCGGTCTCCCAAGCCACAACCTTGGAGGTCGTGCCTTGCGCCGCGGCGCGCTCGCCGCCCGCCAGCAACAGGCCGCCGGCAGTGGCTGCCGCGCCCTGCAAAAGCGCGCGGCGGTTCAATGTTAAGCTCTTGGTCTCGCAACCCATGTCTCGCTCCCTGAAATGGTTGGAATCTTTGCCGGTAGAGCTTTCCACCAAGCCCGCCCGGCGGGGCACTCAGCCCCAAACATCCCCCGGAACGTTTCCTCCCCCGGACGATCTGATCAGGCTAGGCGCGCGCTATCCGGCCAGCCACCACGTTCCGGGGCGGGTGTTAGTACTTTTTTGATTCCGCTAGTGAAAGCCGAGGCCGCGATTACGACTGCGCTACAACATGCTCGACCTCCGGCGCGTTGCATTCGGAGTCAAAAATCTATGTGTCGGGGAAAGCGCAACCGGTAGCTCGCGCCGCAAGCCGCGACTATCTGTCTGGCGGAGGGCCGCGCGTCGAAACCGAAGGGATGGAGAGAATGAAGCACTGGATCGGAACCTGGAGCGCAAGCCCGATGAACGTCTGGCCGGGAGACGCCGTGCTCTATGGCTTCCACCAGCAGACGGTACGCCAAGTCGTGCGCGTCAGCACCGGCGGTGAGAGGTTCCGATTGAGGCTGTCCAATGAATATGGCGGCTCGCCGATTCGGATCGGCGCCGCGACCGTCGCGCTTGCCGCGAAAGACGGCGAGGTCGACGCCGGCAGCATCCGGCAGGTGACGTTCGGCGGCGAACGGCAGACCGATCTGGCGCCCGGCGCGCCGCTGCTCGGCGATGTTGTGGACCTATCGGTTGCCGATCTCGGGCAGATCGCGATCAGCCTCTATTTCCCCGATTTCGCGCCGATCGAGACCTATCACTACGAGGCGCAGCAGACCGCCTACATCTCCGAAATCGGCGACTTCGCCGACGCAGCCGAACTGCCGGTGCAGCAGACCTCGACCAGCCGCTATTTCCTCAGCGCCGTGCTGGTCGAGAGCGGGCCTGACAGTGGCTCTCTGGTTTGTCTCGGCGATTCCATCACCGACGGCTTCGGCTCGACCGTCGACGGCAATGCGCGCTGGCCGGACCGGCTGGCGGAGCGGTTTGCGAAAAGCGGCCGGCTGTCAGGCATCGGCGTCCTCAACCAGGGGATCGGCGGCAACCGCGTGCTTGCCAGCCGCGCCCGCGGCGCCAACGCGCTCGCCCGCTTCGACCGCGACGTTCTGGGTTTTCCCAACGTCCGGTGGGTCTCGGTGCTGGAAGGCATCAACGACATCGGCTGGCCGGAAACCATGCTTGCCGGCCCTCAGGAGGCCGTCGCCGTCGAAAGCCTGATCGCGGCTTACCGGCAATTGATCGCACGCGCCCGCCTCAACGGCATCAAGGTGCTGCTTGGCACGCTGCCGCCCTTCGGTGGCGCCTTCGAAGGCCAGCCGCTCAGAACTTTCTACTCTCCGACCAAGGAGCGCGACCGCGAGGCGGTGAACGCCTGGATCAGGACATCGGGCGAAGCCGATGCCGTCGTCGATTTCGAGCGCGCGCTGGCCGATCCCGCCAACCCGTCGAGGCTGCTCGCCGCCTTCGATTGCGGCGACGGCCTGCATCCGTCCGACGACGGCTATGCCGAGATGGCCAGGCTGTTCGAGGAAGCTTTCGAGAGCTTGCTTCGCGGCCAATAGGATTACCTGGTTCTGCGAGTGGCGGCTGCTGCCCGCGCCGGCGCCTTCTGGATGTTGGCGGCGCCGCCCATGTCACCATTCTTGGTGCGACCCGCCCCGGTCGTGCTCCAATATCGGCGCCCGTCGTCGGGTGCAATTCGGCGAAAACACGGATGGCCAACCTCAGAACAGGACGACGAGCACTTAGCATGATGGAGCCGGCAGAAGAGCTCAGCTGTCCAGGAACAAACTGCAAGTCTTTCCGGTTTGGTGACCGAACCGATTGCGGTCACGAAAATGGTTGGACATAGAAGACATAATAATGAGCAGATTGCGCAGCTACTGAGGCGCCAGTTTTCCAGTGAGATAATGAGGCGCCATCTGCGTGCACTTCCGCTGTTTCGGACCGAGAGGTGGCTCCCTGACCGGCTTGCCGGGTTGATGGAGGTTTTAAAGCGAAGTGAGGGTCGAGGACGACGGCGTTGATTCTTGCTTCTGGCCTGAAGCGTCGACGTCAGGCTGGACGCAAAGGTCGTCTTTCGATCCCAATGGAGAAGAGATGGTGAGCAATGCGGCCGCTCGATAAGGCGTTGCTTGGGGCTGTGGCAGGCGTCGCGGCGACCATGGCGATGACAGCAACGATGAGGCGCCTGCACGCAGTCCTGCCCGACGACGAGCGCTATCCGCTTCCGCCTCGCGGGATCGTCGACCGCACTTTTCCAGCTGTTGACGAGCGCGAAGCACGTTCAAGAACACTGCTTGCGCATTTCGGGTTTGGCGGTCTCACCGGTGCTTTGTTTGCCCTGCTGCCCACCACTCGAGGGAGCGGGATCGCCTACGGCTTATGCATCTGGGCGCTGAGCTATCTCGGTTGGATTCCCGCCGCCCGCATTCTGACCCCGGCGCACCGCCACCCCATCAGGAGAAACATGCTGATGATTGCAGCTCATGTCGTTTGGGGCCTGACGCTTTCGAGATCACTGAGAGAGATGGAACGCGCCGCCATCGAGGCGTTCGACCAGCAAGCCGAGAGGAGAAGCCGGTGACCGGGCGGCGCGTTCTGCGGAACGATCCGACCCTTCGGCCCGCCGCGCTGTCTTGTCCGGCGGGACATCGGCAATGAAGGTTCTCGTAACGGGATCGAACGGTCTCATCGGCACAGCGGTGTGCGCGCGTTTGGTCGCGTCAGGGCACGAGGTCGTGCGGGCCTCACGACGCCGATCAAGCCGGGCGGGGGAGGCGGGAACGGTCGCCATCGATATGGCGAAGGCGCTCGCCCCCGAGAACTGGGGCAGTGCTCTTCAAGGCGTTGACGTGGTGGTGAATTGTGCCGGTGTTCTGCAGGACAGCGCCAGCGAAAATACGACAGGGGTTCATGCATTGGGCGCAGCGGCGCTGTTTCGTGCCTGCCAGCAAGCCGGGGTGCGCCGGGTCATCCACTTTTCCGCTATCGGCGTCGATCGTGAGCAACCCTCGGCCTTCTCCGCCAGCAAATATGCCGGCGATGAGGCCTTGATGACGCTCGACTTGGATTGGGTCGTGCTGAGACCCTCCGTCGTTCTGGGCCGCCCCGTTTTTGGAGCGAGCGCCCTGTTTCGCGGCCTTGCCGCGCTTGCTCTACTGCCCTCCATGCCCGGCTCCGGCCGTCTGCAGGTGGTTCAACTTGAGGACGTGGTCGAAACGGTGGCGTTTTTCCTCAGCCCTGACAGCCCGTCACGGATCGCTCTCGACCTTGCTGGTCCGGACGCCTTCGCCATGGAGGAGGTAGTCGCGCATTACCGCAGGTGGCTTGGATGGGACGAGGCTCGCGTCCTGGCTCTCCCGAGATGGGCGGCGCGTCTACTTTATCGGCTGGGTGACGCCGTCAGTGTGCTGGGATGGCGCCCTCCCATGCGCACCAACGCCGCCCTTGAGATCAGCCGGGGAGCAACCGGTGATCCCGGACCCTGGAAGGCGATAACCGGGATCGAGCCGCGAGGTCTCCCGACAGCACTCGCCGCAAACCCAGCCACGGTGCAGGACAGGTGGTTTGCCGGCCTCTACTTCATCAAACCCGCGATCTTTACGGTGCTGCCGTTCTTCTGGATCATGACCGGAATCATATCCTTGACAACCGGATGGCAGAGCGGCGTCCAACTCCTGATCGGTACCGCGGTGAGCGCGCTGGCGGCGCCGTTGGTCATCGCCGGCGCGCTGGCCGACCTGGTCATCGGCCTTCTCATCGCGCTTCGCAAAACCGCGCGCGTTGGGCTCTGGGGAGCGATCGGCGTATGCGTTTTTTATGCATTGGCCGGCACGCTCCTGCGGCCCGATCTGTGGAATGAACCGCTCGGCCCGCTGATGAAGATCCTGCCGATCGTTCTTCTGCACTTCGTCGCATTGGCGATCCTGGAGGAGCGCTGATGCTCTACTTCGGTCTCAAATATCTCCATATCGTGGGCGCGGCGGTTCTGCTGGGGACGGGCGCTGGCATCGCCTTCTTCATGCTGCTTGCACACCGGACCGGCAACCCGGCTACCGTGGCCGCGGTCGCGCGCATTGTCGTGATTGCCGATTTCCTGTTCACGGCAACGGCAGTTGTAGCGCAACCGATCACCGGCGTCGCGCTTGCCCGGCTCGTCGGCTATTCGCTCTGGGACGGCTGGATCGCGCTGTCGATCCTTCTCTACGTCGTGACCGGTGTTTTTTGGCTTCCCGTGGTCTGGATGCAGATGGAGATGCGCGATCTTGCCCTGGCGGCGGCGAAAGCCGGCCAGTTGCTTCCGCTGCGCTATCACCGGCTTTTCCGGCTCTGGTTCGTCTTCGGCTTTCCGGCCTTCGGCGCGGTCGCCGCTATCTTATGGCTGATGATCACCCGCCCGGCCATCGAATGGTTCGGGACCGGCTGATGCCGACGGGCCGAGCGAACTCATCTGAGCTACGCCGGGAGGAGAGGCGCCGGCTCTGATTTCCCGTGCATGGACAAGAACGACTACACCAGCGCGATCGGCATGTAGCGGATAACCACCTTCTCCTGTCGAAACCACCGCTCGAGTGCGATCCGGCGTTCACGCCAGTCGATGAGATCGACCTCGTTGGCCATGACTTCGAAGATCACAATCTTGTCGGCGTTGGACTCGGCACCCTTTTTCCACAAACCGTCGGCAGGCGCCTGAAGGTAAGCAGTAACGCCTTCGAAGCGACTCGCCAGTTCTTCCTTCACGCGGTCGAAATCTTCTTGAGCGAAAGGCTGGCCGTTGTTGTCCGAGCAGGGGAGCAGGATCTGAACAAGATGCATCACAATTCACCGGTGAAAACTAGGCTGAATCGACATTCAGCGCATCCATAACATAGCTGCGGCGAGATGGATGAAGGCGAGGAAGTGGCCGGCGCG
>NZ_RZTV01000049.1:0-734 GCF_003997555.1 Mesorhizobium sp. M1A.T.Ca.IN.004.03.1.1 | reverse complement strand
CCGGTCGCTCTTGGCGACGGCCGGGCGGCCGGAGGCGGCATAGGGGATGCCGAGCGCGTCCCAGGTCTCGACCAGCGCGTCCTGCAGTTCGGCGATCAGCGCGTCGGAATGGAAAGGTGTCGGCGTGATGCGCAGCCGTTCGGTGCCGCGCGGCACCGTCGGATAGTTGATCGGCTGGATGTAGATGCCGTGGACGCCGAGCAGGCGGTCGCTCGCCATCTTGCAAAGCTCGGGATCGCCGACCAGCACCGGCACGATGTGGGTGGCGGATTCCATCACCGGCAGCCCGGCCGCGGCAAGCACCTGCTTGGCCCGCGCTGCCTGGCGCTGCTGGGCGTCGCGCTCGGCCTGCGAGCGCTTCAGATGCCTGATCGAGGTGGTGGCGGCCGCCGCGATCGCGGGCGGCAGCGCGGTGGTGAAGATGAAGCCCGGCGCATAGGAGCGCACCGCGTCGATCACAGCGCTTGTGCCGGTGATGTAGCCGCCCAGCGTGCCGAAGGCCTTGGCCAGCGTTCCCTCGATGATGTCGATGCGGTCGGCAAGACCCTCGCGCTCGGTGATGCCGCCGCCGCGCGCACCGTACATGCCGACAGCATGAACCTCGTCGATATAAGTCATGGCGTTGTAGCGCTCGGCGAGCTCGACGATCTGCTTGATCGGCGCGATGTCGCCGTCCATCGAATAGACGCTTTCGAAGACGATCAGCTTGGCGCGCTCGCGTCCTGCCGCCTGCA
>NZ_RZTV01000489.1:0-263 GCF_003997555.1 Mesorhizobium sp. M1A.T.Ca.IN.004.03.1.1 | reverse complement strand
TTTTGACCATACATGGCCCGCAGTCCCGTGCGATCCTCCAGCAGCTTTCGGCGGACGACCTGTCCAATGAGGCATTCCCGTTCGGCGCTGCTCGCGAGATTGACCTTGGCTTCGCGCGCGTCTGGGCCATCCGCCGCTCGTTCCTGGGCGAGCTCGGTTATGAGTTGATGATTTCGAGCGAGTTCACGGCGCACGTATACGACGAAATCATGCGTGCCGGCGCTCCACTAAGTCTGCGCCACGCCGGCATGTTTGCACTCGGA
>NZ_RZTV01000488.1:0-263 GCF_003997555.1 Mesorhizobium sp. M1A.T.Ca.IN.004.03.1.1 | reverse complement strand
GACCCATGAGCAGGCTGCCGGGCACGAGGATGAGTCCGCTCGCGACGGGTTCGAGGCCGAGCACCTTCTGCGTGTAGATCGGCAACAGGAAGACGGTCCCGAAGAGGGCGCCCATCATGACGACCATGAGGATGACCGCGACGCTGAACCCGCGAGAGTTGAACGTGCGCAGGTCGAGGAACGCTTGCTCCTTGCGCTGCAGCGCGAGCTGGCGCAGCAGGAAGAGCAGGAGGGCGACGCCGCCCACAACGAGCGGGATCCAC
>NZ_RZTV01000487.1:0-263 GCF_003997555.1 Mesorhizobium sp. M1A.T.Ca.IN.004.03.1.1 | reverse complement strand
GGTCTTCCCTTCGCTATGGATATGATGGATAAGGTCCGCCTGGCCGCAAAGTGAACTCAGGATACTACCGCGCGCCGCCTATTCCACCGGACATCCCGACATGAGCGCGGCGATCGTCGCCGCTACCGACCAATTTCGCGAATTTCCTCAAAAATAATTTTGCCGGTGAAGTCGATGAGGCCTGCGATTCTCCAGTCGCGGACCGGGCGATTCGTACCTTTCCGCCTCTCCTACCCCGCGCACCACACGCCATCGCCCGGCGC
>NZ_RZTV01000486.1:0-263 GCF_003997555.1 Mesorhizobium sp. M1A.T.Ca.IN.004.03.1.1 | reverse complement strand
GTCGAGACCGGCATGCAGAATTTCGCGTCGGGCGCGAAAGAGGTGGTCGACGGGGTCGGCGGCATCGTCCATGCCACCGAGATCCTGTTCGGCCTGTGGCTCGGCGCGAAGTTTCTTCGCGTTCTCGCCAATATGCGCATGCTCGCTGCCGGAGGTGCCGGCGGCGTCGCCGCTGGCGGTGCTCGCGCCGGCCTGGGCTTTCTCGGCACCATTTCAACGGGTGTTGGAATGCTCCTTGCCGGCGCGGCCGCCATCAAATGGGG
>NZ_RZTV01000485.1:0-263 GCF_003997555.1 Mesorhizobium sp. M1A.T.Ca.IN.004.03.1.1 | reverse complement strand
ACGACAAGCATCTGGCGCAGCTGCGCTCGGAGCCGACCTATCTGATGGCCGAGTTCCTCTATTCGATGAAGGTTTTCGGCATCAACACCGCCGAGGATATCGAACGCTTCGCCGATCTGCACAATGATTATGTGGTATCGCTCACCCGCGATCCTGCCAAGCTGCAGCGGCTGGGGCTCTCGCAGGATCGGGCGCTCGCCTCGATGTTCACTGCCGACACCAAGCCGCGGCTGATCCAGAACTGGGCTGAAAAAGCCGGCGCG
>NZ_RZTV01000484.1:0-263 GCF_003997555.1 Mesorhizobium sp. M1A.T.Ca.IN.004.03.1.1 | reverse complement strand
GCGCCCGCTTGGCGCTCTCCTGGCCCTTGATGTCGGCAAGGTCGGGCAGGTCGCGCGCCGCGACCTGGATGCCGGCCTCTGGCCGCGACAGCACCTGCGTGCCGCGAAAGTGGTTGGCGATCGCGATCAGGCTGCGCGGCGCCAGTATGTCGAAATCCTTGCCCGCCCAGGCCGCCTCCGGTCCGCAGGCGAACGGGCAGATCAGGCCCTTGCCTTCGGCATTGGCGCCGATTGCCGCCGGCAGCGCGCCGGCCACCGCCGCG
>NZ_RZTV01000483.1:0-263 GCF_003997555.1 Mesorhizobium sp. M1A.T.Ca.IN.004.03.1.1 | reverse complement strand
GTCGTCGTCATGGTCGTGCAAGGCGAAGCCCTCCCGAAACTGCCCGCTATTTCTAACAGATGCCGCAGGCCCGCCAAGCCCTTCTATGTCTCATGCGCTTTTCCGCTAATCTCCTGCCATGAACATTCTGATTCTCGGCGCAACCGGTTTTATAGGATCCGTCGTCGCGGCCCGGCTCGTCGCCGACGGCCACGTCGTGACCGGCCTCGGCCGCAATCCCGCGCGTGCGCGCCTGAAACAGCCGGCGATCGACTGGCGGCGCG
>NZ_RZTV01000482.1:0-263 GCF_003997555.1 Mesorhizobium sp. M1A.T.Ca.IN.004.03.1.1 | reverse complement strand
GCGCTGCTTGCGGCCGCCATGATGAGCGACGCCGTCGCAAATGGCCTGCCGAAGGAAATTGCGCGCCGTGCCGTCAACACGGTGATCACCGGCGCCGGGCGCCTGCTGGAGCGCCAAGACGAATCTCCTGACGATGTCGTTCAAAGCTTTCTCGGCTATCGCGGCACCACTGCGGCAGCCATCGAAGGCATGCGCGCTGCGGGGTTCGACGCTTCGGTCGCAAAGGGGCTATCGGCAGCATTCAAGAAATCGGTGAGTATGGG
>NZ_RZTV01000481.1:0-263 GCF_003997555.1 Mesorhizobium sp. M1A.T.Ca.IN.004.03.1.1 | reverse complement strand
CGACGATCCACTCGATCTACCGCCGCCTCTACGCGCTGCGTTATCTCGAGCCGGGCTCGCTCAACGCGTCCCTGTCGCCGAACCGCGATGTGATCCAGATGGAGCGGAACGGCAATGCCTATCGGCTCATCGTACGAAACCACTTCGACGGCGGAATAGAGGTGCTTCATGCCGATGCCGTGGCGCTCGCGACCGGCTACAGGTTCCGATTGCCGGATGCGCTGGCCTCGCTCGGCGAAAGGATAAGCCTCGACAGAAACGGC
>NZ_RZTV01000480.1:0-264 GCF_003997555.1 Mesorhizobium sp. M1A.T.Ca.IN.004.03.1.1 | reverse complement strand
GGCTTCGAAAACGCCTCGCAATTCACCAGAACGTTCAAGCGCACATTTGGGCAAACGCCCTCGCAGCATCGCGCGGCAGCTTTGAGAGCGCACTGAAACGTCGACGGCGCGAGCCTGCTTCAGATTTCCTCCCACGGAAAACTGTCCAGCCGTTCCGCGCCCTTGGCCGTGATCAGTGCCTGGGTTTCCAGCTTGATGCTCTCGGATCCGGTTTCGGCAATCAGGCTTTCGACGTTGAGAACCATGTTCTCCTCGATGAGGCCG
>NZ_RZTV01000048.1:0-823 GCF_003997555.1 Mesorhizobium sp. M1A.T.Ca.IN.004.03.1.1 | reverse complement strand
CTCTCTCCCGGATTTGATCGCGAGCGTGAACTTGTCGCTCTTGAAGATCGGAGGATCGGCCGAACCGGAAACGTCGGCCCAAGCGCCCGCGGTCAACCCGAAGCGATCGGTGTTTCCCGACTACATCATCTGCCTCGAGGACGGGAAGCGGTTCAAGTCGCTGAAGCGCCATCTCCACGTGCACTACGGCCTGACGCCCGACCAGTACCGGGCGAAGTGGGGATTGAAGCCCGAGTATCCGATGGTGGCTCCCAATTACGCG
Organism: Mesorhizobium sp. M1A.T.Ca.IN.004.03.1.1; assembly: GCF_003997555.1. Taxonomy (NCBI): domain Bacteria; kingdom Pseudomonadati; phylum Pseudomonadota; class Alphaproteobacteria; order Hyphomicrobiales; family Phyllobacteriaceae; genus Mesorhizobium; species Mesorhizobium sp. M1A.T.Ca.IN.004.03.1.1. The sequence continues at coordinate 561 of NZ_RZTV01000048.1, read as the reverse complement.
GCTCAGCGCTCAACGCTGGCAAAGGCGAGCGGGCTCGGCCGGAAGCCGACGGCAAAGCCGGCGAAGAAGGTGGCCAAGCGCAAATAAAACATATTTGCCGGCGTCACCAAGTATGATGGCGAGGGCCAACTTGTGCGCTCCGCAGTTGCGCGATCCTGCCGCTGAATAAGCAGAGATTAGCGCGAATACCGTGCGAACACGCAAAGAGCGATGAACAGTATTATCGCCCAGCCTACCCAGCGCCGTGCTGGTGATCTCGGCAAAGGTTCCGATACAGTATCGATGCTCGCGAGTACGGCGACTTGCGGCGGCAAGATCTCAGCCTTGCGGCTCCTGCCCTTGCGGGAAGTATGTGAAATTCCGGTTCCAGGAATGCCGACTGTGGTTGTTCGCCCAGAGCTTCCGATCGTCGTCTTAAATCCCTTCAGCCCGGCAGAGACGCTGATACTCCTCTTGCCAACATTGAGCCGGACTCCCGGCATAAGACGAACCGACTTACGAAAACGCCACCCCATGACATCGCCCCCTCATTGCCCCTGAACAGCTTAACCCCGTCCACGA
>NZ_RZTV01000479.1:0-264 GCF_003997555.1 Mesorhizobium sp. M1A.T.Ca.IN.004.03.1.1 | reverse complement strand
ACAACGGCGTCGATCCGTTCCCGAAGGCGGCCGCAGCCCTTGAAGCGGCACGTGAAAGCGGCCTTGCCGTCGTCCTCATCACAAATTCGCCGCGCCTTTCCTGGCAAGTGGTCGAGCAGTTGCGCCAGATCGGCGTTCCCGACAGCGCCTATGACCGGATCGTTACCTCGGGCGATGTCACCCGCCGGCTGATCGCCGAGGGACCGAAGACCGTGTTTCTGCTCGGCCCCGAGCGCGACAAGGCGCTTCTCGAAGGCATCGGCG
>NZ_RZTV01000478.1:0-264 GCF_003997555.1 Mesorhizobium sp. M1A.T.Ca.IN.004.03.1.1 | reverse complement strand
GCCGCCGGCAATCAGAACAACCGTCAGCCCGATGGCGAGTACGCCTGATATGGCGGATTGGCCGAGCACGTTGCCGATATTGCCGACACTGAGGAAGTAAGGTGCGGTGAGCGAGAAGACGATCAGAATGGCTGCGAAAGCGATCAGTGATCCGAAACGCAGCGCCGCAGCCGCGATGTTGCCGCTCGGCCGGGGAGGCGGTTCTAGTGCCGAAAAGCCGGCAGGCGCGAATTCCACTTCAGCCGACATGGCGCTGTCCCTCCG
>NZ_RZTV01000477.1:0-264 GCF_003997555.1 Mesorhizobium sp. M1A.T.Ca.IN.004.03.1.1 | reverse complement strand
CGCGGCTGGCCGATTAGAGCGCCGTTCGTCCTTTCGGACGCACAAAGGACGCTCTAACACTTTCAATCCTCGCATCGTGCTTTCCGAAAATCGATTCCGATTTTCGGGGTAATGGGCTGCATTTCAGCCAAACCGAAAAATCTTCGCGATTAACCAAAGAAATTTCGGCTATGCGCTGGACAAGGCTGCCGATCCTGTTTATACGCCCCGTCACACCGCGCAGCTAAGCGCGAACGGGTGATTAGCTCAGTTGGTAGAGCAGCT
>NZ_RZTV01000476.1:0-264 GCF_003997555.1 Mesorhizobium sp. M1A.T.Ca.IN.004.03.1.1 | reverse complement strand
CGGGAGCATAGGGACGGCCTGCCTCCAGCGTGCCGACGGCATCGCCGATCCAGAGCAACGGCAGAAGGCGGCCGGCATCCGCTTCCTGTTTTTGCAGCCGCGCGGCAACAGCCATCGCCAGCCCGCTTGCAGCGCCGGCATCGCGAGACAGAGCGGAACGGAATTCGGTGATCGCATCGAGCGGCAGGCCGCCTTCCAACGCCCCGTCAAGAAACTCCACCCCAAACGACAGGGGCGGCAGCGTGCGCTCCTGGTGGGTCTTAC
>NZ_RZTV01000475.1:0-264 GCF_003997555.1 Mesorhizobium sp. M1A.T.Ca.IN.004.03.1.1 | reverse complement strand
CAAACGCGGTGACGGTTGGGGCGATACCAAGGGTGAGCCCCTGACCCGCTTCAGCCTTTATGCCGACATGACCGTGGAATCGGGTCGCGAAGAGGTGCCGAACTCAAAGCAGTACATCTGCGACGCGTACAACAAAAAGGGCAAATGCACCGACGGACATTGGACTGACCCGCAATATGTCTACGCTACCAGCCGCTATGCGAGTTGGCAGGGGTGCGTCGAAGCGAGGCCTTATCCCTACAACGACGACGACACGACGCCGAC
>NZ_RZTV01000474.1:0-264 GCF_003997555.1 Mesorhizobium sp. M1A.T.Ca.IN.004.03.1.1 | reverse complement strand
GTTCGATCAGCGCCGTGTCGCCGGCAGCGTGCCCCATATTGTCGTTGATCCACTTGAAGCGGTCGAGATCGACGAAGAGGCAGGCGAGTTCCTGGCCGGCGGCGTCTGCGGCAGCGATTTTGTTGTCGAGCACCGCCTCGAAGCCCTGGCGGTTGAGGAGCCCGGTCAGATGGTCGGTGATTGCCTGGCGATGGTTGCGGTCCTCCGAAGCCTTGAGCTCGGTCACATCCGTCATGACGGACAGCGAGAGGCGATCGTGAGCGC
>NZ_RZTV01000473.1:0-264 GCF_003997555.1 Mesorhizobium sp. M1A.T.Ca.IN.004.03.1.1 | reverse complement strand
CCCTTGAGGGCGGCTTCGCGCTGCAGTTGCTGGGCTGCGATCTCGATGGCGTCGAGGCGATAGACGTCGTTCGGGCCGGTACCGCCGGCCCAGACGCTGATGTGAACGTCCTTGGCGAGTGCAATTGCGGAGGTCGAAGCCAGGATGGCGGCTGCGACGGCAAGAGATTTCAATGTCGGCAAAATGGTCATCTTCTTCGTCTCCCTGGAAGAGCAGTGTGAGGCCTCTTGACGGGTCATCACTGTTGCGTGACGGCCGTTCCGA
>NZ_RZTV01000472.1:0-264 GCF_003997555.1 Mesorhizobium sp. M1A.T.Ca.IN.004.03.1.1 | reverse complement strand
CCGCCGAAGCGCCGGACGCTCCAAAGACCGATGGCGCTGCCCGTCTTGTTATCTCCGGTATTGAAGGAGGCCGAACGCTATGAGTTGCGAATCTATCGAGCGCGCCTCGTCCATTGCGCGTCGCTGGCACCGGATGCGTTGTCCTGAATGTCGTGCCGCTGTGGCCGCAGATCAAGGGTTAGCAAGGGGCGTCGAGAGGCTGCGCGCCGAAATCGCGCCCGAAGCCGGACTGGCGCGCACGTTGGCCGCCATCGGTGCAGCGAC
>NZ_RZTV01000471.1:0-264 GCF_003997555.1 Mesorhizobium sp. M1A.T.Ca.IN.004.03.1.1 | reverse complement strand
CCTGCTGACGGTCTTTGTCGTCGGGCAATTCATCCTCAGCCGCGAGATTAGCGGACGCGATGAGGTGCTCAATCGTCTCAACAGTCAGATCAACGAGCTGACGCAGCTTCTCGCGCTTGAAAAGGGCAGCAATCAGGATCTCCAGGATTCGGTCGCCAATCTGCAGGCCTCGCTTGCCAGCGCCGAAGGTGACCGGTCGCGACTGCAGGCGCTGCTGAATGCCGGTTCGGGTGGTCAGGATGCGGCGCAAAAGCGGATCGGCTC
>NZ_RZTV01000470.1:0-264 GCF_003997555.1 Mesorhizobium sp. M1A.T.Ca.IN.004.03.1.1 | reverse complement strand
CCGGCACTCTCGCCGTTCAAAGTAAGGGATTGCAGGACTTCGTCACCATCGCCGACGGGAGAGCGGAGCAGGCGATCCGCCAGGGGCTCATCTCGCGCTTCCCGGACGATACCTTCATGGGAGAAGAGAGCGGCGGGCAATCGGAAGGAGCCGGCACCTGGGTCGTCGATCCGATCGACGGCACGACCAACTATATCAGGGGGTTCCGTTATTGGGGCGTTTCGATCGCCTTTGTCGTCGGCGACAAGGTCGAGATCGGCGTCG
>NZ_RZTV01000047.1:0-975 GCF_003997555.1 Mesorhizobium sp. M1A.T.Ca.IN.004.03.1.1 | reverse complement strand
CTATTTCGCCGCCCTCCACGCCTATCTCGGTCCGCTCAGCGTCTCGCACTGGGTGAATGACGGGCTTATGGCGGTGTTCTTCCTGCTGGTCGGGCTGGAGATCAAGCGCGAGATGCTGGACGGCCAGCTCTCAACCTGGCCGCGCCGCGTGCTGCCGGGCATCGCCGCGGCCGGCGGCATGGTGTTTCCGGCGCTGGTCTATGTGTTGGTCAACCGCGACAACCAGGCGGCGCTTCCCGGCTGGGCGATCCCCACCGCCACCGACATTGCCTTCGCGCTCGGCGTGCTGTCGCTGCTCGGCAGCCGCGTGCCGGCCTCGCTGAAAGTGTTTCTTACCGCTTTGGCCATCATCGACGATCTCGGCGCCGTCATCATCATCGCGCTGTTCTACACCAGCGGCCTGTCGCTCGCCTATCTCGGCGCCGCCTTCGCGGTCATCGCCGTATTGATCGTACTCAACCGCATGCGGGTGATGAACCTCTTGCCCTATCTCGTACTGGGCGCGGCGCTTTGGGTGCTGGTGCTGAAGTCGGGCGTGCATGCGACGCTTGCCGGCGTGGCGCTGGCGCTCACCATCCCGCTCGAGCGTTCGCCCGCCTTTGGTCACGACGTCGAACACTCGCCGCTGCACCGGCTGGAACATGGCCTGCACAAGCTCGTGCCCTTCATCGTCATCCCGATCTTCGGCTTCGCCAATGCCGGCGTCTCGCTCGGCGGCCTGAGCGTTGCCGCGCTGGTCGAGCCTCTGACGCTCGGCGTCGCCGCCGGCCTCGTCGTCGGCAAGCTGGTCGGCGTCTTCGGCGCCTCGGTTCTCGCCATCCGGCTCGGCCTCGCCGACCTGCCGGCCAATGCTGGCTGGCTGCATATGATCGGCATTTCGCTTCTGTGCGGCATCGGCTTCACCATGAGCCTGTTCATCGGCCTGCTCGCCTTCGCCAATGACGCGGCCCTTCAGGACGCGGTAAAGGTCGGCAT
>NZ_RZTV01000469.1:0-264 GCF_003997555.1 Mesorhizobium sp. M1A.T.Ca.IN.004.03.1.1 | reverse complement strand
GACGGCGCTCGCAACCGGCCATGAAGTGCTGGAGAGCACGCTCAATAGCCGCACCGAAGAAATCACCACCGCACTCACCAGCCGCACCGGCGAGCTGACCTCGGCGCTGCAGAGCGCCACCTCGGACATCGCGCTGGCGCTGGCATCCGGCACCTCCGATCTGCAGAACAATCTTCAGGCCCGCTCGGCCGAATTCCGCGATACGCTGCGCACAACCACTGCCGACTTGACCGCGGCCGTTGCCGCCGGCACCGAGCAGGTCAC
>NZ_RZTV01000468.1:0-264 GCF_003997555.1 Mesorhizobium sp. M1A.T.Ca.IN.004.03.1.1 | reverse complement strand
GATCCGGCAGGTTACGGCCGGCTGGGTGGCCGGATGCCGAAAGGGGTGCTGCTCGTCGGCCCACCTGGTACCGGCAAGACCCTGCTGGCGCGCGCAGTCGCAGGGGAGGCCGGTGTACCATTTTTCTCGATTTCCGGCTCCGAATTTGTCGAGATGTTCGTCGGCGTCGGTGCTGCGCGCGTCCGCGATCTCTTTGAACAGGCGCGCGCCAAGGCGCCGGCCATCATCTTCATCGATGAGCTCGATGCACTCGGCCGCGCCCGC
>NZ_RZTV01000467.1:0-264 GCF_003997555.1 Mesorhizobium sp. M1A.T.Ca.IN.004.03.1.1 | reverse complement strand
CAACTGCGCATGAGCGTCTTGCTGATAACTTTGTCGTCCGTCAGTCCATGCCCGAGTGGGCTCGATCCGGTGTATGGAACGCCGGCCATCTCAAGCATGCCCGGAACGTGCGTGAAACGGTAGTCTCCTTGAATCCCCTCCGCCAGGTTGAAAACAAATCCTGAAGGGCGGGCTTGCGGATCGGGTGGCATGAAGCGCTCGAGCGTATTGAGCAGTCCTTTGTCGCCTTCACACAAAAGCGTTTCATGGCCGCCCTCTTGCAGT
>NZ_RZTV01000466.1:0-264 GCF_003997555.1 Mesorhizobium sp. M1A.T.Ca.IN.004.03.1.1 | reverse complement strand
CGCGGTCGCTCTGCAGGTGCTTGCGCTTGCCCTGCCGATCTTCATCCAGATCACGGTCGACAAGGTGCTCGTGCACCAAGCCTATACGACGCTCGCTGTGCTCGCCATCGGGGTCAGCGCCGCGGTCCTGTTCGACGCGATTTTCAACTATCTGCGGCGCATCCTGCTGGTCTACGCCTCGGCGCGGATCGATGTGCGCACCTCAATCCGCACCTTCGCGCGTCTGCTGTCGTTGCCGATCGATTTCTTCGAGCGCGCCTCGGC
>NZ_RZTV01000465.1:0-264 GCF_003997555.1 Mesorhizobium sp. M1A.T.Ca.IN.004.03.1.1 | reverse complement strand
CGGGCCAATGTCTCTATGAGCCCGAAAATCCGAGTTTGGACGTCCAGCATCGTCTCGCCTCCTGGCGTGCGGACGAGGCTGCGTGTGGTATTCCATCGGCGCCAAAGGGGATCATAGAGACATTGGCCCGTCGCGGCAACGATAGGCGCTTAGCGCTGGTGTCTCATGCCGATGTCATCAAGGCGGCTGTCAGCCATGTTCTGGGACTGCCAATCGACGCTTGGCCCAGATTTGATATTGCACCGGCCTCCGTCACCACCGTTG
>NZ_RZTV01000464.1:0-264 GCF_003997555.1 Mesorhizobium sp. M1A.T.Ca.IN.004.03.1.1 | reverse complement strand
CTTCGAACAGGCGAAGGCGAAAAAATGCGACGTGCTGATCGTCGATACCGCCGGCCGCTTGCAGAACAAGGCTGAGCTGATGGCCGAGCTCGAGAAGATCGTGCGCGTGCTTGGCAAGCTCGATCCCGACGCACCGCATACCGTGTTGCAGACGCTCGACGCCACGACCGGGCAGAATGCGCTGAGCCAGGTCGAGATCTTCCGCAATGTCGCGGGTGTCAACGGGCTGATCATGACCAAGCTCGATGGCACGGCGCGGGGCGG
>NZ_RZTV01000463.1:0-264 GCF_003997555.1 Mesorhizobium sp. M1A.T.Ca.IN.004.03.1.1 | reverse complement strand
ACCCACGGGGTATTGTCGTTGCAGGGAGTGAGGACCTTTCCCACACGGCGTTGCCTCAGCAGACGCAGAAAGAGTTGGTCTTCGAGGATGGCGTCTATGCGGATCAGCCCGTGCGCATGGCCACCATTTCGAAGAAAATCGAAAATCCCGCCGTTACCGGCTGGGCAGAGATCACGGTCGCACAGACGATACATGCTCGCACCGGCCTCGCCCGTAGGCTGACATACGAGGCGCTCGTTGTGATCGGTGTGATGTTCTTGCTCG
>NZ_RZTV01000462.1:0-265 GCF_003997555.1 Mesorhizobium sp. M1A.T.Ca.IN.004.03.1.1 | reverse complement strand
GCGCATGACGCACGCCTTGCTTCCGTCGATCCGCGCCTATGGCGGCGAATTCTGGAGCGACGGACAATGCGGCTTCGACAAGCCCAAGGCGGTCGCCGCGGTGCAGCAGTTGCACGACATGGTCTTCACGGACAAGTCCATCGTCCCGCCCGGCGAGCAGGGCGACTACTTCTCCGGCAATTCGGCGATGACGGTGAACCAGATCTCGCGCGCGTCGAAGATGCCGGAGGCGGGTTTCAAATGGGGGATCGCCCCGTTGCCGTCG
>NZ_RZTV01000461.1:0-265 GCF_003997555.1 Mesorhizobium sp. M1A.T.Ca.IN.004.03.1.1 | reverse complement strand
GTCGGTCTCGGCATGCGCGGGAAGGGCGAGCAGGGCTGCGGGGGCGATCGCCAGCACGGCTGCGCGGAATTTGCGGTTGAGCTTCATGATCCTCTCCTCTGACGGGATTTTCCGTCTAATAGGCTTCGTCTCTTCGCGCAAAAGCAAACTGGTGTCAAATTCTCTAGTTTGGAATGATTTTAAGAATAGACAGGCGCGGCTAACCGGTCATTTTGACCGGCATTTGCTTGAAAAACCGGCAGCTGCGCAGGCCTCTGTAAGCCGC
>NZ_RZTV01000460.1:0-265 GCF_003997555.1 Mesorhizobium sp. M1A.T.Ca.IN.004.03.1.1 | reverse complement strand
CCGGCGCCTGCCGATATGGGAGAGGTGAAATGACCTATAACAAGCTGTTCTTCGCTCTGGGCCTCGCCGGCGTCGTGACATTCACCGACATTCGCATCGAGGTGCAGGGATTTCTGCCGTTGTCGATCGGCTTCGCCACGCCGGCGGGCGCCGTCATCGGCAGGCCGCTGACGCCGCTCTCTTATGCGGGCGTGGCCCGTCGGACGACGCGGCGGGTCGTCACACGCACGACGACGACCATCGCCGTGCTTCCGGCAGGCTGCCG
>NZ_RZTV01000046.1:0-1037 GCF_003997555.1 Mesorhizobium sp. M1A.T.Ca.IN.004.03.1.1 | reverse complement strand
TGTGGAGCTTCAACAGGTTGTCCTCGATCAGGGCGAGGCGACTGATAGGCGTTTTTGACTTTAGGCTGCCATGTGGACGATGCCAATTGTATCTGTGCAGCCAGACAGGCAGTTCGGCGGCACGATGATCGGATGTCGGATAGGCAATGGCGTAGGCCCATTCGCGCAGTGCTGTCTGGATGAAGCGCTCGGCCTTGCCATTGGTCTTGGGCGTATAGGGTCTTGTCGTGACGTGCTTGAGGCCGAGATCGCGGCAGGCCTTGGCGAAGGCCTTTGATCTGTAGCAGGAGCCGTTGTCGGTCATGACGCGGGCTATCGTGACGCCGAGGCTGGCGTAATAGGCGACCGCGGCCTTGAGGAAGGCGATGGCGCACTCCTTTTTCTCGTCGGGCAGGATTTGCGAGAAGGCGATGCGGGACGCGTCGTCGATGCAGACATGGACGAACTCCCAGCCGGCGCCGCGCGACTTGCCCTTTTGCGGATCGCCGGTGATACGATGGCCGACTTGGCTGAAGCGGCCGAGCTTCTTGATGTCGATATGGATCATCTCGCCGGGATGCTCCCGCTCGTAGCGCCGGACCGGTTCGGCCGGCTCGATATCCCTGAGCCGCGACAGCCCGGCACGCTTGAGAACCCGGCTGACGGTGGCGGGCGAGACGCCGACCTCATGGGCGATGTGCTTGCCGGTCAGCCGCTGGCGACGCAAGGCTGCGATGCGCTCGGCCACGGACTGTTCGGTCAGGCTCGGCATGACGGTGGGCCGCGACGAGCGGTCGACCATGCCGGCCCGCCCTTTGGTCTTATAGCGCTCGACCCAGCGCGCCACGATCTTGGCCGACACGCCATAGACGCGCGCCGCATGGGCTTTGGAAAAAGCGCCTTCTATCACCGATAACGCCATCTCCTCTCGACGCAGCGGTGTGAGACGGGCATTCTTGTGGATGTTCATTCGGACCCTCCGATGGATGCTGAAGCGTGGTAACTCCAGTCTCCTCGGTCCGGTCCGAATGGACAACCTCTCGAAAGCTCACACCTAG
>NZ_RZTV01000459.1:0-265 GCF_003997555.1 Mesorhizobium sp. M1A.T.Ca.IN.004.03.1.1 | reverse complement strand
TCGACCATGGCGTCAATTGCCGGCGCCATCGAGCGCGAGCCGCATTATCCCGGCATCATCTATGCCCAGCGCGCCCAGCCGGAAGCGACCGGCGCCGATGCGATCTCGCTTGCCGCCCGCCAGATCGCCGAGACGCTGAAGCTGTCGGCGATCGTCTGCTACACCTCCTCCGGCACGACGGGCCTGCGCGCCTCGCGCGAGCGCCCGCAGGTGCCGATCCTGGCATTGTCGCCGATCATCAAGACGGCGCGCCGGCTTGCCGTCG
>NZ_RZTV01000458.1:0-265 GCF_003997555.1 Mesorhizobium sp. M1A.T.Ca.IN.004.03.1.1 | reverse complement strand
CGCCGAGGAAGTGGTGCGGCGAATCCGGCGCCAGTGACCAGATGTCTGTTATTTCCTCCGGCAGGTCTGCCAGCAGGGGCGAGAAATCGGCGGCGATCGGCTGGCTCTCCACCTGGACGCGGGCCTGCATGCGAATATCGAGAGACTCATGCGGCGCGCGCAGCATGAAAGAGGTGGCGGGATGATGGAAGAAATCGACGAAATGCGACTCCTCGTCCGGCGCCGGTGCAACGGTGATCGAGCCGGCGACCAGGCGTTGGCGGTC
>NZ_RZTV01000457.1:0-265 GCF_003997555.1 Mesorhizobium sp. M1A.T.Ca.IN.004.03.1.1 | reverse complement strand
ATGCACTTGAACCATCTCGATTTCCACGTTCCCGATATTGCTGCCACGGCGGATTTCTTCATCCGGCATTTCGGCCTGAAGCTTAAGGATATGCGCGGCCATAACGGCCTGGCGACCTTGGAAGACGATACCGGCCTCGAAATCGTCCTCAGCCACGCAATCGCAAAATTCGGCACCGCCGATCAGGTGGAGATGGGGCGCCAGACCTATCACATCGGCTTCATCCTGCCCGAAAGGACGGATGTCGATGCGGTCCATGCCGGGC
>NZ_RZTV01000456.1:0-265 GCF_003997555.1 Mesorhizobium sp. M1A.T.Ca.IN.004.03.1.1 | reverse complement strand
AGATGATCTCGACCTCGGCGGCGCGCTCTTCCCCCGTGTCGATCGAAACCAAAAAGCCGATGGAGCGCACGCCGATCTTGTCGATGGCGGCGGTGAAGATTGCCGGCTCGTCATGGTGCAGCGGGCGGTGAAGCATGCAGGAGATCTTGCTGGCGCTATAGAGCGGTTCGTCGTCTACATCGGGCCGTGCCGACCAGAAGCTCGCAATGACGGATTCAGCGTAAGAAATATAGGAAGCCAGGAACATCTTGCCGTTCATATCGAC
>NZ_RZTV01000455.1:0-265 GCF_003997555.1 Mesorhizobium sp. M1A.T.Ca.IN.004.03.1.1 | reverse complement strand
CCGCAACTGCATGCGGCAAATTGAACTCCGGTATCGCAGGAAGATTGTTATGAAGGCAGGCATCCATCCCGAATATCACATGATCAAGGTGGTCATGACCGATGGCACTGAGTACGAAACCCGCTCGACCTGGGGTTCGGAGGGCGCTGTCATGAACCTCGAAATCGATTCCAAGTCGCATCCGGCCTGGACCGGCGGCAATCAGCAGCTCATGGACCGCGGTGGCCGCGTCTCCAAGTTCAACAAGCGTTTCGGCGGCCTCGGC
>NZ_RZTV01000454.1:0-265 GCF_003997555.1 Mesorhizobium sp. M1A.T.Ca.IN.004.03.1.1 | reverse complement strand
AATTCAACGAAGATTCCCCCCGCTCCAAGGGTCAGCGACAATCCGAAGACGGGATCGCGGATGGCGCCGACAATGAGCTCGGCAACCGGCGGATTGATCATCTTCTCGACGAGATAACCTGAATTCGGCGGCATGGCCGCCGCCGCATCCGACACTGCCTCACTATCCCTAAGGTTGAGTGCGATGGCCCCGGCCTCGGTCTTGTGGGCAATACCGAGCGCTTTCAGCACAACGGGGAAACCGAGCCGCTCGGCCTGCTCGGCAG
>NZ_RZTV01000453.1:0-265 GCF_003997555.1 Mesorhizobium sp. M1A.T.Ca.IN.004.03.1.1 | reverse complement strand
CCTCATCGTCCAATTTGCGTTTCATGCCCTTTGGCTCCCTTAGAGGCGGGCATGTTGCATCCAATTTTCAGGACGCTCGTTGCGCTGAGACAATGATAATGCAGTCCGCTGGCTTGCTCAGTCCCCAACAGCGCAGATGGTCGAGCGCGTCAGGAATCGTTTCTCGCGGCCATTGTCGAGCGAGAACATGCCGCCCCTTCCCGGCACCACGTCGATGATCAGGTCGGTATGCTTCCAGGCCTCGTATTGCGAGGCGCTAATATAG
>NZ_RZTV01000452.1:0-265 GCF_003997555.1 Mesorhizobium sp. M1A.T.Ca.IN.004.03.1.1 | reverse complement strand
GCTTTCGGTCATGGAAGACAATATCCTGCCGCTGACGGAGCGTGGGGTTTCGCTTGGCAACAAGGTGTTCGGTGCGGCGATCTTAAGGAAATCCGATCTTTCGCTCGTCGTCGCCGAGACCAATAACGAGCTGGACAATCCGCTATGGCACGGCGAGGTGCATACGCTGAAGCGCTTCTACGAGCTTGGCGACAAGCCGCCGACCAAGGATCTGATCTTCCTTTCGACGCACGAGCCCTGCACGATGTGCATGTCGGCGATCACC
>NZ_RZTV01000451.1:0-265 GCF_003997555.1 Mesorhizobium sp. M1A.T.Ca.IN.004.03.1.1 | reverse complement strand
GCGCATAGGGCATCACCGCCGCGTCGTCGAAATCATTGACGCCCCAGACGAGCCGGCCCTCGACATCGCGCCAGGTGCCGAAATTCTCCAGATGCGTGTCACCGATCGCCAGTACCTGAGGCGCGCCCGTCAGTTCCGGGCAGATATCGAGGATGATCTCGCACCAGCGCCAATAGGTGGCGCGCAGGAAGACGAAATCGTCGCTCCGCATCTTCTCGTGCTTCTCCCGGAGATCGTCCTTGACGAGATCGTCGCCGAGTTCACC
>NZ_RZTV01000450.1:0-265 GCF_003997555.1 Mesorhizobium sp. M1A.T.Ca.IN.004.03.1.1 | reverse complement strand
CTGGGCGGCAGTGCTCTGCCTGCTTGGTGCGGCCGCCACCATTGCGATCGCCTATGCCATCGTCCGCAGTGTAACGGCGCCGATTGCCCGGCTGAAGACGGCGATGAACGCGATTGCTGCCGAGGAAGCATCCGTCGAGATCGCCGGCAGCGAGTGCCGCGACGAGGTGGGACAAATGGCCAAAGTGCTGCTGGTGCTGCGTGACTCCGTCGACGAACGCAGGGCGCTACGCGGCCGCGAAGACGAGCGGCAGCGGCAGATCGAC
>NZ_RZTV01000045.1:0-1110 GCF_003997555.1 Mesorhizobium sp. M1A.T.Ca.IN.004.03.1.1 | reverse complement strand
GACGACGAGGCCCTTGCTTCCCCGTTCGTCAAATGCCTCCTGCGGCTCATTCGTACTCAGGATTCCTTCGGCTTATGGGAAGGCCATTCGGATGCCGAGCTGCTGGCCGAGTTCATCATCACCAAGCAACAGCAACGTGCGGTACCCTTTGGCGGCGATCCCGATCCTGACGCGCTGTGGAGGCTCGACATGTTTTACACCGCCGTAGCGCTTGCGATCGAGGAGCGCTCCGGCGTGTCGACGTCGCCAATAATTGGAATGAAGCCCCTGCGGGCTTCCAGCGGTTGGGCGTTCTGTCGAGACGTCCACCGGTTCGGCTTCGAGACTTTCCGCAAACTTGCTGAGGCCGGTACGAAACTGGTCGACGATGCGACTGCAGCCATTGAAGCCTAGCCCGAGATGGAGCGCATCAACAAACCATTGTTCCAGGAAGGATCTATGTCAGAACCTAGATAAGATGAGGAAGAAAGTCCGAAAGCTCCAGTTGCGTGCAGCTATTGCCAAGATGGCATTGCAGGACCTTGTCGAGGGTCTGCCGGGCAAGTGGGCCGACATACAGGAAGTCGCCGAGAAAACCCAAGCCGTTTATGCCGAGTTGGATGTTGCCAAGAGAGAACTCGCTTCAATGAAGAATTTAGGATGATGCGCACATTCACCACCCGTGACGGCTCCATTTGGATGCCGCCGTACCTGACCTCCATCGATAGCAAATCTGCATCGGCTGCTGCCGTTGTTTCAAGGTCTGCTCGCGCGATGTCATGCATCTTCACGGCGTTGATGATGCGGGTGAAATCCTCGGCCCCTGCGATGACGAGGACGACGATTTCGACGGCAAGCTCAATCGCATGATCATGGTTGTCGATGATGCCGGCCGCTGCATAGGCTGCGGAGCCTGCGGCCGCGTCTGCCCCAAGAACTGCCAGACGCATGTTGCGGCCGACGAGCTCGCAACATGATCTGGCGAAAACCAGGAGAACGGCGTGCACTTCATCTTTTTGTCGGCTCGTGGGGCTGGTCCTGTGCAGCAATGCGTCGATGGTTTACTTCGCTTTGGATTCGATCCGTGTGGCAGTCGTCACGACGCTGGCCTGTTCGCTGCTGCTTCAGGCC
>NZ_RZTV01000449.1:0-265 GCF_003997555.1 Mesorhizobium sp. M1A.T.Ca.IN.004.03.1.1 | reverse complement strand
CTTCCGCGGTGTCACGGAGTGGACACCCGCCGAATTCGCCCGGCGCGCCGCATACGGGGACGAGATGCGAGAAGTAGAATACCGCAAGCACGTGGTCTGCCACGAGACCCTTGCGCTCAAGGATCGCCGTAAGCAGATCGAACGCGGTCCGGAGGCGACTGCCGCCCGCGCACAATTGACCCGCATCGAAAACGAGGCGGAGCTTGCGCGGCTGCGGTTGGTGCGTAACGAGCTGCTCACGATCGAGGGGCTGGCTCATACCAAC
>NZ_RZTV01000448.1:0-265 GCF_003997555.1 Mesorhizobium sp. M1A.T.Ca.IN.004.03.1.1 | reverse complement strand
CGGCATAGTCCGGAAGATCCCTGGCGACATTGGCGAGATAGATAGCAATACCCGCCGCAGCGACCAGAAACAGGACGCAGGCCATTCCGAAGAAATATCCAAGAAGTCTAAGCATATTTTCAGCTACCGGTCTCTTCGATCCGCAATCGGCGCAGACGCAACGATTGCACAGATCGAGACAATTTGCACGTTGCGCGCGGCTTACTCCATGAGCGCTACCGCCACAAGCCGATTCCGCGCCTCAAGCTAGGAAACATAAGCCGGA
>NZ_RZTV01000447.1:0-265 GCF_003997555.1 Mesorhizobium sp. M1A.T.Ca.IN.004.03.1.1 | reverse complement strand
TGATGGGGCAAGCCAAAGTTGACGAAACTCTCCTCGCGGCTGCCGCCTATCTGCCCGGCCAGGTCGCAAACCTCACGAGGGGAGCGAGCGTGACGGCGCAAACCAACGAAATACTGGAGCGCATCGATGACATGCTGCTGCGCGAAGGTACCGACAAGTCAGAGATCATTCTCGCCAACATCTGGCTCAGGGACCTTGCCTCATTCGAAGAAATGAACGGAGCCTGGGATGCTTGGATGCCGAATAGCGGAACGCCACGGCGGGC
>NZ_RZTV01000446.1:0-266 GCF_003997555.1 Mesorhizobium sp. M1A.T.Ca.IN.004.03.1.1 | reverse complement strand
TTCAAGTCATCGCCACATTCACCGTAGTCCCTTCTGCTGGAGTAACGCTGCATTGGACGACCTGATGGCGCAGAAATACTGCTGTCCTGGCATGCAGATCGGCGGGAATCAGGGCATCTCTGATAATAATTTATTGGCCACAACCCGCCTTAGCCGGCGCTTTCGCTCCAAGCTACAACAGGTTTCAAATGGCCAGCAAAGTACCATCGCATGTCAAATACGTTGTCATCGGAGGCGGCATTATCGGCCTCTCGATAGCCTATCAC
>NZ_RZTV01000445.1:0-266 GCF_003997555.1 Mesorhizobium sp. M1A.T.Ca.IN.004.03.1.1 | reverse complement strand
AACCGGTCGGGCCTGTTCTTCCATTCCTTGTACGGCTGCAGCAGCTGGCCGGGAAACCGTCTTTCGATCGCGCTCTCGGTGAGAAGGATTTTTGCGAAGACCTCGTCTGTCGAGGATCGATTCAAAGCTTCGCTGCGCATCTCCAGATCAGCCATCAGTTCGAAAAGCTCTTCATCCGTCATCGACTCCAGAGCCGAGGCGAACTCACGCTCCGAGACATCCGCAAAATCCGTCACGATGCACCTCCTGCCGATGGCTGCGTTTTG
>NZ_RZTV01000444.1:0-266 GCF_003997555.1 Mesorhizobium sp. M1A.T.Ca.IN.004.03.1.1 | reverse complement strand
GTTCCGGCCCCAGAAGGGCGACTGCGTATCGAAGAAGAAGTTCGCCCAGCCGAGAAAGCGGCGCTGGACATAGACCTGGCTGGTACGGATTTCCGCCTGTCCCGCGAAGCCGTAATAGACGATCACCTTGTTGTCGTCCTGCTCCATCTGGGAAGGCGCATCGGCCGGCAGGGAGGCACGATCGCGGGTGACGGTCACGGGATAGAGCTTGCCGCCGATATAGACGTCGACGCGGCTCGGCGTCACTTCCATGCGGTCGTCGCCGC
>NZ_RZTV01000443.1:0-266 GCF_003997555.1 Mesorhizobium sp. M1A.T.Ca.IN.004.03.1.1 | reverse complement strand
GTTTTGCCAGCGCTCTGGACGACAGCACGGGCGCCCGTTACTCCGGCTGACGAAAGCGGCTTGTCGTCGGCGCCCTCGGTCCGGCCGACGATCCGCAGAAGTCCGGATTCGATAGGCGGACGAAGTGAATCGTCTTCACTTTCCTCCGAACCGTGCCTGGACGGTGTGCCCGTCAGCCAGCGTCGCCGACACGACGACCTTTGCGTCCGCTCCTATCGTCTGGGCGAGTGCCCCGACGAGCTTGTTGGGCTCCTCGGGCGTTAGTT
>NZ_RZTV01000442.1:0-266 GCF_003997555.1 Mesorhizobium sp. M1A.T.Ca.IN.004.03.1.1 | reverse complement strand
ATGACACGGCCGCCACGATCAATACCGCGCCGATGACGGCGACGGCGTCTTCGATGAGAGCAGCCGGCAGGTCCTTGCCAAACGAGGCGGCAAGCCGGCTACGGGCGGCAGCGCCGCCATATGTGCCGATGACGGCGCCGATCACCCCGGCGATCAGGCCGCCGAAGGGCAGGCTGCTGGCGGCGCCGATCGTCGCCCCTGCCAGGGCGCCTGAAACGATGCGGGCACCGAACTGCATCGGCACCTTGCGCGACGGCGTGGACGGC
>NZ_RZTV01000441.1:0-266 GCF_003997555.1 Mesorhizobium sp. M1A.T.Ca.IN.004.03.1.1 | reverse complement strand
AGAGCACACGGACACCTTGATGCTCGCTCACCGATTTGTCGATCGGATCGTGATAGGCGAAGTCGTCGGCCTTCTCGACCTTCAGGCTGCCGAACTTCTTGCCGGGCAGAGTGGAAAGCTGGTTGCGGAGATTGTCCACCAAGCCATTCGCCGCATCGGTGTCGAGGCCTTCGTAATCATGGCGCGAATAATAGTTGCGGCCGTAGGTCTGCCAGTGCTGGGTGACGATATCGGCGACGCTCTCGCCGCGCACGGCAAGAATGTTC
>NZ_RZTV01000440.1:0-266 GCF_003997555.1 Mesorhizobium sp. M1A.T.Ca.IN.004.03.1.1 | reverse complement strand
GAGGCCCTTCGGGCAGGTCTGCGCACAGTTCATGATCGTGTGGCAGCGATAGAGGCGGAATGGATCCTCGAGATTGTCGAGGCGCTCACCGGTCGCCTCGTCTCTGGAATCGATCAGCCAACGATAGGCCTGCAGCAGAACGGCCGGACCGAGATAGCGGTCGCCGTTCCACCAGTAGCTCGGACAGGAGGTCGAGCAGCAGGCGCAGAGGATGCATTCATAGAGGCCGTCCAGCTTCTGCCGGTCCTCGTGGCTCTGCTTCCATT
>NZ_RZTV01000044.1:0-1551 GCF_003997555.1 Mesorhizobium sp. M1A.T.Ca.IN.004.03.1.1 | reverse complement strand
GTCGGCCGTGAACTATCCGCAAGCCATTGATCTGGCCTGTTGATTGAGGCGGATAGCGGCTTTGGAATTGCAGGATTAGCGGTATTTGGACGCTGTTTTCCTGCAATTCGGTTTTGCGATTCCCTTGTGGCGCGGAGCGTGATTCACTCGGTTCGGCGGCGGCGAATCGAGGGGACAGCGAATGTCCAGGCCACGCGAGAAGCGCGAGACGGGAGAGCAGGACCTGTTCCGCTCCCGGCTCGACCAAATCATCAACATGAAGCACGAGCTGGTGCGGCTGGCGCAGGCGATCGACTGGCCGGTGCTGGAGGAGCGTTTCGGCGCCGTCTATTCGGACGGCCCCGGCATGCCGCCGCTGCCGACCCGGCTGATGGCGGGGCTGGCGATCCTCAAGCACACCTTCAACCTGTCGGATGAGGTGCTGTGCGAGCGCTGGGTGGAGAACCCTTATTTCCAGTATCTCACCGGCGAGACGTTCTTTTGCCATACGCTGCCGTTCGACCGCTCCTCGATGACGCGTTGGCGCAGCCGTATGGGCGAGGAGCGGATTATGGTGCTGTTGCAGGAGAGCCTCAGCCTCGCGGTCAAGACCGGGGCGATGAAACCGGCCGACACGCGCCAGGTGATCGTCGACACCACCGTGCAGCCGAAGAACGTCATGTTCCCGACCGACGCCAAGCTCATCCATCGGGCACGCGAACGGCTGGTGCGGCTGGCCAAGAGGACGGGTCTCCATTTGCGCCAGAGTTATGTGCGGGTCGGCAAGCTGGCGCTGATCAGCCACCAGCGCTATGCCCACGCCAAGCAGTTCAAGCGGGCCAACAAGGCGCTACGCAAGCTCAAGACCTATCTCGGCCGGACCATTCGCGACATTGGTCGCCAGATCGCCGGCGATCAGGGGCTGGACGCGCTGTTCAAATGGCCGCTCTACCAGGCCGCCACCGTTCTCGAGCAACGCCAGCGCCAGCGCGGCCGCAAGATCTACAGCCTGCACGCACACGAGGTGGAATGCATCGGCAAGGGCAAGGCGCATGCGCCCTACGAGTTCGGGGTGAAGGTGTCGGTGGCCACCACGCTGAAGCGCTCCAGGGGCGGCCAGTTCGCCCTGCATGCAAAAGCACTGCCCGGCAATCCCTATGACGGCCACACGCTGGCAAGCGTCATCCCCGACATGGAAAAGACCATCGGCAACGAGATCGGCCGCATCCTCGCCGACGCCGGCTATCGCGGCCACAACGCACCGCAGAGCCACAAGCTCAGGGTCTTCACCGCGGGCCAGAAACGCCGCGTCACCCCAGCCATCAAGCGCCAGATGCGACGGCGGTCGGCGGTCGAGCCCGTCATCGGCCACATCAAGAGCGAACACAGAATGGGCCGCAACTACCTCGCCGGCCAGCAGGGCGACACCCTCAACGCCATCCTGGCCGCCGCCGGCTACAACTTCTCCCTCCTGCTCAGGTGGCTGAAGGGGTTTTTGTCGCTCTTGATTGCCCTGCTTCAAATCCGGCCGAAGCCGGTCGCCGCTTAGGGCTCGGATTGTTCACGGTCGAC
>NZ_RZTV01000439.1:0-266 GCF_003997555.1 Mesorhizobium sp. M1A.T.Ca.IN.004.03.1.1 | reverse complement strand
TGAGGGTTTATCATGAAAATGCTCAGACTTGCCCCTTCCACCGCCGCGCTCGCCACCCTTCTCGCCATCGCCTCGATTGCATCAGTGCAGGCGGCTCCCGTCCAGACGGCTTTCCCGCCCGGTATTTCGGAGGTAAAAACGGTGCAATATAAACCACATGCCGGATCCTGGCATGGTTATCAGGGCTTCCGCACCGAACGCCCCGGCACCCGCCGCCATTCCGATGGCTATTGGTATCCGCTGGCCGCCTTCGGCGTCGAAGCCGG
>NZ_RZTV01000438.1:0-266 GCF_003997555.1 Mesorhizobium sp. M1A.T.Ca.IN.004.03.1.1 | reverse complement strand
CCCTTATCGCCACCTCCGTCGCCGCCGGCTCGCTCGTCGGCACCGTCCAGCCTTCGGCCGCCCATAGCCACCACCACAACCGCGAAATCGGTATCGGCATCGCCGCCGGCGTCGGCGGTTTCGTCCTCGGCAGCCTGCTCTCCCAGCAGCAGCCGCAGCCGGTCTATGTCGACGAATATGGCGGCGGTTCCTGGCATGTCCGCCGCTGCCTGGCCCGCTACGCCAGCTACGATCCGGGCTCGGACACCTATATCGGTTACGACGGC
>NZ_RZTV01000437.1:0-266 GCF_003997555.1 Mesorhizobium sp. M1A.T.Ca.IN.004.03.1.1 | reverse complement strand
AACCGAGTGCTGCTTCAGCGTTATGTGCGCCGAAAAATGAAGATCTCGCAGGTTGAGGAAGCCGGTACAGAGACTGATGAGATCACAGGAGATAAATACCTCAGTCTCATCGGTAGCCCGATGCCAATGAGTACCTTCAGTAGCCGCCCATCCCGGCTTTATCTCCTCCAGTCCGTCGATTACTTTCACGGACCCGGCTGTTGTTACCGCGCGTATGGTGTTTTTGTAGCGTAATGAGGGATCGAAATAATCTTGTGGCGCACGGT
>NZ_RZTV01000436.1:0-266 GCF_003997555.1 Mesorhizobium sp. M1A.T.Ca.IN.004.03.1.1 | reverse complement strand
GGTGCCCCCGCCGCGGCCGCCAGTCAGCGCTGGGCGGGTTCCAGAGCGGCGCCCTGCTCCTCACCGGAGGGTGCCGCCGTGTTCCGGCGCCCACGGGCCATCGTGGCGGCGAGCACGATGACCGCCGCCGCGGTGATCCCCGCGCCGATCCACAGCGGAGACGTATACCCGAGACCCGCCGCGATCCCGATTCCGCCGGCCCAGGCCCCCAGCGCGTTCCCGACGTTGAAGGCGCCGATGTTGGCGCCCGACGCGAGCGTCGGCGC
>NZ_RZTV01000435.1:0-266 GCF_003997555.1 Mesorhizobium sp. M1A.T.Ca.IN.004.03.1.1 | reverse complement strand
CATCGCTCGACCCTTTCCATCACTCAATCGACGAAGTTCTGCCGGCTATCCGGCGGCCCCACTTATGGACACTTCCGTATTCGTCTGTGTGCTTTTTGATTGAGAAATGTTGCGCGACATCTTGCGCGCCGGTTGGAGGCGAAGAGTACCAACAAAACGGATGTCGCCGTTGTGAGGGAGATGCGCAGGGTGATCCCTCGTTCATCGCCTCCGGCCGTTTCGTCCTCAGGAGACGCAGCACGAAGACGAAGAAGACGGGAACGAAG
>NZ_RZTV01000434.1:0-266 GCF_003997555.1 Mesorhizobium sp. M1A.T.Ca.IN.004.03.1.1 | reverse complement strand
CCACCGCCTTGTTCCGCCGAGGCAGCCAGCGTTCGCCGCTATTGCCGAGCAGCGTAAGTGCTTCTTCCGCCCGCGCGAAAAATCGCATGCCTTCCGGCGTCAGCCGCACGCCTCGGGCTTCGCGCGCAAACAGGCGAACGCCCATCCAGCGCTCCAGGCGCGAGACCTGGCGCGACACCGCGCCGTGGGTGATGCCGCTTTCCTCGGCCGCAGCCGAAAACGATCCCAGCCGGGCGGCGCGGGCAAAGGTCTCGAGCGTATCGAGC
>NZ_RZTV01000433.1:0-266 GCF_003997555.1 Mesorhizobium sp. M1A.T.Ca.IN.004.03.1.1 | reverse complement strand
AAGCCAACGCGCCGCCGCGCCAGCCAAGGTGGCGTTAGTCGGGAGACGTTCGAAGCGGTTTCCCCGGGAATTGCATAATACAAAAGATGAGAGCGATTCAGTCCATGAAAGCTGAATCGCTCTCTTTCGTGCAGAGGTCGCGAAAAGCGGCGCGTATGAGCGTTTCACGCCGCGTTACGGCTTTGATTCAAAGATTGAGCGAGACGATGAAGCGTCGGGGAAGGCGTAGGACAAGGCCCTTATTGCCTGGATTTCTGAATATCGAT
>NZ_RZTV01000432.1:0-266 GCF_003997555.1 Mesorhizobium sp. M1A.T.Ca.IN.004.03.1.1 | reverse complement strand
AAACGCTCCTAGCCCCATGAGTGGCAGTGTCAGGATCGCGTATCCTATGGCGGCGCCTAAGAAGCCCTGCGTGTAAGCGAAGGTCCGGTTTTGGTACGCCTCGACCGAGGCGGTCAGGTCAACGATCCCGATCAGCGAGGCGACGGAAGAGTTTTTGACGATTTCGGCAGCTTGTAACACCAGCGCAGGCGCAACCATGCGCAAGGCTGCCGGTAAGCTGATAAGGACGAAGGTATGCAGTGGCGAAAGGCCGCCTATGAGCGCCG
>NZ_RZTV01000431.1:0-266 GCF_003997555.1 Mesorhizobium sp. M1A.T.Ca.IN.004.03.1.1 | reverse complement strand
GCGAAATCATCTGGCTGGAGGTCAATACCCAGCCAGGCATGACTCCAACCTCGCTCGTGCCCGAAATGGCCGGTCATGCCGGCTATTCATTTGGTCAGTTTCTCCGGTGGATGGTGGAGGACGCGTCTTGTTTGCGTTGACAGTCAAGAGGATTGGGCGCCCCAGCCATCATGCCGTGCTTCCGATCGTGGAAGCCGAAGAGCGGTTCGTGCTGCCGCGCCCGCTGCGCCGGGTCACGCGCTTCCTGATCAGCCTCTGCAGTGGCC
>NZ_RZTV01000430.1:0-266 GCF_003997555.1 Mesorhizobium sp. M1A.T.Ca.IN.004.03.1.1 | reverse complement strand
GGCGATCGAGCGGCTGTGGAGCGAGGCGCACGGCCAGTATCTCTGCCTCGACCGCGTCGCCGGCAAGCTCGTCGACAGCGCCTCCGTAGGCGGCATCCTGCCTGCCTTCGCAGCCATCCCGGAGGATCGCGCCGCGTCGATTGCCGGCACCATCGAGCGCCTGGCCGGCACGGCGCGCTTTATCGTGCCGTCGCACGATCCCGCCGACCCGCGCTTCGACGCCGGGCGCTACTGGCGCGGTCCGGTCTGGCTGGTCGTCAACTACA
>NZ_RZTV01000043.1:0-1583 GCF_003997555.1 Mesorhizobium sp. M1A.T.Ca.IN.004.03.1.1 | reverse complement strand
TTCACCATGAGCCTGTTCATCGGCCTGCTCGCCTTCGCCAATGACGCGGCCCTTCAGGACGCGGTAAAGGTCGGCATTCTTGCAGGATCGATCGTTTCAGCGCTTCTCGGCATTAGCGTTTTGCTTGTGGCGCAACTGGAGAACACCACCCGCATTCGTCCCGATACTGTGGCAGGCAAAGCGCAAGAGACAGAGGGTTGATGGAGCGGTCCGGCCAGCGGGTTCGTCAAGCAGACGTTCATATGTTGCGCGGGTGTCGAACGGACCTTAGCGCTCGCTGGTTCTAAATAGCAGCGGTCTTGCCCGCTTCTGGGTCGCTAGGAACTCGCCGCCACCTCTCGTTCATGTGGCGTTTTGGAGGCAATGATTGCAATCCCGTTATGCTGCAATGGCGGCGGAGACGCAAGCGTGCTCCCCGGTTGGGGTAGTTCTGAGGCTGAATAGCCTCCTTAGTTCGACCGTGGTAAGCTGCGGCTGGTGCGGTCACACATTCCGCGCCGTCGAGCGCCGGCTCTGCCTGTCCCCGTAGCTGGCCGATATGCACCCGGCGCTCCTCTTCAGAAGCCGCCCCAGGCTGGTGGCTCCAAGAGCCAAGCCGACGTGAGAATACTCACGAAAATTGCGGTTACTAGCAGGATGATGAGCATTGAGGATCGCGTCATGCGGCGTGGGTAAGCCTGCTAGTCGAGATCGCAACTCACATAGTCGTTAGCGGGCGGGAAACTCAAACTATAAGGTTTCAGCAGCGCCGTCGGCCTTTGAAATTGCAGCAGCAGCCACTCACGCGCTAAGCGCACCCACCTCGCCCGGGCGGTTCCGACCGCCGTCGCCGGCGGCGAAGTCGACTGGGCCAAGGCCCGCATCACGGCCAAGTCCATTTCCTACGCGGGGAGCAGAAGCTGAGCCACGCGAAGATGGAGGACTTCGAGGAAGGAATAGGCCACAGGCGAATGCTAAATGGCACCTCGAGGGTTTGGCGCAGCTGTTATGTCGGCAGGATCCCAATCCAGCAATTCAGGACCTCATGCGCGAGGTGAAGCCATCCCCGCCATGCTGGATTGTAGACCGTATCCCGCGCACAAGCGCGCGGCCATGGGCGAATGGCTCGCGGCTGTTGGCAGGTGGTAGCTATGCGGGCTAGCCGACCACCTCGCTTCGCACCAGCTTTGGCCCGGCCGCTCTGGCCTCCTAGTGGTTGGCGACCAGGCCTCTATTCATCTTACGACACATATGGTCCTTGATCAGAACATTAGCGCCGTCTAAAGGGGCCTGGGGTGCGAGATCGATGGCGGATTCCAGAAAATACACCTGCACAGCATGCCAGGGCGGCGGCAAGGTATTCATGTGCAACAGATGGGAGCAGTCTGCCGGCACATGCTGCCCGGCCGGAACACATCGCCAAGGGTGCTCTGGGGTGACGGTGACATGCAGCAACTGCCATGGGTCTGGGATCCCTAGGTTGGCAGCACTGTCGTCGGGGCCATCGAAAACAGAGTTTAGGAGCACTAACGTTGCCCCCAGTTTCTATCCAGTTTTGAGTTCGTTTCCGGCCTGGGTTGTGCCCTGCTGGGCGGGTGAAGCGA
>NZ_RZTV01000429.1:0-266 GCF_003997555.1 Mesorhizobium sp. M1A.T.Ca.IN.004.03.1.1 | reverse complement strand
TTTCCGGAGGCGCGTAAGATCGCGATGTGAAATCGCGTATCGGATTCTGTCCGCTGCTGGAGCGATGTCGCCTGGTCCATGTCACGCAGGGCCTGGCTGATCGCGTTCATTTGCTCCTCAGTTCGCCGCTCCGCAGCAAGCGCAGTCGCTTCCGGCTCGATCATATGCCTGAGTTCTTGCACGGCCCTCAGAAAGGATTCGCGATCGGGAGATGCCGCATACCAGCCCAAGACATCTCGATCCAGCAGGTTCCAACGTTCCTTGGG
>NZ_RZTV01000428.1:0-266 GCF_003997555.1 Mesorhizobium sp. M1A.T.Ca.IN.004.03.1.1 | reverse complement strand
GCTTGACCAGGAACGGGTCGCGTTCCGCCGCAACCAGCCGCACACATGGTCAAACAAGATCCGCATCGGATATATGTCATCGGACTTCTGGGATCGCCACGCGACGATGAAGCTGCTGCAGCGCATTCTCGAACTGCACGACAAGGACAGGTTCGAGGTGACGCTCTTCTGCCATACGGGCCCCGAATACCTGAAGCATAACGACACCGACCGCAGCCGCTGGGGCAGGATCGTCGACATTCGCGGTTTCTCCGACCAGGCGGTGC
>NZ_RZTV01000427.1:0-266 GCF_003997555.1 Mesorhizobium sp. M1A.T.Ca.IN.004.03.1.1 | reverse complement strand
CGGACGACGAAACGGATCATGACACTTCCCTTGGCGCGATGACTGCGGTCGCTTGAATTGAGCTGGTCGCTTGTTGGCTCACCTATGGCTTCAGATAGAGCCGCGCCGCATAAAGCGCGATCGCCGCTGCATTCGAGACGTTCAGCGATTTGATTGCGCCCGGCATGTCGAGGCGGGCAAGCGCGTTGACGGTTTCGCGCGTCTTCTGCCTGAGCCCCTTGCCCTCCGAGCCGAGCACCAGCGCCACCTTGTCGCCTGAGAAGGTG
>NZ_RZTV01000426.1:0-266 GCF_003997555.1 Mesorhizobium sp. M1A.T.Ca.IN.004.03.1.1 | reverse complement strand
TCGCGCTGAAAATCTATGGCGATGACATCGACACGCTGCGTTCGACAGCCGAGATGCTGCGCGAGAAGCTGTCGGGCATCCAGGGTCTGGTCGATCTGCAGGTCGAAAAGCAAGTCCGCATTCCACAGCTCCGGGTCGATGTCGACCACGAGCGTGCGGCCCTCTACGGCCTCACGCCGGCCTCCATGACTGAGGCGCTGGAGAGCATGTCCAATGGCCGGACGGTATCGCAGATCGTGGAGGGCAATCGCCGCTTCGACGTGGTC
>NZ_RZTV01000425.1:0-266 GCF_003997555.1 Mesorhizobium sp. M1A.T.Ca.IN.004.03.1.1 | reverse complement strand
CTGCCGCCGAGACGGCGCGTCATGCCGGAGCCTCGGTGCTGATCGGGGGTGAGCGGCGCGGGCCTGCCGCCTATGCGCCTACCGTGCTGGATGAGGTCGATCGCGCCTCGGAACTGGCCCGCGAAGAGGCGTTCGCGCCGCTGGTGCTGTTGATGCCCTATACCACGTTTGACGACGCGATTGCGCTCGCCAACGCCACGCCCTACGGCCTGAACGCCGGCATCTTTACCAGCGATCTGCGCGAGGCGTTGGCGGCGGCGCGCGAC
>NZ_RZTV01000424.1:0-266 GCF_003997555.1 Mesorhizobium sp. M1A.T.Ca.IN.004.03.1.1 | reverse complement strand
GCCGCGTCGAGCGCGATCAGCCGGGCGTCTGAGGTCGGCAGGTAGACGCGCTCGGCGCAGGGCTCGCCGGCGGCGGCATCAGGATCGGCATAATAGGTGACGCCGCGGCAGGTCTGGTGCTGCCGGTTGGGATTCATGCCCGAGTTCGAGTCGTATTTCCATTTCTCCTTGCCGGTCTTGGCGTCGAGTGCGATCGCCCAGTTATGCGGCGTGCAGAGATAGAGCGTGTCCTTCACCTTCAGCGGCGTCACCTGATAGGTTGTCTC
>NZ_RZTV01000423.1:0-266 GCF_003997555.1 Mesorhizobium sp. M1A.T.Ca.IN.004.03.1.1 | reverse complement strand
GTGACGGCCATGCCCGATCGATCTCCCTGTGATGACAGCGAGATAACATGCACGAAGGCCGGCGCAAACGCCGTGCGACCTTTTATCCCCGAGCGCTTCGACAATCGCAGCAGGACAAAACCGGCCCCAGCTCAATTCTCCAGCGTGCCGGCCTTGCGCGAAGCCTTGCTGGGTTCGTCGCAGGCGATCTTCATCAGGTCGCCGCACCGCCGCACCAGCCGGTCGGAGGTTCGGGTGAGGATCAGCCCGTCCTGCGGCGCGGTAAG
>NZ_RZTV01000422.1:0-266 GCF_003997555.1 Mesorhizobium sp. M1A.T.Ca.IN.004.03.1.1 | reverse complement strand
GTAGCTCCTCGTTGACTACTCAACATGTGGTGAAATCATGACATTCATCAGGCAGAGCAGGATTGTGAACAGATTGCTGCGCCGGTTTCCGGAGGATGCCTTCGACCTTCTGGCGCCGATACTGGAACCCATCGATCTTCCCGTCAACCATCCGCTCGTGCTGCCGCACAAGCCGATCGAGCATGTCTGTTTTCTTGAAAGCGGCCTCGCTTCGATGGTTGCGGAAAGCGCCGACGGCAAAAGCGTTGAAATCCGCCACATCGGAC
>NZ_RZTV01000421.1:0-266 GCF_003997555.1 Mesorhizobium sp. M1A.T.Ca.IN.004.03.1.1 | reverse complement strand
CCGCCAGGAACATCGCCATGACGAAGCCCGACGCCTGCCAGACGCCGGCGATGACGACGGTGTAGATGACGAAGTCCTTGTTCTTGATCCAGTCGAAGTGGAAGCTTGTCCAGCCGAACTGGTGCAGCGTCTGTTCCAGCCCGAGGCCGGGATCGAGGAACCATTTCCAGGCAACGCCTGTCACGATGAAGGAGAGCGCCATCGGATAGAGGAAGATCGGCCGCAACACGCTCTCGCCGCGGATCTTCTGGTCGAGCAGGATGGCG
>NZ_RZTV01000420.1:0-267 GCF_003997555.1 Mesorhizobium sp. M1A.T.Ca.IN.004.03.1.1 | reverse complement strand
GCCGTCCCGGCGATGGGGTCGCGCGGACGTCGTTGCGGTGGGGCAGGGGAAGGCCGCGTCCGCCCGGCGTCAGCCCAGCAGCGCCGCCTTGTCCACGTCGAGCGCCCGGGCCAGCTCGTCGAGCACCGCGTGCTCGCTCTGCGTGATGCCGCCCTTGTCGGCCACGTCCGCGGCGATGAGGAAGACGTGCTGGCGCTGCTCCAGGGGGCGGTCGGCGATGGCGGCGACGTGCTGGCTGTTCTCCAGGCGCCCGGCGCGCAGCTCCGC
>NZ_RZTV01000042.1:0-1684 GCF_003997555.1 Mesorhizobium sp. M1A.T.Ca.IN.004.03.1.1 | reverse complement strand
GTGTAGCGGCTCACATCGTCATACTGCACCTACGCCACACACCGGCCGGACCTGATCCGGCTTTATGAGCATTGGGCTTTGTCAGTTGCCCAAGCGTGATGGCTTTCGCGACGCGGCGCGCCTCAGGAACTGAGCCGCGTCCAGGTCGAAACGCGGGAAAGAAAGACAGGAAACAGAATGGCCGATCAATTCGCAACGGACGTCATTGCCCTGATCAAGAAACGCGCCGAGTCGGAGAGCGGTGAGGGAATGCCTGCGTCATTCGTCGGCGAGATAACAATCGCCACGGAACTGGACGCGCTCGGGTTCGATTCGCTGGGTTTGGCGGACGTCCTCTGGGATGTGGAGCAGGCCTACGGCATCAAGATCGACATGAACACGGCCGATGCCTGGTCCAATCTCAAGAATGTCGGCGACGTCGTGGAAGCCGTCCGCGGCTTGCTTGCGAAGGAGGCTTGAATGGACAGGCGCGTCGTCATCACCGGAGTGGGCGGCCTGTGCGGACTGGGCACCGACGCCGCCTCTATGTGGAAAGAGATGCGCGAAGGCCGCTCCGCCATCGGCCCGATCGCCAATTCCGAGCTTCATGACCTGGAGGGCATGACCGGCGCTGAGATCAAGGCGCTGCCCGAGCACGACATCGATCGCAAGCAGCTCGTCTCCATGGCCCGCTTCAGCTTGCTCGCCGTGCTTGCAGCGCGCGAAGCCATGCGGCAGGCCGGACTTTCCTGCGACGAGGGGAATGCCCATCGCTTCGGCGCGACAGTGGGCGTCGGCGGCTTGGGCTGGGATGTGATGGAGGAAACTTACCGGGCCCTCCTTTTGGACGGCGCGAGGCGAGTTGGCATCCTCGCTGTACCCAAAACGATGCCAAGCGCCGCCGCCGGCCAGGTGAGCTTGCGCCTCGGCTTGCGCGGGCCGGTCTTCGGGGTGACCTCCGCATGTGCCTCGGCCAACCATGCGATCGCCTCGGCGGTGGACCAGATCAAGCTGGGCCGGGCCGACGTAATGGTTTCCGGAGGCAGCGACGCACCCTTCGCATGGGGCGTGCTGAAAGCATGGGAAGCAATGCGCGTGCTTTCACCCGATACCTGCCGGCCCTTCTCCGCCGATAGGAAGGGCCTGGTGCTGGGCGAGGGTGCGGGCATGGCCGTGCTGGAAAGCTACGAGCATGCCACGAGGCGTGGTGCCACAATTCTTGCCGAGATCGCCGGCGTCGGCCTTTCCGCCGATGCCTTCCACATTGCCGCGCCATCTGTCGAGGGGCCAGCGTCGGCGATGCGCGCCTGCCTTGCCGATGCCGGGCTGAATGCCGAGGACGTCGACTATCTCAACGCGCACGGCACCGGTACCAAGAGCAATGATCAGACTGAAACGGCGGCGATCAAGCGTGTGTTTGGAAACCACGCTTATTCGATGTCCATCTCTTCCACCAAGTCCACGCACGCGCATTGCCTCGGCGCAGCGAGCGCGCTTGAAATGATCGCCTGCGTGATGGCAATCCAAGAGGACGTCGTGCCGCCGACCGCCAACTATCGCGAGCCAGATCCCGCTTGCGACCTCGACATCACACCCAATGTGCCGCGGGAGCGCAAGGTGCGCGTCGCCATGAGCAACGCCTTCGCCATGGGCGGTACGAACGCAGTTCTGGCATTCAGGCAGGTGTAGAAGCCATGCAAGACGC
>NZ_RZTV01000419.1:0-267 GCF_003997555.1 Mesorhizobium sp. M1A.T.Ca.IN.004.03.1.1 | reverse complement strand
AAAGTATTGATCGAATAGCCGGTGGCCGCCAGCACCCCGAAGGTGCCGAGCAATACCACGGGAACGGCGATAGTCGGGATCAGCGTTGCCCGAAGATTCTGCAGGAAGACGAGCAGCACCACGAAGACGAGCACGATTGCCTCGATCAGCGTATGCACGACCTTCTCGATCGACAGTTCCACGAAGGGCGTCGTGTCGTAGGGATAGGTAATCTTCACGCCTTCCGGCAGAGTGCGGCCGATGACATCGAGTGCGGATCGAACGCGT
>NZ_RZTV01000418.1:0-267 GCF_003997555.1 Mesorhizobium sp. M1A.T.Ca.IN.004.03.1.1 | reverse complement strand
CCTCAGCCTTGCCTTACCGGGATGGAGGGCAATGTCGAGATGGCTTTTGCCGACATCGATTCCGGCACAAATCATGCTATTATCGGTCATCTTCGTCGTCCCTGTCTTGGATACGAACCCCAAGGTTCCTGCAACCACACGGGCCAGATGAAGAGCCGGTTGCGATCCTGCTCCCCACAGCCCCAAACGGCTAAGAAGGTGACGATCCGACAACCAGCTGCCGGGCGGGCGGCCACCCGCCCGGCAGGCATCAATATCCTACATTTT
>NZ_RZTV01000417.1:0-267 GCF_003997555.1 Mesorhizobium sp. M1A.T.Ca.IN.004.03.1.1 | reverse complement strand
GACGATTTCGGGAATGTCCTGGATGATGCGCTCGACGATGTGCAGCTGCCCCGGCAACGGACGCACGCGCACGATCGCCTGCAGGGGATAACCGACGGCGGCGGGATCGAGATCGATGGTGAAAGCCTTGATGACGCCGCGCTCCTCCAGCCGGCGCAGGCGCTCGGCGGCACTCGGCGAGGACAGGCCGACCTGCTGCGCCAGCTCCTTCAGCGAGATTCGAGCATTGCCGGCCAGCGCTTCGAGGATGGCCTGATCGACCTCGTC
>NZ_RZTV01000416.1:0-267 GCF_003997555.1 Mesorhizobium sp. M1A.T.Ca.IN.004.03.1.1 | reverse complement strand
AAAAAGACATGACCCGCGAAATCAGGCTGAACGCCTTCGATATGAATTGCGTCGGACACCAGTCGCCGGGGCTCTGGCGCCATCCGCGCGACAAGTCCTCAACCTACAAGGATCTCGACTACTGGGTGCATCTGGCAAAGACGCTGGAGCGCGGCAAGTTCGACGGGCTGTTCATCGCCGACGTGCTCGGCGTCTACGATGTGCTGAACGGCAACGTCGATGCTGCACTTCGCCATTCGGCGCAGGTGCCGGTCAACGACCCGCTGC
>NZ_RZTV01000415.1:0-267 GCF_003997555.1 Mesorhizobium sp. M1A.T.Ca.IN.004.03.1.1 | reverse complement strand
CCCATGGTAGCGAATGTCCAGCAGGAACCGCACTGTCCCTGATTTTCGATCGGGCTCAATTTGCCCAGCGTACGCAGATCGTATGTCGACGGAAGCGTGTCGAGCGGTGCGAGATCGAATTGTATGGGCTTTCCCGTCATGTGCGACAGGTTGAGCGGGCCGGGCCGCGCGCCAAAGTGGAAGTAACTACCCAACAAAGAGTTTGCGTCCCACTGGGTACGCAGAAAATCCGGATTGATGGGGCCGAATTGCAGACCGGAACCGTTC
>NZ_RZTV01000414.1:0-267 GCF_003997555.1 Mesorhizobium sp. M1A.T.Ca.IN.004.03.1.1 | reverse complement strand
GATTGACATCACTATGCAATTTTAGGGGTTTTTGGTCAATTCAACCCGGAAATAAAACCTCTGCGAGAAATTAGCGCAATCAAAATCAGCAGCGCCTCGATCAACCAGAAGTATGTTTGCCGGGGGAATGTCGTTCCGGCTCCATCGCTGATGCTATCGAGCGTTGCATCGACGAAACCGGTTTCTCCAAGACTGAGGCCCGCAATAATTTCCCCATGTGCATTCACCAGCGCTGAAATGCCGCTATTGGCGTCGCGAATCAGCGGC
>NZ_RZTV01000413.1:0-267 GCF_003997555.1 Mesorhizobium sp. M1A.T.Ca.IN.004.03.1.1 | reverse complement strand
ACGAAGTGGCGTTTCGCCGGCGCGAACGCGACATTCGGATTGTTGCTGTTCGGCTGCTTCCTGCCGTTCCAGGCCGTTATCTTGCCCATGGCGCAGCTGCTTGGTCGCCTCCACCTTTCCGGCACCATTCCGGGTCTCGTGCTGGTTCACACCGTATACGGCATAAGCTTCACGACCCTGTTCTTCCGGAACTATTTCATCACGATCCCGGACGAACTGACCCGCGCGGCTCAAATCGACGGAGCTGGGTTCTTTCGGATCTTCTTT
>NZ_RZTV01000412.1:0-267 GCF_003997555.1 Mesorhizobium sp. M1A.T.Ca.IN.004.03.1.1 | reverse complement strand
GCTCTTGGCGAGCTTGGCAATGGCCGCTGGCACTGTCGCCGAAAACATCAGTGTGCGGCGCTCGTCCGGTGCCGAATCGAGAATGAATTCCAGGTCCTCGCGGAAGCCCAAGTCGAGCATCTCGTCGGCCTCGTCGAGCACGGCGGCCTTCAGCTCCGACATGTCGAGTGCGTGGCGGCGGATATGATCGCAGAGCCGGCCGGGCGTGCCGACGACGATATGGGCGCCGCGTTCGAGCGACCGGCGCTCGCTGCGGATGTCCATGCC
>NZ_RZTV01000411.1:0-267 GCF_003997555.1 Mesorhizobium sp. M1A.T.Ca.IN.004.03.1.1 | reverse complement strand
CAGCGCTTCCAGGCCGCGGCGCAGCTGTTCCAGCGCGACTGCCTGGTCGGATTCGGCGCGGGCGCGCTCCTCTTCCAGGGCCTGGCGCTTGGCTTCGAGCGTCTCGAGATAGACCGAGATGGAATAATCCATGTCGAGCATGCCGGCCTTGATGACGGCCGACAGCTTCTCGGCCAGCTGCTTGCCTTGCCGGCGCGCGAAGACCGACGGCCACTGTTTCTCCATGATGCCCTTGACGAGTTCGGACATGACGATGGCGTAACCGCC
>NZ_RZTV01000410.1:0-267 GCF_003997555.1 Mesorhizobium sp. M1A.T.Ca.IN.004.03.1.1 | reverse complement strand
GATGGATCTGATGCGCGCTCCGTCCTGGGTTCCACGTGTGACACGCATCGGCGGCCAGAAAGTGCTGGAGAAATTCCGCGCTATCGTGCGCAACACGATGGATATGCGGCTCGCAAAGATGAAGGCTGACCGCAGCGCTGTGCCCGAAGATTTCCTGACCCTGCTCTTGGAGCAGACCGGCCCCGAGGGGCTGACGAAGGAGGAGATCGAAGACAATATTCTGACTTTCATCGGCGCCGGCCATGAGACGACAGCCCGGGCTTTGGC
>NZ_RZTV01000041.1:0-1698 GCF_003997555.1 Mesorhizobium sp. M1A.T.Ca.IN.004.03.1.1 | reverse complement strand
GGTTCTTCCTCAATTTGTGTGGCGCGGTGGCAGCATACGTGCCCTCAGTAGTTCGGGACCTGCCCTGCCGTACATAGCCCGCTTGAGGGTCTTGAGGCGATTGATCTGGCCTTCGGCCTGTCCGTTGCTCCAAGGTAGCTCAATGGCGTTGTTGACGGCATCGATGTCTCTGCGCAAAACACGGGCGAACCGCATGATCGGAATGAGGTCGGAATCGATTGCATCGTCGATCCACGCGTCCAGTGTTTCCGACTTCTTGCTGCGAAGGATTCCGTTGAAGCGCATCGCCAGGCGTCGCATTTCAGCGAATGCGTCAGATCTCTGCTTCAGGGCATCGACCTTTCTTGCTTGCCGATCTGTCAGCAGGCCTCGTGGCTTGATGCAAAGCGCCGCAGCCACGACCGGCGAAATCGCATGTCCGGTATCCGGATCTCGAACGGGTTCCAAGCTGGGCGCCGTGGGAGGAATATCATCAACGCGTTCTCTTTCGGCACACCGCCAGGCTCCCAGCAGGCGCTCCAGATTGGAGAAGCTGCCGGTGTAGCCGCGCTGCTTGACGTCATGAAACAGATGCCGTCCGCAGCGGTTCCCTTCCTTCCAGCATTCGGCAAGGAACGTTTCAAAGTACCATGGTGACGTGGGGTTCAATGCTGCTCGCCGCCTATCTGGCAGAGCCTTGAATTTGAGCCACTTCGCCACGCTGCGACGTTCATAGCCGGTCCGTCGGGCGATCTCGCTGTAAGTCAGACCCTTCTGGCGCAAGGCGTGGAGCATTTCGAATATCTCCTGGCGAGATTGCCTATGCGCGAGACGAGCGCGCCGGCGATGTGTCGCAGCGTCGATGATGGCGTCCTCGGACAGGATGGCTCTTCCTGAAGCACTGCCATGAAAGCTCATCTGTTCCTCGATTGCCGTACGAAGGTTTTGGACCAGATGAAACCGATCGGCTACCTGCCGGGCCTGCGGTGCGCCTTCACGGACGGCCTGCGCATACAGACCGCAGCGGTCTCGGCTGACGATCTCGACGGAGGGATGGTTCAGCAGCCACTTGGCTGCACTATCGACGCTGCGGTCGTCCAGAATGTCGACAACCGAGCGACGCTCGAGATCGACCATGATGGTCCCGTATCGTGTCGCGCGTCGCCAGCTCCAGTCATCGATGCCAACCACCCGGATCTCGGAGGCGCAGTGAGCAACCGCGGCATCACGCTTCAGTTGCCGCAGGATGGTGTCGTCGCTGACCGGCATGCCGAGCCGTTGCATGAGGCGCTCGCCAGGACGGCCGCCCGTGCTATGGCCGAGCAGGCCGACAATCTCCACGACCCTTGTCGTCCGGCGCGCATTAGGGGAAGCAACCGTCGGCAGTCGGTCGGTGAACGTTTGTCGTTCACATTTCTCATGTGCGCATCGCCAGCGGCTCAGCAGGAGCCCTCACCGTCACAGCCTAACCCTGGACCGGAAGGTCCTGAAGGCTGCGGCTGGACCACCCATGCCGATTTCGGCTTCGCCGGCCACAATCGGGGCAAATGCCGATCGCTGGTCCGGCAGCGGAAACAACCCAACTGTCATCATCAGTGAGCTCGACGCCCAGAACTTTGACCCCTGGGCCGGGCGACCATTTTGATTTCGTTCGCATGCCCGCCCATTAGCGATCTTGCCGCTAACAGCCGATGAACCACACAAAGTGAGGAAGAACCC
>NZ_RZTV01000409.1:0-267 GCF_003997555.1 Mesorhizobium sp. M1A.T.Ca.IN.004.03.1.1 | reverse complement strand
AGGCGGAGAGGTTACAACGAATCCTCACCGGGGTGAGATTTTGGCGCATCCTGATGACCTGATCCGGCAAGAGCTGCGGAGACCAAAGCAGAAGCTTGCCGAAGAGGAACTGTTGAAATTCAAGCCAAGGGATGGTGCTTTTTTGGGGTGCGCATTCTAATCAGGGCACCTTCCCAGCTGTTGAAGAGAAAATTCGCCAGAGAGGCGGCACGGAAGAGCAATGCCCGCCCGTTCGACGATTCCCTGAATGCCAACAGCGGCATAGCC
>NZ_RZTV01000408.1:0-267 GCF_003997555.1 Mesorhizobium sp. M1A.T.Ca.IN.004.03.1.1 | reverse complement strand
GAGCCGTTCGGCGATGCCAAGGCCCTTCGTGTCGGCCGGCACGATGAAGGCGGAAATCCCCTTGGCGCCGGGCGCCTCGCCGGTACGAGCGAAGACGACATAAAGATCGGCGATGCCGCCATTGGAGATCCAGGTCTTCTCGCCTGAGAGGACATAGCTGTCGCCTTCGCGCGTGGCCGTCATTTCCATGTTGGCGACGTCCGAGCCTGAGCGCGGCTCCGAAAGCGCGAAGGCGGAGATCGCCTCGCCGGCCCGCGTCCTTTCCAG
>NZ_RZTV01000407.1:0-267 GCF_003997555.1 Mesorhizobium sp. M1A.T.Ca.IN.004.03.1.1 | reverse complement strand
GTTGAGCCTTGGACACCGCAATGGGAGCGTTATTGCTCGTACCGCTACCGCTCCTTCGATCCGCGCAGCGGCACCTATATCGGCTATGACGGCCGCAGCCATTTCTGCACCGCCGGCTGATCTTCCAACCCATGCATCGCAAGGCGCCGCTCTTCCGCGGCGCTTTGTTTTTGGCTCATTTCAGCCGGCCTTCTTCTCCCAGGGCATCGCCTGCACCTCCGCATCAGGCTCGAAATCTGTCGAGACGCTGACGGCGCGCCATTCGCG
>NZ_RZTV01000406.1:0-267 GCF_003997555.1 Mesorhizobium sp. M1A.T.Ca.IN.004.03.1.1 | reverse complement strand
GCAATCGATGCCGAGGCCGGAACGCCCGCCCCAGAGATAAGGCGTCTCCAGGAAACGGGCGGCAATATCGACGTAATCGCCGCCGTCGAGCGCGCCGATCGGCTGGACGTGGCGGGCAAAGATCGCCGTTCCGTCCTCAAGCACGAGATAATGATTGCCGCGCGTTTCCGCCTCGCCGGCGACATGGATGCGGCTTCCCATCGACAGGATGGCGCGGTGGGGTTTGCGCAGTTCCGGTTCCGGATAGAGGAAGGTGCGCGGCACGGT
>NZ_RZTV01000405.1:0-267 GCF_003997555.1 Mesorhizobium sp. M1A.T.Ca.IN.004.03.1.1 | reverse complement strand
GTGCAGAGTGGCGCGACTGATCCCGAGTGCTGCGGCTGCCTGCGAAACGTTACCGCTAGTGCGCGACAGCGCGCGCAGCAAGGCTGCCTTCTCGGCTTCGATGATCTCCTCCTGCTGCGAGACCCCAGCCTCATGCAGGGCATCGGCGGCAGGGATGCCGGTGGCGATCCGCCTGTCGTCCAGTTGCAGCGCGATGCGGGCGGCGCGGGTTGCGCCGAGCACGAGGTCGTGCCGGTCGACAGCGAGCAGAGCGGCGGCGGAATTGGC
>NZ_RZTV01000404.1:0-267 GCF_003997555.1 Mesorhizobium sp. M1A.T.Ca.IN.004.03.1.1 | reverse complement strand
GACGCCGGAAGTCGACCGCTCGAAAGGGTGCGCTGAATCTCTCAAGGCATATCCAGACGTCAAGGTTGTCGCCGAGCAGTTCTCGAACATCTGGAGCCAGGACGAAGGATTCCAGATCATGCAGAATATGCTGCAGGCAAATCCGGACGTTTCGATCGTGTTCGTGCCCTTCACGAGCGGTGCGCTCGCGCCGCCGATCGTGGTGAAATAGCTGCTGAGCTTCTTCGGGTTGACGACGGCATCGAACACCTCTGCAACGGGGCGGCC
>NZ_RZTV01000403.1:0-267 GCF_003997555.1 Mesorhizobium sp. M1A.T.Ca.IN.004.03.1.1 | reverse complement strand
GCGCCGATGTCGCACGCCGGCTGCGCGCCGATCCCCGCTTCGTCGAACTGCCGATCATCTTCCTGACGTCGATGGATATTTCGGGCACGGAAAAAGAATTTGCGGCGCTGAATGGCCACGCGCATCTGATGAAGCCGGCGCGCGCCAACGTGCCGCGCAACACCGTCGTCGAGGTGGTGCGCGCCAGCCGCGTCAAGCAGGCATCCGAGGCTGAGTTTGCCCGGCTGCAGACGGAAGCGGTCGTGCTCGCGCCGGCGCCTCTGCCGC
>NZ_RZTV01000402.1:0-267 GCF_003997555.1 Mesorhizobium sp. M1A.T.Ca.IN.004.03.1.1 | reverse complement strand
GCCATATCAACCGTCGTCCGTCCCCAGCCGGCATGCCGGTCGTAGGCCGTCGACAGGAAGAGCACGGCATTACCCTTGATCTCGCCGAGCGGCCGGCTGACGACGCCGACCAGATGATTATGGCTTCCGAAACGGACCGGCGTTTCCGCAAAACCATCGCCGGCAAGCGGCAGGCTGTCGATCGCTACCGGCGATTGGGCGGCGGATGTCTCCGTCGTCGTTGTCTCTAGCCACGTCGTCAGCAGTGCTACGACAGCCATCGGCGTC
>NZ_RZTV01000401.1:0-267 GCF_003997555.1 Mesorhizobium sp. M1A.T.Ca.IN.004.03.1.1 | reverse complement strand
GACGCGGTCAGCGACACGCTGAGCGTCAGCTCGCTCGACGGCACCGCCAGCCACAACATCGTCGTCGCCATCACCGGCGCCAACGATGCGGCGGCGATCGTCGTCGATGCGACGGTGACCGACGACCGGGCGACGGTCGAGGCGGGGGCGGCCGGCAGCGGCGATCCGAGCGCCTCCGACAAGCTGACGGTCAGCGACGTCGACGACGGCGAGGCGGTGTTTGCCGCCCCGGCATCGCTCGACGGCATCTATGGCAGCTTCAGCTTC
>NZ_RZTV01000400.1:0-267 GCF_003997555.1 Mesorhizobium sp. M1A.T.Ca.IN.004.03.1.1 | reverse complement strand
ATTCTGTTTGCCGCCACCTATGGCGATGGTACAGCCCCCGCCTCCGCCAAAGGCTTCATCGAAAGCTTCGGGGGAGCGCATGCAAGCGCCGGCCTGCCGCTCGCGGTACTCGGTTTCGGCGATCGCAGCTTCCCGGCCTTCTGCGGGTTCGCCGCTGAGGTTGCGAGAATTGCCAAGGACAAGGGCTGGGCCTCCCTTATACCTTTCGACACGGTAGGTCGCCAATCGCCACAGGATTTCGCCCGCTGGGGACGGCGCCTGGCCGAG
>NZ_RZTV01000040.1:0-1783 GCF_003997555.1 Mesorhizobium sp. M1A.T.Ca.IN.004.03.1.1 | reverse complement strand
GATGGATGCTGAAGCGTGGTAACTCCAGTCTCCTCGGTCCGGTCCGAATGGACAACCTCTCGAAAGCTCACACCTAGTGCGCCCAACATCAGCGCCTTGGTGCTGTGCTGCTCGACCTCAGAATGGCTCGATTGTTCGACAGGTTCTGCCTCGTTACCAGCATTGGTAAGGGCCATGGACGACACTCCGATAAGCGCGCGGTGCTCTACGCTTGCTGCACTGCAATATCAAGTTCCGTCACGTAATGTCTGCCGTCTCGCCTGTCGTTGCTCGCCTTGGTAGACTCGCCAGCCCGCAGCCCTACCGAGCAGCAATAGCGCCCCGGCAGAACCCTCAATCGCCCAGATCAATGAATGGTTATCGCCCACAGTGCCCCCCCGCGATGCGGCCGATGGCGACCAGGGTGTCGTGGGCGCACAAGGATGGCGCTTTCCTGATGACGCCGTGCTCCAGGTGTGATCGCACCGTTGCTGCGCAAGCCATTTACTTGCTCGTCCCAGCGAGGACCGTGGCCAACTGGAACGCAGGGCCACGCCGCTCACCGGCCGCACTTTGCGGCGCAGATAACGATTCGATCTCCGCGGCGAGATTCTGGTTGAAGAAGCCACCAAGCTTGTCGAAGGACACACGGTCGTAATATCGACATGCCAGTATCCTTCCGCAACCCAGAAAAGCTCCTTGGGCTCCGCTGCGCGCGCCACGAACAACCCGATCTTCTCTGCGAAGAGGACGCCGTAATCCTTCAGGTTGAAGCCAAACCGGGGGGCGGCCGTGACGTATGGGCGAAGGGCTAGGAGGCGGGTTCGGTGAGGAACGGCATTGATGTCCACGCCGTCTCCTGGAAAGACAGAGGAATGCGGTGTCACCGACTGGCGCCGGAGGTTGATCCGGTGATTAGGAGGAGCACTCGTTGTCGGATTCTCGACGATGTCGGACATCTGACACAACGCTGCCAGAGCGATCACGTTGTTCCGAAACGATTTTCCCAGTTGGCACGACAATTGCGGTCCTATGCGCAAAAGCACTGCGATGCCGCACCGACTGGAAGAACTCATCAATGATCACGCTTTTCGAACATGTGGGCGCCGCTACCAACACTAAGCGTTCCCGATCAAACGGAAGCCTCTATCCCTTCTTTCTGAAGGCTGTCCGGACATGAACGCATTTGATGTCCGTCCAACGCTGGATGCTCCCGACGACGATCTCTATCTTTGGCTTGAAGATGTGGAAGGCGAGCGGGCACTTGCCTGGGCCGCCGGCCAGTCGGCAAAGACCCTGAAGCACTTCAGTGGAACGCAGTTCGAGCGCGACCGCGCGACTCTGAAGGCAGGCCTGTTCCCTAAGCGGCGTCGCATCTCCCCCGGCCGAGTCGCATGGCTTGAATCCGATATCAGGGCTTGGATGGAAACTAGATCTGAGAGCCGCACCGCATGAATGTAGCCTCCCAATATCTTCTCCCGTCTGTGGCGCATCACGAAGCCGGGCACGCGGTGGCCGCCATCGTTTTGCACCGTCAGATGTTCGACGACGACCGTGAACTCCCTGCTTTCTCAAGTGTTAGTATTTACCCCGACGCCGGTGACGGAGAGTGCGGTGGTTTTGTCGAAGGCACGGTTTTCTATTCAGCGCAAGGATTCACCTCGGAGCTAAAGCCGATTTTCGAGAACGATATGGATCGACATTTCCAACGCGATGAAGCGATCCAAGAGATAGTTGCGTGTCTGGCAGGTCCTTTTGCAGAATCCGCATTCGAAGGCTATCTGGACCCGCGCGATATGGCGAT
>NZ_RZTV01000399.1:0-267 GCF_003997555.1 Mesorhizobium sp. M1A.T.Ca.IN.004.03.1.1 | reverse complement strand
ACACGACGCGCATGGTGCCCAAACGCATGGAGGAGCTTCTCGACGGCGGCTCGCTCTATTGGGTGATCAAGGGACAGGTGCAGGCGAGGCAGAGGCTGCTCGACATCGCAACGTTCACCGACGATGAAGGAATTTCACGCTGCCGCCTGATGCTCGGCCCGGAGGTCGTCGAAACCGCGGGACAGCCGAAGCGGCCCTTCCAGGGCTGGCGCTACTATACGCAGGACGACGTGCCGCCCGATCTGACGAGCTTGGGCGCCGGGATCG
>NZ_RZTV01000398.1:0-267 GCF_003997555.1 Mesorhizobium sp. M1A.T.Ca.IN.004.03.1.1 | reverse complement strand
TCAGGGCCTCGGCGCCCCGATCGATCGCGCCGGAGGCGTCGTCGCTTTTGCTGCGGACCTTCCTGCTTGCCAGGTCGATCGCATATCTGACGCCGACGAGATTCTGGGAGATGCCGTCATGCAGCTCCCGGGCAAGGCGGGCGCGCTCCTGCTCCTGCGTATCGATGATCCGCTTCGTCAGTTCTTTGAGCTTGCCGTCCGCCATTCGGCGCTCCCTTAGCGTCACCAGCATGCAGGCCGCAAAGACCAGAAGCACGGAGGGAACCG
>NZ_RZTV01000397.1:0-267 GCF_003997555.1 Mesorhizobium sp. M1A.T.Ca.IN.004.03.1.1 | reverse complement strand
CCACCGCGGGCACTGACCCGAACGTCAATCACCCCGCCTTCGTCTCCGGTCCACACGTAGTGCTTGCCGCCAGGCTGTAGCACGAAAAAGGCTCCCGGCTTGAGCCACGGGCCGGTCTTGTCGAGCTTATCCCCAAAGCCGAATCCGACCTGGCCGCTGATCAGCCAGACGGCCTCGGCATTAGGGTGGCTGTGCGGAGGAACGACGTAATGAGGCGGGAATTTCACGCGTGCAACGCTCCAGTTACCGGATTGCGCCAGGACAGCG
>NZ_RZTV01000396.1:0-268 GCF_003997555.1 Mesorhizobium sp. M1A.T.Ca.IN.004.03.1.1 | reverse complement strand
AAAGGCGTAGTTTCCGACTGCATCGGCTCCTGAATGAGGCCGTACATTTCCGATGACGAGGCCTGGTAGAAGCGTGCCTCGGGGATTTCAAGGCGGAGCGCCTCGAGCACATTGGTAACACCCATGCCCGTAACGCTGCCCGTCAGAAGCGGCTGCTGCCAAGATGATTTGACGAAGGATTGCGCTGCAAGATTGTAGACTTCGTCCGGTCTGATTTCGCGCATCGTCCGGGCCAGACCGGACAGATCCGTCAGATTTCCGTCCACGA
>NZ_RZTV01000395.1:0-268 GCF_003997555.1 Mesorhizobium sp. M1A.T.Ca.IN.004.03.1.1 | reverse complement strand
CTGCGGACTAGGTGCGAGGGGCTTGCCCTTGAAACATCCTCGCCACCGAAGGTGATCCGACCGGCGGTAATGGCGCCGCGCTCAGCCGGAAGGAGATTGGATACGGCGCGCAGCAGTGTCGTCTTGCCGGCACCGTTGGAGCCGAGCAGCGCGACGATCTCGCCCCTGCCAACCAACAAGTCGACGCCGTGTAGGGCGGCGATGGCGCCGTTGTAGACAGCTTCCACGCTGCTAACTGACAGTATCGGGTATTCCGGGATGGACATCG
>NZ_RZTV01000394.1:0-268 GCF_003997555.1 Mesorhizobium sp. M1A.T.Ca.IN.004.03.1.1 | reverse complement strand
GTTCTCGGATTTCGGTTCGCGCGACGCGCCGAGCGCATTCAAGATGCGGCAAGCCGCGGCGATCCTGGCGCGCATTGCGCCCGACCTGCAATGCGACGGCGAGATGCATGCCGATACCGCGCTGTCGGAACATCTGCGCCAGCGCGTCTATCCGCATTCGCGACTGAAGGGCGAAGCCAACCTGCTGGTATTCCCGAACCTTGATTCGGCGAACATCACGCTGACGGCGCTGGGCGCCATGATGGATGCGCTGCATGTCGGACCGATC
>NZ_RZTV01000393.1:0-268 GCF_003997555.1 Mesorhizobium sp. M1A.T.Ca.IN.004.03.1.1 | reverse complement strand
GCACTGTCTCGATGCCGGCGGCTTGCGCGAATGCAGGCTCGATCATGGCCGCGACAATAGCCGCCGCCATGACAGCCGGGACGGCGATCGGCCGAATACGGGAACTGAAGGTCATTCACTCTGCTCCATTTGACTGTCTGGAAACACGAGGACGGAGGATCGCCGCCGCGAGTTGAAGACATCCCAGGTCGGCGCGGATGCCGCCTGATCGACGGGTGGGCCGCCTGTCTGCTCTTCGACCGCGGCTTCGAACGCGGCAGGCTCGCTC
>NZ_RZTV01000392.1:0-268 GCF_003997555.1 Mesorhizobium sp. M1A.T.Ca.IN.004.03.1.1 | reverse complement strand
CGAGAACATGGTCGCGCTCGGTCCGATAGCCTTCGACGAGGCCGACATCGCTTTCGCCAGGAAAATCCAGGATACCTTCACGCCCGAAGCGATCAGGAGCAGCATCCGCCTCTATCAGATCAAGGGCGATGTGTTCTCCAACGCCAAGGTCGATGGCTCGACGCCCTTGCACACCGGCCTGCGCGATTTCGAGGGACAATCGCATTTCCGGGCCGGATCGACCGATGTCGGCGATGTCAGCTGGGTGACGCCGACCGCGCAATGCTGG
>NZ_RZTV01000391.1:0-268 GCF_003997555.1 Mesorhizobium sp. M1A.T.Ca.IN.004.03.1.1 | reverse complement strand
TTTATTATCACTTCAAGACGAAGGACGAGCTTCTCGATGCGGTGATCACCCATCGCCTCCGCAAGACCAGGTCAATGCTCGATGGGTGGGAAGCGAAAGCCGAGACCCCTGAGGAGCGCATTCTCAGCTTCGTCAATCTCCTCATCGTCAATCAGGCGAAGATCATGGCCTATGGCTGTCCGGTCGGCACGCTTTGCGGCGAACTCGCCAAGCTCGATCGCATTGCCAAGGGCCGCGCTGCCGAACTTTTCGATCTGTTTCGCCATTG
>NZ_RZTV01000390.1:0-268 GCF_003997555.1 Mesorhizobium sp. M1A.T.Ca.IN.004.03.1.1 | reverse complement strand
ACATAGTGCCGGAGCGTTAGGCACCTCACAGACCAGCGGCTCTGAGCGAGCCGAGAGGGAACACCCGTATGCTGTACCTGATGCGTGACGCCTGCGATCTGATGCTCACGCCAGCCCGCATGGCAGCCGGTCTCGCCAAGACAGCCTACCAGAACCCCTTCAGCCCGCTCGCCTACACACCCAGCAGCCGCGCCATTGCGGCCTCCTGTGAGTTGTTCGAGCGCGGCACGCGCAGTTACGCCAAACCGCGCTTCGGACTGCCCACGAG
>NZ_RZTV01000003.1:448533-730025 GCF_003997555.1 Mesorhizobium sp. M1A.T.Ca.IN.004.03.1.1 | reverse complement strand
CGTCTTGCCATGATCGACGTGGCCGATCGTGCCAATGTTCACATGCGGCTTGGTGCGCTCGAATTTACCTTTTGCCATAGTCTCTTTCCTTGGGCGGCCTTGACCTTCAGTTCAGTCGAATGCGGGGCGATTAGCGACAACGGCCGCAAAACACAAGTGCCTTGTGGTTGAGCGTTGTCTCGCTCGAGCCGAACCAATGATCTGATTTCAGGGTATGGCGCGGATATAGGATCGCGACAGGCGAATTCAAATCCGCGCGTCTTGCCTCGGCTAGCTCATCGACAGTTTCGCACGGGTAGACGCCCGATCGGCCGGAACTGGCCCATTGCCGCCCCGATCCGCCTCTGATTTCTTCAGCCAATGCAATTCCTTCCGGCAAATATCCGCGGCCCGCTGTTCATGATCGTCTCGACGGGATCCTACCTCGTCAATGACACGATGATGAAGCTCGCGACCGCAGGGCTGCCGCCTTATGAGGTGCTGCTGCTGCGTGGCGCGGCCGCCACACTGTGGGGCATGCCGCTTCTGCTGATGCTCGGCTATGGCAGGCAGATCCCGCTGCTGTTCGAACGCAAGGTGCTGCGCCGGAACCTTTGCGAGCTGGCGGCGATCCTTTGCTACGTCGTGGCGTTGGCCAACATGCCGATCGCCGATTCGACGGCGCTCGGGCAGATCACGCCGCTCATCGTGCTGGTCGGGTCCTCGCTCCTTTTCGGCGAGAAGATCGGCGCCGTGCGAATGGCGCTGATTAGCCTAGGCTTTGTCGGCGCCGTCATGGTGGCGCAACCGACGATGCAGGGCATTTCCATCTATGCCTTGCTGGCGCTGGGCAACGCGGCCCTGGCCGCGGCGCGCGACCTCGCCGGACGTAAGGTGGGCGCCGAGGTGCCCGGCATGATCGTCGCCATCTCCGCCGTGGTTGTCGTGCTGCTCGGCTCAGGTGTCGCACACCTTGTCTCGGAACAGTGGGTGATGCCGGAGGGCCGTCATCTCCTTTTGCTTGCCGGCGCCGGCCTGTTCCTGATCTTCGGTCACTTCTTCATCTTCATGGCCTATCGCGTCGGACCGACAAGCGCGGTGGCGCCCTTCTACTATTGCTTCACCGTCTGGGCGGTGATTTCCGGCCTTTTGGTGTTCGGGCAGCTCCCCAACGCGCTCGCCGTCTGCGGCATTCTCCTGGTGATCGGCAGCGGCCTCGCCATCGTCTCGCTCGACGAGCGAAGGAGGCGCTTGAGCGTTGTGGCCTGAGGTCGTCCGGACTGAAAAGCTGAACGCTACAGCCCCACCCTTTTCTTCAACGGACGTTTGGTAAGGAATCCGACGAGGTTGCGCAGCGTGCGCGGATAGACCAGGCGGCCGTTGCGAAAAGCGGTCAGATCGCCGGCGACATGCAGCGAGGACGTCTCATCGGGATCGCCTTGGGGGATGCCTCCCCATCGTTCCGGATCGTAGTAGTCGACAAGGAAACCGTAGTCGTAGCGGCAGAAGCGCATCGCCTTTCTGAACGCCGCGGGGGACAGATCCGAGGGACTGACCTTGCCCCGGGCTGCCTGCAGCCGCGGCATAGAGACTGTCTTGCCGCTGACCGTGGACAGGAAGGCGCCGACCTTGTCCATGTCCTCGAATTTGAAGACGTGCTCGAACAGGAACAGGCTGGAACCGATGAAGCGGCGTGGCGAGGCGACGTGAAAGTGGATGTCCCCTGAGCACGCGCAGTATTTTTCGATGTTGAGGATGAAGGTATCGGGATCCGGGTTGGTCGGCAGCCCAAAGCTCTCGAGCAACTCGAGGTTGGGCGAGCGTGACCGTAGGACATCGGTGTCCAATATCCTGCTGGAATAAGCCGAGAGCAGCCGCTCCAGCGGATCACGAACGATCGTGAATTTACCGCTGAGGCCGTCATAGACCGGCTCGAACGGATCGGCCCAATTGGTTGCAATTTGACTGTGGACGTCGTTGTCCGGGTCAAGCAGAGTGGCTTCCTTGCCGCCGAGCGCCATCAGCGCATATTTGACGCTGCTGGTGCCGCTTTTCGGGATTGGATAATAGGTGACCGGAAGGCCTTGAATCTGGACCGCCATCGCCGTTCCGCCCCACGCCATCCAATGCCAATACGCAGCGCGGTCGCGTTCGACGACCAGCGCTCGGCTGACGATCCCACCACGGCGATCGAGCCGTGGTTTCGCCGATCGTTCGACCGTTCTACAGCGTGCGCCTGCCGGAGAACTGGTGATAAGCCCAGAGCACGACGACCGAGCCGATGACGGCGACAATCAGGCTCCAGATGTTGAGGCCGGTGACGCCCGATGCGCCGAAGGCGCTGAAGATCACGCCACCGACGATAGCGCCGACGATGCCGAGCACGATGTCCATGATCAAGCCCTGACCGGTCTTGTTGACGATCTTGCTGCCGATGAAGCCGGCGATCGCGCCGAGAATGATCCAGCTGATGATGCCCATTTCTTCCCTCCAATCCCCTCGCCGCCAATCATTTTCATATGATCGTCAAAAGCTCAAGACAGCTTGAAAATCCCCCCGGTTGAGCCATTCTGGCGCCGGGTGGACTTGGTTGATAGGAGATCCATGATGGGCCTTTTTGACAACGCCGTTCCCGGCGGCAACATCACCAAACCCCTGATGATCGCGCTCGGCGCGCTGCTGGTCGGCAAGATGCTGAGCGGCAGAAGCGAGGAACAGCCGGCCGAAGCTCAGGCCCCCGCCCCAACTCCCGCCGGAACCTCCGCCGATGGCGGCCTGCTCGGCGGACTGGGCGGGCTGCTCGACAGACTGCGAGACGCCGGCCACGGCGGCGTAGCCGATTCCTGGGTCGGCACCGGCCAGAACCGGCCGATCAACGCCAACGATCTCGGCTCGGCGCTGGGGCCGGCGGTGATCCGCGAGATCGTGCAACGGACCGGCATGAACGAGCAGGAGCTGCTGCAGCAATTGTCCACGGCGCTGCCCGGCGTTGTCGACAAGCTGACGCCGAACGGCCAAGTCCCGCCACAACATCAGGTGACATCGGCTTTCAACAGCTAAGCACAAGACAGATCGAACACGCCGCGCGCCACGGGTGCTCGGCGTTCATTTGAGGCATACGACGAAGAAAATCTGGAGCGGGTAGCGGGAATCGAACCCGCATATTCAGCTTGGAAGGCTGCTGCTCTACCACTGAGCTATACCCGCCTGCGCTAGCATCGGAAAACAGTGGCACACTTCCGGTGCTTGTCGTTTCAGGGCTTCCGGGCCGGCAGTGGTGGAGAGGGTTGGATTCGAACCAACGTAGGCTAAGCCAACGGATTTACAGTCCGTCCCCTTTAACCACTCGGGCACCTCTCCAGTCTGCCGCCGGAGCCATGCAACGAGGCATTTCAGCCGACCCGGAGCCCGAGTAAGGATCTTCTCCGAAATCAGCGATGCGCCTTATGGCGGCAAGGCCGGTGGGTGTCAACCGGCGCGGCCAGGGTTTTTCAAGGATGTTCGGCATTCGTCGCCGCAGCCCGTATCCTTAGCCGGCCGGGACGGTTATAGAGGCCGGCATGAGCGACAACAAAAGCAGCAAACCGGGCACCCCGAAGGATACCCACTACGCCAAGCTGAGGCGCGCGCATCGCGACCAGAAGGCGGGCGGCGCGCCGGCATTCCGGCCGCGCCAACCGGTGCCGCCAGGCGAAGGCCCCGCCGACGGACTGGTGCGGCTTTACGGCCTGCACACGGTGCGGGCCGCACTCGACAATCCGCGACGCAAGATCAAAAGAATGCTGGTGACCCGCAACGCCGCCGAGCGTCTGGCGATCGGCGATCTTGCCGCCCTGCCCTTCAAGGCCGAGTTGGTCGAGCCGAAAGATATCGACAAAATCACCGGCTCGGACGCCGTGCATCAGGGCGTGCTGATCGAGGCGGAACCGCTTAAACCCAATCGCCTTGACACGCTCGGCGACACAAAGCTGGTGCTGGTGCTCGACCAGGTCACCGACCCGCACAATGTCGGCGCTATTCTGCGCTCGGCGGTGGCTTTCGGCGCCGGCGCGCTGATCACGACGGCCCGCCACAGCCCGCAAGAATCGGGCGTGCTGGCGAAATCGGCCTCGGGCGCGCTGGAGCACATCGACCAGATCGAGGTGAAAAACCTCGCCGACGCGCTGGGTCAACTGCACGATGCCGGCTTCCAGACGATCGGGCTCGATTCCGAGGGATCGGCGGAGCTGGAAAAGAGCTTCGCCGGAGGAAAAATTGCGCTGGTTATGGGCGCCGAGGGCAAGGGCTTGCGCCAGAAGACGCGCGAGACGGTGACGGCGCTTGCCCGCCTGGACATGCCCGGCGCCATCCGCTCGCTCAACGTGTCCAACGCAGCGGCGGTGAGCCTTTATGCGGCCAGGAAATTCATAGCGAATAGCGAATAGCGAATAGCGAATAGCGAATAGCCGAAACACGGCGGCCCGTCGGCCTGCAAATCCCTATTCGCTACTCCCTATTCGCTATTCGCTTCTAGGCCACTTCGTGGCCCGCCATCCGCTCCAGCGCCCTGACCAGCGCCGAGTGATCCTCCTTCGCCCCACCATTGGCGGCGCAGGACTTGAACAGTTGCTGCGTCGTCGAGGTGTTGGGGAGCGCAACGCCGAGCGCCTTGGCGCCTTCCAGCGCGAGGTTGAGGTCCTTCTGGTGCAGTTCGATGCGGAAACCGGGCGCGAAGGTGCGCTTGATCATGCGCTCGCCATGCACTTCGAGGATGCGCGAGGCGGCGAGACCGCCCATCAGGGCTTGGCGAACCCTTGCAGGATCGGCGCCGGCCTTCGAGGCGAAAACCAGGGCTTCGCCGATCGCCTCGATGGTGAGCGCCACGACGATCTGGTTGGCGACCTTGGTGGTCTGGCCGACGCCGTTCGGCCCGACCAGCGTGATGTTCTTGCCCATCTTCTCGAACACCGGCCTGGCGCGCTCGAACGCCTCTTCCTCGCCGCCAACCATGATGGTAAGCGAGGCTGCCTTGGCGCCGACCTCGCCGCCGGATACCGGCGCGTCGAGATAGTCGCAGCCGAGATCGTTGATCTTCTTGGCGAAGTCCTTGGTGGCGATCGGCGAGATCGAGCT
The DNA here is from genome assembly GCF_003997555.1 of Mesorhizobium sp. M1A.T.Ca.IN.004.03.1.1. Taxonomy (NCBI): domain Bacteria; kingdom Pseudomonadati; phylum Pseudomonadota; class Alphaproteobacteria; order Hyphomicrobiales; family Phyllobacteriaceae; genus Mesorhizobium; species Mesorhizobium sp. M1A.T.Ca.IN.004.03.1.1. The sequence continues at coordinate 724,934 of NZ_RZTV01000003.1, read as the reverse complement.
CATGTCGATGACGAGCTTGCCTTTCGACAGAGCTGAAGCGACGCCGTTTTCGCCGAACAGCACATCCGCCACCTGCGGCGTGTCGGGCACCATGGTGATGATGATGCCGGCGGCGCTGGCCACCGCATCATGGCCGGTGACGGTCTTCAGCCCCTTGGCCGCGAGAGCGGCCGGCGGCTTCGAGCGATGGTCGCTGGCGATGACCGGGTAGCCGGCGTCGAGCAGATGCCCCGCCATCGGCGCGCCCATGATGCCGAGGCCAATGAAGCCGATGGTTTCCATTTTGCGGTCTCCTGAAGATCTTTGTCCGAATGGATCGAAGGCTGGCGCCGCCCCTCATCCGCCTGCCGGCACCTTCTCCCCGTGAAGGATGGGGAGACGGGGGACAAGCTCCAGCGCTGGCGACCCCCCTCTCCCCCGTTTTTCACGGGGAGAGGGTAAGGGTGAGGGGCAGCGCCGAGGCTGGTTGAGAAGCGCCTAAGCCGCCGCACTCCCCTGCCCGGCGAACTGCCGGAACCAGCCGAGTCCCACCTCCGTGCCGGCCTTCGGTTTGTATTCGGCGCCGATCCAGCCGGAATAGCCGAGCCGGTCGATATGGTCGTAGAGGAAGGGATAATTGATCTCGCCCGTCCCCGGCTCGTGACGGCCGGGATTGTCCGCAAGCTGGATATGCGCGATGCGGCCAAGGTTTGCCTCGATGGTACGGGCGAGATCCCCCTCCATGATCTGCATGTGATAAATGTCGTATTGCAGGAACAGGTTCTTCGAGCCGATGCGGTCGATCAGCGCCAGCGCCTGATCGGTGTAATTCAGGAAGAAGCCCGGAATGTCGCGAGTGTTGATCGGCTCGATCAGCAGCTTGATGCTGGCCTGCTCCAGCTTTTCGGCCGCGAAAGCGAGATTTTCGGCAAAGACGTTTTCCAAAGTAGTGCGATCGGCACCCTGCGGCGCGATGCCGGCGAGGCAGTTGACCTGCTCGCACCCAACCGCGTGCGCATAAGTGATCGCCTTGGCGACGCCCTGGCGAAATTCAGGCACGCGGTCGGGCAGCACGGCAATGCCGCGCTCGCCCTTTGCCCAGTCGCCGGCCGGCAGGTTGAAGAGAACCTGCGTCAGGCCGTTCTTCTTGAGGCGAGCGGCAACAACGTCCGGCGCATGGTCGTACGGCCCGATATATTCGACGCCCTTGAAGCCGGCGCGGGCAGCGGCATCGAAACGATCTAGGAATTCGTGCTCCCCGAAGAGCATCGAAAGATTGGCTGAAAAACGCGGCATTCTTTTTGCTCCTTCTTTCCGCCGGACCTCAATCGAGCATCACGATCGCCGTCGGCGCATCCTCGTGGCTTTCGGCAAGCTCCTCGAATTCGGTGATCTTGTCGATTTCGGTGCCCATGGAAATGTTGGTGACACGTTCAAGGATGAATTCGAGAACGACCGGGACCTGGTGGTCCTTCATCAGCCGCTCAGCCTCTTTGAAGGCGCCGGCGAACTCTTCCGGCTTGCGCACGCGAACCGCCTTGCAGCCCATCGCCTCGGCGACCGCGACATGGTCGACGCCGTAGCCGGCCTCGGGATCGTTTGCCCGGTTGACGTTCTCGAAGGCGAGGCTCACCTCGTAGTCCATCGAGAAGCCGCGCTGCGCCTGGCGGATCAGCCCGAGATAGGCGTTGTTCACGACGACGTGGATGTAAGGCAGGTTGTGCTGCGCGCCGACCGCCAGCTCCTCGATCATGAACTGGAAGTCGTAGTCGCCGGAGAGCGCGACGATGGCGCGATCGGGATCCGCGGCGCGCACGCCGAGCGCGGCCGGCAGCGTCCAGCCGAGCGGGCCGGCCTGGCCGCAGTTGATCCAGTTGCGCGGCTTGTAGACATGCAGGAATTGCGCGCCGGCGATCTGCGACAGGCCGATCGTGGTCACGTAAGTCGTGTCCCGGGCAAACGCCTTGTTCATCTCCTCGTAGACGCGCTGCGGCTTCAGCGGCACCTGCTCGAAATGCGTCTTGCGCTTCATGGTCTTCTTGCGCTGCTGGCATTCCTTCGCCCAGCCCGACCAGTCGCGCAGCTTGCCGGCCGTGCGCCACTCGGTGGCGACGTCGAGCAGCATCTTCAGCGCCGCGCCCGCATCCGAGACGATGCCGAGATCCGGCGCGAAGACGCGGCCGATCTGAGTGGGCTCGATGTCGACATGGATGAATTTCTTGCCCTTGGTGTAGACGTCGACCGACCCGGTGTGGCGATTGGCCCAGCGGTTGCCGATGCCAAAGACGAAGTCGGCTTCAAGCATTGTCGCGTTGCCGTAACGGTGCGAGGTCTGCAGGCCGCACATGCCGGCCATCAGCCGGTGATCGTCGGGGATCGCGCCCCAGCCCATCAACGTCGGAATGACCGGCACGCCGGTGACTTCGGCGAACTCGATCAGCAAATCGGAAGCATCGGCGTTGATGATGCCGCCGCCGGCGACGATCAGCGGCTTTTGCGCCTGGTTGAGCATTGCCAAAGCCTTTTCGGCCTGGGCGCGCGTCATTGCCGGCCTGAAGGGAACCAGCGGCTCATAGGCCTCGATGTCGAATTCGATCTCGGCAAGCTGCACATCGAGCGGCAGGTCGATCAGCACCGGGCCCGGTCGCGAGGAGCGCATCAGGTGGAACGCCTTCTGCAGCGCCATCGGCACCAGATAGGGTTCCATGACGGTGACGGCCCATTTGGCGACGGGTGCTGCGATCGAAGCGATGTCGACGGCCTGGAAATCCTCCTTGTTGAGGCGAGCGCGCGGCGCCTGCCCGGTGATGCAGAGGATGGGAATGGAATCCGCCGAGGCGGAATACAGCCCGGTGATCATATCGGTGCCGGCCGGACCCGAGGTGCCGATGCAGAGCCCGATATTGCCGGGCTTGGCGCGGGTAAAACCTTCAGCCATGTGCGAGGCGCCCTCGACATGGCGCGCGAGAACGTGGCGGATGGTGCCGCGCGCCTTCAGCGCCGAATAGAGCGGGTTGATCGCCGCGCCCGGCACGCCGAAGGCATTGGTGATGCCTTCCTTTTCTAGAACGAGAACCGCCGCGTCGACAGCGCGCATCCTGGCCATGTTCAGCCTCCACTTCGTTGGTTGGCGTCAGAATGCCAGCGCATTCTCGATTTTTCAATTTTTTCAGAATATTTTTTCATTTCTAGAACACTGCTGTACAGTGCTGAATTCACTGATCTTTTCCTTTTCCAGAAAATCGCCACGGCGGGCCAGTGAAAAACTTTTTCATTGTGCTCCGCACGAAATTGCGGAGAATGCGTGCATGGAAACCACGGAAAAACGCCAACGCGGCCGGCCGCGTGCCTTCAACGGCCCGCAGGAAGCGGCTTCAGTGCAGTCGCTCGACCGCGCGCTGCGCATCCTGGCGATCGTCGCGGACGCCAGCGGCTTGTCCTTGAGCGAGATCGCGGCGCGCAGCGGCATCGCCGCCTCAACGGCCTACCGCATGCTGACGACGCTGGAGAACCACGGCATGGTCGAGTTCGACTCGACCGACCAGCTCTGGTCGATCGGCGTCGAGACCTACCGCATGGGCGCCGCCTTCCTGCGCCGCCGCAAGCTGGTCGACCGCGCCCGCATCGTCATGCAGGAACTGATGGAAAAGACCGGCGAGACCGCCAATCTGGGCGTCGCCGAAGACGATTGCGTGGTTTTCGTAAGTCAGGTCGAGACGCATCAGGCGATCCGGGCCTTCTTCCGGCCGGGCACGCGCAGTTCCTTCCATGCGTCGGGCATAGGCAAGGCGGTGCTGGCGCATCTCGAGCCGGAGCGGGTCGCCGCCATCCTGCGCAAGGCCGGCCTGCAACGCTACACCGACAAGACGCTCTCCGACATCTCGGCGCTGGCTCATGATCTGGCGACCATCAAGCATCGCGGCTGGTCGGTCGACGACGAGGAACGCCATCCCGGCATGCGCTGTGTCGCCGCCGCCATCTTCAACGAGTTCGGCGAGCCGATCGGCGGCGTTTCCGTGTCCGGCCCGACGGTGCGGGTGACGCCCGAGCGCCTGGCCGAGATCGGTCCGCTGGTGCGCGAGGCCGCGGCCGAGGTGACGAAGATGATCGGCGGCGTGAAAGCCTACTGACTGCGACAGCTTTTGTTTGCGCATGACCCCGGCGTCATGCGCCGGGCAGCGCGCTCTTGGCCGCTATGTCGAAGCGGGCCAGACTAAACGTATCGCTGTACACCGTCGGCTGCATAGGCCCTGCCGTCTTGCCGCGGCGTTCGAATGCATGCGAAAGGGCGTGGATGCGGAAAACGGTTCAACTCTTGCTCGCCGCTTCACTTTGCGGATGCGCCGCCACGACACCGGTGCCGGACTCGAACCGGCAGCGCGTCGATTCCATACCGATCTCGCTTGCCCTCGAGGAGATCATTACCGCCGGCGTCCGCCAGCACTTGAAGGATCCAGTCTCGGCGAAGTTCGGGACGATGCTTGCCGGTGAGCGGACGTTGAACGGCCGCCATGAGATCGTGGTTTGCGGCTTTGTCGACGACAAGCGCTCGTCGGGCGGCTCCAGCGACGACAAAGCCTTCGTTGCCAAGGTCTACCCGGATGCTGGAAACAGCTTCGAACTTGTCGCGATGAGCGGTGAATCGCCGAATGCCGGGCTTGCCATTGCCGGCGCCTGCCGCAGCGCGGGATTGGCGATCGAGGCCAAGACCTCCTAGCCACCAAACGAAAAAGGGGCCGCGAAGCCCCCTTTCCGGTTGCCGAGACGGTGGCTCTCCTCTGTTTACGCAATTCCGGACGGAAAACCGCTATGCGCTTTTCCTGGAATTGCTCTCAGAGGCGGCAGTAATGCGGATAGCCGTCATAGCCGATGTAGGTGTTCGAGCCCGGATCGTAGCTGGCATAGCGGGCCATGCAGCGGCGAACATGCCAGGAACCGTGGTAGCCATCCTCGACATAGACCGTCCGCGGCTGCTGAGCGAGCAGGTTGCCCAGGACGAAGCCGCCAACGCCGGCGGCGATGCCGATGCCGAGCTCGCGGCGGTGATGATGGTCGTGAGCGGCCGAAGGCTGGACGGTGCCGGCCAGCGTGCCGGCGGCGACAGAGGTGGCGATAAGGGTCGAAACGAGCGTGCGCTTGAACATGATGATCTCCTTGGTTCCTGACCGAGGCGATCCATCCGCCTCTTGATCATCTGTCGTTGCAGCGCGGAAAAGGTTCGAAGTTTTTTTCTGATTTTTTTGAGCGCCCGGAAGCGGCTCAAATCTTTCGGGACTGCTCCTATCTCTGATCGAGGCGACCATTCGCCTCTGGTGATCAGTTGTCACCATTAACCATTCACTCCCCTTCACCCCATTCCCGTCACGTGCCGCAGCCAGAAGGCCAGCACGATGAAGCCGATGATCGTGGTGACGCCCGTCCAGTCGATGTTGGCCTTCTTCAGATCGCTGACGGCCTTCATCAGGAGAAGCCAAGTCACGACGATGAGCGGTAGGATGATGACGAATCTGATCATGCGACACCCCGTTCGACGCGATTGCACCCGACAGAGATGTAGGAAGCGGCGCGCCTCTTTTCAGCATGCCGGCTAAGCCAAGCGGTCCATTAGCAACCCAAAACGGAGTTTTGTCTTTACTGGCGCACGAAATGTGCTACCGGAGCGCCGTGCCCTTGTAGCTCAGCTGGTAGAGCAGCGGTTTTGTAAACCGAAGGTCGCGGGTTCGATCCCTGCCGGGGGCACCATCCTTCGCTCTGCCAGCTTTCGAAGCATCACTATATTCTGGCAATGCGCTATTTCCGGCAGGTGCTGCCATGTCGCGAACTCTGATCGTCATTGGCCTCAGCATAGTTGCCGCTGGCCTGCTGTGGCCATGGGTGACCAGGATCGGCCTCGGCAGGTTGCCCGGTGATATCGTGATCGAGCGCGAGAATTTCAGGCTCTACTTTCCCATCACCACGGGAATTCTGATCAGTGTCGTTCTCTCGACCATTCTGTGGCTGATCAACCGTCACTGAGTAGTTCGGCCGCAGCGCTTTGCTGAAAGCCCTCTACCCGCTCGCTCTTGATCTTCTATACGCCGATCGCAGCCACCAAGATCCGGTTCTGCCGCTTTATCGCCGCGCGCAGCTCCGGGATTTTCGCCTCGTCGCGCTTCACGAACTCGATGAACATCATGTTCATGTTGTTGAAGATCAACTCGCCCACCGCTGGGCCGTCGATGTCTGACCGCACCAGGCCGATCTCCTGCAGGCGGGCGATCAGCGCCCGGATCTGTTCGGTCAAGGCGCGGTCGAGCGCGGTATAGGCCTGGCCGAAAGGGCTGTCGGGCAATTGGGTCGAGATTGCCATCGCCTGCCGCCACATCTCCTTGCTCAGGTAATTGAGCGAGTGCTCGATATAGATGCCGATCAGCCTGTCGAGCGCGTCGCCGACATCGGCCGGCGGGCTGCCGACCACGCCTTGCCCGGCATTCAGCACCTCGTTGACCTCCATAGCGACGATGGCGCCGAGGATGTCACCCTTATTCTGGTAGTAATTGTAGATCGTGCCGATCGAGACCTCTGCCTGCGCAGCTATGGCCTCGATCTTGGCGCCTTCATAGCCGGCCTCACGGAAAAGCTCCGTCGCCGCATCGATGATGCGGCGGTGCCTGTCCGCCTTCTGCCGTGCGCGCAATCCGCTCATATCGGCCTCTCTGCCACAAAATCATAATTGACTCAATTTTAGAATTGGTTCAACTTTTCTTCAACAAGCCAGCAAGGCAGGGAGAACACTCGATGACCGTCAATGTCCGGAATCCGCTTTCCAGCCTGAAGTTCCGTCTCGGAGCCGCCTGCGCTGCTGTGGCGCTGCTCGCCGCGGGCGGCGGTCAGGCCGCCGATCTCAACGCGCTGATCTGGTGCGACCACTCCGATCCGGCGCTGCTGCAGCCCTTCGAGGAGGCCAACAACGTCAAGGTCAACGTCAAGGAATTCGAGGGCACAGGCGCAGGGCTCGCGATCGTCGATCAGTCGCAGCCGGGCGATTGGGACGTGATGGTGATCGATTCCATCGACGTACCGCGCGGTGTCGAGAAAGGCCTGTTCGAGCCGCTGCCGGAGGTCAAGCTGCCTTTCGCCGACCTCTTTCCGGAAGTGAAGATGGACAAGTCGACCGTAGTCGACGGCAAGCGCTACGGCATCACCGAAAAGTTCGGCTACAACACGATCGGCTTCAACAAGACCAAGGTCGATCCGGCCGACATGCAGTCGCTGGCTTCGCTGACCAGCGACAAATACAAGGGCAAGATCGCGATCTACGACTATTACCTGCCGGTCATCGGCATGGCGGCTCTGGCCATCGGCAAGAAGACGGCCGACCTCACCGAGGCAGACCTGCCCGCTCTTAAGGCCGAGCTGCTCAAGATGAAGGCCAACGCCAAGCTGGTCGGCGAAGTCACCGCCAGCCAGACCGCGCTTGCGACCGGCGAAGTGGACGTCCTTGTCGGCGGCGGCGAGTGGGTGACGGCGGGGCTCGCCAAGGAAAACCCGGCGCTCGACTTCTCGATCCCCAAGGAAGGCGCGGTGCTGTGGTCGCAGTCGCTCGCCATGTTCAAGGATTCCAAGAACAAGGACATGGCGCTAAAATTCATTCAGTACATTCTGAGCCCGGAAGGCCAGGCGCGCCTTGCCACCTCCTCCTGCTACTGGGGCATGCCGTCCAACAAGAAGGCAGCGCTCACCGACGAGCAGAAGAAGATCCTGCGCTTCGACGAGCAGCCCGGCTTTCTCGCCCGCGCCCAGGCCTATCCGGCGCCGAACGCCGATCTCGACAAGAAGATGCAGGACATGTGGACCGAAATGCTGCAGGCACAGTAATCGGCCGATGAGCGGTTCCGGAGGTAGCCCGCGTGCCCTGCCCTGGGCGCTGGTCACGCCGGCGCTGGCTTGGACGCTTCTGTTCTTCGTGCTGCCCTTCGTCGCCATGGGATTGTCGAGCCTGACGGCGCATGAAGGCGGCGGCTTCACTTTGGCCAATTACAGCCAGTTCTTCACCGATCCATCCTACTGGCGGGCGATGGTGAACTCGCTGGAGGTGACCGCAATCGTCACCGTGATTTCGATCGTGCTCGCCTATCCATTCGCCTGGATCCTTGCCGAAAAAGTGCCGGAGCGCTGGCAGCGATTGGCACTGATGCTCGCCGTGCTGCCGTTCTGGACGTCTTACGTCGTGCGCTCCTATTCCTGGCTGCTCGTGCTGGCGCAGAACGGCGTCATCAATCGGGCGCTCACCGGCATCGGCTTGGTCGCGGAGCCGCTGCAGCTTGCGAACACTCGGTTCGCTACCGTCACCGGCTTCATCCACTTCTTCGTCATGCTGCTGACGCTCACCATCTTCGCCAATCTGAAACAACTCAGCCCGAGCTATCGCAAGGCGGCCGCCGACCTCGGTGCCGGGCCGGTGCGGACCTTCCTGCATGTCGTGCTGCCGCTGACCCTGCCCGGTATCATGGTCGGGGCTTTCCTCACCTTCGTACTCTGCATCGGCGACTACATCACGCCGCAGATCCTCGGCGGCAACAACGAGCTGGTCATGCCGCAGCTGGTCATGATGCAGATCGGCCGGCGCGGCGATTTTCCGCTGGCCTCGGCGCTTTCGATCATCCTGATGGCCGTCGTCACCGTCGCCTATCTCGCCTGCGCCCGCTGGCTGAAGATCGAGCGGGCTTGACCATGCGTGCTGCCGTCCGCCTCGCCGCCTGGCTCTACGCGATCGCCGTCTACGGCTTCATCTTCCTGCCGGTGGTCGTGCTGATACTGTTCTCGCTGCAGGCGACCTCTTTCCCCATCCCGCCTTTCACCGGCCCGTCGCTGCGCTGGTACCAGGCGGTGCTGTCCGATGCACGCCTCACCTCCGCGCTGGTCAATTCGCTGCTGGTGGCGGTGCTGTCCTCGCTCGCATCCGTCACGCTCGGCTTCCTTTCCGCCTGGGGTTTCGCGCGCTTCGTGCTGCCGGGCTCGGCCCTGCTGCGCGGGCTGATCACGCTGCCGCTCACCGTCAGCTATCTGATCATCGGCATGGGGCTGCTGGTGCTGTTCAACTGGGCCGGCGTGCCGAAATCGCTCATCGCCGCCGGCATCGGTCATGTGGTGATCAACCTGCCGCTCTGCTTCGCCATCATCTACAGCCAGATGGGCGACCACCAGATCAACATCGAGCGCGCCGCGCGCGACCTCGGCGCTCCCGAATGGAAGGTGCTGCTGATGATCACGGTGCCGGTCATGGCGCCGGCGATCTTCGCCGGCTTCTTCCTGTCGATGACCTTCTCCTGGGACGAGTTCGTCATCTCCTTCCTGCTCACCCGATTCGAGACGACGCTCCCGGTCGAGATCTGGAACCTCTTGCGCTCCGGCCTCAATCCCAAGACCAATGCCGTCGGTTCGCTGGTCTTTGCGGTTTCCATTGTGCTCGTGGTGCTGTTCGAATTGACCCTGCTGCGGAGAAAGCCGGCATGAGCGCCCCATTGGTCGACATCCGCAACGTCTCGCATCGTTTCGGCCTCCTCGCCGTTTTGAAGAACGTCTCGCTCGCGATCGAGCCCGGCAGCTACACGATCCTCCTCGGCCCGTCCGGCTCCGGCAAGACGACGCTGCTTTCGATCCTTGGCGGCTTCGTCACCCCCAGCGAAGGCGAGGTGTTCATCCGCGGCGCGGATTGCACCGCCGTGCCGCCGGCCAAGCGCCCGACGACGACCGTCTTCCAGGACTACGCGCTGTTCCCGCATATGAGCGTCGGTAAGAATGTCGGCTTCGGGCTGCGCATGCAGGGCGTCGATGGCGCGACGCGGACGGCAAAGGCACGCGAAGCGCTCGCCCTCGTCGGGCTTGCAGACTCCTTCGACAAGAAGCCGCACCAGCTCTCCGGTGGCCAGCGCCAGCGCGTTGCGCTGGCGCGCGCGCTGGTCATCGAGCCGGCGGTGCTGTTGCTCGACGAGCCGCTCGGCGCGCTGGATCTTAAGCTGCGCCGGCAGATGCAGGACGAGTTGAAAGCGATCCAGAAGCGGGTCGGCACCGCTTTCGTCCATGTCACGCACGACCAGGAAGAAGCGATGGCGCTGGCCGACCATTGCGTGGTGATGAATGACGGGCGCATCGAGGACGAAGGCGCGCCCGAGCGGGTCTATGCGCGGCCGAAGACTCGCTTCTCGGCGACCTTCATGGGCGAAAGCACGATTCTCGCAGGCAAAGCCGGCGAAACGCAGGATGGACGCGTCGAAGTCGCGACCAGGCTCGGGCCGATCTCGCTGCCCGGCACTGCGCCGGGTGGCGCGGCTGTGGCGCTTGCCATCCGGCCCGAGCACCTCATCCTTGCGGGAGCGAAAGGCGACGTCGCGCTCGGCACCGCCAAAGTGAGCGACGTCGTTTTCCAAGGGAGCTTCAAGCGGGTGCTCGCCACCTCGGCGCAGGATCCTGCATTGCAGTTCATCGCCAAGGCACCAGCTCCCGCGACCGTCCAGGCCGGCGACACGGTCGCGGTTTCATGCAATGCTCAAGACATCATCCTGCTGGCGGACTGATCCAATGAGCATGCTTCCGGTCATCGAGGCTCCGGACTGGTACGAGGCCATCCGCATGGGCGACGACGTCACGCTCATCCATGAGCCATGGATAAAGCCGTTCTTCCGCTGCAACATCTGGCATGTGCGCGGCCGCGACCGCGATCTTTTGTTCGATACCGGCCTCGGCCATGTCAGCCTGCGGCGCCATGTGCCGCTGGTCACCGAACGCAAGCTTGTCTGCGTCGCCAGCCACACGCATTTCGACCACATCGGCTGCCACCACGAATTTCCGGATCGCTGCGTGCATTCGGCTGAAGCCAAAATCCTCGCGGATCCGCGCAACGAGTGGACGGTCGCCGACCGCTACGCGACAGACGAGATGTTCGACGGCATGCCCGACGGATGGGATACGGCCAGCTACCGCATCTCGCCTGCGCCGGCCAACCGGCTGCTTGAGCAGGGCGACGTTGTCGATCTCGGCGATCGTGCCTTCGAGGTCATCCACACGCCTGGCCACTCACCCGGCGGCATCGCGCTCTACGAGCGAAAGACCCGCATCCTCTTGTCCGGCGACATCGTCTATGACGGGCCGCTGATCGACGACGTCTACCACTCCGATATCGGCGACTATGTCGAGACGCTGCTTGCCATGCGCGACCTCGACGTCTCGGTCGTGCATGGCGGCCATTTCCCGAGCTTCGGCAAGGTGCGCTACCGCCAGGTGATCGACGAGTATCTCGCGCAGAAGCGGCAGGCGGGCTGTCACCTGCTGCAGAACCGCTAGCGCTTTAAAGCGCCCTTTGCGGACAGGGCATCCCGGCGGCGTCGCCGCAGCGGGAGGCCGTCGGATGCGGCCGCTGGCTCATCTCCTCCGAGTGGCGCACAAGCTCGGCGAACATGAGGGCGAAACTTCCCATCATCAGGAAGACTATGATCAGACGCGTCACCGGCAATAGACAGGTCTCTCGACTGGCCAGCCCCCGCCAACCCATCCACTGCCGGCTAACATGATCGATCCGGCTTTACGAGTGTTTAAGCCTGGTCTTAACCATTACAGCCATCACATTCGTTGCATGGCTGTCACGAAGCGCGAGCGCCAACGCCTATCCGCATGGCGGGGCGCACCGCCCTTTGCAGATGCGGTCGGCGCATGCTACGCCGTCGCCTGCGCGACCGGCAGGCGGTAGCGGTCGCCGTTCGGGATCCATGAGCAAAGAAACCAGCCGTTTCGCCTTCGTCTCTTCCGACACCGACGACGCCCGCGCGGCGCTGGAAACCTTGTCGGCGCGCTATGGGCAAATACCTGTCGCCGAGGCGGAGATCATCATCGCGCTCGGCGGTGACGGCTTCCTGCTGCAGACGCTGCGCGACACGATGAGCACGGGCAAGAAGGTCTACGGGATGAACCGTGGCACCATCGGCTTCCTGATGAACGAATATCGCGCCGGCGGTCTCGATGAACGCATTTCGAAAGCGGTATCCGAGACGATCCGCCCACTCGAAATGCAGGCGGTGACTCACGAGGGCGAAACGATCTCGGCGCTGGCGATCAACGAAGTGGCGCTTTGGCGCCAATCCTATCAGACCGCGAAAATACGCATCACCGTCGACGAGCAGGTGCGGCTGGAGGAATTGAACTGCGACGGCGTCATGATCGCGACACCCGCTGGTTCGACAGCCTACAATCTGTCGGCGCACGGGCCGATCCTACCGCTCGACGCGCCGCTTTTGGCGCTGACGCCGGTCAGCCCCTTCCGGCCCCGGCGCTGGCGCGGCGCGCTGCTCTCCAACAAAGCGATCGTGCGCTTCGACATATTGGAGTCGGAAAAGCGCCCGGTGAACGCCGCCGCCGACCACACCGAGGTCAAGGCGATCGCCTCTGTCACGGTGCGGGAATCGCCGACCGCGACGGCGACGTTGCTGTTCGATCCCAATCATTCATGGAACGAGCGTATTCTTGCCGAGCAATTCCGCTATTGAGCCGGTAGAAGACAATAACCCCGATTAAGCATCGCAATTAAGGTTACGTGTTCACAATCCGCCGGATTCCCGGCCGTTTCTGTTGACAAATCGCGGACTTGCGCCTAACTGCAACCCGATCTTGCAGGCGCGCGGCGCCCGCCGCAACGTGTGTTGCGATTTTTCCCGAACCAGCCAAAGACAGCCACAACTTGTCCGCAGACACTCAGACCGCTCAAGAAGCGTTGACGTTCACAGACCTCGGCCTGTCGCCGAAGGTCCTCTCCGCAGTCACCGATGCCGGCTACACCAAGCCTACCCCGATCCAGTCCGGCGCCATTCCGCATGCGCTGCTCGGGAAGGATGTGTTGGGCATTGCGCAGACAGGCACCGGCAAGACCGCTTCCTTCGTGCTGCCGATGCTGACCCGGCTGGAAAAGGGCCGTGCGCGTGCCCGGATGCCGCGCACGCTGATCCTCGAGCCGACACGCGAGCTCGCCGCCCAGGTTGAGGAAAACTTCGTCAAATACGGCAAGAACCACAAGCTCAACATCGCGCTGCTGATCGGCGGCGTCTCCTTCGAGGAGCAGGACAAGAAGCTGGAGCGCGGCGCCGATGTGCTGATCGCCACGCCCGGCCGGCTGCTCGACCACCGCGAGCGCGGCAAGCTCTTGCTCAACGGCGTCGAGATCCTCGTCATCGACGAGGCCGACCGTATGCTCGATATGGGCTTCATCCCGGATATCGAGCGCATCTGCGAGATGATCCCGTTCACGCGCCAGACCTTGTTCTTCTCGGCGACCATGCCGCCGGAAATCACCAAGCTCACCGAGAAATTCCTGCATGCGCCGGTGCGCGTCGAGGTATCCAGAGCCGCTTCCACCGCGACCAGCATCACGCAGCGCCTGGTGAAGTCAGGCTCCAAGCCGTGGGACAAGCGCGAGACGCTTCGCAATCTCATGCGGGCCGAAGAGTCCGATCTGAAGAACGCCATCATCTTCTGCAACCGCAAGGTCGAAGTGTCGGAGCTTTTCCGCTCGCTGCTGAAGCATGATTTCGACGCCGGCGCGCTGCATGGCGACATGGATCAGCGCGCCCGCATGCAGATGCTTGCCAATTTCCGCGATGGCAAGCTCCGTTACCTCGTCGCCTCGGACGTCGCCGCCCGCGGCCTCGATATTCCAGACGTCAGCCACGTCTTCAACTACGACGTGCCGATCCATGCAGAGGATTATGTCCACCGTATCGGGCGCACCGGCCGGGCCGGCCGCTCCGGAAAATCCTTCACCATCGCGACGCGCTCCGACACCAAATATGTCGACGCCATCGAAAAGCTGATTGGCACCAAGATCGAATGGCATGACGGCGACCTGTCAACGGTCGCCGAGAGCGAAGGCGAAGAAGCGCCTCGCCGTGGCCGCGGCGCGCCGCGGCGCGCCGGTCGCAAGGATGAGGACCGCAAGAGCCGTGGCGAGCGCAAGAAAAGCGCGGACCGCCACGCCAGGCACAGCGACGACGAGACGCCGGAGACACCACGCGAAGAGCAGCCGGTGGCCGAGATTGCCGATATTGCCGAGCGCCGCGCCCGCAAGGATGCGATCCGTTCCGAGAACGACCGCAAGGGTTCCGACAACCGCAACGAGCAGCGCGGGGCTTCCCGTCCTCAGCGCGACCACAGCCGCCCTGGCCGCCACCGCCATGAAGAGGACGACGCGACCGTCGGCTTCGGCGATGACGTGCCCGCCTTCATGCGCATCGTCGCGAAGGTCTGACCTCAATACCGCGTCGGCAACAACGAGGCGGCCCCGAATGGGGCCGTTCCTCTACTGCCGTTTCGAAGGATACAAGCGCTTTGCCGGGATTGTCCTGCTGCCGCTTACATCGGGCCGGGCATCATCTTGGTCGGCTTCTCCAGCATCGGAAACTCGGCGTCGCTGCATTTCACCTTCGGATTCGTCGGGCTGAACATGCCGTTCGGATTGTCCCTGAACAGCCAGGCGTGAAGATCGTAATGGACGAACTCCTTCGGGATGAGCGGATAATGCCCCTCCATCGGACCCATGAATTTCTGGCCGAATAGGCTCGGTGGTTCCTTGACATCCGGCGTCAAGGGCACCAGCCATTCTACGGCGACCAGCTTCAAGCCTTTCTTGGTCGGTTCGTAAATGAGCACGTTGGGCTTCATCGGGTCGAGCTTCTGGCCGACGCTCGGAACGTTGACGAAATGGATGCCCATGGCGCCCTTCGGATATTCCATCGTGCCCGGAATCTTCTCGCCCGAGTAATAGACGCAGCCGACGGTCGACAGATAGAGGTCGCGAACGGCGGCCGTGTAGTCCTCATATTTGGCCAGCGATTTTTTCAGAGCTTCGATGTCGGCCTTGTTGGCGTCTTCGGCTCGGGCCGTGGCGGCTCCAACCCATGCGCCCAAGAGGCCAGTTAAAACGAGGACGCCGCAGCGCCCAAGGCGAGTCGTTCTTGTCATGCATTCCTCCCAGATTCTTGAACTGGCCGTGCAAGACCGAGGCGGAAAAATGCTGATTGCGCGGCCGGTTGTACCGCCTCGTCCCCGCTGGACAGCGTCGATGCTAGTCCTTTCCAAGGCGATGGAAAGGCATCAATTAGAACTAGCTGAGGCCCCGACGCCTTTTCCCATCTCGAGGTCAAAAACAAAACGGCCCTCGCGGGGCCGTTTGCATAGTAGAGTAGTTCTCCTGGCAGCAGCTTCTATCAGGTCAGCGGCGACAGCTGGATCTCGACGCGACGGTTCTGGGCGCGACCGGCGGCCGTCGCGTTGGAAGCAACCGGACGTGTCTTGCCGAAGCCGGTGACGGCGAAGCGGCGGGAATCGACGCCCTGGCCCGACAGGTAGTTGGCGACGGCGAGCGCACGGCGCTGCGACAGGTCGAAATTGTGCTCGTCGCCGCCGGTCGAGTCGGTGTGGCCGAAGACGTCGACGGTCGTCTGGCGGAACTTGTTCAGCACCAGCGCCACCGAGTTCAGCACCGGGTAGAAGCCCGGCTTCACCGCGTCCTGGTCGACGTTGAAGGTGATGTCGGACGGCATGTTGAGAATGATCTGGTCGCCGCTGCGGGTGACGCTGACGCCGGTGCCCTGCAGCTGACGGCGAAGCTCGGCCTCGTTCTGGTCCATCGTCGCGCCGATCGCGCCGCCGGCAAGGGCGCCGATGCCCGCACCGATCAGCGCGTTGCGGCGGTCGTTGCCGCCGGCCAGCAGACCAAGGCTGGCACCCGCCAACGCGCCGAGGCCGGCGCCGGCCGCGGTGTTGGAGATCTTCTGGTCGCCGGTATACGGATCGGTGGTGGTGCAGGCGCTCACGAGCACAGCCGTCGCCACGGCGACGAGCACGGTCTTCTTCATAAGATTGTCCCTCTCCAAATCGCGGCCGTTGCAGCCGCGCCAAATCAGCCCTTCCGCACGCGTTGTACCATGAATTGCGGCAAAAAGCGGAACGGCAAAGCTACCAGAGGTTCTTGCCGTCGATCACCACCACTTCGACCCTGTCCAGGTCGAAGTCGTCGAACAGGCGAGAGTTGACGCTGATCCTCGGGTTGTCGAAGTCGGGCTGGCCCGTCGACCAGTCCGGCGTTTCGGTGAAGGTGCCGCAGCCGCAGGTCGAGCAGAAACCATGCTTTATGGTTTTCGAGCCCCAGCGGTAGAAGGAGACGTTCTCAGGCGGGCAGGTGAGCTTGAATTGCGACGGGACGTAATAGGCCCAGAGCGACCCGCGCTTGGAGCAGAATGAGCACGTGCATTGCGTCACCGTCTGCGGCGCCTCGGAGACTTCGAAAGTCGTGGCCTTGCAGTGGCAGCTTCCCTTGATGATCATGGATCTCTCCGTTGTCCGCCGCCCGCCCCGCACAGTTCCGTGCGGAAGACGCGGCGGAACTTCTGTGGCAGCAAGGCAACATAAAGACGTCGTCCTGACAACCGTTCGTCAGCAGGCGCGGCAGCGCCCGGTCGAGAGCTCACATGGCACTGCCTGGCCGCGGCAATCCTAGTAAGAGGGCGGCGGCACGAACAGGCAGATGGTCTTGCCGGCGTCCAATCCGGCCTGGTGCGCGCACCAGTGATATTCGCCATCAGGCGAATCCTTGACCCGCTTGTCGCTGTAGGCGACCACCTCGCCCGTGCCTTTTATCACATAGCCTTCCGGCCGCTCGCCGATCGATGTCTGTGGCACCTCCTTGCAGTCGTAGTTGGCGCAGCAGGCAAAGGGATAGCTCCAGGCTTGCGGAAGCACCGCCGTAGGTTTGGCGTCGTGCGCGACGGCAGTAGCGGTCAGCATCATGGTCCCGAAGGTGGCGAACAGGGAAAACAGGAGCCGGCCGGCCGGGCGAACGGCTCGGGCCGATCTTGACTTGGCAGCAGACATCGAAGCGTTCCTTTCGAGCATCAAGCGTTTTGTCGCTTGCCCGTTCCCGGAACGTGTCTTCCCAGTGGCCGGATCGTCAGTCGCAGATATGCCGCGTCCGGCCATACATGCTTCTATACCCAGCCCGAATGCTGGGCTGATTCCTTGGCCGGCGCAAGAACTGGGCGTGCCCTCGGAATCGCACCGGGGTTCAGCAGCGGCCGCAGAAAAGGGTGCGCCGACTTGGTTAACAATAACTACGACAAGCCTGCGACCAGGGGTGCCTAAGAACGAAATTCTGCCGACGGAAGTTCCGACCGTCAGCCGGTGACATGTTCACGATATTGCGGCAGGTCGTCCGTAATCGTGAACCATGGCGCCTTGGAACCGACGAAGATATGTGCACTTGGGCGAATGCTCGGATCGCCCGTCAGGGTTCCCATGGCAACATGGACGTAGGCACCCTCCCGCACCAAGGAGTAGAGCAAGGAGCCGCACTGCCCGCAATGCGCGTCGTGGCCGCCGGCATTGCCATAGATCAGCAGCCTGTCGTCGCCCGCGGTGAGATGAAACTTGTCGCGCGCGATGCCGGCAATGGGCTTGAAAGCCGACCCTGTGGTACGGCGGCAGTTCGAGCAATGGCAATTCACCGCGTAGGCGAATTCATCGGTCACCTCGTTGCGGACAGTGCCGCAGAAGCATTGCCCGGCAAGCGTACGAGCACTTGCCTTTTCCGGATTTGCCAAGGTCTCACCCCCTGCCAGCCGCCACCCTGCGGAAGTTTTTCGAAATACCTAGTCGAGGTCCGCCACCGCCTCACCTGCACCGCCCTCGATGCGATGCGACAGCGAGGCCTCCATGAATTCGTCGAGATCGCCGTCGAGCACGCTTGACGGGCTGGTGTTTTCGACGCCGGTGCGCAGATCCTTCACCAGCTGATAGGGCTGGAGGACGTAAGAACGGATCTGGTGGCCCCAGCCGATATCGCTCTTCGAGGCCTCGGTGGCGTTCGCCACGGCTTCGCGCTTCTTCAGCTCTTCCTCGTAGAGCCGCGAGCGCAGCATCTCCCAGGCCTTGGCCCGGTTCTTGTGCTGCGAGCGTTCGGCTTGGCAGGCAACTGCGATGCCGGTAGCGAGGTGGGTGATACGCACCGCCGAGTCGGTGGTGTTGACGTGCTGGCCGCCCGACCCGGATGAACGGTAGGTGTCGATGCGCACGTCGGATTCCGAAACGTTGATCTCGATCGTGTCGTCGATGACGGGATAGACCCAGACGCTGGCGAAGGAGGTGTGGCGGCGCGCATTGCTGTCGTAGGGCGAGATGCGCACCAGGCGGTGAACGCCAGATTCCGTCTTCAGCCAGCCATAGGCGTTGTGCCCCTTGATGAGCACAGTGGCCGACTTGATGCCGGCCTCTTCGCCTTCATGGACTTCCAGCACCTCGACTTTGAAGCGGCGCCGCTCGGCCCAGCGCGTGTACATGCGCAAGAGCATCGAGGCCCAGTCCTGGCTCTCGGTGCCGCCGGCGCCGGCATGGATTTCAAGATAGGTGTCGTTGGCGTCCGCCTCGCCCGACAACAGGGTCTCCACCTGACGGGCCTTGGCCTCGCCCTGCATCGAACGCAGCGCCGCTTCGGCTTCGGCGACGACGCCCTCGTCGCCCTCTTCCTCGCCGAGTTCGATCAGGCCGATATTGTCCTCGAGCGCCTGGGTCAGGCCTTTGACCGCCGCGATCCCCTCATCGAGGCTCTGGCGCTCCCGCATTAGCTTCTGCGCTTCCGCAGGGTCGTTCCAGAGGCTGGAATCCTCCGCGCGCGAGTTCAGATATTCAAGCCGCTTGAGGGCCGGATCCCAGTCAAAGATGCCTCCTCAGCAGGGTTATCGCCTGCCTGATCTCGTCGACAATGTTCTGCGTTTCCGCGCGCATGGCTCTTCGTTCTGTCCTGTTCTTGTCGTTCTTTTCGGAATCGGCGCGATACATAGGCACGGCACCGCCGCCTGTAAAGCGAAATGGGCCGGCGTTAAGCTGCCGGCCCATTCGAAACCTGGGGAAGTCAGTAAAGGCCGCCGCCGCCGTCCTGGATGGCCTGATTGGCCTGCGGCGACAGCGCGCCGCCGGCACCATTGGAGCCGTCCGCGCCCATGCCGATGACCCAATAGCTGTCGGCCGGGCCGGTGCCGGGCTTGAACGCCTCGATGATGGTGTTGGGGTCGCCTTCGGCCGCGCGCATGCCGGTCTTGCGGTTGATGGCGATCAGCTTCATGCCTTCCGGAACCTGGAAGTCGACATTGGGCGTGCCGTCGAGCGCGACGCGCATGAAGTCCTTGAAGATCGGCGCGGCGAGGCCACCCCCCGTGGCGCCCTTGCCCAGGCCGCGCGGCGTATCGTAACCCATATAGAGGCCGACGACGAGGTTCGGCGTGAAGCCGATGAACCAGGCGTCCTTCTCGTCATTGGTGGTTCCGGTCTTGCCGGCGATATGGCGGCCGAGCTCGGCGATGGTGGCGCCGGTGCCGCGCTGCACCACGCCCTCCATCATGGAGGTGATCTGGTAGGCGGTCATCGGATCGAGCACCTGCTCGGAATTGTCGACCAGTTCCGGCTCGGGTTGGTTCTTCCATTCGGCGGCGTTGCAGCCCTCGCAGCCGCGTTCGTCCTGCTTGAACACGGTCTTGCCGTAGCGATCCTGGATGCGGTCGATCAGCGACGGTTTGATCGACTTGCCGCCATTGGCCATGATCGAATAGGCCGACACCATGCGCATGACCGTCGTCTCGCCGGAGCCCAGAGCCATCGGCAGATAGGGCGCAAGATGATCGTAAACGCCGAAACGCTCGGCATATTCGACGACCAGCTTCATGCCCATGTCGTTGGCCAGCCGCACCGTCATCAGGTTGCGCGACTTCTCGATGCCCGAGCGCAAGGTGGCCGGGCCGGCGGCCGTGCCGTCATAGTTCTTCGGCGTCCAGGTCGTGTTGCCGCTCTGGATGGTGATCGGCCCGTCCATGATCACGGAAGCCGGCGTGTAGCCGTTGTCGAGCGCCGCCGAATAGACGATCGGCTTGAACGAGGAGCCCGGCTGGCGCATCGCCTGGGTAGCGCGGTTGAACTCCGACTGCGCGTAGGAGAAGCCGCCGACCATGGCCAACACACGCCCGGTATGCGGATCCATGGCAACCAGGCCGCCTTCGACCTCGGGCACCTGGCGCAGGCTATAGGCGTTGTCGGAGCCCTCGTTCTTCTGCACGAAGATGACGTCGCCGGGTTCAAGCACTTCCGCCGGAGATTTCGCCCTGACGGACTTGCCGTTGACGAAATGGCGCATGGCAAAGCCCATGTCGTCCTTGCTGACGGTGCCCTCGACGCGGTCCTTGACGAGGTCGCCGGAGACCTGGCGCGCCGGCTGAATGCCGATCGTCAGCCCGTCGGCAGAACTGTCAAGCACGACGGCGAGCGTCCACTCCGGCACGTCCTCCAGCCCCTTGACCGCGCCGAGCGGCACGCCCCAGTCGCCGGAAACGTCGATATGGGTCACCGGTCCGCGATAGCCGCGCAGCGTATCGTATTTCAGCAATCCGTTCTGCATCGCCTTGCGGGCGATGAGCTGGATTTTCGGATCGAGCGTGGTGCGCACCGACAGGCCGCCCTCATAGAGCGCATTCTCGCCGTAGCGGGCGATGATCTGGCGGCGCACCTCCTCGGTGAAATACTCGCCCGCGAACAGGTAGGAGCCGTTGCGGCGCGGCTTCACGCCGAGCGGCTCGGCCTTGGCCTTGTCGCCCTCCTCGCGCGTGACGTAGCCGTTCTCGACCATCTGATCGATGACCCAATTGCGGCGCTCGATCGCCCGGTCGGCATGCTTGAAGGGATGATAGTTGTTGGGGCCCTTGGGCAGCGAAGCAAGGTAAGCGGCTTCAGCGACGGTGAGTTCGTTGACCGACTTGTCGAAATAGGTCAGCGCGGCGCCGGCCACGCCATAGGCGCCGAAGCCGAAGAAGATCTCGTTGAGATAGAGCTCGAGGATGCGGTCCTTCGAATAGGCCTGTTCGATGCGGAAGGCCAGGATCATCTCTTTGATCTTGCGCTCGTAGGTCTGGTCGGAGGTCAGCAGGAAGTTCTTTGCAACCTGCTGCGTGATCGTCGAGGCGCCGACCTGACGCCTGCCGGAGCCGAAATTCTGCAGATTGACGATGATGGCGCGGCCGAGGCCGGTGATGTCGATGCCCGGATGGTTATAGAAGTTCTTGTCCTCGGCCGACATGAAGGCTGCCTTGACGCGGTCCGGGATCGCCTGGATCGGCAGATAAAGGCGCCGCTCGCGAGCATATTCGGCCATCAGCGAGCCATCCGAGGCATGGATGCGCGTCGTCACCGGCGGCTCATATTTGGCCAGAACCTCGTAGTCGGGCAGATCTTTCGTCAGATGGCCGATGTAGATGGCAAGGCCCGCAGCGACCAGCAGCGCCAGCGTCGTGCCGATGCCGAAGAAATAGCCGATGAGACGAATCATGCCCGCTCCAGTCCGAGGTTCGGGATTTCCTAAACGAAGCCGACAGTCGCGCAAGCTTCAGGGGCGGTCCCAATCCGCAATGGAAACCCATTGTCGCGACCATGTGGACAAAATACGGCAGCACGAAGTTTCAGGAACTCAGTCCGCCAAATAATAACGCCACGTGTTGTCGTCGCGCAACGCTGCTTGCGGTTGTAGGACGGCTCAAGGTTGTGGGCAGGTGGGTCCCGTCAGCCCCCGGCCCTGGCTCCCGCTTTCGCTGCGGCAAACAGGGCAACGGCATTGGTTATGCTCTGAGCCGCCTTGCCGCGCCAGTCGGCGCTGAGCAATTGCGCCTCGTCCTTGCTGTTGGAGAGGTAACCAAGCTCGACCAGAACCGAGGGCACGTCGGGAGCCTTCAGCACCTTGAAGCCGGCCGAGCGCTGCGGATTGTTGATCAGACCGACGCTGGTCGACAACTGGCCGACCAGCGTGTGCGCAAAGCTCATCGAAAATCCGTGGGTCTCGCGGCGGATCAGTTCGATCAGGATGTCGGTGACCTCCTTATTGTCGTCCTCGATCTTTAGGCCGGCGAACTGGTCGGAGAGGTTTTCACGATCGGCGAGCGCCTGAGCCTCGGGATCGGAAGCCTTGTCCGAGAGCGTGTAGACCGTGGCGCCGCGGAGACCTCTGACGGCGATCGTATCGGCATGGATGGAGATCAAGAGATCGGCTTCGTGCTGGCGGGCGATGCGCACGCGCTCGTCGAGCGGCAGGTACACGTCACTGTCCCGTGTCATATAGACATCATAGCTGCCGACCGCGGCCAGCTTGTCACGTAGTTCGGTCGCAAAAGCGAGCGTGACGTTCTTCTCGACCGTGCCGCCGGCGCTCTCCGCGCCGCCGTCGACGCCGCCATGACCCGGATCGATGACCACTGTGAAGCGGTGCCCAGGCGCCGAAATCGGCCCTGTGCCGACACGGCCGCCCTTGTCGGTAGAAACGGTCGAGCCGGTCGTCAGCGCTTGGTTGGCCAAAGCCTCGTCGAATTCTCTTTCGGATGCGGCCGACATGTCGATGGCGACGCGATAGCCGCTGCCATCGTCATTCTTCAGCACCTCTAGCTTGTCGACGGCAAACGGTCCTTTGCCGGTGAGGATCAGCCGCGAGCCTTTGCCCTGATCGCCGTAGCGAACGGCGCGCACCAGCCCGCGCGGCTTCACGTCCTTGGCGTTGAGGGCGAATCGCGTGCGCGGCAGATCGACCACAAGGCGGCTGGGACCGCGCAGCAGGAACCACTTCACGTCCGGTTCTCTGTCGAAGGTCACGACGATGCGCATCTTGGTGGCGTCGCCGGCCATCTTGTAGCCGGTGGCGCCAAGCAACCCGTCGGCCCGCGAGGCGGCGGTCACGCCAAGCAGGATCACCAGCAGGAAAACAGCCCTTGCCATGAGCCGCAGATGCCCGGCGGCGCCACGCTCCTTGTCTGCGGTGCCTGCCAGTCCCATCTCTATTCTAGTCGCTCCCGTTAGGCGCCTCGCGCCGGCCTGTTTGGCAGAACGGCCTGTCTGGCGGCCAACCCGATTAACGATTGGTATCCAGAGAAGGTTAACCAAGCCTTTCATGCGGTAGGTGGAGCGCCACCTTCCCCTGCGGAAGCGCTTTTTGCCGGCATCCGAAATCGGGGTTGCCTTCCAACCCGCCAAATCATAAAAGCGACATTGGATCACTGCAATCCTGGAACCGCCCGCCCTGCAGCTTCCCGCCAGGGTAAGATGTGCAAGGCGCTTCCGGGTTTCAGATGATCGCGACGATTTTCGCAGGCGTGCTCCCGTGGCGGGGGAATCGCTTGCGCGATGAAAACGGCCGGGATCTCCCGCGCCGGCTCTGTGCGAGCAAACAAGCTGGTCCGGCCAAGCCCGGGCTTTGGTTCAAAAGGTTCTGCTGGGTGCCGATGGCTTCAAGCGCAATCATGGAAAGGTCCGCATCGAACCGCGCCATTGTGGCTGCGGGCGGCACCGCCATCGCGCTCAAGCTCCGGCCGGCGGACATTCAATTATCCGGCAGCCACACAAATCCAGGCACACAGCGGCGGGGTCTGCCTCGCCAGCTGCGGCTGATGGCTGCCGGGAGGAAACGAAATAATGCCCAACAAGATGCTGATAGACGCCTCCCACCCGGAGGAAACACGCGTTGTTGTCGTTCGCGGTAACCGCATCGAAGAATTCGACTTTGAATCTCAGGACAAGAAGCAGCTCAAAGGAAACATCTATCTCGCCCGCGTAACCCGCGTCGAACCTTCCCTTCAGGCAGCCTTTGTCGAATATGGCGGCAACCGTCACGGTTTTCTCGCCTTCAGTGAAATTCACCCCGACTATTACCAGATCCCGGTCGCCGACCGTCAGGCCCTGCTGCGCGCCGAAGCGCAGGAGGCGGACGACGAAGAGGACGAGGAGGCCGAGACCGGCGAGGAACAGCAGGCGCGCGATCGCGGCGGCCGCCGCAACCGCCGGCGCGGCGGCAAGAACCGCGACCGGGCCGAGCAAAAGCGCGGTTCCGATGCTGCCGGTGCCGACGAAGGCGGCGAAAGCGCCGATGAGGTCGCAGCTTCCAGCGCTTCCGCTGATGAGCCCGGCGATGCGGCCGATACCTCGACCGAAGCCACCGAAGGCTCCGAAACCGTTGAGACCGTAGCCGAGGCAGCCGGCGAAGAGGAGAACAAGGCCCCCGAAGCCGGCAGCGACACCGAAGACGCCGATGCGACCGACAGCGAGAATCGCCAGCCTTCCGAGAGCGGCCCCACTTCGATCGCCGCGAGCATCGATGCGGATGTGATTTCGGAACCGGTGCAGGCCGAATCGACCAGCGAGGTCGCTCCGGCCGAGGAAGCCGCTCCCAGCGACGATGATCGCGGCATGCTCGAAGAAGTTTCGTCCGCACATTCGGACGAACACGAAATCGAATCGGTCGGCGCCGAGGATGCGCTTGAAGAGGTTCGCAACCGCCGCAAGCCGGTGCGCCGCCAGTACAAGATCCAGGAAGTCATCAAGCGCCGCCAGATCCTACTGGTCCAGGTCGTCAAGGAAGAGCGCGGCAACAAGGGCGCGGCGCTGACCACCTATCTGTCGCTCGCCGGCCGCTATTCGGTCTTGATGCCGAACACCGCGCGTGGCGGCGGCATATCGCGCAAGATCACCAATGCCCAGGACCGCAAGCGGCTGAAGGAGGTCGTCGCCGATCTCGAGGTGCCGCAGGGCATGGGAGTCATCCTGCGCACCGCCGGCGAAAGCCGCACCAAGGCCGAGATCAAGCGCGACTATGAATATTTGATGCGGCTTTGGGAGAATGTCCGCAATCTCACGCTGCAGTCCACGGCCCCTGCCCTGGTCTATGAGGAAGGCAGCCTGATCAAGCGCTCGGTCCGCGACCTGTACAACAAGGATATCGACGAGATCCTGGTCTCCGGCGAGGACGGCTACCGCGAGGCCAAGGACTTCATGCGGATGCTGATGCCGAGCCATGCCAAGGTGGTTCAGCCCTACCGCGACACCACGCCGATCTTCGTGCGCAACGGCATCGAGGCGCAGCTCGACCGGATGCTGCAGCCGCAAGTGACGCTGAAGAGCGGCGGCTACATCATCATCAACCAGACCGAGGCGCTGGTCTCGATCGACGTCAACTCCGGCCGCTCCACCAAGGAGCATTCGATCGAAGACACCGCGCTCCACACCAATCTGGAGGCCGCCGAGGAAGTCGCGCGGCAGCTCAGGCTGCGCGACCTTGCCGGCCTGATCGTCATCGACTTCATCGACATGGAGGAGAACCGCAACAACCGCGCGGTCGAGAAGCGGCTGAAGGATCACCTCAAGAACGATCGCGCCCGCATCCAGGTCGGTCGCATCTCGCATTTCGGCCTGATGGAGATGTCGCGCCAGCGCATCCGTGCCAGCGTGCTGGAATCGACGATGAAGCCCTGCCCGCATTGCGGCGGCACAGGCCATGTGAGATCGGACTCCTCGGTGGCGCTGATGGTGGTGCGGGCAATCGAGGAATTCCTGCTCAAGGATTCGCGCAGCCACATCACAGTGCGCACGCCGGCGGCGACCGCGCTTTATGTGCTCAACCACAAGCGCGCCAATCTGGTCGAGCTCGAGGCCCGGTTCGGCCTGAGCATCACGCTCGAAGCCGACGAGACGCTGGGCGCGCAACACTACGCGATCTTCCGCGGCGCGGTGGCTGAGAAGCCGGAAGGCTTCGTCGAGGTGCGCAGCCTGCCGACCTATGTCGAGCCGGAAGAGCCCGAGGACGAGATCGTCGTCGAGGAGGAAGAAGAGGTATCGGTTCAGGCCGAACAGCCGCGCCATCCACAGCAGGGACAGCATCCGCATCGGTCCGAGGACGGCGAAGGCGGCCGCAAGCGCCGCAAACGCCGTCGGCGGCGCGGCGGCAAGGATCGCGACCGCGAGCATCAAGGCCATGGCGATGCCGTCTCGGCCCCCGCACCTGCGGACGCCGGCACGATTGCTGGCGAAGCGACAGCCGAGGTAACGGCTGAAGCACCGGCCGGGGCGGAAGCAGCCGAAGAGGGGCAGGGCAAGAAGCGCCGTCGCGGCAAGCGCGGCGGCAAGCGCAATCGCCGCGAGGAAGGCGAAATCCCTGCCGATGCCGATGCCGGCGATGGTTTCGAAGGCGAAGAAGCGGAAGTCGAAGCTCCCGAAGGCGCGCCGCCGGTCGCTGCAGCCGAAGAGCAGGCCGCGCCCTCGCCCGCCAATGACGATGTCGCGGAAACGGAGAAGCCGAAGAAGCCTCGCCGTGCACCGCGATCGAAGAAGGCTGTCGAGGAAACCGTCTCCGAGAAAGCGCCCGAGCGGGCGGCGGAACTTCCCGCTGAACCTGCGGCCGCCGAACCGGAGCTGACAGCGGCCGCTGCTGCTCCGACCGAGGCCGAAGCGCAGGTCAATGCCCATCCGACGCGGCGCAAACCGCAGTCGATCGACACGCCGGCTGTCCCCGTCGTTTCGTCCAACGTCAGCGAGGAAGCCAAGACCGAAGAAAAGCCGAAGCGTGCCGGCTGGTGGCAGCGGAAGGGCTTTTTCTAAGCTCTGTCAGCTCATTAGGCTTAGTTGTTAAACAGAAGATCCCGTGCCGCCCGGCGCGGGATTTTCGTTTTCTGGCCTTCCAATCTTGCGCCCCAGCACCTGCTAAGGCGCGAAGATCGACCAGTTCATCATCCTGGCGAGCTTCTCAAGCGCTATGGAGCCGAGCTTTGAATTGCCGTTCTCGTTGAGGCCGGGGGACCAGACGGCGAGCGAGGCGACGCCCGGCACGATGCCAAGAATACCGCCACCGACGCCACTCTTACCCGGAATGCCGACACGGAAGGCGAAATCGCCGGAGCCGTCATAGTGGCCGCAGGTCAGCATCAGCGCGCCGATGCGGCGCGCACGCTCGGTCGACACTACCGACAGCCCGGTCGCCGGGTTCCGACCGCCATTGGCGAGGAAGCGGCCGGCCATGGCGAGCTGCCGGCAGCTCATGGCGATGGCGCAATGATGGAAGTAGACGCCCAGCGCCAGCTCCGGCTCATGGTCGAGATTGCCAAAGGACTTCATGTAATTGGCCAGAGCGAAGTTGCGGTAGCCGGTAGCGCGTTCCGAGGCCGCGACCTCGCGGTCGATGATGATCGTGTTGTCGTCGGCCAGGAATTGGACGAAGCGCAGGATCTCGCCGATCGCCTCGCGCGGCTGGTGGCCGGCAAGCAGGATGTCGGATACGACGATGGCGCCGGCGTTGATGAACGGATTGCGCGGAATGCCGCTCTCATGCTCGAGCTGGACGATCGAGTTGAACGGATTGCCCGACGGCTCGCGGCCGACACGCTGCCACAACGCATCGCCGACCTTGCCCAGCGCCAGGGTCAGCGTGAACACCTTCGAGACGCTCTGGATAGAAAAGGGCTGATCGGCATCGCCGGCAAGGATGATGCGCCCGTCATTGGTCACGGCGGCAATGCCGAATTTCTTCGGATCGACCTTGCCGAGCTGCGGGATATAGGTGGCGACATCGCCGCGATCGCTGCGCTCGGTCATTTCGGCGGCCACTTCCGCCAGCGCCTGTTCAAGCTCGGGCATAGCGTCTATTTCAGCCAACTTTCGATGCGCGCCAGCGCCTCGACCATGTCGTCATGGCTGCCGGCATAGGAAAAGCGCATGGTGCGATGGCCCTGGAGCGGATCGAAATCACGGCCGGGCGTGGCCGCCACATGCGCCTCGGCCAGCATCTTGCGCGCGAAGGCCATGCTGTCATTGGTGTGCCGCGTGACATCGCAGAAGGCGTAGAACGCGCCGTCCATGGGCGCCGCGAGCAGGAAGCCCAGCTCCGGCAGACGCTTCATCAGCAGGTCGCGGTTCCAGGCATAGCGCGCCTTCACCGCTTCCAGCTCTTGCGTGGCATTGAAGGCCTCGACCGCCGCGACCTGCGACAGTTCCGGCGGCGAGATGTAGAGGCTCTGCGCGATGCGCTCGACCGGCCGCACCAGTTCGTCCGGCAGCACCATCCAGCCGATGCGCCAGCCGGTCATGCAATAGTATTTCGAGAAGGAGTTGATCACCGTCACGCCGGCGCCACAGGCAAGTGCAGTGACGTCGGGCGCGGCATAGGCCAGCCGGTGATAGATTTCGTCCGAGATCACCGCGATGCCAAGCTCGTCCGCGGTCTTCACCAACGCGGAAAGCTCGTCGGCTGGAATGACCGCGCCGGTCGGATTGGCTGGACTGGCAAACAGCACGCCTTTCAACGGCTTCTCGCGATGTGCGCTCTTCAGGTGGTCGGCATGCAGATAGGCGTCCGAGCCAAGCTCGATCTCGACGATTTCGATGCCAAGCGCGGCCATGATGTTGCGGTAGGCCGGATAGCCGGGCGCGGCGATGGCGACGCGGTCGCCGGGATCGAACATCGCCAGGAAAGCCAGGTTGAAGGCGGCCGACGAGCCGGTAGTGACGGCGATACGGGCGGGCGCGACATCGATTCCGTAATGCTCGCCATAGTGCGCGGCGATCGCCTTGCGCAGCTCCGCCAGGCCAAGAGCATCGGTGTAGCCGATGCGGCCGTGCTTCAGCGCGAGAGCGGCGGCTTCGCGGACGCCGACCGGCGCCGGGTCCGACGGCTGGCCGACCGCCATCGACACCACGGGAATCCCGGTCGCCTTCAGCCGGTTGGCCTCGGCCAGAATATCCATGGCGTGGAACGGCTCGACCTCGCCGCGGCGTGAAAGCGAAACGACCATCTGACTCTTCAGCCTGCCTTTGGTTGGCAAATCCACAGGCAAACCATCGCTCGCTTGCCCTGGAACTGCCGGGAGTTCGACGGCAGCGCCGCACAAATGCCCGATTGGTGTGGGGATCACAAGCGCGCAGGAAGTTATCGGCGCCGACTTTTCATCCTTCGCCCGCTCGTCTACCAGTGGACCTGTCATGTTGAGCCGACCCGAACGATGATCGATAGATCGACCGCAATAGGGCGAACCGCGCGCGGGTTCGCGACGCTCCTGCTTGCCGCCGCCGTCGCGGTGTCCACTTCGCTGAGCGCCTTCGCGCAAGGCGTGCCGGTGGTGCGCGACGCCGAGATCGAGGCGCTGGTGCGCGACTATGCCCGACCGATCTTCAAGGCGGCGGGCCTTGCCAATGACGGGATCGACATCGTTCTGGTCAACGACCAGAGCTTCAATGCGTTCGTGACCGGCCGCCGCCTGTTCATCAACACCGGCGCGCTAGTGACGGCCGAGACGCCGAACGAGATCATCGGCGTCATCGCGCACGAGGCCGGCCATATTGCCGGCGGCCACCAGCAGAAGCTGCGCGATCAACTCGATCGCGCCAAGACCATGGCCATCATCGCCACGCTGCTCGGGGCGGGCGCGATCGTGGCCGGCGCCACTACCAACAGCCGCGGCCTTGCCGGCGCCGGCATGGGCGTCGCCGCCGGCGGCGGCGAGATGGCGCAGCGCAGCATCCTTGCTTATCAGCGCGGCGAAGAAATCACCGCCGACCGCTCGGCGATCACCTACCTCAATGCCACCGGCCAGTCCGGCATGGGCATGCTGAAGACCTTCGGGCGCTTCCAGAGCGCGCTTTCGCTGTCGGGCACCCAGCTCGATCCTTACCGGATCAGCCATCCGATGCCCCGGGAGCGCATCGCCAATCTCGAGGTGCTGGTCAAGGCGAGCCCATATGTCAGCCAGGTCGACGCGCCGGCGCTGCAGCAGCGGCATGACATGATGCGCATCAAGATCGCGGCCTATATGCAAGGCCAGGCGGCCGTGGCGCGGCTGATGCGCAAGAACCCGACCAGCCTTGCCTCGCGCTATGGCGACGCGCAGCAGACCTATCTCTACGGCAATCCTGGCGCCGCGCTGACGAAAACCGCGGCCCTGATCAAGGAACAGCCGAAGAACCCCTATTTCCAGGAACTGCGCGGCGACATCCTGATGAAGGCCAACAGGCCCAAGGACGCCGCGGATGCCTATGCCAAAGCGGCGAGCCTCGACGCGGCGCGGTCCGGCTTGCTGCTGGTCTCGCTCGGCCAGGCGCTGATGGCGGTCGGCACGCCGGACTCAATCAACAAAGCGGTGGCGCAGCTCAACAGCGGGATCGGGCGCGACAAGGAAAACGCCGTAGCCTACCGCTATCTGGCTCAAGCCTATGGCGAATTGGGGCAAATCCCGGCCGCCGACCTTGCGACAGCGGAGGGCCATTTCTATTCGGCCGACTATAAGAACGCGAAGATCTTCGCCATGCGCGCTCAACAGAAATTGAAGCGCGGCGAGCCCCGCTGGCTTCGCGCGCAGGATATCATAAACTACACGCCATCTAACAAACTCAAGTGAACCTCCCGGCCGCGCACGGCGACCAGGTTGGACCGGGACAGGCAGAAGGAACTGATCATGAACAAGGCAATCCTGCTCGGCAGCGCCGGCGTGGCGGTGGCGCTCGGCATGCTGGCATTCGGCTTCGTGGCAGGAAGCCCGCAGGCCGCTAGGGCCGACACGACGCAAGCCATCCAGGTGGCCTCGGCGGACAGCAAGATCGACCGCAAGGAGGTCGAAGGCATCATCCGCGACTATCTGCTGAAAAACCCCGAGGTCCTGCTCGAGGTTCAGGACGCGCTCGAGGCCAAGCAGAAGGAAGAGCAGCGGCTCGCCGCACTCGGCGTCATCAAGGATGCGAAGGACGAGATCTTCAACTCCACCTTCGACGGCGTGGTCGGCAACCCGAAGGGCAAAGTCACCATCGTCGAGTTCTACGACTACAATTGCGGCTTCTGCAAACGCGCCATTGAGGACATGAAGGCGCTGACCAAAGCCGATCCGGACCTGCGCTTCGTGCTCAAGGAGTTTCCAATCCTCAGCCCGGATTCGCAAAAGGCCAGCGTGGTCTCGATGGCCTTCCATCTGATGATGCCGGAGAAGTACAGCGAGTTCCACACTGCGCTGCTCGGCAGCCAGGGCCGTGCCACCGAATCCACCGCCATGAAGGTCGCTGTTTCGCTCGGTGCCGACGAGGCGAAGCTGCGCGAGAAGATGAAGGATCCGAGCATCAACGAAGCGCTCTCGCGCACCTACGATCTCGCCACCAAGCTGTCGATCACCGGCACGCCGTCCTATGTGGTCGGCAATGAGGTGGTGTTCGGCGCGCTCGGACAGCAGGTTCTGGCGGAGAAGATCGAGCAGGCCAAGAGCGCGCTCTAGGTTTGGGCATGGTCTTTTCCGAAAACCGCTGCACAGTTTTCGGGATCATGCTCTAAGCGATTGCGAGTCGCGATAACAGGCGGTTTTCCGCCTGTTGTGGACAGCGAAAGAACGTACTTGCGCTCTTTTCGCGGGCGGATATGCCCATTATAGAGGTCCGGCGCGCCGGCTTGAGGCCGGCGCCGAAGAGGTCGGCATATTTGAAAACGATTTTCGTCCTGAACGGTCCCAATCTCAATGCACTCGGCAAGCGCGAGCCGGGGATCTATGGCGGCAAGACGCTTGCCGCCATCGCCGAGGATTGCAAGGCCGCCGGCACGGCGCTCGGGCTCGAGATCGATTTTCGTCAGTCCAATCACGAAGGTGATCTCGTCGACTGGATCCAGGAAGCCGGTGAAAAGGCCGCAGGCATCGTCATCAATCCCGGGGCCTACAGCCATACCTCGATTGCCATTCACGACGCCATCCGCGCCATCGCGCCGCTGCCCGTCGCTGAAGTCCATCTTTCCAATATCCACGCGCGGGAGCCTTTCCGCCACGTCTCCATGGTCGCGCCGGTCGCTGTCGGCATGATCTGCGGGTTCGGGCCACTCGGCTATACGCTTGCGCTGCAGGCTCTGGCGGCGCGCCTGTGACCGGCTCCCAAACAGAAGGCTCGAAAATGTCGATAAAGAAGAACGGTGTTGACCAGCAGCTGATCCGCGACTTGGCGGGCATACTGAACGACACCAACCTGACCGAGATCGAGGTCGAGCTCGGCGATCTGAAAGTGCGCGTGTCGCGTCAGTCTCAGGCCGTCCACGCGGTCGCTGCTCCGCTTCCTATGCCGTCCGCGGCGGTTGCCGGGCCGGCTCAGGCGGTAGCGGCCGCGCCCGCGACGGCAGCCGATCCTTCCAAGAACGCCGTGCCCTCGCCGATGGTCGGCACCGCCTATCTCGCGCCCTCGCCCGACGCCAAGGCGTTCATCGAGATCGGCCAGAAGGTGAAGGAAGGCCAGACGCTGCTCATCATCGAAGCGATGAAGACG
Source organism: Mesorhizobium sp. M1A.T.Ca.IN.004.03.1.1 (assembly GCF_003997555.1). NCBI lineage: Bacteria > Pseudomonadati > Pseudomonadota > Alphaproteobacteria > Hyphomicrobiales > Phyllobacteriaceae > Mesorhizobium > Mesorhizobium sp. M1A.T.Ca.IN.004.03.1.1. Next base: position 692,822 of record NZ_RZTV01000003.1, on the reverse strand, counting down.
ATGAACCAGATTCCCTCGCCGCGCGCCGGAACGGTGACGGCGATCCTGATCGAGGACGCCCAGCCGGTCGAATACGGCATGCCGCTCGTGGTCATCGAGTAGAGCCGGGAACAGCGGGCAGATGTTCCAAAAAATCCTCATCGCCAATCGCGGCGAAATCGCGCTTCGGGTGCTGCGCGCCTGCAAGGAGCTCGGCATCCAGACGGTGGTGGTCCATTCGACGGCCGATTCCGACGCCATGCATGTGCGGCTTGCCGACGAAAGCGTCTGCATCGGCCCGCCGCCGTCACGCGAAAGCTATCTCAACATTCACCAGATCGTCGCCGCTTGCGAGATCACCGGCGCCGATGCCGTGCACCCGGGCTACGGCTTCCTGTCAGAAAACGCCAAGTTCGCCGATATCCTCGCCGCCCATAACATCACCTTCATCGGCCCTTCGGGCGACCATATCCGCATCATGGGCGACAAGATCGAAGCCAAGCGCACGGCAAAGCGCCTCGGCATCCCGGTGGTGCCTGGTTCGGACGGCGCGATCAGCGACGAGAAGGAAGCAAAGCGCATTGCCGCCGCGATCGGCTATCCGGTGATCATCAAGGCTTCGGCCGGCGGCGGCGGCCGCGGCATGAAGGTCGCCCGCACCGAAGCCGACCTCGAAGTGGCGCTGCAGACCGCCAGATCAGAAGCCGGCGCTGCCTTCGGCGACGACGCCGTTTACATCGAGAAATATCTGGAAAAGCCGCGCCATATCGAATTGCAGGTGTTCGGCGACGGCGCCGGACGCGGCGTGCATTTCGGCGAGCGCGACTGCTCGCTGCAACGCCGCCACCAGAAGGTGTGGGAGGAAGCGAACTCACCGGCCCTCAACGCCGAGGAACGTGCGCGCATCGGCGGCATCTGCGCCAAGGCGATCGCCGATCTTGGCTATTCCGGCGCCGGCACGATCGAATTCCTCTACGAGAACGGTGAATTCTATTTCATCGAGATGAACACACGCCTGCAGGTCGAGCATCCGGTGACCGAAGCGATCACCGGCATCGACCTCGTGCATGAACAGATCCGTGTCGCCTCCGGCGGCGGACTGTCGGTCAAGCAGGAAGACATCAAGTTCAACGGCCACGCCATCGAGTGCCGCATCAACGCCGAGGATCCGCGCACGTTCACGCCGTCGCCCGGTACGATCACGCATTTCCACACGCCGGGCGGCCTCGGCATCCGCGTCGATTCCGGCGTCTATTCCGGCTACCGGATCCCGCCCTATTACGACAGCCTGATCGGTAAGCTGATCGTGCATGGGCGCAACCGCGTCGAATGCATGATGCGGCTGCGCCGGGCGCTCGACGAATTCGTCGTCGACGGCATCAAGACGACGCTGCCGCTGTTCCGCGACCTCGTCGGAAATCCGGATATCGCCAACGGCGATTACGACATCCACTGGCTTGAGAAATATTTGGCCAAGGAGGAATAGGATCTTGCGGTTATAATGGCGCAATGACTCGTCCCTACGCGCCCGGCTACCGCATCCCGACCGACCTGCTGCTGAAAGCCTATGCCTCGGGCGTGTTCCCGATGGCAGAGAGCGCCACCGACCCGGAAGTGTTCTGGGTGCGGCCGGAGACGCGCGGCATTATCCCGCTCGACGGATTCCACACGCCGCGCAGTCTGAAGAAGACGATCCGCAGGCACCCTTTCGACATCCGCTACGATTTCGACTTCGAGGCGACGATCGACGGCTGCGCGGAAAGGCGCGACGAGCGCCGCTCGACCTGGATCAACGCGCCGATCCGCGAAGCCTATGTCGAGCTCTATCGGCTGGGCCACTGCCATTCCGTCGAGGCGTGGCGCGAGGGCCGGCTGGCCGGCGGTCTCTATGGGGTGTCACTCGGGCGCGTCTTCTTCGGCGAAAGCATGTTCGCCCGGGAAACCGACGCCTCGAAGACCTGCCTCTATTATCTCGTCGAGCGGCTGAACGAACGCCGCTTCGCGCTCCTCGACACGCAGTTCACCACCGAGCACCTGAAGCGCTTCGGCGCCATCGACGTGCCGCGCAGCCGCTACGAAAAAATGCTGGCCGAGGCCCTGAAGGGCGACGCGGTCTTTTATCCCTGAGATAAGCGGTCACCCGCTCGCAGTTTCAATTGGCGTCTGGGAATGAAACATCATCTTCCAGCCATCGGCGCGATGAACATAGCCGGTGCTGACGAGAGCGGCATAGGGCTCGCCGTTTTCCCGCGTCGCGCGCGCCTCGTAGGTTAGCATGACGATATCGCTGCCGGGTTCGACCATGCCTTTCAGCCGAATGTCGAGATCGCGCCAGCGATTGGGCTTGGTGGCGGTCTTGGCCAGATCGGCATTGGTCATCGCCTGCGCCATCTCCGGAAAGGCGACGAGGCAATCCACATCGGCGTGGGCCGCGAAATATGCGGAATCGCCGGTCCAGAAGCCTTTCTCGATATCGAGAAGCTCTTTCTTGCTGGCAGTGATCGGCCTGATCGTTGCCATGGAAATCTCCCGTCGCCATCACCGTTTATCCAACGGATTGCGAAAAAGAGGGTTCCGAGAGTTCCGAGATCAGTTCGTGTCTGTGGTGTCGGCGCCATCCGGCGCGGGCGCCGCGTCCGACGGCTCAGGCGCTGCCTCGGCAGGCGGCTCCTGCACGGGCGGCTTCGGCTTGGCGGCATTCGTCTTCGGCTTGCCCGTATCGGCTTTGGCGGCGGTCGGCGGCGGCACGTCCGATTTTTGCTTGCAGCCCTTCAGCCAGACGTCATAGACGGCGTGCTCGACCGCGTTGAGACCGGGGCTTTCGGCGAACATCCAGCCGGTAAAGATACGGCGGATCTTGCGATCGAGCGTGATCTCGTCGACCTCGACGAAGGAATCGGTCTTCGGCTGTTCGGTCTCAGGCCGAGAGTAGCAGACGCGCGGCGTCACCTGCAGGGCGCCGAACTGCACCGTCTCGTCGATATAGACGTCGAAGGTGATGATGCGGCCGGTGATCTTGTCGATGCCGGCGAATTCGGCGACCGGATTGGTGATGCGGTCGGAGACCGCCGGCGCCGCCGGTGTCTGCGCGGCGGCGAACCCTGCCGTCGAGGCAGCCAGAACGGACGCTGCCGCGAACAGTCCCGTCGAGAGTCGGCCGAAAGAGTTCATGCAGGGATACCGGTGGTTGCGCCCGGGTGATTCTCTAAATCGCCCAAGGCTAGTCAGGGCTGCGCTATCAGCAAGCAGCTAAACGCCAATTGTGGCGACAAAAGACCGAAACGCGTTTACGAACCGGGCGTCCAAGCGTCGTAGTCGCCGGTGACTTGCGGGCGATGCTGGTTGGTCAGAATGGAACCTTGCGGGCGATAGGCGCCCGGCGTTCCTGTGAGGTTGGGACGGTGCGGCTTCTGCCAATCACGAGCCTTATAGCTTTCGCTCGACGGAGGCGTGTCGACGCGATGATGCATCCAGCCATGCCATCCCGGAGGGATCTTCGAGGCTTCGGAATAGTCACGATAGATGACCCAGCGGCGGGTGCGACCTTCCGAATCGATGCCGCCCTCGTAATAGACGTTGCCGACCTCGTCCTCGCCGACCTTGTTGCCGAAGCGCCAGGTGTGGAAGCGCGTGCCAAGCGTCTGGCTGTTCCACCAGGTGAAAAACTGCAGCAGGAAAGTCTTCATCCAGATCCTCGTTGCGGCAGCGGCCGCGCCGTTTCCTGCTTATGGCGTCAGGTCAACGCGAAGGCAAGGGTTTTGCCCAGCCTGCGATGTAAATGCTTCGTGCGCTAAATCGATACACGCGTGGAGATATCGCCACCTCGGCTTGCCAAGCGTTTGCGCAGTTTCTAAAGCTCGCACGCCCGGCAAAGCTGGCGGCCGGCCCGCGCCGGTTGAGGGAGGTGACGATTGGCCCCAGAACGGTCCACCGGCAATCGGATCGGCGCCGAAGACATTCGCCGCCGCAAGGGCGGCGTGCCGATCGTCTGTCTCACCGCCTATACCTATCCGATAGCCCGCATGCTCGATCCGCATGTTGACCTGCTTCTGGTCGGCGACAGCGTCGCCATGGTGCTGCATGGCCATGCCACGACGCTCGGCGCTTCGCTGGAGATGATGATCGCGCATGGACAAGCGGTGATGCGCGGCTCGGCGAAGGCCTGTGTGGTGGTCGACATGCCGGCAGGCAGCTACGAGGCCTCAGTGGCGCAAGCCGTTGCCTCGGCAAGGCGCATCATCGGCGAGACGGCCTGCCAGGCGGTCAAGCTCGAGGGCGGGGTCGACATGGCCGCGCAGATCGCGGCAATCGTCGCGGAAGGCATCCCGGTCATGGGCCATATCGGCCTGCAGCCGCAGTCGGTGGACAAGGACGGCGGCTACAAGATCAAGGGCAGGAGCAGGGAAAACATCGCCGCCCTTTTTCGCGACGCCGAAGCGGTTGAAAAGGCCGGCGCCTTCTCGGTCGTCATCGAGGGCACGGTCGAGGCGGTGGCTTCGGACCTCACCGGTCATATCGCGATCCCGACCATCGGCATCGGCGCCAGCGGCGACTGCGACGGCCAGATCCTGGTCGTAGACGACATGATCGGTATGACCGTCGACCGCGTGCCGAAATTCGTCAAGGAATACGCAATGCTGCGCGACACCATTGCGGATGCGGCGGCGCGTTACGCCGACGAGGTGCGCAGCCGCGCATTTCCCGGACCTGACCACGTTTTTTCGGCGGCATCGGGCAAGGACCAGGCATGAGCGGGCCAATCGTCGTCGAGAGCGTTGCGGCCCTTCGCGCGCAGATCCGGGATTGGCGCCGGGCTGGCCTCAAGATCGCGATGGTGCCGACCATGGGCGCGCTGCATGACGGCCACATCTCGCTGGTCAGGATCGCGCTCGAAAAGGCGGAGCGCTGCGTCGTCTCCGTCTTCGTCAATCCGACCCAGTTCGCGCCGACCGAGGACCTGGACAAATATCCGCGCCAATTGGCCCGCGATCTCGACCAACTGCGGGAAGCAGGCGTGCATCTGGCCTTCACGCCAGGCGTGGCGGAAATGTACCCGGCCGGCTTCGCCACCAAAATCTCGGTCGGAGGCCCCTCCTCCGGCCTGGAGACGGATTTTCGGCCTGCCTTCTTCGACGGCGTCGCCACTGTCGTGGCCAAGCTTTTCCTGCAGGCAGCGCCCGACTGTGCCGTGTTCGGTGAGAAGGACTACCAGCAGCTTTGCGTTGTCAGGCAGTTGTGCCGTGATCTCGATCTGCCGGTCGAGATCGTCGGCGCGCCGACCGTGCGTGATTCCCACGGCCTCGCCATGTCGTCGCGCAACGCCTATCTCGGCGCGGCCGAGCTCGAGATCGCGCGCAAATTCAACGTGGTTCTGCGTCAGACCGCGGCCGAACTCGCGTCCGGCGCGGATGAGGCACGTGCGGTGAATGCGGCTGCCGAAGCGCTCGTCAGGGCGGGCTTTCGGAAGGTCGACTACGTCGCCGCGCGGGAGGCCGCAACGCTCGCGCCCTGGCGACGAGACCGCGACGGCCGCCTGCTCGCGGCGGCCTGGCTCGGCACCACCAGGCTGATCGACAATGTGGAAATCCCTGCCGCTCCGCCGGCGCTTTAGCCGAGCCGCTTCTCCAGGATGAGCGCGGGCCATCCCGAACTGCCGCCGCAATCCGCTGTCCTGCCTGCCGTCCGAAATCCGTTCGCCTCGTAGAAGGCGATCGCCGCCGCATTCGCCTGCTCGACCTCCAGACGCAGCGTCCGCATCTGCGGAAAACTGGCCTCGACTTCGTCGAGCAGCGCCTGGCCGATCCCTTGCCGCTGACAATCCGGAGATACGTGGAGCTGGTTCAGAAGGACGATCTTCGGGTCGGTGGTGGCGGTCGCGAAAGTCATGCCGCCAAGCCGCTTGCCATCGTCAGCGACCAGGAATTCGGAATTCGGCCGGGCCAGCTGCGCCTTGAGCGAAGCAAGAGAATGCCAGTCGTCGGTGATCGCCGTTACATGCTCGGCGCCGTAGATGGCGTCATAGATCGCATACCACGTCTCGACCAGCAGCGCGCGGATCGCAACAAGATCGTGCTCGCTGGCGGTGCGGACGAACATCGCTCTATTCGATGCCGAGCTTGGCCTTGACCAGCTCGTTGACCGCCTGCGGGTTCGCCTTGCCGCCGGTCGCCTTCATCACCTGGCCGACGAACCAGCCGGCCATGGTCGGCTTGGCGCGCGCCTGCTCGGCCTTGTCCGGATTGGCGGCGATGACCTCGTCGACCGCCTTCTCGATGGCGCCGGTGTCTGTCACCTGCTTCATGCCGCGGCTTTCGACCAGTTGGCGCGGATCACCGCCCTCGTTCCAGACGATCTCGAACAGGTCCTTGGCGATTTTGCCGGAGATCGTGCCCTCCTTGATCAGGTCGACGACGGTACCGAGCTGCTCAGGCGAAAGCGGAGCGTTTTCAATATCTTTGCCAGCCTTGTTGAGAGCGCCCAGCAGGTCGTTGATGACCCAGTTGGCGGCAAGCTTGCCGTCGCGCCCCGAGGCCACCTTCTCGAAATAGTCGGCAATCGGCTTTTCCGAGACCAGCACCGAGGCGTCGTAGGGCGATAGGCCTAGCGAGCCGATCAGCCGCGCCTTCTTCTCGTCCGGGAGTTCCGGCAGATGCTGTGCCAGATCATCGACATAGGCCTGGTCGAACTCCAGCGGCAGAAGGTCGGGGTCGGGGAAATAGCGGTAGTCATGCGCCTCTTCCTTGGAGCGCATCGAGCGCGTCTCGCCCTTGTTGGGGTCGAATAGGCGCGTCTCCTGCTCGATCGAGCCGCCGTCTTCGAGGATGGCGATCTGACGGCGCGCTTCGGACTCGATGGCCTGGCCGATGAAGCGGATCGAGTTGACGTTCTTGATCTCGCAGCGCGTGCCGAACGCGCCACCCGGGCGGCGCACCGAGACATTGACGTCGGCGCGCAGCGAACCCTCGTCCATGTTGCCGTCGCAGGTACCGAGATAGCGCATTATGGTGCGCAGCTTGCTGACATAGGCCTTGGCCTCGTCGGCAGAGCGCATGTCCGGCTTGGAGACGATCTCCATCAGCGCAACGCCGGACCGGTTGAGGTCGACATAGGACATTGTCGGATGCTGGTCGTGCATAGACTTGCCGGCATCCTGCTCCAGATGCAGGCGCTCGATGCCGACCTCGATGTCCTCGAACTCGCCCTGCCGGTCCGGTCCGACCGAGACGATCACCTTGCCTTCGCCGACGATCGGCTGCTTGTACTGCGAGATCTGATAGCCCTGCGGCAGGTCTGGGTAGAAATAGTTCTTCCGATCGAAGACCGACTTGTGGTTGATCGCGGCCTTCAAGCCCAGCCCGGTGCGGATCGCCTGCTTGACGCATTCCTCGTTGATCACCGGCAGCATGCCGGGCATCGCCGCGTCGACCAGGCTGACATTGGCGTTGGGCGCCGCGCCGAAAGAGGTCGAGGCGCCGGAGAACAGCTTTGCCTCGGACGTCACTTGCGCATGCACTTCGAGCCCGATGATGATTTCCCAGTCGCCGGTGGCGCCGGAGATCAGGCGTTTCGGGTCGGACGTGCGGGTATCGATGATGCTCATGGAGGCCTATGGGTCGCATTCGTGGCTGGCGCGATTTTGCTTATCGCGTTGCGATAATCGCATCACTCGCTAGTGCAAACCGTTCCTTGAGACAAGTCCAAAGCCGCGCGCAGGCCTCCAGGCAGCTTGCGCTTGTAAGCCCACGGGCTGTGCTGGCGGCACCTTCCCGCCTGTATCAGGCGGTGGCGATGTAGGCCCGGATCTCCTCGGCCTCGCGCTCGACATCCTCGATCCGGCGCTTGACCACATCGCCGATCGACACGATGCCGTCGAGCATCCCGTCCTTCTCCACCGGCAGGTGGCGGAAGCGACCCTTCGTCATGATCTCCATGACCTCGTTGACCGTGTGGTTCTCGTTGCAGATCTTGACCTTCGGCGTCATGGCCGATCGGACCGGAATATCGAGCGCGGCCGCGCCCTCCCTGGCCAGCACTCGCACGATGTCACGTTCGGAAAGGATGCCGACGATCTTGCGGTCGCCATTGGTGATGACCAGCGCGCCGATCCTATGCTCGGTCAGGATGCGAATGGCTTCGCTCAGCTTTTCATTAGGCCCGAGTGTGAACACGTCATGGCCTTTTTGCTCAAGAATTGCCTTCACAGTCATGGCGTCCTCCTGTGCCTTGCCCGCCGGCTCCTGCCCTGACCGGCATTCACGTTCCGGTGAACATGGTGCGCCGTGATTGGTTGCATTTCAAGTGCGCCGCAGCGCTACTCGGACGGCTGGGGCCGATCGAAAAAACGCACGCCGAAAAAGCCTGCGACAAAGCCGCCGATATGGGCTTCCCAGGCGATCTGTCCTTCGATCCCCGGCGCAAAGCCGAGAAGGCCGGTGGCGAGGTTGATCACCATCCAGACGCCGAGGAAGGTCATGACGCCGCGCGAACGCAGCACGATTGCGATCGGCAACGGCTCGCCGGCGAAGGCCGCCTGGCCTGACGAGCGATCGATCCGGAAGCCGTAGCGCGCCGCCGCTCCCATCATGCCCGAGATCGCGCCCGAAGCGCCGACCAGCGGCATCTCGCCATAAGGGTGCATGGCCCAGAACAGCGCTACCGAAGCCAGCCCGGTCACGGCGTAGAACACCGCAAACCGGGCCGCGCCGAAACGATTGGCGAGCGGTGAGCCGAAAGCGGCAAGCCAGACCATGTTGACGGCAATGTGAGCGAGGCCCCCATGCATGAAGGCATAGGTGAAGGGGCGCGTGAACAGGAACCAGTCGAAGCCGTATTGACCGGTGTAGAGCGCCGGAATGAAGGCTCCGTCGTAGAGCAGCGTCATTTGCTGGTCGTCGTTCAGCACATATCGCTCTAGCAGGAAGACGATCGCGCAGATCCCCATCACCGCCAGCACAACCGGCGGCAAGTTGAACACCGGCTCGCGGCGCGGCTCCGGCGCTTCGTCATCTGGTTGCAATTCGGATTCGGTCGGTGTTACCGGCTCGCTCATGGCCTCTTCGCAGCTGGCTGGAGACTCGATTTCGGCCGAGCATGTAGTTCACGCCTGATCGAATCACAAATCGCGAATCGCCCCAAGCTGAATCGGATAGGGCCTGGATCGGCGACGCGAATCAAAAGAAAGCCGTCCAGGTTTCCCTGAACGGCCGGTCGAGTCCCCTGCTCCCCGAAAACTGACTGAAGTGCTGCCGATCGCTGCTGAAACGACCGTTTTGGAGTGCTTTTTGATGTGCCACAGGCCCCGTCGGCGTGCAACGTAAACCACTTGTTAACCTTAACGGCCCCGAGACGTGAACAAACGTTAACGATGCTGGCACGCATCCTGCTCCGCACCGCATGAAGGTCATCGGAGGGCGCCCTGTCTGTTCGCCGATGGGACAACAAGAAAGACAGATTGCCGGAGCGGAATGGAAATGAATCAGAACGGATCAATCGCGCTGTTCCAATATTGGAACCGGCTGCGTGATGGCCGCCCGGCTCCGAAACGCTCGGAAGTGGAGCCGGCGGACATCAAGACGCTCCTGGCCGATACATTCATCCTGGAGCGCGACACACGCGCCGAAGCCGTGTTCCGGCTGGCCGGCACCAGGCTCTGCGCCTATTACGGCCGCGAGCTCAAAGGGTTTTCCTTCCCCTCGCTCTGGCGCGAGAAGGACCAGCGGCTTATGTCGCGTCTCATCCACGGCGTCTTCGACCAGAAATCGGTGCTGCTTCTGACGTATGAAGGATTCAGCCGAAACGGTCGTTCCAGCAAGTTCGAGCTGCTGGCGCTGCCGCTCGATGGCGGCGTCGAGAGCCCTCGCTGCCTCGGCATCGTCAGCGCCGCGGATCGGCCGTTCTGGCTTGGTGCCGACCCGCTCGCCGACGCCCTGATCGACGCGATCCGGGTCATCGATCCCGACAAGGACCCGATGTTCCTGAAGAACCGGCCGGCGATCGATGTTCCGTCGCTCGTGCCGACGGAGTTCGACGCGCCCGAGATCATTTCGGCGCTCGGCCGCGTACGCCGGATACGGCATCTCGTCGTCTTCGACGGCGGGCGCAACGAGTAGAGCGGAGCGCGAGATTTTGCCCCGATCTGGTCCAGGCCTTTGCCTTGCGTGGGCGTCCGCCCCCAACCCATTTGGGCCGGCTTTTTCCCGTTTGTTAACCTGCTTTGCTGTAGCTTTTTCCGGTGAAATTCCTCGCACGTCGCGCGGAATGCCAACGGGGTGTAGGCAGTCATGAGGTCAGCGGCGGAATTTGCGCCGTCCCGTGTGGAGCGGCGCAATTTTCAGCGTGTCCGGGTGAAAATCTACGGACGCTTCATGCTGGAGGACCGCACGGAACACGCGTGCCAGGTGATAGACATGTCGCCAGGCAATGTCGCCTTGCGCACCGATCGCGTCGGCATGCCGGGGGAAAAGGTCATTGCCTATATCGATCACATCGGTCGCATCGAAGGCATCGTGACGCGCACCTCGCAGGACGGTTTCGCGATGACCGTCATCGCTTCGGACCGCAAGAAGGACAAGCTCGCCGCGCAGCTCACCTGGCTTGCGAACAAGCATGAGCTCGACCTGCCGGAAGACCGCCGCCACGAGCGCGTCGCGCCGCGCAATCCGATGAGCGTGCTGCAGCTCACCGACGGGCGACAGTATCAGTGCCGCATCATCGACCTGTCGCTCTCGGGCGCGGCGATCGAGATCGACGTCAAACCAGCAATCGGCGTGCAGGTCATGCTGGGAACGATGCGCGGCCAGGTCGTGCGTCACTTCGAGGACGGCGTCGCCATTGAGTTTGCCGTCATCCAGCGGCCGGAAACCTTGGATTCGGAATTCAACGCGCCGCGGTCCTGACCGCTTAGAATGCGGACATGCATCCAACCGGCCTCCAGCGGCCGGTTTTTTGTTGGCCGGATCAGGGCCTTCTAGCAGCCGGGCGGCATGTCGAGAAGCCACGTGATCCGGGTGCGGCGGCCGGTTTAGATTCTCAACAATCCGCAGTCGAGATAGTTCAAATTTTATATTTAATCTACGGGCGTTTTACTCAATCTCTACTTCCGGTTTTTGCGTCAAATAAATCCCAACGTGGCACAGTCTCTCTCAAACGGGGAGACTACCATAATGAAAATGACGAGGGGCAAGCTGTTGCTCTTGGCAATGGCGATGCAGCTTTCCGCCTGGGGCACGGCAAGCGCGGGACCGCTGTTTATGCATACGGGTGGCCGCACCGCCCAGCCCGTCGGCCATTATGAACTCTGCCAGCGTATCCCCATCGAATGCAATGAGAGGACGCCGAATGGGTCTCCTGTCGAGCTGACCCGCAAGCTGTGGGCGACGATGATCAAGGTCAACAATTCGGTCAACATCCGCGTCAAGCCACGTACCGATATGGAGATCTACGGGGTCGAGGAATACTGGGCCTATCCCGACAACGGTTTCGGCGACTGCGAGGACTTCGCGTTGGAGAAGCGCCGCGAATTAATGGCCGCCGGTGTCCCCGCCGGCGACCTTTTGATGACGGTCGTGCGCCAGCCGAACGGCGACGGCCACGCGGTGCTGACGGTGCGCACCAGCCTCGGCGAGTTCATCCTCGACAATCTCGAGCCGAAAGTGCTCGCCTGGAACGACACGGTCTACACCTACCTCAAACGTCAATCGACAGAGAATTCAGGCGTTTGGGTTTCGATCAACGACGGCCGCGAGGACGCGGTCGCCAGCGTCCGCTAGGATCCCAATGCATGCTGCCCCAAGATGCGCAGGGCTTTTGGGGCAACACGAAGAGATTAAGCACGCCGCATTCATACGGCGTGCCTGGAAAAAGCCCGGTCGAGTCCCCACCCTCCCCGTCCCCAACGACCGGGTTTTAGGAGCCGGCCCTGTCCCCGGGCCGGCTCCGCTTTTTTTGCCGCCGCCTGCGGGCCTTTCTCGTAACGGCAGACCGGAGCACTATGGCCGTTTATTTTTGGATGGACGGCGATGCTGGAAATCCCTGACGACCGCTGCGAGCGCGCCAAGCTGTTCAAGGCGATAGACGACGCCTTCAAGGCGGGCGATTTCGATGGGCTTGGCAAGGCGCTCGGCGGCTCCGCGCAATGGTACGACGAGAGGATGCCGTTCGAGCTCGGCCTCGGCCATCCCTTGGAATACGCGATCTATTGGAGCCCGGCCGGCTTCATCGTCACGCTGCTTGATGCAGGCTCGAATCCGAATTACGAGGATCCCGCCGGCTTCCCGTCGATCATCGCCGCGCTATCCACCGAGCGGCCGGACAGGCTGCAGCTTATCCAGATCCTGCTCGAGCAGGGCGCCGACCCGAACATGCGCGGGGTCAACGACTGGATGCCTCTGCATTACGCCGTGGCGCAGCGCGACGCCGAGGCAATCCGCCTGCTGCTGGCGTCGGGCGCGGATCCGTCGCTCAGGACGCGCATCGATGATTGTGAAACCGCCCTGGAAGGTGCAGACCGCGCCGGTTTCGAAGCGGGGGCGTCGCTGCTGCGTCAGGCAATGTCCCGACGCAGTGAATAAGGTCGCGGGCGAAGCGGCGGACTGAACCGCTGTCACAGCTCCTTCAATCCGGTCTTGAAGCGCCTGCCGTTGGCGACATAGTGCGCGGCCGAGACCCGCAGCCTCTCGATTGCCGCGTCATCCAGCACCCTTATCGCCTTGGCGGGCGAGCCGACGATCAGCGAATTGTCCGGGAAAACCTTGTTTTCCGTCACCAAAGCGCCGGCGCCGACCAGCGAATTCTTGCCGATCCTCGCGCCGTTGAGCACGATGGCGCCCATGCCGATCAGGCTGCTGTCGCCGACCGTGCAGCCATGCAGCAGGGCGCGATGACCGATCGTGCAGCCCTGCCCGATGGTGAGCGGATAGCCCGGATCGGTGTGCATGACCGTATGTTCCTGCACATTGGTGTCGGCGCCGATGGTGATCGTTTCACCGTCGCCGCGGATGACGACGCCGAACCAGAAGCCGGCATTGCGGCCTATCGCGATATCGCCGATCAGCGTGGCGTCGGGCGCCACCCAATTGGTTTCGGCGTCCTCGAACCGGGGCGCCTTCCCGTCGATCGCATAGATCGGCATCTTTTCTCCGATTCGTCTCAAGCCGAGAATTCGGCGGAGCTTAGGAGACCCGTTGCCCAGGAAGCAATGGTGATCAGCACGATGCCGAGCGCCAGTGCCCAGGCAATCGCCGTGCAGCCGCAGGAAAGCAGCGCCAGCGTGCCGATGCGTCCCTCGCGCCGCGCAGCCAGAGCATCATTGGTGAGCATGAACGGGCCGGCGCAGGCGGTCACCGCGAGCGAGCGCACAATATGGGCAGGCGTGACATAGGGTTCGGCGAAGGCCAGCCGGCCACCGCAGACGATTTCCATCGCCGAGCCGGCGAGGCCGCAAGCCGTCAGGCCGACCGCAAAAGCGTAGAGAGGGAGCAGCATGAGATCCATCTTTACCAACCGTTTACCATGAGACCGCACAGTCGTGCCGACGCGCTGCAAGAGCCATGCCGCGCCAGTTGTGCCACCTGAGGACAGGTGAGCGGATCGGGGAATTGGGATGAGAGAGGCAGCCGCCGCGGAGGAATTCGAGGTTGTCGACTCGACCTTGATGAAGCGGGTCTTCTATGTCTTCGCGGCGCTCGCCCTGCTTTCGGTGGCTATCAGTCTCGGCGGCAAATGGCTCGGCCGGTCGATCGCCATGGCCGGCTACACCGACGACACGACCGTGCGCCAGGTCGTCATGGGCAATAATGTGATCAGTGTGCCGGCCAACTTCATCCGCTTCGACCAGGCCAGGCGCGACGGAAACGCCTCGCGCCTCGACCTTTATCTGCGCTATCCTGAAATGGACGGCTACAGCACCGCCGCGCGCGGCGACTTCAACCACACCACGACCAGGAAGATCATCTTCCTGTCATTCGAGCCGCGGATGATCTCGCGCGACATGAGCGGCCGTTTCGCGCCGATCTACAGCGCCCTGATCGTCAAGCCGGGCACACCCGGCCCGGGCGGGACGACGCTCTACGGCTTCGCCGAGAAATCGGGCTATCTCAACGAGGTCCTGGCGGTCGCCGACCGCCCCGGCAAGGACCCGTTCGTCGCCCGCTGCCTGAGCGGCCCAAGTGCCGAGGAATCGCTGGCCCCCTGCGAGCGCGACATCCAGGTCGGCGACGATCTCAGCCTCACCTACCGCTTCCCGCGCGAGTTGCTCGGGAACTGGCAGGTGCTCGATGCCGCGATCGCCACCAAGGTGGCCGGTATCCTGAAAACGGGACGCTGAAGCGCTGCGCCGGAGCCATGGGCGCGCCACCCGCTCTTCCTCTCCAGCGGCCAGCCTGGCTCAATATATCGGCACGACCGGCTCGGCGATGCGGTCTGGCATCGGGCCGGCAAGGCGCGCTATTGGTCGAACATGATGCCACCCTATCTCACGTTCGACCCCGTCAGCCGCCGCCTGCGCCTCGACCCGCATGAACCGGCCTTTGTGCAGAACCCGTATCAGGGCTACGCCTTCTTGCACGGCGCTTCGAACGCCTTCTTCTGGGAGAATTATGGTTTTTGGTGTTTCGGCGGCTTCGACGACGTCAACCGCCTGCTTCGCGATCGTCGCTTCGGCCGCCAGAACCCGGCCGGCATTCCCGACAGCCGCGGGGTTGGCGGCGACCGTTCGCACCTGACCGCCTTCGACGCCATCGAAGCCAATTCGATGCTTGAGCTCGAGCCGCCGGTGCACACGAGGTTGCGGACACTGGTCAATCGGGCCTTCGTCTCGCGCCAGGTCGAGCGGCTGCGGCCGCGCATCGAGGCTCTGGCCAATGAGCTGATCGACCGCTTCGAGCCGGGCTCCGTCGATCTTCTGCCCGCTTACGCCTCGCCCTTGCCGATCACCATCATCGCCGAGATGCTCGGCGTTCCGGTCGAGATGGGGCCGCAACTGCTCGACTGGTCGCATCAGATGGTCGCCATGTACATGCACGGCCGCACGCGCGAGACCGAGGGGACGGCCAACCGCGCCGCGCACGATTTCGCGGCTTTCCTGCGCGGCTATGTCGCCGAGCGGCGCAAGAGACCCGACGACGATCTGCTTTCGCTGCTGATCGAGGCCCAGGACAACGGCCAGAAGCTCTCGGAGGAGGAGCTGGTTTCCTCAGCTATCCTTCTGCTCAACGCAGGGCACGAAGCGACTGTGCACCAGACCGGAAATGCCGTGAGAACGATCCTCGCGCAGGGCGGCGATGGGCGCCGCTTCTTTGCAACACCGGAGGCCAATGCCGCCACGGTCGAGGAATGCCTGCGCTACGATGCGCCGCTGCACATGTTCCTGCGCTATGCCTATGAAGAGATGGAAGCTGCTCCGGGCATTTTGCTCAAGCCCGGAGAGACGGTGGCGCTGCTGCTCGGCATGGCCAATCACGACCCGCTGGCTTTCGCCGGACCGGCCACATTCAACCCGGCGCGGACGGACCAGAAGAACGTGTCGTTCGGCGCCGGCATCCACTTCTGCATCGGCGCGCCGCTGGCCAGGCTGGAGTTGCAGGTGTCGCTGAAGACGCTGTTCGACCGGCTGCCGGATCTAGGCCTGACGGAAGAGCCGCGCTTCCGCGACACCTATCATTTTCATGGATTGGAAGCGCTCTCGGTGCGCTTCTGAGCCGCAAAAATCCGAAGGCCTGGAAAATGAGATTCGCCTTTCTGCAGGAACCTCCCTTCTGCTTCACCGATGCATCCGGGAAAGTCGGCGGCTGCGACGCTATGCTGGCCGAGAAGATCTTCGCGATGTCCGAAACGATGGCTTTCACGCCCGTCGAGACTGAATTCGCCGAGTTGCTGCCGGGACTGGCCGACGGTCGCTGGGACATGACCACCGGTCTGTTCATCTCAGAAGAGCGCAGCAAGCTGGTGGACTTCAGTCGCCCGATCTGGTCGCTGCCGGACGGCTTGATGGTCGCCAAGGGCAACCCGCTCGACCTTGAGGGCTATCGCTCTCTTGCAGGCCACCCTTCCGCGGGGCTTGGAGTGATATCGAATCAGATCCAGCATCGGACGGCACTTGAGAATGGCGTGCCGCCGGAGCGGATCAGTGTGTTCGCCACGCAGGCCGAGGCAGCGGAGGCGGTGGCTACCGGCATGGTGCAGGCCTATGCCAGCGTTGCCATGGCGCATCGCGGCTACATCGCGCGGCGACCGGCTGCGCTGGCCGATGTCATTGACGTTCCCGCGTCCGAACGGTTGCCCGCCGCCGGCGCGTTTGCGGTCGCCAAAGGCAACGACGCGTTGAGGCGGCGTGTCGATGACGGTCTGGGCGACCTGCTTGGAAGCCGCTGGCACCGCGACCTGATGGCCGGATTCGGTTTCTCCGATGCGGATGTCGACCGGCTGCTCTAACCGCCGGCAAGCGCGCTTCACAGCTTGATCACATATTCCTTACGCGTCGTCTCGAGCACTTCCCAGGTGCCATTGAAACCCGGCCGCAGCACAAAACTGTCGCCGGCCTTGACCGTGCGCGCGTCGCCGCCGTCTTCGGCG
Source organism: Mesorhizobium sp. M1A.T.Ca.IN.004.03.1.1 (assembly GCF_003997555.1). Lineage (NCBI taxonomy): Bacteria > Pseudomonadati > Pseudomonadota > Alphaproteobacteria > Hyphomicrobiales > Phyllobacteriaceae > Mesorhizobium > Mesorhizobium sp. M1A.T.Ca.IN.004.03.1.1. The sequence continues at coordinate 676,274 of NZ_RZTV01000003.1, read as the reverse complement.
ATCACCGAGACGCCGGACAGGATGTGGCAGAACTCCCATTCGTCATAGACGATGCGCCACTTGCCCGGCGTCGCTTCCCAGATGCCGGCATAAAGGCTGCCGTCCCGCTCCTCGACATTCCAGGTGCGGAATTTCGGATCGCCGGAGATCAAGCGTTCCGGGGTCGGCGCGCCGGCCTCCGGCTCGACAGTTTCGGGATCAAGCGCGAGAAAGGCGGACATCGCGCTCAGACCTTGCTCAGCGCCTGTTCGAGGTCGGCGACGATGTCGTTGACGTCCTCGATGCCGATCGACAGGCGGACCGTGTCCGGGCCGGCACCGGCCTTTACCTTCTGCTCGTCGGACAGTTGCCGGTGCGTGGTCGAGGCCGGGTGAATGACCAGCGACTTGGTGTCGCCAACATTGGCGAGGTGCGAGAACAGTTCCAGCGCCTCGACGAACTTGACGCCGGCCTCGTAGCCGGCCTTGAGGCCAAAGGTGAAAACGGCGCCGGCACCCTGCGGCGAGTATTTCTTCTGCAGCGCATTGTTCTTGTCGCTCGGCAGTCCGGGATAGTTCACCCAGGCGACTTTCGGATGGTTGGAAAGCCAGGCGGCGACGCTCGCTGCGTTGTCGCAATGACGCTGCATCCTGAGCGGCAAGGTTTCCAGGCCGGTCAGGATCAGGAAGGCGTTGAAGGGCGAGATCGCCGGGCCGAGGTCGCGCAGGCCGAGCACGCGCGCGGCAATGGCAAAGGCGAAGTTGCCGAAAGTCTCGTGCAGGACGAGGCCGCCATATTCAGGGCGAGGCTCCGACAGCATCGGGTATTTGCCCGACTTCGACCAATCGAAGGTGCCGCCGTCGACGATGGCGCCGCCGATCGAATTGCCGTGGCCGCCGATGAACTTGGTGAGCGAATGCACCACGATATCGGCGCCATGCTCGATCGGCCGCACGAGATAGGGCGAGGCCAGCGTGTTGTCGACGATCAGCGGCAGGCCGTGCCTGCGAGCGATGTCGCCGATCTTCTCGATGTCGACGAAGATGCCGCCCGGATTGGCGAGACTTTCGATGAAGATCGCCCTGGTGTTGTCGTCGATTTGGCTCTCAAAGGTCGATGGATCGTTGGTATCGGCCCAGCGGACCTCCCAGCCATAATTCTTGAAGGCGTGGCCGAATTGGTTGATGGAGCCGCCATAAAGCTTTGTGGCAGATACGAAATTGTCACCCGGCCGCATCAGATTGTGGAAGACGATGACCTGGGCGGCGTGGCCGGAGGCGACGGCCAGCGCGGCAGTGCCACCTTCGAGCGCGGCGAGACGCTCCTCGAGAACCGCCTGCGTGGGGTTCATGATGCGGGTATAGATGTTGCCGAAGGCCTTCAGCCCGAACAGCGAGGCGGCGTGGTCGGCGTCATCGAAGACGTAGGAGGTGGTCTGATAGATCGGCGTGGCGCGCGCGCCGGTCGCCGGGTCCGGCTTGGCGCCGGCATGGACGGCGAGCGTGTTGAAACCGGGCGTACGGGTCATCGAAGCCTCCCTCTCAAACTTGCGAAAATCGCCGGGCATTCTTGGCCAAGCGCGGTCGTGAATGCAAAGAACAAAATACCTTTCGGCGTGCGATCTGCGGCGAACGCCCGGGAAAATCCATTTCTTCCCGGAATAATTTTGCGCGCCTGGTTGTCCGTCTATTTCTGGCGCACGCCAAAACTCTGGAAACCCTTGCGCATCAATGGCTTCTTCGACGACAGCACGCCGGAGTTGACGCCGGTCCAGCCGATCTCGCCCGACAGCTTGCCATATTCGATCTTGGGACAGCGGTTCATGACCACCTTGATGCCGGCTGCCTCGGCGCGCGCGGCGGCCTGGTCATGGCGAACACCTAGCTGCATCCAAACGACCTTCGGCAGCGGATCGAGCTTCAGTACCTGCTCGACGATGCCAGGGACAGCGGCCGAGCCGCGAAAAATGTCGATCATGTCGACCGGGTGCGGCAGGTCGGCCAGGCTGGCATAGACCGTCTGTCCAAGGATCTGCTTGCCGGCATGACCGGGATTGATCGGCAACACCGAAAAACCCTTGGCCAGCAGATATTTCAGCACGAAATAGCTCGGCCGCACGTCGTTGGGCGAGGCGCCGACCATGGCAATGGTCTTCACCGAGTTCAGAATGCCGGCAATGTAGCTGTTGTCGTAGGCGTCGTGATTCATGGCTCGTCCTCATACAGCGCATCGGCGAGAAAGGCAGCCGGATCGCTGCAGAAGTCACGCATCATGCGAAAATGATCGGTGTCCTGAAAATCAATCAGATCGAGGCCGATGCGGCTGATGCGGAAGAGCCGCGCGTTCGGGCAGGCCATCAGCAACGGAGAGTGCGTCGCCATGATCACCTGCGCGGTGCCGGACCGCTCCATGCGCTGAAGCAGCTTCAGCAACTCGATCTGGCGCGTCGGCGAGAGCGCGCTTTCGGGCTCGTCGAGGATGTAGATGCCCTGTCGTCGGCAGCGTTCCTCGAAGAAGCGGATGAACCCTTCGCCATGCGACCATGACAGGAAATCCGGCGGCGCTCCGCCAGACTCCAGCGCCGCCTGGTCAAGATAACGAGCCACGGAGTAAAAGGACTCCGCCCGGAAGAACCAGCCCGCGGTGACCTTCGGCAGCCAATGGCAGCGCAGCGCAGCGGCAAGTGCCCCGCCACTCTTGTCGATGGCGCCTGAGTGGTCGACGGGCATATAGCCTTTGCCGCCGCCGGCCTCGTCATAGCCGGCCAGCGCGCCGATGGCTTCGAGCAGCGTCGATTTGCCGGTGCCGTTCTCGCCAACGATGATGGTGATGGCCGACGTGAATTCGAATTCGAACTCGCGATCCCGGAAGATCGGCAGGCTCCATGGATATCCGTCCCAATCCGCGACGCGCGAAGGCTCAAGCAGAATGCGCTTGAGATAGGGCGCTTTCAGCCGCGTCAGTTGCTTGCGGGCAGCCACGTCGGACCTTCAATCATAAAAAAGCGCGCTGCATTCTCGGGTCAATTATTCGTCGGCCCATTCCGGCTTGCGCTTGCCGATGAAGGCGCCGATGCCCTCCTCGGCGTCGCGCGCCAGCATGTTTTCCACCATCACACGGCCGGTATAGGCGTAGGCGTCGGCCAGCCCCATTTCGGCCTGGGCGTAGAACGCCTCCTTGCCGGTCTTGACCACCAATGACGATTTTGAAGCAATGGTTTGCGCGTATTTGTTGACAACCTGATTCAGATATTCGCGCGGCACGATCCGGTTGACGAGACCGAACTCCTTGGCCGTCGCCGCATCGATCGTCTCGCCGGTGAGAAGCATTTCCATCGCCTGCTTGCGCGAGACGTTGCGCGACAGCGCAACCATCGGCGTCGAGCAGAACAGGCCGATATTGACGCCGGGCGTGCAGAAGGTCGCTTCGTGCGAGGCGATGGCGAGGTCGCAGCTCGCGACAAGCTGCAGTCCGGCCGCGGTAGCCAGACCGTCGACCTCGGCGATCACCGGCCTCGGATGGCGCACGATGGTCTGCATCAGCTTTGCGCAGGCGACAAAGGTCTTTTCGAAGAAGGCGCGGCCGCGATCCGGTTCGGCGCGGCGCGCCGTCATTTCCTTGAGGTCGTGGCCCGCGCAAAACACTTTGCCTGACGCTGCCAGGATGATGACGCGTACGGATTTGTCGTCCTTCACGCGGTCGAACTCGGCCTGCAGCGCCGCCATCGTCGCCAGCGACAGCGCGTTGGCCGGCGGGCTTGCAAGAGTGAGGCGCAGCTCGCCCTTATCTTGGCTGACAAGAACCGGGCCGTCGGCGACGGCGGGCTTGATGGCAACGACTTCGGCCATTTTTGAACCTCTCGATCAGCGGTCCCGGGTTATGGAGCAACAGAACTAACATGCTGCCGATTGAAGAACAGCCGCGAGACGTGTTTTCTCCGTGGCACCGTTTGGTCCAGGCGCGCCGCCTGGAAGTTCCCGTATATAGGAATCGCGCATGCCCGCTCAAAGCAATCTCAAGCCGGTGCTGACCGCGGCCGAAGTCAACGCGGTGATGGCAAACGTCTATCCGCAGCTCAACGACCAGTTCTCCTTCTATGAGGCGCTGGAAGTGTTTCCGGGCGGCTGCACGGTGCGGCTCAATGCCGACCAGCGCCATCTGCGCCCCGGCGGCACCGTCTCGGGTCCGGCGCTGTTCACGCTTGCCGACATTGGCGGCTATGTGTGCGTGCTCAGCCATGCCGGGCCGGATGCGCTTTCGGTGACGACCAATCTCAACATCAACTTCATGCGCAAGGCAGAGGCCGGACCGATCGACGGCCATTGCCGTATCCTCAAGCTCGGAAAGAGCCTGATGGTCTTCGACATCGACATCGTCGCCGGGGCCGACCGGCACACGGTGGCCCACGCCACCGGGACCTATTCGATCCCGCCGAAGCGAATGGATGAGGTAAAATAATACCGTTTCGCCAATTGATTGTTTTTGCTTTATTTTCAGCGCCAGTAGAGTTTCCGCTTGGCTTGACGCATCCGGCGCCCTCGCCTATAAGCCGTCACGAAACAGCGGCCGCAAGGGCCGCCGTTTTGTTATTGCCGGACGGCTTGGCCTCTCCGTCAATTCAAGCAACAAAAAACGCCTGTTCCTGCCGTTCGCGGACAGGACGGTCAACCTGAGAGCAAAACATGGCTACCTTTTCGCAGAAGCCTGCGGATGTGGTGAAGAAGTGGGTGCTGATCGACGCCGAGGGTCTCGTCGTCGGCCGCCTTGCAACTGTCATCGCCAACCATCTGCGCGGCAAGCACAAGCCCACTTTCACCCCGCATGTCGATGATGGCGACAATGTCATCGTCATCAATGCCGACAAGGTGGTGTTCACCGGCAAGAAGTACACCGACAAGATCTATTACTGGCACACCGGCCATCCCGGCGGCGTCAAGGAGCGCACCGCGCGCCAGCTGCTCGAGGGCCGCTTCCCCGAGCGCGTCGTCGAGAAGGCTGTGGAGCGCATGATCCCGCGCGGCCCGCTTGGCCGCCGCCAGATGAAGAATCTCCGCGTCTATGCAGGCACTGAGCATCCGCACGCGGCCCAGCAGCCCGTCACGCTCGACGTGGCCAAGCTGAACTCCAAGAACAAGAGGGCCTCGTAATGGCTGAGCTTTCCTCGCTCGCAGAACTCGGGACTGTCACGACCGCCGCGCAGCCGGCCGCGCCTGTCCACGTCCAGAAGCTCGACAAGTCGGGCCGCGCCTATGCCACTGGCAAGCGCAAGAACGCGATCGCGCGCGTCTGGGTGAAGCCGGGCTCCGGCAAGATCATCGTCAACGACAAGGAATTCGCGACCTATTTCGCGCGTCCCGTGCTGCAGATGATCCTCAACCAGCCGATCGTCGCCGCCAACCGCGCCGGCCAGTACGACATCGTCGTCACCGTCATCGGCGGCGGTCTCTCCGGCCAGGCGGGCGCCGTGCGTCACGGCATCTCCAAGGCGCTGACCTATTACGAGCCGGGCCTGCGTTCGGTGCTCAAGAAGGGCGGCTTTCTCACCCGCGACAGCCGCGTGGTCGAGCGCAAGAAATACGGCAAGGCCAAGGCGCGCCGCAGCTTCCAGTTCTCGAAGCGCTAAGCGCTACGGGTCCCCAGCTTTCGAAAAGGCCGCCTCCGGGCGGCTTTTTTGTTTCCGTCACCAGTGCCCGGCCGGCGTTTTTATGTAGTCGATGAACGCGCGCAGCGGGGCCGGCACCAAGCGCCGGCCAGGGTAATAAAGAAACGGCCCCGAGAAGCTTTGCCACCAGGGCTGGAGCACAGGTTCCAGAACGCCGCTGTCGAAATACGGGCGCACCCAGTCCTCGAAGAGCCAAAGGATGCCGACGCCGGCGATCGCCGCATCGACAGCGAGATCGACGCCACCACCGATGCTGACGACCAATGGCCCCGTGGGATCGACCCGCACCACCTCGCCGTCCCGCTCGAACTCCCAGGGCGTCATGACCCCGCTCGGGAAGCGGCCGCGCACGCAGGCATGGCCAAGCAGGTCGCGCGGGTGCTGCGGCCGACCGTGCCGGTCAAGGTAGGACGGCGCGGCGGAGGTCGTGAAGCGCTGCGCGCGCGGTCCGATCGGCACCGCGATCATGTCCTGCTCCAGCCGCTCGTCATAGCGGATTCCGGCGTCGCAGCCGGCCACCAGCACATCGACAAAGTTCTCCTCGGCGATCACCTCCAGGCGAATGGCGGGATAGGCCGCGAGAAATCGCGGAACGATCTTGGGCAGCACCAGCCGCGAGGCGCTTATCGGCACGTTGAGACGCAAGGTTCCGGCGGGCCGGTCGCGAAAGCCGTTCACCACATCGAGCGCAGCTTCTACCTCGCCCAATGCGGGGCCGAGCCGCGCCAGCAGGCTGGCACCAGCTTCGGTCAAAGCAACGCTGCGCGTGGTGCGGTTGAAGAGCCTAACACCGAGTTGGGTTTCCAGACGGCGGATGGCTTCGCTGAGCGCTGACGCGCTGCCGGCCGTGGCGCGAGCTGCTTCGCGAAAGCCGCCGGCGCGGGCCACGGCCATGAATGCCTGGAGATCGTTGAGTTCGGCCGCCATTGTCCTAAATTTCGTACAAGCTGTGCCGAATATAGCTGATTATCGGGACAGCGGCTATGTCTTATCTCCCTCGCCGACAATGAAGGAGAACCCGATGTCCAGCGTAAACAAATCCGGCACCTATAAACTCGGCGACCGCTCGGTCCGCCGCCTCGGCTACGGCGCCATGCAGCTCGCAGGCAAAGGAGTGTTCGGTCCGCCAAAGAACCATGACGCGGCCATCGCCGTGCTGCGCGAAGCGATAGCGCAAGGCGTGAACCATATCGACACCAGCGATTATTATGGTCCGCACGTCACCAACAAGCTGATCCGCGAGGCGCTATCGCCCTACCCCGACGACCTCACCATCGTCACAAAGATCGGCGCCCGTCGTGGCGAAGACGCCTCCTGGCTGCCGGCCTTCACAGCCGATGAACTCGAACAGGCCGTACACGACAATCTTCGCAATCTTGGCCTCGAGGTGATGGACGTCGTCAATCTGCGCATCATGTTCGGGATGCATGGTCCAGCGGAGGGCTCCATCGAGGCGCAGGTCACCAAGCTCGCCGAGCTTCAGCGCAAGGGCCTGGTGCGCAATATCGGCTTGAGCAACGTCACCCGAGCGCAAATCCAGGAAGGCCGCAAGATTTGCGACATCGTCTGCGTGCAGAACCAGTACAATCTGGCGCATCGCGAGGACGACGCGCTGATCGATGAACTGGCGCGCCACGGCATCGCCTATGTGCCGTTTTTTCCGCTTGGCGGCTTCAGCCCGTTGCAATCGTCGACGCTGTCCGGCGTGGCCGAGCGGCTCGGCGCGAAGCCGATGCAGGTTGCGCTGGCATGGTTGTTGCGACGCTCACCGAACATCCTGCTGATCCCCGGCACCTCATCGGTCGGGCATCTGCGGGAGAATCTTGCGGCTGCGGAGCTGGAATTGTCGGACGAAGTGCTGGCCGAGTTGGAGGGCGTGGCGAAAGCCGCCTAGGTCAAGCGCCGTCATCCCACCCGCGCCAGCGGCGCCACTTCCCCATCAAGAGGAGGTACCGCGCCTATCTTTCGGCGTCCCATTTGCAGCGTCCCGCAGCCGTTGTAGCACTCGACCGCCGGCGAGCTTGGCGCAACTTCGACCTCCCCGCGATGGCCCCTCGATGGGCAGGTCGGCGCGAAGCTCCCGGTGGGGAGCACCGACGCCAGCTAATTGATGCTCGCCGTGCGCGCCGGCTCAGCCGGGCGCGCCTCGTCCATATAAGGCACGCGATAGCCATTGGCAGCCAGCCATTCGATCGCCGCTTTTGGCTCGTCGGTCTGGATGATGGTGGCGCCGCGATCGACCCAAAAACCCCAAGCCTCGCGCGGCAGGCCGGCAGCGACCGCCAGCTCGTCGCCACGGCCGCCGGCAAGGAAGCCGCCCGGCTTGTTGACGATGGCATAAGTATCGGCCCAGAGGTGCCAGTCACCGCGGACGGCTGTAGCCCGCATGCGCGTGCTGAACAGCGGGCCGCCGTTTGCGGTCAACGTCTCGGCGCCGTTGCGCCAGTTGATCAGCTCGATAGCGCGTGGCGCGAACGCCTTGTCGACCTCGCCGGCAAAGGCAGCATCGTGCACGGCGTCATCGGCAAGGATCGGCATGAACTGGAAGCCGCCGCCCGCCTGGGCGAGCGCGGCCTTCGCGGCTTCAATGCGCGCCTGGTTCCACAGGTTCTCCTTGACGATCACCTGATCGGCCATGCCGAGATCGCGGGCGACCGCGATCATGCCTGGCAGGTCCGTCACCTCCAGCTTGTTGTCGAGATTGATGAGGATCCTGTCCTTGGTCGTCAGCAGCATCTCGCGCAGCGTCAACACCGGCTCGCTGGTGACGGCGCCGGTGCCCTCGATCACCAGCCGGCACTTCTTCAGCTCCGCCAGCGTATATTCCACCACCTCGCCCTTGCAGTTCGTGGTGCGGTCGAGCCAGCTGTCATGCATGATGACGAACGCGCCGTCCTTCGAGCGCCTCACATCGACCTCGACGATCTCGGCGCCGATCGCGATCGAGCCCTCGACCGCGGCAAGCGAATTCTCGGCATAAAGCGTCTTGCCGGCCTGCATGCTGCCGGCCCGATGCGCCGCGATCATCACATGATCGCGCCACTGGTTGGCGTGTTCGAAGCGGTCGAGGATTTGGGCGGCGCGCGTCTCACCGGCTAAGGTTTGACTCGAGGCAGTCGCAAGCGCGGCGGACAGAAGAAGGTTCAGCCAGAGTGTTCGCATCGGGGAATCGCTCCGTTCCGGGTCGGGACCCGGTTAGGCGATGCCCATGACAGGGAGGTGAACGAAGCCGGCTAGCTGTTTGCTCAAATCCGTTTGGCGAGGCGTCATGGCGAGACAAATCCTGTGCTGCCGTGGCACTCCTCGAGCGCCGCTCGATATCGGCAAGCTGTGACTGGCAAGTTGCGTGCCGGTTCTGTAGTTGTGGCTCCCCGATGACAACCGAGGACCCGTAATGGCGAACCAAGAGATCGACCACGCCTTCACCGCCCGTTCCAAAACGGGGGCGTCGCTCGAGCCGACCTATGCCGGCGCGCTGTCGTTCATGCGGCGCAAATATACGAAGGATGCGAAGGGCGCGGATGCCGTCGTGTGGGGCATTCCCTTCGACGCCGCGGTCACCAATCGTCCCGGCGCGCGCTTCGGGCCGCAGGCGATTCGCCGCGCCTCGGCGATCCTCGACAACGATCCGCAATATCCGTTCTCGCGCGACCTGTTTGAACAGCTCGCCGTGGTCGACTACGGCGATTGCCTGCTCGACAGCGGCAACCACCAGAAGACGCCCGGTACGATCGAGCGAGAGGCGGCCAAGATCCTGAGCTCAGGCGCATTTCTTTTGACGCTCGGCGGCGATCATTTCGTCACCTGGCCGCTGTTGAAGGCGCATGCAGCGATCCATGGGCCGCTGGCCCTGGTGCAGTTCGACGCGCATCAGGACACCTGGCCGGACGACGGCAGGCGAATCGATCACGGCTCCTTCGTCGCCCGCGCGGTCAAAGAAGGCGTCATCGATCCAGACCGCTCGATCCAGATCGGCATCCGCACCCATGCGCCGGACACGTTCGGGATCAAGATCATCTACGGCCATGAAGTCGAGGAGATGCGCGCCTCCGACATCGCCTACGCGATCGTGGAGCGCACAGGCGGCAGGAAGACCTATCTTACCTTCGACATCGATTGCCTTGACCCGGCGTTCGCGCCGGGTACCGGCACGCCCGTGGCCGGCGGCCCGTCTTCGGCCAAGATGCTTTCGACGCTGCGCCAACTCGGCCAGATCGATATCGTCGGTGCCGACGTCGTCGAGGTTGCGCCGGCCTATGATCATGCCGATATTACGGCGATCGCCGGATCGATCATCGCCATGCACTATCTCGGCCTGGTGGCCGAAAGGAAGGCGCGGCTCGACGACCTGAACAACGGCACTCATGCCGTGCTACATAACGCTCAAGGCATATAGCTCTGGAATCGCAGGGATTTTGGCAACCGATGAAACCGAAAATCTTCATTGACGGCGAACATGGCACGACAGGCCTGCAGATCAGGGCGCTGCTGGCCGACCGCGGCGATCTGGAGATCATCTCCATTCCCGCCGACCGCCGCAAGGAAGCCGCCGCCAGGGCCGAATTCCTCAACGCCGCAGATGTCGCGATCCTCTGCCTGCCGGATGCCGCGGCCAAGGAAAGCGTATCGCTGATCGAGAACGATACGACCAAAGTCATCGACGCTTCGACCGCGCATCGTGTGGCCGAAGGCTGGGAATACGGCTTTGCCGAGATGGACAAGGATCAGGCCAACAAGATCGCCAGCGCAAAACGCATCGCCAATCCCGGCTGCTGGCCGCAGGGCCCTATCGCGACGCTGCGTCCGCTGGTCTCGGCCGGCCTGCTGCCTGCCGATTTCCCCGTCACCGTCAACGGCATCTCCGGCTATTCCGGCGGCGGCCGGCCGATGATCGAGGACTATGTCGGCAAGGGCGAGGACGCGCCTGAATTCCTACCCTATGGGCTCACGTTGCAGCACAAGCATGTGCCGGAGCTAAGGACCTACGCGAAGCTGTCGCACGATCCGATCATGCAGCCCGCCGTCGGCAATTTCGCGCAAGGCATGATCACGGTGGTGCCGCTGCAGTTGGGCGGCCTCGACCGTGTACCGAGCGGCGCCGAGCTTCATGCGGCGATCGCCGATCACTATGCGTCGGTCGGCGGCGGCGTGGTCGAGGTTGCGCCCTATACGCATATGGAGCGCATGCCGGAGATCGATCCGGAGGCCTATAACGGCACCAACCGGATGAAGGTCTATGTGTTTGCCAATGACGAGCGGGCGCAGGCGCTGCTCTTGGCCGTCTACGACAATCTCGGCAAGGGTGCTTCCGGCGCTGCCGTGCAGAATCTCGACCTGATGCTCGGCATCAAGCATTGAGCGACGATGCGCAAGGCGCGCCTCAGCCTCCGACAGCGATCTCGGTCGGCAGCGAATAGGCACCCTTGGTGCCGCGCCAGTGCGCGGCGGCGAAGCCGAGCACGATCAGCGCGACGCCTTGATGGGTGAGCGCCATATGCAGCGGCACCTGCATCAAAAGCGTGCCGATGCCGATCGAGGCCTGCGCCAGCACCAGCAGGAACAGCAGCGTGGCGCGGCGGGCATGCGTGGTGCCGGGCTGACGCCGCCAGGTGGCGATCATGTGCCAGAGCGCCACCGCAAAGAGCGTGTAAGCGCCGAGCCGGTGCACGAACTGCACCGTCTTCGGGTTCTCGAAGAAATTCAGCCATGCGGGTTTCAAGAGCAGGAGATCGGCCGGGATCACCTTGCCGTCCATCAGCGGCCAGGTGTTGTAGGAGAGGCCGGCGTGGAGGCCGGCAACCAGGCCGCCGAGATAGATCTGGATCAGTGCCAAGAGCACGATCGCGCCGGCAAGCCGCTGGGTCGAGCGGTCGGCGGCGCGCTCGGAGTGCGGCGCCAATCCTCGCGCGACAACCATGGTGGCGGTGAAGATTAGCGCCGCGAGCGTCAGATGCGTCGCCAGCCGGTACTGGCTGACCGAGACACGGTCGACTAGACCCGAGGCCACCATCCACCAGCCGATGGCCCCCTGCAGGCCGCCGAGCAGAAGTATACCTAGAAGCTTCGGCCCGAGGCCGCGTTCGATGCGGCGCGTCGCCCAGAAGAACAGCAGCGGCAATGCGAAAACCGCGCCGGCGCTGCGGGCGAGGATGCGGTGCACCCATTCCCACCAGAAGAGCGACTTGAAAGCTTCTAAGCTCATGCCCTTGTTGAGCTCTGTATATTGGGGGATCTGCTGGTAGCGCTGGAACTCTTCCTGCCATTCGGCATCGTTGAGCGGCGGGATCACGCCGTGGATCGGCTGCCATTCGGTGATCGACAGGCCGGAACCGGTGAGCCTTGTGGCGCCGCCGACCAGCACCAGCGCGGCCAGCACGACCAGCACGAAATAGAGCCAGCCGCGCACCAGCGCGCGGTTGTGCAGATCGCGGTCGCGGGCGGCGTATGGGGCCGTGGTGGTTATAGCGGCCATGGGAGTTTCCCGGCAGTTGAAATCGCGGGATTGGTGGACCATGGCCGCCCGGCTGGCAAGACCGGACAGCGCGGCACGCCGTCGCGCCGGCCCGCGGCGGTTGCGCCCGCTCCCCAATCGGCCTAAGCGAGGCGGGTCAACGGGACCGCGACATGCCCATTCGCCTGAAAAAGCTGATCGGAACCATTCTGCTGGTGGCGCTCGTCGTCATCTACGCGCTGATCGCCTCGGCCATCGCGGTCACAAGGCTCGCCGAATACGGCTCCTTGGCGCATTTCCTGTTCTTCCTGCTCAGCGGCCTGCTCTGGGTGCTGCCGGCGATGGGCATCATCAAATGGCTGATCATGGAGCCGCCTCAGAAGGGCTGAGCGCGGCCGCGCCAACGCTAACGTGATTCATACGTGATTGCGCATTGGGACTAACTTGCCTGGCTTGACCGCATGGCAGGGAGGGCTTGCGCCATGCCAAAAGCCTCGTTCGCGGGATTGATCCTGATCATCGCCTGCATGGCGGCCTCGATGGCAGCCGCCGAAACCATCAACGTGTCGGACGATCATGGCGGCAGCGTCGCCGCGTACAGCCAGCGCTGGAAGGGGCTCGCCGCGCGCGGCGTCAATGTCCGCATCGTCGGCAAATGCCAGTCGGCCTGCACGGTGCTGCTCGGCTATATTCCCGGCAGCCGCATCTGCGTGATGCCTGGGGCAAGCTTCGGCTTCCATCTGGCGCACCGCACCGACATGACCGCCGTCTTGTGGAATGCCTACTGCCGACATCAGAGGCTGGATCAACGCGCATGGCGGGCTTGCGTCACAGCTCAAATGGATGAACGCGCCGGACACCTACCGCTATTTCCACAGATGCTGACGCCCCTTCGGGCTAAATGGTGACGACCATCTTGCCGGCGTTGGCAAGCGGCGTGGTCACACCCGACAGCATCGTGCGGATGTGGGCGACGCTCTGGTAGCGGCCGTTGACGGAAATGCGCGGCAGCGCATGCAGGAAGCCGGCATGCTCGGCTCTCAGGACGGCATGCCGGGTTGTCACCGCCGAGACATAGCCGGCATCACGAGCGAAGCCGACCTCGCGGCAGCCAACCGCGCTGGGATAACCGTAGGGGTAAGCGAAGTGGCGCGGCTCTGCGCCCAGCCGTTCCATGAGAATACGGCGGACGTCGCCGATCTCGTGACGCGCTTCCGCCTCGGACAACCGCTTGAGGTTGCGGTGGTTGATGGTGTGCGCGCCGATCGTCACCAGCGGATGGGCGGCCACCCTGCGAATCTCATCCCAGCTCATCAGGGTGCCGGGGCGGCCGGTGCCGAGCTCGATGCCGTTGGAGCGCGCCAGTTCACGCAGCGCGGCGCCCTGTTCTTCCTCGGGGACCTCTAGGGTCAACCATGCGTTCAGCCTTGCAATGGTCTGGATCTTTCGGCCGGGTGTCGAGCAATCGACGACCGTCGATCCTCTCGCAGTCTTCAGCGTCAGGTGCGAGCCGGTGTCGACGATATCCTCGATGACTTCCCACCACAGGTCGACGGCACCGTCGATCAGGCCGGGCGCGACATAGATGGTGATCGGCGCACCGTGCTTCTCCAATACCGGCAGCGCCTCCGTCATGTTATCGCGATAGGCATCGTCGGCGGTGATGGTGGCGAACTGGCCGTGTTTGCCGCCCGCCCCGATGCGTTCGATCGCTTCATCAAGGGCAACAAAGGCATAGCCCCTTTCCTTCATGTCGGCGATCACCTTGTCGAGGAAGGCAGGGGCGATGTTCAGATGTCGATTGACGCTGTTCGGCTTCTCGGGCGCCGCGGTCACGCGATGCAACATCAAGATGGCACCGATGCCGCCGACAAACGGCCTCGCCAGCGGAGCGAGACCGGTGTAGCGGGCAACGTTCAACGCCAGCTTCCGGATTGCCTCGGCCCCGTCGATCATTCCTTCACCTTTTGCGCCTAGGCTCATCCAAGGACCTACGCGAACCCCAGGTTGCAACCAATACGTCTTAAGGATTGAGGGATGGTTGACGCCGCCGCGTCATTTGACGGCAATCGCGTCGCTGCCAACGAAGCGCCGGCGCGTGCGCCTGCCTCGAGCCGAGGCAGACTGACGGCGGCGGTGACCGATGGCACGGGTCTTGCGGGCTATGCAGAATTCTGCGCTTCGGCGCTGTTTGCTCCGGCGCAGAGCGCGTCCTGGGCGAGCAACTGGGCGGCCAAGACCAAAGCCGATATGGCGGTCGCCACGCTAAGCATCGAGGGTCGACCGGCTCTTTCGCTGGCGCTGGAAGTGGTCCGAAACGGCCCGTTCCGCGTCGCTCGTCTCGCCGGCGGACGTCATGCCAACGGCAATTTCCCCGCAACCGACCCGCGGCTTTTGCCTGCTGTAAACGGTCCTGCGATCCGCTCCCTGCTCTCGTCGATCGCCACGGCACGGCCCGACATCGACCTCGTTTCGCTGGAGCGGCTGCTGCCCGATCTCGACGGCACCGCCAACCCGCTCGCCGCGTTGCCCAATTTTGCGAGCCCTAACCTTGCGCTGGCCGTCGACCTCGATGGCGGCTTCGAGGCGCTGCTCAGCCGCGCGAGCGGCAAGCGGAAGCGCAAGAAGCACCGCTCGCAGACGCGCAAGTTCGAGGCCGTCGGCAGCTTCCGCCGTATCGAGGGGCGAAGCCGCAAGGAGGTCGACAGGTTGCTCGACGCTTTCTTCGACATGAAGCAGGCGCGCTTCGCCAAGATGGGCATCGCCAACGTGTTCGGCGATGAAGGCGTGCGCGCCTTCTTCCGGGCGCTGTTTGCCGATGCGCTTGCCGAGCAGGAGCCATCCTTCCTGCTGCACGGGCTGGAGGTAGCGGGAAAACTTCGCGCCGTTACCGGCTCCAGCCGCTCAGGCAAGCGCCTGATCTGCGAGTTCGGCGCGATCGCCGAGGATGATCTCGCCTTCACCAGCCCCGGCGACTTCCTGTTCTTCGACAACATCCAGGAAGCCTGCGAGCAAGGCTTCGACCTCTATGATTTCTCGGTCGGCGACGAGCCCTACAAGCGGCTCTGGTGCGACATCGAGGTCCAGCATTTCGAGGTGCTGATGCCGCTGACGCTGAAAGGTCGCGTGCTAGCCACGGGGCTGCGGCAAGGCGCGCGGGCGAAGGCCTTCATCAAGAACAATCCGACGGTGTGGACACTGACCAAAAGCTTGCGCCGGAAGGCTGCCGGACAGGCCGCCCCTATTGTTGCCGAGGACGACGCCTGACCGTCGACCGTCAGCCCGAGACTCAAATCCGACCACTTCGCGGGCGATATCTGCTCAGGCCGCCGACCGGCGTCCGGGCAACGGATCTCCCGGTTCATAGCCAACCGGCGTGACCAGCGTGACGTCCGGATAGCCGTTCTCGATCAGCTTGACCGCCGCCTGCGTGACCTCGTCATCGGCTTCGAGCATCGACAGGAAGACTTCCGTGCCATCGCCAACCAGGCGGCCGATGCCTTGTGCGTCGGCAGGGCCGCATTCGACGACGACGAGGTCGTAAGCCGTGGTCAGCGACTGCATGATGATCGGCAGCCGGTCGGCGGCGCGCATGGCGCGGATAGGATCGGCGGTACCGACCGGAATCACATGCGCGTCCGAATAGAGATCGGGATGGATGACGTCGCTGAACTGCGCCTCGGAGGCCAGCAGATTGGTGATGCCGGGAAGCAGTCCGCTGTCCAGCATCGGGCGCGAGGCGGCGCCCGAGGCGGTGAGATCGAGCAGGAGCACCCGCAGGCCCGCATCCGACACTTCGCGCGCCACCAGCACGGCGGTGGCGGCGGCCTCGTCACCTTCCGGGGAGACAAAGATGGCGCGCGCGGCACCCGAGGCAATCAGCTTTTCCGCCGCCTTCTCGACATCGATCTCGCCAAGTCTCGGCTGCCACGACCGGCGCGCTTCGGGCTGTGCCGGGTCTGGTGGATCTACCGGCTCGGCAGGCGTTGCCTCCATGACGGTGCCCTGCCCGATCCGCTCGTCAGCGACCGAATCGTCGCTAGCTTCATCCTCGGCATCGGCGAGCGCCGGTTCGGTGCGCGCCACCGGCATCGCCACCTGTTCGATCGGCTCGAATCGGGCTCCGGCGGCCGGACGCATGGCACGGCCGGAGAACAATTCCCTCAGAAGCGTGCTAATCGCCATCAGCAGCAGCGACGCGGCGGCGGCGGCACCAGTGATCGGGCCGATCTTCGGGAAATACGGTTCGGTCGGCACCTGTGCTTTCGAAAGCAGACGGGCGTCGACCGGCAGATAGTTGCGGTCCGCGCGCGAGGCCGCCTCGCGGTAGCTTGCCATATAGGATTCGAGCTGCTGGCGCTGGGCATTGGCGTCGCGCTGCAGCGCATCGAGCTCCACCTGCTGCTCGCCGGCGCGGGCCGAAGCGGCTTTCAGCGTGTTGACCTCCTGGACCAGCTGGTCCTCGCGAGCCTTGGCGGTCTGTGCCTGAGTCGCCAATCCCTTGAGGATCTTCTGCGCCTCGTTGCGGATCTGGCCGTTGAGATCGGCAAGCTGCGACTTCAGCGCCCGGATGCGAGGATGGTTGTCGAGCAGCGTCGTCGACAGATCGGCAATATTGGTCCTGAGCTCTACCTGCCGCTCGAGCAGGCGCTGGATCAGCTCGGAAGACAGAACTTCCGGCACGCTGTCGAGCGTGCCGCCATTCTGCAGCGCCTTGCGCACGCTGTCGGCGGTCGCCTCTGCGGCGGCGCGATTGGCGCGCACCCGGGAAAGCTCGCTCGACAGTTCCGAGAGCTGCTGCGTCGCGAGCACCGAATTGTTGCCGCCCATCAACAGGTCGGATTGCGCGCGATAGGCGGCAACCTTGGCTTCGGCATCCTTCACCCGGTTCTGCAGATCGGTGATTTCCGGGCCGAGGAAGCCTGTGGCGGCGGTGTTCGATTCCATCTTCGCACTGCCTTTTGAGGCAAGGTAGGCCTGCGCAATGGCGTCCGCGACCTGGGCGGCGAGCTTTGGATCGTTCGAGGAGAACTCAACGGCAATTACGCGGGATTTTTCAACGCCGTAGACGTTGAGCTTATCGTGCATTGCCTTGAGCACGCGCTCTTCCGGCGGGATGTCGAAGGGATCGCTCTTCAGGCCGACAAGCACAAGCGCGCGACTGAGCGCCGACATCTTCAACGCTTCGTCGAATTCCGGCAACTTTTCCAGGTTGAGGTCCGAGGCAACCTTCTTGAGGATATCGGGCGAGGACATGATCTGGACTTCGGTGGCTACAGCCTCCTCATCGGTCGCCGGCTTGTCGTCGCTGGTTGTGCCGGCCGGCCGAGTGAAGACCGATTCGCGCGACCCGATCTCCAGCTTGGCCACTGCCTTATATTGCGGCGTCGCCAGCCAGGCGAAGGCAAACGCCAGCCCGGTCACGACAAGCGTGACGAGAACAATGCGCAGCCAATTCCTCGCCAGGCTGGCGAAGAGCTGTCTCAGGTCGACATCGACATCTGCGGCCGCGGACTGAACGGACATGCATCCTGCTCCGAACTTTGAGTCGAGGATGGACCGTAAACAACTATGGTAACTCAGCCGTTAAGATCAGGATGCGTACTTATTAGAACCCACTCAAAGAACGTCCTGCGAAAGCAATAGAACAATTGGGTTTTTTGCCAGCAGCCGATGAGTCTAAGGCCCATCCTTTACCGACCATTAACCCTAACAGGATGATAACGGGCGCACTCCTGGGGTTGGCCGCCTCACCGGTGGCGAGAGCGACGAAGGTTCGTGTCCGATCATGAAAAGCACTGCTCATCTCTTTCGCGCCATGCTCGCCTTGTCGCTGCTTACCGGCTGTTCCAGCTACCGGCCGGCGCCCGCCGCCTTTCATGAAGTGCTCGACCAGCCATACAGACTCGGCGCCGGCGACCGCATCCGCGTCACGGTGTTCGAGCAGGACGGGCTGACCAACACGTACAGCGTCGACCAATCCGGCTACATCTCCTTCCCGCTCGTCGGCGCCGTGCCGGCGCGCGGCCACACCGCCCAGCAGCTCGAAAAGGAAATCGCCGATAAATTGCGCCAGGGATATCTGCGCGATCCCGACGTCTCGGTCGAGATCGACCGCTACCGGCCGATCTTCGTGATGGGGGAAGTCGGCGCCGCAGGGCAATATTCCTATGTGCCCGGATTGACGGTGCAGAAGGCGATCGCGATCGCCGGCGGCTTCACGCCGCGCGCCAACCAGGAAAGCGTCGACATCACCCGCGATATCAACGGCAAGGTGATGACCGGCAGGGTGCAGACATCCGATCCGCTCCTGCCCGGCGACACCGTCTACGTCCGCGAACGCCTGTTCTGAAAATCAACGTGGCGGCTCACCTTCGGATCGTCCACTGCTTCCGCTCACCTGTCGGGGGAATCTTCCGGCATGTGAGCGACCTGACCGAGGCGCAGGCCGCCGCCGGCCATTCCGTGGGCATCGTCTGCGATTCGACCACGGGCGGGGACTATGAGGAGCGGCTGTTCGGAGCGATGAAGGAGCGCCTGGCGCTCGGCATCCATCGCACGCCCATGCAGCGCCATATCGGACCGGGCGACATCGCCGCGGCCTGGCGCACCTATCAAATCATCAAGGAATTGCGGCCGGACGTGCTGCACGGGCATGGCGCCAAGGGTGGCGCCTATGCCCGTCTGTTCGGCTCACTGTTGCGGGTTTCAAGGTCTCGCGTGGCCCGCCTTTATTCGCCGCATGGCGGCTCGCTGCACTATGACGAAACGACGGCGACCGGAAAGCTGTTCTTCGCGCTGGAGCGTTTCATGGCCCGCTTCAGCGACTGCCTTCTGTTCGTTTCCGACTACGAGCGGACAACTTATCGACGGAAGGTCGGCGAGCCGCCCATCCCCAACAGGCTGGTCTATAACGGCCTGCGGGCCGTCGAGTTCGAACCGGTGGCGCCGGCGGCTGATGCGGCCGATCTCATATACATCGGCATGATGCGCGATCTCAAAGGCCCGGACATCTTCATCGATGCGCTGGCGCGCGCCGGCAGGGAGCTCGGACGCCGGCTAAGCGCGGTGATGGTCGGTGCCGGCGACGACCTGCCACGCTACCACGCTCAGGTGGAGCGACTCGGACTGAAGGGCCACGTCCGCTTCCTGCCGCCGATGCCGGCCAGAGAAGCCTTCGCCCTGGCCGAGCTGATCGTCGTCCCGTCCCGCGCGGAAGCAATGCCCTATATCGTGCTCGAGGCGCTGGCAGCCGGCATGCCGATGATTGCCACCGCCGTGGGCGGCATTCCCGAGATCTTCGGCGAAGACTCCCCTGCCCTGATCCGACCCGATGCCCGCCAACTTGCCGACAGGCTCAGAACGGCTCTCGACGATCGCGGCGCCTACCGCAAGCTGATGCCGCAAAACCCCGAGTTGAAGGCGCGATTCGGGGCCGACGTGATGGCGGCCGAGATCGAGAAGGCTTACTTCGCGGCGCTAAAGCTTTAGAATTTACTAATTTGCAATAGGCGTGAAAAAACCGCCAGTCGTCGCAAGCAACAATACGCATTCAAAGCCACCTGTTGTTTCAAGGCTTTCTTAGCTCTCTTTTGCTATTCACTCGCGCGAAGCTCGCGGACAATCCCCATGAACGAGATCGACCCCGCGCACCGCTTTTCGATGGAGGCGGTGCGCAAATTCGACGGCCCGGCCGAAGCTCAAGTGCCCGGCATCAATGACGTGGCGCGACAGGTCGCCTCGCAGTACCGGCGCGATACGATGTCGCCGATCATGGTCAGCGGCGTGCTGCGCATGGTCGAATTCGCCGTGCTCTTCCTGTCAGGCATGTGCCTCTATTTCTACTATGTCGGGTTCTTCAACTATCTCGCCTGGCAATATCCGCTGACGATCGCGGCAGCTTCGTTCCTGGCGGTGGTGCTGCTTGACGTCAGCGACAGCTACCAGATCGCGGCGCTGATGCGCCCCCTCGCCAATTTCGGCCGCGTGCTCCTCGTCTGGGCTGGCACCTTCGCGCTGATGGCTCTCACGGCCTTCGCCATGAAGGCTTCGGAGGACTATTCGCGTCTTCTGTTCGGCAGTTGGTTCGTGGTCGGCTTCGTGCTGATCTTCGGGCTCAGACTGGTGATGTCCAGGCTGATCAGGCGCTGGGCGCGCGATGGGCGCATGGAGCGCCGCGCGCTCATCGTCGGCGGCGGCAAGTCGGCCGAAATGCTGATCCGCTCGGTCGAGAAGCAGCCCTATAACGATATTCGCATCTGCGGCATCTTCGACGATCGCGGCGACAAGCGCTCGCCGCCGATCGTCGCGGGCTATCCGAAGCTCGGCACCATTTCCGAGCTGATCGAGTTCGCCCGCATCGCCCGCATCGACATGCTGATCGTCTCGCTGCCGCTGACGGCGGAATCGCGCGTGCTGCAGCTTTTGAAGAAGCTCTGGGTTCTGCCGGTCGACATCCGGCTCTCGGCGCATTCCAACGCGCTGCAGTTCCGCCCGCGCGCCTATTCCTACATCGGCTCGGTGCCGATGCTCGACATCTTCGACAAGCCGATCAACGACTGGGACTCTGTCGCCAAGCGCAGCTTCGACATCATCTTCTCGCTTGTCGGCATCATCGTCTTCTCGCCAGTGATGCTCGCCACCGCGATCGCCATCAAGCTCGACAGCAAGGGGCCGGTGCTGTTCAAGCAGAAGCGCCACGGCTTCAACAACGAGGTCATCGAGGTCTACAAGTTCCGGTCGATGTATATCGACAGGTCGGACCCAACCGCCAAGCAGACGGTGACCAAGAACGACCCGCGCGTCACCCGCGTCGGCCGCTTCATCCGCAAGACCTCGATCGACGAGCTGCCGCAGTTCTTCAACTCGCTGTTCGGCTCGCTGTCGCTGGTCGGGCCGCGCCCGCATGCGATCGCCGCCCAGTCGCACAACCTGCTCTATAACGAGGTGGTCGACGGCTATTTCGCCCGCCACAAGGTCAAGCCCGGCGTCACCGGATGGGCGCAGATCAACGGCTGGCGCGGCGAGATGGACACCAATGAAAAGATCCGCATGCGCACCGAATACGATCTCTACTACATCGAGAACTGGTCGATGCTGTTCGACCTGCGCATCCTGTTCCTGACGCCCGTCCGCCTGCTCAACACGGAAAACGCCTATTGAGCGCGCTCGCGCAGGAGTTGCCGGCGGACGCGGTCAGCAAGTTGCCGCCCCAGGCGGTCAACCAGTTGCCGCCACAGGCGGTCAACGCCAAGCTGATCGCGCTGATCTCGTCGGCCGCTATCGTCGTCGGCATCCTGCTTTCCGGCTTCGTCATCAGCGAGCCGGCACCCTACGAGCTCTACATGGCCGGGCTGATCGCCGTCTGGGCGCTGTTCGGCCTCAAAATATCGCGAGCGATATTGCCGCTGCTGGTGCTGTTGGTGGCGATGAACATCGGCGGCATGATCGCGATGACGCAGATGGCGGACCTCGCCAACACGCCGCTCTATCTGGCGGTCTCGCTGTTTCTCGCCTTCAGCGCGGTCTTCTTCGCCTCGGTGACATCGGTCCAGCCTGACCTCTACCGGCTGATCTTCATCGCCTATGTGGTCTCGGCTGTGGCGACCTCGCTGCTGGGAATAGCCGGCTATTTCCATGCCTTTCCGGGCGCGGAGATGTTCACCAAATACGACCGCGCCGCCGGCGCCTTTCAGGACCCGAACGTGTTCGGTCCGTTCCTGGTGCTGCCCGGCACCTACCTGCTTTATCTGCTCTTGACCGGCCCGGTATCGCGCATGCCGCTTCTGGCGGTGCCGCTATTGATCATCACCGCCGGCATCTTCTTCTCCTTCTCGCGCGGCGCCTGGGGCATGTTCGCGGTTTCGGCGGTGCTGCTCACCGCTTGCCTCTTCCTGCAGAGCGCCAGCGGCATGTTCCGCCTGCGGGTCGTGGTGATGACGATCGCCGCGCTCGCGCTGCTGATCATCGCCATCCTCGTCATCCTGCAGTTGCCCGGCGTGTCGGACATGTTCACCCAGCGCGCGCATCTCGAGCAAAGCTACGATACCGCGCGGCTCGGCCGCTTCGCACGCTATACGATCGGCTTCCAGCTGGCACTGGAACGCCCGTTCGGCATCGGCCCGCTGGTCTTCGGCACGATCTACGGCGAGGACACGCACGACATCTGGCTGAAGGCGCTGATGGACTATGGCTGGCTGGGCTTCGTCTCGTTCCTGACCCTAACCCTGTGGACGATCTGCGCCGGGTTCCGCATCCTCCTGCGCGCTCGTCCCTGGCAGCCCTATCTGCTTTGCGCCTATGTCGCCTATCTCGGCAATATCGGGCTCGGCACCTTCATCGACATCGATCACTGGCGCCATCTCTATCTGCTGCTCGGGCTGATCTGGGGCGCGATCGCGCTGGAATACCGGCACCAGAAGCAATCGCGGTTGGCGCGCGCCCTCCCTGCTGCGGCACTGTCATCGGCGAATTAGCCGCCGAATTCGGTTGACCCGCACGGGGTTATCACGATACATCGCCACCCGGTCCGGAGTGTAGCGCAGCCCGGTAGCGCACTTGACTGGGGGTCAAGGGGTCGTCGGTTCGAATCCGGCCACTCCGACCATTTTTCAAGCCTGAGACTTGTCCCCCAGAAGTCCTCTCCAATCCCTACTGGCACACGTCGACCCATTTGGCGTCGACAAGTTCGGCCATCCGCTGCGGCGAAATCCGCACGGCGGCATTCGTCGCGCCGGCGGCGGGAACGACCTCGTCGAAGGCCCGCAGCGTCACATCGCAAAAGACCGGCAGCGGCGCCGGCAGACCGAAGGGGCAGACGCCGCCCGGCGGGTGGCTGGTCGCGGCAAGCACCTGTTCGCCGTCGAGCATGCGCGGCTTGCCGCCGAGCGTGTCCTTGCATTTGCGGTTGTCGAGCCTGGCAGTGCCGCTGGTCACGACCAGCATGGTCTCCTCGCCGACGCGCAGGCAGATGGTCTTGGCGATCTGCGCCGGCAGCACGCCATGGGCGTCGGCCGCCAGTGCCACGGTCGCCGAGCTCGCTTCGGTGACCAGCACCTCGATGTCGGGAGCATGTTCGGCAAAGAAGGCGCGGACCGATTCCAAGCTCATGAGCGAAACCTCAATCAGGCATGTTGGCCACTCGATGCCGCCGAATCGTGGCAGCGGCCGGGATTGCCGCATGGCGCGCTGGCAGTTGGCAAGGGCCAGGGGACCATCTGTGGAAGGCGCAAAAAGCCCGCCAGGGCGGGCCATGGCGGGCTTTTTTCGCGGACGCTTCGCCGTCTCTATTGCTGTGTGGGCCGATTCTCTTCGGTCGGCATCATGATCAATTCCTCTTCCGGCACTTGCAGCGCGGAAGCGATACGCCTGAGCTTGGCGGGGTCGGCATCCTTGCCGTCCTCGATGTCGACGATCTCGCCCACGGCCAGGCCGCAGGTCAAGGAAAGCTCCTCAATCGTATATCCCCTCGTTTCGCGGACGGCTTTCAGCGGATTGAGGCCGGACGCGGCAATGATGTTGTTGGAAACAGCGTTTCTTGCGGTGTTGGGCATGGCAACTCCTTGGGATGAAACAACACAGATGAAATGTGGCGTTGCCTGAGACGGGCGGGAGAATGGCCGTTAATGGATGATTTGCCAAGAGGCCGTTTTGGCCGTCACGCCATCGTGACCGTGGTCATCGGCTGGGAGCCGCGGCCGCAGGCCACCGACATGTAAGGTGGCGCGAAGCCCAATCAAGATCTTTTGAAGCGCCGAAGGCCGCACCCGCCGGCATTTTGCCCACTCCGATTCGTTAGCTCTCGTCGCTTGCCGGAAGGCGGGCGACGCCAGCCCCTTTGAAGAGGATCGGATTCCATGAAACTGAAGCTATTCGCTATCGTACTCGGCATGATCTCAGGCTTTGCGGGCGCCGCTCAGGCGGACACCGTGCGCTTGCGCGGCACGGTGGTCGACCTCGCCGGTACGACGCTGAAGGTGAAAGCCCGCGACGGCAAGACCGATACGATCACCCTTTCCCCCGACTGGATGATCTCCGGTGTCGCCAAGGCGTCGGCCGCCGATATCAAACAGGGCGATTTCCTCGGCATCGCATCGGTGTCCAAGGCCGACGGCGGCAGCGGCGCGCTGGAAGTCGTGATCTTCCCGGCGGCGTCAAAGGGAACCGGAGAAGGCGACCGCGATTGGGATTTGCAGCCCAACAGCCGAATGACCAACGGCACTGTCGCCGACGTGACCGAGGTCAACGGCAGGACCGTGACGCTGACCTACAGCAATGGCCAGAAGAAAGAGATCGCCATCCCGCAATCGACGCCGATCGTGAAATTCGCGCCCGCTGCGCCTGCGGATCTCAAGCCAGGCATGACCGTGTTCGTCAGCGCCGAGCGCGGCAGCGGCGGCAAGCTCGTTTCGCGCCGGGTGGTGGTCGGCAATCATGGCGTGGCGCCGCCGATGTGAGGCGCGCAGCTGACGCATCAGGCTCGAAAAGCATGATGTCGAGCCGTCCATGCGCGCCCGTAAAGGCGCGCGGCGCGATCGTGGTTCGCCAGAAACAATCCAGAAACAAAAATCTACAGTCCGGAAAAAGTGTCGAAAAAATCCAGGAGGATAGTGCCGATCGCGGGGCTTGGGTCACCGATTTGGTCCGGTGAACTCCGGAACGCCCGCGTAAAAGGAAACGAAATCATGAAGAAGTCCCTCCTCTCCGCGCTCGGGCTGGCTCTGGCCCTGGCATTCACCATGCCGATCCTCGGCACGACCAGCGCCGATGCGGCCCCGGTGGTAAAGCACCACCATCACAAGCATCATCGCCGGCACCATCATCATCATCACCACCACCATCATCACCACCATAAGAAGGTGGTTGAGAAGAAGGCCTGATCCTCCCACCTGCCGATGGGAAGACAGGCCTTCATTGTATTGGTCGCGCAAGTCTTCCCATCGGAATTATTCGCTTCGTGGGACAAGCCTCTCCTTCGAACACCCGCTGTCCCCTGATGAGCGCGCAGCCGGGTTCGATCGCTTGTCAAGCGGTCCCGACCTCTTGCCGCATCAAGCCGCCACTGCCCAACGAGCGCTTAGCGCTGCTGGCAGATCCGGCACCTACGGTAAACGCTGAACCCTGACACCTTCACAGCAATGCTCGCCAGGCGACAAAAATCGCGCGAGCCATGAACCTTTCCATTGGAGGCCGCACCAAGCGGTCATGGACGCCACGAAGGCGTTCCTCAACCCGACCGGGACGCCAGAAAGCGCTCCCAGCAACCAATGGAAGGAAATGCTCAAATGACCAACTTCAAGCGTATCTCGCTCGCCGCCGCCTTCGTCGTCTCGGCTTTCGGCTCGGTTTCCGCGCCGGCCTTTGCCGGCACGCATCCGACCGGCGACGGCGGCGCGGTCTGCAAAGGCTCCGGCTCCTGTCTGGTGCTGCAGCTCGACTGTAAGGGCACCTACACCGACGCCACCGATAAGAACGGCACCGTCTACGGCAAATGCAGCCAGGTCATGAAGGTCGATCCTATGAGCCGGATCAAGCTCGCGAACTGATCGAAGCCGGAGCCCACTCCATCCCGATTTCATCCGGTTGGGCTCTCGTGCTGACGGAATGGCGGCCGGCGCGAACGGTCGCCATTTCTGTTTCGCAGCCCGGAGTCAGCGCCGGCTGATCAGAAGGCCGGCAAGCAGGCCGACCACGACCAGTCCGACGGCGGCCACGGTGGCCGGATGCTCGCGCGCGGTGTGCTCGAGCGCCCTGCCCCGGCGCCTGATTGCCGGCAGCGCCTCGTGAAAGCGGTCGGCGAGCTGCGAATAATAATCGGACGCCGCCTCGCGGCCGTCCTCGTAATAGGTGTCGCCGCGTTTGGCCAAGGCTTTCCTGACATCGTCAAGTTGACGCGAGAGCGCCGCGACCTGCCTGTCCAGATCAAGATCGGAAAGGGTCGAAAACCACGCCATGCCTGATGTCCTTCTCTTGCAGAGAAGGGCTAACGCATGGATGCCACAGCAGTTCCGGCTGTCAGAGACGTCGGCCGTCCAAGCCGCCGGAGCGGCACCCGAAGCTCAACGCACCTGGTCGAGCAGGCGCTTGCACTCCAGGAGGTCGAAGAGCGCCTCCTGCAGCAAGGCCCGGTTGTCGCGCGACAATTTCGAGGAGTCCGGCTGCACGGGACCTTCGTCGTCTCCCTTGCCAAGGCCGAAGAAACGGCGGCTGGGCTTCACCTTGGGCTGACCGACCAGCGCATCCTCGTCGCCGCGCGGCTGGGCAGCCGCGGTCAGCGGCACCTGCTCGGCCTGGCGGCGCTGCGCGATCGCCTCGACGGCTGCCATGTCGCCATTGCCGATCGCGACCAGGAAATGGTTGCCGTTCTCGCGCAACAGCTTCTGCACGCCTTTGATCGTATAGCCCTGATCATAAAGCATGTGCCGGATGCCCTTGATCAGTTCGACATCCTGCGGCCGGTAGTAACGGCGGCCGCCACCACGCTTCATCGGCTTGATCTGGTTGAAACGGGTTTCCCAGAAACGCAGCACGTGCTGCGGCAGGTCGAGATCTTCCGCAACCTCGCTGATGGTACGGAAAGCATCGGGGCTCTTGTCCATGGGCGAATCCTCACGCTGGACCGCAATCCGGAGTTGATCCGAATCGCACCTTATTTCAGCGGTTTATGAAGCGATATTCAAGCCCGGCGTCAAAGGGGCCGCGGTTTTCAACCGGCATTCGAGGGTTACTTGACGCCCTTGGCCTTGCTGTTCTGGTGCGAACGCAAGATGCGGTTCTTCAGCACGTTCGAGGATTTGAAGGTCATCACGCGGCGCGGCAGGATCGGCACTTCTTCGCCGGTTTTGGGATTGCGGCCGATGCGCTCATTCTTGGAGCGGACATGGAAAGTCGCGAAGGAAGACAGCTTCACCGTCTCGCCGCGAACGATGGCTTCGCAAATCTCATCCAGGACGGCCTCGACCAGCTCGGCCGATTCAGTTCGCGACAAACCAACCTTGCGGTAAACGGCTTCGGCTAGGTCGGCACGCGTCAGTGTCTTTCCCCCCATGCGACCGTCCCATCAGCTCAAAAACATAAATCGATACAGGCAGCGGCAGAGCGTAAGTAATTGATCCGGCAAGGTCAAGGACCGAACCCACGCGCTCGGCACTTACCAGCGCAGCAACACCGCGCCCCAGGTAAAACCCCCGCCCATCGCCTCAAGCAGAACAAGGTCGCCCTTCTTGATGCGGCCGTCGGCGACGGCCACCGACAAAGCGAGCGGCACGGAGGCAGCCGAGGTATTACCGTGCAAATCGACGGTGACCACGACTTTCTCTTCGGCTATCCCGAGCTTCTTGGCGGAAGCGTCAATGATCCGTTTATTGGCCTGATGCGGCACGAACCAGTCGAGGTCTTCCGCCGTGATGCCGGCCTCGGCGAAAGTGGCCTCGATCACGTCGGTGATCATGCCGACCGCGTGCTTGAACACCTCGCGGCCTTCCATCCTGAGATGGCCGACCGTTCCCGTGGTGGACGGGCCGCCGTCGACGAAGAGTTTTTCCTTGTGGACGCCATCCGAGCGCAGGCTGGCGGCCAGCACGCCGCGATCGGCGATGTTGCCAGCCCCTTTCGCCGCTTCGAGCACCACGGCGCCGGCGCCATCGCCAAACAGCACGCAGGTCGAGCGGTCGCTCCAGTCTAGGATGCGCGAGAAGGTTTCGGAGCCGATCACCAGGACGCGTTTTGCCAGCCCGCCGCGGATATAGAGATCGGCGGTGGCGACCGCATAGACGAAGCCGGAACACACGGCCTGCATGTCGAAGGCAAAGCCGTGATGCATGCCGAGGCGGTTCTGGATTTCGACAGCCGTCGCCGGGAACGTGTTATTAGGCGTCGAGGTCGCCAGCACGATCAGGTCGATATCCGCTGGCGTCAGGCCGGCGCTGTCGAGCGCGGCGCGCGCCGCCGCCTCGCCCAGCGAGGCCGTCGTCTCGTCATCGGCCGCGACGTGGCGCTGGCGAATGCCGGTGCGCTGGACGATCCACTCGTCGGAGGTCTCGACCATGCCTTCGAAATCGGCATTCTTCATGATGCGGCGGGGCAGCGCGGCACCGTTGCCGCGCACAACTGATCTGATCAAGGTTCGTTCCTATTCCTCGGCCTCGACGGCGACGCCGGATTTCCTGTTTGCCTGGGCAGTCGGATTGCGCGCATGGAACAGATCGAGATCGGCCTCGATCCGGTCAAGCAGATTGTTGCGCACCATGTCGTAGCCGAGCTCGATCGCCGCGGCAAAGCCATCCGAATCGGCACCGCCATGGCTCTTCACCACAATGCCGTTCAGGCCCAGAAAGACGCCGCCATTGGAGCGGCCGACATCCATCTTTTCGCGCAGCCGGTCGAAGGCACCTTTGGCAAACACGTAGCCGATCCTGGCCATCAGCGTGCGGCTCATGGCGGCCCGCAAATAGCCGGCGATCTGCCTTGCCGTGCCCTCGGCGGTCTTAAGTGCGATGTTGCCGGCAAAGCCCTCGGTGACGACCACGTCGACCGTGCCCTTGCCGATGTCGTCGCCCTCGACGAAGCCGCGATAGTTCATCGAGGCCATGTTGGCCTCGCGCAGCATGCGCCCGGCCTCCTTGACTTCCTCCTGGCCCTTGATCTCCTCGACGCCGACATTGAGCAGGCCGACGCTCGGCCGCTCGATACCGAACACCGAGCGCGCCATTCCGGTGCCCAAGATGGCGAAATCGACGAGCTGATGCGCATCCGCACCGATGGTGGCGCCGACATCGAGCACCACGCTCTCGCCGCGCGTCGTCGGCCAAAGCGCCGCGATCGCCGGGCGGTCGATGGTGGCCATGGTGCGCAGGCAGAATTTCGACATCGCCATCAACGCGCCGGTGTTGCCGGCCGAGATGCAGGCCTGCGCGGCGCCGTTCTTCACCGCCTCGACCGCTTTCCACATCGACGATTTCCAGCGGCCGTGGCGCAGCGCCTGGCTCGGTTTGTCGTCCATCCTGACAGCGATCTCGCAATGGACGAACTCGCTCACCTCGGCGAGCTTGGGAAACTTGGCCAGTTCGGGACGCACAGCGTCCTCGCGGCCATAGATGACGAAACGGATGTCAGGGCGGCGGATAGCAACCGTCATCAGCGCGGGGATGACGACGCCTGGTCCGTGATCCCCGCCCATGGCATCGATGGAAATCCTGATCACGCGGTGTTTTTCTCACGGTTTGCCTGGCTAGCGGCGGGCGCCTGCCGAGGTAAGGGGGCTCGCGAAGGTTCGGCGAAAATAGCGGTTTTGGGCTGCCGCACAACCAACTTTTCCAAAATCCAGGCCGCCTTCAGGATTTTCCGAGCAGCGAACGCAGCTTTTTCTGGAATTCGCTTTCCTCGGGCTGATCGTCACCCGCGCCCTCGAGCGAGGCGCCGGGCTTGCGCGGATAAGGGTCGATCGCCAGGCCGAAAAACTGCTCGGCGAGCGCCCCGACATCGATGGTGTCGCCGGAAAAAGTTTCCGGGCTGTCGGGCCCGTCGGCGTCGAGGACGATCTCGCCGCCGCCGTCGAAGCCTTCGCGTCCGAGTTTCGACTGCTCCGGCAAGAACAGCGCCTCGACGGGCTCGTCGATGTGAGCCGCGACCGGATCGAGTGTGACGATGCAGGCCTGGGTGATGTCGGCTTCGACGCGGCCGCTGACCTTAACGCCGTTGCGTTTCCAGGACGCCACCAAGAGCTCGGCGCGATAGCTCTCGACGGAAAGCAGGTCATGTTCGGCGGCAAGCGCAGTGCGCTGCCTTTCGTCGGCCTCGATTGCAACCGGCAAGCCCTTTTGCGGGAGGCGGGCGACATTGGCGACAAAGGATACGGGGCTCTGCGGTTCGGCGTGCTTCATTCTCGCCTCCTTCAGGTGGCTCCGGCGGCCGGGAACGCGACGGCGCCAGCCATGATTGATTCGGTCGGCTGAGCGGCAAGCTGCCCGGTCGCCGCGCTAACATAATTCGCCAGCAGCGACGCCTCAGGCCATTCGCCGGCCTCGGGCCTGACATTGCGGGCGAGCGCCACGGCAAGCGCCGCGCCGTCGTCGTCCCGCAAGGCTTCGTCGTAGGCCGCAGTGCGGCCATAGAACATCTTTGCCAGCTTCTTCATGCGCTTCGGCACGCCGACATCGCTGATGCCGAGTTCCCTCAGCGAATGGTCGACATCGAGGAAGAACTCGTCGATCAGCACCTGAGCGACCTCGGCCGCGGCTCCGCCCTCGCCGCGCAGCCGGTGCTGGATCAGGTACATATGGAGCGACAGCATCTCGAAGCGGCCGAGCGGCGTATCCGACACATTCCAGTCGGAATAAAACACCGTTTGCCGCGCCGCCGCCACGATTTGTGCGTAGAGCGCCTCGGTGATGGCGCGGTTGGCGTGACGTTCGCGACCAAAAAGGCGCTGGAACATTGAGGGTGGTCTCCCGGGGACCTTTTGTTTGATTTGGCCTTGTTGCATCGGCATGCAAGCTGGTTTACCGGTTTTGCGGCCCAGCGCAAGCTGCGGGGATGTGATGGAGAATTGTTGTTGAGTGCGCTGAAATTCAAGTCGTTTTTCATGCCTGTGCGGGCGGGCGTGGCCACTCTGCTGGTGGCGGTATCCGCGCTTTCCGCCTGCAATTCGTCCAAGATGTTCGGTGATCTGCGTCCGAGCGAGACGCTGACGAAAGGCTACGTCATCGACCAGGCGGCGATCGACTCGGTGCCGGTCGGATCGAGTCGCGAGCAGGTTCTTCTTGCGCTGGGCACGCCGTCGACGACGGCGACCTTCGACAACGAGGCGTTCTATTATATCTCACAGACGCGCAAGCGCTACGTCGCCTTCGACAACCCGCGCATCGTCGACCAGCACGTGCTGGCGGTCTATTTCGGCGCCGACGGCCGCGTCACCCAGATCGCCAATTACGGCCTGAAGGACGGCAAGGTCTTCGACTTCATCTCGAGGACGACGCCGACGGGCGGCAAGGACCAGAACTTCCTCAGCCAGATCATCAACGGCGCCAGCAAGCTGGCGCCCGGGATCCCGGGCGGCGGCACGCCCTGAGTTCGCTGTCAGCGACGTCCACGGACCGAGACCCGCCGAATCCACATCGGCGGGTTTTTTGTTTCGCCGAAACGGCTTGGCCGTAAACAAAACCCGCGGGATCGCTCCCGCGGGTCACTTGGTGCAGAAAGAATGTGGCTCAGCCGTGCGCGAGCACGGCCAGGAGCAGCAGCGCCACGATATTGGTGATCTTGATCGCCGGATTGACCGCCGGGCCGGCGGTGTCCTTGTAGGGATCGCCGACGGTGTCGCCGGTGACCGAGGCCTTATGCGCCTCGGAGCCCTTCAGGTGCTTGACGCCATTCTTGTCGGTAAAGCCGTCCTCGAACGACTTCTTGGCGTTGTCCCAGGCGCCGCCGCCGGAGGTCATCGAGACGGCGACGAAGAGGCCGTTGACGATGACGCCGAGCAGCGAGGCGCCAAGGGCCGCGAAGGCCGAGGCCTTCGAGCCCGAGATCAGGAGCACGCCGAAATAGACGACGAGCGGCGCCAGCACCGGCAGCAGCGACGGGATGATCATTTCCCGGATCGCTGCCCGGGTCAGCAGGTCGACGGCGCGCGCGTAGTTCGGTTTCGAGGTCCCGGCCATGATGCCCTTGTCCTCGCGGAACTGCTTGCGCACTTCCTCGACGATCGAGCCCGCCGCGCGGCCGACGGCGGTCATGGCGATGCCGCCGAACAGATACGGAATGAGGCCGCCGAAGATCAGGCCGGCAACGACATACGGGTTGGAAAGGTCGAAGGAGATCTCGCCCATGCCCTGGAAGTACGGGTACTTGTCGCCATTGGCGGCAAAGAACCTGAGGTCGTTCGAATAGGCGGCGAACAACACCAGCGCGCCGAGGCCGGCGGAGCCGATGGCATAGCCCTTGGTCACGGCCTTGGTGGTGTTGCCGACCGCGTCGAGCGCGTCGGTGGAGTGGCGCACTTCCTTGGGCAGGCCCGACATTTCGGCGATGCCGCCGGCATTGTCGGTGACCGGGCCGAAGGCGTCGAGCGCCACGATCATGCCGGCGAGACCGAGCATGGTGGTGACGGCGATCGCAGTTCCGAACAGGCCGCCAAGCTGGTAGGTGGCGATGATGCCGCCGACGATGACGATGGCCGGCAGCGCCGTCGATTCCAAGGAGACCGCGAGGCCCTGGATGACGTTGGTGCCGTGGCCGGTCACCGAGGCCTGGGCGATCGAATTCACCGGGCGCTTGTTGGTGCCGGTGTAGTATTCGGTGATCACCACGATGAGGCCGGTCACCAGAAGACCGATCAGGCCGCAGATGAACAGGTTCTTGCCGGTGATGACGATGCCGGCGACGGTGCCGACCTCACCCCAACCGAGCGTCGCCGAAGTGGCGACGGCCAGGCCGACGATCGACAGCAGGCCGGTGACGATCAGGCCCTTGTAGAGCGCGCCCATGATCGAGCCGTTGGAGCCGAGCTTGACGAAGAAGGTGCCGACGATCGAGGTCAGGATGCAGGCGCCGCAAATGGCGAGCGGGTAGAGCATGGCGGCGCCCAGCACCGCCGTGCCGCCGAAGAAGATTGCGGCCAGAACCATGGTGGCGACGACCGTCACCGCATAGGTCTCGAACAGGTCGGCGGCCATGCCGGCGCAGTCGCCGACATTGTCGCCGACGTTGTCGGCGATGGTGGCCGGGTTGCGCGGATCGTCCTCCGGAATGCCGGCTTCCACCTTGCCGACGAGGTCGCCGCCGACGTCGGCGCCCTTGGTGAAGATGCCGCCGCCGAGACGGGCGAAGATCGAGATCAGCGAGGCCCCGAAGCCGAGCGAGACCAGCGCGTCGATGACGATGCGGTCGTTTGGCTGCAGGCCCATTGGGCCGGTCAGGATGAGGTAATAGATGGAGACGCCGAGCAGCGCCAGGCCCGCCACCAGCAGGCCGGTGATGGCGCCCGACTTGAAGGCGATGTCGAGGCCGGCGGCCAGGCTGTTGGAAGCGGCCTGCGCGGTGCGGACATTGGCACGCACCGAGACATGCATGCCGATGAAGCCGGCAGCGCCCGAAAGCACGGCGCCGATCAGGAAGCCGATCGCGGAGGTGATGGAGAGCAGCCACCAGGCGAGAAGAAGCACGACGATGCCGACGACGGCGATGGTGGTGTACTGGCGCGCCAGATAGGCTTGAGCACCTTCGCGAATGGCGGCGGAGATTTCCTGCATGCGCTGGTTGCCCTGATCGGACGCCAGGACCGATCGTGTCGCCCAGATGGCGTACAGGACTGACAGCAAGCCGCAGGCGATGACGGCGGTAATGATGGTCATTGCCGAATTTTCCTCGATTGATGGCCCAGAAGAACCCCTCCCTGGGCCGTTGGGACGGAGATGAACGCCGCACACGGAATCCACCCCTTGACTAAGGTGTATGCGAAACAGGGCTGGGAACGTCAAGATATTGTTCGGTTTTTGCCCGGCTTTCGCCGGAAAGACGAACGCCGCGACTCACCGGCAGGGGCCGCCGTGCATTTAGATCGATTGCGCGCCGGCAAACGGCGCAATGTCAGTCGGCGCGGCGCAAGCCCGGCAGCTTCAGGGTGCCGAGCGCCAGGAAGCAGAGCACAACGACCGGGAACACGATCCAGTTCAGCATGGTCCAGCCCCAGGCATTGTAGACCGCGCCCGACATCAGCGAGGCGAAGGCGACGGAGCCGAACAGGACGAAGTCGTGGAAGCCCTGCACCTTGCCTTTTTCGGATGGATGGTAGCTCGCGGCGACCATGGCGGTCGCGCCGATGAAACCGAAATTCCAGCCGAGGCCGAGCAGGATCAGCGCGGTCCAGAACTGCCATAGCGCAAGGCCTGAGAGCGCCACCACTGCGCAGGCGATGAGCAGCACCAACCCAATGGCGACGATGCGCTCGGCGCCGAAGCGGTGGATCAGCGAACCGGTGAAGAAGCTCGGCCCGAACATCGCCATAACGTGCCAGGAGATGCCAAGCGTGGCATCGTCGGTCGAAAGACCGCAGCCGACCATGGCGAGCGGCGCGCCGGTCATGACGAAGCTCATCAGCGCATAGCTGCCTACGGCGCAGAACAGCGCCGCGACGAAACGGGGTTGGGTGGCGATCTCGACCAGCGGACGTGCGTCGCTTGCGGCGGCTTCGGCGGCGCTGCTCGTCCGCCTGGACGTATGCAGGAAGGAAAGGATAATCGCGCCTATGGCGGCCAGCACCAGGATGGAGGCGAAGGATCCGGCAAACATCACCGGGGCCAGAAGGTCGCCGGTGTAGATGACGATCTGAGGCCCGAGGATGGCGGTGACGATGCCGCCAGCCAGCACGAAGGAGATGGCGCGCGCCTTGAATTGCGGCGGCGCGTTGTCGGCGGCGGCGAAGCGGAACTGCTGCACGAAGGCGCCGCCGACACCGATCACGCCTAGGCCAAAGGCGAACAGCCAGAAGCTCGCCTGAAAGAGCGCGAGCGTCGCGATCAGCCCGCCGAGGGCGGTGACGATGGTGCCGGTCATGAAGCCGCCGCGATGGCCGAGCCGGCGGATGATGGCGGCCGCCGGCAGGGCGCCGAGCGCAACTCCAAGGTTGAAGCCGGTGACCGGCGCCGTCGCCAGAGACTTGTCGGGGCCGAGCAGATATTGGCCGGCAAGCGCGCCGATGGAAATGGCGATCGGCGCGGCGGAACCGACGATCGCCTGCGCGGCCGCGAGGAGCACTGCCGTGCGGCGCGCTTCCCTGCCGGCGTCAGCGACGACTGCCGTGGCGGTCACGATGCGTCCTTGCCGCGACCCTCGCCCCGTACCCGGCGCGAGACACGGTCGAGCAGGGCGTTGACCAGCTTCGGCTCGTCTTCCTCGTAGAAGGCCTTGGCGATGTCGACATATTCCGACACGATCACGGCCACGGGCACGTCCTCGCGCTTCATCAGCTCATAGACGCCGGCGCGCAGGATGGCGCGCAGCGTCGAGTCCAGCCGCGACAGCGGCCAGTCGTCAGTCAGCGCCTGGCGGATGATCGGATCGATGGTCTTCTGGTTCTCGACGACGCCGGTCAGGATGGCGCGGAACCACTGCGGGTCGGCCTCGCGATAAAGTGCGCCGTCGACTTCCTTGCCGAGGCGGAAGGCCTCGTATTCGGCGGTGATCTCGAAAACACCGCTGCCGGCCACGTCCATCTGGTAGAGCGCCTGGACGGCGGCAAGACGGGCGGCACCGCGCTTGTTGGCGTGGCGCGCCGCACCGGTCTGGGCAGGATCGCTCACGATTGGGCTCCGAATTTCTCTTTGAGCGCGATCATGGTCAGCGCCGCGCGGGCGGCAAAGCCGCCCTTGTCGCCTTCGGTGCGCTTGGCCCGCGTCCAGGCCTGCGCATCGTTTTCGGTGGTCAGGATGCCGTTGCCGATCGCGACCGCTTCCTGCACGGAAAGATCCATCAGCGCACGGCTCGATTCATTGGCGACGATGTCGAAATGATAGGTGTCGCCACGGATGATGGTGCCGAGCGCGACGAAGCCGTCATAGTGTACGCCGCCCTCGCCGGCACCGTCCAGCGCGAAGGTGATGAC
Source organism: Mesorhizobium sp. M1A.T.Ca.IN.004.03.1.1 (assembly GCF_003997555.1). Lineage (NCBI taxonomy): Bacteria > Pseudomonadati > Pseudomonadota > Alphaproteobacteria > Hyphomicrobiales > Phyllobacteriaceae > Mesorhizobium > Mesorhizobium sp. M1A.T.Ca.IN.004.03.1.1. The sequence goes on along the minus strand of NZ_RZTV01000003.1, from coordinate 640,586 downwards.
GGCCGGAATTTCGAGCGAGCCAGGAACAGTCACGACGTCATAAGTGGCGCCGGCCTCGTCCAGCGCGCTGGTCGCGCCTTCGAGCAGCGCGTCGGCGAGGTCGTCGTGGAAACGCGCCTCGACGATAAGCAGATGCGCCTTCGCCTGCGGACGAATGAACGCTTTGCCGTGTTGGGATATGCCTGCCATAAACGTCTCCGGGGGTTGCCGGTGACTTAGGCCGAAGCCGGATCGATCGCAAGCACAAGATTGCCGCCCGACACAGGTCCAGCATCTTCCGACAGGTCCGGATCCCAAGCATCGCGATCTTCCGGGCTTTCTTCAGCTAGCAGGCGAAGGCTCGAGGATCGAGATCGATGCTCGAGGGCCCATCACCCGCTCAAGCTTCAGTCCGGCGCCTTCGAACAGGCGGGCATATTGTGCCTGCGTCCGCTCGAGGCAGCCTGTAACCGCGAGCATGGACATCGATAGGTTTGATCTGGGCAGGCTCGTCGCCCGGAGGCACGAGCGTGTCGATCACGAGCATCCTGCCCTGCCTTGGCATGGCCCCGCGGCAATGTCGCAAGATCAGCCCGGCAGGTTCGTCGTCCCAGCCGTGGATGACGTTCTTGATCACTTAGACGTTGCCAGCCGGGGCGCCGCAGATCGCGTGAGCAGAAGGGAAGCTGAGGCGCCGGCGCGACGTGGCGCCTCAGCGATCCGCGCCGCCTCCCCGGAACCGGTCGGTTTCGCTCAAAGCCCCTGTTTCGCCGCCTCGGCGAGGCGCGCGGCATACCGGGCCATGGTATCGATCTCGATGTTGACGCGATCGCCAGCCTGGCGCTCGCCCCAGGTAGTGACGCTCAGCGAGTGCTGGATCAGAAGCACATCGAAGCGCGTAGCTTCGACCTTGTTGACGGTAAGCGAGGTGCCGTCGAGCGCGACGGAGCCTTTCGGCGCGATGAACTTCGCCAGGTGACGCGGCGCCTCCAGCGTGAAGCGCACGGCATCGCCCTCTTCCTTGCGCTCCACGATTTCCGCCGTGCCGTCGACATGGCCGGAGACGATATGGCCACCGAGCTCGTCGCCGATCTTCAACGCCCGTTCGAGATTGATCCTGGTGCCCGATTTCCAACCGGATGCAGTCGTCAGCCTGAGCGCCTCTTCCCAGGCTTCGACCTCAAACCAGCGCGCGTTCGAGCCGTTCTCGGGCAGCGCCGTCACGGTCAGGCAGACGCCGCCGCAGGAAATCGAAGCGCCGATCGCGATCGTTTCCGGGTCATAGGCCGTGTCGATGCGCAGGCCGACGCCTTCGCTGAGCGGCTTCACCGAAGCGATACTGCCGACATCCGTAACGATTCCCGTAAACATCAGATCGTGTCTTCCAGTTTGACCATGCTCTTATCCGAAAACCATTTCCCACTTTTTGGGATCATGGTCTTACCCACTCGGCATAGCTGTCCTCGCCGAAGCGCATCTCACGCAATTTGCGGAAACCCGGCGGGATATGCGCAGCGTCGATCGGCGAGGCGATACCATCCTCGCCGATCGCCTCCGGTCCCTGGAACAAGACGATGCGGTCAACGAGGTCTTCCGCCAGGAAGGCCTCGGCTACCTTGGCGCCGCCTTCGACCACCACGCTCGCCATGCCGAGGGCTGCAATATCCTCGAGCAGTTCCGGCAGGGCTACTTCGCTCTCGTAAGTTTCAGTGCCGATGAAGTGCACGCCCGCGCGTTCGAGCGCAGCCCGCCGCTGCGGGTCGGCCTCGGCGCATGCCGCGACATAGAGCGGGACACGATCCACCCCGGAAACGAGCTTCGACGACTCCGGCAGCCGGATCTGGCGATCGAGGATGATGCGAGCCGGGGAGCGGTTCTCCAACCCCGGCAGGCGCACGGTCAGCGCCGGGTCGTCCTCCAGCGCAGTGCCGATGCCGACGAGGATAGCGTCGGCCTCCGCGCGCATAAGATAGACTTCGCGCCTGGCGATCTCACCCGTGATGGCGACCTGGCCGGCGCCTTTCCGGCCGATCTTGCCGTCGCTCGAAAGCGCAAGCTTCAGCGTCACTTCGGGACGTTTCTTCAAAGATCGAATCAGATAGCCGGCCATCTGCTCGGCGGCCTCTGTGGCGAGCACCTTCTCCACGACCTCGATGCCGGCGGCGCGCAGCATGGCGTAACCCTTGCCGGAAACGCGCGGATCGGGATCGCTTGCCGCGCCGACGACGCGCGCAATGCCGGCATTGACCAGCGCGGTGGCGCAAGGCGGCGTGCGGCCGTGATGGGCGCAGGGCTCAAGCGTCACATAGGCGGTGGCGCCGCGGGCCAGTTCGCCGGCCTCGGCCAGCGCCTCGGTCTCGGCGTGCGGCCGGCCGCCGACAGCAGTGACGCCGGTGCCGACGATCATCGGGCCGGCGCCGTCGTCGCGCACGATGATGGTGCCGACGGAAGGGTTGGTCGCGGTGCGGCCGGCATTGCGGCGCGACAGTCTGATGGCCGCCGCCATGAAACGGCGATCAAGGGCTGCTTGCTCGGCCTCGCCCAATTGAGCTTTCGCCATGATCAGCCGGCGTCCTCTTCGGTCTTTTCTTCGTCGCCCTTCAGTTCGCCCAGCAATTCGTGGAAATCCTTGGCTTCACGGAAATTGCGATAGACCGAAGCGAAGCGCACATAGGCGACGTCGTCGAGGGATTTCAGCGCCTCCATGACGAGCCGACCGACCTCGCCGGAGGCCACTTCCGTCTCGCCGGAGCTTTCGAGCTGGCGCACGATGCCGGTCACGGCGCGATCGATCCGCTCGGGGTCGACATTGCGCTTGCGCACGGCGATCTCGACCGAGCGCAGCAGCTTGTCGCGGTCGAACGGCACCTTGCGGCCGGACTTCTTGATGACGACGAGATCGCGCAGTTGCACGCGCTCGAAGGTGGTGAAGCGGCCGCCGCAGTCCGGACAGACGCGGCGCCTGCGGATCGCCGCGCCATCCTCGGCGGGACGCGAATCCTTCACCTGCGTATCTTCGGACTGGCAATAGGGGCAGCGCATGGAGAGCCTTGGGTTTGCGATTCAGAGCATGATCCCGAAAAGTTGCAGACTCTTCGGAGAAGATCATGCTTCAAAAACAAAATCTTAGAGCGAGATGGCGATTCAAGGAAGCGTCATCTCGCTCTGGTGAGCGGAAGGCTTAGAGCCTTTCATTTCTCAGAGATAGCGAGGCGCGAGAAAGATTGCCAGCGCCCTGCCCCTGTTGTGCCCGGTCGGTTCAGGGCGCGACGTCCTTGGTCGGGAATCCGCAGGACGTGCCGAGGTTGCGGTAGGCCTTGGTGAAGCCGTCCATCGGAATGCTGGCGACGGTCTGCTTGCCAAAAACAACATCGAGCGAGGTGACTTTGCGCATGGCGCGCAGCAGAGCGAGACTTGTCTTCGCCTGGTTGTCGACCGTCCAGCTGGGACGACCGCCGACGGCATTCGAATAGACTTTCGCGGAAACCTTGATGCCGGGGTCGCCGAAGGTCGCCGCGATGTCCTTACCGGTAGGCAGGTCCTTGTTGTCGACGGCGATCATGATGGCGGGATAGGCATCCGGCGGCAGCGCGTCGCCGGTCGAGATCGACAGCGTTAGCGTGCCAGCATTGCCGATGCCGTCGACGAAAGCTGCGGAGGCCGCGCAGGTCTTGTGCGCATCCTGCCCGGTGTCGAGCGTGTCGATGATCGTGGTCCATCTGCCGAAGGTGTTTGTGGCCGGTTCTGGCTGCGCCTGCTCCTGCCCGGCCGCGCCGGACACGGCGAAACCGGCCAGCGAGCCGACCAGGGCCAAGGCGGCAAGATGGAAAATGCGCATCATCAAGTCTCCAGTTCGCGACGCCGCCCAATCAGGACGGCGCACTGCCGGCGGATAAAAGATGACGCGCGGCTTCCGGTCAACCGAGATAAGGATAGAGCGGGAAGCGATCCGTCAACGCCGTGACTTTGGCCTTGACCGCAGCCTCGACTGCCGCATTGCCCTCGTCGGAATTCGCCGCCTTCAGCCCGTCCAGCACCTCGGCGATCAGCTTGCCGATCTCGCGGAACTCGGCCTGGCCGAAGCCGCGCGTGGTGCCGGCCGGTGTGCCGAGGCGAACGCCGGAGGTGACGAACGGCTTTTCGGGGTCGAAGGGGATGCCGTTCTTGTTGCAGGTGATGTTGGCGCGGCCGAGAGCCGCCTCGGCGCGCTTGCCGGTGGCGTTTTTCGGGCGCAGGTCGACCAGCATCAGATGGTTGTCGGTGCCGCCCGACACGATGTCGAGGCCGGTTTCCTGCAGGCTCGAAGCCAGCGCCTTGGCGTTGGCGACGATGCTCTCTGCATAGGCTTTGAAGCTCGGCTTCAGCGCCTCGCCGAGCGCCACCGCCTTGGCCGCGACGACATGCATCAGCGGGCCGCCCTGGAGGCCTGGGAACACCGCCGAGTTCATCTTCTTGGCGATCTCCTCGTCGTTGCACAGGATCATGCCGCCGCGGGGCCCGCGCAGCGACTTGTGCGTCGTCGTGGTCACGACATGCGCATAAGGCAGCGGCGACGGGTGCATACCGCCGGCGACTAGCCCGGCGATATGCGCCATGTCGACCATCAGATAGGCGCCGATCGAATCGGCAATCTCGCGGAAACGCTTCCAGTCCCAGATGCGCGAATAGGCCGTGCCGCCGGCCAGGATCAGCTTCGGCTTCGTCTCATGCGCGGTCTTCTCGATCGCGTCCATGTCGAGCAGGTGGTCGTCCTTGCGCACCCCGTAGGAAACGACCTTGAACCATTTGCCGCTCATGTTGACCGGCGAGCCATGCGTGAGATGGCCGCCGGAGTTCAAATCGAGGCCCATGAACGTGTCGCCGGGCTGCAGAAGCGCCAGGAAGACGGCCTGGTTCATCTGGCTGCCCGAGTTCGGCTGGACATTGGCGAAGTTGCAGCCGAAAAGCTTCTTGGCGCGCTCGATGGCCAGTTCCTCGGCCACGTCGACGAACTGGCAGCCGCCGTAATAGCGCTTGCCCGGATAACCCTCGGCATATTTGTTGGTCATGATCGACCCCTGCGCCTCGAGCACGGCGCGGGACACGATGTTTTCGGAGGCGATCAGTTCGATCTCATGGCGCTGGCGGCCAAGCTCGTTTCGGATAGCGCCGAAAATTTCCGGATCGGCGTCGGCAAGCGTGGTCTCGAAGAAGGATTCGAATTTGTTGGCGGCTGCCGCGGCATTTGACATGGCTTGCTTTCCCTTGGGGCCGGAGGTCTGCGAGGTCGCCGCGCCATTAACACAGTTGTTTGGAGCCCGCCACGTTTGCGGCGCGAAATTTGCTGGCCGGATTGCGCCAAGCAAATCGGCTGAACGCTATTTCCGGTCGCGCCGGCTTTTGAGCAGCGCTTCTGTCAAAGTGATCTCGGAAAGCAGCGCCCGCATCGTGTGGTCGTTGATCTGGCGGGTGCGGAACATGGCGCGCACGGCGGCGCGCTCCGCCTCTATGCCGGCGTGCCTGAGCTCAAGCTCCAGCCGCCCGGATTCGCGCGCCTCGGCGCGCGCCTCTTCGGCCTCGTCGGAAGCCGCGATGCGGCGCCGGTAGCCGGCAACGATGCTGTCGGCGACCGCGAGCCGGGCCTCGGCCGCCTCGCCTTCGCCGCCCTCGCTGGCGAGGCTCTCGATCTTGGCGATGGCGGCCTTGGCAGCGCCCGCACGCGCCCGCCGCTCCTCGGCCGCACCCGGATCCTCGCCTGGCTCGACCAGCCCGCGGGCGATCCTCGGCAAAGCAAGGCTGGCGATGACCAGCGAGCAGATGATGACGCCGGCGGCGAGGAAGATCACCACGTCTCGCGCTGGAAAGGGCGAGCCATCCTGCAGCGCGAGCGGCAGCGACAGGATGCCGGCAAGCGTGATCGCGCCGCGCACGCCGGCCACCGATCCGGCAAGCCGGACGCGGAAACCAAAGGGCTCTGCCTTGCGCTTGCCGAGCCGCGCGGCGATCATCGATGCCATGTCGCCGATCCAGATCCAGAGGAAGCGCAGGCCGATCACGCAGAGCGTCAAAATGAGCACGGTCAGCACCGGCTCGAACAGCCAGTGCCGGCTGGTGAGCTCCGGCGGGACCCTGCGGATGATGTCAGGAAGCTGCAGGCCGAGCAGGATGAAGAGAGCGCCGTTGAAGACGAAGGTCAGCATCGACCATAGCGACATCGCCTGAATCCGCGCCGAGACCGAGAGATGGCGGAAAATGCCGGAGGTGCCCGTAACCAGGCCGGCGGTGACCGCGGCCAGAATGCCGGAAGCGCCGACATGCTCGGCAATGAGATAGGCGACGAAGGGCAGCAGAACCATCACCAGCACCTGCGCCCCCGCCGGCGTGCCGCCGATGCGGCCAAGCACCTGCAGCGCCTTGGCGGCGACGAACAACGCCGCAATGCCCGCGAGGATGCCGGCCGCCACGGCGTAAAGAAAGCTCAACGAGGCGGCAGCGAACGAAAAGCTGCCGGTCAGCGCCGCCGCAACGGCAAAGCGGAACATGACTAGGCCGGAGGCATCATTGAGCAGGGATTCGCCTTCCAATATGTGCATCAGCCGAGCCGGAACGACATTGCGGTCGACGATCGAGGACACGGCAACGGCATCGGTCGGTGACAGCACGGCGGCCAAAGCGAACGCAACCGCCAGCGGGATGCTTGGCACCAGCCAGTGCAGAGCATACCCGAAGCCGACGATGGTGAAGAAGACAAGCCCGACGGCGAGATCGAGGATCGGCCGGCGCAGCTCGATCAGCTCCCGTTTCGGCGCCGCGAAGGCATCGCCGAACAGAAGCGGCGGAATGAACACCAGCAGGAAGAGTTCCGGATCGATCTCGACATGCAGTCCCTTGGCCGGCCAGGCAAGCGCGGCGCCGATCACAATCTGCAGCACGGGGAGCGGCACCCGCACCAGCCGCACGAGAGCGCCGGAAAGCGCCACGAAAGCAAGCACGACGAGAATGAAGACGGCGACGTCCATGATGCTATTCCAGCTGTTCGCGCTGTATGTCTCACTTTTCGACGCATGTCGCTCTGCCAAAACCGCTGCGCACTGTTTGGCGACATGCAAACAAAAAAGCCGCTCCAAGAGCGGCCTTTTCGTGATTTATATCAATCGGTTACAGCGCAGAAGTAATTTGCAGCTCGCTGTTGCCGTCGAGGCCGTAAATGTCGTCGCGGAACTGCACGACGCCGGGTCCGGTCGACCATGCCGACAGATACAGGAAGTGGACCGGCACCGGGTTGACCACCTGAACCGGCGTATTCTCGCCAGTCTTGATCGCCGCCTCGAAATGCTGGCGATCCCAGCCGGGCGTATCACGCAGGATCCAGGTGACGAGGTCGCGCACATTCTGGACGCGCACGCAGCCGGAAGAGTCGAAGCGCATCAGCTTGCCGAACAGGCTCTGCTGCGGCGTGTCGTGCATGTAGACGCCGTCCGGGCTCGGGAAGTTGATCTTGACCGAGGCCATGGCGTTGCCGGCGCCGGGATCCTGGCGGAAGCGGTACTTGGCGGCATCGTCCGTCGACCAGTCGACGGTCATCGGATCGACCTCGCTTCCGTCAGGCGCGAACAGCCGGATGTGGCTGTCCTTGAGGTAGTTCGGGTCCTTCCGCATCAGCGGAATGATGTCCTTGCGCACGATCGAGACCGGCGCGTTCCAGTAAGGATTGACGATGATCTCGTTGATCTTGGAATTCACGATCGGCGTCTGGCGGTCGATCTTGCCGACGATCGCGGTGTGGCGCAGCACGACGCGGTCGTTTTCGACGGCTTCCACCTGCGCGGCCGGAATATCGACCAGCACATAGCGGTCGCCGAGCGTGCCCGCCTTCTCGCGCAGCCGCTGCAGATTGGTCTGCAGCTGGCCAAGCCGGATCGGCGCCGGCACGTTCATCGCCGAATAAGTGTATTTGCCCATGGAGCCGTCGGCCGGCAAGCCGTGACGGAGCTGGAAGCGCTTGACCGCCGAGTCGACATAGGAATCGAACGCCGTCGAAATGCCGGCGCTCTGCGACAGGTCGCCCGAGACCATCAGCCGCTTGCGCAGCGGCACGACATCCGGATCGTCGACGCCGAGCTGCAATTTCTTGGTTGCCGGAACCTGCTCCCAGCCGCCCTGGCCGACAATGCCCTGGTACTGCGCCACCGCCTGCTCGGTGAAGGCTACGGTCTGCAGGCTGAAGATCGGCAGCGTCGAGGCAACCTTGCCGGTCTCGCTTGCACGGGCGTCGAACTGGTCGTCCCAATTACCGCGGGTCGAGGATTTCAGAATGTCGCCGATCACATCCTGCGCGCTGGCATGGCCGGCGACGACGGCGGCGGCGAGCGCAGAGGCTCCGGTCAGGAAGAAACGGCGGCTGGTTCTCATGGATGTTCCAGACATTTTAGCTATATCTAATCTCGCTCAGTTCGCTCTACTGGCGGGTTGCCCGCACTCTAGGGTCGGCAATCTTAACAATTAGCCAACCATGACTTGCGTCAGCAGGGCGTGAAAACGTAGGACCACGACACCTGCTCCAGGAAGCGCAGGGCCTCGGCCCGCAGCATCACCCGCATTCTCGCTTTCACTGCGATTATGGCGGCAACGTGACCTTGGCCCGCGATTTGCATCCGGCAAGATGATCAAAAAATGGGACCGAGGCATTTTGGCATCGCCGATAGCGGCGGGTTCACCAGATGCCCGCCGTCGTCCTCGGTTTGCCCCTATTTCACCCGGTTCGGGCAGAGGGCTTTGAACTGCTCCAGCGTGTAGTCGTAGCCCGCGGCCCCCGAGCCATCGAGCACCACGTTCTCGTCGGTGTCGGTGATCTGATAATCCGTCTCGCTTCCGGCGGGGCTGCGCCCCTGAAACAGCATGTTGGCGCCGTAAAAGGTGGTGAATTTTCCGCTCTTGCAGTCCGCTGTGACCTCCAGATGCAAGGGCGTTTTCATTTCCTTAGCGATGCAATCCTCGGTCACCTTACCGACATAGTCGCGGCAGTAACCGATGGCGTTCTGCCTCGTATGTTTGGTCAGGATGCTGGCATGCGAGGTGTTGATGCCGGATTTCTTGACGACCGTAACCTCCATTCCGGCCTTGGAGCCATAACCGAGAGTCCGGGCAGCGGCCGGTGAAACAAGGATCACAGCGCAAATCGCAAGCAGGATATGACGCATGAGGCCCTCCTCTTTTGCCTGCAGAGCTTCCACGCGCGCTGCTCGGCGGTCAAGCGCCCTGCTGCAGCGCGCTTTCGCAAAAGAAAAGAACCGGCACCTGTCGGCACCGGCCCTGATTGCTTCCTCCGGCCGCGCTTCTTCGGCGCGACTTCGATCGTCTCAGATTTCGAATCCGCTTACATCCGGTAAGCGATCGTGTCGTTCCAGAAGCGATCCAGACGCTGGAGCGCGCGGTTCATCTGCTTGAACTCGTCGGTGTTGATGCCGCCCACGGCCTCGATCGAGCCGACATGGCGCTCGTAAAGGCCGGCGACGACCTCGGCCACCTCGTTGCCCTTCGGCGTCAGCGAGACGCGGACCGAGCGGCGGTCGATGCGCGAGCGCTGGTGGTTGATGAAGCCGAGGTCGACCAGCTTCTTCAGATTGTAGGAGACGTTCGAGCCGAGATAATAACCGCGCGAGCGCAGCTCGCCGGCGGTCAGCTCCGAATTGCCGATGTTGAAGAGCAAAAGCGCCTGGATGGCGTTGATGTCGGAGCGGCCGTTGCGGTCGAACTCGTCCTTGATCACGTCAAGCAGACGGCGATGCAGACGCTCCACCAGCTGCAGCGATTCCATGTACAGCGAACGGATCGCCTCGCGGCGATCGTCGGAAACGTTGGCGGTCTTCGCCGCCGGACGCGAATTGATCATTGTCTTTGCCTCTCGTTTGTCGCCCGGTGATTTTTTGTTCTTCACCTTGATCGCGACACTATCGAATACTCATAAAATTCGACTTAAACGCCAGGGCTAACAAGAGCTTACCGGTAAGAGGTTTGGAAAGAGGCTTAACGAACGGTCATACGAGCAAGAACAATTAACCTAAAGATTTAGCCAAGGGTTTTGGGGCAGTCGCCGACCCCGTATCTAGGTTCCTTACGCCGCCCGGCAAGCTATTGCCTGAGCTGGCGCTTCTGCAGCCAGATGACCACGCGGAAGACGATGTAGAGCAGCGCCACGCAGGCATGTGAGACGACGATCAGGATCCGATGTCCGAAGAGATTGGGAAAGCCGGCATACATGACGGTCTCGGTCGCCGCGCAGATGAACCAGATCACCGGCCCCCAAGAGGCAAGCATCCAAAGGCCCGCGGCGGCGAAAGGAAAGAAGACGGCAAGCGTGGCCGCAGCCACCTGCCAGTGCACCGGCATCAGGTCGAAGCGCCAGAGCTCGCCCGGATAGATGCCGATCAGCCGGACCCAGTAGAGGACACCGAACAGCAGGCAGTAGCCGGCAATGACCCGCTGGAACCAGGCGAAGATGATCTCGGTGGTCGAGGGCTGCAGCACCACGCGCCTGGAGGTGACCTCGCTCACAGCTCCAGCTCCCCGGCCCCGAGCGGCGCGAAATACGCGTCGACATCGGCCGCGCTCACCGCATCGAGGCTGGCGGGCCGCCATTCCGGCTTCGAACCCTTGTCGATGATGGCGGCGCGGATGCCTTCATAAAAGTCGTGGCCGGCCAGCATGCGGTTGAGGATGCGGAACTCCATCTTCATGCACTCGTCCATCGACAGCGTCGACCCGGCGCTGATCTCGCGCCAGGCGACGTTGAGGCTGGTCGGCGAACGCGTCCTGATCGTCGCCAGCGTCTTGGCGGCGAAAGCGTCGGTGGCGGATGCTCGTTCCAGGCTGGCGACGATAGCGGCGAGCGAGGGTTGCGAAAAATGGCGGGCGATCGATTCCAGATCCTGCCGCTCGGTCTCGCGTCTTGCGGGTGTGAAGAAATCGCGCAACTCCGCGTTCGCGTCGCCGCTTGTCGCCAGCTCGTCAAGAAGCCCCGCCTGGTCCTCGGCCTTGATCGTGTGGGTGGCGAGGCCCGACCACAGGGCATCACCATAGCGGATGCGGTTTCCCGTCAGCCCCAGATACATGCCGAAGCTGCCGCCGAGATCGGGCAGCAAATGGCTGGCGCCAACATCGGGGAAGAAGCCGATGCCGACTTCCGGCATGGCGAATTGCGCGTTCTCGGTCAGCACGCGGTGCGAGCCGTGGAAGGAAATGCCGACCCCGCCGCCCATGACGATGCCGTCGATCAGCGCGACATAGGGTTTCCTGAAGCGGGCGATGCGGGCATTGAGACGATACTCGTCGGCGAAGAAGTCGACCGGCGGCTTGCCGGCGCGGCCCGCCTCGTAAATGTGCAGAATATCGCCACCGGCGGAAAACGCCCTGCCCTCAGCCTTGACGACGACGACGGCGACGCCGGCATCGCCCTCCCAGGCGTCAAGCGCCTTGCCAAGCGCCTTGACCATGCGATGGGTGACGGCATTGAGCGCCTGCGGCCGCGTCAGTGTGACGACGCCCGCCTTGCCTAGACGCTCGAAGCGAATCTCGTCGCCTCCGCCAAAATCCATCGCCAGAGAATCCTCCTCTCCGCCCTTCCAGGGGGATTGAAGTGCTAAAGGCGGCATAAGGATGCGTCAATGGCGGCAACGCCGCGCTGGCGGCCAGCCGCTTCCGGTGTTAGGTAACCGGCAAAGTGTCGCGCGTAGGCGGCGCGACAGATTTCGAGCTAATCGACATGGCTGGGGTTTCTCGTCTCGTTGCTGGATTGGCAGGTCTCCTCTTTCTGGGAGTTGCGCTGGCCGCCGCCGAGGCAGCCTCTGAACTCTACCTGGCGCAGACGATCGTCACCGGCACCGGCGAGGCTAATCGCGAGATCGGCTTCAAGGATTGTCTGGACAAGGTGCTGGTCAAGGTTTCAGGCGATCAGCGGCTGACGCAGAAGCCGGAGATGCTGGCGCTGCGCAATAAGGCGGCCGACTTTGTCCAATCCTTCCGCTACCGCGACCGGCTGGAAGGCGTTCCGATCCATGACGAGCAAGGCACGCATGACCGGCCGCACGATCTCACCTGCCTCTACAAGCCCACCGTCGTCGACAAGCTCCTGGCGCAGCTCGGCAGCAAGCCATGGCACGGCGAGCGGCCGCTGATTGCCGTCTTCATAACGGCCGAGCAAGGGGCGCAACATTTCGTGCTGACGGCCGACGAGGATCGCGGCCAGTCAATGCGCGAATCCTTTGCCAACGCGACGGCGCCGCTCTCGGTGTATGTCAGCTTTCCAAAGGCTGACCAGCTCGCCGGCCTCGACGACAAGGCGCTGCGCACTGCCGATATGGCAAAGCTCGACCAGCTCGCCCGGCAGGCGGGTGCCGACCGGGCGCTCGCCGGCAGCATCGTGTGGAACGACAAGGAATTGGGCTGGATCGCCGACTGGCGGCTGGCCGAACACGGCAAGACCTATCAATGGCAGGTGCGCGGCGTCAGCTTCGACGAGGCTTTTCGCGTGGCTGTGAAGGGCGCGGCACAGATTCTGTCGGGGAATGGACAGCCGTAAACGTCGGCTGCCCTTCATCCGCCTGCCGGCACCTTCTCCCCGTCAAGGGAGAAGGGAAGTGCTCCAGCGCCGGCGATCCCCTCTCCTCGTTCTTCGCGGAAGCAACTGGCACAATCGTGTCGCATTGGTCAGCGGCAGGGGCGCATGGTAAAAGCCGGGACGACAACAGAGTTCTGGCGATGAACAAGTTTACCCCCGCAAAGCCTGCCGGCGCCCGCAGCGTCGACGAGATCACAGGCAGCCGCAGGCTGCGGCGCATGCGCAAGGCCGACTGGTCGCGCCGGCTGGTGCAGGAAAACCAGCTCTCGGTGAACGATCTGATCTGGCCGATCTTCGTCGTCGACGGCAAAAATGTGCGCGAGCCGATCGCCGCCATGCCGGACGTCTACCGCCTGTCGGTCGACCTCGCGGTGAAGGAAGCGGAGCGCGCCGCCAAGCTCGGCATCCCGGCGATCGCGACTTTCCCCAACATCGAGCTTTCGCTGCGCGACCAGACGGGCTCGCATATCCTCGATCCCGACAATGTCATCAACCGAGCCACCCGCGCCATCAAGGATGCGGTGCCGGAGATCGGCATCATTACCGACGCAGCGCTCGATCCGTTCACCAGCCATGGCCATGACGGCATCCTGCGCGACGGCATCATCGTCAATGACGAAACCGTCGAGCAGGTCACGGCCGCGGCCGTCATCCAGGCAGCCGCCGGCGCGGACATCATCGCGCCGTCCGACATGATGGACGGCCGTATCGGCGCGATCCGCGACGCGCTGGACGCCAACGGCTTCCAGGACGTGGCGATCATGTCCTATGCGACGAAATTCGCCTCGGCCTTCTACGGCCCCTATCGCGAGGCTGTCGGCACCGCCGGCCTGCTCAAAGGCGACAAGAAGACCTATTATATCGACCACGCGAATTCCGATGAAGCCGTGCGCGAGGCCGAGCAGGATCTGGCCGAAGGCGCCGACATGCTGATGGTGAAGCCTGGGCTGCCCTATCTCGACATCATCCGCCGGCTGAAGGACGAGTTCCAGATGCCGACCTTCGCCTACCAGGTGTCGGGCGAATATTCGATGATCAAGGCGGCCAGCGCCAATGGCTGGATCGACGGCGAAAAGGCGATGCTGGAATCGCTTCTCGCGCTCAAGCGAGCCGGCTGCGACGGTGTCCTCACCTATTTCGCGCCGACCGTTGCGGAGATGCTGAGGGGCTAGGCCCAGGCGCAATTTTAAATTCTCGCCGCGTCACCTGGGCGCCGCCCGACGAGTTGATCGCTCGCCGGAAAATTCCGCTTGCATAATGCAATCAGTTAAGCTACTCCATGACTGCTTGCAAAATGCAACTAGTTCACGAGGCGATCATGTCAAAGCTGCGCGTCAACGCTTTCACCCTGTCGCTGGACGGTTACGGCGCCGGCCCCGATCAGACTCTCGAAAGCCCGCTCGGCGTCGGCGGCGAAGGACTGCATAAATGGATGATCGGCACGCGCACCTTTCGTGAGATGGTGATCGGCAAAGACGGCGGCACCACCGGCAGCGACGACAGCTTCGCCGCGCGCAGTTTTGAGAATGTCGGCGCCTGGATCCTTGGCCGCAACATGTTCGGGCCGGTCCGCGGCGAATGGCCGGACGAGAGCTGGAAAGGCTGGTGGGGCGACAACCCGCCCTATCACGTGCCGGTCTTCGTGCTCACCCATCACAAGCGGGCGCCGATCTTAATGGAAGGCGGCACGACGTTTTACTTCGTCACCGACGGCATCCATTCGGCGCTCGAACAGGCGAAGACGGCCGCCAAGGACAAGGATGTGCGGGTCGGCGGCGGCGTCGCCACGATCCGGCAATATCTGAAGGAAAGCCTGATCGACGAGATGCATCTCGCGATCTCGCCGATCCTGCTCGGCTCCGGCGAGCATCTTTTCGCCGGGCTGGACATGCCGAAGCTCGGCTACCGCTGCACCAGCCAGGTCGCGACCGCCGACGCGACGCATGTGATGATCGGGCGCGCGTAAGCTAGGCTCCCCCTTCTCCCCTGTGGGAGATGCGGAAGTGCTCAATACTTTTCCGGCACATAAAGCGCGCGCGGCAGCACCTGGCGCTCGTAGGCCGGGTTGAAGACGCGCTCCGGCAGCGTGATCTCCTCATGCGGCACGTCTTCGTAAGGCATTTGCTGCAGCAGGTGATCGATGCAGTTCAGTCGGGCCCGCTTCTTGTCGTTGCCTTCGACAATGAACCACGGCGCTTCCTTGATGTTGGTACGGGCGAAGGTCTCTTCCTTGGCTTTGGTGTATTGTTCCCAGCGCACGCGCGACTGCAGGTCCATCGGCGACAGCTTCCACTGCTTCATCGGATCGTGGATGCGCATCAAAAAGCGCATCTGCTGCTCCTCGTCGGTAATCGAGAACCAGTATTTCACCAGCGTGATGCCGGAGCGCACCAGCATGCGTTCGAATTCCGGCACGTCGCGGAAAAACTCTTCGACCTGATCCGCATTGGCAAAGCCCATCACCTGCTCGACGCCCGATCGGTTGTACCAGGAGCGGTCGAACAGCACGATCTCGCCGCCCGCCGGCAGATGCGGCACGTAGCGCTGGAAATACCATTGCGATCTTTCACGCTCGGTCGGCGCCGGCAGCGCGACGACGCGGCAGATGCGCGGATTGAGGCGCTGGGTGATGCGCTTGATGACGCCGCCCTTGCCGGCCGAGTCGCGTCCCTCGAAGATCACCACCAGCTTCTTCTTGTGGTAGGCAACCCAGGACTGCAGCTTGATGAGCTCCGACTGCAGACGCAGCAGCTCGCGGAAATAGGTCGTCCGCTCGATGGAGGGCGGATGCGACTTCTTGTAGATCCTGGCGATCTCAAGCGAGAGCGCGGGCTCGGAAATCTCCAGCTCATAGTCCTCGTCGAGCGTGTCCTCGAGTTCGGCTTCCAGCCAGTCCTTGGCTCCGGAATTCGTCTTGACCTCGTTCATTGCGCAGCTCCTGCCTGTCAGCCACTTTCGCCTCGGATGCGCTCCGGCCGCGGCCGGAAACACAACTCCGTAAGCCGACTGAGATACAGACGCGCAATGACGGTTTTATTGCGAGCAGGAGCCGGCAACGCTGGACCAGCCGATATGTGATCGGCCCGTATCGATGGCGGGGCGACAAGCCGCCCGAATTGTCCTACAAATACTTTCGCCTCTTCCCGGCGCCCGCGACGGCGCGCCTCTTCAAAACAAATCGCAAGGACCTGACATGGAATACCGCACGCTTGGCCGTTCCGGCCTGAAGGTTTCGACATTGACCCTTGGCACGATGACCTTCGGCGGGACGGGCCCGTTCGCCGCCGTCGGCAAATCCGATCTCTCGGAGGCGAGCCGCATCATCGATACCTGCATCGATGCCGGCATCAATCTCATCGACACCGCCAACGTGTATTCGAACGGCCTGTCGGAGGAGATCGTCGGCGAGGCGCTCGGCGGCAAGCGCAAGAACGATGTGCTCATCGCCTCCAAGGCGCGCATGCGGATCGGAAACGGCCCCAACGACGAAGGCCTGTCGCGCCATCACCTGATCCGGGAATGCGAGCGGAGCCTGAAGCGGCTCAAGACCGACGTCATCGACATCTATTTCCTGCATGAGTGGGATGGGGTCACGCCGCTGGAGGAAACGATCGCTGCGCTCGACACTTTGGTCAGCCAGGGCAAGATCCGTTATGTCGGCTGTTCCAATTATTCGGGCTGGCAGGTGATGAAGGCGCTCTCGATCAGCGACAGCCATCATCAGCCGCGCTTCGTCACGCAGCAGATCCACTACACGCTGGAAGCGCGCGAGGCGGAGTACGAGTTGCTGCCGATCTCGGTCGACCAGGGTCTTGGCGTGCTGGTGTGGAGCCCGCTGGCCGGCGGCCTGCTGTCGGGCAAATACCGTCGCGACAGCCCGACGGCCCGCCAGCTTGGCGGCTGGTCCGAACCGCCGATCCGGGACGAGGGAAGGTTGTGGCGGATCGTCGACGTTCTGGTCGAAATCGGCAAGGCGCGCGGCGTTTCGGCGGCACAGGTGGCGCTTGCCTGGCTGCTCGGCCGCCCGGCCGTTTCTTCGCTGGTGATCGGCGCCCGCAACGAAGCCCAACTCAAGGACAACCTCGCCGCGGCCAGCCTGACGCTGTCCCTGGACGAGCGCCTGCGCCTCGACGACGTCAGCCGCCCGCCGGTGCTTTATCCCTACTGGCACCAGCAGCTCACCGCCAAGAACCGGTTCGGCCCCGCCGACCTGGTGCTCGACCGCAGCGATATCTAAGAATCCGCGCCGTGCTCCGCACCCGAAAACGCGCGGAGGTCAGCCGGCGATAAAACGCCAGACCTCCGGGTCGGGTTCGATCTGGCCGCTGAGCACGAAATATTTGTAGAGGACGAGCAGCGATACCGCCCGCTCGTCCTTTTCGTTGCTGAACCGGCGGCAATAGGCGTTGGCTGCCGTTATGATGCGTTGGGCTTCCGCCGGGTGTTTTTCGAAATAGGCGATCTTGTCGGCGACGTCCGAAAAATCCGACGCCAGAGGCACGTAGTGGACATCGGCCTCGAGCTCAGCCTCGGCGAACCAGGTTTCGTAGGTCGGCGGCGGCATCAGGCAGAGCGAATTCGAGCTCATGATCCACTTGAGGTTCGTCGCCACGTCATTGCCTTCCAGCGAGACGATGTAGCGGAACTGCCGCTGCTGCGCGATCGTGAGATACGGCTTGCGATAGTTCTCCGGGGCGCTTGGCTTGGGCGAGCCGGCATCGCAAGACGGCAGGTCGCGCACGGCATCGACGAACCGTTTGCGGATCGGATTGTTGAAATGACCGCGCCAGACCGCCATCGGGCGCTTGTCGGCGAAGGACAGATTGTCCTTTGGCATGTTGAAATGGCGGAACTTGTCGAGCTTCATGATCACGGCGTTGCCGTTGTCGTTGCGGATCGGGCGATCCTTGACGATTGATGGCACCGCCGGAACGTCGACGACGTCGCCGAACTCGAGATCGATGAGCAGGTGGCGATCGAAGTAGCGGGCGAACTCCTTCAGGTCGTAATAGTACATGCTCCCGAACTTGGGTATTTGACTGGCGGGCACCGCCGCCGCGCTCGGCACGAAGCTATGGTCGAGCCGGTTGTAGTAGTTGACCCGATCACGGACCGTTTTGCTGGAGAGCCGTGCCTGCTCCAGCCGGCGCGCAAGCCGCTGGCGAAAGAGAGCCTGCGGCGCCACATCGCGGGTGATGTTGCGTATGAAATAAAATACCCGCGCTGCGGTGCGTAAGGGCGAGGCCATGCGTCCGTCGTTTAAAGATGTCCGTCGCCTCCTACAGCATTGTGCCGAACATCTTGCAAGCCCGCCCAAGCTGACGAACTTGTTGAAGTTCTAATATTCGACGATGGCCGAAGATCAGCCACCGACGACAGCAAAGCCCCTGGCGCGCAGGCCGCGCCGCTCGTCATGCAGCGAAGTCACCAGGCGGTCGCGGCTGCCGGCAATGTGGGCCGAGAGCAGCCGTGCCGCCTTTTCGGCGTCACCCTTTCGCACGGCAGCCAGGATGGCGTGGTGCTCGGCCCAGGCGCGGCCAAGCGCCGCCTCGTCGCGCACTTCCAGCCAACGCGCGCGGGAGAGCCTGGTCATTGCATCGCGGACTCCCCTAAGCAGGAATTCATTGCCGGAAAGCCTGGCCAGCTCGATGTGAAAATCCAGACCAACGCGGTGCCATTCCTCGCGCGGCGTACCGGCGTCGCAGGAATCGAGCATCGCCGCGATCACCTCGATCCCGCTGCGATCTTCCAGCGACGCCGTCAACCGCACCGCCGCCACCTCGACCGCCTCGCGGTAGACGGCGATCTGGCCGAGCTCGGCGAGATTGATCGGCGCCACCGTCCAGCCGCGGCCGTCACGAGCGATCAGCCCTTCGGTCTCGAGGCGCAGCAGCGCCGCCCTGACCGGGGTGCGGGAGGCGCCGAAGCGGCTTTCGATCCAACGCTCGGTCAGCCGCTCGCCCGGGCCGATCTCGAGCCCGAGGATCATTTCGCGAAGCTGCCTTTCGACATTCTGCATTTGCGACATTGTCGTTCCGCTCTTCGGCACCGCATTGACAGCGGCGGGGTTGAGGTTCATGACGGATACCGATTTGGTATCCCAAAATGGTATCCGGAACAATCCCGGATAACCAAGCAGGCATGACATGGCAGAAAATAGCACCCAGAGCGGCTACAATATCCATTGGCGAGGCAATCTCGCCGTCTGCTTCGCCGGCTCGTTCAGCACGCTGATTGCCATGACGCTGCTGTTGCCGTTCCTGCCGCTTTATGTCGAACAGCTGGGTGCCGAAGGGCACGCGGCAATCGTGCAATGGTCAGGAGTTGCTTACGGTGCCACCTTCTTTGCCGCGGCGCTGGTCGCCCCTCTGTGGGGGCGGCTCGGCGACCGTTACGGCCGCAAGCTGATGCTGGTGCGCGCCTCGTTCGGCATGGCGATCTGCATGTCGCTGACCGGTATGGTCGAAAGCGTCTGGCAATTGGTGTTGCTGAGGCTCCTGATCGGCTTTGCCGGCGGCTACTCCTCGGGCTCGACGATATTGGTGGCGATGCAGACGCCAAAGGAGCGCTCCGGCTGGGCGCTCGGCGTGCTGTCGGCCGGCATCACGGCCGGCTCGCTGGTCGGACCGCTGCTCGGTGGCATGCTGCCGCCGCTGATCGGCATCCGCGCCACCTTCCTGTTGTCGGGCGCTGTCATCTTTCTCGCTTTTCTGGCCACGACTTTCCTGATCAAGGAAAACCCGCCGGCTCCCAAGCCTGTCTCGTCGGCAAAGCCGAAGAGCGGCTGGGCACAGATCCCCGACAAGCGTCCGGTCGTCGCGATGCTGACGACCGGCTTGCTGCTCGCCTTTGCAACCATGTCGATCGAGCCGATCATCACGGTCTATGTGCAGCAGCTCGTCGAGGACCAGAGCAAGGTGACGATGGTCGCGGGCGTGGTGATGTCGGCGGCCGCGCTTGGAACCATCCTGTCCTCGTCGTGGCTGGGCAAGCTTGCCGATCGGGTCGGCCACTGGAACGTGGTCGTCGGCGCGCTCGCGATTTCTGCGCTGCTGCTTGTCCCGCAAGCTTTCGTCACCGACGGCTGGCAGCTGATCGGGTTGCGCTTCCTGATGGGGCTGGCGCTGGGCGGCCTCCTGCCCTGCATCACCAGCGTCATCCGTCACAACATCCCCGACGGCGTCGGCGGCAATGTGCTCGGACTATCGATCTCGGCGCAGTATGTCGGCCAGGTCGCGGGACCGCTCGCCGGAGGCTTCATCGGCGGCCATTTCGGCATGCGGGCGGTGTTCTTGGGCACATCGGTGCTGATGGCGCTGGGGGCGGTCTATAACTGGATTGTCCAGACGCGGCGCGCACGGCATATGCTGCTCGAGGCCGGCGAATCCTGAGCCGCGCGCGATCGAAGACGGAGCATCGAAATGAGTCTTGCCGGGCAACCATCAGACGGCGGCAGCCGCATCCTCGTGCTGGCAGGCGGTCTCGTCGGCGCGGCAGGGGTGGCGCTGTCGGCGGCGGCCGCGCATCGCGGCGGCGCCTTCACCGGCACGGCCGCATCCTTCCTGCTGATGCATGCGCCGGTCTTCCTCGCCATCGGTCTTATCGGCGGCAGCCGGTATCTCAGGATCGCAAGCCTGGCGCTGCTTGTCGGCCTGCTGCTGTTCTCGGGCGATCTTCTCGCCCGGGATTTCCTCGGTTCGCGGCTGTTTCCGATGTCGGCGCCGATCGGCGGCACGCTGCTTATCGTCGGCTGGCTGGCGATTGCGATCTCGGCGCAGTGGCGCCCAGGGTCCTAGATCCGCCTTGCCATTGCTGAGGCTCGTCGGAAAATGGGCCGCGACTACCGCCCTCCCCGACGCAGCCGCCGCTTGCGCGACGCCGGCTCCGCCGCGCGCCGCCGTTCCGGCCGGTCGGTTGGCCGCGAGATGCCCCAGTAGTTGCGATAGATGTCCTCGAAGAGATGGCTGATGGGATGCATGACCTACTTCCTTGAATTGAATCGATCCAATAGACCGACGCGAAAAAGACGGGCTGCTCAGGCGCGCTTGCGCTCCACGATGAAGCGGGGCTGACGCTTCCACGGGCCTGTCTTGCCGCGGCGCCGCTCACCCTGCTCGGCCGAAGCAATGCCCCAATCGTTGCGGTAGACGTCCTCGAACAAAAAGTTGACCGGATGCACGGCACCCTCCTTCTCGAATCTTGCTTCATGTCAGAGACTTGGATCGATTCAAATCATAACCCCTGCACCGCCGTAGTCAAGCGAAAATTTGAATCGATCCAGTAAAAGTAGTAAGTGGACCGTCAGACATTCCGCGTCCATGTTCGACATTAGACCGGATTCGGAGAACAGACATGGCATCACTTATCGAAGGCCAGGCACGCCCCATCCGGCTGGCGGATATTGCCAAGGCGGCGGGCGTCTCGCATGGGACGGCCTCCAATGTCTTCAGTCGCCCGGAGGTCGTGCGCGCCGAGGTGCGCGAGCGGGTCAGGGCGGTGGCGGAGGCGATGGGTTACGCCGGGCCTGATCCGAAAGGCCGTCTGCTGCGCGCCGGCAAGGTCAATGCCATCGGCGTCGGCACGACCGAGCCCCTTTCCTACTTCTTCGAGGATCCCTTCGCCCGCGTCATGATGGCGGGCATTTCCGAGGCCTGCGACGCCACCGGCGCCGGGATCGCATTGGTTTCGGCGGCCAACCAGGAGAAGCTCGCCTGGAACATCCAGAGCGCGCTGGTCGACGGTTTCATCCTGTTCTGCATCGAAGGTGGCTCGCGTCTCGTCGAGCTGACGCGCGAACGCAGGCTGCCCTTCGTGGCGTTGGAGCTCGGCTTTCACGACGAGACGATCTCGGCGATCGGCGTCGACAACATCGCCGGCGGGCGGCTCGCCGCGCGGCATCTTGCCGAACTCGGACATCGCCGTTTCGCCGTGCTGTCGCTTACTCTCGGTGATGACCGCACCGGCTTCGTCACACCCGAAATGGTCCGCTCGGCCGTCTACACGGGAACGCGCGACCGTCTGGCCGGCTATTTCGAGGAACTGTCCGGCTTCGGTGTCGACACGAAGAGCATCCCGGTCTTCGAGACCGAGAACGAGCAAAGGAGCACCTGGGCGGGGCTCGAAGCGATCTTTGCCGGCGGCGAGCGGCCGACCGCCATCCTGGCAATGTCGGACAGGATGGCCATGATCGCCATCGACTGGCTGACTGCGCGCGGTCTGAAAGTGCCGGAAGACGTTTCCGTTGTCGGCTTCGACGGCGTGCCCGACGGCGCGCTCTGCGACCCGCCGCTGACCACGATCGCGCAGCCGATCACCGAGATCGGCCGGCGGGCCGCGCGCATGATCCTCGACTATGACGGCGCGGTGCGGCGCGAGACGATGGGCGTTGAGCTCGTCGTCAGGGCCTCAACGGGCCCTGCTCCCATATCCTAGAACCACATCTCAATATCCGCCGATCCGCGCCGGCATGGGCGGCGCAGCGAACCAGATGCGCGCCGGCTCCGCACGCGCCGGTTTGATGCGGGTCGGGCCGAGACCGGCGAGCCATTCGAGATAGAGCGCCAGTGCGAACTGCATGGCGATGCCGGCAGCGATCAGCAACGTGTCATAGGCGAGGCCGCCCGGATTGATCAGCTTGAGCACCTGAGCGGCCATGGCAATCAGCGTGCCGGCAACGAAGACGGGCAGCGAACGCTTGCCGAGTATCGCCAGCGGATTGTCGGGCTTGGCGCGGAAAAGGTTCGATACGGCCGGCAGGGCGACTACCAGATAGCTGACGGCCAAGATATGCAGCAGCCGCGGCAGCGACAGGAAGGTCTTGTCGAAGCCGCCGATCACCACTGGCAGATTGAACCAGGTGATCTGCCCCCAGAGTGGGCTGTGCACCCAGATCGCCGCGCCCACCACATAGACGCCGGCGAAACCCACCAGCCACCGGTTTACGGGGATGGTGCCGCCGCGCTTGACATGCAGCATGGCGGCAAGGCCGATGTTGAACAGGAACTGCCAGGACAGCGGGTTCAAGAACCAGAGACCCGGCTCGGGATAATTCGGCGGAGCGATCTGCCAGATGCCGGCGACCAGCCACAGCAGCCCGGACACGGTCAGTGCCGCCACGGGCCTGTAGCTGACGAACAGAACGAAGGCCGGCGCCGCCAGAAGCAGCGCCGCATAGACCGGCAGGATGTTGTTGTAGCCGAGCTGATGGCCGAGGGTGACGATGCCGAAAAGCACCTCCGGCGTGTCCTTCATCAGCGGCTCGATGTTGATCATCTTCAACAGCTCCGGGCGGTGGGCGAACACGGCCGTGGCGGAGAACAGGGCGATCACCAGCATGGTGATGACGATGTGGGTGACGTAGAGCACGCCGGCGCGCCGCCACATCTTGAGGGTCGCCAGCAGCCTGCCCCCCGGCTTGAACTTGGTGCCATAGGCGAGCGCCACCGAGATGCCGGAGATCAAAACGAAGGCCTCCGCCGCATCGGAAAAGCCGAGGTTCTTGTAGGTCAGGTTTTCGAAGACGGTACCCGGCACGTGGTCGACGAAAATTGTGAGCAAGGCGAGCGCGCGCAGCACATCGATACGCGTATCGCGTTGAGAAACGGGGATGGTCATCGACAAAAGGCCTCAGAGCTGGTGTTTCATGTCCAGCAATGCGACCCCCGACGCACCGCTTCGATTCCTCCCGTTCGGGAGTGTATCGGCGCAGAAACGGTCCGAAATGCGCCGGGTTCAATCAACTTTCGCGGAGCTTGAAAACATTCCGTTTTGAAGCCGGCAAATCAGCGAAATCACCGTAGAATCAAAAGGATCTGATCATGTCCGAACATGTCAGCAAAAACAGCGAGCTGCAGCATGATCTGCCTTTTTCCTATCGTCTGATCAGGCCGGCAAATGCGAGCGGCGGATGCCTTTTCGTGCTGCATGGATCGGGCGTGGACGAAACGACACTTTTGCCGCTGGCGAGGCAGATCGCGCCGCGCGCGGTGGTTGTCGCAGCACGCGGCCGCATCCGCCAGGAGGACGGTTTTCGCTGGTTCGAGCGAATCACGCCGATCAGCTTCGAGCAGTCGAGCATCCGCGCGGAGACGGCCGCTTTCGCCCAATTCGCAGTGGAAGCCGCACGGCTCCACCAGCTTGATCTCACCCGCGCGACCTTCCTGGGTTACTCAAACGGCGCCAATCTGGTTTCCACGCTGATGCTGCTTCATCCGGGCCTGGTCAGGCAGGCGGCGCTGCTCAGGGCGATGCCGGTGCTCGACGATGCGCCGGCGACGAACCTTGCCGGAACGCGGGTGCTGATCATCGCCGGCGCGGCCGACCAGACCTACGGCCCGTTCGCGCCAGCCTTGGTGACGCTCTTCAGCCAGCGCCGTGCCGAGGTCGATGCGCGCATCGTCGCCTCCGGCCATGAGTTCGGCGAAGCGGATGCCGCGATCGCCCGGCAGTGGCTTGCCGCGACCTCGAGGCCGGCCGCCTGACGAGACATAGACGCTGCTGCCAAGGCTAGCCCTGCCCCATCCGGTTCCAGGCATCCAGCCCGGCGATCTTGTAGGCTTCGGCCAGCGTCGGATAGTTGAAGGTGTTGTTGACGAAGAAGTCGACCGTGCCGCCGAGATTGATCACCGCCTGGCCGATATGGATGAGCTCGGTCGCACCCTCGCCGACGATATGGGCGCCGAGCAGGCGGCGCGTGTCGACCGAGAACAGGAGTTTCAGGAAACCTGAGTTGACGCCCATGATGTGGCCGCGCGAGGTCTCCCGGAAGCGCGCCACGCCGACCTCATAGGCGATCCCGCTCTCGCGCACCTGCTCCTCGGACTGGCCGACGGTGGAGATTTCCGGCACGGCGTAGATGCCGTAAGGAAACGTTTCCGGCGGCGGCGGCAGCGCCACGCCGAAGGCATGGCAGGCAGCCACCCTGCCCTGCTCCATCGAGGTCGAGGCCAGACTCGGAAAGCCGATGACGTCGCCGGTGGCATAGATATTGGGCGCGCTGGTCTGAAATGTCTGGGGATCGACCTTGATGCGGCCGCGGCTGTCGGCCTCGATGCCGACCATGTCGAGCCCGAGGCTGCCAAGATTGCCGCTGCGGCCTGCAGCGTAAAGCACGATTTCGGAGCGGATGGTGCGGCCGTCGGCAAGGGTCACTTCGGCATGATCGGGCTTGGAGGCGATTTCTTTTACCGTGCTGCCGAGGCGAATGGTCATGCCGCGGTCGCGCATCTGATGGATGAAGTCGTCGACGATTTCGCGATCGACGAAATCGAGGATGGTGTTGCGCGGCTCGACCAGCGTCACCGGCACGTCGAGCGCCGAAAAGATGGTCGCGTATTCGACGCCGATGACGCCGGCGCCGATGACGGTCAGCGTGCGCGGCAACCGGTCGAGTTCCAGCATCTCGTCGCTGTCGAAGACGCGCGTCTTGTCGAACGGCACGTCGCGCGGGCGGTGCGGCCTGGTGCCGACGGCGATCAGCGCATTGGCGAAACCGATCTCGCTATAGTCGCCATTGTCGGTGGTCAGGCTGACCTTGTTTGCGCCGATGAATCTGGCCGTGGCCCGCGCGCTTTTGACCGCGTTGCGCATGAACTGATGCTGCAGCACCTCGACTTCGTGATCGAGCGTCTTGTGCAGGCGCTCGACGAGGTCGCTGACCGAAATATCCTGCTTGACCCGGTAGCCGCGCCCGTAGAAGCCGCGCTCGCGCCAGCCGGAGAGATTGAGCACCGTTTCGCGCAGCGTCTTGGACGGAATGGTGCCGGTGTGCACGGAGACGCCGCCGAGACGCCGGCCCCTATCGACGACCAAAACCGACTTGCCGAGCTTGGCCGACTGCACCGCGGCGCGGCGCCCGGAGGGGCCGCTGCCGATGACCAGCATGTCGTAGTCCATATTCCCCATCCCCTCGGCGTCTTGTTGCGCCGCAGCAGGCTAACGCGATCCGCGCCATGAATTCAATCGCCGCAGCGCCGCTCGCCACAGCCTGCCGCGCCGGCGTCACGAGCAGTCCATCTTGATTCCGCCACCGGCTTTCACCATTTCAGTGGCGAATGGCCGAGACTTGTTTCCGGCCTGTTGCGAGGCATGACACATGAACACGCGCGTGCTGGACGGCGAGATTATCACCACAAGGCTCGAGGATACACGCGCCTACCGCGGCGTGCGCACCAGGCGCATCTTCGCCTTCATCCTCGACTATTTCTTCGTGGCGCTGCTCACCATCCCCTTCGCCATATTGGTCGCCCTACTCGGGCTTTTGACCTTCGGCCTGGGCTGGGCCCTGTTCTCCGTCCTGCTTCCGGCGGTTGCCATCCTCTACATCTGGAACACGCTGGGCAGCCGCGACCAGGCCACAACCGGCATGAAGATCATGGGCATCCGGCTTGAGAGGCTCGACGGCGCGCGCATCGACGGCCTGACCGCCGTCGTGCATTCGGTGCTGTTCTGGGCCGGCAACGTCATCCTGACGCCGCTGGTGCTGCTGGTCACGCTGTTTTCCGATCGCAAGCGCACGCTGCACGACCTGCTTCTCGGCACCGTCGTCACCCGCACCGATAGCTGACGCTATGTGCGGCCGCCGTCGCCGCGCCGGTTGTGCTAGATATGAACAGCTTGAGCCGGCCGCGACAGCACAATCCTGTTGAATTTTTCGCCGGCCGGGCCAAAGGTAGGGCGATTCGCAGGAGCGTGTCCAAGAATCGATGACGCAGCATCCGACCCAGTCGCCGCAGTTCTTCCTGACCGCGCCGTCCCCGTGCCCCTATCTGGAGGGCCAGTTCGAGCGCAAGGTGTTCACGCACCTTGTCGGCGACAAGGCGCCCGAGATGAACGATCTGCTCACGCAAGGCGGCTTCCGGCGTTCCCAGAACATCGCCTACCGGCCGGCCTGCGAATCCTGCCGCGCCTGCGTGTCGGTGCGTATCCTGGCGCAGGAGTTCACCGCCAGCCGCAACATGCGCCGCGTCACCCAGCGCAATGCCGACCTCATCGGCGCCATGCACGACGCGCAGCCTTCCACCGAGCAATATTCGCTGTTTCGCGCCTATCTCGACGCGCGCCATCGCCGCGGCGGGATGTCCGACATGACAGTGCTCGACTATGCGATGATGGTCGAGGACACGCATGTCGACACCAAGATCATCGAATACCGGCGCCGCGGCCCCGACACCTTCATCACCGGCAAGGGCCAGGGTGAATTGATTGCGGTGGCGCTGACCGACAAGATGGCCGACGGCCTGTCGATGGTCTATTCCTACTTCAATCCCGATTTCGAGGACCGCTCGCTCGGCACCTTCATGATCCTCGATCACATCGCCCGCGCCAAGGCGATGGGACTGCCCCACGTCTATCTCGGCTACTGGGTCAACGGCTCGCGCAAGATGAGCTATAAGATGCGTTTCATGCCGCAGGAGCATCTCGGTCCGAAAGGCTGGGAACGCTACGACCACGAAGCGGTCATTCGCTGACGTTTTTCCAAAGCCCGTTCTTAAACTGTTTCAAGGGGCAGGAAGCTGGTGTTTCCGCCACTCGCTGGAAGAGTGCGCCATCGATCCAGCCGCCGCCTGCAAATCATTGCGAGACCAATCATGTCTTCCCACCACGACCATCAGAAAGGCCTGCTGATCACCGCGATCGGCGGCCTGGTGCTCACCTTCGACATTCCCCTGATCCGGCTCGCGGATGGCAGCCCGTGGACCATCATGGCGCTGCGGACCGGGACAACGCTCGTCGCCACCCTGTTGATTTGGGTCGTCTGGCGAGCGGTGCGCGGCAACGTGCCGAAGCTCATCCCCGGCTGGTCGGGCCTGGCGGCGGCGATCTGCTACGGCCTGACTTCGATCACCTTCGTCACCGCCGTCTATCATACCTCGACCGCCGACCTCGTCTTCATCCTGGCCTTCAACACCGTCTTCGCGGCGCTGCTCTCCTGGCTGTTCCTCAGAGAACGACCGCGGCTGAGCACCGTGATCGCAATGCTGGCGATGATCGTCGGCGTGCTGATCATCGTCGGCGGTTCGGTCGGCACCGGAAAACTGTTCGGCGATTTCATGGCGCTCTGCTCGGCTTTCTTCGTCGCACTCGCCATCACCATCTCGCGCGCCAGCGGCAAGGACATGGGCTTCACCGCGCTGGTCGGCGTCGTCTTTCCGCTGGCCCTCGCCGCATTCATGGTCTCGGGTGAAGGACTGCACGTCAACGCGCCGTGGTGGATCATCTTCAACGGCGCGGTGATCATGCCGATCTCGTTCTTCTGTCTCGCCGCCGGCCCGAAATATATTTCAGGGCCGGAGGTGGCGATGTTCTACGTTCTGGAGACGGTGCTCGCGCCTGTCTGGGTCTGGCTGGTCTTTGCCGAGGCTCCGACACGAAACAGCCTGATCGGCGGCGCGATCCTGATCGTGGCGCTGGTAGCCCACTCGCTCTGGCAATTGCACGAAGGCCGCAGGCGCCGCGCGGCGCTCGCCGTCGCCTACCCGGCCTGAATTTTCCTGGTCTCAGGCGCCGTCTCGATCCGTGGCGGCCCGTTCCCTTCTTCAGCGGCAGGTGGAAGCTCATCCATCAGCTCGACCTCGCGCAGCCATTCGCGCCAGATGGCGACGAGCAGCGCCATCAGTACAGGGCCTATGAAGAGGCCGAGGAAGCCCATCGTCTTGACGCCGCCGATCAGGCCGAAAAAGGTCGGCAGGAAAGGCAGCTTGATCGGCCCGCCGACCAGCTTCGGGCGCAGCGTCTTGTCGACGATGAAAAGCTCGACCGCGCCCCAGACGAACAGCGCGAGGCCCGCAAACAACTTGCCGCTGGCCGCGAGGTAGATCGACACCAGCGTAAAGGAGAGCGGCGCCCCGCCCGGGATTAGTGCCATGATGCCGGTAAGCGCGCCGAGCGTGACCGGCGACGGCACGCCGGCCAGCCAATAGGCGACACCCAGCACCACGCCCTCGCCGATGGCGATGACGGTCATGCCGGTGACGGTCGATGAAATGGTAGCCGGCACGACGCGCGAGATGCGCTCCCAGCGAGTCGGCAGGATGCGCTCGCCGAGGCGATCAACCTGCGCCGCGAAGCCCTCGCCGTCGCGATAGGCAAAGAACAGCGCGATCAGCATGAAAAGCAGCGTGAGCAGCAGCCCGAAGGCGCTGCCGCCGGCGGCCAGCGCGCCGCGATAGATGGTGCCGATGTTGGAGCCGCTGACCATCTGGATCAATTCGCCGATGCCGCCGGGATGGCCGAGATTGGCCGTCCACTGCTGGTTCAGCCATTCGCCGACGACCGGCATGGTGGCGATCCATTGGGGCGTGGCAGAGCCGTGGCGGTTGGTCTCGATCGCCCAGACCACCCACTCGCGAAGCTCGTTGATGGCGTAAGTGCCGGCGAGCGCTATCGGCACCACCAGGAAGGTCAGGATGAACAGGATCGCGAGGGTCGCGGCGATCGTGCGGTTGCCGCCGACCCCGGCGAGCAGCCGGCGGTAGAGCGGCCAGCTGGCGAAGGCGATGACGAGCGCCGCCAGCACCGGGAACAGGAAGCCGTGAAAGAAATAGACGCCGGCGGCGACGATCAGCACCAGGAGCCAGCGCGCCGCCGACAGCGGCGGGATGACGGCAGCCCTCAGCGGCGCCGACAGACCGAACAGTCGCTGCCCTGGTTTCTGGATCTCAGCCCGCTTCAACGCGGCGGTTCTCCCCTGCCAGCTCCGATGGTTGCTTATGCACCATCATAGTGCAGCAATCGTGACGATAGTCCAAATGTTTGCGCCTAGCCTCCTCCCCGTGTGGGAGAAGGTGGATCGGCGCGTAGCGCCGAGACGGATAAGGGGTGTTCCAGCGGAGTGTGAGACGTCTGTGTTCCCTGGAACACCCTCGTCCGTCGCCTTCGGCGACACCATTTCCCACAGGGGAGAAGGGGAGCCTCGCTACCCGAACTTGCCCGTCCTCGGGAAACCCTTCGGCACCATGCGACCGGCGGCTGCGCGAGCGCCGATCCACTCGGCCAATTCCTCGCGCGACTTGGTGAAGGTGCGGTCGGCCGAATCCTGCCAGGTCAGCCCCGTTGCAATCGTGAAGGTCTTAAGGTCCAGCACGCCGCCGTCCTTGTATTTCTGCAGGCGCACACCCTTGCCTCGCGCCATTTCCGGGATTTCGGACAGCGGGAAGATCAGCATCTTGCGATTCTCGCCGACGATGGCGAGATGGTCGCCGGCAACCGGAATGCAGCGTTTGGCCTCGTCCGGCGCTTTGACGTTCATCACCTGCTTGCCCTTGCGGGTGTTGGCGATCACCTCTTCCTCGGAGACGACGAAGCCGTTGGCGTCGTAGGAAACCAAGAGCAGCTTGCGCTTCGGGTCGTGGACAAAGGCGGTGACGATGTCCTGGTCGTTCTCCATGTCGACGATGATGCGGATCGGCTCGCCATGGCCGCGCCCGCCCGGCAGCCGATCGGCGCCGATGGTGTAGAACTTGCCGCCGGTGGTGAAGACCAGGATCTTGTCCGTCGTCTGCGCGTGGAAGGCGAGCTTCAGGCTGTCGCCTTCCTTGAAGGCAAGCTGCGAATAGTCGGTCAGGTGACCCTTCATCGCGCGGAGCCAGCCCTTTTCCGAAACCACGACGGTGACAGGCTCGCGCTCGATCATGGCGTGCGCGATATCGGTGAGGTCATGCTCGGGCGCGTCGGCGAACTGGGTGCGGCGTTTGCCGAGCTCGGTCTCCGGACCGAACTTCTTACGAACCTCAGCGACTTCCCACTTGATCGTCGCCCATTGCTTGGCGTCGGAGGCAAGCAATGCCTCGATCTGCTTCTTCTCCTCGGTAAGGCCGTCGAACTCCTTGCGGATTTCGATCTCTTCCAGCTTGCGCAGGGCGCGCAGCCGCATGTTCAGGATGGCTTCGGCCTGATTGTCGGTGAGCGACCAGCGGGCCATCATCACCTGCTTGGGCTCGTCCTCCTCGCGGATGATCCTGATCACCTCGTCGATGTTCAAATAGGCGATCAGATAGCCGGCCAGGATTTCCAGCCGCTTCTCGATCTCGCCCAGCCGATATCTCGAGCGGCGGATCAGCACGTCGCGGCGGTGATCGAGCCATTCCTTCAGCACGCCCTTCAGCGACAGGACGTTCGGCACCTTGCCGCGCGACAGCACGTTCATGTTGAGCGGGAAGCGGCTTTCGAGCTCGGTCAGCTTGAACAGCGATTCCATCAGGATGCCTGGATCGACGCTGCGGCTCTTCGGCACCAGCACGATACGGATATCCTCGGCGCTTTCGTCGCGGACGTCCTCGAGCAGCGGCAGCTTGCGCGCCATCAGGAGCTCGGCGATCTTCTCGATCAGCCTGGCCTTCTGGACGCCATAGGGGATTTCGGTGACGACGATGCTCCAGGTGCCCCTGCCCTGGTCCTCCTGGCTCCATCTGGAGCGCACGCGGAAACCGCCGCGGCCGCTCTCATAGGCTTCGAGGATCGAGGCGCGGCTGTCGACGATGATGCCGCCGGTCGGGAAATCCGGCCCTTGGACGAAATCCATCAGCTTCGCCACCGGCGCGTCCGGATGCTCGATCAGATGAAGTGCCGCGTCGCAAAGCTCGGCGGCGTTGTGCGGCGGGATCGAGGTCGCCATGCCGACCGCAATCCCGGACGAGCCGTTGGCGAGCAGGTTCGGGAAGGCGCCGGGAAGAACGGAGGGTTCCTCGTCCTCCTCATTATAGGTCGGCCGGAAGTCGACGGCGTCCTCGGTGATGCCGGCAAGCAGCTCGGTCGCCACCTCCGTCATGCGCGCCTCGGTGTAGCGCATGGCGGCGGCGTTATCGCCGTCGATATTGCCGAAATTGCCCTGCCCGTCGACCAGCGGGTAGCGCATCGAGAATTCCTGCGCGAGCCGCACCAGCGCGTCGTAGATCGACTGGTCGCCATGCGGATGGAACTTACCCATCACCTCGCCGACGATGCGGGCGCATTTGGCGAAGCCCTGATCCGGGTTGAGCCGCAAGAGCCGCATGGCATGCATGATGCGGCGATGGACCGGCTTCAGTCCGTCCCGCACATCCGGCAGCGCCCGGTGCATGATGGTCGACAGCGCATAGGCGAGATAGCGCTTCTCGAGCGCTTCCTTCAGATCGACCGGTTCGATGTTGTCGCCGCCGCCACTGTCTTCAGGCGGCAAATGCCTTTTGCCCATGGATTTGGACTAGCCGAGCGGGTGATTCGCGGCAAGCGCCGGGTTGGCAGTCGGCGGATTCGTCGCAAATGGCGACGTGAAGGATTTCACGGAAGCGGCAAGTTGAACATTCCAGTTTGCCCATTCTGCAACCGGCCCCGGCAGCAAGCGGGCTAACCGGCCAACATCAATCTGTTACATGCGCCCTCTATCTGGGCAGGCAACGCGCCGGCGCAGGAGAGCCGCGGTCTTCATGACAAATTCACCGCATCATGCAATGCGTGCCGGCCGGGTTTGCTTTTCATCGCCGTTTTCGACAAATGTGCCGGGAAACGCCTTGTTCCCGACCCGTTCGTCGCGGAATGGTGATGGAGTAGAATTCAAAAACACTTTTCAGGACAGGGAACTCGCCATGAAAATTCAACGCTCAATGCTCAAGAAACTGGCTTTTTCAACCATTCTGCTGGCCCTGCCGCTCAACACCGCCTTCGCCGCCGATCCGGCGGTGGCCGACCGCGTCAAGGCGGCCCTTGCCGCCCAGGGCGTCGACATTTCCTGGACCGGCGTCTCCGGCGACAATTCGAACGCGGTGCTGCAGGGCGTCTCCATCAAGCCGGCAGCCGAGAAGCAAGCCCTGCCGATCGGCGACGTGAAGCTGGAGGGCATCACCGAGGCCAATGGCGGCTTCCAGATCGCGACCGTCTCGAGCTCGGCCTTCGAGCGCAGCCAGGACGGCGTGACGCTCAACCTCAGCCCCGTTGTCATTCACGGCATGAAGGTGCCGGCCGAAGGCAGCACCGACCCGCTCGGCTCGCTGATGATGTACAAGTCGGCCGAGCTCTCCAACATGACCGTCAAGGTCGGCGACAAGACGGCCTTCTCGATGGACGGGCTGGCCGTCCAGATCACCCCGCCGGCCGACGGCAAGGCGATGGACTTCACCGCCAACACGGAAAAGTTCAACGCCGACCTGACACTGGTCGAGGACCCGAAGTCGAAGGAGGCGATCCAAGCGCTCGGCTACCAGAATATCTCCGGTACGGTCTCGATGGCCGGCACCTGGCAGCCCAGCGACGGCAAGATGGAGCTGTCGAAATACGACATCTCGGTCGAGAATGCCGGCACGCTCGGCATGACCTTCAATCTCGGCGGCTACACCCTCGACTTCATCAAGTCGATGCAGGAGATGCAAAAGAAGTTCGCCGCACAGCCGGAGGGTGCCGACAATTCCGCGCAGGGCATGGCCATGCTCGGCCTCTTGCAGCAGCTGTCCTTCAACGGCGCCTCGGTGCGCTTCGACGACGATTCGCTGACCGGCAAGGTGCTCGACTATGTCGGCAAGCAGCAGGGCATGTCCGGCAAGGACGTCGCCAACCAGGCCAAGGCGATCGTGCCGTTCGGCATGGCGCAGCTCAACAATCCCGAACTGACGGCCGAGGTATCGGCCGCGGTCAACAAGTTCCTCGACGACCCCAAGAGCCTAGAGATCTCGGCCGAACCGCCGGCGTCGGTGCCGTTCGCGCTGATCATGGCCGGCGCCATGTCCAACCCGCTCGACCTGCCGAAGACGCTGGGCGTGAAGGTCAAGGCGAACGAGGACTGATCGGGGCGCTTCGCGCCTGCCAGCATTATCCAACGGCGGTTCGGATGATCCGGATCGCCGTTTTCGTAAGATCAGGGCCTGACCTCCTCGACGAAGGCGTTCGTCGCTCTTTACAAAGAGTATGTCGGACCACACCGGCCCGCCGTGACCCTCCTCGGGGTCTCGGGTTTGGCATTCCCGCAGCAATTGGTGGAAACCCGGGCGGTTGCCCACACGCTCTGACCCAATCCTTGAGAAAATGGCTCTGGGAGCGATGGCCAGCCGCCAATCGCTCCCAGGGCTACCATCGATTCAGGATGAGCCCCCGCGTCAGTCCTTCTTCGCGACGGCGACGCGCAGCGACAGCTCCCGAAGCTGCTGCGGGGTGGCCTCCGAAGGCGCGTTCATCAGCAGGTCATAGGCCTGCTGGTTCATCGGGAACATGGTCACTTCGCGCAGGTTCTTGGCGCCGACCAAAAGCATGACGATGCGGTCGATGCCGGCCGCCATGCCGCCATGCGGCGGCGCGCCATACTGGAAGGCGCGGTAGAGGCCGCCGAAGCGCTCCTCGACCGTCTGGCGATCGAGGCCGACCATCTCGAAGGCCTTGACCATGGTCTCCGGCAGGTGGTTGCGGATGCCGCCGGATGCGATCTCGAAACCGTTGCAGACCATGTCGTATTGGAACGCCTTGATGCCCAGCGGCTCCTGGCCGCCGAGCGCGTCGATGCCGCCCTGCGGCATGGAGAACGGATTGTGGGCGAAGTCGATCTTCTTCTCATCCTCGTTCCATTCGAAGAACGGAAAGTCGACGATCCAGCAGAGTTCGAAGCGATCGCGGTCGACGAGGTTCAATTCCTCGCCGGCGCGGGTGCGCGCGGCGCCCGCGAAAGAAACGAACTTCTTCGGGTCGCCGGCGACGAAGAAGGCGGCATCGCCATCGGCAAGGCCAAGCTGCTGGCGCACCGCCTCGGTGCGTTCCTCACCGATGTTCTTGGCGATCGGTCCGGCGCCTTCGAGCTTGTCGCCCTCCTTGCGCCAGAAGATGTATCCGAGGCCTGGCTGGCCCTCGCCCTGCGCCCAGGAGTTCATGCGATCGCAGAAGGCGCGGCTGCCGCCGGTCTTGGCGGGGATAGCCCAGACTTCGGCCTTCGGATCGTTGGCCAGGATGTTGGCGAAGACCTTGAAGCCGGAATCGCGGAAATGATCCGAGACCGCCTGCATCTCGATCGGGTTGCGCAGGTCCGGCTTGTCGGTGCCGTAGGTCCGCATCGCCTCGTCGAAGGGAATGCGGCGGAATTGCTGAGTCACCGGCTTGCCGGCGGCAAAGGTCTCGAAGACGCCGCGAAGCACCGGCTCCATGGTGGAGAGCACGTCATCCTGCTCGACGAAGCTCATCTCGAGGTCGAGCTGGTAGAACTCGCCGGGCAGGCGGTCGGCGCGCGGATCCTCGTCACGGAAGCAGGGCGCGATCTGGAAGTAGCGGTCGAAGCCCGAGACCATGATCAGCTGCTTGTACTGCTGCGGCGCCTGCGGCAGGGCATAGAAGGTGCCGGGATGGATGCGCGACGGCACCAGGAAGTCGCGCGCGCCTTCGGGCGACGACGCGGTCAGGATCGGCGTCGAGAACTCGGTGAAACCGACCTCGCCCATGCGCTTGCGCATCTCGGCGATGATCTTGGTGCGCGCAATAATGTTCCTGTGCAGCGTCTCGCGGCGCAGGTCGAGGAAGCGGTATTTCAGGCGGATGTCCTCGGGGTATTCAGGCTCGCCGAACACCGGCAGCGGCAGCTCCTTGGCCGCCGAGAGCACTTCGATCTCGCGCGCGAAAATCTCGATCTCGCCAGTCGGCAAATTGGCGTTGACGGTCTCCGGCAGGCGCGCTTTGACCTCGCCGTCGACGCGGATCACCCATTCGCCGCGCACGGTCTCGGCGACCTTGAAGGCCGGCGAGTCCGGATCGGCGACGATCTGGGTCAGGCCGTAATGGTCGCGCAGATCGATGAAGAGCAGCCCGCCATGGTCGCGCACGCGATGCACCCAGCCCGACAGGCGGACGGAATTGCCGACGTCGCTCTTTCTCAACTGGGCACAGGTGTGGCTGCGGTAACGATGCATTGTCATTGGTGGAGTCCGGAATTGCGGGCGAAAGCCCGGCTCGAAAATTGGCGCGAAAAGCGCATGAGAGGCCGGCTTTGTCAAGGCAAGCGGTCACACGCAGGCGGGTGCCGCAGATCAGGCAAAGTGGATTTCGACACCCAGGCGCTCGAAATCGGCAAGGATGGCTGAAGGCGCCGTCTTGTCCACCACCAGATGGCTTATCGCGTCGGGCGCGGCGACGCGATAAGGCGCCGCGGTGGCGAGCTTGTCGTTGGTGACGGCGATCACGATGCCGGCGCTATTCCTGGCCATGGCGCGCTTGACCTCCGCTTCCGCCGAATCGAAGGCGGTGACGCCACGCGAGGCATCGAGGCCGCAGGAGCCAAGGAAGAACAGATCGGCGCCAAGCTGCGCCACGGCGGCCAGCGTATCGCCGCCGACGCAGGTGCCGCGATCTTGGCCCTGGTCGCCGTGACGCTTTCGGCGATGCTCCTCGAAGGCGCCAGCATCGACTGGTCGGCGATCTACATGCGCACCGTCTTCGACTCCGGCCCCTTCGTCGCCGGCTTGACCGTGGCGCTGTTTGCCTTCTCGCAGGCAACCACACGCTTTTTCGCCGACTCCTTCGTCGACCGCCACTCGCCAAGCGGGGTCGCGCGCGTGCTCTTGGCAGCGATGGCGGCCGGCGTGCTCATCGTCTTCTTCTCGCCGCTGCCGGCCGTTTCGATGCTTGGCTTTGCCCTGTTGGGCATTGGCAGCAGCGCCCTCTTCCCGCTGGCGATCTCCGCCGCCGCGCAACGGACGGATCCCCGGCGGCGATCAACGTCGCGGCGCTCTCACAGATTTCCTTCATCGCTTTCCTGCTCGGCCCGCCGCTGCTCGGCTTCGTATCGGACCATTGGGGCATCCGCTCCGCCTATGGCATCGGCATCCCCTTCATCGCGCTCAGCCTGCTGACGGTAGGTTCACTTGGCCGGAGGCCGGCCGCGGAGGACATCCATGCGTTTCCGGGCGAGACACCTGCTACGGTCGAGCTGGAGATAGAAATACGGGCCGGCAAGGCTTAGGACACCCTACCCCAATTGGCAGCCCATCTCCTCGGCCGGGTGCAAGGATGTGAAGTTGCATTTGCCGCTGGCGTTGACAGGATCTATGGTCCAAGAAGAGGTCACAGATCCGTGATTGCCTCTCTTTAATGTCGTCCATCCGTCCGCTTATTCCGCTCCTGATTGCCGCAGGCATCCTGCTTGGCGGCAACGGGCTGCAGGGCACGCTGATTGCCTTGCGCGGCGCGCAGGAAGGCTTTTCCGCTTCCGATATCGGCCTGATGGGCACGTTCTATTTCGCCGGTTTCCTGCTCGGCTGCCTAGCCGTCACGCGTATCCTGAAGGCGGTCGGCCACGTCCGGACTTTTGCCGCGCTGGCCGCGATCGCCTCGGTCGGCACGCTGCTTCTGGTGCTCGTCATCGACCCCGTCATGTGGTGCGCGGTGCGCTTTGCCGGCGGCTTCTGCTTTGCCGGCCTGTTCACCGTCATGGAAGCCTGGCTGAATTCCGGCGTCGGCAACAAGGACCGCGCGCGGGTGCTTGCCATATATCGCATGGTCGACATCGGCTCCGTTACCGGCGCGCAATTCCTGATTCCTATCTTCGGCGCCGGCGGTTTCGCCATCTTCGCCGTCATGTCGATGATGATCACCTTTTCGCTGGTGCCGGTCTCGCTCGGGGACCGCTCGAACCCGGCGCCTCCGGAAGACGTCAAGCTCGACCTGCCGCGCGTCTGGCGGATCTCGCCGCTCGGCTCGATCGGCTGCATCGCCGTCGGCCTCACAAACAGCGCCTTTCGCACGCTGTCGCCGGTCTATGCCGAGGAGATCGGCATGTCGGTTGCCGATGTCGTGACCTTCGTCAGCGTCGGCATTTTTGGAGGCGCCCTCATCCAATATCCGCTTGGCTATCTCTCCGACCGCCGAGACCGGCGCTCGGTGCTGTTGGCGACGACGTGCTGCGCATTGCTTGCTGCGCTGGCGCTGGCCTTCGTGGCGCGCGCCGACCCGTTCCTCAACTTCATCATCGTTTTCATCTTCGGCAGCTTCGCCATGCCGCTCTATTCACTATCGGCCGCGCATGCCAACGACCGCGCCGGCAAAGGTGAGTTCGTGCTGATCAACGCGGCGTTGATGCTGTTCTACTCCTTCGGCGCGATCGGCGGTCCGATTGCGGCCTCGGCGGTGATGCAACATTTCGGGCCGAGCGCGCTGTTCGTTTTCAACGCCCTCGTCTATGCCGTTCTCATCATTGTGATCCTCTACCGCATGCAGGTGCGGTCGAGTGTGCCGGCCGGCAGCCGCAGCCGCTTCACCGCGCTTTTGCGCACGTCGACGCTATTCGCGCGGCTGGCGCGGCGGGGTGGCGATTCAGACAAGCAGGATTAGGCGTTTCAGCGTTTCGCGGACACGCCGAACCGCTCTATCTCTTTGATTTTACGCAATTACGGACGGAAAACTGTTCGTCACTTTTCCTGGAATTGCTCTAACTGCGGCTTGACGAAAGCGCTTGCGGCTGAAATTGAAGAGGCCTGATATGATGCCAAAAGCGAATTGATGCACGTCATCACCACCCAGAAAGAACTCGATAGCGTCATCGCGGCGTTCGAAAAGTCCGAATTCGTAACCGTCGACACCGAATTCATCCGCGAAACGACCTTCTGGCCGATCCTCTGCCTCATCCAGATGGCCGCGCCAGGCGTGACGGCGCTGATCGATCCGCTTTCGCCCGACATCGACCTCAAACCCTTCTTCCGGCTGATGGCCAACGAAGCGGTGGTCAAGGTTTTTCACGCCGCACGCCAGGACATCGAAATCATCGTTCATCTGGGCGACCTGGTGCCGCATCCGGTGTTCGACACGCAGGTGGCGGCCATGGTCTGCGGCTTCGGCGACAGCGTCTCCTACGATCAGCTGGTGCAGCGCATCACCGGCGCGCGGCTCGACAAATCCTCGCGTTTCACCGACTGGCGGCACCGGCCGCTCTCCGACAAGCAACTCGAATACGCGCTCGCCGACGTCACCCACCTGATCAAGGTATATGAGCACCTCAGCGCCGAGTTGAAGCGCGAGGACCGCGCCCATTGGCTCAATGAGGAGATGGACGTCCTCACCTCGCGCCAGACCTACGATCCGCATCCGGAAGATGCCTGGAAGCGGCTGAAGATGCGGTTGCGCAAGCCGCAGGAGCTGGCGATCGTGCAGGCGGTGGCGGCATGGCGCGAACGCGAAGCGCGCGAGCGCGACGTGCCGCGCGGCCGCGTGCTCAAGGACGATGCGATCTACGAAATCGCGCAACAGGCGCCGCGCGACGCGACTGCGTTGGGGCGGCTGCGGACGACGCCGAAGGGCTGGGAGCGTTCGGCGACGGCAACCGCGCTGCTCAGCGCCGTCAACACCGCCCTTTCCCTTCCGAAGGAAGCGATGCCCAAGCTGCCGAAGACGTTCCAGCCGCCGGAGGGCTCGAGCGCGGCGGCGGAACTGCTCAAGGTGCTGCTCAGGATCGTCGCCGAGAAGGAAGGCGTCGCCTCCAAGGTGCTCGCCTCGAGCGACGACATCGACCGCATCGCCGCCGAGGGTGATGCCGCCGACGTGCCGGCGCTGCAAGGCTGGCGGCGTGCCGTGTTTGGCGAACAGGCGCTTAGACTGGTGCGCGGCGAGATCGGCATCAAGTTCGACAAGCGCAGGATAGCGGTGTTCGACCTTTAAAGCGCGTCGCGCCGAAACGCATTCCGGCAACCGCTTCAAATACTTGAATTTCATGGCGTGTCGTTGTCCCAGAACCGCGCACGCTTCTGGGCGACATGCATCAATCTACACCGCCCCAAGCAGGTGCAGCGCGAACCAGATCCAGGCGACGAGAAGGATGCCCGCGCCGAGGAAGAAGGCGCGGCTGCGGTGCAGCAGATAGTTTCTGGTGAGATGCACCCAGGCGTGCACATAGCGCGTGACGACGAAGAGCCACATCAGCGTCAGCGTCAGGTAATTCACGCCATTGGTAACGAACAGCGCCAAGCATAGCACGTGAAAGAGGACCGGCAGCTCGAACTGGTTGATGAGGTTGTTGGCGACGGTAACGCTTGAGGCCGGCTCGGTCGAGCGGACCTTGTACTGGCTGATCTTGGCCTCGCCGGACTTCACGGCAAGATAACGCCGCTTCAGCATCACCAGATAGACGATGTAGACCAGCAGCACCTGCGCCAGCATCGGCCAGAAGATGGCGGTCTGGTTCATCTTGCCCCTACCGTTTAACGCCGCCGCTGCCCGGCAAGCGCCAGGACCGCAACGACCGCGAAGGGGATCGCCAGAAGCGTGAACTTTGTCACGGTCAGCGACGAGGCGAAGGCCAGCGAGTCGGGATTGGCCGACTGGAAATCCGACAAAAGCCGCGCCACGGCGAAGTTCTGCGCGTAGTCGGCGATCGTATAGGGCAACACCAGGACCAGTGCCGACAGCGCCTTCAATTGCGCGGGCATGGAGCGGAAAGTGCTCAGCCGCCTGCCGAAGGCCAGGATCAGGCTGAGCAAGGTGAGCGACAGCAGCGCCGGGAAGAGCAGATCAAACGTCAGATAATGCCAAACGATGATGATCTCGCTGCCGCGCCGGCCGAGCGCCGTCAGCCATGCCATGCCCTCATCCGGCGTGAAGCCGGTAACACGCATGTCGAGCGAAGGAAGCCCGCCGCTCAGGTGGCGGAAATAAAAGAACTCGAGCGCCGTCATGGCGATGAAGATCGCCGCGGACCCAATCGAGAGCGCCGCCGCGTGACGCGACAGGCGCAACACCGTGACGATCAGGTTGCGCCATAGCCCCAAGCGATCCGGCCGCTCGTCCGCCTGATCAAAGTCCGCCCGGATAGTTCGGGCTTTCGCGGGTGATCGTGACGTCATGGGCGTGGCTTTCACGAAGTCCGGCGTTTGATATGCGCACAAAGGTGGCGCGTTCGCGGAACTCGGCAAGATCGCGCCCACCGACATAACCCATAGCGGCTTTCAGGCCGCCCGCAAGCTGGTGCAGCACGCCAGCCACAGGTCCTTTGTAGGGAACCTGGCCTTCGATGCCCTCCGGAACCAGTTTCAAGGTGTCGCGCACCTCGGCCTGGAAGTAGCGATCGGCCGAGCCACGCGCCATCGCACCGACCGAACCCATGCCGCGATAAGCCTTGAAGGAGCGGCCCTGGTGCAGATAGACCTCGCCCGGGCTCTCGTCGGTGCCGGCAAGCAGCGAGCCGATCATGGCGGCACTTGCGCCGGCGGCGAGCGCCTTGGCGAGATCGCCCGAATATTTGATGCCGCCATCGGCGATGACGCTCACGCCCGACTTCTCAGCCGTCTCAACCGCCGACATGATCGCCGAGAGCTGCGGCACGCCGACGCCGGCGACGATGCGGGTGGTGCAGATCGAGCCCGGACCGATACCGACCTTGACGGCGTCGGCGCCGGCATCGATCAGCGCCTGCGTGCCCTCGGCGGTGGCCACGTTGCCGGCCAGGATGCGCACCGAATTGGAGAGCTTCTTCGCACGCGTCACCGCGTCCAGCACGCGCTGCGAATGGCCGTGCGCGGTGTCGATGACCAGAAGGTCGACGCCGGCATCGATCAGGCGCTCGGCGCGCTCGAAGCCGTCGTCGCCGACGCTGGTGGCGGCCGCGGCGCGCAGCCGCCCCTGAGCGTCCTTGGTGGCGTGCGGGTTGAGCTGCGACTTCTCGATGTCCTTGACGGTGATCAGGCCGACGCAATTGCCCTTGCGGTCGACCACCACCAGCTTCTCGATGCGACGCTTGTGCAACAGGCGCTTGGCCTCGTCCTGGTCGACATTCTCTTTCACCGTGATCAGGTTCTCACGGGTCATCAATTCGTAGACCTTCTGCGACGGATCGGAGGCGAAGCGCACGTCGCGGTTGGTGAGGATCCCGACCAGCCGGCCGACCGTATGACCGCCGGTGCCGCCGTTCTCGACCACCGGAATGCCGGAAATGCCATGAGCGCGCATCAGTGCCAGGGCGTCGGCGAGCGTGGCGTCGGGGCCGATGGTAACGGGATTGACCACCATGCCGGATTCGAACTTCTTCACCTGCCTGACCTGCTCGGCCTGCTCGGCCGGCGAGAAATTGCGGTGGATGACGCCGATCCCGCCGGCTTGCGCCATGGCGATCGCCAGCCTCGCTTCGGTGACCGTGTCCATGGCGGCCGAGAGGATCGGCACGTTGAGGTCAATGTCGGTGGCGATGCGGGTGCGGATATCGGTCTCGCCGGGCATGACCTCCGAATGGCCGGGCTGCAACAGCACGTCGTCGAAGGTCAGCGCCAATGCGCCGGTGGACGTCTCGATGATTTTTGCCATGGCCAGTCCTTTTTGAATGCGGAAAAGGCGCTGGGCCGAAATGGCCAGCGCCGACTCTCATCTTCCCTTTCAGGATTGGCGCTGGCTGGTAACACGTCCCGCAGGCGATGAAAAGCCGATCGTTGCGAGACGCTTCAGGTTCCTATTCCGCACCTAGGAGAGCATCCAGCAGAGCGTGCCGCGGCGATGCAAAAGGATTGACGACGGTTACACCGCCCCAGGTAAAGCCATCCTGCAGATCTTCCGACAGGAGTAGCCGGCAACCCGTTTGCGAAGCAGTCGAAAGAATGACAGCATCCCAGATGCCGAAACGATGGTCTGCCGCAAGATCGACAGCCTTCATCATCACTTCCGGCGTCGTTCCGGCAACCGCGAAGGCGTCGCTCCAGCTAAGCAGCTTATCCCGAGCTTCCTGGGAATGTCTTCCGGCCTTGCGGACGAGAACATTGAACAGTTCGCCCAGCACCTGGACCGGAATGACCGCGGCCTCTCGTGGAACGTTGCGTAGCAGTTCGATAACGGCGTCGCGCTTCTCCGCGTTGTTAACGCCCTCAGCATAGGCCAGGACGTTGGGGTCGATGGCGACCTTCACCGATCGTCCTCATAAAGTTCATCGCGGATCCAGTGTCCGGCATTGAGGATCGGCTGCCGTTCGAGGCGCGACAGCAATGCTGCGTGCGAGCGGGAGGCCACGCCCTCGTGCTTCTGCGCAGGCACGATCCGCGCCACCGGCCGCCCATGGGTGGTCACGACGTAGCTGTGGCCCTCGCGTACATCACGCAGGATGTGGGAGAACCTGCGATTGGCATCGGCTGCCGAAACGGTTTCGTCCATGGCTGCATAACCTGTAGTTATTTTCACTACAATAACCCAGAGGCTCTGTTTATCAAGCGGCGCGCGCGATGATTCCCAGCGAGGGTTGCGGTCGCACAAAAGTGACAGCAAATTAATGCGACATCCGGGCCAATTGGTGGTACCGCCCCGGCGTGCCGGCTCGCCCCCAAAGCCAGGCCCGGAAT
The DNA here is from genome assembly GCF_003997555.1 of Mesorhizobium sp. M1A.T.Ca.IN.004.03.1.1. Classification (NCBI taxonomy): domain Bacteria; kingdom Pseudomonadati; phylum Pseudomonadota; class Alphaproteobacteria; order Hyphomicrobiales; family Phyllobacteriaceae; genus Mesorhizobium; species Mesorhizobium sp. M1A.T.Ca.IN.004.03.1.1. Next base: position 597,773 of record NZ_RZTV01000003.1, on the reverse strand, counting down.
CGCGAAGTCAAATCAGGGCGTCCCCTTGAACCGCATCATCCCGCTCATCCTGGCGGTCGCACTTTTCATGGAGAACATGGATTCGACCGTGATCGCGACCTCGCTGCCGGCAATCGCCATCGACATCCACACCAGCCCGATCGCGCTGAAGCTGGCGCTGACGGCCTATCTCGTGTCGCTGGCAATCTTCATTCCGATTAGCGGCTGGATGGCGGACCGGTTCGGGGCCAAGAACGTGTTTCGCGCCGCGATCGCCGTCTTCATTGCCGGCTCGGTCGCCTGCGCCTTCTCCAATTCGCTGCCGGCCTTCGTGGTGTCGCGTTTCCTGCAAGGCATGGGCGGCGCCATGATGACGCCGGTCGGGCGCCTGGTGCTGGTGCGCGCGACGCCAAAAAGCGAGCTCGTCGCGGCGATGTCATGGCTGACGGTGCCGGCGCTCGTCGGGCCGTTGGTCGGCCCGCCGATCGGCGGCTTCATCACCACCTATTTCACTTGGCACTGGATCTTTTTGATCAACGTGCCGATCGGGCTTTTGGGCATCTGGCTTGCCACCCGCTATTTGCCGGAAACCGACCCCGCCAAAACGCCGCCGCTCGACTTCCCGGGCTTCGTGCTCAGCGGCCTCGCGGCGTCCGGCATCGTCTTCGGCCTCTCGGTGGTCAGCCTCCCCGCTTTGCCGCCGATCGCCGGCTTCATTACCGTTGCCGTCGGCCTGGTTTCGGGCGTGCTTTATCTGCTGCATGCTCGGCGCGCCAGGAACCCGCTGTTGGCGCTGGAGCTCTTCAGAAACCAGGTGTTCCGCTCCTCCGTGCTCGGCGGCTCGCTGTTCCGCATCGGCATCGGCGCGGTGCCTTTCCTGCTGCCGCTGATGTTCCAGATCGGCTTCGGGCTGACGCCGTTCCAGTCCGGTATGATCACCTTCGTCTCCGCGGTCGGCGCCATCGGCATGAAGTTCGTCACCGCGCTGCTCTTCAGGCTCGCCGGGTTCCGGCGGGTGCTGATCTGGGGATCGCTGATCGCCGCCGGCTCGATTGCCATCTACGGCCTTTTCACCCCCGCAACCCCCTATGCGCTGATGCTCGCGATCCTTTTGGTCGGCGGCTTCATCCGCTCGATGTTCTTCACCGGCGTCAACGCGCTGTCCTACGCCGAAGTATCGACCGCCGACACCAGCAAGGCGACGCCGATCGTTGCCGTGTTCCAGCAGTTGTCGATCGCGCTCGGCGTGGCGCTGGCCGGCGGCATCCTCGAAGTGTCGACTTCGATCCATGGCGGCCCGCTGACGCTTGGCGATTTCCACATCGCCTTCTTCATCGTCGCGGCGGTTTCGGCGGCGGCATCGCTGACCTTCATGCGGCTGGCGCCGGACGCCGGCAATGCGGTGTCGGGACATGGCAAATTGTCGACGCCGAAGACGCTGGAGGCGGTGGGGACCGCGGGGAAATGAGCGCCACCTTTCCCTTCTCTCCTGACAAAGGGAGAAGGTTAGGCGCTACCCCTTGAACTCCTTCGCCAGCAGGTAAAGCTCCACCGACTCGTCGCGCGAGGCCGGCGGCTTCACATGATGAACCGAGCGGAAATTCTGCTTGAGCCGCGAGAGCAGCTCGTTCTCGGCCCCGCCCTGAAAGGTCTTGGCGAGGAAATGGCCGCCGGGCTTCAAAACCTGCAGGGCGAAATCCGCTGCCACTTCGCACAAATGCATGGTGCGCAGATGATCGGTCCGGCGATGCCCGGTGGTGGGGGCAGCCATGTCCGACAGCACGACATCGGGCTGACCGCCGAGCGCCTCTGACAGCTTTTGCGGCGCGTCGTGATCGAGGAAATCCAACTGCAGGATGACAGCGCCCGGCACCGCGTCCATCTCAAGATAGTCGATGCCGACGACATGCGGGTTTTCCGCGCTCGATTTCGTGCGGGCCGCCGCCACCTGGCACCAGCCGCCGGGCGCGGCGCCGAGGTCGATCACCTTCATGCCGGGTCTCAAAAGATGATGCTTGTCGTCGATCTCGGTGAGCTTGTAGGCGGCGCGCGAACGGTACCCATCGGCCTTGGAGCGCTGCACATAAGGGTCGTTCATGTGCCGCTCGAGCCAGCGGCGCGAGGATTCCTTCAGGCCGCTCTTCTTCTTGATCCGGGTCTTCAACACGCGCATGCCGGCCGAGCCCGGCTTCTCTGGCTTCCTGCTCATTGTCGGCCGCGCCCGTCATGACGCCAGACGCCGTCATCGGCCATCAGTTCGCTCAATATGCCTTCGCGCAAGCCGCGGTCGGCGACCCGCAGCCGCTCCGACGGCCACACGCCGCGGATCGCTTCCAGGATGGCGCAGCCGGCAAGCACCAAGTCGGCGCGGTCGGCGCCGATGCAGGGATTGGCGACGCGCTGCTGGAAATCCCAGCCGATCAGTTTTTCCACCATGCGGTCGACGCTCTGACGGTCCATCCACAGCCCGTCGACGCGGCGGCGATCGTAGCGCTCGAGGTCGAGATGGACGCCGGCCAGCGTCGTCACCGTGCCGGAGGTGCCGAGCAGATGGAAATTCGGACTGGCGAGCACATGCGCGAGCCGGTCGCGCCCGTCGAAGGCTTTGAGCCGCACCGCAACGTCATCGACCATGGCGGCGAAGGTCTCGCGCGTCACCGTGCGACCGCCGAAACGTTCGGCGAGCGAGACGACACCCACGGGCAGCGACGTCCAGGAGACGATGTGGTTGGCAAGCTGCGGCGAGCGTTGGCCGCGCGTGAGGTCGATCAATGCGATCTCGGACGAGCCGCCGCCAATGTCGAACAGCACCACGCCGCGCGTTTCGCGCTCGACCAGCGAGCCGCAGCCAGAGACGGCCAGCCGGGCCTCGGTCTGGCGATCGATGATCTCCAGCTTCAGACCGGCCTCGCGCTCGACCCGTTCGAGGAAGTCGACGCCGTTTTCGGCCGAGCGGCACGCCTCGGTGGCGATCAGTCTCGCCTTCCTGATCTTGCGGTTGCGCAGCTTGTCTCCGCAGACCTTCAACGCCTCGACGGCACGGTCCATGGCCGCCTGGCCGAGCCGCCCGCTGGCCGAAAGCCCCTCGCCCAGCCTGACAATGCGCGAGAACGCATCGATGACGCGGAACTGGCCGTGGCGGGCGGGCACCGCGACCAGCAGCCGGCAATTGTTGGTGCCGAGATCGAGCGCTGCGAATACCGGCAGTTCCTGATGCGACGGGCGCGCGCCATTTGGAAGCGACGGTCGCGGCTGGGGGACGATCGGCGCGGGTTCAGGCGCAAGGCTGGCGGGAGCGGCGACGGGCCCCGGCGAGGGTATTCCGCCGTTCTCATCACGTGCGAAAACCTTGCGGCCTCGCCTGCGCTTGCGGCGCTTGCGCGTTTTGCCTTTCGGGTTCTCGCCTTGATTGTCGGCATGTCTTGCGTGCGCGCCCGCATGGCGGCTGAAACGCCCCGCGGGCGGGCCCGCCGGTACCGCCGGCGATGCCCCGGACACGCCCACTGCCGACGCGCCCGCGCCGGTATCGTGGTCTTCCACTTCAATTCCTTTCGGCGCCGCGCGAACCAGCAAGGACGCAGCAGGCACCTCGATTTGTTCAAGTTGAGAACAGACTAGCAGCGCGCTTTGCAATCACCAAGAGCGCATGGCCCGATTTTTGGCGCCGTCACGCAGGGGCCATCTCATGCCGGTTGAATAGCCGGCTTCAATCAGGCATGTCTCAATGAGACTTGGAACGGGTTTGGGCGACATCATAGCAATGAGCTTAATCGCATGACGACGACGCCATGAACTGGACGCGCTATTTCTGGCCGGTCATCGGCGTAGCGGCCGTGGTGTTCTCGCTCTGGCTGCTCATCCATGAGTTGCGCGGCATCTCACTCGACGATGTTTGGGCCGGTATCGTCGCCATCCCCCCGCGCGCCTGGGTGCTGGCGGCGCTGAGCTCGGTCGTCGCCTATGCCTCCCTCGCCGGCTACGACCACATTGCGCTGCTCCATATCGGCAAGAAAGTTTCGTGGCTGTTCGTCACGCTCTGCTCCTTCACCACCTATGCGCTGTCGCACAATATCGGCGGCTCGGTGCTGTCTGGCGCGGTGATCCGCTACCGCGCCTATGGCACCCGGGGGCTGACCGGCCAGGATGTCGGCGTGCTGGTGGCGATCTGCTGGATCACCTTCGTGCTCTCCAGCCTGCTTGTCGGGGGTCTCGTGCTGGTGCTGGAGCCGGAGATCGTCGACCGTTTCACCACGACCCCGCACCACGAGTTGGCAACAGCCGCCGGCCTCGCCATGCTGATCCTGGTTGCGGTCTATGTGTTCTGCAGCTGGCTGCATCTGAGGCCGCTCAAGGTCGGCAGCTTCCAGCTGCATTACCCGGCACTGCCGATCGTGGCGCGGCAATTGCTGATCGGCCCGGTCGAGCTGCTCGCGGCGGCGGCCATCATCTACTTTGCCTTGCCGGCGGCCGGCAATCCCGGCTATTTCGTCGTGCTCGGCGTCTTCATGATATCCTTTTCGGTCGGGTTGCTGTCGCATGCGCCGGGCGCGCTCGGCGTCTTCGAGGTGGTCTTCCTGGCCGGACTGTCGCACATGGATCCGGTCGGCGTGCTCGCCGCACTCCTGGTGTTCCGCCTGTTCTACCTGATCATCCCGCTGCTGATCGGGCTCGGCGTGGTGCTGTTCTTCGAGCATTCGCAATACAGCCGCGGCGAAGGCTGAGCGTCCCCGTGCGGCCCGCGATCGAATGAGAAAAAGGCTGCGGTTGAACTGCGGCGCGGGGTTGACTATTTTCGGATGGCGGCTACAAGGCAGCGCTCGCGGCGCTTGAGCCGCCCGCTTCGCGCGATACCGACCGCGCCTGCTGGGGAATAGGTTAACGGTAGACCAGCGGACTCTGACTCCGTTAGTCCTGGTTCGAATCCAGGTTCCCCAGCCAACGAAATATCCAAGCAGAACAATGCCTTAGATGAAAACATGGTCTCCGGACCGTGGTTACATCACATTTGCAACACGCTCTCACCTAAGCCCTTGTTTTCCGTGCATTGCAAAACATTCCCGCTCACACGGAATGGCGGTGATGTTCTCGGCACGTTCTTGAATTAGCAGGCACTAACGGGTCTGTGAATCCTGTCACAGACGCTCCTGGCGCATCGGCCTAGCTTGTGCAGCGGTGAAGGGAGTGCCCTGATGCTTGTGAACCTTCCTATGCTTATGAACCTTCCTCTAGTCGTAGCTGGTCCCGTTGTCGATTGGTTTGGTCGCCGAGCCGATCAGAGGGCGCTATTGAAGGCAACTGACGATCTGAGCGACTCACCGGACGACATGCTCAGCGACATGGGGATTTCCCGCGACGACATCGAGACCGCGCGCTGGCGGTCCAGCCGGAGAGTGAGCTGACAGAAAGCCCGGAAGCCGGATGCTAGCCCTGCTCTGGTGCACATCGCCATCGCTCCCATGCGAAGCGCCCGCTGCGTTGCCGCAGCGAGCGCTCCAGTGGTCCCCGCATCCCTCGCAGCCAAGACGGTACGCCTCGGTAAGAGGGATCATAAGCGCGCCCTAGTTGAAGCGCTGCATATTCAGATTGCGTGACATTTCTGCCACTAGAGACAGGAAGGCCGGCCGGCATTCAACCGTAATGGAACTTCGGCTTTGGCTCGGTGCCCTTGAATTCAACGCCTACGCGATCACTCTTGCGCCATCGAACAACAGTCCTGTAGGCGATCCCATCAACTGGTACGCAAAGCAGGCATTTATGGTCTGGCCCGAGCCGTTTCACCAGTGCGGCAACGTCCAATACCGCCGACCGCCGGCAAGTGAGGCAATAGACAGAAAGACCCGTCCCGGCCTCCAGCTTTTGCCGAGTGTGTCTTCCGTGAAGGGAAATTTCATTGTCATGGCGATCCTCGCAAATTGGGGTCGCCGCACCGGTGAGGATTATTCCTGATCGCCAGGGCGATTGCCAAAGAGGTTACGCGATCACACGATGTCCTTTTGAGGTAGAAATTAGCTATCTTGCATATGCGGCGGACCACTAGTCGCTAGGCCGGCGCCGGGCTCTCAGGCAATTCTCCCCCACGAGAAAAGGCGCCGGTCACCTTAGCCCGCCGCTGGGTGTGGGGGCACACCGAGCGCAGGGCCACGAGCGGCCGATGATCAGGATCAGCAGCGCCAACACGATGAAGGTGTAGGGCCGGCTGAGGGCAATGCGAACGAGTGCAATCATGAAATAATGCCTCAGGCGAACCAATGACGCGTGTAGGTCGCCTCAACCCTTCAGGTTTTCTTACTCACACCATTCGGCAACCGAACGGCTGCCTAGGCCGGCTCAGCGTAGATGCCACCAGGCGGAAGGGCCTTGAGCTTGGTTGCGTCGTATGTGTCGTCAAACGCAACGTAGAAGGTTCCAGACAGGATCGTCGCGAAGCGGGAATCGAGGTGCGACAGCGGCATGACGTGTTTGTGCGGCTCAAGCCGCAGCAACACGGCATGCAATCCAGGCTTCGTCGCATTCACATGGAGCACCGTACCGCTCTGGCCGTTGACCCGGGACATGCCGGTCGTCTCGGACGTGCTCGTGGTGATGGAGGGTTCCCGGGGCCTCGCAACAACGAGTGGCATTTGAGCGTCCGCTGCCTGGACTGCATTCATTCCCCCTGGCGACAGCAAGGCCATGGCGAACATCAGGTACCGGAAAGCCGACTTCATCGATCGCTCCTTGGTCGAAAGGCAACTCTTAGGGGAGCCGACCAACTCCCTATTCAACTTCCCTGGGCAAGCAGTGCCTTCTGCCTCCAGCCCGCAATCGAGGTCCGCTGCAGCGTGGGCCCGATCGCGCGTTCCCGACAGGCATCGATGTCTGCTCCATCGGTCGTCAGGCACGCAGCCCTGCTTCGCTGGTGGCGTTGAGAGCAGAGGCGTTCTGAACGAACCATCGCCCAAAAAGGTTGTACGCGGCCAATTTGGAAAACGCAGAAACACTCATCACCACGGTGAATAATGTGCGGCTTCAGGCTCAACCGGCTGGTCGGTCTTCCAAGCCAATATGCTGCAGAGGAACGCCACTCGCGTGCGCAGGGCGGCGAGCGGCCGGTGGATCAGCAGCAGGAAAGGCTCTCTTCCGCTGCCGTCTTTCCCCCACACTCATCAAACTACCAGTTCCGGCTTCGCTGCGACCGGGCGCGTTCCTGCCGCTGGAGGATGAGCGGACGACTCCTAGCCGTTGAAGGCGGGCAACGGCTGCGAGACGGTGAGACTTGCGGAATATACCGGCCTGCCGGCTTCGTCATGAACGGCAACGGTCACAGTCTCATCCAAGTCGCTTGAGGCGATTTCGTCTGCAGCGATATCGTGAAGCGCCTTCAGCGCTTCTCGTCGCAGGTCGGTGAGATTGCCGAGGTCGACCCAAGCATCGCCGAGGCTTTGCCCATTTCGGAAGACTTCGAACAGATAGTTCGGCATGCATTATTGTGGGCCGCACGAGCTGCACCCGCATTCAAATTTGAGAGATGGGAAAGCATCCACCCCTCCGAGTGTGAACGTAGCCTTCCCTCGGGTGCGTTCAGGCGGGAAAACCCGCCTTTCTGAAGCCTGATGTGAAAAGCCCGAGCGCGACATGGTCGGCGAACGGGAGATTTGAAATCAGCCGGAGAGTCAGGTCGTGTTTCCTGGTCAGTGCCTCCTCGACTTCAGCGCGCGCCTTCTCCGTCTCGCCCAAATGTGCGTAAGACGCTGCGAGGAAAGCATGGACGAAGAATTGGTCGCCAGCCTTCTGATACGAAGCGACGGCTTCGGAGTACCTTCCAAGCAGGAACAGGGAGCTACCCTTCACCTCCCAGAACCACATCGGTGGTACCGGGTCGCGCAGGAGCGCTGTTTCGAGCACGTCGAGCGCCGTCTCGGCCCGTCCGCCGTAGTTGAGCCAGCTTGCGTAATCCCCCGCTATGTTCACGTCCAGCGGGTTCAACGAGCGCGCTCGCTCGAAATGCACTCCCGCATCGCTGTGTTGGCGCATGTGGGTGAGCACCAGCCCCATGCTCTGATGACAGACGCCATCGCTCCTGTCGAGAGCGAGCGCCGTTCGAGCGGCGTCCCAGGCCTTCTGTAGCGTCCGCAGATCGTTGTCGTACCAAAATCTGCCGACGAGGGCCTGCGCCAGGAAGGCGTGACCTTGAGCGAATGCCGAATCGAGCTTGATACACTGCGCGAAGAGGGGCTCGGCCTTGTCCAGTTCATATCGGTAGAAGTGCGCGCGCCCCTGCAGGTAGTAGTCGTATGCGTCCCAATCGGTCGGACCCTTGCGTCTGCTGCGGCTCGCAGAATCGGCCTCGGCTTGGCCTTCGACCATCGAGGCGATAAGAGCCGCAACCTCGTCTTGCAATGCGAAGATGTCGTTGAGGGCCCGGTCGTACCGTTGGGCCCAAAGGTGGGTGCCGGTGGCGGCATCAATCAATTGTGTGGTGATCCGAATGCAATCACCGAGCTTTCGTATGCTGCCTGCGACGAGGTAGCGAACTCCGAGCTTGCGGTGGGCTTCGGCAGTGTCCAATGCGGGGTGACGGAACTGAAACGATGAATTGCGTGCGATGACGAGCAGGGAGCGGAACCTGGCCAGCTCCGTAATTATGTCCTCGGTTATGCCGTCGCTGAGATACTGCTGGTCCGGATCGCCGCCCGAGTTGACAAAGGGCAGCACCGCGATCAACGGCTTGCCGGGCGGTGGGATCGCTCCGTAGGACGCGCTCGCCACCGGCTCGACAGTCCCCGTGAAGCGGTACCCGAGGCGAGGCACTGTGGCGATCCACTCACCGCCGTTATCAGCCGGACCGAGTGCCTTTCTCAGCGTCGCGATTTGGACGGTAAGGTTGCCTTCCTCAACGGCGGTGCCCGGCCAGGCAGCGTCCATCAGCTCGGCCTTCGTCAGGATCTCACCGGGCCGTGCGGTAAGCGCAGCAAGCAGCGTCAGCCCACGATGCCCAACAGTGATCGGGATCTGGTCTTTAAGAAGCGTCCCCATGTCGGGATCGAGCACGAACGGACCGAAGGCGATGCGACACCGCTGCATTTGGGCATATTAGACGTTTGGAAGTTGTCGGAACAGGCAACCCCCTAAATTCCCGGGCCAAACTCTCCATTCTTCCTAGGTGGTAGTGCTGAAAGACGTCGCGGGTCTCGTCGCCGTCTGGTGTTTGCGTCGGCACTTATGCTACTTGCTGCGGTCCAATCCCACCTTAAAAATGCAACGCAGCCCGGAGCGATCGTAGACCAGCTCAACCCCGCCCGTTCTTTCGCTGTCGAACACTCGCTGCAGGAGTTGCGTACCAAAGCCGTGTTTGCCAGGCACGACCGGCGGGCCGCCTTCCTCGCACCATTCGAGGACCAGAATTCGGCCCCTATCTGCGTATTCCAACCGCCACGAGATCGAGACCGATCCGGTAGGATTGGAGAGCGCCCCATACTTGATGGCGTTCGTGGTAAGTTCATGAATGGCCAGCGCGAAGGAAAGCGCCACGTTCGAGGGCAACCAAACCGGCTCGCCTGTGAGATCGAACCGATCGAGAGAGGCATGCGGGTCGATCGAGGCGGCAATGAGCGTGCTGAGATCGGCACCGCTCCAATTCTCCCGGGTGAGGATATCATGCGCTTGTGCCAGCGAAACCAGCCGGGCCGAAAGCGCCTCCTTTGCGAGCGCGAGGCTGGTTGCGCTGCGCATGGTCTGGCTCGCGATTCCCTGAACTACGGCCAGCGTGTTCTTGACCCGGTGGTTTAGTTCATTGACCAACAGTTGGCGCTGCTCCTCACTCCGTTTGCGCTCGGAGATGTCCAGACTGATCTGGACAGCGCCTATTACCGCGCCTGCCGCATCGCGGACGGGCCGCGCGCTGGAAAGCAGGTAGCGTTGCACCCCGGATGGCAGCGTATAGGCGAATTCCTCACTGTCCGTTTCCTCGCCGCGCATGGCTCTGCTCAGCGGACGGTCTTCCCGGCTGATGGTCTGGCCGTCCTTGTACGCCAGCGTTTCGATCACCAAGTCGGGCGTCCCAAAGGATCTCCGGGACTCCGTCGATAGGCCCATCAGTTCCGCCGCGAACCGGTTGCGGATCACCTGTCGCGCTTGCGGATCATAGGTGAACCAGACCGCCACCGGCGCCGTATCCAGAACGGTTTCCAACTCGCGCGTGCGTTCCGCGATTGCACGGCCGGCTTTGATCATGGCTTGGGCAATCGTGTCGAACTCGGCGACAGACGTCGACATAGGTTTGACCTCGCTCCCTTTGCCGAGCGCATCGGCGCGCGCGGCGAGGTCGACTGTCGCCTTGGTGAAGGTTTTACCGACCACGTAGCCCAGAGTGAGCGAAAAAAGCAGCGCAGTTAGGCCTGTTGCGCCAATCTGTGCGAGAGACCACCAGAGAGGTGCCTGAACATCAGAAAGCGGAACATTGGCGGTGTAGAACCAGTCCGAATAGGGCGATCGATAGTACCCGGCCAGCAGCGTGGTGCCTTCGAAATTGCGAGATCGGAACGTACCGGAGCGGCCGACGACCTTTGCTAAATATTCCGGCAAACCGGGCTTGCCGGTCACCTCACCATGCAACTTGGACCTTGCAACGTAGTTGCCCTCACGATCACCGACAGCGACCGTCCACCCCGCTGGGACCGCGGGCAGCATAGCAAGGCGAATGCGTTCCGTCGGGACCGACATCGAAAGCAGCAACGACTGGCCTTTCGAGCCCGACACTTGTCTGGTGACCGCGATCCGGTATGCGTTCGATCGCGGCGCGGCGAACACGTTGCTGACCAGCACGCCAGCAAGATCCAGGTGCTCGCGCTCCTCGGGCGTCAGCGGTTCGGCCGAAGGCTCGGAGCCCTTGGCGGATTGAGTGCTTGCCAAGGCGCGGCCACCGAGATCACGCAGCGTGATTACCTGATCCGTACCCTGGACGAGGCGGCTCGCCTCGTTGCTAAAAGCCTGCAGATCATCATTGGCGAGAGCAGGCGACTTGGAGAGCCCTTCCAGAAGGGTCTTGAGATTGACGAGTTCGCCATCAACGACCAGCGACACCTGACGAGCAATCCAAAGCGCCTCCTGCTCGATACGAGACTGCTCATGCAGGGCGTAGGCAACGAACAGATAGGCAGCAAACAGCCAGACCGGCAACACGGCCGCTGCGATTAGTCCAAGCAGATGGGCTCGTACCGATCGACGAGGCAAATCTGTTTCCCTGTCTTCCCCAATACTGCAAGCTTAGCCGCAAGCTGGCGAACGACAAGCTTGGATTAACACTGCTGAACATGGCCAAGTTCGAAGGCAGCTTGGCGCCAGACAATGCGGCTAAGCGAAAATCACTGAGTTGCAAAGAGTCCCGCCCGAGGGGTGGACAGAGGAGCCACGCGGGAACCAGAGCTTGGTTTTGCCGTCATTTCCGGCTCGGCGGGCCAGCGTATCTCGTCGCCTTTCATTCGAGGGACGAAAAGGTGACGTACCCCTTCGCCGGCAAGACGGTACGCCTCCCTAGATGGATAATAAGCGCGCCCGAGCGCGGGGTCAGCCCGAGCGGTCTGCGCTACAGCGAACGCGATACCGTCGGGATGGCGGCAGACTGACAATTGCCGGCTTGGTCTTGCATGCGCCGCTGCGCTGAACCAACAGGAGTTTTCTGGATTGCTCGACCAGTCTGGAGCTCTTGGCAATCATCACTCGCGTCTGGTCGATCAGCTCTAGATAGCGCATCTCCTGCTGGCGGAGTTGGATCAGCAAGCGGCGACGATTTTCCCTCTTCATTGCCTTCATCAGATTCCCTTCTCATCATCCGACCGGCACCGACAAGCTTGAGCAGACTGCGGCCTTGCTGCATGTAAGCGGGCAAGAAACTCGCTGCATTAACCTTTGTGATTTGCGCCTCAAAACCACAACGGAACGACGCGGGGGATTTCGCGTTGTGGGCAATGCTTCTCCACGACCACATCAGCATGGCGCGGCGCCACGTCCGACAGGGCGAGCGGCGCATCGCACGTCAGCACGAGCGGATTGCCTGCCTCAGAACCAGCAGGCTGCCGATCGAGGATGCATTGAGGCTCCTGAGCCTGTTGGAAGAGGTTCACGCATTGCAGCGGCAGCACCTGTCGCGACTGCTATCGAAATCGGCCGGTAAAGCAGTCTCGGAGCTTTCGGCCGAGACGCAAGTGGTGGCGGGCCGGAATGACGTGATTGCGATTCCCGAGCCCATTATCGGGCTCGGGCTGGAGCTGGAGCAAGCGCTTAAAGAAATCTTGAGCGAGTCGGCCGCCAAACCTTCCAAGGACAAACTTCACTAGCCAAGGCGGCTCTCTCGCTCCTCGGGAGTCCTACTGCAAAAAGCGGATCGCTTCAGCCCGCCTTCTCAAGAAAGCGCTTCGCCATAGCCAATGTGGACCTTTTGCCCGCGAATTATCCGACGCCGCAGGCGCGCTACGCTCTCCGTCGCTTAGAAACCGCGCGCCATAGGCGGGGCAGGTGTGACGTTTCGCGTCGGTTTGCGGTCGAAATCCGGAAGCAGCCACCCTATTTGCGTTGAGCCATGATCAGTCGGACCGATCTTTGAATGAGCGAAGCAGCCAAAAGGCGCGCGTTGCTGCTCCTCAATCCCAAGGCTCGGCGCGGCCAGGAGATGCTCGCGCCAATTGTGGAGCGGCTGGGGCGAGGTCGGCTTTCCGTCACCGTTGAGATGTTCGAGGCGTTGCCTGAAATCGCTCGAGACATCGTTCGCTTACGCCATATGGCCGATCTTGTGGTCGTGTGCGGTGGCGATGGTTCGGTGTCCTCGGCGGCGACGGCGATCATGGAAAGCGGCCTGCCGATGGGCATCATTCCTATGGGGACGGCGAATGACCTTGCTCGTACGCTCAACATTCCGATGGATCTCCTGCAGGCCGCCGATGTGATCGCGCGAGGCCGAACCCGACTGATCGATGTCGGGACGGTCAACGGTCATGCCTTTTTCAATGTCGCAAGTATCGGACTCAGCACCGAACTGGCGCAGGGTCTTGACCCCGCACTGAAGAAGCGCTTCGGCAGGCTGGGCTATGCGCTGGCGGCGATGAAAGTGTTGACCCGGGCCGCGCGGTTTCACGCGAAGATTACCGAGAAAGGCGCGGCGATCGAGGTGGAAACCTACCAGATCGCGGTTGGAAACGGTCGGCACTACGGCGGCGGCAACGTCGTGGAAGAAACGGCCGAGATCGATGACGGACATCTCGATCTCTATAGCTTGGAAATGACGAACCTCTGGAAGCTGGCGCTGATGCTCCGCTCTTTCCGTTCTGGAACGCATGGCGCATGGCGTGAGGTGCGCACGGCCAGGTGCGTCGAGTTCGACATCGAGACGCGGAAGGCGATGCCGGTCAACACCGATGGCGAGATCGTCACGTCGACACCGGCCCATTTCAAGGTTCACCCAAAGGCGATCTCGGTCTTCGCGCCGGATCGCGCCGTGTGAGCGCCCCGTCTTACGGTTTGATCAGTTTCCAGTGCCTCGCCTTGCGCTCGATCAGCGGCAGAGCACGAATGTGCTCGCCGTTGAGGAGAGAAGGTCGAAAGCGACGAAGGCGAGCCTGGGCGTTCCAGGTCATGCGCGAATGGATGGCATGGAAGTTCGGCCGTCCGTCGGGATCCCGCGTGATCATCTCGCCGTCGATGAAGGACTCGGGTGTTCGGTTAGCGCGGTCCAAAAGAACGGCCGCCCCTGATGCTCTCGCTGGCCGGCTGACCTACTTTAAGCTAGCGAAGCTTGCGCCCGGGCACCGCCTTTTTGGATCAATGCTGGAAGCGGGACCGGCCGAAAGTTCCAAGCATCTACGCCAACGTCGTACTGGCGTGGAAGCGGCTTAAGCTTCCCATGCGAGTGACCGTGCAAATTGATCGACTTCTTGCCCATCTGATTCCAGGTGCGGAACGGATAGTGGCACAGGATGAGAAGCACCCCATTGAACCTGAGTTCCGCGTAATGCTGAATACTGGCCCATCCGTCGGCGGCGGTCGTTTCGTCCGGGTCATTGTTGCCGATGATCAGGTTCTTGCGCCCATTGAGGCGCGACAGAAGTGCCTCCCCGCCTGCTTTGCCGTGGCGCGCGAAGTCGCCAAGATGCCAGACCTCGTCGTCAGGCGTGACGGTCTCGTTCCAGAAAGAGATCAGCGCTTCGTCATGTTCGGCAAGCGATGCGAAAGGCCGCCGGTCAATCCGTAGGATGCGGGCATCATTGAAATGCGTGTCGCTCGTAAAAAATAGCATCAGGGCATGCCGGCAATGCAGATCGAAACCCACCCTGGGCCTAAGGCTAGCAGCCTTCGGCCCTTAAGGATCTTACCATTCGCACAATGATCCGATCATAAGGCGTTTTCTCCGATCTGCTGTAGTTGATCGTGAAAAGCGCGGCGCGGTCATCACAGACCCTGATGGCGCGAACATATCGGATCTCGCCGTTGTTGATCCCTGAATAGCTGGCCCAGGTCGATGTCAGGCGCCGGTACGTCAACTTCCAGCCGGCCTTTTCGTCTTCCAGCATGCGATGCTCGATCTCGGCCCGAAAGCTGGCTCTTCCAAGTCTGGCGCCCCACACGGCAAGAAACGCGTCTTGTTCGCCTTGGAATGCAGCACCCTGATCCGAATGCTGGGTGAGGACGAAACCAGGCGGAACATCGAATGTGAAGCCCAGTTGCCGGACCCCAAACGGCTGCCACTCCTGGGCCTGAAGAGAGGCGGTGCAAAAAAGAAAAGTAAATATACTGAACGCAACCCGCATCGGCTTGATTTAGCGCCGCTTCATAGGGCGTCCAGATCAGTTGGGGCCCCCCGGCCCACCATCTGGTGATCCATCGCAGAGCTGCAGCGGCGTTCGGGCCATGATCTCGACGGACAAGCCTGGCTTGGCGCAAGTGTGTCGCCGGACTTTGCGGGAAGCTGCCGTGGACCCGCAACCGTCGATGCGGCACACCAGCCGCCAAGCTAACTCCAAGCCTGAATCGGCCGCCGTTCAGGCCCGAGCGGAAAAACTGGGGCGCAGGTCTGCTTCAGGAAAAGCTGGGCGTATACGTCCCGTTCTTCGGCTGTGATGCCTTGCTCGCGAGTCAATTGCTTGAAGGCTTCTCGCAACTGATCGAGGTCGAACGTTGAAATGTGTTTGGAGGTAGTCATTGCGCACCTAGGGGTGATGTTCCACTCATTTCTTGGCAGCTCGCGAGAGGCCTTGCGAAGGCTTGGCTTCCTGTCGGGTTCGCTTGCGCTGCTGTCTCCCAATGCGACGGCAATAGCCGACGCCACGTCGCACCGAACTGCGTTCAGCGAGGCTTGTTCCGCTGAACGGCTTGTCTTCTTTCTAATATTAGCAAAGTCCTTATGAAGGTCCCGCCGGCCCATGACTCGTTAACCATGGCAAAGGGCTTGAGCATTTGGCGACGAAGTGCATCGATGCAACTATCATCAGGACCATCGACGGCCGGGCTGGTCTGTCGACCCGGGCATCGCCATCCCCATTCGATCCCATCGCCCCGCGAAAGAAGGCCAGAGACATGGTGGATCTTATCTGGGAGCCGGCAGCGTTTGCTGGTGATAGGAACGGGTAGACCAGCGGACTCTTAACTCCGCCGGTCCTGGTTCGAATCCAGATTTGCAGCTAGAACTTCGTGTGAGAATTCAATTGCTTGGGATATGTCGTTTGCCGGTATCGCTGTCCGCGGGCTTCGCCTATAGGACGATATATTAGCGAATTAACGAATCGTAGACCGCGCTGTCCTATTCTGGGACAGCGCGGACACTACCCATCGGCCGCGCAGGCGGCTCCGGCTTTCAGGCAACCCTACCCCTGGCCGGAGCCGCCACCTTTTACATACCAGCAAGGGTTGAATCAACCCTTACCAAGCATCCTTACTGGTGCATTTTGCCGATCGTTAGATTTTGAAATGCCGAGAACGTTAGCCGTACCGCGCGGGGATGATCTGCCTCCGCCGCATCCGATGGCATCCGGGAATCCGCCCAAAGGCTTCGCCGATCATATTAGCGATCAACGATGTATTAACGACTAAGGCGCAGCCTTGCCGGATCGGGGACGAGAACCGCCCCCTGATCGACGATCCGGCACTTTATGTGCCGAGACGTTCGACCGATGCGGAGCCAAACGCATGAGCGTCGAAACAGCGCTGGCGCAGCTGTTGCGCATGCTTCACCGTCGAGCCTTGAACCTGGCGGCGTTGCCGGACGATGAAAGACTTGCTCATTACGACCTCATCCGCCGCACGTGCTGCGGAGCAGCCGAGCAAATCGGCCAGAGCCCCGACAATGCTGCCATCACGGCAAACAGCGTGGTCGAATTCACCCGCGCCATGGTGGGCATCATCGAGGCAAGACGCGGGTAAGAAGGCGGCGAGGAAGAGCTGATCGGCTGTCGCGGCAAGCGGCTCATGGCAAATGGCGAAGCCGAGATCGCGCCCTTTCTCTATCCGCCTGCGCCGGCCTCTGCTCCGCCTACTCCGCCGCCGCGTATCCCGCGATGCCCTTGATCTCCAGAAAATCCTCGAGACCGTATTCGGCATATTCGCGGCCGTTGCCGGACTGCTTGTAGCCGCCGAAGGGCAGGCCGGCGTCCCACGTCGGATAGTTGATATAGACGTTGCCGGAGCGCATGCGGGCCGCGGCCTGGCGCGCCTTCTCGATGTCCTTGGCCTGGATGTAGGAGGCGAGGCCGAAGACGGTGTCGTTGGCCAGCTCGATCGCCTGCTCGACCGTGTCGTAAGGCATGATCGACAGCACCGGCCCGAAGATTTCTTCGCGCGCGATGCGCATGTCGTGCGTCACGTTGGCGAAGACGGTCGGGCGGACATAGTAGCCGCGGTTGAGCTCGGTCGGACGGCCGGGGCCGCCAGCGATCAGGGTCGCGCCTTCGTCGATGCCGCTCTGGATCAGGTCTTGAATCTTGTCGAACTGCAGCTGGCTTACCACCGGGCCGAGCTTCGTTCCCGGCGCATCGGCCGGCCCGACGGTGAGTTTCTCCGCCGCCGTCCTGGCATAGCCGGCGGCCTCGTCATGCCGGTCGCGCGGCACGAACATGCGGGTCGGCGCGTTGCAGGACTGGCCGCTATTGCCAAAGCAGCCGGCCACGCCCTTGGTCACCGCCCTTTGCAGATCGACGTCGGGGAACAGGATGTTGGCGGATTTACCGCCGAGCTCCTGATGCACACGCTTCACCGTGTCGGCGGCCGCCTTGGCGACGAGGATGCCGGCCCGCGTCGAGCCGGTGAAGGACATCATGTCGACATCCGGATGGCTGGCCAAAGCCTGCCCGACAGTTGGGCCATCGCCGTTGACCAGGTTGAAGACGCCCTTCGGCACACCGGCCTCGTCCATGATCTCTGCGAAGATGATGGCGTCGAGCGGCGCGATCTCCGACGGCTTCAGCACCATGGTGCAGCCGGCGGCGAGCGCCGGGCCGACCTTGCAGGTGATCTGGTTGAGCGGCCAGTTCCAGGGCGTGATCAGGCCGACGACGCCGATCGGCTCCTTGACGATCAGCGAGGAGCCTTTGACATGGCGAAACTGGAAGGTCTTCAGCACCTCGGCCATCTTCTCCAGATGCGCCTGGCCGGCGCCGACCTGGCTGTCCAGCGCCATCTGGCGCGGCGCGCCCATCTCGCGCGAGACGGCGAGCGCAAGGTCCTTGCTGCGCTTCTTGTAGACCTCGATGACGCGGTTGAGGATGTCGAGGCGCTCCTCGACTTCACTGAAGCCGAAAGTGGCGAAGGCGCGCCTGGCGGCAGCGACCGCCTTGTCGACATCGGCCTTGGTGCCCAGCGAGATCTGCGCGAAGGCGTCTTCGTTCGACGGATCGATGACGTCGAAATTGTTCGGCACCACCGGATCGACCCACACGCCTTCGATATAGAACTGCAGATTGTGCGACATATCTTCTTCCTTCGGCGCGCTTGGCGAGCGTCATATTCCGCCAGAGATAACGACGTGCGTATGGCAACGCAAGACAGGGCCGTTGAGCCAGCGGCGGAGCCGTACCGCAGTCCGCTAAGAGTTCAGTCCTCAAACGAACTGGCGGCCACATAGATCGCGGCAAGCTTCTCGATGCCGGCCTGGTCTTCCTTGTCGAAGCGGCCTGGCAGCGGGCTGTCGAGATCGAGCACGCCGAAGATGCCTTCGTCGTCGCGCAAGAGCACGACCAGCTCCGAGCGCGAGTCGGCATCGCAGGCGATGTGGCCGGGAAAATCGTGCACTTCCTTGATCAGCATCGACATATCGAGATCGACCGCCGTGCCGCAGACGCCCTTGCCGACCGCTATGCGCACGCAGGCCGGCTTGCCCTGGAAGGGGCCGAGCACCAGCTCTTCGTCGGATTGAAGGAAATAGAAACCCGCCCAGTTGAGGTCGGGCACCATCTGGTAGATGAGCGCCGAGGTGTTGGCGGCGTTGGCGATCGAGTCGCGCTCGCCTTCCAGCAGTGCTTTCAATTGCCTGGCCAGCTCACCGTAGAAGGCCGGCTTGTTGCTCGTGTCGATGGCCGTTGCCGCGAACATCCTGGTCGTTTCTCCGTTGCTAGGGCGCTGAAGCGCCCGCTACAGTTTGGCCTTATCTGCCACCAATGCTGCGCGCGGGAAATACACAAGTCGTGAGCGCCATTCTCGCCAACCGAAAACGCGACCGCGCGCAGCCGGAGGCACGCGAGACCCCGCTCACCTTCGCGGTGCTGGTCTTTCCCGGCTTTCCGATGATGGCGTTTTCTTCTGTCATCGAGCCGCTGCGCGGCGCCAACATTCTTGCGAAGCGCGACTGCTACCGATGGGTGATCGTCGGCGCGAACGAGGGCACGGTCGAAGCCTCCAACGGCGTCGTCATCCAGCCCGGCTTCTCGGCCGCCAATGCACCGAAGGTCGATCGCATCGTCGTCTGCTCAGGCGGCGATGCCGACCATGTCGTGGCCGACGAGGCGATGAGCTGGATCCGCAAAAGCCTGCGCGGTGGCGCGCATATCGGCGCCGTGGCGGATGCGGCGTTCTTCCTCGCCCGCGCCGGCCTGCTCGACGGCCATGCCTGCACCTTGCACTGGACCAGCCAGGCCGCTTTCACCGAGGCGTTTCCCGACATCGAGCTCAGGCGCGATCTCTTCGTCATCGACCGCAAGCGTTTTACCTCGGCCGGCGGCGTCGGCAGCCTCGACATGATGCTGGAGATCATCACGCGCGACTACGGCGCCGAGCTTGCCGCGGGTGTCGCGGAATGGTTCGTGCACTCTCCCCTGCGGTCGAGCGTCGACCGCAAGCTGATGCCGCTGCGCCTGCGCACCGGGGTGCAGAACGAGCTGGTGCTGTCGGCGATCGCCATCATGGAGGACGCGGTCGAGGAACGGCTCGGCATGGCGGAGCTGGCTGAGCGGCTTGGGGTCTCGCCCGACAAGCTCGAGCGCAATTTCCGCGCCGAGCTGGATATCTCGCCGAACGGCTATTACCGGCGGCTCAGGCTGAAGCGCGCCGCCGATCTGCTGGCGCATTCGACGCTGATGGTGCGCGATGTTGCGCTGGCCTGCGGTTTTGCTTCGATGTCGAGTTTCGCGCGGGCTTTCAAGGAGGAGCATGGGCAGGCGCCGAAGGCGATGCGGCGGCGGTAGGATCAGAGTTCAACGTCCGGTTTGCCAGTTTCCGACCGGACTTTGACAGGCGGCGATTTCTCGGCGGCGACGTTGGGCCTTGCCTCTTCATAGGTCGCCGCGACATCCCAGATCACCCCTTGGCGATTGGAAGAAGGCGGAAGGTCCAATGTCGGGAATGCTTTGTTGATTTTGTTGATAGCCCAAACCAATCCGACGATAATACCGAAATATGCCGCCAGACATGCGAGCATGGTTGTGTTGCCAAAATCGTCGGCCAGCCAATGCAGAATCGGCTGAATATAGGCCAGAAGGCAGAAGCTGAAAAAAAGCAGGATGTATAAGGGGCCAAGCGCTATTCGATAATCCACGGTGTGGTCCGCAATACCAGATTATTCAGCGACTTTACCACAAAGTCTCAAAGCTGATGAGGCATCGAGCAGAATTTTAGCGGTTGCAGTTCCACACGGCCAGCGGCATCCGGCACAGCACGAGCGGCTTTCCGCACAATACCTTCTCCCCTCCTGCGCAATGGTCGGCATTTACAACCTACTCAAGGCCAGGCACCCATGAGCATCGTCGTTTTCGATCCAGACAGCACCGAGGATGTGGACTTCAAGGACCGCATGCGCCATCCGGCCGCGGCCGATCCCGCCGGCGGCATGTGGCTCTCCGACACCGAGCCCTCCTTCATCGATGCGGACGCACTGCGCAAGGGGCGCCTCGCCAAACTGCGCGCCTGGATGCGCGAGGCGGGCTATGGCGGCGTGGTGCTGTTCGACCCCTATAACCAGCGCTACGCCACCGGCTCGCGCAACATGTTCGGCTATTTCCTGCGCAATTCGACCCGCTACTTCTTCATCCCGACCGAAGGGCCGATCGTGCTGTTCGAATATCCGCAGAGCTACCATGTCTCGATGGTGCTCGACACGATCGACGAGGCGCGTCCTTCCAAGCTCGTCTGGTCCTCCGTCTCCGGCCGCGACGACGAGACGGCGGGTCCGTTCGCCGACGAGATCACCGAGTTGCTCAAGAAGCATGGCGGCGGCTCGATGAAGCTCGGCCTCGACCGCTGCAGCCATCTGCAGGCGCTCGCCCTGGAAAAGCGCGGCTGCGAGGTGAAGGACTGCCAGGGCGAGATTCTTGCCGTGCGCGCGGTGAAAACGCCGGAGGAGGTGAGATGCCTGCAGGCTTCCATGGCCGGAGCCGAAGCCGCGGTGGCCGCCGTGCGCGAGGCGATCAAGCCCGGCGTTTCCGAAAACGAGCTCTTCGCCATTATGTATCACGAGGTGATCCGCCAGGGCGGCGAGTTCATCGAGACCCGGCTGCTGACTTCAGGACAGCGCACCAATCCGTGGTTCAACGAGGCGAGCGGCCGCAAGATCAGGCCGGGCGAGCTGGTCGCGCTCGATACCGACACCATCGGCTGCTACGGCTATTATTCCGACTTCTCGCGCACCTTCCGCTGCGGCCCGGGC
The DNA here is from genome assembly GCF_003997555.1 of Mesorhizobium sp. M1A.T.Ca.IN.004.03.1.1. Classification (NCBI taxonomy): domain Bacteria; kingdom Pseudomonadati; phylum Pseudomonadota; class Alphaproteobacteria; order Hyphomicrobiales; family Phyllobacteriaceae; genus Mesorhizobium; species Mesorhizobium sp. M1A.T.Ca.IN.004.03.1.1. Next base: position 576,700 of record NZ_RZTV01000003.1, on the reverse strand, counting down.
AAGCCGACGCCCTACCAGAAATCGCTCTACCGCATGGCGCACGACCAGGTGCAGCACAACATTTCCATCGTGAAACCCGGCATGGCCTTCCGCGAGATCGCCGAGAGGGCCTGGAAAATCCCGGATCGCTTCGTCGACCAGCGCTACACCTCGGTCATGCACGGCGTCGGCATGCATGGCGAGACGCCCTTCATCGCCCACGCGATGGATTACGAGACGTACGGCCGCGACGGCATGATCGTGCCGGGCATGGTGGTGAGCGTCGAAAGCTATATCGGCGAGAAAGGCGGCCGCGAGGGCGTCAAGCTGGAGGACGAGATTCTTATTACCGAAACGGGGACCGAGCTGCTTTCGCGGTTTCCTTATGAGGATGAGTTTCTGGAATGAGCGGTTTGATGCCGATACGCTCTGTTGGCGCCGCCCATACATTGTCGCAGGCGTTCGAGATTGGCCGCCGCACTCATGTCGTCGTCATCCTCGGGCGAAGCAAGGTGCGAAGCGACTCGGCGCAGACCCTAGGATCCATTCCGTTACGTCCGAGCGCCGCAACGGTGCAGAATTCTGTTGGGCCGCACTCTTCGGTTAAGGTAACGGAATGGATTCCAGGGTCTTCGCGACGCCGCTTCGCGGCTGCTTCGCGCTGGAATGACGAAGCTGATACGCTGCGGCACATTCCGACGCGCCGCCGCCCCCCTTTGAGAGCATCCGCATGAAATCCCCCATTTCCATCCGGCGCGGCACGGTAGCCGCGGTGTTCATCGATCTCCAGGAGGAGCATCGCAAGGACAAACGCTATCTGGTCGAGGGCTTTGCCGACATCCTCGCCAACGTCGAACGCCTGCAGGAGGCGGCGCGGCGCAATTTCGTGCCGCTCTATCATTGGGCCTATATCGTCGACCTCGCCGAGGCGCGGCCGTTCCATCCGCTCGACGAGAGCGGCAAGTCGGCCTTCTCCGACAAGGACGATCCGCTGACGGCGATCTGCCATGAAGTGGCGCCGCAAAACGGCGAAGCCACTCTGGTCAAGCAGGAAGCCAGCGTCTTCGGCAAGAACGATTTTGGCGACAAGCTCGAAGCAGCCGGCATCGAATGGCTGGTGATTGCCGGCGTGTGGACCGAAGCCTGCATCGACGCCACAGTGAAGGACGCGGTGGCGCACGGTTTTCGCGTGCTCCTGGTCAAGGATGCCTGCGGCAGCGGCAGCAGCGCCATGCACCAGACCGGCATCCTCAACCTCGCCAACCGCCTCTATGGCGGCGCCGTGACCAACACGCTCGACGCTTGCCGGCTGATGGCAGGCGACACGGTGAGCGTGTGGCAGGTCGAGGGATCGGTGCCGCTGCGCTTCACCTTCGAGAATGCGGCGCGACTTTACGCAGAGCTCTGACCGCGAAGACCGGAGACCCAGCCGCCCGGCAAGGCGCAGCAATTATGCGCGTCAGCCAACTTTAGCCTGCGGAACAGCGCACAAGAATTGCGGAAAACCAAACATTTCGCCGCGGAAAGCGGACCTATGATCCCCTCGCAGGCAACGGCGCCCGGCGGCCGTATCCACCTCCGCGCCTGACGGCAATCGGGGCCGCCCACCGGGTTTCGTGCAGGTCGTCGCCGCCAAAAGCCGCCGCGCGGGCGACCTGGACCAACAATAGAGGGAACGACAATGAAATTCATGCTGACCGACAGAAAACTGCACCCGCGGGCAAAGCCGACCGCGGAGGATTTCAAGAAGGGCGCGATCAGCCGGCGCGAGTATCTGGCGCTTATGGCCGGCTTGGGCGTCAGCGCCGCCGGCGCGCTGGCGTTGGGTGGGCTTGCCCCCTTGCCTGCCCGCGCCGAGGAGCCGAAGCGGGGCGGGGTCCTGCGCGTCGCCATGAACGTGAAAGGCTTCAAGGATCCGCGCACTTTCGACGGCGTCGAGATGTCGAATGTGGCGCGTCACTGCAACGAATATCTGGTGCGCTGGAAAACCGACTTCACCTTCGAGCCTTGGCTGCTCGAAAACTGGGAGACCAGCGACGATGCCAAGACGATCACCCTTCACGTGCGCAAAGGCATCACCTGGTCGAACGGCGACACTTTCAACGCCGACGACGTGATCCACAACCTCAACCGCTGGTGCGATGCCTCGGTCGCCGGCAATTCGGTCGCTGCGCGCATGGGCGCGCTGGTCAACGCCGACACCAAGAAGCCGGTCGACGGCGGCATCCAGAAAGTCGACGACTACACCGTCAAGCTCAACCTGCCAAAGCCCGACATCTCGCTGATCGCCGGCATGGCCGACTATCCGGCGCTGATCATGCACCGCTCCTATGAAGGCGATGCCGATCCGAAGAAGGCTTTGGCCATCACCACCGGCCCGTGCGAGTTGGTGAGTTGGGACGCCGAGACCGGTGCGGAGGTGAAGCGCAAGGACAAGTGGTGGAAGGGCGAGTTCTATCTCGACGGCATCAAGTGGGTCGACTACGGCTCCGATCCCAACGCCATGCTGTCGGCTTTCGAATCCGGCGAGATCGACACCGACCACGAGACCGCCTCGGACGCCGTGTCGCAGACCGAGCAGATGGGGCTCGAAAATTCCGAGATCGCGACCGGCTCGACCATCGTCGCGCGCTTCAATGTCGGCAACGCGCCCTATGACGACGTCAAGGTGCGCCGTGCCGCCCAGCTTGCCGTCGACAATGCGGCCGTGCTGAAGCTCGGCCTCGACGGCAGGGGCAAGCCCGCCGATAACCACCATGTCGGACCGATGCATCCCGAATTCGCCGATATCGGCCCGGCCAAGCGCGATGTCGACGCAGCGAAGAAGCTGTTGGCCGAATCCGGCAAGGCCGAGCACGAATACGAGCTGATCTCGGTCGACATCGAATGGCAAAAGAGCACCGCCGACGCGATCGCCGCCCAGATCCGCGAGGCCGGCCTCAAGATCAAGCGCACCGTGCTGCCGGCCGCCACCTTCTGGAACGACTGGAGCAAGTTCCCCTACTCCTGCACCGAATGGCTCGGCCGTCCGCTCGGCGTCCAGGTGCTGGCGCTGGCCTATAAATCAGGCGCGGCCTGGAACGAAAGCGCTTATTCGAACAAGGAGTTCGACGAGCTTCTCGATAAAGCACTTGCGACGCCGGACGCCGCCCAGCGCAAGGAGATCATGGCCAAGATCGAGCAGAATTTGCGCGACTCCGGCATCATCATCCAGCCCTACTGGCGCTCGGTCTACCGCACCTACCGCAAGGGCGTGCATGGCTGCGAGCAGCACCAGGCGCTCGAGCAGCATTTCGAGACGGTTTGGCTGGAGTCCTGATTCCTCCCGGACCGATCGCGACGATCTGGGCCTGAGCGGCGCCGTGCAGCGCTGCGCCCAGCATCCGGACAATGTCTGGGCGCAGCACGGGCTGGTCGAATGCCTGAAGCGGCGCCGCGAGAGCGAGGAGCTGCCGGGCTTGCAGGCGAAACTTGCTTTGGCGCTGACCAAGGCGGACGTGCCGATCACTTCGTCATGCCTCTGCCGCACGAGCGTGCGGGCAGACCACTGCTGTTGTCGCTGAGACAGCGGGCGGCCGCCCTCAAAGTTGAAGGCGGCCCGGCCGTTGCTAAGAGAAGATTTTCGCCAATTCGTCGACGCTGGTGCCTTCCTTGACTTGGCGCAGTTCGACATAGCTGACCGCGGTGGCGACGGAGAGCACCATCGAGACGACGGCCTGCACCACGGCGGCTCCCAGTTCGGCGAGGATCCCGCCGAAGAGGAGCAGCACCACCAGGATCCCCCACTGGATGACCATCGCGATGATGACCAGGACGAGGAAGAGGCCGAACAGCGACCAGCGATTGCCTTTGGTCAGCGCTCGGCTGCGCGACATCGAGCCGAATACGCCCAGCCGCTCCTGGATGAGAACGGGAACCGACATCGACCAGCCGAGCCACAGGATGATGCCGGGAACGATCAGCGCGATCATAGCAAGCGCAGAGCCGATGCCGACGAGCAGGCCGATCGCAAGCGTCGGCAACAGGAAGCGGATGGCAATCTGCACGCTGTCGCCGAACGATGGCCGCCTTCCGTTCAGATCCTCGATTGTTGCCCGCACCAGCGACGACTGGAGCAGCAGCGTGAAGACGAAGGAAATCAATCCCGCGAGGATGCTGAGATAGGAGTTGCGCAGCACCGCGTTCGGATCCGCCATGGCACTCGGATCGCCATTCATCACCGCTTCCATCTGCGGTTGGGTCCATAACCTGATGAGCAGCGTCGGCAGGCCGGCAAACAAAAGCCCAAGCCCGACGCAGAGTCCTATGTTGCGCGTGATGACGGCAAAAGTGCTGTTAAACACCCTGCCGATTTCGAATCTGCCTGGTCGTCCCAATGTCGCAGTGGTCATGATAGCTTTCCCCCGAGCCGCTGCCGAATCCAATTCGGCAACTTCAAAGTAAATCTGCCAAGAACGGCGGGGCCCCGTCCAGTGGACTTGCAATTGTTTCGGGTATTCCCGGTGTCAGCCAGAACCGCCGACTGCAGCAAAAGCTCACGGTCGCGCTCTGATTTGAGGCTAGGAAGGCGATTTTGCAGGACAGGCAGGCTCTCAGCGGGGGCTGCCGCTCACCAGCACTTCGGCCGGCCTCGCCAGCATCCCAGACTACGAGAATATCTCCGCCAGTTCATCGACGCCGGTGCCTTCCTTGACCTGGCGCAGTTCGACATAGCTGACGGCGGCTGCGACGGAACCCACCATCGAGCCGATGCTCTGGACCATGGCGGCCACGACGGCGGCGACGATGCCATGGAATAGATAAACGACCACTCCGGTTATGGATTGAATCACGAGCCCCATGATGACCAGGATCACGAAAAGGCCAAACAGAGCCCAGCGGCTGCCTTTGGTCAGGGCGCGGCTGCGCGACATCGAGCCGAAAACGCCCAAGCGCTCCTGAATGAGCACCGGTATTGCCACCGACCAGCCGAGCCCGAGGATAATCCCAGGCACCAGCAAGGCAATCGAGGCCGCGCCAACGCCGAGCGCTACAAGCAGACCTATGGCGACCGTGGGCAACAGGAAGCGGATCGCTGTTGCGATGGGATCGCCGAAAGTCGGCTTCTTGCCGTTCATGTCCTCGATCGCCACCCGGACGAGGCTCGACTGCAACAGAACCGCAAGAACGAGATAGAGTATTACAATGACCGCAATTCCAACGATGAAGCCGAGCTTGTGGTTCGTGATAGCCGCGGCGAAATTCGCCGGATTTCCAGGATGGGGATTTAGACGCACGAGCTGGGTGACCAGTTGCGGTAGTCCTGAAAACAGCGCCGCAAGACCAACGCAGAGTACAATGTTACGACCGATCACGGAGAAAGTGTTGTTGAACACTCGGCCGATCTGAAAACTCTCCGGCCATACCAACGCGGCTGAAGTCATGACGCCCTCCCCTGCTTGGCCGCTCTGCGCCAGCCTATCGCCCCAAAGCAAATCTGCCAGTATTGACGAGACGCGTCCAATCACTTGCAATTGTCCTGCCGTATTGCCAGTGTCGAACCCGTGGGTAGCAGGGGAGCGAGTTGGTGACAGCGGCACAGCCGGCCACAGCGGACGCCGAATGGCTGGCCAAGATGCACAAGCAGCTGCTGGCTGACGATTCGATCCAGTTTGACCTGCCGGGGCTGGTGCGGCCGGAACCGCCGGAATGGCTGAAGCCTTTTCTGGAAGCCCTGGCAAAGCTAGGCCCTTACATGATCTATCTGTTCTGGGGCGCGGTGATCATCGGCGTCGCAATCATCGTGTTCCTGCTCGTGCTCGAGGCGAAGGGCATCGCCTGGCGGCTGCCATGGCGGCGCCCCGGCAAGGAGGACGAGACGAAGGAGGAATGGCGCCCGGATGCCGGCGCGGCTCAGATCCTGCTCTCCGAAGCCGATGCGCTCGCCGCGCGCGGCGACTATGACGAGGCGGTGCATCTTCTCTTGCGCCGCAGCGTTGCCGACATCGCCAGCCGCCTGCCCGACTTCCTGCGCCCGTCGCTGACCGCGCGCGACATCGCCGCCGCAGGTTCCATCCCGTCCCGCCCCCGCGCTGCCTTCAGTGAGATCGCGCGCATCGTCGAGGCTGCCTTGTTTGCTCGCCGGCCGGTCGGCGCGGAGGGCTGGCAGCAGGCGCGCGGCGCCTATGAGCGCTTTGCCTTCCGGGATGCCTGGGCATGAGCGCGGAGGCGACGGAGGCAGCACAAGAACCGTTCAGCCGCAGGACGCTGTTCTGGGGCATCTTCGCCAGCCTGCTCGCGGCTGCCGGATTCTTCCTGCTCTCGACCTACGCTCCCGACTTTCGTCAGCCCGAGGGCGGCGCAACACCGCTCTCCAAGGGCGGCACCGGCTATGCCGGGCTCGTGGAATGGCTGAAGCTCACCAACGGGCAGGCGCCACCCATGGCGCGCGGCGAGAAGGATCTGCAATCTCCCCTGGCATCCACCTTCCTGCTGATCGTCACCATCGCGCCCAACAGCGACCCGGCGGCGCTTCAGCGCCTCATCAAGCTCCGCTTGGGCAAGCACACGCTTTTCGTGCTGCCCAAATGGGTCACCTTTCCGCAGCCGGGCCAGGAGGGCTGGGAGACGAAAGTCGAGAGGCTGCCCGCAACGGCGGTCAACGACTGGCTCGGTCGCCTCGCCAAGGCCAAGCTCGGCGACGGCAAGCCATCGGTCGATCGGATCGATGTAGAGGGGCGCAAGATCGCCGTGCCCGAGGAGTTGCAATGGGTAGCCGACAATCATCCGCTGATTGCGGCGGGTGACGGCAAGGCTGTTCTCACCGAACTCGACAGCGAACCCTTCTACATCCTCACCGATCCCGATCTCATCAACAACGCGGCGCTGAAGGATCCGCAAAAGGCGGCAGCGGCGCTCGACATGATCGCCATGCTGGAGCCCGCCAAGGGCGCGGTCATGTTCGACCTGACGCTTCACGGCATCGGCCAGAACTACGATCTCGGCAAGCTCCTGGTCGAACCGCCCTTCCTGGCGCTGACGCTGTCGGTGCTGGTGGCGGCTGCCCTCGCCTTCCTGCACGGGCTCGGCCGCTTCGGGCCGCCGCGCACCGAGGGTCGCGCCATCGCCTTCGGCAAGCAGGCGCTGGTCGACACCACGGCAATGCTCCTGAAGCGGGCAGGACGGCTGCAGGAACTCGGCGACCGCTATGCCGCGCTGATGCGCCAGCGCGCCGCCGCGCTGCTTGGCGCGCCGCACAGGCTGCAGGGTGAAGCGCTGGACCGCTGGCTGGATTCCCGCGACAAAAATGAAGCGAACGGCTTCACCGTGCGGTTCAAGGCTGCGAACGGTTCCAACACATTGGCCGCAATGCATGAAGCAGCGGAAGAGCTGCATGACTGGACGGCAAGGAGGCTCGGTGAACGTCGATGAAGTGAAAGCCCTGGCGAGCGCGATCAGGGAAGAAGTGGCTAAAGCGATCACCGGGCAGCGCGACACGGTCGATCTGATGCTGACGGCGCTGTTCGCCGGCGGGCATATATTGCTCGAAGGTCCGCCCGGTACCGCAAAGACCATGACCGCGCGCTGCTTCGCGCAGGCGCTCGGCGTCGCCTATGGGCGCATCCAGTTCACGCCCGACCTGATGCCCGGCGACATCGTCGGCGCCAACATCTACAATTTCCAGACCGGCCAGTTCACGCTGACGCGCGGCCCGATCTTCTGCGATCTGCTGCTTGCCGACGAGATCAACCGAACGCCGCCGAAGACGCAGGCTGCACTGCTCGAAGCCATGCAGGAGCACGCTGTCACATTCGACGGCACGACCCATTCGCTCGGCAAGAACTTCATGGTGGTGGCGACGCAGAACCCGATCGAGCATCAAGGCGTCTATCCGCTTCCCGAGGCCCAGCTCGACCGCTTCCTGTTCAAGCACCGGGTCAGCTATCCGGACGCGCAGGAAGAACGTGCCATCATCATCCACCACGGCGGCGGCTCCGCCTCGCACAATATCGAGCAATACGGCATTAAGGCGCAGACCGACCGCAAGACGCTGGAGGCGGCGCTTGCCACAGTGGGCGCCGTCACGCTGGTCGACGACGTCGTCGGCTACATCGCGGCCCTCGTGCGCGGCACGCGCGAAAGCCCGGATCTGGAGGTCGGCGCAAGCCCGCGTGCCGGCGCCATGCTGGCGCGCGCGGCGCGAGCCCGGGCCGCGCTCGACGGCCGCAACTATGTCATCCCCGACGACGTCAAGGCTTTAGCCGTGCCGGCGCTGCGCCACCGCGTCATCCTCTCGCCGGCGGCGCAGATCGATGGACGGCTGGTCGAGCAGATCGTGTCCGACCTCGTCGACCAGACGGAAGCGCCGCGTTGATCTATCCGAGCGGCAGAGCGGTATGGGCGGCGGCGGCGGGAGCGATTCCCGCCTTCCTGATCGCGCTCGCGCTGCCGCATGTCTGGTATCTCGGGTTGCTCTGGATTTGCGCATTGCTTGCCTTCCTGGCGGTCGATGCGGCGGCCGGGCGCGGACGCGCGTCGCTCAGCGCGACGCTCACCGCGCCGCCGCAGGTCGGCGTCGGCGGACGTTTCACGCTGCACATCGCGGCCGGTCTCGGGGCGCGAACGCGGTGGCTGCAGGCGCGCGTCGGGCATGACCAGCGGCTGGCGCCGGTCAACGGCACGGGCGGCACGCTGCCGGCGAATGGCGGCACGCTCGATCTCGAATTCGACGCCGTTCGGCGCGGCATCGCCAGCTTCGATCGGCTATGGCTGCGCTGGCAAGGGCCGTTCGGATTGGTCTGGAACCAGGCCGTGCTGCCGGTGGACCGCAAGATAGCGGTGCTGCCCGATGTCAGCCGCGCGCGCGACGAGGCGATCACGCTGCTGCAGCGTTCCGCTCTTGCCGACGGGCATGCCCAGAAGCGCGCCGGCCAGGGCCGCGAGTTCGAGGCGCTCAAGGACTACCAGCCCGGAATGGGCCGGCGCATGATCGACTGGAAGCGCAGCGCCCGCCACGGCAAATTGCTTGCCCGCGAATTCCGCATCGAAGAGAACAACAACATCGTCTTGGCCATCGATAGCGGGCGGCTGATGTGCGAGCCGGTCGAGGGCGTGCCGAAAGTCGACCGTGCCGTGACGGCGGCGCTGTTGTCCGCCTTCATTGCGCTCAAGGGCGGCGACCTCGTCAGCCTGTTTTCTTTCGACGCCAGGCCACGCGTTTCCAGCGGTGCCGTGCGCGGCTCGCCAAGCTTCACCATGATCCAGAAGCGCGCCGCCGAGATCGACTATTCGCCCGAGGAGACCAATTTCACCCTGGCGCTGACGACGCTCGCCGCGAAGCTCGACCGGCGCTCGCTGGTCATCGTGTTCACCGATTTCGTCGACCCGATCAGCGCCGAGTTGATGCTGCGCACCGTCGGGCGGCTGACCGAGCGGCATTTGGTGCTGTTCATGCTGATGAAGGATGTCGAGCTGGAGACCTTGGCCGATATGGTTCCTACCGCCCCGGAGGACGTGGCCCGCGCGGTCACCGCCGGCGACCTGCTCAGACAGCGGCAGGTGGTGATCGGCAGGCTCAGGCTGCTCGGCGCGCATGTCATCGAGGCCGACCACCAGCGGCTCGGCCCGGCGCTGGTCGAGCGCTATATCCAGCTCAAGGAGGAAAACCTCTTATGACGCTGCCCGCCGGCACCGATGCCGTCCGCCAGTCGCTGGCAAGCTTCCGCCAGGAGCGCGAGGCCGACTGGAAGGCGTTCGAGGCGCTGCTTGCCCGCGTCGAGAAGCGCGCGCCGCGCGCCCTGTCGGAAGAGGAGCTGCTGTCGCTGCCCCTGCTCTACCGCTCGGCGCTGTCCTCGCTTTCGGTGGCACGTGCCACTTCGCTCGACAGCGCGCTCGTCGCCTATCTCGAAGCGCTCTGCCTGCGCGGCTATTTTTACCTCTATGGCGTGCGGCGATCCTTGAGAACGCGCATCGGCGACTTCTTCCTGCACGACTGGCCGGCGGCGATCCGCGACTTGTGGCGCGAGATGTGGGCATCGGTCGCCCTGACGGTGATCGGTGCCGCTGCCGGATACTGGCTGGTCGCCTCCGACAAGCGCTGGTACGACGCCATCATCGCGCCGAGCCTCGCCGGCGGGCGCAATCCGGATTCGTCGGCCGAGATGCTGCGCAGCGTGCTCTATGGCGGCGGCGACCACTTTCTCTCGGGCTTCGCAGCTTATCTCTTCACCCACAACACGCAGGTGTCGATCCTGGCCTTCGCGCTCGGCTTCGCCTTCGCGGTGCCCAGCGTGCTGATCATCCTGATGAATGGCTGCATGCTCGGCGCCATCTTCCAGATCTATGCCGCCAAGGGGCTCGGTTTCGAGCTCGGCGGCTGGCTGTCGATCCACGGCACGACGGAGCTTTTTGCCATCGCCATCGCGGGCGCGGCCGGCATGCGCATCGGCACCAGCATCGCCTTTCCCGGCGAGCTGACGCGCATGGCCGCGGCCTCACGAGCGGGCCGCGTGGCGGCGACCGCGATGGTCGGCGTCGTCGTGATGTTGCTGTTTGCCGGCCTGCTCGAAGGCATCGGCCGGCAGACGATCACAAGCGATATCGCCCGCTATTCGATCGGCGGCGGCATGCTGGCGCTCTGGATTTCTTATTTTTACCTGTTCCGGATGGTGCGGCATGGCAACGGCTAGGAATCCCGCCGCGCTGGTGCGCCCGCTGGTCACGCCGGAGGGCGTGGACCTGCGCGTCAAGCTGGCGGATGCCGGGACGCGGGCTTCGGGATTCCTGCTCGATGTGGTGATCATCGTCGTCGCCGCCGTCGCGGTCAGCCTTGTCGCGATCTTCGGCCTGGGCGGGCTCGGCGTGAAGGACGCCGAACCGCTCTTCATCGTCTGGATCATTTTCATCTTCCTGCTGCGCAACGTCTATTTCATCGCCTTCGAGGCGGGCCGGCGGGCGGCGACGCCCGGCAAGCGGATGGTCGGCGTCCGCGTCGCTTCGCGCAGCGGCGCCGGCCTCAGCCTCGACCAGGTCATCGCGCGCAACCTGATGCGCGAGATCGAGGTGTTCCTGCCGCTGTCGATCCTGGCGGCGCGCGGCAGCGCCGGCGTCGCCGACACGCTGTCGACCATCTTCGGCCTGGTGTGGGCGCTGCTGTTCTCCTTATTCCCGCTCTTCAACCGCGACCGGCTGCGGATTGGCGACCTGCTCGCCGGAACCTGGGTGGTCGAGGCGCCGAAGGTGGCGCTGCTCGAGGATCTGTCGCTGCGCAAGGATCCGGTCGCGACCCGCTTCCAGTTCAGCGCCGCGCAGCTCGACGCCTATGGCATCGCCGAGCTGCACAAGCTGGAGGAAGTGCTGCGCCGCGACGACTATTTCGCGATGAAAGCGGTGGCGGAAACGATAGGCCGCAAGATCGGCGCCAGGGTCGAGCCGGTCGATTCACGGGCATTCCTCACCGCCTATTACGGCGAGCTGCGCGCGCACCTGGAGCGCAAGCTGCTGCTGGGCAATCGGAAGGCGGACAAGTACGCGCGGTAGATTGGAACTCTCAGTATGTCTGAAACAATCAGCCAAGCCGAGAGCGCCAGAATAGAAAGCGCCATTCAGGCAGCAGTTGCCGGGTCGTGGGAGGTTTTTGCAAAACTCACCGATGAACCGTTTCCAAACGATGCGTCGATGAGGGAGCAGTTCGAAGATTCCACTCCCCGACTGCAGCAGGCCGGAGGAAATTGGGAAATGAAATGGGGCATAGGCATCGTACCCGACGACGGGACGCGCGTGATCACAGCCATGATCAAAGCGCCGCCCACCGTGGATATTGTCCTCACGCTGCACAGCACGAGCGACCGGGACGACAGCACTATCAGTATCTGGACCTTCTTTCAGCAGCGAAATTGGGACGACTAGGCCCTCGCCCTACCCCACCCATTTTTCATAATCCGACACCAGAAGGTGAACCGGCGCCACATCCTCCTCGATGTTGGAGAAGCGGCCGATCGGATCGCGGAAGACGTTGTCGGTGAGGTCGTCATTGACGGTCGAGACCTCGCCGATCAGCACGTCCTTGCCCTCGGCCCAGAAGGCGTGCCAGACGCCCGGCAGCAGCGTCACGCTCTGGCCCGGGTCGAGCTTCAGGAGCCCGCCGGCGGGCAATCTGGTGATGGTGCCGTCGACCGGCACCGACACTTCGGCCTTCGGGTCGATGCCGCCGTCGCGGTCGTGCATGAACAGTTCCAGCACCAGCTTGCCGCCGCCGCGGTTGATGATGTCCTCGGCCTTGATGTTGTGGCGGTGCATGGGCGACAGCTGGTCCTTGCGCGAGATCATGATCTTCTCGGCGTAGAGCATGCCCATGCCGAGCTTCATGTCCGCGTAGCGGCCGTTGCGGACGGTAAAAAGGAAGAGACCAAGCTCATCGAACTTCTCCTGGCCGTAGTCGGTGATGTCCCAGCCGAGACGCGAGCTGAAAATGGCCGAAGAGTCCGCCTTGTGCGCCTTCATCTCTTCCGGCGACCAGTAGGCGAAGGGCGGCATGATGTAGCCGAACGAGCGGATGAAGGCGTCGGCTTCGCGGATGATGTCGTTGATTTTGGAGCGCTTCATGGTCGTTTTCCTTCCGGCCGCTGCCTGCTGAAATCTGCCAACCCGAATATCGCAATGCCGGTCCGCTGTCGACGCAAACTGACGGCTCTGGCCCCGTGACATCCGGCCCGATCAAGCCCATAACCCCAACGGGTTTTGATTGCGCATGTCTTTATCCCGAAACCGGTTCCCACTTTCGGGAGACATGCTTTTGAACGGTGATCTTCATGGCAAGCATAGACGATCTCGACACGCCGGCGATCCTGATCGACGCGGCCCGCGCCGAAGCCAACATCGCAAAGGCGCAGGCGCATGCCGACCGCCACGGGCTGAAGCTCCGCCCGCATATCAAGACGCACAAGCTGCCCTACTGGGCGAAGAAGCAGGTCGCGGCTGGCGCGGTCGGCATAACCTGCCAGAAGATCGGCGAGGCCGAGGTGATGGCCGATGCCGGGCTTGAGGACATTTTCTTGCCCTACAACATTCTCGGCCGCGCCAAGCTGGAGCGGCTGAAGGCACTGCATGGCCGCGTCACGCTGTCGGTCACGGCGGACAGCCACGAAACGCTGTCAGGGCTAGCCGCGACCTTCACCGATACCGGCCACCCGCTGCCGGTGCTGGTCGAATGCGACACCGGCATGGGCCGCTGCGGCGTGCAGAGCCCGGCCGAAGCGGTTGCACTGGCGAAAGTGATCGACCAGGCCAGAGGACTAACCTTCGGCGGGCTGATGACTTATCCGGCGGCGGGCCGCGCCGCCGAAGCCGAGGCGTGGCTGCGGAACGCGCGCGAGACGCTTGCGGCGGCCGGGTTCGAATGCCGGCGCATCTCCAGCGGAGGCACGCCGGACATGTGGCGCTCGGGCGAGGACAGCGTCGTCACCGAATACCGGCCCGGCACCTACATCTATCTCGACCGCTACCAGGTCGCCAAAGGCGTCGGCACGCTCGACGATTGCGCGCTGACGGTGCTGGCCACCGTGGTCAGCCACCCGACGCCCTCCCGCGCCATCCTCGACAGCGGCAGCAAGGCTTTGTCCTCCGATACGCTAGGACTGCCGGATTTCGGCGAGCTGCTCGGCGTGCCCGGCGCGCGAGTGACTGGACTGAGCGAGGAGCACGGCAACGTCACGCTTTCAGACGGCGGCGCCCTGCGCATTGGCGAGCGCGTGCGCGTGGTTCCCGATCATTGCTGCGTGGTGACGAATTTGTTCGACCAGGTGCATCTGATCGACGGCGACAAGGTGCTGGAAACGCTGCCAGTGGCGGCGCGGGGGAAGATGGCTTGAGGATCCTGAGACGCACGCAGATGTTTTAAGTTCGTCTAGGCTGGCGGGACAGCGCCCCCCGTGTCCTGCCGGACATCTCCCCCCCACTTTGGGGGGAGATTGGCGGCTCGGGCGTCGCGCCCTCCTCCAAACGCTGAAAGTTGCCGAAAGCAATCGCACCATCCTTGTGGGGGAGATGTCCGGCAGGACAGAGGGGGGCGAGAAGGAACGCGACAGACCGCTATTGGTCCGAAAATCTACTGCCGTTCCGCCTGCCGCGCCGCAACCCTGCGCATCGCGATCACGCGGCGCCTGAAAATCTCCGTGCGGATCGCCATCAGGTGCAGCGCGAAGAACAGCACGGTGAAGCCAAGCGCCATCACGGCGAGCGGCCACAGCATCGAAGGGTCGATGGTCGGGCCGCCGAGGCGGAAGACCGAGGCCGGCTGGTGCAGCGTGTTCCACCAATCGACCGAGAATTTGATGATCGGGATGTTGATGAAGCCGACCAGCGTGATGATGGCGGCGGCCCAGGCGGCGCGGCCGGCGTCGTCCAGTGCGCGGGTCAGCGCGATAATCCCAAGATACATGAGGAAAAGCACGAAGACCGAGGTCAGCCGAGCGTCCCACACCCACCAGGTGCCCCACATCGGCTTGCCCCAGATCGAGCCGGTGATCAGCGCGAGCGCGGTGAAGGTGGCGCCGATCGGAGCCGCTGCCTTCAGCGCCACGTCGGCCAGCGGGTGGCGCCAGACCAGCGTGCCGAGCGCCGAGATCGCCATGATGGTGTAGCACATCATCGCAAGCCAGGCGAAAGGCACGTGGATGTACATGATGCGCACCGTGATGCCCTGCTGGAAATCCTCCGGCGCGGTGAAGCTCATATAGAGGCCGACGCCGAGCAGTATCGCCGCGGTCGCCGCGAGCCACGGAATAACCTTGTCGGCCAGCCCGACGAAGCGCGTCGGGTTGGCGAGATCGATCCAGCCGGCGAGGCGTGAGGTGGTGTCGCTCATGCCGATCTAAATAGACCGGCGATGCATCAGGGGCAATCGGACGGTTGTCGCACTCTCTCCTTCTCCCCTTGTGAGAGAAGGTGGATCGGCGCGCGAGCGCCGAGACGGATAGGGTGCGCGACGGAGTGAGACGCTGATCTTCCTGGAACACCTTCATCTGTCGCCTGCGGCGACACCTTGTCCCACAGGGAAGAAAGCTTACGCCGCTTCCGTCACCGGACGGCTGAGGCGACGGACCTCCTCGTCGTTGAGCAGGCCGCCGGCGCGCAGCAGGGCTGCGAAGCGGCCGTTGCGCAGCGACAGCTCGGTGAAGCCGCCGTATTCGACCACCTTGCCCTTGTCCATGAAGACGACCAAGTCGGCGTCGCGCACGGTGGTCAGGCGGTGGGCGATGATGAAGGTCGTGCGGTTGCGGCGCAGTTCGTCGATCGCTTCCTTGACTCGGTCCTCGGTCTCGACGTCGAGCGCGCTGGTCGCCTCGTCGAGCACCAGGATCGGCGCATCCTTCAGCACGGCGCGGGCGATGGCGATGCGCTGGCGCTCGCCGCCCGAGAGCTGGCCGCCGCGCTCGCCGACGACGGTGTCGTAGCCGCTGCTCTTGGCCAGGATGAAGTCCTGTGCGGCGGCGGCATTGGCGGCGGCGTGCACCTCGTCATTGCTCGCATCGGCGCGGCCGACCCGGATGTTATCCTCGATCGAGCGGTTGAGCAGGCCGGCGTCCTGGAAGACGGTGGCGATCGAGTGGCGCAGCGACTTGCGGGTCACCGTGCGAGTGTCGATGCCGTCGATCAGGATGCGGCCGCTGGACGGCGTGAACACGCGCTGCAGCAGGTTGATAAGCGTCGTCTTGCCGGCGCCGGTCGGGCCGACGATGGCGACGGTCTTGCCGGCCGGCACCTCGAAGGAGACATTCTCGATACCATGGCCCGAATTCGCGAACTCGAAGCTGACGTCCTCGAAGCGCACACGGCCGGTGACGTTGGTCAACTCGCGCAGGCCGTCCGGCTCGGCGGTTTCGGCGGCCGAGTCCTCGAGGCGATAGAAATCCTCGAGCTTGGCGCGGGCCTCGGAAATCTGCGTCGTGAAGGCCGACATCTGGTCGAGACGGGCGATCAGCATTCCGGCAAAGCCGGTGAAGGCGACGACGTCTCCGACACGGAGCTGGCCACGGGTGACGAGATAAGCCCCAATCGAGAGCACGATCATCATCGAGATGGTCGACGACAGGCGGTTCAGCGCATTGGCGATAGCCCACCAGTCGAGCACCGGGTTCTGCGCGTCGAGCAGGTCCTTGACGTAGCGCTTCAGCGTCGCGGTCTCATGGCCGATGCGGTTGTAGCTCTGCAGCACGGCGACGTTGCTGACGCTGTCGGTCACATGGGCAAAGACGGTGTGGTAGTGGCGCTCGACGGCGGTCTGCCCCGACTTGGTACGGCGCATGACAATACGGCCGATTCCGACGTAAAGCACGCCGAGGCCCAGCAGCACGATGGACATGCGGATGTCCATGGAAAGCGCGGTCGGCACCAGCAGCACCAGCGCAATGGCCGTCGAGAGATGCACGCGCATGAATTCGAGCCACAGGCTGAACAGGGTTTCGACGGCGCGCAGCAGCGTGTGCAGCGAATTGGACGTGCCGCGCTGGTGGTGCCAAGCGAGCGGCATGGTGATGACGCGCTCGAAGGACTGGCACAGCACTTCCGAACGCCGGGCATGGGCGAAGCGGTCGGCGCCGCGCGACACCAGCACGAAAGCTATGACATTGAAGACACCGAGAGCGGCCCAGACGGCGAGCGTCGAAAACACCGGACCTTTTTCGGAAATGGCGCCGATCACCCGGCCCAAAAGGATCGGCTCGAGAATAGCGATCGCGGCAAGCGCGACGTTGGCGCCGCAGATCAGCGCGACGCGCTTCTTGTCCGCAGCCAGATAACTCAGCGCTCTAAAGTAGATCTGCAGAAGTGACACTTCAGCTACTCCGCCAAACTCTTGTCCGTGCTCAATGTCGGTATTGTGCGCCGCACCATTTTTTGACACGTACCGGTTTATGTGTCGCGAAACAATGCGTCGTCTATCCCTTCCGTTCCCATTTAGCGAACAAAAGATGACGACGGTGCGAAATCTGACGTGATCACCTAACGGTTTGAGATAAAAGGTGAAATGTCAGCCTTGCGGCAAAACAATGGCACCTGCCCAGCGCTGCCACATTTTTAATCACTTGGCGCTTGCTTAGCCGTGCCGGAAGCAGCGTGGGCGCACGCTGCCCGGCCCATTGGCAAAGTAAAACGCCAAGCTCGGCCGCGCATCCCGAGAGATGCGCGGCCTGCAAGGCAAACCGTTGATCCTACGCAGGTATCTTGACGACGACGTCGGTCATCTCGCCGGCCTTCGGTTCGAAAGACCATGATTTGGTCTTCGAACCATTGACTTCAAGCGCGATCGACTTGGTCTTTTTGTCGCGGATGACGCGAACCTTGATTTCGCCGCCGAACATCTTGAGTGTGGCGGCGTAGCCATCCCAGTGGCCGGGCAGCTTCGGCCTAAACGTGATCTGCTTGCCGCGCCGCTCGATGCCGAGGATTCCTTCCACCGCGGCCCGGTAGAGCCAGCCGGCCGACCCCGTGTACCAGGTCCAGCCGCCGCGGCCGCCTTTTCCTTCGCCGGCGTAGATGTCCGCCGCCACGACGTAAGGCTCGACGCGGTAATGCTCGGCCGCCGCCTCGTCCGAGGCGTGGTTGACCGGGTTCAGCATCGAGAAGCAGCGATAGGCTTCGTCGGTGCGTCCCATCTCGGCCAGCGCGATAACGAACCAGGTGGCGGCATGGGTGTACTGGCCGCCGTTCTCGCGCACGCCCGGCGGGTAGCTCTTGATATAGCCGGGATCCTTGTCGCTGTTCGAGAAGGGCGGCGTGAACAGCTTGACGATCTTGTGCTTGTCGTCGACGAGCATCTTCGTCGCCTGCTCCATGGCCGTGGTCGAGCGGGCAGGATCCCCCTCGCCCGACAGCACGCTCCAGGACTGGGCGATGGAGTCGATCTTGCATTCGTCCGAATTGCGGGAGCCGAGCGGGCTGCCGTCGTCGAAGCTGCCGCGCCGGTACCACTGGCCGTCCCAGGCCGTGCTCTCCAGCGCCCGCTTCAGCAGGTCCGCGTGCTTCGTCCAGGCCTGCGCCCGCTTGCCATCGCTCTGTCCCTTGGCGATGGGGGCGAAGTCACCCAGCGTCTTCAGCAGGAACCAGCCTAGCCAGACGCTTTCGCCCTTGCCGCCCTCGCCGACACGGTTCATGCCGTCGTTCCAGTCGCCGCCGAGGATCAGCGGCAGGCCGGCCGGGCTGCTGCGCTTGATCGCCAGATCGAGCGCCCGCGCGCAGTGCTCGTAAAGCGAGGCTGTGGTCTTGGTGATCTCGGGCGTGAAGAAGGCGTCGTGCTCGCCCTCGCCAAGCTCCTGCCCGTCGATGAACGGTATCTGCTCCTTGAGGATGGCGGCATCGCCCGTCACCTCGATGTAGCGGGCCGTCGCGTGCGCCAGCCACACGACATCGTCCGAGATCATGGTGCGCACGCCGGCATCGGTGCGGGGCAGCCACCAGTGCTGCACGTCGCCCTCCTGGAACTGCCGGCGGGCGGCGTTGAGAATCTGGTCGCGCGCCAGCTTCGGATCATGCGCCAGCAAGGCCAGCGTATCCTGCAACTGGTCGCGGAAGCCGAAGGCGCCGCTCGCCTGGTAGAAGGCCGACCGCGCGCGGATGCGGCAGGCCAGGCTCTGGTAGGGCAGCCAGTGGTTGACCATGGCGTTGAGCGCCTTGTCCGGCGTTTCGACCTGAATGGTGTCGAGGAAGCCGCGCCAGACGCGCTCATTGTCGGCCAGACGCCGGTCGAAATCCTTGTCCCTGTGGGTCTGGACCAGGGCGCTCGCCTCGGCGGCCGTGGCGGCGTCGCCAAGCAGCCAGAACAGCGTCACGTCGCCGCCAGCCGGAATGTCGATATCGCTGGCGATCACCGCGCACGGATCGTCGCCTGCCTCGACGCGGCCGGACAAAGCAACTCCGCCAAGCACGGCCTGCGGATATTCGGTCGTGCCGTGCCTGCCGACGAACTCGCAGCGGTCGGCGGTCACCGAATGAACAGGCGCCGTCGCGGCGAGGAAAGCCACCCGTTCGCCGAAGTCGAGCCCGTAGGGGTTCTGCGCAAGCATGGCGCCCGTCGCGGCGTCCCTGGTCGGCACGATGGTTGCCGCCGTGCGCGAGCGATGGCCGCCGAGCACCCACTCGGCATAGGCATAGACGCGCAGCCTTGCCGGCGCGGGGCCGGCATTCTGGATGCGCAGCCGGGTGATCTTCACCGGATCCACCGGGTCGACGACCTGCGTCAGATCCATCGACAGCGGCCCGCGCTTCGAGCGGAAGGTCGAGAACCCCTGCCCGTGCCAGGTCTCGTAGGTCATCGAGGGATCGCGCACCACCGCGGCCATCGGCGAGAACGCCTTGCCGCTCAACTGGTCGTAGATATAGAAGCCCTCGCCCGGCCGGTTCGACACCGGGTCGTTCGACCACGGCGTCAGCTGGTAGTCGCGGCTGTTGCGGCTCCAGGTGAAGCCGGCGCCCTCGGCCGAGACGTGGAAGCCGAAGGAAGCGTTGGAGATGACGTTGATCCAGGGCTGCGGCGTCACACGACGGCCGGTCAGCCGCGTCACGTAGTGGCGGCCGTCGCCGTCGAAGCCGCCAAAGCCGTTCCAGAGGCTGAGGCCGGTGCCGTCGGCGGCAATATCGGCTCCCCCCTCGCTTGCCCGCGTCGGCTCAGGCAAAGGCGGCGACGGCTGGCGGGCCGGAACGCCTTCCGCCTGCTGCAAAGCGTCGCGAGCCTGCAATGCCGCCGTCTCGGCCCGCTCGAGCTGGTCGAAGATGGTGCCGTTGCGGGTGTGGAGAGCGACACGCGCGACCGACAGCAGGGTCTTGTAGGTCGGCTCGTCCATCAGGTCGCGGCGCACGGCGAAGATGTGCTGACGCGGGCCAAGCTCGCGACCACGCAGGCGGCTGTTCTCGCACAGCGTCTCCACTGCGCGCTGCAGGTCCTGCACGTAGGAGGATGCCTGCTCGTTGACGACGACGAAGTCGATCATCATGCCGCGGGCGCGCATGTATTCCTGGAAGCGCAGCGCCTGGGCGACGATCTCGAGATCGGCGACGTCGCCGATGCGCACCAGGAAGATCGGGAAATCGCCGGAGATGCTGGTCGGCCAGAGGCTCGACTGGCGGCCGAGGCCCGAGGCGATGGAGTCGGCGGGCAGACGCAGGAACGGATCGGGATAGATCAGGTAACGCGCCAGCTTCTGCACATTGGCGGCATCGGTCAGGCTGAGGCCGAGATGGCGGGTCTGCACCTGGCTGCGCGTCCAGGCGAGCATAGCCTGGCGGGCGAAGCTCTCCTGATGGTCGAGGCGGCCGATCGCCTCGTCGAGCTCGCCGCGGTTGGCGCCGACGACGGTCCAGAAGGTCAGCGAGATCTTCTTGTTGGCCGGCACGCGCACCTGGCGGCGAAGTGCCGCCACCGGGTCGAGCGTGAAGCCGTGGCTGCCGGAGAGCCGGGCGCCGGGGTCGAAGGCGGCAGCGTCGGCGATGGTGCGGCCACGGCCGATGAAGGCGCGGCGATCGGTTTCGGCCTCGGCGTCGCGCGAGGGACCCGACGGATCGGTGACGAAATGCACCATGGTTAGGTCGGGCTCGTTCTTTTCGCGCTTGCGCCTGGTGGCGAAGATCGCGCCGTTGTTAGCGGAGATCTCGGTCTCGACGAACATCTTCGAGAACGCCGGATGGGCGTTGTCGGAGGCTTCGTTGCCCAGCACCAGCTCGGCAAAGGACGTCACCTCGATGTGCCGGTCGGTGGGGCCGTCATTGTAAAGCGTGACGCGCCGGCCTTCGCCGTTCCCTTCGGAGATGACGATGCACTCGACCTCCGAACGCAGCGAGCCGATCGATTTGGTAAAGCTCGCCTTGTCGTCGGCAAACAGCGTCTGCACGCGCTCGCCCTCGGCGCGCTTCGGCTCGGCGGTGGCCGACCACCAGTCGCCGGTCGCGGTGTCGCGCAAGAAGATATAGGAGCCGAGACGGTCTTCGCTCGGGTCCGGCTGCCAACGGGTGATGGCAAGCTCGCCGAAGCGGCTGTAGCCGGAGCCGGTGGCGGTGACCATGACCGAGTAACGGCCATTCGACATGACGTTGGTCGCGCGCAGCGCCTTGATCGGGTCAAGGATGATGCGGCTGTCCGGGCTCTCGGTCTCGGTCTCGTCCTTGGAGCGCTCGTCGGCCTCGGTCCTGACGGTGGCGGTCGGGATGTCGCGCGGCGCCTTCTCCTGCAAGAGGAGTTCGGCCGACTCAATCACCGGATCGCTGTGGAAGCGTTCGCGCAGCCGACCCTCGAAGATGGCGTCCGCCACGGCGGCGATCGACATGCCGGAATGGTGGGCCATGTAGTTCTGGACGACGGCATGGTCGGTGCCTTCCGGCACGCGCTGCGGCGTGAAGTCGACCGCATCGTAAAAGCCGTGCCGGCCGAGCGCGCCGATCGCGCGCAGCCGCATCAGGTTCTGCACCGCCTCACGCGGATTGAACTGCGCCGCCAGGATGGTGGCGTAAGGCGCGATCACGGTGTTCTGGCCGAGACCACGCTTCAGGCCGAGGCCGGGCACGCCGAAGTTGGTGTACTGGTAGGTGAGCTCGCGGTCGCGGGCATTGTAGGCCGCTTCCGAGATGCCCCAGGGCACGTTCTTCGAGCGCGCATACTGGATCTGGCGCTTGATGATGAGCTTGCTGGTCTGGTTGAGGATCGAGCCCTGCGGCTCCTTCATCACCAGCGGCGGCATCAGGTACTCGAACATCGAGCCCGACCAGGACATCAGCGCGCCCTTGAAACCGATCTCGACAATCGGCCTGCCGAGCCGGAACCAGTGCTCGGTCGGCAAGTCGCCCTTGGCGATGCCGAACAGGCTGGTCAGCCGCGCCTCGGAGGCGAGCAAGTCGTAGCAGCTCTCGTCGAGCTGGTGCTCCTCGACGCGATAGCCAATCGACAGGAGCTTGCGCTCCTGCCGCATCAGGAAGGAAAAATCCATCTCGAAGGCGTAGCGGCGGCAGCGCCCGCGCAGCGCGAGCAGCTTGGTGCGGAGCGCCGAGACCGCGCTTTCGTCATTGTGCGAATCGTGCACATGGGCCTCGCAGGTCGCTTCCAGCCTGGCCGCCCAGTCGGCGATGACGTCGCTCTTGGGCGACGCCGCCTCGACGTGGATGGCCGTGGCGAGCTTGCGGATCTCGCCGGCCAGCACCGCGAGATTGATCGTGCGGATCGAGGCCATCTCGGGCTGCGCCTTGATGGTCATCACTGCCCGGCGCATGCCGTCGAGGCGGTCGGCAAGACGCTGGCGCAGCGGCCGCAGCTGGCGGCGGTCGTCGGGCAGTTCCTCCAGGCTCTCGTCGAGGATGGTGACGGTGTCGAGGATGCCCTCGAAATCGCCCTGCAGGTGGACGGAAGGCGCCTCGGCCCATTCGGCGCAGGCCGCGGCCACGGCGACCAGATGGCCGGCGAGATTGCCGCTGTCGACCGCCGAGATATAGAGCGGATAAAGCGGCTTCAGCGTCGTCGTGTCGTACCAATTGTAGAGATGCCCGCGATCGCGCGGCATGTTCTCGATGGTCGTCATCGTGGCGTCGATGCGGGTGATGGCATCCGACAGGCTGATCCAGCCGAAGTCGCGCGCCGACACCACCGAGAGCAGGTAGACGCCGATGTTGGTCGGCGAGGTACGCGGCGCCACCACCGGGGCCGGGCTTTCCTGGAAATTGTCGGGCGGCAGATGGTGATGCTCGGCCGTCACGAAGGTCTCGAAATAATGCCAGGTGCGACGCGCCACGGTGCGCAGCGCATGGATGTCAGCGGCGGAAATGCGCAGCCTGTCCTCGGTCTCGGCCGAGCGGCTGATCCAGCAGGCGACGGCGGGCGAGCCGATCCAGAAAATCGCGAAGAAGAAGGCGACGAACGCGCCGGTGGAATCGGCCAGCACCGGAACGGCAAGGCCGACGACGCCGATGATCACGGCGCCATACATCATGCTGTAATAGGCGCCGAGATCGCTGCCGCCGGTCTTGTGCGCCTGCGAGGCGGTGCGCCACTCCAGAAGGTTCTGGCGGCTGACGAAGAGCCGGTAAAGAGTGCGGACGATGGCATCGCCCATCATCCAGGCAAGGTGCGCCATCAAAAGCACCTTCAGCGCCACCAGCGCGGTGCCGAACACAGTGTCGCGCGCCAGCGCCGAGAAATGGCCGCGCGGCGTCTGGTCGCCGCTCTTCGGCAGGATGCCGTTGACGATGTCGAAAGTCGGGGCCATGAACAGGCTGAGGATCATCAGCGCCTGCCACTGCGCGGCCTGCGTGAACGGCAGCAGCGTCCAGCCGGCGATACAGGCCATCACCCAGAAGATCGGGGTCACCGAGCGGCGGAGGTTATCGACCATCTTCCAGCGCGACAGTGCCGGAACGCCAGAGCGCGGATCGAACATGAAGCCGAGCAATTGCCAGTCGCCGCGCGCCCAGCGGTGGTGGCGTGAGGCGTCGACCGAGTAGCGGGTCGGATAGTCCTCGACCAGTTCGACATCGGTGACGAGCGCGGCGCGCGCCAGGGCGCCTTCGAGCAAATCGTGGCTGAGGATGGTGTTTTCCTCGATGCGGCCCTTCAGCGCCGTTTCGAAGGCGTCGATATGGTAGAGGCCCTTGCCGGTGAAAGTGCCGTCGCCGAAGACGTCCTGATAGACGTCGGACACGGCAAAGACGTACGGGTCGAGACCGCGATTGGCCGAGAAGACGCGCTGGAAGAAGGAGGCATCGTCGCCGCTGGTGAGCGAGGCGGTGATGCGCGGCTGCAGGATGGTGTAGCCGGCTGTGACGACGCGCTTTGCCGGATCGAAATGCGGACGGTTGAGCGGATGCGCGATCTTGCCGACAAGGCTCGAGACGGCGTCGCGGGTGGTGCGCGTATCGGCGTCGAGCGTCATCACATAGGTGACTTTGTCCGGCAGCGGCACATCGAGCGGCAGGAAGGTGGTATCGCTGTCGCCGCGCAGCAGAAGGTTGAGCTCGTGCAGCTTGCCGCGCTTGCGTTCCCAGCCCATCCAGCAGCCCTGGGCCTGATTGTAGAGCCGGCGGCGATGCAGAAGATAGAAGCGCGGAGCACCTTCCGACGGGTAGCGGGCGTTCAGCCTGGCGATCTCGTCGCGGGCATATTGCAGGATCTCGATGTCGGCTGCGTCGATTTCGGTTTTGGAATCCGGCCAGTCGGACAAAAGCGCGAAATGGATCTCTTCTGCCGTGTTGGCGAGATGATGCACCTCGATGTTGCGGATGTTTTCCTCGACGTCGTCGCGCGACCCGATGAGCGAAGGCACGACGACCAGCGTGCGCGCTGAGGTGGGGATGCCGTGCTTGTAGTCATAGCCGACTAGCCGCGTCGGCTTGAGGAAGAGCGCCACGACGGTGTTGAAGAAGGCCAACGCGCCTTCGCTCGCCGGCACCGCGAACAAAGCCAGCATCAGCGTGATCGCCCCCGCCGAGAGGCCGAGATTGGCAAGCGCGTTGCCGGACAGCACAAGCAGGAGCACCGTCAGCAGGAAGACCGGCACGACGATGCCGAGCCAGCCGGTGGCGGCAAAGGCGCGCTTGAAAGTCACATAGAAGGGAGCCCGGTAGCCGATCGCCTGTTCCAGCTCCGGCCGACGCGGTCCGACCAGGAAGAAGCCGACATCGGTATGCACGGAGGGGTCGGCAGTTTCCGGCACGCCGGACGCATCGGTGACCCCAGGCATGTGGCCTGCAAGCTCGATCGCCGTTTCGGCGACGCGGAATTCGGAAAGGTCGGAGCGGCGCGCAAGCTGCTCGATCGCGGTGCGATACTGATCGCGCGAGAAGAAATCGAGCGCGGCGAAATCGGTCTTCTCGCGCAGCAGCGTGTCGATGCGGCTGACGCCCTCGAACCAGACCGTCCAGTCGACGTCGTTGATGAGGCGCAGGCCGCGGATGATATTGCCGGTGGTGACGTTGCCGCTGGACAGCGTCTGATGCTCGGAGATGATGATCTCCTCGGCGTCGGAGCCGGTCTTCTCGAGCTCGCCCTCCAGCCATTCCAGCGCGCGGCCGGCGTTCTGCGAACCGTCACGCAGGCGATAAAGGAGCTGGGTGGCGAAAGTGGTATCCTGCGCATGCGCGGCGTAGCTCGACAGGATCCTGGTCCGGTCGGCATTGTCGTCGGTCGCCAGCACCCGGTCGGCGACCTCGTTGGCGATCTGGCGCATCTCTCTGGTACGGTTGACGCGCACTGCGATGCGTCGGAGGTTTTCGATCAGCACGAACCGCAGCAGCGACGGCAACGCCCAGAGCTCGCCGATCTTCAGCGGCTCGACCGATTGAAAGCCCTCGACGATGGCCTTGAACATGGTCGCCGAGACGGCGCTGTCGGAATGCTCGACATAGCTCCAGGCGACGACGAAGGCGCGCGGCAACGCCGTGCCGCCCGCAAGCTTGAGCGTCGGCAACTGGCGGTAGAAACGGCGCGGCAGATCGCGCTTGACCTGAAATATGGTCTCTTCGACCAGGTAGTTGTTGTCGAGCAGCCATTGCGCCGCGGGCGTGATCGTCTCGCCCTTGGCCTGGGCGGCGTTGGTCGAACGGTAGACTTCGAGAATCTTCTTGGCGCTATCGCGGATGCGGGCCTGGAATTCGAACGGCGAAAGCCCGAACAGGTCCCTGACATCGCCCTTGGCGAGTGCTGCGCCCAGCGCGCGCAGCCGGTCTTCCGGCAGGAAATTGGAGCGTATCGGCGCTTCCGTGACGGTCGGGAAGCCGGCACTAGTTTGTTCAATCTTGGCGGGATTCGTCTGGATGTTCATTGATTATTCCGTAAGGCGGGGCGCGATGCGGCGTCACCGCCACGGCAATGGCCCTAAAACCGGTTCAAATGCAATCTGTTGCATGGCAGGTTCGGCCGAAAGTTTGTTTGCGCTCCATGACAGGGGCGTCCCCTTTCGACAACTCAAGGGCGAACGCCCCTCGCTTCCCGCCCCGGGTCCGATCAGGGAAAGGATTCAGGCTTTTTCGTGATACATGCAAGGGCCCAGGCGATATTTCGCCCGCGCCGCGATCATGTTTGGCAACAGCCGTTAACCATTGGCGGCGGTGACGCGCAGGCGGATCACAAAAATCAGCTCATGCCCTTCAGGCTGGAGGCGCAGTTTCCGGCTCTGCTGATCGAGGACGAGCGCATCAAGCGGTCCGAGGCTGGCAGCGGTGTCCGTGAGGACTGTGACGCCACCGCCAACCGGCAAGATAATCGTCGTGCCGTCGGTCGACCTTATCTCGACTTCACCCGAAACAGGCAAGCGCTCGACCGTATGGCTGATGCAGCCGCGGCGGCTCATGACGTTGAGATCGGTGATCGGGCCGCCCATCAACGTGGCGCGGGTCGGCACGTCGCCGGGAAAAGGAAGCGGCGCCGAGGCTGGCGTCAGCCGCGCCGGCGGTCGAGCGGCGATGTCGAGCATAATGCCGTCGCCTTCCAGCACCGACAGCGTGCGGTCGACCCCGGCGAAGCTGGAGAATGGCCCGCTGGTCTCGACGCGCGCCATGGAGATGCGCCAGTCGAAATCCTCGAGACCGGCGCCATCAGGCGAGACGGCGATCTCGGTGGTCGTGCCGCCGCCGTTCTTCCACGGCATGACGCGATAGCCGGCGGCACGAAGGATGCGCATCGCCTCAACCCAGTATGCCCGGCAGGTTGAGCTGGTGCTCCTTCGCGCACTCGATGGCGATGTCGTAACCGGCATCGGCGTGACGCATGACGCCGGTCGCCGGGTCGTTCCACAGCACGCGCTCCAGGCGCCTGGCCGCGTCAGGCGTTCCGTCGGCGACGATCACCATGCCGGCATGTTGCGAGAAGCCCATGCCGACGCCGCCGCCGTGATGCAGCGAGACCCAGGTGGCGCCGGACGCGGTGTTGAGCAGCGCGTTGAGCAGCGGCCAGTCGGAAATGGCGTCGGAGCCATCCTTCATCGCCTCGGTCTCGCGGTTCGGCGAGGCGACCGAGCCGGAATCGAGATGGTCGCGGCCGATGACGACCGGCGCCTTGAGCTCGCCCTTGGCCACCATTTCGTTGAAGGCGAGCCCCAATCGATGTCGGTCGCCAAGCCCCACCCAGCAGATGCGCGCCGGCAGGCCCTGGAAGGAGATGCGCTCGCGCGCCATGTCGAGCCAATTATGCAGATGCGTGTTGCCGGGGGTGAGTTCGCGCACCTTGGCGTCGGTCTTGTAGATATCTTCCGGATCGCCCGAGAGCGCAGCCCAGCGGAACGGGCCGATGCCGCGGCAGAACAGCGGACGGATGTAAGCCGGCACGAAGCCGGGGAAGGCGAAGGCATTTTCGAAACCCTCGTCCTTGGCGACCTGGCGGATGTTGTTGCCGTAGTCGAGCGTCGGCACGCCGGCGTTCCAGAACGCCACCATCGCCTCGACATGCTCCCGCATCGACGCGCGCGCCGCCTTCCCCACCGCCTTCGGATCGCTGACGCGCTTCTCGCGCCATTCGGCCATGGTCCAGCCCTTGGGCAGATAGCCGTTGATCGGGTCATGCGCCGAGGTCTGGTCGGTGAGGATATCGGGGCGGATCCCACGCCTGAACATCTCCGGCACGATCTCGGCGGCATTGCCGAGCAGGCCGACGGACTTCGCCTCGCCGGCCTTGGTCCAGCGCTCGATCATTTCCATCGCCTCGTCGAGCGTTTTGGCCTTCTCGTCGAGGTAGCGAGTGCGCAAGCGGAAGTCGATCGAGTCCGGATTGCATTCGATGGCGAGGCAGGAGGCGCCGGCCATGACAGCGGCCAGAGGCTGGGCGCCGCCCATGCCGCCGAGGCCGGCGGTCAGGATCCACTTGCCCTTGAGATTGCCGCCATAGTGCTGGCGGCCGGCCTCGACGAAGGTCTCGTAGGTGCCCTGAACGATGCCTTGCGTGCCGATATAGATCCAGGAACCGGCCGTCATCTGGCCGTACATCATCAGGCCCTTCCTATCGAGGTCGTTGAATTTTTCCCAGGTCGCCCAGTGCGGCACGATGTTGGAATTGGCGATCAAGACGCGCGGCGCGTCCTTGTGGGTGCGGAAGACGCCGACCGGCTTGCCCGACTGCACCAAGAGCGTCTCGTCCTCGCCGAGCGTCTTCAGTGACGCGGCGATGCGGTCGAAATCGTTCCAGGTGCGCGCCGCCCGGCCGATGCCGCCATAGACCACGAGCTCGTTCGGGTTCTCGGCGACCTCCGGATCGAGATTGTTCATCAGCATGCGCAGCGGCGCCTCGGTCGTCCAATAGCGGGCGTTGAGCTTATCGCCGCGCGGCGCGCGGACTTCACGGATGTTGTGGCGAGGGTCGGTCATGTCGGCAGTTCCCTTTCGATCAGGTGCGGCGGGAGCGTCAGCGCGCGGCCCAGGCAATCGCGGTTTCGAGAATGGTTTTCAGCGTGGCGCGGATCGGCGCCGCGTAGGTTGGGTCGTAAGGCACCGGCCAGTTGTCTGGCGCGCCCTTTTCCGACGGCTCGCGCATATAGCCGCGGTTCGAGAGCTCCATCTGCAGCGCATGGACGCCGCACTGCGGCCGGCCGAAACTTCTGGTGATCCAGCCGCCCTTGAAGCGCCCATTGACTACCCAGGACTGGCTGCTCGCCGCGAGGATGGCGGCTACCTTTTCCTGCAGCGATGGTTCGGTGCTCTTGCCGTCATTGGTGCCGAGATTGAACACCGGCAGCGTGCCTTCGAACAGGCGCGGCAGCACCGAGCGGATCGAATGGCAATCATACAGCACGATCTTCTCATGCATGCCGCGCAGCCGGTCGATCTCAGCCTGCAGTGCGGCATGGTAAGGCGCGAAGTAAGTCTCGCGGCGCCGGTCGATCTCGGACGGCGGCGGCTCCTCGCCCATGCGGTAGAGCGGGTCGCCATCAAACGTGTCGGTGGGGCAGAGCGTGGTCGTCGCCTGTCCAGGATAAAGCGAGACGCCGGAGGGGTCGCGGTTGACGTCGATGACGGTGCGCGAGATGGCGGTGTGGACGACCGTGGCGCCAAGATCGTTCGCGAAGTCGTACAGCTTGTCGATCCACCAGTCGCAGTCGCGGCGGCCGAGCCACGGCGACACCAACCGGCTGTCGAGGCCCGCAAGATCTATGCCGGTGTGCGGGATCGAGACCAGCAGCGGCGCCGTACCGCGTGTGATGGTGAGCCAGGGCGTGGTCATTGGAGCTCTCCACGGGTTGGAGCTCTACGGCGCCCCCCTCTGTCCTGCCGGACATCTCCCCCACGAGGGGGGAGATCAGATATCACGCCGGCTTTCGCCAATCGTCCACGTTGCAAGAAGGAGCGGGGCGCCAAAGTTGCCAATCTCCCCCCTTGTGGGGGAGATGTCCGGCAGGACAGCGGGGGACGTGAAGGATCGCGACCTATCAGAGCATTCAATCTCATGACGCAATCCCCGGCAGCGCCACCGCAGCCGCCGCCTTCACCGCCGCGCCGCTGCGCACCAGGGCGATCGCCTTTTCCATGTCGGGGTGGAAATGCCGGTCGTTGTCGAGATGCGGCACCTCGGCTCGGACCAGCTTGCGCACCGTTTCCAGCGCTTCGCTCGAAGCGAGCGGGGCATGGAAATCGCAACCTTGCGCGGCTGCCAACAGCTCGATGCCGATGACGGCCGTTGCATTCTCGATCATGCCGAGCAGGCGGCGCGCGCCGTGGGCAGCCATCGAGACATGGTCTTCCTGGTTGGCCGAGGTCGGGATGGAATCGACGCTCGCCGGATAGGCCTTCTGCTTGTTTTCCGAAACGAGCGCCGCCGCCGTCACCTGTGGGATCATGAAACCGGAATTGAGGCCAGGCTTCGGCGTCAGGAAAGCCGGCATGCCGGAGAGCGCCGGATCGACCAGCATGGCGATGCGGCGCTCAGACAGCGAGCCGATCTCGCAGACGGCAAGCGCGATCATGTCGGCGGCAAAGGCCACCGGCTCGGCGTGAAAGTTGCCGCCCGAGAGCGCGGTGTCGTCCTCGGCGAAGATCAGCGGGTTGTCGGTGACGCCGTTGGCTTCGGTCTCGAGCGTGTCGGCCGCCTTGCGCAGGACGTCGAGCGCGGCGCCCATCACCTGCGGCTGGCAGCGCAGGCAGTATGGATCCTGCACGCGCTCGTCACCGACGCGGTGCGATTCACGAATGGCGCTGCCGGCCATCAGATTGCGCAACGCGTCCGCGGTCTCGATCTGGCCGCGATGCTTGCGCAACAGATGGATGCGCGGATCGAAAGGCGCGTCGGAACCGCGGGCAGCATCGGTCGACAGCGCGCCGGCGACCAGCGCCGACTGGTACAGTGTCTCGGCTTCGAACAAGGCGGCGAGCGCGAAGGCGGTCGAGAACTGGGTGCCGTTGAGCAGCGCCAGGCCTTCCTTGGCGCCGAGCGCGACCGGTTCCAGCCCATGCGAGACGAAGGCAACCTTGGCCGGGAAGCGGCCATGCGGGGTAAAACATTCACCGACGCCGATCATGACGGCCGTCATATGCGCGAGCGGCGCAAGGTCGCCCGAGGCGCCGACAGAACCTTGCGCCGGCACCACCGGGATGACGTCGTTGGCGAGCATCCCCTGGAGCAGGTCGATGGTCTCGGCGCGCACGCCGGAAGCGCCCTGGGCGAGGCTCGCCAGCTTCAACGCCACCATCAGCCGCACCACGGGGGCCGGCATCGGTTCGCCGACGCCCGCGGCATGGGAAAGCACGATGTTGCGTTGCAGCGTTTCAAGATCGTTTGCCGGAATGCGAACGCTGGCGAGCTTACCGAAGCCGGTGTTGATGCCGTAGACCGGCTCGCCTTTGGCGACGATGCGGGCGACGGCTTCGGTGCTGGCCTTAATCTTCGGCCGGCAGGCATCGTCGAGCTTCGGCACGGCGCCGCGATAGATGGCGCGCCAGTCGGCAAGCGTTGCGCTGCCGGGCTTCAGGATCAGTTCGGTCATTGTCCTCTCCAGATGCGGGCATGGAGCGGATTGAAGCCCATGCGGTAGACAAGTTCGGCCGGACGCTCGATGTCCCAGACGGCAAGGTCGGCCGATTTGCCGGCTTCCAGCGTGCCGGTCCTGTCGAGAAGCCCCAGCGCACGCGCGGCCTCGCGGGTGACGCCGGCGAGGCATTCGTCGACGGTCAGGCCAAAGAGCGTCGCGGCCATGTTCATGGTGAGCAGCAGCGAGGTGAGCGGCGAGGTACCGGGATTGGAGTCGGTGGCGACCGCCATCTTCACGCCATGCCGGCGGAACAGCTCGACCGGCGTCCTCTTGGTCTCGCGGATGAAGTAGTAGGCGCCGGGCAGGATGGTCGCGACCGTGCCGGACCCGGCCATCGCCGCGGCGCCCTCCTCATCGGTGTATTCCAGGTGATCAGCCGACAGCGCGCCGTAGCGCGCGGCAAGCGCCGCGCCATGCAGGTTGGAGAGTTGGTCGGCGTGAAGCTTCACCGGCAGGCCGAGCGCTTTCGCCTTATCGAAGACGCGCGCGATCTGTTCCGGTGAGAAGGCAATGCCCTCGCAAAAGCCGTCGACGGCGTCCGCGAGCTTTTCGGCGGCAACCGCCGGGAGGATCGTGCCGGCGACGAGATCGATGAAAGCGTCCTTGTCGCCCCTGGCTTCGGGCGGCAGCGCATGGGCGGCGAGACAGGTCGTGAGGATCGTGATTGGACGCTCACCGGCCAGACGGCGGGCAGCGCGCAGCGACTTTTTTTCATTGTCGGCATCGAGGCCGTAGCCCGACTTGACCTCGACGGTCGTCACGCCTTCGGCCATCAGCGCGTCGAGGCGGGGCAGCGTCTGGGAGACGAGCTCGTCTTCGCTCGCGGCGCGCAGCGACTTGACCGAGGAAACGATGCCACCCCCTGCCCTCGCCACCTCCTCATAGGTGGCTCCGGCCAGGCGCATCTCGAATTCGTTGGCGCGGTTGCCGGCGTAGACAAGGTGGGTGTGGCAATCGATCAGGCCGGGGGTGATCCAGCGGCCCTGGCAATCAACCGTTTCGGCGCCCTGCCCGACGGCTGCCGGCAAGTCGGCCTCCGGTCCGGCATAGACGATCAGCCCGTCGCGCGCGGCGATCGCACCTTTCTCGACGATGCCGAGACCGGCAGCACCCTCGGCCATGGTCGCCAGGCGCGCATTGCGCCACAGACGAAGGCCGCTCTTTCCGTTTGCTCCACCCATCATCTTTTCCATTTGAAAGGATGACGATTATGTATATACATATTGGAACGCGACGCAAGTGTTAATGTCGCTCGGGCATTCGGATTGGGAGTTTGGACGTGATGGCGATCTTTGCGGAACAGGCGCTGCTGCCCGGCGGTTGGCGGGGCAATGTGAGGATCGCATTCGAGGGCGGCCGTATCTCTACCGTCGAAGCGGGCTCTTCGGCACACGTCGGCGACGAACGCCACGCCATCGTCCTGCCCGGCATGCCCAACCTGCATAGCCACGCCTTCCAGCGCAGCATGGCGGGGCTTGCCGAACTGCGCGGTCCCTCGGCCGACAGTTTCTGGAGCTGGCGCGAGGTGATGTACCGCTTCGCGCTGTCGATGACGCCGGACCAGGTCGAGGCAGTCGCGGCGCAGCTTTATGTCGAGATGCTGGAAGCCGGGTTTTCGCGCGTCGGCGAGTTTCACTATCTGCACCACGACCGCGACGGGCAGCCTTATGCCAACATCGCCGAGATGGCGGAGCGCATTGCTTCTGCCGCCGCCGACACCGGCATCGAGCTGACCCTGCTGCCAGTCTTCTATGCCCATTCGGCCTTCGGCGGCGCTGCTCCCAACGAAGGCCAGCGGCGATTCATCAATGATGTCGAACGCTTCAGACGTTTGCTTGAGAAAACTCGCGAGGGCGTTCGCTCGCTTGAGCAAGCCGTCGTCGGCGTCGCGCCGCACAGCCTGCGCGCCGCAACGCCGGACGAACTCAACGCCGTTGCCGCAATGGCGCCGAACGGGCCGATCCACATCCATGTCGCCGAGCAGGTGAAGGAGGTCGAGGACTGCATCGCCTGGTCGGGCAAGCGCCCGGTCGAATTCCTGCTGGCAAACGCCAAGGTCGACAGTCGCTGGTGCCTGATCCACGCCACGCATATGACCGAAGCCGAGACGATCGCCATGGCCAAGGCCGGAGCCGTCGCTGGCCTCTGCCCGATCACCGAGGCCAATCTCGGCGACGGCACTTTCGCCGCCCCCCTGTTCATCGAACATGGCGGCCGCTTCGGCGTCGGCTCCGACTCCAATGTGCTGATCGGCCCGCCGGACGAGCTTCGGCAGCTCGAATATTCGCAGCGCCTCGCCCACCGCGCTCGCAATGTGCTGGCGCGCGCCGGCGGCTCTACCGGTCGTGCGCTGTTCGATGCCGCGCTCGATGGCGGCAGCATCGCGCTCGGCGACGGCCCCTCAACCCTCGCCGTCGGCAGGCCCGCCGATTTCGTCTCGCTCGACGCCGGTCATCCCTCACTTGCCGGCAAGGCGGGCGATGCCATCCTCGACGCCTGGATCTTTGCCAATGGCAGCAAGGTCGATTGCGTCTGGGTGCATGGCAAGAAGCAAGTCAGCGGCGGCAGGCATGTCAAACGCGAGGCGGTCGCCGGGCGCTTCCGCAAAGTGATGA
This sequence comes from Mesorhizobium sp. M1A.T.Ca.IN.004.03.1.1, assembly GCF_003997555.1. NCBI lineage: Bacteria > Pseudomonadati > Pseudomonadota > Alphaproteobacteria > Hyphomicrobiales > Phyllobacteriaceae > Mesorhizobium > Mesorhizobium sp. M1A.T.Ca.IN.004.03.1.1. The sequence continues at coordinate 543,153 of NZ_RZTV01000003.1, read as the reverse complement.
TGGCGCTTTCCGAGGGCTGATCCCGATGAGCATGACCGAAACGGCAGAGATGGAAGACGGCGAGACCCTGTCGCTGCACCAGCGGATCCTGTCCGACATCCGGGAAAAAATCCTGTCGGGTGCATGGGCGCCCGGCCACCGCATCCCGTTCGAGCACGAGCTGACGGCTCAGTATGATTGTTCGCGCATGACTGTGAACAAGGCGCTGTCGCAGCTCGCCAAGGCGGGGTTGATCGAGCGCCGCCGCCGCTCGGGCAGCTTCGTGCGCCAGCCGCAGTCGCAGGCGGCGGTGCTGGAACTGCACGACATCAGGATCGAGGTCGAGGCGCTTGGCCTGCCCTATCGTTATGAACGGCTGGAGCGCATGAAACGACGCGGCAATGCCGAGGATCGGTCGCTGCTTGGGCTATCTGCCACGGGTCCAGTGCTTTGGCTGGAGGGGCTGCATTTTGCCGGCGAACGGCCATTCGCGCTCGAGCAGCGCCTGATCAATCTTTCGGCGGTGGGCGAGGCCAGCGAGGAAGAATTTCTCGACATCGCGCCCGGCCCCTGGCTGATCGGCCGCGTGCCGTGGAGCGAGGCCGAGCACCGTATCCGCGCCATGGCGGCTGACGAAACTATCGCCGACACGCTCGACATCGATCCCGGCGCGCCCTGCCTGGTGGTCGAGCGCCGCACCTGGAGCGCCGAGCATCCGGTCACGCATGTGCGCTTCATCTATCCGGCGGAAAGCCACACGCTTGTGGCGCGGTTCACGCCTTCGCAGGGATGAGCAATCTTCCCCTCGCGGGCCCACGAGGGGAAGATTGGCGGATCCAGCGCCTTACAGCGCCGCCGTGATAATGATCTCGACCAGATATTCCGGGGTGGCGAGCTTGGCTTCGCCGGTGGCGCGGGCGGGCGTGTGGCCTTGCGGCACCCACTTGTCCCACTCCGAATTCATCTCGGCGAAGGTGCCCATGTCGGCCAGCCAGATGATCGCCTGCACGATCTTGGTCTTGTCGGTGCCAGCCTTGGCCAGCAATTCGTCGATGGTCTTCAGGATGTCGCGAGTCTGCGAGGCGACGTTGCCGCCGGGCTCACCGACTTGGCCGGCCAGATAGACAGTGTTGCCGTGAATGACGATCTGGCTCATGCGCGGGCCGACATCGATACGACGAATGCTCATGGGAGGTTCCTTCTTTCTAGGGTCGCGCCTGTTTAGAGTTCGTGCCGGCTCCGGGCAAGGCCGACCGGCGCGAAACCGATTGAGCCAATTTACCGGCTCCGGACCGCTTCCGTGTACACGGCGAGTTGACCGATCTGGACACAATTCTGCCGAACCGGCATGTTGACTAATGTAATAACATCACATATCGACGAGTGCTCTCGAATTCGTGTCCGATCCGGAACGCCTGATGACAAATGCCTGCCTGACCTTCCGCGACCTGACGCTCGGTTACAACAGCCATCCGGCCATTCATCACCTCAACGGCACGGTCCGAAAAGGCTCGCTGACTGCCGTTGTCGGCGCCAACGGCTCGGGCAAGTCGACGCTGATGAAGGGCATTGTCGGCGTGCTGAAGCCGATGGAGGGCACGGTTGTCCGCGCGCCCGGCGTGCGCACCGCTTATCTGCCGCAGCAGTCGGAGCTCGACCGCAGCTTCCCGGCGCGGGTGGTCGACCTGGTCTCGCTTGGCCTGTGGCCGAAGCGCGGCATGCTCGGACGCTACACCAAAGAGGATCGCGAGTCGGTCAGCAAGGCGCTGATGGCGGTCGGGCTCGGCGGCTTCGAGAAGCGGCCGATCGACACGCTCTCCGGGGGTCAGCTGCAGCGCACGTTGTTTGCCCGCGTGCTGTTGCAGGATGCCGACCTCATCCTGCTCGACGAGCCGTTCAATGCCGTCGACGCCAAGACCGTCGGCGACCTCATCCAGCTGATAAAGCGCTGGCATGGCGAGGAGCGCACGATCATGGTGGTCGTCCACGACCTCGATCTCGTGCGGCGGAATTTTCCCGAGACGCTGCTGCTCGCCCGCCAGCCTGTCGCCTGGGGCGACACAAAACAGACGCTCAGGCCTGAAAACCTGCTCAAGGCGCGGCGTTTTCACGAGGCCTGGGAAGAGAACGCGCCCTGGTGCGAGCCCGATGACCATGGCCATGACCACGAACATCATGACCACGCGCACGCGCATGATCATCATCACGGCCATGGCTCCGGACCGAGGGCGGCGTGATGGAGTTTCTCTACGGCCTGTTCATCCAGCCCTTCGCCGATTTCGCCTTCATGCAACGGGCGCTGTTCGGCTCGCTGATGCTGTCGCTCGGCGCCTGCCCGGTCGGCGTCTTCCTGATGCTCAGGCGCATGAGCCTGTCGGGCGACGCAATGGCGCACGCCATCCTGCCCGGTGCCGCCGCGGGCTTCCTGTTCTATGGCCTCGAGATCCTGCCGATGACCGTCGGCGGGCTGATCGCCGGCATCATCGTCGCGCTCGGCGCAGGGGCGGTTTCGCGCTTCACCATCCAGCGCGAGGACGCCTCGATGGCGGCCTTCTATCTGATCTCGCTCGCCATCGGCGTGCTTATGGTGTCGATCCGCGGCTCGAGCGTCGACCTGATGCATGTGCTGTTCGGCACCGTGCTGGCGCTCAACAACGAGGCGCTGATCCTGATCTGCGGCATCGTGGTTGTGACGCTCGCCTGCCTCGCCATCTTCTGGCGGGCGCTGGTCGCCGAATGCCTCGATCCGCTGTTCCTGCGCTCGGTGAGCCGCATGGGCAGCCCGGTCCATTTCATCTTTCTTGGGCTGGTCGTGCTCAACCTCGTCGGCGGTTTCCAGGCGCTGGGCACGCTGCTCTCGGTCGGGCTGATGATGCTGCCGGCCGCCGCCGCCCGCTTCTGGACGGTTCGCGTCGAGCCGATGTGCGCGCTGGCGGTGCTGATCGGCTTTGCCTCCTGCATAGCCGGACTGCTTTTGTCCTATCACGCCTCACTGCCGTCCGGCCCGGCTATCATCCTTTCGGCCGGCGTCGTTTATTTCTGCTCGATCCTGTTCGGCACGCGCGGCGCGCTGCGCGCCCGTATCGTGCATCACCGCCACCGCACAGCTTAATCCCCAAGCAAGGAGACTCTTCCCAATGTTGAAATCCTTCCGCGCCGCCCTGGCGCTGAGCGTTATAACATTAAGCGCTTTCGCCACATCGTCCGCTTTTGCGGCGCCGCTCAAGGTGGTGGCGAGCTTCACGGTGATCGCTGACTTTGCGAAAAATGTCGGCGGCGACCGCGTCAACATCACCACCATCGTCGGCCCGGACGGCGACGCGCATGTCTACGAGCCGACCCCGGCCGATGCGGTGGCGATGGCCGGCGCCGATGTCGTGCTGGTCAACGGTCTGCATTTCGAAGGCTTTTTGCAGCGCCTGGTCGACACCAGCACCACCAAGGCGACGATCGTGACGCTGACCAAGGGCGTGACGCCAATCGCCTTCAAGCCGGAATTCGCCGATGCCGACGCGGCCGAAGGCGCCGGCACCGGCGGCGGCAAGACGGTCAACGACCCGCACGCCTTCCAGTCGATCGCCAATGCCAAGATCTACGTGAAGAATATCGCCGATGCATTCTGCGCCGCCGATAGCGCGGGCTGCGACAGCTACAAGGCCAATGCCGCCGCTTACACGCAGAAGCTCGACGCGTTGGAGGGCGAAGTGACCGCGGCGATCCAGGCGATCCCCGAGGCCAAGCGCGTCGTCATCACCTCGCACGACGCCTTCGGCTATTTCGAGCATGCATACGGCCTGACCTTCCTTGCTCCGCAAGGCATCTCGACCGATTCCGAGCCTTCGGCGGCCGACGTGGCCAAGCTGGTCAACCAGGTCAAGGAGGACAAGGCGGCGGCGATCTTCATCGAGAACATCACCAACCCCAGGCTCATCGAGCAGATCGCCAGCGAGACCGGCATCAAGGTCGGCGGCACGCTCTATTCCGATGCGCTGTCGCCGCCCGACGGCCCGGCCTCGACTTATATCGACATGATGCACAACAACATCGAGCAGTTCAAAGGCGCGCTGCTCGGAAGCTAAGCGGCATCATCCAACCGGGCTAAAATCGGCCCGGTTGGATTTTCCGCCCCGCACTCTCTATTTGGCAGAGAGATCCGGTGCTACGGATTGCCGCTAATGCCGCGCGGTGGCATGACTGCGGCCAAAGAGATTGCGAGGACGATGCCATGGAATACCGCCAGATCAGCGAAGACTATTCGGTCTCCGGCCAGATCCAGCCTGAGGATATCGTTGCCATCAAGGACGCCGGCTTCAAGAGCATCATCTGCAACCGCCCGGACGACGAACAGCCCGGCCAGCCCTCGGCCGACAGCGTCAAGGCGGCCGCGGAAGCCGCGGGGCTCGCCTTCCGCTACATTCCGGTGATCAGCGGCCAGCTCACCATGGACAATGTCGAGGATCAGGCCGAGGCGCTCGACGAGCTCGAAGGCCCGGTCTTCGCCTATTGCCGCTCCGGCGCGCGCTGCACCAACCTCTATGGGCTGATCCAGCAGCAGCGGGGGTGAAAGCTTGGCGCATTGGCGAGAGCCAATTCCGCAGGTTCCCGTTCCGTCGCCGTCGCATCCAACAAAGATCTCCGCAAACTAAATCGGCAGCGCGCCGGTCTCTTTCAGCGTCTCCAGCACGATCGCTGTCTTGACGTGCTGCACCGATTCATGCGGCAGCAGCACGCCGTTGACGAACTCGGACAGCGATTTGAGATCGGGCGTCACCACCTTCAGGATGTAATCCATCTCGCCGGTCAGCGCGTGCGCTTCCTGCACCTCGGGCAGCCGCGCCACCAGCTCGCCGAAGCGGCGGGCATTGTCGCGGTTGTGGGTGGCCAAGGTCACCGAAATCACATTGACCAGCGAAAAGCCGAGACGGTCGCGGTCGAGCACGGCGCGATAGCCCCTGATATAGCCATCTTCCTCCAGCCGCTGGCGGCGGCGCGAGCATTGCGAGGCCGACAGGTTCACACGCTCCGAAAGGTCGTTGTTGGTGAGCCGCGCATCGCCCTGCAGGAGCGCCAGTATCTTGCGGTCAAATTGATCAAGGCGCGCATCATCCATGATTTTCTCCCCAATCATGCACAATCTACGCACATGATGGGCATTCCAGGCGGTTGAATGCAAGCACCATGCAGCCGTCCAGCGTTATTATGGTGAAAACTGGCCAAGCACGGCCGCACCAGCTTTCGGAGGACTGCCATGGGCCCCTTCCCGCATGACGCCCCGCCTGCCAAGATCAGCAAGGCGAATCCCGCCGGCACCGACGGCTTCGAATTCGTTGAGTTCGCGCATTCAGACCCGGCAAAACTCGCCGAGCTCTTTGCCCGCATGGGCTATGTCGCGGTGGCGAAGCACCGCACCAAGGACATTACCGTCTGGCGCCAGGGCGACATCAACTATGTCGTCAATGCCGAGCCAGGCTCGCATGCGATGAAATTCGTCGAAAAGCACGGCCCCTGCGCCGCCTCGATGGCGTGGCGCGTGGTCGATGCCAAGCATGCCTTCGACCATGCCGTGTCGAAGGGTGCTGTGCCCTATGAGGGCACCGACAAGGCGCTCGACGCGCCGGCGATCGTCGGCATCGGCGGATCGCTCCTCTATTTCGTCGAAATCTATGGCGAGAAGGGCTCGGCTTACGATGCCGAGTTCGAGTGGCTGGGCGAGCGCAATCCAAAACCCGACGGCGTCGGCTTCTACTATCTCGACCACCTGACCCACAATGTCTATCGCGGCAACATGGACAAGTGGTGGGATTTCTACCGTGACCTGTTCGGCTTCAAGCAGATCCATTTCTTCGACATCGACGGCAGGATCACCGGACTGGTCAGCCGGGCGATCACCTCGCCCTGCGGCAAGATTCGCATTCCGCTCAACGAGTCCAAGGACGAAACCAGCCAGATCGCCGAGTATTTGAAGAAGTACAATGGCGAGGGCATCCAGCACATTGCCGTCGGTACGGACGCGATCTACGATGCCACCGACAAGCTCGCCGCCAACGGGCTGAAGTTCATGCCCGGCCCGCCCGACACCTATTACGAGATGTCGCATGAGCGCGTGCACGGCCATGACGAGCCGATCGAGCGCATGAAGAAGCACGGCATCCTGATCGACGGCGAAGGCGTCGTCGACGGCGGTATGACCAAGATCTTGCTGCAGATCTTCTCGAAGACGTTGATCGGGCCGATCTTCTTCGAATTTATCCAAAGGAAGGGCGACGAAGGTTTTGGCGAAGGGAATTTCCGCGCGCTGTTCGAATCGATCGAGCAGGACCAGATCAAGCGTGGCGTGATCAAGCTGGATGGCAGGGCGGCGTAGTCAGCCGAAAGACCAAGCCGCCGGCTACTCTAAAGGCCGGCGGCCTTCCTCAGAATTTCGTTGATTCGGCTCTGCCAGCCGGGCCCGCTGGCACGGAAACGAGCAACCACATCGCTGTCGAGGCGCAGCGTTACCTGCTTCTTCGGATTGTCGAGTGCCGGCCGACCACGTGAGCGGCGAATGCTTTCGGCAAGGTCCGGAAACACGTCGGCGAAGGGACGAGCATTCCGAAAATCCTCCTCGGTCCATTCGGGATTGTCCGAAACCGCATCCCAATCTTCCTCGGTGAATCCCTTGCCTGACTTGAATCCGTTGTCCAGCTTTGTAGTGTTCAGCTTAGCTTTCGCCATCGAACAATCTCCTTTCCGTCTGGTTGGCCGCCCGCATTGAAATAACCGAGATGCCTTCGGAGCCAAGCCGGGAAAAGACCACTGCACAACGCCGCCGCCGACTACCCGACCAATCGCCATGAAACGGCCGGATTTGGCCGCCCGGATCGCCGAGGCAAGGAAAAACTCCTCGTCTAGCGCCGCGAAATCCAAGCCGTGTTTGTCAATGTTGGCCAACCGTTTAGGTTCATCCCAGACGATCTGCATCTGAATTTATGTACCTACATGAATTAAGTCAATAATTTTCGTAACTACAATAATTCCCGAAGCGTTCTCACTTGTTCACAACCCAAGCCGCTCGACCTCGTCCTTCCTGAGCTTAATGTCGTAATCGAGCAAGAACTCATCCAATTGCGGCGGTGCAACCGAGGTGCCCGACAGCATCGCGTGCACTTGGCCGCGATGGTGGATGTCGTGCAGGAAGACATGGGCGAGGATGTCGCCGATCCTTTCGGGGATCATGCCGTCCTCGCGGCGGTCGGTGATGACGCGGCGGTCGAGATCTGCCTCCGACAGGCCGTCGCAGAAGGCGACAAGCCTGCGGTCAAAATCGGTCTGTGTAGCGGCCAGGCTTGACGCATCGTCAAACGGTATGAAGTCGTCATAGGCCGCAGCACCGAGGCCGCCACCGGTCAGAAAATCGAGATAGAGACAATCGACCGCAAGGATGTGGTTGAGCGTCTCCTTGATCGAGGGAAAGAAACTGGTTCGACCGGCCTCGAACTCGCCGGGCTGAAGCTCCAGCACGGCGCGGTAGAGCCGGTCGTTCGACCACAAATTGTTGCGCGCCATCCGGCGCAGGTGCTCGAGCAAGGTCACCCTTTCAGGTTCCTTTCTCCCCCTCGTATTTCTCGACCTTCTGCTCGATGGCGCCGAAGATCGAATGGCCGGCCTTGTCCTTCATCTCGATCCGCACCGTGTCGCCGAAGCGCAGGAACGGTGTCTTCGGCTCGCCGCTCTCGATGGTCTCGATCATGCGCAGTTCGGCGATGCACGAATAGCCGGCGCCGCCTGCCGCGACCGGCTTGCCTGGCCCATCATTCAGCTTATTGGAGACGGTGCCGGAGCCGATGATGGCGCCGGCGGCGAGCGGCCGCGTTTTCGCGGCATGCACGATCAAGGCCGGGAAATCGAAGGTCATGTCGATGCCGGCATTGGCACGGCCGAACGGTTTGCCGTTGAGATCGGCGAGCAGCGGCAGGCTGACCTTGCCGCCGTCCCAGGCATCACCAAGCTCGTCCGGCGTCACCGCGACCGGCGAGAAAGCAGAAGACGGCTTCGACTGGAAGAAGCCGAAGCCCTTTGCCAGTTCCGGCCCCGTGATGGCGCGAAGCGTCACATCATTGACCAGCATGACGAGGCGGATGGCCTCGCGTGCCTCGCCCAGCCCGGCGCCCATCGGCACATCGCCAACGATGACGGCAACTTCCGCCTCCATGTCGATGCCGAAGGCTTCGTCGGCCATGCGGATCGGATCGCGCGGCGCAAGGAAGGAGTCCGAGCCGCCCTGGTAGATCAGCGGATCGGTCCAGAAACTCGCCGGCATCTCGGCGCCGCGTGCCTTCCGCACCAGCTCGACATGGTTCACATAGGCGGAGCCGTCCGCCCATTGATAGGCGCGCGGCAGCGGCGAATGGGCGTCATGCTCGTGAAAGCGGGCCGAGGGCACCGCGTTGGTCTCGAGCGATTCCGCCATCGCCGCCAGATGCGGCGCCAAGCGCTCCCAATTGTCGAGCGCAGCCTGCAGCGTCGGCACCAGGAAAGAAGCGTCTGTGAACCGCGTCAGATCGCGCGAGACCACGACCAGTTTTCCGTCGCGCGTCCCGTTCTTCAAAGTGGCAAGCTTCATGCGGTTTCCTCTCCTCGCGGGCTTCGTGCCGCTCGTCCCACAACAAGGCCGTGGCGAGTGATCGTCAAGCCACCCGCCGATGTTTTCCTGACTCTGACCTCACCAATCAGGGCCAGTCGCCTTCCGGCGTGCCATTGAAGCGCTTCTTCAGGTCGGCCCAGCAGTCGATGTAGTTCTCCTGCAAGGTTTCGAGCTCGGCGGCGTAGCGCGTCAGCATCTGCGGAAAGCGCGTCTCGAACATGAAGGCCATGGTGTTGTCGAGCTTGACCGGTTTCAGGTCGGCGCGGGAGGCCTTCTCAAAGCCGGAGGCGTCGGGTCCGTGCGCCAGCATCTGGTTATGCAGGCTGATGCCGCCGGGGACAAAACCTTCCTCCTTGGCATCGTACTGGCCGTGGATCAGGCCCATGAACTCGCTCATGATGTTGCGGTGGTACCAGGGCGGCCGAAAAGTGTTTTCCGCCACCAGCCAGCGCGGCGGGAAGATGACGAAGTCGACATTGGCGGTGCCCTCCTCGCCGCTCGGCGCCGTCAGCACGGTGAAGATCGACGGGTCAGGGTGATCGAACAGGATGGCGCCGACCGGCGAAAACGTCGCCAGATCATATTTATAGGGCGCGTAGTTGCCGTGCCAGGCGACGACGTCGAGCGGCGAATGGCCGAGCTCAGTGACGTGGAAAGTGCCGCACCATTTGACGATCAGCCGGCATGGCGTCTCCTTCTCCTCGAACCAGGCGCAGGGGGTCTTGAAGTCGCGCGGATTGGCCAGGCAATTGGCGCCGATCGGGCCGCGGTCGGGCATGGTGAATTTTGCCCCGTAGTTCTCGCAAACATAGCCGCGCGCCTGACTGTCGGCGAGCTCGACCTTGAAGACGAGGCCCCGCGGCAGCACCGCGATCTCGCCGGGGCGAAGCTCGATGACGCCCATCTCGGTGACAAAGCGCAGCGTGCCGACCTGCGGCACGATCATGAGCTCGCCGTCGGCATTGAAGAAATGGTCGTCGACCATCGAGCGGTTGGCGACATAGACATGCGCCGCCATGCCGGACTGGCCGACCGCGTCGCCGGCGGTGGTCATGGTGCGCATGCCGGAGATGAAGTCGGTCGGCTCGGTCGGGATCGGAACAGGGTTCCATCGGTATTGGCCGAGCGCCAGCTCGTGGTCGCCGACGTTGGGCGCCGTCTTCCACATGGGATAGCTCGCGCCCTTGAAGCGGCCGGTGTGTTTCACGCTGGGACGGATGCGGTAAAGCCAGGAGCGCTCGTTGGTGCCGCGCGGCGCGGTGAAGGGCGAGCCCGAAAGCTGCTCGGCATAGAGCCCGTAGGCCGGCCGCTGCGGCGAGTTGCGGCCCTGCGGCAGCGATCCCGGCAGCGTCTCGGTCTCAAAATCATTGCCGAAGCCCGGCATATAGGAAAAGGCCATCCGATCCTCCCTGATCCCGGGCTGCCGCCCTCAGCGTTGAGGAAGGCTTTCCGGTGATGTTGACCAAACTGGTTTCATTTGTAACCATCGAAAATGTAACTATCAACGCCGAACCCCGCATCGATGGTGCGCCAAATGAAACCGGAAATTCTCGAGCTAGAAAACTTCCTGCCCTACCGGCTCTACCGGCTGGCCGACACCGTGAGCCGCGAATTCTCGCGCATCTACAAGGAGCGCCACGGTCTGACGCGGCCGGAATGGCGCACGCTCTCAGGCCTCGGGCAGCGCGGGATGATGACGGCGACGGAACTCGGCGAGCAGTCGGCCATGCACAAGACCAAGGTGTCGCGCGCGGTCGCCGAGCTCGAACGCCGGCGCTGGCTGACAAGAGCGCCGGACGAGAACGACCGCCGCGTCGAGCATCTGACGCTGACCAAGGCGGGGCTCGCCGCTTACCGGGAAATGGTGCCGCTGGCGAAGGCGTTTGAAAGGGAGCTGCTGGCGAGGCTGAGCGAGGAAGAGAGAGCGGCGATTGTCAGGGGGGTGGCAGCACTGGAAGAGGCTTTATCTTCTTCGTAGCGATCCTTCACACCCCCTCTGTCCGGCAGGCCAAAGAGGGAGCTGTCCCGCAGCATTGCCAGGATGCTGCTTCAACCAAACCCTACCAGTCCATCACCACTTTGCCGGAACTGCCGCTGCGCATCGCATCGAACCCAACCTGGAAATCGTCGATGCCGATGCGATGCGTGATCAGACCCGAGACATCCAGCGGCCCCTGCACCAGGGCGATCATCTTGTACCAGGTCTCGAACATCTCGCGGCCGTAGATGCCTTTGAGATGCAGCATCTTGAAGATGACCTTGTTCCAGTCGATCTCGAAGCCGGCGGGAGCGATGCCGAGGATGGCGATCTTGCCGCCATTGTTCATGGTGTCAATCATGTCGCGGAAGGCTGGCGCGGCGCCCGACATCTCCAGCCCGACGTCGAAACCTTCGGTCATGCCGAGTGCGGGCATCACGTCGCGCAGCTTCTCCTTCGAGGCGTCGACCACATGCTGGACGCCGAGCTTGCGCGCCAGTTCCAGCCGGACCGGGTTGATGTCGGTGATGACGACTTTCCGCGCGCCGACGCATTGCGCGACCAGCGCGCCCATGATGCCGATCGGGCCGGCGCCGGTGACCAGCACATCCTCGCCGACCAGGTCGAAGGACAGTGCGGTGTGGACGGCGTTGCCTAATGGATCAAAGATCGCCGCGATCTCGTCCGGCACGTCGTCGGGGATCGGCACGACATTGTGCTGTGGGATCGCTACATACTCGCCGAAGGCGCCGGGCCGGTTGACGCCGACGCCGAGCGTGTTGCGGCAGAGATGCCCTCGCCCCGCGCGGCAGTTGCGGCAGTGGCCGCAGACGATGTGACCCTCGCCCGAGACGCGCTGTCCGACCTTGTATTCGGTGACGGCCGCGCCGAAATCCGCGACGGTGCCGACAAATTCATGGCCGGTCACCATCGGCACCGGCACGGTCTTCTGCGCCCACTGGTCCCAATTGTAGATGTGGACGTCGGTGCCGCAGATCGCGGTCTTCCTGACCTTGATCAGCACGTCGTTGGGGCCGATTTCCGGCACCGGCACTTCTTCCATCCAGATGCCCGGCTCGGCCTTGGCCTTCACCAGCGCCTTCATCACGTTGGACATCGAACACTCTCCAGAAAATCTTCCCTGTCCTGACGGATCATCAACCTGCCGCTTCCAGGATGCTCTTCAGTCGCAGCAGATCGCGATCGGTCGAACGCCGGACAGCCACGGCTATGAGCGGGGTCATGAGACGGGAAAAGCCGGCCGGCGAGCCGCGATTCCGGAGCGTCATATGCGTGCGGCCTTCGCCGGAATCCCGCCATCCATAGCTCGTCTCCATCGGAAACGGTCCTTCGTCGGATCGCATCACCAGCCTCTCGCCCGGCACGAGATCCAGGATCTTGTAGGTATAAGCGAGCCGCCGTCCGAGGAACTGCGCCTCGAATGCAATTCTCGATCCTATCTGGGCCGGTCGGGGAGTCTTCCATTCCACCGACTTGATGTTGACGTACCAGCGCGGAACATTGTCCGGATCGGAAGAAAAGGCGGCGACAACCGCGCGCGGCCTGGCGATCTCGATACTCCTCGTTACATCGATCGCCATGGCCCTTTTCCATTGCCGGCGGTAGCGTCAAGCGATTACACCCAGTTCCTTCCCGACCTCGCCGAACGCCTCGACGGCGCGATCGATATCGGCGCCGGAGTGCGCCGCCGACATCTGGGTGCGAATGCGCGCCTGGCCCTTCGGCACCACCGGGAACGAAAAACCGATGACGTAGATGCCACGCTTCAGCATGCGAGCCGCCATCTCCTGCGCAAGGGCGGCGTCGCCCAGCATTACCGGGATGATCGGATGATTCGCGCCGGCAAGCGTAAAGCCGAGCTTGCCCATTTGAGACCGGAAGCGTTCCGCATTGGCATATAGGCGGCGGCGCAGCGCATCGCCATTGCGGATCAGCTCGAAGACTTTCAGCGAGGCGCCGGCGATCGCCGGCATCAGCGTGTTGGAGAAGAGATAGGGCCGCGAGCGCTGACGCAGCCAGTCGACCACCTGTTTCTTCCCCGCGGTATAGCCGCCGGACGCGCCGCCCAGCGCCTTGCCGAGCGTGCCCGTGATGATGTCCACCCTGCCCTCGACGCCGCAGTGCTCGGCCGAGCCACGGCCGTTCTTGCCGACGAAGCCGACGGCATGGCTGTCATCGACCATGACCATGGCGTCGTATTTCTCGGCGAGGTCGCAGACTCCTTGCAGGTTGGCGATGATGCCGTCCATCGAGAACACGCCGTCGGTGGCGATCAGTCGGAAGCGGCAGTCCTTCGCCTCCTTCAGCCGCGCCTCGAGGTCGGCCATGTCGTTGTTGGCGTAGCGGAAGCGCTTGGCCTTGGAGAGCCTCACCCCGTCGATGATCGAGGCGTGGTTCAGCGCGTCCGAGATGACGGCATCCTCCTCGCCGAGCAGCGTCTCGAACAGGCCGCCATTGGCGTCGAAGCAGGAGCCGTAGAGAATGGTGTCGTCCATGCCGAGGAAGGATGAGATGGTGGCTTCGAGCTCTTTGTGTTCTTCCTGGGTGCCGCAGATGAAGCGCACCGACGCCATGCCGTAGCCGTAGCGGTCGAGCGCCTGCTTCGCCGCATCGCGCAGCTCGGGGCTGTCGGCGAGGCCGAGATAGTTGTTGGCGCAGAAATTCACGACCTTCTGGCCGGCAACATCGATCAGGGCCGACTGCGTGGAGGAAATCACGCGCTCGGACTTGTAGAGCCCGGCCGATTTCAGGCCTTCAAGCTCGTTGTCGATGTGGGAGAGAAACGCTGCGCTCATGGTCTGGCCCTGTTTGTTCGATGCGGACTGTCGCGCTGCGGACAAGAAAAATCCATCGCAAAAACGACCGCTTCGGTGGCGTTGCGCAAGCCGCGCCGCAGCTCCTTCAGCGCAGCCGGACAAGGATGTGTTCAAATGCGACGATCTGCGAAAGGACATAATAACCATCCTCTCAGCTTTGTCGCGCCGCCGGCTCCGGCACCGCGCCGGTTTGCCGAGCTGTTAACCCTTTCACGTCAAGGGTTCTGGCGCCGCATATTCATGGCAGGAATCCGTCGATCGGGAGGGGTCACTCAGTTATGTCGCAGCAGCCGGTGCACAGCGTTTCGCGCAAGCTGATTCTGCTGATCAAGAGCGGCTACTGGCTGGCCTTGCTGATCATCGCCGCCATGGTGATGGCTTCCTTCATCCTGCTGCAGCAGTTGATGGCGCAGCAGCAGCACAATGACGCACTGCTCAACATCGTCTCCACGCAGAAAGCGCTGTCGCAGCGCATCGTTTTCCTGGCCAGCGCGACCGGTGCCGCCCCGCGCGACAAGCAGCCGGCGCTGGTCACAGCGCTCAAGCAGGCAACGGGCGAGTTCGAGACCAATTACGACCGGCTGCTCAAGGAGACCGGCGCCGATCCGCTATCGCCGTCGCGCAACGATCCGCAATCGATCGAATATGTGCTGTTTAGCAAGCCGTTCCATCTCGACTATTTCTCGGTCGGCCTTATCGCCAACGGCGATCGACTGGTTTCATCATTTGCATCCCAGCTTGGCATGCAAAGCGACGGCTATAAGGGCGGCGGCGAGCGCGTTGGCCTCGACGCCTCCGTCGCCAATGCGACTTTGTCCGGCTATGCCGCGCTCGGCCAGCGCATCAGCGCCTTCGCCACCGAGCGGTCGGATGAGATGCTCAGCCTGCACCGCACGCTGTTCTTTGCCACCATCGGCGTCATCGTGCTGGTCGCGCTATTCATCTTCCGGCCGATGTCCAAGGCCATCCTGCGCAAGACGCATGAACTGGTCGACGCCCGCAATTCGATGGCCTTCATCGCCGTGCATGACGGCCTGACCGGCTTGCACAACCGCACCTTCCTCACCGATCATTTCGACACGCTGATCAAGGGCGCGCATCGTCGCCGCGAGCGGCTGGCGGTGATCCAACTCGACCTCGACCGCTTCAAGCAGATCAACGACACGCTGGGGCACGCGGCGGGCGACTATGTGCTTGTCGTCACCGCGCAACGCATGCGCGATTCCTGCCGCGCATCGGATCTTTGCGCCCGTCTCGGCGGCGACGAGTTCGTGATGATCCTCAACGGCGCCGGCAGCACCGAGGACATCCATGCACTGGCCAAGCGCATCATCGCCAACATCAACGAGCCGATCACCTTCCAGGGCACGACCATAATGCCTGGCGCCAGCGCCGGCATCGCCGTCTATCCAGTCGACGCCGACAACGCGCAGGACCTGCTCGTCCATGCCGATCTCGCCCTCTATTCGGCCAAGAAGCTCGGCGGCGGCAGCTTCTCCTTCTTCTCCGAAGAGCTGCGGCGCGAGCTCGACTACCGCAAGCAGCTCGAGCAGGACATCCGCACGGCGATCGCGGAAAAGACCTTCGAGGTCTATTTCCAGCCGCAAGTGTCGCTCACCAGCGGCAAGATCAGCGGTATCGAAGCACTGGTGCGCTGGAAACACGCCACGCGCGGCATGATCTCGCCCGGCGAATTCATCCCGGTGGCGGAGAAGTGCGGCTTCATGCCGGATATCGGCCGCATCGTCATCAGCAAGGCGATCAACGAAGCCGCCGAATGGGATCGCGCCGGCATCGATTTCGGACGCATCGCCGTCAATGTCTCGGGCACCGAGCTGCGCGAGCCGGATTTCGACAATTTCCTGTTCGGAACGCTGGAGCGGGCAGGGCTTGCGCCGCAGAAGCTGTCGCTGGAAATCGTTGAATCCGTCATCCTCGACGACGAGAAGACCGGCATCGCCGCCAAGCTCAGGCATATCCGCGCGGCGGGCGTCCATCTCGAGCTCGACGATTTCGGCACGGGCTATGCTTCACTCAGCCATGTCAACCCGAACGAGATCGATCGGCTGAAGATCGACCGCCGCTTCGTCCAGAACATCAACGAGAACGGCGACAACACCAAGATCGTGCGCGCCATCACCGAGCTTGCCCGCGGGCTCGGCATCTCGATCGTCGCCGAGGGCGCGGAAACGGAGGCCGAGCTTGACTCGCTTATGGCGATCGGCTGCGACCAGGTGCAGGGTTATTCGATCGCCTTCCCGATGCCTCAGGACAAGGCGCGCGAATGGCTTACCGCGCGCAGCCCGAAGAAGGCGAAGCTCAAGGTGCTGCAGGGCAGCCGGGCTTAACCTCCCACATTCGCCCGAAGCGCCGCCAGCACCCCGGCGAATTCCGCAAGCCGTTCGTCCGGCAGTCCAGCTCTCAGCCTTTTGTCGAAGGCGACGGCCGCGAGGCGCAACTTTTCGAACAGCGCTTCACCGGTTTCGGTCAGCGCCACCTGATGCACCCTGCGGTTCTGCGGATCGCGGCGGCGCGTCAGCAGCCCTTGCGCCTCCATGGCGTTGAGGTGATGCGTCAGCGTCGCGCCCTGGATGCCGATCATGCCGGCAAGCTCGCGCTGGTTGGCCAGTTCCTTCGACTTGACCGATAGCAAGGTCACCCAGACCGGCAGCGTTCCGCCGACTTCCACCAAGGCAGCGTCAAAGGCCTGCGCCACCAGTTTGGCGGTGCGAGCGAGATTCATGCCGATGGGCGGGCGATCAAATGGCGTCATGGCTGGACACTAGAACAAGCAATGGATTGGCGGAACTCCGCATGAAGCATTGACATCTAACTATTAGATATCTAACTTTGCCTTATTAACGTTGTCGACCCAGCCGATAGGCAAAACCGACAGGCAAAGCGTCACACCGGTGGCGGGGCGAACGAGAGGAATGCAGTCATGCAATATGTCTACATCGTCGTCATCGGCCTGCATGTTATGGCCGGCGTCTTCTGGGCCGGCACGACCATTGCGGTTGCCCGTGATCCGGAGATCAAGGCGGAGCGCTTTATCCGGCCGCAACTCGGCGCCTCCGGCATGGTCTTCTTGACCGGTCTGCTGCTTTGGTATTTCTTCCACGAAGGCGCTTTCGGCCCGATGGAAATGGTGCTGGCGCTGGGCATTGCGACGGCGCTGATCGCCGCCGGCGTGCAGGGCGCCCTTGTCGCCTCTTCCAGCGGGCGATTGGCGGGCGCCGATGCGGCGACGCAAACGCAGTTGCGCGCGAAAATGACCAAAGGCGAACGCCTCGCCGGCGGGCTGCTGGTCATCACCGTGTTGTGCATGGCCACGGCCAGGATGTTCTGACCCGTCAACAGCTCGCGCGGTACCGGTGCAGGCCGGCGGCCGCGCGCGGCGCACCGGACCAGCTCGGCAGGTGGCTTCCTTGAAGGTCCGGTGCGTTTCCGTGGTGCGGCCGTCACCGGTGCATCAGATCACCTCAACGGAACCGCCGCGTAGTTTTTCCCGTCGCAGCTTTATATAGGTCCGCATATTCGGCGCTATGCGAAAACCTTCCAGTCTGACGTCCTGAAGCGCTGCCGCCCAGCCAAGCGCTTCATAACGGCCGCCATATGTGTCGATCGTCGCGGCGAGATCCTCGCGGCCCAGTTGCCTGGCCAAGATGGCGCAGGCCGCGACCCGCGTTTCGATCGAGCGGCCATATTTGGGTGCGAATGCCAAGCCGCCGTCGGCGAGGTCGTCGACCTCGTGCGCAAGCTGCAGGAACAGGATGTCCTCATCGCCGGCCGGCACGCCCTCCTGCAGAAGGCGCTCGGGGTCGCCGGTGTCGAATTTCATGGCGCCGACGCGGGCGACGAGGCCTTCAGCCCTCGGCCCGATCCGCGCCTCCAGCCATTTCCGGTGCGCCTCGCTGCGCCTGCTGGACCTGCCGTCCGGATACTGGCCGCTATCATAGGCAGCATGGAACATCGCCGCGAGGACGAAATCGAGATCCCTTTCGAAATGCGCCACAGACGAGGCGGCGCCTACCGCATGGCAGATAAAGGGCCGTCCCGACTTTCGATAGCGGCCGTTGAACATCGCGCATGCCACGCGATAGGCCTTCTGCACGCGTAGAAGATCGCCCAACGAGTGCCCGGACTCGTGCAATTGGATATAGAGCGCCGTATTGGTCTGGCGCGGAACGAACAGATCTTTTCCGGTCAAGCAAGCCCCCGACTATGCGACCCGGGTTGCAGCCCTCCGAATCCGCGCCCGAAAATTGCAAATAAGATCTGTCAGGTCTAGCCTGGCCATTGGAGGACCGAGGTTCAGATCCGGATGCCGAACCTGATGCCGTCATAGATGGCGGCGTGGATGTTGCGCGAGGCGACTGCGTCGCCGATGCGGAACAGGACAAAGCCGCCTTCCGGATTGCGCGGCGGAAAAATGTCGCCGCCGCTTACCAGCCGCTCGTAGTCGACCGCGCCGCCATTCTTCGACAGCGGCTTCAGCGCGAGGTAGAGATCGTCGAGCGGCGCGGTGCCATGCTCGACCACCACCTGGTCGACGCGCCGCTCGCCGCGCCAGCCATCGGCGAAGTCCGACGCCAGCTCGGCGATGAGCTGGTTACCCTCGCGTCGCACGGAGCGCAGACGAGTGTTGATGGTGACGGTGACGCCTTTCTCGTGGAAAGCGCGCATATAGGGCACGTGGTTCAGGCCGCCCATTTCCGGCGCGAAGAAGCGCTCCGGTGAGACCAGCTCCAGCTTCGAGCCGCTGTTGGCAATCAATTCCGCCGCGCCCATGCCCTGATGGCCGCCATTGTCGTCATAGAGCAGCACGTTCTCTGCCGGCTTGACGCTGCCGGCCATGATGTCCCAGCTCGAGGTGACGAGATTGTCGCCCGCTGCCAGCGGCGGGTTCTGCGGCAGGCCGCCGGTGGCGACAATCACCACATCCGGCGAAAGTGCGAGGACATCGTCTTTTTCGGCCCATGTGTCGTAGCGGATCTCGACGCCGAGGCGATCGAGCTCGGCAAGCCGCCAGTCGATGATGCCGATCAGCTCCTTGCGGCGCGGATTTTGCGTCGCGAGCCGCACCTGGCCGCCGGCCTGGCTGGACGCTTCGAGGACCGTCACCTGATGGCCCCGTTCGGCGGCGACACGCGCGGCTTCCAGACCGCCCGCCCCGGCGCCGACGACCACCACCCGCCTCTTCGGCCCTTCGCTTTTCGCGATGACATGCGGGATCGTCGCTTCGCGGCCGGTGGCGGCGTTGTGGACGCAGAGCGCCTCACCGCCTTCATAGATGCGATCGAGGCAGTAGGTGGCGCCGACGCAAGGCCGGATCTCGTGCTCGCGCCCTTCCATCACTTTCCTGATGATATGCGGATCGGCGATGTGGGCGCGCGTCATGCCGACCATGTCGAGCTTGCCGGAGGCGATCGCATGACGCGCCGTGGCGACATCGGAGATCCGCGCCGCGTGGAAAGTCGGGAATTTCGTCGCCGCCCTCACCTCGCCGGCGAAATCGAGATGCGGCGACGAGCGCATGCCGGTCACCGGGATGACCTTGGTCAGCGCCGCGTCGGTCTCGATCGAGCCGCGGATGATGTTGAGGAAATCGACCTTGCCGGAGCGAGCCAGACGTTTCGCGATCTCGACGCCCTCCTCCTTCGACAGGCCTTTTTCGAAATCCTCGTCGGCGACCATGCGGATGCCGACGACGAATTTCTCGCCGACCGCGGCGCGAACCGCATCCAGCACCATGTTGGTGAAGCGCAGCCGGTTGTCGAGCGAGCCGCCGAAATCATCGTCGCGATGGTTGGTGGCGGGCGACCAGAAGCCGTCCATCAGATGGCCGTAGGATTCGAATTCGATGCCGTCGAGGCCGGCCGCCTGGCAGCGCTGGGCGGCGGAAGCATAATCGGCAACGATGCGCTCGATGTCCCAGTCCTCGATGGTCTTGGGAAAGGCGCGATGCGCCGGCTCGCGCACCGGCGAGGCGGAAAGCACCGGCAGCCAGTCGGCCTTGTTCCAGCCGGTGCGGCGACCGAGATGGGTGATCTGGATCATGACCTTGCAGTCATGCTCATGACAGGCATCCGCAAGTTCGGCGAGCCACGGCACGATGGCGTCGTCATAGACATGCAGGTTGCCGAAGGCGGCCGGGCTGTCGCGTGACACGATGGCAGAGCCCGCTGTCATCGTCAGCGCCATGCCGCCCTTGGCCTTCTCGGCGTGGTAGAGCCGGTAGCGCTCCTTCGGCATGCCGTCCTCGGAATAAGCCGGCTCATGGCTGGTCGACATCACCCGGTTCTTCAGCGTCAGGTGCTTGAGCGGATAAGGTTGGAGAAGCGGGTCGTTGCTGGTCATCGTCTTCCTGCCGTATCAAATTGCGCGGGCGCTGCTCCCGCTTCCATTTCACGCATCGGATTCATCCGAAAACCGCTGCGCGGCTTTCGCTCCAATGCTAATGAGCCGCCAAACACGCCGGGTCCGTTCGATCGCGGCGCACTTTCAACTGATTGCACCTGCCGCCCTTGCAATCATCGGCGGCAGCGAGGAGCCATCGATGACCGACGCCAAAAACCTGACCCAGCTCGGCAAACACGTCGAGACGCCGCAGAGTCCCGAACAGGCAGTCCTGGAAACCGTGCCGTTCGAGCGAGGCGACGGCCCGCCCGCGATCGTGCGCTTCACCTGCCCGGAATTCACCTCGCTCTGCCCGGTCACCGGCCAGCCCGACTTCGCCCACATCGTCATCGACTACGCGCCCGACAAGACGCTGGTGGAATCGAAGTCGCTGAAGCTGTTCATGACCTCGTTCCGCAACCATGGCGCCTTTCACGAGGAATGCACCGTCATGATCGGCCGCCGCATCGTCGAAGCGACCAAGCCGCTCTGGCTGCGCGTCGGCGGCTACTGGTTCCCGCGGGGCGGCATCCCCATCGACGTCTTCTGGCAGACCGGCGCGCCGCCCGAAGGCGCCTGGCTGCCCGACACCGGGGTCGCGCCATATCGCGGGCGCGGGTGAAAAAAGGCTGGCGGGACAGCGCCCCCCTCTGTCCTGCCGGACATCTCCCCCACTTGGAGGGAGATCGGACGTCACCCCGGCTTTCGCCAATCTCCATCGTGGCAAAGTAGGCGGGTCGCCGAAGCTGCCAATCTCCCCCCTTGTGGGGGAGATGGCCGGCAGGCCAGAGGGGGGCGCGAAGGATCGCCGGCGCCGAAGTTCAATCATATTCATTCGCACTGGTACTGACTGAGCGCCCATTCGCCGGTGACCGACAGGAGGTCGGAGATCTTCCAGTCGCCGCCGACCTTCTTCAGCTTCCATTCGAGACGGTGCTGGTGGCCTTCGACGACGAAGACGACCACCACCTTGGCCTCGTCACCATTGATCGCTTCGATGGTGCGCAGGCTCTTGTCGATGGCGAGCTTGTCGTAATCGGCATTGTCGAGCGCCATGTTGGGATCGAGGCACTCGCCCTGACCCGAGGCGCGCAGCGCGTCGGCTTTGTCGAGTACGCTCTTCGCCGGATCGCTGAAGTTCTTGCGCTGGCTGGGGTCCAATTCCAGCCCGAGATGCTCGTAGAAGGGCTTCACCACCGCCGTCGGCGATCCGGGCAGGACGGGCGCAGCTGGCGCCGGTTCGGCCGGCTTGCTTTCAGGCGTTGTGGCCGGCGCCGACTTCTCGATCGCCGGCGCATTGTCGCCAGAGGACGCGTTCGGCGGCGGCGAGCCGAACAGTCCTTGCCCGTAGGCGCCGCCGTTCAGCCCCGCGGTCAGCATCGACAAGCTCGACAGCGCGAGGACCAGACGCCGAAGCACGGCGTCACTCCGTCGAGGAGCCGCATTCCAGCGCGCTGAGCGTCCAGTCGCTGGTTTTGGAGGTGATGTCGGCGATCTTCCACTTGCCGTCCACTTTCTTCAGCGACCACACCATTTCGCGTTTGGAGTCATCGCCTTCCGGGAAAAGATTGAAGCTTGCCGTCACCTCGGCGGTGTCGCCATTGACGGCCTCGGCAAGCTTCAGCGTCTTCGACACGGTCTTCTGGTCGAAATCCTGGGCGTCGAGGCCTGGGTCGAAGTCGATGCAGGATACCTCGTCGGGCTTCTCCTTGCGGGCCTTGTCGTTGGCTTCGAAGAGCTTGGTGACCGGCTCGGTGAAGCGGTCGCGGTATTTCGCGTCCGCCTCGAACTTCACTTCAGGCACATAGAAGAACTTCACGGCGTTGGAAGCCGGCCCGGCGAGTGCCGCGGCAGGCAAGGCGATCGAGATGGCAACTGCCAGCATCATCGGTCTCATGCAGGATCTCCGGATGGTCGGCGGCGTGGTGGCACGATCACCACCACGCATCCTGCATATCGGCTTTTTCGCGGCGCATGAAGTCCTTGCGCTGCGCGCCTTAAGTTTCCAGCCAGACGTTCTGGAAGTCCATTTGATAGGTCTGGTGCATGGCGTAGTTCTTCACCTTCTTGTTCATGTGGCAGTAGAGCTTCTGCCAGAACGGCTGGATGATGACGCCGGAGTCCTGCAGGATCTGCTCGACGTCCTTCATCACCTCCTTGCGCTTGGCGACGTCGATCTGCGACAGCGCCTCCTTGAGCTTGGCGTCGAAATCCGGGTTCGAGAACGCGGTCTCGTTCCAGGCCTCGCCGGTGCGATAGCCCAGCGCCAGCACCTGCACGCCGAGCGGGCGCATGTACCAGATGGTCATGGAATAAGGATATTTCGTCCAGTCGTTCCAGAAGGTCGAACCGGGCAGCACCGTGCGCTTCACCTTGATGCCGGCATCGCGCAACTGGCCGGCAATCGCGTCGCCGGTGTTCTTCTGCCATTCGTCCTCGACGGTGATCAGTTCGTGCTCGAAGTCGGCCTGCCCGGCGTCGGCCATCAGCTTCTTGGCGCCCGCCGCGTCCCGTTCCTTCTTCGGCAGCGGGTAATATTCCGGATGGATCGGGCTGACATGATGGTTTTCGCCGACCGTGCCGCGGCCGGCGTAGCCGAGCTGCATGACCTGGTTGTTGTCGACGGCCATCTGCAGCGCATTGCGCACTCGTTTGTCATCGTAAGGCTTGTGGGTGATGTTGGTGCGCGCAACGAGCGTGGTCGCCGTCGCGACTTCCGATTTCACCAGCTCCATCTTGTCGAGGGGGTCGATGAAGTCGGCCGGCGTCTCGAAATCGAGGTCGATCTCGCCGGAATCGAAGGCATTCAGCGTGGCGTTGAAGTCGGTGCCGTAGTCGATGAACTCGACCCCGTCGAGCGGCGCTTCGCCACCCCACCACTTGCCGTTCTCGCGGCGCTTGACCACGGCTTTCTGGCCGACATCGTAAGACACCAGCTCGAAAGCCCCGGTGCCGATCGGCTTCTTGATCGGATCGGCGCCGTCCTTGTCGAAGTTGCGATGCACGACCAGCGCCGGATAGTCCGTGAAACCCGGGATAATCGCGATATCGGCCTCGGACAGCTTCAGCTTGACCGTATGGTCGTCGACCTTGGTGATCGCGCCATCCCTTGCCTTGCCGGTCTTGGCGTCGACCAGCGCGCCGACGCGGGCGGCCATGGAATTGCCGGAAGCCCCCTTCTCGCACCAGCGATTGAGGTTGAAGACGACGTCATCGGCGTTGAAGGCATCGCCGTTGTTCCAGGTGACGCCTTTGCGCAGATGCAGCGTGTATTCGGTGGCGTCGTCGTTGACGTCCCAGCTTTCGAGCAGCACCGGCTCGAAAGTGAACTGGTGCGTGTAGCGCACGAGCGGCTCTAGCCAGGTGCGGGTGACGTTCGCCATCTCGGTCCAGTCATACGTGCGCGGGTCCTTCTGCGCCTTGACCGACATCGCGACATGCAGCGTTCCGCCTTTCTTCGGCTCTTGCGCCAGGGCTTTTGTCGGCGCGGCAAGGCCGATCATGCCATAGGCGAACGCCGTCGACGCGCCGAAGGCGCTTGCCAGCGCCAGGAATTCGCGCCGGTCCACGCGGCCCGCGCGCGCTTCTTTAGCCATCGCCTCGATGGCGGCAGGAACGCGATCACCGTTGCTTTTGAAGATTGTCATTTTTTCCTCCCATGTTGCGAAACATTGGCCATCCTGGTGCACTTTTTTCAGCTGTAGATGGCGCCTGCAGCGTGAGCGTGCGTCCAGACGCTGCCTTGCCTGAGATAGTGAGAACTCGCTCCATCCTGCGGCATTTCGAATATCGTATACGAGCCTTGTTAAGCGTCAAGCTTCTTGGGGCATGAGCTGGAGAAAGATGCCGGGCGAAGAACCACCTTCACACCTTCGCACGCTTCATCGGCCAGGTGTCCGCCACGCGATAGCCCGCCGGCCAAGGATCTTCAGGATCCAGCATGTGCTGATGGATGCCGGTGATCCAACCGCGACCGCTGATCTGGGGGCGTATTGCGGGCATACCGACAACCTGCGTGGTGCCGAGAATCTTGCCGTGAAATTCTGACCCGATGATGGACACACCGGTGAACCAATCCTCGGCTGTCATTTGACCCTTCGCGTGCAAGAGCGCCATGCGGGCCGACACCGCCGTTCCGGTCGGCGATCGGTCGAGCTTGCCAGGTTTTATCGAAACGACCGATTTTGCGCGGAGGCGGTTGCCATCCTGGGTGATGGCGCCGGCAAAAAGACAGAACGAATGGTGGCGCCAATCGGGACGCTCAGGGTGGGAGAACGCCATTTGTCGATTGGCCGCATCGGTGATGCGCACCCCAAGTTCGGCGAGATCACGAGCCTCGTCGGTTTCAAGCGCTAACCCTAGGGCAGGTGCGTCCACGACGACGAAACTGTCGCCTCCATAGGCCGTGTCGACCGTGATGGTACCGAGGCCATCGACCTCAAGCGGCACACCGACCCTGTTGGCGAATGATGGTACGTTTTCGACCGTGATGCGCTGGGCTTTTCCTCCGGCACAGTCGGCCCGCACGCGTACCAGACCGCCCGGCGCCTCGAGCACCATTTCGGTTACCGGCTCCTGCATGGGGATGATCCCGGTGTCCAGAATTACCGTCGACACGCAGATCGAATTGGAGCCGGACATCGGGGGCGTATCTTCCGGTTCCATTATGATCCAAGCCATCTGCGCATCGGGATGCTTCGGAGGGACCAGAAGGTTGACGTGCCGGAAGACGCCGCCGCGCGGTTCGTTAAGAACGAAGTTACGAAGTCGGTTGTCTTCTGCGATCCATTTTCGCTGGTCCCAGACAGTGTCTCCCGGCGGAGGAGACACCCCGCCAACGATGACATCCCCGACTTCGCCCTCCGCGTGGCAGGAAACAACATGGATGACTTTCGTGCTTCGCATTCGGGAGTCCCCAGAGCCGCGGCTTCCGATTGGATATCGTATACGATCTTCGGCTCTCGTCAAGGCTCGATTGAGGGGAAATGCGCCAGTCGCTGCTGATCGGCCGGGCTCAAAAGAGCCCACGCCGGACGGCATCTCAGGCCATTCAGACACTCGGGTTGAGCAGAATCGCGAGCGTATTTGATCGCGAACATCGTCTACGATATCTATGTTTGCAGATCTGACGCTCCGTGCGGAGACTCTACACGTGCCATTTGCATTTGCTGACATTCCCGATTTGGGTGCCGCCCCCACCGCTTCCGACGTGGTTTTGAAGTTCATCCGCGGAGCAATCATATCCGGGTCGCTTGATGAGGGCGAACCGATCAGGCAAGACGACGTCGCCCGCATGTTCAACATCAGCAAGATTCCGGTGCGCGAAGCTTTGAAGCGGCTCGAGGCAGAGGGATTCGTGGCATTTCAGCGAAACAAGGGCGCAATTGTCGCCAGCATGTCGGAACCGGAGATCGTGCAGATTTTCGAGGTCCGAGCCATGCTGGAATCGAACGCAATTCGGCTTTCCCTCCCCCACATGAACGAGAAGACCTTCGATAAAGCGCAAGCAAGTTGCGACTCCTTTGCGAAGGAAACCGACGTCGGCCGCTGGGCGGAACTAAATTGGGAGTTCCATTCCAGTCTTTATCTAGACGCCGGGCGACCATATCTCCTCCGCATGATCCGGTCGGTTAACGATCGCATCGAACGCTATCTGCGAGTTCAGCTGACGATTTCCGGCGGTCATGAGCTTGCGGATCGAGAACATCGCGAAATCCTGGCCGCCTGCCGCGCTGGCGAGACCGAACAGGCCGCAAAGTTGGTCTACGATCATATTATGAACGCCTGTCAATCGCTTCAGAAACACCTTGCGAACGGCAAGGTGCGCGCTGGCTGAGCCATTGGCTTGCTGTCAGTCACGATTGCCGACGGCCTTTGCCCATATTTTGTCAACTAACGGTATCAGGCAGCTTTTCCTCGCGCCGCGCGATCAAATCCTTGAGACCATCGGCGATGCCTTCGTCGAGCTTCGGCTCCTGGTAGTCGGCGAGCATGTTGCGCGCCCTTTCGCGGCCGCGCGTGTCGTGATCCTTCGCGCCCTCGGCTGTCCATTGTTCGAAGGAATTGAAGTCCATGATGCTCGGCATGAAGAAGGCGCGCTCGAAATGCTCGAGCGTGTGCTGCGTGCCGAGAAAATGCCCTTGCGGACCGACCTCGCGGATCGCCGCCATGGCCTCCTTGAAATCGTCGAAGGGAACGCCGCCGGCATATTTGTACCAACCGACGAGCTGTTCGCAGTCGGTGGCGAATTTCGAATAGCCGCAGGTAAGGCCGGCTTCAAGCCAGCCGGCGGAGTGCCAGATGTAATTGGCGCCGGCGAGGATCGCGGCATGCATAAGCATGTTCGCCTCGTAGCCGGCCTGGGCGTCGTTGAGCTTGGAGCCGACATGGAAGCCCGAGGTGCGCCATGGCAGCTTGTATTTCCGCGCCAGCGCACCCATCAGATACATCATCTGCGCGGCCTCCGGCGTGCCGCCCATCGGGGCGCCGGTCTTCATGTCCACCGTCACCATGAACTGGCCATAGATCTGCGGCGAGCCGGGACGGATCAGTTGGGTGAATGCGACGCCTGCCAGCGCCTCGGCATTGACCTGCGCGACCGCGCCGACGGCGGAGGCCGAGGTCGAGGCGCCGCAGAGCGCGAACGGTGCCAGGATCAGCGGCTGGTTGTGGCGGGCATAGACCCGCATCGCGTCAAGCATGGTGGCGTCCCACACCAGCGGCGAATTGCAATTGGTGATCGCCACCAGCACCGGATTGTCGCGCACGAACTCCTCGCCGAACACGATCGCAGCCATCGCCATCGTGTCTTCGGCCCGCTCCTTCGACGTCACGATGCCCATGAACGGCTTGTCGGAGTGCTTGAGCGCCGAATGAATGATGTGGAGGTGCCGCTTCGGCACCGGGATCTCCATCGGCTCGCAGATGATCGAGCTCGACGAATGCAGCGCCGGCGCCATGTAGGCGAGCTTGTGGAAATTGTTGAGGTCGTTCAGCGTGCCGTAGCGCCGCTTGTTGTCGAGGTCGCGCACATAGGGCGCGCCATACATCGGCACGAAGATCGAGTTCTTGCCGCCGACGCGAACCGTACGCTCGGGGTTGCGCGCATTGAGCGTGAATTCCGGCGGGACCTTCGAGACGAGCTCCATCAGCAGCGCGCGATCGATGCGGACGCGTGTGTCCTTGACGTCGGCGCCCGCAGCCTTCCAGAGCGCGATCGCCTCGTCGTCGCGAAACTCGCAGCCAACCTCCTCAAGGATTTTGAGCGACTCTTCGTGGATCAGCTCCACAGCCTCGTCGGGCACGATCTCATAGGCCGGAATCTGGCGAACGAGCGTCGGGAAAGACGCGACCGGCGCGCTTCTCAGCGCCTTGCGCCCAAGGCGGCCGCCGCCGCGACGGTGGGTCGGCTCAGTCAATTCAGCGGCCGGTGCGTTCATGTTGTCTCCTTCATCCCGCCCGACCAAGTTAGCGACACGAAATATGGATGTGACGCTGGAAAATCCTGATCTCTTGTATAAGCTGCGCTTATGCGAAGCCTGCGCCACCTCCTGCCCTCGGCCGGCAGCCTCGTCGTCTTCGAGGCGGCAGGCCGGCTGTCGAGCTTCACCGCGGCCGGGCGCGAGCTCGGCATGACCCAGGCGGCCGTCTCCTATGCGGTGCGCGGACTGGAGGAACAGCTCGGCGCCAAGCTGTTTCAGCGCCGCCACCGCCAGGTGCTCCTGACCGAGGCCGGCGAGCGCTTCCACGCGGACGTCTCGCTGGGGCTGTCGCATATCCGCAAATCTGCCGAGGACCTTCGCCTGCAGGCGACCGGCGGCCATGTCACCCTTGCGGCCTCGACCGCCTTCGGCTCGTTCTGGATGATGCCGCGCCTGCAGCAGTTCCGCGACCAACTGCCGGGCATCGATCTGCGCATCCAGACCGCCGACCGCGACCTCGACATCATTGCCGAGGGTATTCCGCTCGGCGTGCGCGGCGGTGTGCCGCGCGACTGGCCGGACTATCACTCGCTGTCGCTGTCCGACGAAGAGATCTTCCCCGTCGCGGGACCGAGCTATCTGGCCAAATTCGGCATGCCGAAGACGGTCGAGGAACTGGCCACGCACCGGCTGATCCATCTCGAGGAGCCCTATCGCGAGGCGCCGAACTGGGACGAATGGTTCGCGTCGGCCGGAACCAGCCTGCGCAATGCCGAGCGCGGCCTGCGCATCAACGACTATGCCCTGGTGATCCAGGCGGTGATGGAAGGGCAAGGCATCTCGCTTGGCTGGCGGCATCTGGTCGAGCGGCTGGTCGCATCAGGGCTGCTGGTGCCGGTGACCGACCATGTGATGAGGACCGGCATCGGCTTCCACGTCATCTGGCCGAAGAACCGCGAGCTCAGCGACAACGCGCGCAAGGTCAGGGACTGGCTGGTGGCGCAGGCATGAAGTAGCCCCTCCCCCACACCGTTCGAATCCGCCTATAATCCTCGGATGCCCATTCGCCAGCTTTCCGAAACGATGATCAACCAGATCGCCGCCGGCGAGGTCATCGAGCGTCCCGCAAGCGTGGTGAAGGAGTTGGTCGAGAATGCGCTCGACGCCGGCGCGTCGCGCGTCGAGATCGTCACCGCCGGCGGCGGGCTCTCGCTCATCCGCGTCACCGATGACGGCTCGGGCATTCCCGAGCGCGAACTGGCGCTGGCAGTTGCCCGACACTGCACATCGAAGCTGTCGGACGACATCCACGACATCCGCTCGCTCGGATTCCGCGGCGAGGCGTTGCCGTCGATCGGCTCGGTGGCCAGGCTTTCGATCCGCTCGCGCACGGCCGCCGGCGACAGCGCGGCCGAGATCAGCATCGAGGGCGGCCGGGTGTCGGCCGTCAAGCCGGCGGCGGCCAACCGCGGCACCACCGTGGAAGTGCGCGACCTGTTCTTCGCCACGCCGGCACGGCTCAAATTCATGAAAGGCGAGCGCGCCGAAAGCTCGGCCACCGGCGACGTGGTGAAGCGCATCGCCATTGCCTTCCCCGCCGTGCGCTTCACGCTTGCCGGATCCGACCGCTCGACGCTGGAGCTGCCGGCGACCGGCGACACGCCAGAGGGCCGGCTCGCCCGCGTCGCGCAAGTGATGGGCGCCGACTTTCCCGACAATGCCATTGCGATCGATGCCATGCGCGACGGCGTGCATCTTGCCGGTCATGTCTCGATCCCTTCCTACACCCGCGCCAACGCGCTGCAGCAATATGCCTATGTCAACGGCCGGCCGGTGCGCGACAAGCTGATCGCCGGCGCGATCCGCGGCGCTTTCGCCGACGTGCTGCCGCGCGACCGGCATGCGGTGACCGTGCTGTTCCTTTCGCTCGATCCGGCAACCGTCGACGTCAATGTCCACCCGGCCAAGGCCGATGTGCGCTTCCGCGATCCGGGCCTGGTGCGCGGGTTGATTGTCGGCGCCATCCGCGAGGCGATGGCCGGCGCCGGCATCCGGGCCGCGACCACCGGCGCGGCCGGCATGATGGCGGCTTTCCGGCCCGGCGCGGCGTCCTATTCGCATCCCGGACCGGCCAATGGCCACCGCAGCTATGAGGCCGCTTTTCGCGCCTCCGGCTCCAGCTTCGACCACGGTTCGAATTTGGCGCGCTCGCCGCAGCGGCCGCTCGACATGGGCGAAGCGCGGCCGGCGCGAGGCGGCTTCGCCGAGAACGATCAGGCTGCCTTCGACACCGGGCCGCTGGCAAGCGCCGACGCGCGGGCGGGCATCGCCAAGCCGGCCGAGGCGCTGCTCGGCACTGTGCTGGGCGCGGCGCGCGCCCAGGTGCATGAGAACTATATCGTCGCCCAGACCCGGGATTCGCTGATCATCGTCGACCAGCATGCCGCACATGAGCGCCTGGTCTACGAGGCCTTGAAGAACGCGCTGCACTCGCGCGCCGTGCCTTCGCAGATGCTGCTTTTGCCCGAGATCGTCGACCTTCCGGAAGAGGATGCCGAACGGCTGGCGATGCATTCCGAGACACTGGCCAAATTCGGCCTCGGCCTGGAGCGCTTCGGCCCGGGCGCGGTGGCGGTGCGCGAGACGCCGTCGATGCTCGGCGAAACCAATGTGCAGCAACTGGTGCGTGACCTCGCCGACGAGATCGCCGACAACGACACGGTCGAGACGCTGAAGGAACGGCTGGACAGAATAGCCGCGACCATGGCCTGTCACGGCTCGGTGCGCTCGGGCCGCCTGCTCAAGGCCGAGGAGATGAACGCGCTGCTGCGCCAAATGGAGGCGACTCCCGGCTCCGGCACCTGCAACCATGGCAGGCCGACCTATATTGAGCTGAAACTCGCCGACATTGAAAGATTGTTCGGGCGAAGGTGAGCGCACCAAAGCCCTCACCCAGCCTCCGCTTCACTTCCGCTGACTTCTCCCGATGGGAGAGGAGACCTTCAGCGCCAGCACCAACCTGTTCTCGTGGCCGCGTAGCGGCCGGATGAGGGGCAAGAAAAGGGCCGCTCGAGGCGGCTCTTTCCTTTACTCAAGGCACCGGCCTCAACCCTTTGACTTACCGCTTCAAATTCACCACGATCACACCGCCGAGCGCCAGCGCGCCGCCGAGCATGCCGAGCAGAGTCGGTACTTCGCCGAGCCAGAAGAATCCAATCAGAGCGGAGGTCGGCGAGACCAGATAGAGGAAGTTCGAGGCGCGCGCGGCCGGCAGGCGCGACAGCGCGGTGGCCCAGGCGGCGTAGGCGATCAGGCTGGGCACAATGCCCAGATAGATGACGGCGCCGAGGCCGGCCATGTCGGCGACCGCGGCCTGCGAAAACGCTTCCGCCAGGAAGGGCGACAGGCAGAGCGCGCCGAGCACCATGTTGGAAGCGGCGATCGTCAGCGGATGGTGGCGGGCAAAGAGCGGCTTCTGGACGATGGTGTTGACGGCCGAGCAAAGGGCGGAGCCCAGCACCAGCAGCGCTCCGGTGTTGAAATGCAGGCCATGGCCGTCCGCCACCGCGATGATGCCGATGCCGGCAAACGAGATCACCGTGCCAAGCCAGGCCATGCCGGAAAAGCGCTCGCCGAGCAGCGCCATGGCCATGATGGCCGTGAAGATCGGGCTGACATTGATGATGAAGCCGGCGGCGCCCGCCGAGACGGTGAGCTCGCCGAAATTGAGCATGGCGGTGTAGAGCGCGACGAAGATGGCACCGCCGAAGCCGAAACGCCACAGCTCATCGATCCTCGGCAGCGCCGGACGCTTGACCGCAAGGAAGATCGCTGCCGGCACGGCCGCGATGGCGAAGCGCAGCGCCCCGAGCTCCAGCGGCTGGAAGGCGGCGAGGCCAGCGCGGATCGCCGGGAAGGCAGACGCCCAGCCGACCACCGTCAGCGCCACCGCGATCGCGGCCGTGGTGTCCATGCGCTGTGTCTCATTCAACGTGCCGGTGTACGCGCTCATTGCCGAATCCTCGTCTCTCAGTGCCATAGAGTGAGAAAACGCCATTGCCCGCCGATTGACAAACGAGCAATTCGAGGGTCACCTGTGAGCATGCTTCACAGCTCTGACCAGCTATTGCCGCTCGAGACTTTGCGCGCCTTCGACGCGGCGGCGCGGACCGGAAGCTTTTCCGCGGCGGCCGAAAGGCTCAACCTCACCCATGGCGCGATCAGCCGTCAGATCGCCAAGCTGGAGGACTGGCTCGGGCTCAAGGTGTTCGAGCGCAACGCGCGCGGCGTGACGCTGACCAATGAGGGCAACCGGCTGCACCTGCGCACCACAGAGGCCTTCGCGCTGATCTCGGTCAATTCCGATCGCTGGGTCGAGCCGCGCGGCACCGCGGTGGTGCGGCTGGCTTCGATCCCTTCGGTCAGCGGCCTTTGGCTGATGCCGCGCATGGCGGCGCTCGAAAACAACCCGACGCGGCTGCGCATCGTGCTCGACGTCGACAACCGCCAGGCCGACCTTGCCGACGAAGGCATCGACCTTTCGGTGCGCTGCGGGCGCGGCCGCATTCCGGGCCGCGTCTCGGTCCAGCTTTTCGAGGAGCACATCTTCCCGATCGCCTCGCCGGAGCTGGCGGAGGAGATCGGGCACGGCGACCCGGCTCGGCTGCTCAAATTCCCGCTGATCAACGATTCCGACGCGTCCGCCTGGCGCGCCTGGTTCGCGGCACAGGACGTCGACTATCGCCCGCGCCCGCAGGACCGGCGCTTCGAGGACTACAATCTGGTGCTCGACGCGGCGGCGCACGGCCTCGGCATCGCGCTGGCACGGCCGCCGCTGACGGCAGATCAGTTGAAGTCGGGCCGGATTGTTCCCGTTGACGAGCGGGTCGCGCTCAATCCGGTGTCCTACTGGCTCGACCGCCCGGTCGGACGGCCGCGCGCGGCCGCCGCCGATCTCGCCCGACGCATCGCCGAACAGGCGGGGCTGGCGCCGGAGAAGCTCGAAGCCTTCCTGCAGGACGAGGACTAGATCGCCCGGATCAGCGAAGCAGCATCAGCAAGATCGTGGTGGTCGCAGCCGAGACGACGGCCGTCACGATCGATATCATCCACAGCGGCGTCTGGCCGGGTGCGGATCGCGGGGCATGGCCGGGGCGGCGAACGCCGCCGCGCGGCGGGGCATTGGCGTTGGCCGCTACCAGCACTCCGGACGCAAGCGCCGGCGAGAACGAAGAGGGCGCCGCCACGACCCTTGCGGTGCCATCGGCGGCCGGCGGTGGAACCTGGGGCAGCGCCCGCGAAAGCTGATCGGCGTCAGCCGCCGACCTGCCAACCGGAGACTTCGTCGAGGCGCCATCAGGGCCGGCATCGGATTCCAGGACGGCTCTGTAGGCGTTCTCGATCTCGGCCGAGGACAGACGCTGAGTTGGTCGAGCGGCCGGCAACGTGCCGTTCAGCGCCTGCGCGGCCACCTGTGCGGAGGACACGACGGAGGGCGCCGGCGGCTGGACGAGCGCCTTGACCAGCGCCGCGGTCACAGGTTCGGCCTTGGGCGACGGCACCGGCCGCGGCGCCAGCGCCTCTTTCAGCAGCGACGTCACGCTGGCGTTGGTGATGTCCATGGCGCTTCCCGACAACCATTGTGCCAACCGGCATACTACATGAGCATTGCGCCAAGCTTGACCTTGCCTTCGATTTGTGGCGATTGAACCCCTATGAACCTATGCGCCATTCCATGATGAACCGTTTTGAAGGCCCCGGCGGCAAGGAAGCGCGCATCCGCTATCTCGACGGCGACTTCCAGGTGACGAGCCCCGGCGCGTTCGTGCGCTGCGCGGTGACCGGCGAGAGCATCCCGCTGGACGAGCTCAAATACTGGAGCGTCGCCAGGCAGGAGCCATATGTGAACGCGGCAGCGTCGCTGCGGCGTGAGATCGAGGCGCATCCGGAGCTGCGCAAGCGCGGGTAGAACCTCCTAGGATGAGGACGGTCTCATCTTGCGCTGCCGCCATGCATCCAGCGTCTCATTGATGATGCGCTCCGGCACGTGGTCGATCTCGAACACGGCGTCGATCTCAAGCACGTCGAGCTGCTCCAGGAAGCCGGCGGGTGCGGCGCCGTGGCGAAGCCGCGCGGCATCCTTTGCCGTGGTGACAAGCCGAAGCCCCTCGCGCTTGGCAAGCGCCGCCAGATCGGCAAGCTCGTCCGCGGCGTAGAAATGATGATCGGGAAAAGCGCGCGACAGCGCGACCTCGCCGCCGGCGCCGCGCAGCGTATCAAAGAATTTTTCCGGATGGCCGATGCCTGCAAAGGCAAGGAAGCGCCCGCCGGCGAAGCGCGCCGGGTTCGCCGGCTCGACATGGGCCAAAAAGATCGGCCGGCCGGCGCGCGCCGCCTGGCGCACCACCGTATCGGCGGCGCTCCCCTCGCCCATCTTCAGCAAGCCGCCGGTGAACACCAGCTGATCGACGATCTTGGCCCGGAGCGGGCCGCCCGGAATGACGCGGCCATTGCCGATGCCGAAACGCGCGTCGACCACGACCAGCGCGTAGTCGATGTGGATGCGCGCCGACTGGAAACCGTCATCCATGATCAGGAAGTCGCAGCCATGCTCTGCCATCAGCAGTTTGGCGCCGGCGGCGCGGTTGGCCGTCACCGCGACCGGCGCATGTTCGGCAAGCAGCAGCGGCTCGTCGCCGACATGCTTGGCCGCGTCGTGATGCGCATCGACGACATGCGGCTTGGCGAAGGATCCGCCATGGCCGCGCGACAGGAAGCCGGGCGTGAGCTGCATGCGCTTTGCCTGTTTCGCCAGCGCGATGGCGACCGGCGTCTTGCCGCTGCCGCCAACGGTGAAGTTGCCGACGCACAGCACAGGTGCCGCGACCTTCTCGCGCGGCGCGCGCCGCATGCGGCGCCCAGCCACCATTCCATACATCGCGGATACCGGCGAAAGCGCCAGCACGCGCCAGTCCGGCTTTTCCCACCAGAAGGGAGGCGCTTCGCTGGTCATGGCGCGACTTCCATGGCGCATGACCCTTTCCAAAGATCGGATCCGAATTTTTGGGCCATGCGCTAGCGCCCGTTGGCGCCTTTCAGGCGCGCCTTGACGACCAGCGGCTGGATGTAGGGTTCGAGCGACTTCAGCGTGCGCTGAAGCGCGCCGCGCATCTCGTCGACGGTCGCCGCGCCCGCCGCCATCATCTCGTGGCGCACCGCCTCGTTGGTCAAAAGGAAATTGACGGCGCCGGCCAGCATGTCGCGGTCGCGCACCAGCTTGGCGCCGCCGCGATCGAGCAGGCGCTGATAGGCTTCGCGGAAATTCTGCACGTTGCGGCCGGCCAGCACCGCCGTGTCGAGCATCGCCGGCTCCAGCGGGTTCTGGCCGCCCTCGGAGGTCAGCGAGCGGCCGACGAAGGCGATCTCGGTCAGCCTTAGATAAAGTCCCATCTCGCCGATCGTGTCGCCGAGCAGGATATCGGTGTCGGACGTGATGCGGTCGCCCTTGCTGCGGCGCGCGACTTTCAGCCCCATGCCGGATATCTGCGCGGCCAGCGCGTCCGCGCGGTCGGGATGGCGGGGCACGACGATGGTCAACAGTCCAGGGTGGCGCTTGTGCAGGGTCGCATGGACTTCCGCCGCGGCGACCTCCTCCCCGTCATGGGTCGAGATCGCCGCCCAGGTCGGGCGCAAGCCGATCTGGCGCTGCAGGATCGCCAGCGCCCGCTCGTCGACCGGCGGCGGGTTGGTGTCCACCTTGAGATTGCCGGAAACGGTCACCGGCCGGGCGCCGAGGACGCGGAACCGCTCGCCGTCGACATCCGACTGGGCAACGACATGGGCAAGATTCTCGAACAGCGCCTCGGCGACGCCGGCGCGCTTCTTCCACGACCGGAAGGAACGGTCCGACAGCCGCCCGTTGACCAGGACCTGCGGCACGTTGCGCGCGCCGAGTTCCAGGATGGTCATCGGCCAGATCTCCGATTCGGCTATGATGGCCAGCTCCGGCAGCCAGTGATCGAGGAAGCGGCTTACCGCGGGCTTGAGGTCGAGCGGCACATATTGGTGGATGATGCGACTGCCAAGCCGCTCGTCGGCGACCTTGGCCGAGGTCACGGTGCCGGTCGTCAGCACGATGTTGACGCCGTAATCGAGAATGCTTTCGACCAGCGGCACGACGGCGATCGTCTCGCCGACGCTCGCGGCGTGGATCCAGATCACCGGTCCTTCCGGACGCGGACGGCCGGCGACGCCGTAGCGCTCGCGGCGGCGAACGCGGTCTTCCTTGCCGCGCGAGGCGCGCCAGGCGACATAGGGTCCGATCAGCGGATAGGCGACGGCCCCGGCGTAACGATAGGCGGTCAGGGCCGCGCGCGCCCAGCGCTCGCTCATTTGTCGCCGTCCACGAGGCGGTAGGCCTCGGCGGTTGCGGCGTTGAGCGAGGCCGTGACCTCCTGGCGCTTGCGCTCCATCTCGGCGTCGTCGGCGTTGGACGGCACGAAGACCGGCTGTCCGACAATAACGGCGGAGCGGCCGAACGGCAGGTTGATGGTGGTCTTGTCCCAGCTCTTTTCCAGCACCTTGCGGCGGCTGGTGGCGATCGCCGAGGGCAGGATCGGGCGCCCGGAAAGCCTGGCCAAAAGCACGATGCCCAGCCCCGCGTCGCGCGGCGTGCCGTGTGGAATGTCGGCGATCATCGCGACATTCTTGCCCGCCACCAGCGCTTTCTTGAGCGCGATCAAGGCTTTGGCGCCGCCTTTGTCGAGATGCCTCGAACTGTCGCGGCCACCCGAGCCGCGCACCGCCTCGATGCCGAATCTGTTCAGCATCAGCGCGTTGAGCTCGGCGTCGGCACTGCGCGAGACCATGGCGACCAGCGGCCGGCCCTTGGGATAATAAGCCGGCGTCAAGAGATGCTGGCCATGCCACAGCGCGATGATGCCCGGTTCGAGATGCGCATAGGCGCCGCCGGCGACCTGCGTCGACCCTTTCACCAGCGGGCTGGTGATGCGAATCAGCCGCACGAACCAGGCGAACAGGCTGGCGATGAAATTCTTGACGAATCGCGACTGGGCGAGCGGCTCTCGGATGCGGCGCCACAGCGTGCGAGTCCCGCCCCGCCCGGCGGCGCGCCCCGTCGCTCCTTTCACCGCTTCATGCTCCATCGATGTCAACCGGCTGCCTTTGTTTCCGGGTCGAGCAACCGGTGCAGGTGAACGACGAAATAGCGCATATGGGCATTGTCGACGCTGGCCTGCGCCTTCGCCTTCCACGCGGCGTGCGCCGATTGATAGTCGGGGTAGATGCCGACGATGTCGAGCGCATCCAGATCACGGAACTCGGTTCCACCCAGCTTTTTCAGCTCGCCGCCGAACACCAGGTGCAAAAGCTGTTTCTTTCCGTCTTCCACGGCCATGCCGATCCTTCGCAGATTCATGAATTTTGTGAAACGTTTAGACCAAAGCCGCCGATTTTGAAACCGTGGGCCGACTCACCCTTGGTCAGCTCCGGCAATGACGCCGGCCAGGACACCCAGCAGTTCGCCGCTGCCGGCGGCGAGCGCGCCATGGTTGATCACCTCGCCGGCATAGCGCGGCGGCTTGCCGGTACGGTCGAGCAAGGCGCCGCCCGCTTCGCGGAGGATAAGGTCGGCGGCGGCGATGTCCCAGTCATGGGCGTTGGGCTTGACGAAGGTCGCGTCGAGCTTGCCGTTGGCGATCATCGCCAGCCGGTAGGCGAGCGAGGGGATGTAAGCGACGCGGCGCATCCGGGCTTGCCAGGAAGCGGGCATGCGGTCGACCAGCGGCTTCGGCCCGCCGATCTCGACCGTATCGCCGAGTTGGCGCACCTGGATGCGCTTGCCGTTGAGGAACGCGCCCTCGCCCGGCAGCGCCCAATAGGTCTCGCGCTTGGCCGGACATTCGAGCACGCCGGCCAGCGAGCGGCCATCCTCGACCACGGCGACGCTGACGCACCAGGAATGCAGGCCATCGAGAAAGCCGCGCGTGCCATCGATAGGGTCGACGACGAAAGTGCGGCGGGCCGACAGCCTGGCATGATCGTCGGCGGTTTCTTCGGACAGCCAGCCATAATTCGGCCGCGCCTCGAGCAGGGTCTCGCGCAGATAGGCGTCGGCCGCATGGTCGGCTTCGCTGACCGGCGAGGTCCCGCCCTTCATCCACACCTGGGGGTTTTGACCGAAATAGCGCATGGCGATGGTGCCCGCCTCCCGGGCGGCGTCGCGCAGCAGAGCAAGGTCTTCGTGCGTCTCGGCTGAGATGACCATGTCAGGCGCCGGCAAGGGTCATCCCCTCGATCAGCAGCGTCGGCGCGGCAGTGCCGAAATTGCGGTCGAGATCGCTCGCCGGCACCATGTTGAGGAACATGGTCTTCAAATTGGAGGCGATCGTCACCTCGGCCACCGGATAGGCAAGCGCGCCGTTCTCGATCCAGAAGCCGGAGGCGCCACGGCTGTATTCGCCGGTCACCATGTCGACGCCCTGGCCGAAGACCTCGGTGACGTAGAAGCCGCGCTGCAGCGAGGCGATCAGCTCCTCCGGCGCGCGATCGCCGGGCTCGATGG
This sequence comes from Mesorhizobium sp. M1A.T.Ca.IN.004.03.1.1, assembly GCF_003997555.1. Taxonomy (NCBI): domain Bacteria; kingdom Pseudomonadati; phylum Pseudomonadota; class Alphaproteobacteria; order Hyphomicrobiales; family Phyllobacteriaceae; genus Mesorhizobium; species Mesorhizobium sp. M1A.T.Ca.IN.004.03.1.1. The sequence goes on along the minus strand of NZ_RZTV01000003.1, from coordinate 505,334 downwards.
CCAGATTGGTCGAGGACGGCGAAACCGAAGAGCCGCTGCGCGAGCCACGGCCGTTGGTGACGAGACCAAGCTCGCGCGCGGCCGATGTCGACAGGAACCAGTGGTTGAGCACGCCTTTGTCGACCATCAACAGCTTGTCGCCCTCGACGCCTTCGCCGTCGAAGGGCCGCGACGCCTGGCCGCGACGCCGCAGCGGCTCGTCGGTGACGGTGATCGCGCTTGAGGCTATCTGCTTTCCCATCATGTCGCGCAGGAAGCTGGTCTTGCGCGCCACCGCGGCGCCGTTGATGGCGCCGGCGAGATGGCCGGCAATGCCGCGCGCAACACGGGGGTCGAACACGACGTCGACCGGGCCGGTCGCCACCTTGCGGGCGCCGAGGCGACGCACGGCGCGTTCGCCGGCCTTGCGGCCGATCTCCTCCGGCGCGTCGAGATCGGCGAAATGCTGGCGCGAGGAGAATTCATAGTCGCGTTCCATCGCCGTGCCTTGGCCTGCAATGACGCTGGTCGAGCGCGAAAAGCGCGACGCGACATATTGGCCGACAAAGCCATGCGAGGTCGCAAGCACGAGGCCGCCAAGGCCGGCGCTGGCGCTGCTGCCGGAGGAATTGGTGACGCCCTTGACGGCAAGGGCCGCCGCTTCCGCTGCCAGCGCCGCCTCCTTGAGCTGATCGGCCGACACCTCAGTCGGATCGAAGAGGTCGAGATCACGCAAATTGCGGGCGAGCAGCGCCGGGTCGGCAAGGCCCTGGAACGGATCCTCGGGGGAGACTCTCGCCATGGCGACGGCGCGCTCGGCAAGCGCCTTCGGGTCGGAGGCGGCGGTGGCCGAGACGCTCGCCACGCGCTGGCCGACGAAGACGCGTAGCGACACGTCCTCGCTTTCCGACGATTCGGTGCCTTCGACTTTGCCCAGCCGCACCGACACGCCGGCCGAACGGCCGCGCACGGCGACCGCGTCGGCGGCGTCCGCCCCGGCGCGCTTGGCCGCCTCGACGAGCGCCGCGACGCGGTCGGTCAGTTTCCCTGCGTCGAGCGTATCGGTCATGCGGTTGGTCCTGTTTGTTCAAGCTGTGCGGGAGGGCAGATGCTACCGCACATCCATGGATACCGGGCCGCCATCTCTGGAAGCCCGCACAATCGTCTTGGATGCTGCTGCACCATCTATTGTTCCACCAGCGCTTGTGCAATGGCGGATGCGGCAATCTCAAGGCAATCGCGCCCTTCGCAGCGCACTGCCCCGCCGCAACCGCATGAACAGTGCGAATTAGCCGGCCACCGGCGCCCAGATCACATCTTCGATCCTGGCGGCGCCGGTTGCCAGCATCACCAGGCGGTCGAAGCCGAGGGCCGAGCCGCTCGCCTGCGGCATGATGGCAAGCGCGGCGAGGAAATCCTCGTCCAGCGGATAGCGCTCGCCATAGATGCGCTCCTTCTCGTCCATCTCGGCGACGAAGCGGCGGCGCTGCTCGGCCGGATCGGTGAGCTCGCCAAACGCATTGGCGAGCTCGACGCCGCAGCAGTAGAGCTCGAAGCGTTCGGCGACGCGCGGGTCCTCCGCGCTCGGCCGGGCAAGGGCCGCCTCGGAGACTGGATAGCCATAGAGGATTGTCGCCCGTCCCTGCCCCAGCGCCGGCTCGACCTTTTCCACCATCACGCGGCTGAACAGGTCGGCCCAATTGTCGTCGGGCGCGGTGCGCAGGCCGGCGCGGACCAGGCCCTGGTGGAGCGCTTCGCGGTCGGTGCTGCCGTCGGCGCCGACGGTCGCCAGCAGGTCGATGCCGGCATGGCGCATGAAAGCTTCCGCCACGCTCAGCCGCTCCGGCTCGGCGAAGGGATCGGCCTCGCGGCCACGGAAACGAAAGCTTTTGGCCCCGGCCTTTTCCGCGGCAAGCGCCAGAAATTCGGCGCAGTCGGCCATCAGGCGCTGATAGGCCTCGCCGACGCGATACCATTCGAGCATGGTGAATTCGGGATGATGCAGCGGCCCACGCTCGCGGTTTCGGTAAACGGAGCCCAGGCTGAAGATGCGCTTCTCGCCGGCGGCAAGCAGCTTCTTGCAGGCGAATTCCGGCGAGGTGTGAAGGTATAACGGCTGGCGCGACGCGTCCGGCGCGATCGCCTCGGTGGCGAAGGCCGCAAGATGCGCCTCGTTGCCGGGCGAAACCTGCAGCGCGGCCGTCGTGACCTCAACGAAATCGCGCTCCGCGAACCAGCCGCGCAGGGCGGCGGCAATAGCGTTGCGCGCCATCAGCCTTGGCCGGCGATCGGCGTGTACATGCGGCCTCCACCAGGGCGAGGCGGCGGTCATGGGCGGTAAAATCGCCGATGAGGCTGGCGGTTCGTCGCAAGATGCGCTACGGCGCACGCGATGGCCGCCGTCGCCGCTTCGTGGGCAAAGACGCTTGCAGGCCGAAAAACTCGATTGGGATTGAATATCGTGGTCAAGGTCATCGCCAGTTCCTTACGCAAAGGCAACGTCGTCGATAAGGACGGCAAGCTCTATGTCATCCTCTTTGCCGAAAACATCCACCCTGGCAAGGGCACGCCGGTGACCCAGCTCGACATGCGCCGCATCGGCGACGGGGTGAAGATCTCGGAGCGCTACCGCACGACCGAGATGGTCGAGCGCGCCTATGTCGAGGAGCGCGAGCACACCTTCCTCTATTCCGACGGCGAAGGCTTCCATTTCATGAACCCGGAAAGCTACGACCAGGTCGTAGCCTCCGAAAGCGTGGTCGGCGACATGGCGCCCTACCTGCAGGAAGGCATGGCGGTGCAGCTGGCGCAGTTCAACGGCGCGCCGATCTCGCTGACGCTGCCGCAGCGCGCCGTCTTCGAGGTGGTCGATACCGAGCCGGTCACCAAGGGCCAGACGGCGTCCTCGTCCTACAAGCCTGCGGTGCTCTCCAACGGCGTGCGCACGGCCGTGCCGCCGCACATCACGACCGGCACGCGCGTGGTGGTGATGACCGCCGACGGCTCCTATGTCGAGCGCGCCAAGGACTGAGGGTACAGCAGTCAACTATCACAGCTCGCCTGCGGCCAGGCGGGCCTATCGTCAGCACGGTTTGTCCGCCGTCTGGGCGTGAGGCCCTGACCCGAAGCGGGATTTGCGGTTGCCGCGACGTGAACGGCAGATCCGCGCCGCGGCGCCGGTGGTTCGACGCACCGCATCTCTCGAACGAAGCCGGAGTGCGCTCAACGCTAGATTGGCCGACCGATCCACCGCACGATTTCATAGGCAGGCATCGGGCGGCGAAAGCCCTTCAGCGTCAGTTCGCCAACAGGAACGGATTCGACCAACGACTCGACAGCTCCGAGGACCCGTTGGCTAACAAGAATCTGGCGCGATTTGGCCTCCTCGCATAAACGGGCGGCATGGTTCGACACAGTGCCGATGACGGCATAGTCCGAGCGCTGATCAAAACCGATGCGCCCGATGGTTGCGTGGCCCCTGGCAATGCCGATCCCAAAGCCAAGCAAATAGTCCCGCTTGCGCCATCGCTCGGAATGCTCGTCAATCGCTTCGCGCATTGCGGCAGCCATCGAGACAGCTCTCTCGCTGTGGTCGGCACATGGCATTGGATCGTTGAAAACCACGACGATACCGTCGCCCACGAACCGCTCGAGCGTCCCCTCGTGACGGACGATTTGTTCGCCGAGACAGGAATGATACTCGGCCAGAACTGTCATGACTTCTTCGGGTTCGGCGGTCTCTGCGAACGCCGTGAAGCCGCGCAAATCGCAAAAGACAACCGTCACCTCGCGGCGGTGGCTCTGCAAGAGCGCATCTCCATTGCCCGCCGCAACGATGAGGTCGGCGACCTGTTCGGGCAGGAACCGCCTGAGCCGCGCCATTCGCTCGAGCTCCGTCACCTGGCCGGCGAGGGTTTCCTCGAGCGAGCGGTTCCAGTCGGAAAGTTGCGCGGCTTGGTCCTCAAGGCGCTTAGCTTGGCTCGCGACAGTGTCGTGAAGCGCCTTCTGGCGCAACATCGAGCGCACCCGCGCCAGCAGCGCCCTGTGCTCGAAGGGCTTTGTCAGGTAGTCGTCGCCACCGGCGTCCAGCCCCTCGACCACGTCGCGCGTGTCGGCTTTCGCGGTGACCAGAATGACGGGGATCGATCGCAGCGATTGATCCTGCTTGAGCATGCGGACCACACTGATGCCGTCGAGCTTCGGCATCATGATGTCGAGCAGGATCAGATCCGGCGTGAGTTCGCGGGCTTTCGCAAACCCCTCTTCACCATCGGCGGCGGTTACAACTTCATAGCCATTCGCCTCGAGACGCATGCGCAGGATCTCGAGGTTTTCCGGAGTATCGTCAACCGCGAGAATGCGAGGCGGATCGTGCAAGGTGTTGCCTCCCTCAAGAAAGGAAACCGCGAATCTCGGAAAGCAGCTGGCGTGGACTGAATGGCTTGGCAATGTAACCATCGCACCCAGCAGCAAGGGCTTTCGCCTTGTCGCCCGACAACGCGTAGGAGGTGACGGCGATAATCGGAATGTGCCGGAGCGCCGGGTCGGCCTTGATGCGGCGGGCCGCTTCATACCCGTCGATCACCGGGAGCTGAATGTCCATAAGGATCAGGTCTGGCCTGTGTGCTGCGGCTGCAGCGATGCCGGCGGCACCGTCCGCCGCCTCGATCAGTTCGTACTCGGTGGTGGCAATGAGATCGCGGATGATTTGGCGGTTGTCCTCGGTGTCTTCGACCATCAGGATTCGTTTGCTCATGCGGCCCTCACGTCCTCATTCATCCTGATCGGGACCTTCAGACGGAATGTCGACCCTGACCCGATCACGGACTCGACGTCTAAGGTTCCGCCATGCATTTCGGCGATGCGCTTCGAGATCGCCAGGCCAAGACCTGTGCCACCTTTCTGCCTGGTGCTGCTGTTGTCGACTTGCTGGAATTCTTCGAAGATGAGAGCCTGGTCTTTGGACGCAATGCCGGGACCGGTGTCTCGGACGGTGATCTCGAAGTTCCCACCGACCGCATCGGCAAGAATGTCGACTGCACCTGTTTCGGTGAACTTGACGGCATTGCCTGCGAGATTGAGCAGAATCTGCGTCAAACGGCGTTCGTCCCCACGGCCGATTGGAAGGTTCTCGGCAACAGTCGCTGAAAGCTCAAGACCCTTCGCCCGTGCCAGCGGCTCGACCGCCGTAAGGGTCGATCGGACAATCTGCGCGACGGAGTAGTCCTCGATCGCCAGCGTGAGCTGGCCGGCTTCGATCTTGGACAGGTCGAGCACGTCGTTGATGAGCCCGAGGAGGTGACGGCCGTTTGCCTGCACACGCGCGACGGTCGCCTTTGCCTTGTCCGGGAGTTCGCCATAGATGCCGTCGACCAGCAGTTCTGTGAAGCCCAGAACTGAATTGAGCGGTGTCCTGAGTTCGTGGCTCATATTCGCCAGGAACTGGGACTTGTGGCGGCTGGCTGCTTCCAGCTCCTCGCCTTTCTCCTCGATCTCGCGGAACAGCTTGGCATTCTGGATCGCGACCACCGATTGGGCTGCGAAGGTCTCCAACAGGTGAACAACTTGCTCATCGAAGGCGCCTGGCTTGTGGCGCCTGACGACCAATGCACCGACGATCTTGTTGGGCCTCAGCAGCGGAACGATCAGGATGCCGCGATATCCGGCGTCGAGGATCGTCTTTCTCACAAGGAAGGATGAGGTTTCCTTGCCGAGGTCGGGAAACTGCACCGGCATGCACCGTCCGGGCGCGTCGCCAATACCCATATCGGCCAGCCCGATCGTCTGCTGCGAGACTGCGGCGATAAGCTCATCGCTCATCCCAAAGTTTGCGCGAGGGCGGAATTGCTGCCGCGTGCTGCTGAACACATAGATCGTGCCAGCATCCGTCGCCGACAACTGGACCGCCTTGGCAACGATCGTCTTCAGCACCGTGTCGAGATCCAGCGTCGAATTGACCGCCTTGCTCACTTCGCCGAGCGCCTCGAGCTCACCAACCGACGCCGCAAGCTCGCGCGTCCGTGCCTGCACCGCCTCGAAGAGCCGCGCATTTTCGATGGCGATCACGGCCTGGTCGGCGAATGTCTCGACGAGCGCGATCTCCTTGGGACTGAACGGTTGCGGTTCAGCCCTCGTCATGACGAATACGCCAATGAGATCACCTTCCCGCAACAGCGGGGCAGCGAGGACGGTGCGGAATCCGCCTGCCTCAGCGATCAAGGCGACGCGGTAGTCCGGATCAGCGGTCACGTCTTCGATTTGCACGATCCGCCGTTCTTCGATTACGCGCCCTACGGCGGAGCCTCGCCCAGCGGCAAGCGCTGGAAGTGGATTGGCGTCGACATAGGCACGGAAACTGGGCGGGTAGCCAAGCGTCGACACATAGCGGAATACGCCATCAAGCAACTGCACGATGCCACCCTTGTCGGCGCGACAGAGCCTGACAGCCGATTCCACCAACGTATCGAGCACCACCTGTAAATCGAAGGTAGAGCGGCTGATGACCTTCAGAACGTCTGCAGTGGCTGTCTGCTGCTGAAGGGCTTCGTCGAGCTGCTGCGTGCGTGTCTCAATCTCCTGATACAGGCGGCCCAGCTGGTCGGAGGTCTGGTTGACGTTAGCAGCGAGCACTCCAAGTTCGTCGCGATTGGCGACGGCAACCCGTTGGGCGAAGTCGCCGGCCGCTATCTGGCTGAGACGCGTCTCGATCTTCTTGACCGGTTCGATCAACGACCAGGAGATGATGTAACCGAGCCCCAACGCCAGCAGGATACTGCCCACGGCAAACGAAACCACGATCAGTCTGGACGTGCCGTACGCACCCTCGGTCGTTTCGATGGCCGCCACCATGTCGGCTTCGGCCATGTTGACCAGCTGGTTTGTCAGCCGCTCGAGGCGATCAGCCGACGGTATGATTTCATCAAGCTGAACCTTGCGCGCCTCCTCGGTACGGCCCGCGCGGACAAGCTCTGCCACGTGCGTCACCCCGGCCGTCAGTTTTTCGTACTCTTGCCTGACCTGGCCAAGCACTTCCACCTCGGCTTTGGCGACGAACTCCATGCGCTCGAGGTCGTAGCCGAACTGATTGAGCTGGCGCAGCGCCGTATCCAGCATCCGGTTATCCTGTAGCAACAGGGCGGTGGAGATACCGTAGAGCTTGGTGGTCGTATCGTGCTGTACTTGGCGGTAGGCCGCGATCCTGCGCTGCAGCTTGATCAGCTCGTTGGTCTGATCGTTGACCCCACTCAGCACCTGCAACCCGACGGCACCGAGCACGATCAGGAGGCCGACGATCGACAGGAACGCGATCAAGAGCTTGGTCTGGACGCGCGCCGGCAGCCGGGCAACCCAGCCAACGAGCCAGTTCGTTATGCTATTTGGTTTCGTCCAAGAGGCCGAGAAGGTCACCCCGGAACTCCTCCAAGTCGAACCGGACGCCAAGATATTGTACTCGCAAGATGCCATTCGGGTCTACGAGCGAGGTCAACAAGGTATGGTCGACATCACCGTTCGCCGCCTGCTTCGCGAAGACCCCATATTTCCGTCCAACCTCATGGACAATCGCCGGATCGCCGGTAAGAAACGACCAGCCCTTCAGATCGGCGCCAAAATTCTGCGCATATTGCTTCAAAACATCGGACGTATCGCGCTCCGGGTCGACGGTGATCGAAATGAAGGCGATCTTGGGTCCGAACGCACTGCCCAACTTTTCCTGCACGCTGGCCATCTGGGCGGTCAGCATGGGACAGACGTCGGTACAGTGCGTATAGATGAATGCAATGGCGATCACCTTGCCGCGAAAGTCGTGCAGCGAGACGCGCTCCCGGTCCTGCGACGTCAGCGTAAAGTCTGGAGCCGGTCCGATTGCCAGCAATCGCTCATCGTGCTGCGCATCATGCGCCTGCGCTGGCCCGGCCATCAGCGCCAGCAGCAAGATACGGGCTGCCAACCCGCTCACGTCTTGAGCTCACGCTTCAGCTGCTCCAGGAATCGCCAGTCTGTTCCCTCGGCGATGATCTGCTGTGGGCTCGACTTGATCATGCCCGTCTCCTGCATGCGCAGCGCGTAGAAGCGCATCGAGGCTTCGGCATCGTAGTCCCGCCATACGCCGTATCGCGTGTCGCTCAGCGTTTGCAGCGCGATTTCGTAGCTGGGGACGAAACCTCGATCGACCATTTGCGCTGCACTCCATGCGGGATCCGAAATGCATAGGTCGGCGCCCTTGAGGATGGCCCTGAGCACGCGCTTGGTCGCCACTGGGTATCTGTTCACGTAGTCCGCAGCGGCCGAGGTCATGCAGCAGAAGTGCTGCGACCAAGGGCGATCGAGGGTCGTGTTGAGGATCGTGTGGCCGATTTTCTTGGCGCGCAGTTGCTGCGTCTCCGGAGGCGTGAAGAGATATGCATCGAACTTTCCGTCGGCGAAGGCTTCCACCGGCTTGCTTTCCTCGACCCATTCGATGTCGTTGACGGGATCCAGGCCAATATAGGCGGCCATCAGGGCGACCAGCACGCGCGACGGCGCATGGATGTCATGCATGCCTACCCGTTTGCCCTTGAGGTCCGGGATGCCTTGGATGCTGTCGTTGGCGATCAGCTCGAGGCACCCGGAATGCAGACCGCCAAGCACCCTGATTGGCACGCCCGCGTCGATCGACGCGACATGGACCGGCGCGTAGTTCATGCTGAAATCCGTGTCGCCGCGCGCAATCCACACCGCCTGATCGACTTTTTCGTCGCCCTGCACGTAGCGGACGTCGGTGAAGCCCTCCGCTTTGAGGAACTCTCCGGCCAGGTACATGCCTGCCCAGCAGTAGGCACCATCGATCCACCGCGGCAAGCGAACGGAGGTCGTTTCAGGGAGTGCCTCGGCCCAAGCGTCAGTCGTTGTGCCGATGAGAGCTGAAGCGCCTGCTGCCGCAGCTCCGGCCATGAAGTGGCGACGGTTCTGGATGATTTGCATGGGGTTCTCCCTCGCGTGGTAAATGGGCACGCGGCTGGCCGCCTAGTCAGGTCTTCAGCTCGTGCTTCAGTTCGTTGAAGAAACGCCAGTCGGTGCCTTGGGCCAACAGCTTCTGGGGGGTGCTCTTCAGCATCCCGACCTCGTGGAGACGCAGGGCGTAGAAGCGCAGGGTGTCCTCAGCGCTATACTCACGCCAACCGTAGGGGATCGCCTTCATGACCTGGAGGGCATGGCCATAGCGCTTAGTATAACCCTGCTGCACCAAGAACTGGGCGGACTGCTCGGGCTCGCTGGCGCAGAAATCCGCCGCTTTCAAGATGGCGCGGAGGGCGCGTTTGGTGGCCACCGGATGCGTACGGACGAACTCCCGCTCCCCAGCCAACATACAACAGAAGTATTGCGACCAGGGCCGGTCCACGGTGCTGCTGATCACCACATGGCCGATCTGCTGCTCCCGCATCTCCTGCGGTTCGGGGGGAAAGCCCAAATAGGCATCGATCTTCCCCTCACTCAGGAGCCGGATGGACTCGGGTCCCGGATGCATGACGAAGTGTATGTCCTTATGGAGGTCCAGGCCGACATACGCCGTCATAGTGGCGAGAAAGACGTATCGGCTGGAATCTAGCGCTGGCACGGCCACGGTCTTCCCCTTGAGATCGCGGATCGACTGGATGCGATCGGTCCCGAACAGTTCAAAGCAGCCGACGTGGAGGCCTGCCAGGATGACGATGGGATCCCCCGCCTCCAGGCGGAGAAGGAGCGGGGCGGCGAAATGCGCACTGAGGTCGGCTTCACCGGAGGCGAGGGCCGGCGCGATGTCTGCCGTCCCCTCTCTTTGGAGGTAGTGCACCTCGGTGAACCCTTCGCTGCGCAACAGTTCTTCGGCTACATACTGAGGGGCCTGACAGATGCTGGGAACCCGGACGAGCCGGATCCGCGTCGTCTCAGGCGGTGGCTCCGCAGCGGCGCGCCTGGGGTGCCAGCCCAGAAGCCCCGCTGCCCCCGCCAGCGTAATCCCACGCAGGAACCTCCGTCGGCTGAACCGTCCGGGATATACGGTATGCATGGGAACCTCCTTTCCAGATGGTGGCCAGTGCGACACTGAGAACACTGACCCGTGGATGCTGTGTTGTGCACAGTCGGCCGTACCTGCATGGCGGGCTCTGGGCTTGCCGCTTGCTCACATCTTCAGCTCTCGCTCCAGCGGCGGTTCCGCATGGAGTGACCTCGGAAGGACGACGACACCGGCAGCGCCTGCCAGGGCAGCACCGGCTAGGAATCGTCGGCGGGTTTGCGTGATCTGCTGCATCGGAACGCTCCCATTCCGAATTGCGAAGGGCAATTCTGGCCGGAACCGAGCAAAAGAGGTTTCGACAGAGGCAGGTGGTCTTGTGGGCGCGACGAGTGGTGTGGATGCTAGCGCCCAGTCCGGTGCGGGAGTCTTGCGCTCTCAGTCGCCGGCTCATTTATTAGCAACCGACGATATGTCACGATACGCCCAATTTGCGTCGGCTGCGAGCCCAAAACTTGCTCGCGCCTCTTGCCCCAGAACCGCTGCCCATTTTTGGGCGACATGCATTTGTTAGCGACACCGTCAGGCCGCCATTTCCACCGGAAGGCCAGCGGCTTTCCATTCCGGCATGCCGTCCTCGAGGCGGCGCACGGAATGGCCAAGCGAGCGCAGCGCGGCCACCGCCTCGAAGGACATCACGCACCATGGGCCGCGGCAGTAGGCGACGATTTCCCGTCCGGGGTCGGCACCCTGGGACCAGGCCTTGACTTCTCCGAGGGGAACATTGACCGCGCCGGGCACGTGGCCAAGCGCGAACTCGTCCGGCGGGCGCACGTCGATCAGCGTCACCAGCCCGTCGCGCATCAGCGTCTGAAGCTCGCCGCGCGTGACCGGCTGTATGTCGTCACGTGCCTCGAAACAGTCGCGCACAATGCGATCGACCTCAGCAAGCTGCCGCTCGGCAATGCCGCGCACCGCAGCAAAGGCCGACAGCACGCTCGCATCGCTCAGCGAATAGCGCACGTATTTGCCGTCGCGTTCGGCCGAGACGATGCCGGCGCGGCGCAGCGCCTGCAGATGCTGGGAGATGTTGGCGATCGGCTGGCCGAGCTTCGCAGCAAGCGCTTCGACGCTGCGCGAGCCTTGCGCCAAATGCTCGATCAGTTCCAGGCGCAGCGGATTGCCGAGCGCCTTGGCGACGATCGCGAACTGTTCGTACAGCGCCAGCTTCGGATTGCGGATTGACATCGACCTTTCTGCGACCCATCGTCATTCAATGTAATTATTGAATGATGGTTTCGACCTGCCGTCAAGCCAAGCGACCCGCAATTGCCCTTTGGAGAAAAGCGATGATTCTCAGGCAGTTCCTGCATACCGACCCGGTCGCCGCCTCCTATTTGTTCGGCTGCGGCGGCAAGGCGTCTGCTGCCGTCGTCGATCCGGTCGGCGAGATCGCGCCTTATGTCGAGGCGGCGCGCGCGACAGGCATGCGCATCCTCTATGTCGTCGACACGCATATCCACGCCGACCATATCTCGGCAGGCCGTGCGCTCGCCGAAGCGACGGGCGCCGAATACGTGCTGTTCGAAGGCGCCGAGGCGGGCTTCCCGTTCCGCCACGTGAAGGACGGCGAGGTGCTGGAGCTCGGCAATGTGACGGCGACCGTGATGCACACGCCCGGCCACACGCCGGAGCATCTGAGCCTTTTAGTCACCGACCGAACGCGGTCGACCGAGCCCTGGTTCGTGCTCACCGGTCACACGCTGATGGTTGGCGATCTCGGTCGCACCGAGCTTGCTTCGAGCGCCGAGGACGGAGCCCGCGCGCTCTATGCCAGCGTGCGCCGGCTGAAGGAATTGCCCGATCACATCGAGGTGCTGCCGGGCGCCTATTCCGGCTCGGTGTGCGGCCGCTCGCTCAGCGGCAAGCCGACATCGACCATCGGCTTTGAGCGGCGCTTCAACAAGGCCTTCCGCATCGAGGACGTCGACCAGTTCATCGCCGCCATGACCGCCGACATCCCTCCCCCGCCGCCGGACGCGGCCCGGACCCGCGCCGCCAACGCCGGATCGCGATCGTGAGCGCAACGGCGCCTGCCGTCGCGCTCGGCCTCAAGGCCAACTGGAAACAGTTCGCGCTGCTGGTGCTGATCAACGCCTTTGTCGGCGGCATGGTCGGCATCGAGCGAACCGTCGTGCCGCTGATCGGCGCGGAGGAATTCCACGTTGCTTCCACGACGCTCGTCACCTCGTTCATCGTGAGCTTCGGCGTGGTTAAGGCCTGCGCCAATCTCGTCTCCGGCCAGCTTGCCGACACATGGGGTCGCAAGCGCGTGCTGATCCTCGGCTGGCTGTTCGGCCTCCCGGTGCCCTTCATGATCATCTGGGCGCCGAGTTGGGGGTGGATCATTGCCGCCAACGCGCTGCTCGGCATCAACCAGGGACTTGCCTGGTCGATGACCGTCATCATGAAGGTCGATCTGGTCGGGCCGAAATCGCGCGGGCTCGCCGTCGGCCTCAACGAGTTCGCCGGCTACCTCGCCGTCGGCGTCACCGCATTTCTGACCGGCTATCTGGCCAGCCGCTACGGGCTGCGCCCGGTCCCGATCTATCTCGGCATCGGCTATGCGATCCTGGGTGCCGCGCTGTCGATCCTTCTGGTGCGCGACACGCGCGAGCATGTGCGGCTGGAACTGGCCAACCATCAGAAAGCTGTCTCCCCGCTCGGCTTTCGCGAGATCTTCATGCTGACCTCTTTCCGGGACCGCAATTTGTTCGCGGCCTCGCAGGCGGGCCTGGTCAACAATCTCAACGACGGCATGAGCTGGGGGCTTTTTCCGCTCTTCTTCGTCGCCAACGGGCTCGGCGTCGAGCGCATCGGCATCCTCAAGGCGGTCTATCCCGCCGTCTGGGGCGTCTTACAGGTCGCAACCGGGCCATTGAGCGACCGTTGGGGCCGCAAGGGCCTGATCGTCGCCGGCATGTGGGTGCAGGCTGCCGGCCTTCTTCTCACCGCCATGACGCGCGACTTCGGCTGGTGGCTGCTGGCGAGCCTCCTGCTCGGCCTTGGCACGGCGATGGTCTATCCAAGCCTGATCGCGGCGGTATCGGACGCATCGCATCCGTCATGGCGGGCGCGCTCACTCAGCGTCTATCGCTTCTGGCGCGATCTCGGCTACGCAATCGGAGCGCTGTCGGCGGGCCTCATCGCCGACTTCTTCGGCTTCGTCGCGGCGATCGCGGCGATCGCGGCGCTGACCTTCCTCTCGGGCGCAATCGTGGCGGTGGCGATGGGAGAGACCAGCCGCTGACCCGGCACCGAGCTCCAGCCCGACAGCGCCGCGTTTACGATATCCGAAGCTTCATGCTGCTAGAGACGCGCCTGTCCGGTACTATGGCGCTGGGTGCCTTTGCGGGGTCTTTCATGAACATTTCGACGCGCATGCCGTGGGTGGACACGGCAAAAGGTCTTTCGATCATCCTGGTGGTGATGATGTATTCCGCCTACAACACCGGCGAATATACCGGCGGCATCGGCTTCCTGCATTATGTCATCGGCTTCGCGACCCCGTTCCGGATGCCGGAATTCTTCCTGATCTCGGGGCTGTTCCTGTCGCAGGTGATCGACCGGCCTTGGCGGCGCTATATCGACCGGCGCGTCGTCCACTACCTCTATTTCTATGTCCTGTGGGCGGTCATCTCGATCGGGCTGAAGATCGGCATCTTCAGCCGCGATCCCGCCGGCATGCTGCACGACCTCGCCGTGGCTGTCGTCCAGCCCTATGGCGTGCTGTGGTTCATCTACATGCTGGCCGTGTTCGGCCTCGTGGCGCGCATCCTGCGCGAGCTAGGCGTGCCGCACTGGATCGTCATCTCGGCTGCCGCCGCGCTGCAGATGTGGGCACCGCATTCGGACAGCTATGCGCTCACGCAATTCGCCGCCTATTTCGTGTTCTTCTATCTCGGCTTCGTCATGGCGCCGCTGGTGTTCCGGCTGGTCGCGTGGACGCAAGCTCGTCCGGCGATCGCCGCTGCCGGGCTGATCGTGTGGGCCATCGTCAACGGCCTGCTCGTCTACTCGCCGGGCTACGCCGTCGAGCCGGTCGGCATGCAGATGGGCCTGGCGGCATGGCCGCCGCTGCATCTTACGCTGGCCGTCGCCGGCGCGGTGGCGCTCTGCGTCGCCGGCGGCTTCCTGTCGAAATCCGCCGCGATGGAATGGCTGCGCTGGCTCGGCGAGCATTCGCTGGTCGTCTATGTCGCCTTCACCATCCCGATGTCGATCTTCCGCGGGATCATGCTGGCAAGCGGCCTTCTGACCGATACCGGCATGCTCAGCCTCGCGGTGCTGCTCGTCTCGGTCATCAGCCCGGTCATTCTCTACTTCATCGTCAAGCGCAGCGGCTTCGGAACCTTCCTGTTCGAGCGACCGGCCTGGGCGCATGTCGACAGACCGACTGCCGGCCAGATCTCAAACAAGGGCGTTGCCCGGCCGGCGCGCGAGGCGGCTTGATGCAGAAGCGCGCCTAGCTCGCGATCATCATCGCCTGTAGCTGCTTCCGGTCCTCTTGGGACCATTGGCTCGGGTCTTCACCATGCGCGGACCTGGCATGAAGCTCAACGTGCTTCATTACCTCTTCCGCGCTTTCTGCCGTGAAGCTCCCGGGACAGGCTTCCATTCCCGGATAGTCCTTGCACCGATACGTATACGCCATCGCTGCCTCCCTTTTTAGGAACGCCTGATGGAGCGATGGGGCGCGACCTTTGTCAATGGACTGGTCTAGACTGAAGACCACCGCCGTGCAAAGCCTGGCTAGAGCCGGCTATTTGCCGACTGTCGTGTCCTTGTCATGGTTGTACCCAGGACGGCGCACGGCCTTGATCTTGCCGCTGCTGCCGCCTCCGCAGAAGAAGCAGCCGCCACCGTCAGATTCCAGTCCCGACACGCCGGAGGGCATCGCCAGCTCCTGCAGCACATCGCCCGTCTGGGGGTCGATGCGCAGGAGATCACCCTCCTCCCCTTCCCAGGTGGCATGCCAAAGCTCGCCGTCGACCCAGGTGACGCCGGTGACGACACGCTTCGACTCGATGGTGCGGATCACCTTGCCCGTTGCAGGATCGATCTGATGGATCTTGTGGGCCCTGTATTCGCCGACCCAGAGCGAGCCCTCGGCCCAGGCAAGCCCAGAGTCGCCGCCATTGCCGGGGGCGGGAATGGTGGCAACGACCTTGCCTGTCTTCGGGTCGACCTTGTGGATGCGGTCCTCGCCGATCTGGTAGAGATGCTCGCCGTCGAAGGCGGTCCCGGCATGGGAGGCAACGTCGATCGACTGCACGATCGCGCCGCTCTCCGGGTCAAGCGCCTTCAGCTTGTCGCCGGTGGCGAACCAGACATTCTTGCCGTCATAGGTGACGCCATTGATGCGCTCGGCATCCGGAAAGGGGCCGTATTCGCGCAGGATCTCGGCAGCGGCTCGTTTCATTTTCGATCTCCATTCGAACAATGGCCGCACACTAGTCGCTCGGCAGCGGACCCGGGAGTAACAAGACAGTCGGGAATCCGGTCACCGGCGGCCTCATCCAGCGGCGCGCCCTGCCGCGGCCGACCGCCTGCACCTTGTTGTCGGCCGAAAGCATTTCCAGCGCCCGCTGCACGGTGCGCGGGCTGGCGCCAAGCGCGATCGCCAGCGCCGAGCTCGACCAGGACTCGCCGTCGGCGAGGAAGGCGAGCACTGCGCCATGCTCCTCCTCGACAGGCGGCGCAAGCACCACGACCTCGGCTGCGGTCAGCGGCGTTAACGCAAAACCGGCGGCCGTCGCGTTGATTTCCGCCAGCGCGTTCATTTCGGCGCGCAGCCGGCCCATCTCGACCCTGAGCCGCGCACGATGCGATTCATCGGCGTGCCTGGCGCGGAAGGCGCGCGTCAGCAGCGCCTCCCGCGACGCATCCGCGGGCCAGGCCTCGGCCAGCGTGCGCGCCAGCGCAAACAGCACCGGCCGCGTCGCCAGCGACACTACGGTGTCGGCTTTGCGCACGACATTGCGGCAGGCATCGACGACGAGGGCGCCTGAGGTGAGCAGCGCCTCGACTTCGTCGAGCTGCAGCGGCATCTCCGTGCCCTTCGACACGAGCCGCGCGACGGGCGTGTTCAGCACCAGCGACGCGCTTTCGACCTCCGCCTTCAGCGCCGGGATATTGGCTTCGTAGGCCGCGAGCGCGGCCCGGCCGAGCGCGGCGCGCGCGGCCTTCGTCCGCAGGCGCCTGACCGCGATGCCCGCGGCCGCGAGCTCATGCGCGACGCGCGCGACCGGCGGCAACGGTCCCGGATCGAAGCCGGCAAGCAGCCGCTCGGCCTCGTCGAGCCGGCCGATCAGGATGAGGCGGCGCGCTTCGAGGCTGCCGGCATAGGCGGCGTTGACCCGATCGCCATGCGCGGCAAGCGTCGTGCGGGCGGCTCGCAACGCTTTGTCCGGCCAGCCGAGATCGCGCGAGACCAGCGCGATCTCGGCCTCGGCGACGACGCAGCGGGCGCGCGCCACCGCCTCTTTCGGGCTGAAGGCGCGGGCGGCGCTCTTCAGCAACGCCTTGGCCTTGGCGAAGTCGCCGAGCTGCGCCATCGCGATGCCGCGCAGCGCCAGTGCGGGGGCGTCGTCGCGCAACGCGACGCGCTTCAGGGCGCCCAGCGGATCACCGGTCGCGAGCAGGCGGCCGGCGGCATTGATCATCGAGTCCATGCAATGCCCGCCCCGATGCCCCCTTCCGGGTCTGCCGGATCAAATCGCGTCACACTTGTAACTCTCACCATCGCGCCGTCCGGCTCTAAGTTTCCCTTGTCACCCCAACCAAACGCAAGAACGGGACAAGAGCAATGACCCAACACATGAAGACACCACCGGTCGTTTCGCCGGAAGCCTGGGAAGGCGCGTATGAAGAAATGCTGGTGAAGGAAAAGGCGCTCACCCGCGCCCGCGACGCGCTGGCTGCGGAACGCCGCCGCATGCCGTGGATGCCTGTCGAGAAGGACTATGTGTTCGAAGGCCCAAACGGCAAGGCAAGCCTGCTCGACCTCTTCGAAGGCCGCCGGCAACTGGTCATCTACCGCGCCTTCTTCGAGCCCGGCGTCTATGGCTGGCCGGAGCACGCCTGCCGCGGCTGCTCGCTCGGCGCCGACATGGTCGGCAACCTCGCCCATCTCAACGCCCGCGACACTACGCTTGCCTATGTGTCCCGAGCGCCGCAGGCCGACATTCAGCGGCTGAAGCAGCGGATGGACTGGAAGATGCCCTGGTACACCATCACCGACAGCTGGGACAAGGATTTCGGCGTCGACGAATGGCACGGCCACAACGTCTTCATCCATGACGGAAACCGTATCTTCCGCACCTATTTCGTCAACAACCGCGGCGACGAGGCGTTCGGCACGGTGTGGAGCTATCTCGACGTCACCCCGCTCGGCCGCCAGGAGGTGTGGGAGGATTCGCCCGAGGGCTATCCGCAGACCCAGACCTACAAGTGGTGGAACTGGCACGACAACTATGAGGAAGGCGCCGCGCCCGACCAGCGATGGGTCGAGGTCTCGGATGCCGGCGAAGCGGCGTTTCGCAACAAGAACGCCTGAACGCGAAGCGACTCTGGCGGCGTCGCCCGCGCCGCCAGAGCCGAACTTTCCTGAGAGCAGTTGGAAGGTGGAGATCATGAGCATCGACAATCCCACCCCTCGCCCGGCAGGCCTGAGCGGATTCGGCCTGGCCGACTGGTTATGTCTCGCGGCGGCGCCGACCTTTGCCGTCATGGCGTTGCTCACGGCCGCCGGTAGCGGACCGGACGCGATGTGCATGTCCGGGCCCGGAGCCTCCGTGCTCAGCGGCATGGCGCCGATGTATTTCCTGATGGCTGCCTTCCACCTCGCGCCCTGGCTGCGGCTGCTCGCCAGAGGGGCGGCGGATTCGGCGTTTCAACCTGCCGACGAGCTGCCGGACCTAAGCGCGGAGCGGATGGCTGAGAGCAGGGATGCCGGCGTGTAGGGCTTTACCAGCCAGCCCAGCGGCTCCGCTGGCGCTGCCCGGGCGCGGACGTCGGAATCGGAATGCGCCGTCGCAAAAACCGACCGCAAACCGTAAATTCGAAACAACTCCAGGGCAGTTTGAATTCCATCCATGGCGCCGGACAGCCGGATATCCATCACAACCAGATCAGGCCGGTCCGCAGCTGCGCTATCGAGCGCTTCCTCGCCCGAGCCAACGACCACGACCTCGAAACCGGCCGCGGTCAGAGTGCTCTCCATCTCGAGGGAGATGAGAAAATCGTCCTCGACGACCAAGATCCGCGTGGGCAATGCGGCGGCCACAGGTTCGGCCGACGCGGCTTTCGTTGGGATTGGCCGACGGCGTCCGTGTGGGGCAGCAAGCTCGGTCATCGAGAGCCATCCAGGAACTGAAGAAGAGCCGGCAAGAGCTTCATGAGAACCGAATGCTGCAGCGCGTCTTCGGTTCCTTGGTAACGACAAGCTTGCCGTGCAGCTGCCGCGCCAAGCCCTGAACCAGCTTCAATCCGGACGAACGGTCGCGGACCGAAGCCAGGTCAAAGCCGGGACCGCTGTCTTCGACGAATACCTGGAAGCCGTCGACATCGCGCCGAAGCCCGACCCGGATTGTGCCGGCTCCGTCGGGAGTTCCATATTTTATGGCGTTGGTCAGAAGCTCGTTCAGGATCAGCGCCAGCGGCATTGCAACGTCATTCGAAAGCTTTGCATCATCAGCCTCGAACTCAACCGCGACTTCCTTCGGGAAGGTCTGCTTTATTGTCCCGCAAACCGCAAGCAAGAAACCCTTCGCGTTGAACTGCGTCGAATCGACCG
This sequence comes from Mesorhizobium sp. M1A.T.Ca.IN.004.03.1.1, assembly GCF_003997555.1. NCBI lineage: Bacteria > Pseudomonadati > Pseudomonadota > Alphaproteobacteria > Hyphomicrobiales > Phyllobacteriaceae > Mesorhizobium > Mesorhizobium sp. M1A.T.Ca.IN.004.03.1.1. Next base: position 486,525 of record NZ_RZTV01000003.1, on the reverse strand, counting down.
TCTCGTACAGGACCTGCTGAGCAGCGGCCATGGCCGCGACGCGGTTGCCGGCTTCACGCAAGATTTCTCGCGCTTGCGGGTTCGCTGCCCGTTGACCCGCCAAGCTCAGCAGTGACTGCAGCATCTGCATGTTGTTCTTCACACGATGATTGAGCTCATTGAAGAGCAGCCGCTGCTGTGTTTCGGCCTGTTTGCGTTCGCTGATATCGACCAGCATGTTGATGCCGCCGACGATCTTGCCATCTTCATCGCGCAGCGGCGTCGGATACGGGATGAAGGGAATGCGCACGCCGTCCGGGCGCTCGGCGACGGCTTCAGCGTTGCGTATCGGACGCCCCTCCTTCAGGGCGACCGCCATCGGGCACTGGTCGTGAGGAAGCGGGCTTCCGTCCGGCCAGAACAGTTTCCACGTCACGCACCACTTATCCTTGCCGATCTGCGGAACGCGCCCGGAAAGCTCGACGGCCGCCTCGTTGAAAAAGGTTATCGTGCCGTCGGCATCCGTCGTGTAGATCGCCGCCGGAATTGCCGCCAGCAGGTCGCGCAGCTGACGCTCGCTCGCCCGCAGCTTGGCTTCAGCCATCTTTTGGTCGGTGATGTCGCGCGCAATCTTCGAGGCGCCGATGATGAGGCCCTGGCTGTTGCGGATCGGCGAAATCGTCAGGGAAATATCGACGAGATTGCCGTCCTTGCGGCGACGCACCGTTTCGAAGTGATCGACGTTTTCGCCGCTGCTGATGCGCCTGATGATCTCCGGCTCCTCGCCCAGCCGGTCATCGGGGATGATCATCGTGATGTGCCTGCCGATCGCCTCGTCGGCCGTGAAGCCGAACAGCCGCTCCGCGCTGGCATTCCATGAGGCGATAATGCCGTTGAGGTCCTTGCTGATGATCGCGTCGTGAGAGGATTCGACAACGGCCACGAGCTGATTTGCCGCGCGTTCCGTCGTCTGGCGGGCGGTCTCGAGCCGTACGCGGTCGACCGCGAAGCCGAGTTGTCCGGCCACTGTCAGCGCAAAACGAAGCTCGGACTCCACGAAATCGTGCGGATGATCGTAATAGGACATGAACTTGCCGAGCAGCTGACCGCGCACCGAGATCGGAATGAAAGCCAGCGCTGCAATGCCTTCGTCCCGCACAGCCGCCTTGAGGTCGTCCGGCAATCCGCTTTGCTCGACGTCGGCAATAGCGATCGGTTCGGGATCGCGTGTGTCGCGCGACCAGGGGGAATGGCCTTCGACGGCCGTTCTGTAAGCTTGCGACAGGCCTCGCGAGGCGGCAAATCTGAGGAAGCCGGTGTTGTCGAAGAAGAGTATGGAGGCCCGGTCCGCACCCAATGCGCGAATGATGGTGCTGAGGGCTATCTCGTGAACCTCGCCGAGATTCGCCGCGCGCTGAAGGCTGTCCGTGAATTCGTAAAGCGCCGCCTGCTGCTCCAGATGCCGGACGAGCGCGGCCTCGGCCTTCTTGCGGGCGGTGATATCCTGCTGGACGCGCACCGCATACAAGAAGCGGCCTTCGGAGTCCCTTACGCTCGAGGACGTGACCGCGACCCAGACTCTTGCCCCGTCCTTGCGGATAAGCGCTTTTCGTGCCGGTAGCTGTCGATCTCGCCTCGCACCTGACGCTCGAACTGACGCAGGTCCGCATCGACATTCTCCGCCAGAGTGGCATCGAACACCGACCTGCCGACAAGTTCATCGGCGGAATAGCCGAGCAGGTCGGCCAGGTAGCCGTTGACGCGCCCGAGTTCGCCCTTCGCGTTGACTTCAGCGATGCCAATCGCCGCATGCTGGTAAGTTGCAGCGAGCCGCTGCTCCTGTTGCCCAATGATCTCATCGGTCAGACGCCGGTCCGTGACGTCATGGAAACAGTTGATGGCTCCGACGACCCGACCGTCCTCGTCTTCGATCGGTTCGATGTGGACCATCACCCATATCGCCGTGCCGTCCGGCCGCTCGAGCTTTCCTTCAACCCCCCTGACGGGAATGCCGGTTCGCAGCACCGCGGCCATCGGGGTTTGGGCGCGCGCGATCTGCCGTCCATCGAGATAGAGCCTGTGGGATCCGCAATAGAGTTCGCTGTCCGAGCCAAGCAAGGGCGTTCGCCCCCACAAATCGGCAGCGCGCTTGTTGAACCAAAGCAATCGGCCTTGCGCGTCGCAAGCGTAGATCGCAATGGGCAGCGTCTCGATGAAGTCGGGCGGGATTTGCAGGGCGACGGCGTCCTGCGGGGTACGGATAAACCCCTCGGTTCCTTGAAAGCTTTCGATGCGCATCTCCCAATCCCGCTCGAGCAACGAAAAGCCAAACGCATCGGATCGCCGAATGTTCCCGTGCGGCCCGACTCTTCGGCACTGAGGCAGCGCCGACATAATGCCGACGACGATTTCGTCTTGCCTGGTGGACCGATTTTCGCACAGAGGCGCAAGCGTTCGAACGACCGGTCACACTGGCGGGATCCCTCATGCAACCGGGCCGGAAAGAGCTGCATGCGAATCCGGGCCGCCTTGACCTGGCGCATTGCCTTCCGCGCCGGCTCGCACAATAGTCGGGCCGATGTTCGAGGCGATAGCGAGTCACTGGTCGACGCTTATCCTTTTCCTGTCGTTGGCGATGGCGGCGGTCGGCATCGTCCATGCCATCATGACGAAGGAAGACGTGCGCGCCGCCACGGGTTGGGTCGGCGTGATGCTTCTGTCGCCCTTCCTCGGCGCGATCATCTACGCCATCGCTGGCATCAACCGCATCCGCCGCGCGACGATCAGCGCCATGCGGCCCAGCGCCGGTTCGGCGGATGAGGGGCACAATCGCGACGTCGCCGTCGAAGCCTTGATCGAGGCCCAATTCGGCCAGCGCTTCGTCGGATTGAAGACACTGGGCGACAGGGTGGCGCGGCGTCCGCTGACTTCGGGAAACATGATCGCCGTGCTCGAGACCGGCGACGAGGCCTATATGGCGATGTGCCGGGCGATCGACGGCGCGCAAAAGAGCGTGCTTCTCGAAACTTACATCTTCGACAACGACGCCGTCGGACAGATGTTCGCGCAGTCGCTCTCCGCCGCGGTCAAACGCGGCGTTGCCGTGCGCGTGCTGATCGACGCCGTCGGCGTGCGCTATTCGGTACCCAGCATCCTGAAGCAGCTCAGGGAGTCCAACGTCGCCGTCGATCTCTTCAACGGCAACATCGTCATGGGCTTGAGACTTCCTTATGCGAATCTCAGAACCCACAGGAAGGTCCTGGTCATCGACGCGACAGTGGCGTTTACCGGAGGCATGAACATCCGCAAGGGGTTCTCGGCCGAATTCGCCGGTTCCGACAGCTCCAGGGACACGCATTTCGAGGTCACCGGGCCGGTGGTGGCCGACCTGTTCTCGGTCGCTGCCGAGGACTGGCGCTTCGCCAGCAACGAGGCGCTGAAGGGCGACGTCTGGCAGGTCGAGCGAACCGCCCCGCCGCCCGGCCAGCCGATGCTGGTCAGAGCCGTGGCGACAGGACCGGATGCCGCGAACGAAACCAACCACAAGCTGCTGATGGGTGCGTTTTCGGTCGCCCGCAAATCGATCCGCATCATGTCGCCCTATTTCCTGCCGGACCGCGAGCTGATCAGCGCGCTGACCACGGCCGGCGCGCGCGGTGTCGAGATCGACATCGTGGTGCCGGCGGTGAACAACCTTTTCCTCGTCGACCGCGCCATGACGGCACAATTCGACCAGGTGCTGAAGCATTATTGCCGGGTGTGGCGCCACGAGGGCCCCTTCGATCACTCGAAACTTATGGCAATAGACGGCGCGTGGGCTTATGTCGGCTCGTCCAATCTCGACGCCCGGTCGCTCAGGCTGAATTTCGAGATCGACATGGAGGTCCTGGATGCCAACTTCGCCCGGGCGATCGAGGCGCGTATCGACGCGGCGATCGCGTCGGCGAAACCGGTGACACTCGAGATGCTGAGGGCCAGAGCCTTCGTCATTCGTGTCCTCGACCGATTGCTGTGGCTGGGATCGCCCTATCTGTAGGCAAGGAAGACGAGCAGCAGGAACCATGGAGAGAAACGGACGCACCCTCCCCGAAACCGTGCTCCTGTCGATCCGCGGCAGAAAGATGCGGAAAGCGAAAGCCACGGCGCCGAAACGGGTCGGCGGCGCCGAGATGGTGGTCGCCTCCTACAACGTCCACAAATGCATCGGCACCGACCGCAAGTTCGACCCCGAGCGGACCGCGCGCGTCATCCGCGAGATCAGCCCCGATGTGATCGCGCTGCAGGAGGCCGACAACCGCTTCGGCGACCGCGCCGGACTGCTCGACCTCAACCGCCTCGAAATCGAAACAGGGCTGGTCCCGGTGCCGGTCACCGGAAACGGCAAGGCACATGGCTGGCGCGGCAACGTGCTTCTGTTCAAGCGCGGCACGGTGCGCGACGTGCACCAGATCAAGCTGCCCGGCCTGGAGCCGCGCGGGGCGCTGGTCGCCGAGATCGACCTCGACGAGAACCGGACGCTGCGCGTGATCGCGGCGCATCTCGGCCTGTTGCGCCGCTCGCGCTCGGAACAGGCGCGCGTCGTGCTCGATATCATGAGCAGCGCGGACGAAAGGCCGACGCTCCTGCTTGGCGACCTCAACGAATGGCGGCTGGGCAACCGCTCCGCGCTCAACACGCTGCACACCACCTTCGGCCCCTCGCTGCCCGCTGTGCCCACCTTTCCGTCCGGCCTGCCGGTGCTGGCGCTCGACCGGATCATGGGGAACCGCGACGGCATGGTGTCGGCGGTGGAAGCGCATGACACGCCGCTGTCGCGCGTGGCGTCCGACCACCTGCCGCTCACGGCTTACGTGCATCTATAGGGAGAGTAGCTTATCCTTCCCTGAGCCAGACCAGCATCTCGCCGGGATCGCGGTTGTCCCAGGCGAAGTAAGGAATTGCCTTGAGCGTCGTCTCTTCGGTTTCTGGCGGCTCGGGGCGGTAGAGATCGCCGCCCCAGGTCTCCGCCTTGGCCCGGCTGCCGATCGCCGAAAGCGTGACGATGCCGCCGAGCAGGTTAGGCTCTTTGTGGGCCTCCAGCCTGGCCGTGCGCGGCAGCGCAATGCGGTGCAGGCCACCGCCATTGTCGGTCTCCTCGACGCAGTAGAGCAGCGGGCCGCGCGACAGCGCGACGCGGCCGATGTCCTGCCGCACTTCCGGATTGGCGAAGAGGCGGGCCATCGACATTTCGAGGTCGAGCTCGACGCGGTCGCCCTTTTGCCATTCGCGGCGGATCGCGGCATAGCCGTCGACCGTGACCGCATCGAGATCTAGCATGTTGCCGTTCAGCTTCAGCGCCGCGTTGCGGCACCAGGCGGGCACGCGCAGGTAAAGCGTGAATTCGACCGGTGTCTGTGCCTCGAACTCGATCGAGACCGCGCCGTCCCAGGGATAATTGCTGGTCTGGACCAGGCTGACCGGCCGGCCGGCGATCTCGAAGCGTGCGGTGGAGTCGCCATAGAGATGCACGGCCAGCGCATCGTCGGCGAGGCCGTAGAAATAGCTGCCGATGGAGGCCACCATGCGGCCGATATTGGGCGGGCAGCAGGGGCAGCGGTGCCATTTCCAGCGGTGGTGGCCGCCGCGGCTTTCCAGCGGGTTCTCGTAGAAGAACAGCGAGCCGTCGAGCGACAGGCCCGAGATCGAGCCGTTGTAGAGCGCCCGCTCCATCATGTCGGCATAGCGGCGGTTCGGCCCCATGCCGAGCATGCGGCTCGCCCAGAACACCAGGCCGACCGAGGCGCAGGTCTCGGCATAGGCGGTTTCGTTGGGCAGGTCGTAGTCGCTGGTGAAACCCTCATTGTGAGCCGACGGCCCGAGGCCGCCGGTGACATAGAGGCTCTTGGTGGTCAGATCGTCCCACAGCCTGTCGAGCGCCGCGCGCAAGCTGTCGTCGCCATATTCGGTGGCAATGTCGGCCATGCCGGAGAAGAGGTACATCGCCCGCACAGCGTGGCCGACGACCTTGTCCTGCTCGCGCACCGGCTTGTGCGACTGATTGTATTCGTAGGTTTTGAAATGATAGGCCTTCGGGTCGGCGCCGCGGGCGCGCGCCTCCTCGTCGAAGTAATGCGGCTGCTGGCCGCGCTGGTCGATGAAGTACTTCGCCAGATCCATGTACTTCTTCTCACCCGTCGCCCGCGCGAGCTTCACCAGCGCCAGCTCGATCTCCTCATGGCCGCAATAGCCCTTTTTCTTGCCGGGCTCCGGGCCGAACATCGAGGCGATGTGGTCGGCGTAGCGGCTCATGATGTCGAGCAGCTTGCGCTTGCCCGTCGCCTGAAAGTAGGCGACGGCGCCCTCGATCAGATGGCCGGCGCAGTAGAGCTCGTGGCAGTCGCGCAGGTTGGTCCAGCGGAGACCCGGCTGGATGCGCTGGTACCAGCTCGAGAGATAACCGTCCTCCTGCTGCAGCTTGCCGTACATGTCGATGACGGCGTCGATCTTCTTCTCCAGCTCCGGATTGCGGCGCCGGTAGAGCGAGTAGGCGGCGGTCTCGATGGTCTTGCCCCAGTCGGAATCCCAGAACATCTGGGTCGTCACCGTCGAGCCGGTGAACTCGGCGCCCTGCACGTCGGCCTCGTCCGGCGACGGCGAATGGAACGGAATGACGACGCCGGGCGACGGCCGGTCGGGATCGATCTGCTCCAGCATGCGCGCCTCGACGCAGCGATCGTAGAGGATGCCGGCGGTCTTGGCGGCGACCGCGTCGACCCGGTCGCCCCAGAAGCCGCGGACATCGACCTGGGGCACGGGCAGCGGCCGGAAGGCAAGCTTCGGCTTCGCGGTCGCGGCTGCCTGGGCTGCGGTGGCGGATTGTGCTGCGGTCATAACGTCACTCCATTCGAATGCGGGAAAATCATTTGACGGCCCCGGCCATCAGGCCGCGGATGTAGAAGCGCTGCAGCGCCAGGAACAGGATCAGGCAGGGCACCATCATCACCGTGACGCCCGCCTGCACCGCGCCCCAATCGATGGCGCCGAAGCGGCCGGACTGGAGCGCGGTCATCATCACCGGCAGGGTGAATTTCGACTGGTCGGTCATCAGCACCAGCGCGGCCAGGAACTCGTTCCAGGCGCCGAGGAAGGCGAAGAGCGCAATGGTGACGACGCCCGGCCAGACCAGCGGCAGCATCACCTTGACCAGCATGGTGACATTGTTGGCGCCATCCATGCGCGCCGCCTCCTCGATCTCGCGCGGCACGGCGTCGAAGGCGTTGCGCATCATGAAGATCGAGAACGGCAGCTGCAGCGTGACATAGACGCAGACCAGGCCGGTCAGCGTGTTGTGGAGACCGAGTTTCGTCAGCACCAGGAAGATCGGCGTCAGGATCGACTGGAACGGGATCATGATCGTCGACAGGATGAGGATGAAGAAGAAGTCCCGGAACGGGAAGCGGAAACGCGAGAAGCCGTAGCCGGCGAGCACGCTGACCAGCACGGAGAGCAATACTGTCATCACCGAGACATAGATGCTGTTCTGCGCCGAGGCCCAAAGCCCGTCGCCGAAGGTGTTCAGCGTCTGATAGTTCTCGACCGAGAAGCCGGTGGTCGGCCAGGGCGGCAGCGGCGGCTGGCGCGCTTCCTGCGCCGGCTTGAAGGTGGAGAGCACCGTCCACACAATCGGCGCCAAAAACAGCACCGAGGCGATGATGCCGGTGGAATGCCTGGCGAGGCTGAAGGCCGCCTTGCGGTGCTGCGACATCGTCTCGGCCATCAGTCGAGCCCCTCGGGCTTGCGCAGCAGCCAGAGCTGGATGAGGCTGAGCGCCACCAGGATGACCAGCAGCACCATGGAAAGTGCCGCGCCGTAGCCGAGCTTGAACGAGACGAAGGACTGGTTGAAGATCCAGTAGACCGCCGTCAGCGTCTGGTTGCGCGGGCCGCCGCGCAGGATGATGTAGAACTGGTCGAAGGCGAGGATCGAGCCCGCGACCGACAGGATCAGCGCCAGCGCCAAGGTGCGGCGCATCAGCGGCAGGGTGATCGCCCTGAAGCGGGCGAACGGCCCTGCCCCATCGATGACGGCGGCCTCCTGCAGGTCCTGCGGGATCGACTGCAGGCCGGTCATCAGGATGATCATGGTGAAGCCGGCCACTTTCCAGACCACCATGGCGATGATCGACCAGAAGGCCGGCTGGAAGGTGGCCAGAAGATTGACCTTCCTCTCGGTCAGACCGAGGTCGTAAGCGGCCGGGCTGAACAGGCCGGAATCGACGTTCAACAGCCACGACCAGAGCAGGCTGGCGGAAGCAAAGCCCACCACCGCCGGCATGAAGAAGGCTGTGCGGTAGAGATTGGTGAGCGGGCGCGGCCGCTCGATGAAGATCGCCAGCGGGAAGGCGACGGCGAAGATCGCGATGGTGACGATCAGCGTGTAGTAGAAGGTGAATTTGAGCGCGTTCCAGAAGCGCGTGTCGCGCAGGATGGCAAAGTAATTATCGAGGCCGATGAAAGTGTGCTCGCCCATCAGCGGCCAGTTGTGCAGCGACATCCACGCCGTCATGCCGAGCGGGATGACGAAGAAGACGGTGACGAAGGCGACGGCCGGCAGGACATAGAGCAGGCCTACCCATTGCCGGCGGCTGACGCCGATGCGTCTGGCTCGGGCGGGCGCGTGGTGGGTTGCAGTGAGGGTGGTCATGGCTGAGCTCCCCCTTCTCCCCTTGTGGGGTGAGCAGCCGGTTCACCGAAGGTGAATTCATCGTGCCAGTGGCACGATGAAAGGCCGGCGAACGCCGGGACGCTGCGAAGCAGCGGGGACCCGGCCGGGGGTGGATCGGCCACCGCCCGGCCCTTCGCAGGCTCAGGGCGTTCGAAGCTCGAAAAGCCAAGCAATTGGCTTTTCGTCCGCTGCGCGGACCGCTTCTCACCCCACAAGGGGAGAAGAGGGAGCGAACCTCGCGGCGCCTCAACTTGACGATGATGATGAGTGAGCTTTCTCAACGCGATAATCCTGCCATTTAGCGCGGCGTCCCCCTCCCCCTTGAGGGGAGGGTCCGGCCGAAGGCCGGGGGTGGGGGTCCGCTGTGAAGTGCGCCTACGGGGAGATAGCGTCGGCGTACTTCGCGGGCGACCCCACCCGGACCTGCGGCCCGACCTCCCCTCGAGGGGGAGGTTTAGGGCCGCGCTTTACTTGTTCGGCGCCTGGTCGATGATCGACTGCATGGTCTCCTGCGCGTTCGAAATCGCGCCGTCGACATCGTCGCCGAAGAAGACCTCGTTGACCATCTGCGTCCACGGCCCGTTGGCGGAGTTGATCAGGTCGTTGAACACCACCGAATAGGGCGTGCGGCCCTTGGCCATCGCCTCGGCCGCCACCTGGTAGCGCGGATCGAGGTCCTTGAGCGCTTCCTTGGCGATGTCGCCGCGCACCGGAAGGCTACCATATTTGGCGAGGATGGTCTGGCCCTCGAGCGAGTAGGCGAAGTCCAAAAACTCCTTCACCACGGCGATCTTCTTGGTGCCCTTGGTGACGACGAAATTGTCGCCGCCTGCGAAGGACGACCAGCCGCCATCCTTGCCCGGCAGGAAGGTGATGCCGTAGTCGATATCAGGGTATTGGGTGTTGAGCGCGCCGATGGCGAAGGCGCCGGACGGCGAGAGGCCGATCTTGCCGCCGGCAAAGGCGGCGAAGAAGTTGGCGCCGGTGTCGGTCTGCGCACCCTCGGGCACCAGTCCTTTCTTGACCATCGAGCGGTAGAGGTCGATGGCGCCGCGCAGCTGCGGGCTATCGAGCGTCGCCTTGGAGCCGTCCTCGGAGAGGATGTCGCCGCCCGAGGCCCAGACCAGCGGCGTGAAGGTGAAGATGTTGCAGCCGCCGCAATTGCCGGAGAAGTAGAAGCCCTTGATGTCGCCGCCGAGCGCGTTGACCTTCTCGGCGTCGGCCTCGATCTCGGCCCAGGTCTTCGGCCCCTTTTCCGGATCGAGCCCGGCCTGCTTGAACAGCTTCTTGTTCCAGATCAGCACCGAAGAATCGGCCGAGAACGGCAGGCCGTAGATGCGGCCCTTATAGGTGCCGGTCTTCACATGCGCCGGCGACAGGCTCGAAAAATAGGGCAAGGATTTCGCCCAGTCGGTGATGTCTTCCAGCTGGCCGGCGGCGGCGAAGGACGGCGTGTAGATCAGGTCGAGCGACAGCGCGTCGGGCGCGGTGCCGCCGGCGGCGGCCGCGCCATATTTCGGGATGATCTCGGCGTTCGGGATGATGTCGAGCTTGATCTGGTCCTTGTGCAGGCGTCGACGATGCGCGGCATGAAATTCGAGCCGTCGGCGCGCACCCAGATGTTGGCGGTCTCGGCGGACATCGAACGAACGGCCGTCGCGCAACGGCCAAATTGGGAGGAGAACCATGAGGAGGAATACCGTGAAAACCATGTTTGCCAAGCTGGCCTTGGCCGCAGCCGTGATCGGCGGCGGCCTGCAGGCGGCGCCTCAGCCGTCCGGCGGACGGCCGCATGACTGACGCACCACCAGCCGGCACGGCAGTTTCCTGATGCCCGGCGCGGCCGGCTGGCCGCCCACGAGCGAAAGCAGAGCGAGCCCGGCCTCGCGGCCGAGCGCTGAAAGGTTCATGTCGACCGAGGTCAGCGGCGGGCGCGTCGCCTCGGCCACGATCTCCCAATTGTCGAAGCCGATGACGCCGACATCGTCGGGCACGCGGATGCCGCGCTCGCGCAGCGCGTCGATGACGCCGCGGGCGATCTGGTCGTTGCCGCAAAAGACGGCATCCGGCCAGCCTTGCCTGCCCCGGCCGTTGCCGAACAGTTTCGCCACCGCATCGTGGCCCCAGCCTTCCGACCAGGCGCCGAGCAGCGGCTCGCCGATCGGCAGGCCGTGCGCCTCGAGCACTTCCCGGTAAGCCTCGGCCCGCGCATGTACCACCGCGAAGCCCGCCGGTCCGGTGACATGGGCGATGCGGCGGCGCCCGAGCCGCAAAAAATGCTCGACCGCCAGCCGTGCGCCGCCGGCATCGTCGGAAACCAGGCCGACCGCGCCGGGATCCGGCTGGGTGAAGGCATAGACGACGGGAATGCGCAGATTGGAGAGATCGATCGGCAGATGGCGGTCGATGCGTTTTCCCGTGGCGATGATGCCGTCGACGCGCTTGTCGAGCATGGCCTCGACATGCAGCTGGCCGAGCCGCGTGTCGTCCTCGACATTGCACAGGAACACCGAGACGCCATTGTCGACCAGCGCGTCCGAAACGCCGGCCATCAGCGGCAGCGAGAAGCGGCCATAGGTATCGTTGGTGAGCAGGCCGACGGTGAAGGAGCGCTTGCGCAGCAGGCTCTGCGCCAGGTGGTTCGGCCGGAAGCCAAGACGCTGCGCCACCTCACGGATGCGCTCCCGCGTCTCGGCGGTCATGCGCCCCTGCCCGTTCAGCGCCTTGGACGCCGTCGCCACGCTGACGCCGGCCGCAGCCGCCACCTCGCGCAGGGTGACCGGCGGCTTGGCGGAAACTGGCGCTGGCTCTGCGTCGGAAGACATAGTTCGAGGCGCATCCCTAAGTTGGGAAAAGGTTTTCCCTTATCGTCCTGCGCGAAGATGACGGGTGAGGTCAGCAGGCGGGAGGCGATTTGGGAAAAGGTTTTCCCAAAAGGGAGATTAGGGGAAGCGGGAGGGGTTGGCAAGGGGTCAGGAACGGCGACGCGGCTTTTCGCCTAATGGTTGACGTGCGCGAGGACATCTTAAGTTCCAGTCTCGAAGGACCGGATGGGCCCGCAAGCAGACTGTCGGTTTTCCAAAAGTAGCTAGCCTGATCTGCACGACCGACATGCGGCGCAACTAGGTGGAGGAGCGCCTTTCGCCGGTATTACCAGTTGGTCGCGACGTATTTTGGTTGGAGATATTCAAGCAGGCCGTGATGCCCTCCCTCGCGGCCGAGCCCGCTTTGCTTCATCCCCCCGAACGGCGCTGCCGGGTCCGAAACTAGGCCACGATTGACGCCGACCATTCCACTTTCGATGCGTTCGGCGACCCTCAGGGCGCGTCTGAGATCACTACTGTAGACGTAGGATATGAGGCCATACTCCGTGTCGTTCGCCAGCCGGACAGCCTCGTCTTCCGTATCGAAGGGCGTGACCGCTGCGACCGGCCCAAAGATCTCTTCCTTCGCGATGTCGGAATCGGGGGAAACGTCAGCCAGGACTGTCGGAGGATAGAAGAAGCCCTCGCCAGGCCGCGGTTTGCCGCCCGTTTCGATACGCGCCCCACGGGCAACGGCATCCTTCAGCAAGCGATCAACCTTCTCCACGGCCGTCGCGGTAATAAGGGGCCCGAGCTGGGTCGTCGCTTGAAGACCCGGCCCCACTGAAAGCGACGACATTTCCTGGGTAAGCCGGCGGACAAAAGCGTCGTAAATGCCGCGCTGCACATAGAAGCGATTCGCCGCAGTGCAGGCTTCTCCGCCGTTGCGCATCTTGGCGACCATGGCGCCTGCCACGGCATCGTCCAGATCCGCATCATCGAACACGATGAAAGGAGCGTTGCCGCCGAGTTCCATGGAACAGCTGATGACCCGGTTGGCGGCCTCACGCAACAGGATGCGCCCAACGGCGGTCGAACCCGTGAATGACAGTTTGCGCACCCGACTGTCGTGCAGCATCGCGCTCACCACAGGCCCCGCGGCCGTGGTCGTCACGATGTTGACGGCACCTTCGGGCAAACCGGCTTCCATGAGGATCGCACCGATCGCCAACGCGGTCAGTGGAGTCTCAGCCGCCGGCTTCAGTACGCACGTGCAACCCGCCGCGAGCGCTGGGGCGATTTTGCGGGTCGCCATGGCCGCAGGGAAATTCCAGGGCGTGACGAGAACGGCGATGCCAATCGGCTGGTATTGAACCAGGATTCGGTTTGCACCGCCCGGCGCGTGGCCGATGTCGCCGAGAGTACGCACCCCCTCCTCGGCGTACCATCGGAAAAACTCCGCGGCATAGGTTACCTCTGCGCGAGCGTCTGGGAGGGCCTTGCCGTTCTCCAGAGATATCAGTTGCGCCAGCCATTCGGCACGATCGCGCATGAGCTGGTGGCAGCGCATCAGGATGTCCGATCGCCAGCGTGAGGGTGTTTGCCTCCACATCGTCGCAGAAGCCTCCGCAGCATCGATCGCCCGGATTGCGTCGGCGACTGCGCCGTCTGCGACAGACGCGATCGTGCGCCCGTTGGATGGATCGGCGACATCAAACCGATTGCCGCCGGTTGCACTTGTCCATTTGCCGCCCACCAGCAGATCCACAGGAGCGCTTGCAATGATAGCCGCAGCATCCACGCAAAAAGGTTCGATATCCCTTGCTGTCTGACTCACACCATCCTCTCGCGGCTTTAGAAAACATGCGCAACCAGTCTGTCGATTCCTGGAACCAATATGAAATTGGTATTGCAACCGGTGTCAATATAGATCAAATTGGTTGCAGAGAAATCCGCCCGTTTCTTAGTGGAGTGGCCGCATGACCGTCGTTTTGAGGGATTTCATCGAGGCGGCCGGACTGCAGCCAGGCGACCGGCTGCCGCCCGAGCGCGATCTCGCGCTCAAGCTAGGTTTACCCCGCACGGCCCTCCGGCGCATGCTGGCCGAGATGGAGCAAGAGGGGCGCCTGCTTCGCCATGTCGGGCGCGGCACTTTCGTCGCCGAGCGAGGGGCAACTGCCAGCGCTCCGTATCGCGCACACGATGCCTCCCGGAAAGAACTGTGGACCTATCCCGCTGAGGTCTTCGAAGCACGATTAATCATCGAGCCGAAGGTGGCGGCGCTCGCGGCGTTGCGGGCGACCCCCTATGAAACTGAAGAGATGCACAAGGTCATCCAGCATGGCAGTACCGCCGCGACGCTGGCGGAGTTCGAGCGTTGGGACGCCGCGTTCCATCAACTGGTAGTGGTGGCGGCCCGCAATGGACTGCTGGCCTCGCTCTACGAAGGTATTCACTCGCTTCGGGCGGGGCGTCTTTGGGGGCGCATGAAAGAGCTGTCTCTGACGAAAGAGCGTATGCAGGAGTATACGGCTCATCATCGCGCGATCTTACAGGCGATCACTGACCGCGATGGTGGGCAGGCCGAACAAAGAATGCATAGCCATATCTTGACCGCGAGAGCCAACATACTCGGATCGGAGACAATGGGGTGAGTAGGCCTCATCGCCAAAATTTTGAGATTGCCGAACCGAGCGGAATGGCGCGTTCGAACGCTAATCGCCTGTCGTTCTATTCAAGGCGGGGCATCTGACACTGTTTTCACGACGGACGCGGTGCGCGCCATCCAGACAAGATGAGGTTCCTGTACCCGGCGGGCCCGTCCCCAAGGAAGAGCAACGTTATCGCCTCTTTGCTTCGGGCTGGCGACGGCGCATCGCACGCTTATCCCGCCATTCGTAAAGGGAATAGACAAGCGGGATGAACCATGGCTTGCCGCGGTAAAACGGCACGGCCTTCGGAGCGGGGTCGAAATCGAAGGCGGACTGCGCCTTTTCGGTTTCGCCGAGGATCTTGAAGGCGGCCTTCTTGCCCAGCCAGCGGGCCCAGACCACTCCGGAGCCGCAGAAGCCGGTGGCGTAAACCGTATCACCCGAGGTGAAAATCCGAGGCACCATGTCGCGATGCATGGCGACCTGGCCAAACCAACTATGCGTCAGGCCGACGCCCCTCAGTTCGGGGAAAATTCGGCCAAGTTCGCTGCGCAAATGGGTGGTCGGCGCCAGCGCGTCACCCGCCGTGGTGCCGTCCCTGCCGCCGAAGAGGATGCGCGATCCGTCCGCCGAAGGGCGATAGTAATAGCTGAGCTGGCGCATATCGCCATACATCATGCGCTTCGGCATCAACTGGTCCATCACGCCTTCTGCCAATGGCTCGGTAGCGATGATGCGGCTGCGCACCGGCACAATACGGCGTCGCAGCCAAGGATCGAAGCCGTCGGTATAGGCATCCGTGCAGATCAGCACCTTCCTGGCGAGAACGTCACCGCGCGACGTTCTCACACGGACCCCGCCGGCCTCGGCGATGGTTCCCGTAACGGCTGTGTTCTCATGGATTACCGCTCCGGTTGCCATTGCCACCCGTATAATACCCGCAAGCAGCTTGGCCGGATGCAGGCCACCGGTATCCATCCGCACGAATCCACCCGTGTAGAAATCCGTCCCGATATAGGTCGGCACGTCCAACCGGCCAACGGGATGAGCCTCGATGCCCAGAAAGCGCCGCAGTAGATCGGCGGAGCGGCTGAGTTCGTCGCATTCATCAGCGTTGATCGCGCCGACGAACAGGCCGGAGAGATGGAAGTCACACTCCACCTTCTCCTCCTTCAGAAAGGCCCACAGGTCTTCCCGTGCGGCCTTTCCCTCCATCAGGATCTCGGTGGCGCGGGCCTCGCCGAATCTTCTGATCAATTCCTTGCGCCCGGGTCGAATGCTCCCGCTCGCCATGCCGCCATTACGACTGGCAGCCGCCTGCCCCAGCGACTGGCGATCGAAAAGCTGAACACTGCGACCGGCACGAGCAAGCTCGATGGCCGCCGAAAGTCCTGCATAGCCTCCCCCAACGATCGCCACGTCGCATTTGGAGGCGACCCGGCGGACTGGGAGGGGAGAGAAGGTGCAATCCTCCCACCAATAGGGCGTGGATTTGAAGGGGCCAGCGGGATCGGCGGTCATGGGAACATACCAGCTTTTGGTCGGATCGGCGGGCAAGCGCAAACCGGTCAATCACGTGAGACCCAGAGTTTGCGCGTGGTTTCGATGGCACGCCATACGCCGGTGAATCCCGGATGCATGACGAAGGCGTCGCCAGCCGCGATGCGGCGCGGCGGGCAGCCATCCTCAGTAAGTTCGGAGACACCCGAAAGGATGTAGCAGAACTCGAAAGTCTCGCCCTTAATCGAACGATAGGCGCCAGGCGTGACCTCCCAGACCCCTGCCTTCACGGCGCCGTCTGCGGTCTGGGCGATATCCCAGCTCAGAAAACGTGGATCGCCCTCCACAAGGCGGTCGGGCAGAGGCTGCCCTTCGCGTGGGCGCGGAAGAACATTCTGGTCGATGAACGTCAACTTGGACATAGGGATGTGGCCTTTCTGCGCGTTGAACGCCGTTCGAACCAAAGTTGCCGCTCCAAAAGCTTCAAGGCAGTCAGTCCGACGACATTGAGGGTGAGGTAGAAGACGGAGGTGATGATGAAGATGTCCATAATGGCGAAGGTTTCGCTCATCAGGCGTTTGGCCCAACCGGTGATTTCGAGCACAGCGATGGTCGAAGCGAGGCTGGATTCTTTGACGATGATGGCAACCTCACTGCTGTAGGATGGCAGCGCTTGTCGCAAAGCCAGCGGGAACTTGATCCGGCGCAAGATAATCCAAGGCGACATGCCGCAGGCTTCCGCCGCCTCGATCAGCCCGCGCGGCAGGGATAAAAACGCGGTTCGAAAGATTTCGGCTGTGTAGGCACCGGTGTTCAACAGGACCGCGAGAATGGCTGCGTGCAGGCCGTCGCCGATCAGCCACCAAATCACCGGGTTGGAGCGAAAGAACCCGACCTGCCCTAATCCGTAGTAGATCACGAATATCTGCACCAGCATGGGCGTGCCGCGAAAGACGGCGCAATAGGCGTCGGCCGCCGTGCAAACCAAACGATTGCGCGAAGTGCGCGCGAGCGCCACCAGGATGCCGAATGGCAGTCCTAAGCCCACGCCGAACACCGAGATCAGAAGCGTTGTCTTTGCGCCGGTGAGAAGGAACGGAATCGCATAGGCAATAATGGTGAAATCCATTCTAACCTCCGCTGAAGCCGCGATTGATATGGCGCTCAGCCAGGCCGAACAGGGTCTGGCTGACTGCTGTCATGGCGAAGAACAGCGAGGCAGCGATGCAGTAAAAGAGAAGTGGCGAGCGCGTGATGCCCGCTGCGATAGCCGCCATACGCATGAGTTCCTGCATGCCGACGATGGAAACGAGTGAAGTATCCTTGATCGTCATCTGCCAGACATTGTTGATCCCGCCGAGAGCAAGTCTCAACGCGAGCGGCAACGTGATTCTGAAAAAGGCGACCGATCGAGGCAACGCCAAAGATTTCGCGGCTTCAAGAAGACCGTTGGGAACGGATTCCAAAGCGCCTCGCATCACCTCGATCGAATAGGCGCAGGAAATGGTCGCGATGGCGAGGATGCCGATAATGGACGGGTAGGCACTTTCAGCCATGTCTCGGTAGCCGAAGGCAACGGCTATCTTCTGCACCCAGTCGACAGAGCCAAAGAACAGGAGATAGATCACAAGAAGACCCGGCACGCCGCGGACGACGATGCTGTAGACATCGATCATCTGGGACAGCACCGGGAGCCGCTGCCAGCGCGCTATGGCAAACGGGACGGCTGCGATCAACCCGATCATCATGCCGACCAGCCCGATGCAGATCGTCACGAAGGCGCCGCGCAGCAATGCGAGTCCCCAGCCCTGCTCCACAACCAGCGACCAGATAGTTTCAAACATGGATGACACCCGTCGGGCCGCCGCGGGCTGCGACGGCCAGTTGTTGCGAGAGGATCACTTCTTGCACGGAATGGTGTAGTCGTCCTTGAACCACTTGAGGGAAGACTCCTTGATCTTACCTCCATCGATCATGTTGCAGAGCGCGGCATCTACCTTAGCCTTGAGTTGGGCATTCCCCTTGCGCATGCCGACACCCATGCCGTGGCCGAGGGTTTCAGGATCGCTCATCGCCGTAATCTTCACATCGATCTTCGTGAAGTTGGCGCCGTCCGGTGTAGCGAGGAAATCCATCCAGGTCGGGGAGTCGCCGAAAGCGGCATCCAGGCGGCCAGCCGCAAGATCAGCGGTCTGCTGAGTGGTGGCATCATAAGTCTTGAGATCGGCGCTGGTCGCCCGCTTGCCGATGAATTTGGCATAGGTCGTACCTGTCACGACGCCGACACTCTTTCCCGCGAGCGCCTTTTCGATCTCCTCGAGACTCTTGAGCCCGGCAAGAGCGGAATCTTTGGGGACCACGAAATAGAGCGGGGTGGTGGCGTACGGGATGGAGTAGTCGATCTTCTTCTGGCGCTCGGCAGTGATGCCAAGGCCGGAAATGATCACGTCGAAACGGTCGCTATCCATGGAGGGAACCAGCGAACTGAAAGCCTGCACCACGAATTTGCACTTCATCTTGAGTTCGGCGCAGATACCGTTGGCAACGTCGGCGTCGAAGCCGGTGACGTTTCCGTTGGCGTCGGCCATGCTGAACAGCGGCGCGTCCCCTTCCGTGCCGACGCGTAGGACGCCTTCCTCGGCGCGCGCGGCACCGGCTGCGGCGGCGAGCATGAAACCGGATACGAAAATCGAACGAAACGTTTGAACTGAAAGCATGAGTGTTACCCCTTTTCTTGTTCTGCTGAAGAAAGCCGCGATCACGCGGCGGCTTGCATGACGCTGGAGAGAAACCGTTTCACCGCCTCTGAGGCAGGGTTGCGAAACAACTCTTCCGGCGCATCGTCCTGCTCAAGGATACCTTTGCGCAGGAATATCATTCGGCTCGACACGTCGTGCGCAAACCGCATTTCATGGGTGACGAGAAGGATGGTCGCCCCCTCTTCGGCCAGCGTGCGGATCACCTTCAGCACCTCGCCCACGAGTTCCGGATCGAGCGCGGATGTGGGCTCGTCAAAAAGCATGATCTTTGGTCGCATCGCCAGCACCCGTGCGATCGCCACGCGCTGTTGTTGACCGCCTGAAAGCTGACTGGGATAGCGGTCGCGGAATTCGGCCATCCCCACCTTGGAAAGCGCCGAAAGCGCCATATCCTCGGCCTCCCGCCTTCCTTTCCCGAGCACGTAGACGAGCGCCTCTGTCACGTTGCCGATCACGGTCCGGTGCGGCCAGAGATTGAAGTTCTGGAACACCATGCCAGTCCGCTGGCGAAAGAGCCGGATCTTCGCGCGGTTGGTGATTTCGCTCTTGCCCGGTCGATTGGTGGTGATGGAGATTGCGTCGCCCATCACCTCGATCCTCCCTGAGGTCGGCGTCTCCAGAAAATTTATGCAGCGCAACAACGTGCTCTTTCCCGAGCCAGACGCGCCGATAAGGGATATGACCTCCCCTTCCGCCATCTGGAAAGTGACGTCGTTAAGGATCCTGACCGCGCCGAAATTCTTACTGAGTTCATGGACCTTTAGAACCGGGGCCATGTCACGGCGTCTTCGGTTCCATTCAGATCGCACCTTCTCAACATGGGGCTGGCCCCGGCTGTCCATCGTCTGCGCGAGTTCGTTAAGTGTTAGGCGACTGTGACCATCGCTCCCACTTTCGTCGGTGACGACGCCGTCTATGGCGCTCCTCCTCGAAACGGTTCGATATCCCTTGCTGTCAGTCACGTTCATCGGCTCGCTGCCTCTAGCAACTATTTGAAACCAATCTCGGGATTCTTAGGACCAATATGACATTGGTATCGCAACCGGTGTCAAGATAGATCAAATTGGTTGCGAGAAAAATCTGCAGGAACAGCTTACATTTGGCGCGTCGGATCCAATTCGCGGAATGAAGATCATCGCAACCGCCCCTCGCCCGGCCCTCAGCCGAACATAGACTCGCCTATCGCTTCCTAAACAGAATGTTCGGGCCCGCTCCGCCGGGCCGCCCACGCGTCGCCGCCGGCGCCGAGCCCGCGCCAGCGGCAATAAGGGACGGCGGCGGCCAGGTGACGGTCTTAAGGCGGCCGAGGAAACCCAGATCCGCATGTTCGAGCACGTCGCACATGGCGACCAGATCCCACGCGCCGGCAAGCGCCTCCTCTCAATACCGCCGTCGCGGAACGATTAGCCGCTGCTCGATGTTGATGCGACATCGGATGGCGAATCCATGGAACGGCGCGACAAGGAACAGGAGAACCTTTCCCGGCTCGAACGGGCCGCGCAGCGGACTGCCGATCCGAAAACGATCCAGCAGCAGGCGAAAAAGCCCGCGGAAAAGTTCCGCTTCAGCTTCCGCAAGGAAGACCTCTGGTGGACGGCTGGCTTCGCTGCCGCTGCCTTGCTGCTCTTTGCCGTCCAGCTTCTCATCAATTGGCGCTCGGAATGGCTCGACGCGACCTTGCGCGTCCGCGTGCTGAACTATGTCTGGGGCGGCCTTCTCATTTTCGTCATGCTGACGATAGCGAATATCGTCGAAGTCTTTCTCATCGGCCGCATTCCCAATCGTGTCTCGCGTTTCAACCTGAAACGAATTTTTCGATTGATCGTCGTGGTCGCCGTCGTCTTCGTGGCCATCTCGGTTCTGTTCGTGAACTGGTACGCCGCCGTCGTTTCGCTCGGCCTGATTTCACTGACTCTCGGCTTCGCGCTGCAGATGCCGATCTCCAGTTTCATCGCCTGGATCTATATTCTGGCCCGGGCGCCCTATCGCGTCGGCGACCGGATTCGCATCGGCGACGCCCATGGCGATGTCATCGACGTCAGCTATCTCGACACGACGTTGTGGGAATTCGGCGGCGAACATCTTTGGACCGATCATCCGAGCGGACGCGTCATCAAGTTCCCCAACTCCACCGTGTTCGACACGCCGGTCTTCAACTATTCCTGGCCGCTGTTTCCCTATGTCTGGAACGAGATCAAGTTCCAGCTCGCCTACGACAGCGACCTGGAATTCGTGGCGAAAACCATGCGAGAGGTCGTGGACGAGCAGATCGGCGACATCATGAGCCAGAAGGTGAAGGTCTATAAGGACATCCTGTCGAAAACGCCGGTGGACGAGCTGCAAGTGAAGGAGCATCCGGTGGTTCATTTTCGCTCAGCGAAAATACCTGGCTCGAAGCCATCGTGCGCTACCTCGTGCCGCCGAAGGAAGCGGGCCGCACCAAGACACGCTTGATCAAGGAAATGCTGGCGCGAATGAATGCAGAACCCGATCGCGTGCTGTTTCCGAAGAGCAATTTGCGGTGAACATCCCGGCAGCTTGGTAGAGCGAGGTCGTTCGCGTCCCTCTATGGCTTGTCAGTTCATTGGCCAGACGATCGCCAGCATCGGCACGGCAACAATGACGACAAGGAACGACAGCGGCAGCCCCAGACGCGGATAGTCGCTGAAACGATAGCCTCCCGGCCCCATGACAAGCGTGTTGCATTGGTGCCCGATCGGCGTGAGGAAGTCGCAGCCGGCGCCAATGGCGACAGCCATCAGAAAGGCTTCCGGCCTGTAGCCCAGATCGGCGGCGAATTCCGACGCGACGGGCGCCATGACTAGCACGGTCGCGGCATTATTGAGGAATGGCGTCACGGCCATGGCGGCAACGAGGATCAGCGTCAGGGCGCCGGGCGCCGGAAGAACGGTCCCGAACCTGGCAAGCTCCGCGGCGACCAGCGCGGTCGCCCCCGTAGTGCGCAGCGAATCGCTCACCGGGATGAGAACGGCGAGCATCACCAGGATTGGGCCATCCAGCGACTGGTAGACGTCGCGGAGCGGGATGACCTTGAACAGCACGATCGCGACCGCGGCCGCAAAGAAAGCGACGGGAACAGGGAGCAGACCCACGGCAGTCGTGAGCATGGCAAGGGCGAGGATTACCACGGGCACGATACCCTTGCGCACGCTGCCAAGAAGGATAGGCCTTTCCGCCAGCGGCAGGCAGCCTAGTCCGCGCAGTGTCTCGGGCATTGTGGTTGCATTGCCCTGCAACACGACGACGTCCCCGAGCCTTAGCTCGACCTTGGCGAGCCTGCGATCGAGGCGCTGGCCGCGACGGCTGACAGCCAGGAGGTTGACGTTGAAGCGATCGTAGAGGGCAAGTCGCTGGGCCGTCCAGCCGATCAAAGGCGAGCTTTCGCCAATGACGGCCTCGATAGCGACCATCTCGCTGGTGGTGACCTCTTCATTCACCCGATCGCCCGTGACGCTGAGCTTGCCTTGCGAGACAAGGCGATCCAGCGCCGCCGGGTCGCCTTCGAGCAACAGGATGTCGTTCACCTTCAGGACAGCATCGGGCAGCGGCGTCATCCGCATCGTCCGATTGCGCAGGATCGAGGTCACGACGGCATCGCCGCCGGCAAGCTTTATGACGTCGGCGACGGTTTTCCCAAGCACGGTGGAATCGCCGACAACGCGCGCCTCTGTGAGGTAGTCCTTGATGTCGAGGGCTTCATTCAGCGCCCCGCCGAGCTTTTCGCGCACCGGCAACAGCCAATAGAAAGACAGCAGAAAGATCATTCCGGCGGCGGCGACGGCCGCTCCAACGGGCGCGAAGTCGAACATTGTGAACGCCGTTCCGGTCAGCTGCTCTCGCACCCGGGAGACAACAATGTTCGGGGAAGTGCCCACCTGCGTCATGAGACCGCCGAGCAATGACCCGAACGCCATGGGCATCAGAAATATCGATGGCGAGGTGCCGGACCGGCGCGCGAACTGAAAGGCGATCGGGATCATGATCGCCAGCGCGCCGATATTCTTGACGAAGGCAGACAGGCACGTCACCACGATCACCAGCAGCGCCAGTTGCGAGCGAACTCCCGACAATTTCGGAGCAAAGCGCGCGATGGCGAGTTCCATGATGCCCGATCGCGCTATGCCTGCGCTCACCAGCAGAGCACTGCCGACAATGATCACGATATCGTCGCTAAACCCGCTGAAGGCTTTGTCAAAGGGCACAATCCCAACGGCGAGGGCGAGCAACAGCGCCGCGGCAGCGACGAGATCATAGCGATAGCGGCCCCATACGAACGCTGCCATCATCACGAAGGTGACGGCGAACGACAGGATTTGCGGCATGGTCATGTCTTCGGCTGCTCCGCAAGCGGCTGATCAGAACGCCCAGACTGCTCCTTTGTTGCTTTGGCCCGACGGTCTTGGGCTGCTGGCGGAGCTGAAGGCCATCGCGCATGAGCGCGGCCCATCGCCCGGCTCTGCCCTCGCGCGCGGGCGAAATTGCCCTATCGCTTGCTGAAGAAGCCGGACAGAATGTTCGGGCCGGCTTCGCCGGGCCGCAGCCTGATGCCGTCCTCGAAGCAGTTCAGCGTCACGCATTCGAAGCCGCTGTGGGCGAGCAACGCCACCAGCGAGTCGCGGTCGAAGTGGTGCAAATGCTCGTTGGGGAGACGCATACGCCAGCTTCGGAACCAGGCGTCGCCGTCGGCGCCGAGCTCGCGCCAGCGGCAATAAGGGACGGCGACGGCCAGGTGCCGGGTCTGCAGGCGGCCGAGGAAACCCAGATCCGGGATGTGTTCGAGCACGTCGAACATGGCGACCAGATCCCACGAACTGGCCAGCGCCTCGTCCCAACCGACAAAGCGGACCCCCGCGGGCAGCGGGAACTCGGCGATATCGTAGCCGGCGCAATCGGCGACCCCGGTTATCTTCGCGGCTTCGATGAATGTGCCGGTGCCGTATCCAATTTCCAGCACCGAGCGGGGGATCGCGCCGGTCAATCCCAGCACCCAGCCAAGCCGCTGATATCCGAGCTTGATCGTCCGGTCGCTCAGGTCCTCGTAATAGGAGATATATTGCTTGTCGTATTTGATCGGCGTGAAATCGATTTGATGGATCACCCCAAATCGGTCCACCTCGTAATTGTCCAACATCAGCGTGCTGCCCTCCGGATTCCCCCTTTCCTTATACGGCGGCGCTAAACGCAGCGTAACCGGCGGGGCCGGCGACGCAGCCAAGCAAGCGCGACAGATGAGCGATAAGCCCCATTCGCCATTCCGCTTCGCCCCGCTTTCTGTTTCAATATCTCCTCATTCTCGGGAGAATCTCCATCTCAACCGATCCCTTCGCCCCTCTTCGCGAACGTTTCCTCACCCGCTGCGCCGGTCAGCTCGCGGAGCTGCAGGCGGCGCGCGAGGCGCTGCCCGGCTCCGACGTGACCAAGCTCGCGCATTCGCTCGCCGGCGCGGCCGGCACTTTCGGCTTTGCGGAGATCAGCGTGCGGGCGTCAGAGCTGGAAACGCTGCTCATCGAGCAGGCGGAAAGCGGCGATGTCCGCGCGGCGCTCGATGCCTTAATCGGGGAGATCGAGCGGACGCTGGCCTGACGGCACCCGCCGGGCTCACTTCTTGGCGGCGCCGAGGCCGGTCCTGGTCATCTCGCCCCAGCCCTGGTTGCCGCGCAAGAACTGCCACCAGCCCTTCACGCGCCAGAAATTGTTGAGCTGACGGTAGCCGAAATTCTCGATCACGGCGGCCGCCGTCAGAACGGCGAGATCCCTGGCGCGCGGAAAGCGCTGCAGCTCGGCCTCTTCCAGGATGAGCGAGCAGACGCTGACACAGACGCCATAGGTGAAGATCAGCGAGGTGAAGGCCAGGAGATATTCGGCCGACAGGATGCCGAGCAGCCAGAAGGCCGGGATCAGGATATAGCCCAGCACCTCCGCCACCGGCCCCATCACATCGACGATGAAGATGTGGCCGAAGCCGAGGAAGCCGACGCGGCCATAGCGCGGGTTCAAGAACATGGCGCGGTAGCGGAAGAAGCATTCGAGCGCTCCGCGCTGCCAGCGCGTGCGCTGCCTCGCCAGAACGCTCAGCGTTTCCGGCGCCTCGGTCCAGCACACCGGCTCGGGAATGAACTGAACGCGGTATTTGCGCTTCTTGTCGCGCATGTGGCGGTGCAGCTTGATCACAAGGTCGAGGTCCTCGCCCATCGAGCCCTTGGTGAAGCCGCCCACCGCCACCACTTCGGCACGGCGGAACATGCCGAAGGCGCCGGAGACCAGCATCAGCGTGTTGACGCTGCTCCAGGCAAGGCGGGCCATCAGGAAGGCGCGCAGATATTCGACCACCTGGAAGAGCGGCAGCAGGCGGCGCGGCAGATGCACCTCGCGCACCCTGCCGGCCTCGATCTTCGAGCCGTTGGCGACGCGGATTGTGCCGCCCACCGCGATGGTGCGCTCGGGATCGTCGATGAAAGGCTGGGCGGCGCGCATCAGCGCATCGGGCTCGAGGATGGAGTCGCCGTCGATGACGCAGAAGAGCGGCGCGCGGCAGACATTGATGCCGGCATTCTGCGCGTCTGCCTTGCCGCCATTCTCCTTGTCGACCACGAACAGCCGCTCGGTCATCGGCGAGGAATAGAGCCCGCGGATCGGCTTGTGCGCCAGCGCCTCGTCATAGGGCCGGTGGAACTTCACCAGCTTGAAGTCCTCGATCAGGCGCTGCAAGGTCTGGTCCTTCGAGCCGTCATTGACGACGATGACCTCGAAATTCGGATATTCGAGCGCCAGCATCGAATGGACGCTCTCCACCACATTCACTTCCTCGTTATAGGCGGGCACCAGAAGCGCGATCGGCGGCGCGACCTCGCCGTAGCGCTGCCAGAGCAGCGCCGAGCGCGCCACCGGCGGGCGCTTGGACAGCGCATAGCCGGCGAGGACGAGCTGCAGCAGATAGATCGTCGTCTGCGCCAGCCCGGCCGCGATGATGAACCAGGACAGGATGGTGGCGGCAAGGACGATCTCGTCGCTCCAGTCGGCAATCATGCGGCCGGCCCCTCGGCAAGAATGAGCGAGGCAGTGCGCTGGCTGCGCGAGACCTCGCTGTCGGCAATCTGGCGCAGCAGCCGCTCGCCCGGCTGGCCGAAGGAGCGCAGCGCGTTGGCGGCGGCATAACGCACGTTCCAGACCTCGTCGTCCAGCAGCCTGGACAGCGGCGGGGCAAGTTCGGGAAGGCCTAGGCGTCCCGCGGACTCGGCGGCGGCGGCGCGCACGTCCCAGTCGTCATTTGCCATTGCGCTCGTCAGGATCGCCGGCGCATCGGCGTGTCCGGTGAGGCCCAGCGCGCGCAGCGCCGCGGCGACAACCTCGGGCGAGGCATCGCCGACCAAGCCGGCGAAGAAGGCGGCAAAGCCGAAGCCGCCGGCGCGGGCGAGCGCGTCGATCGCGGCCGCCCTGATGAAGGGCACCGCGTCGACGCGCGATGCATGGATCGCAAGCTCGTTGAAGCGCGTACGCGGAAAGCGCCTGAACAGTTCGATCAGGCGCCGCGAGCGCTGTCCCGTCACGCCTATCTTGTCCAGCGCGACGCCGAGCAGGGGCAGGCTGCCGAGATCGCAAAGCGCGATGGCGGCGGCGATCCTGACTTCGCGCGAGCGGTCCTGGTCCAGCGCCGAAAGCAGGCTAGCCGTCGCATTCTGCGACCCCAGCGCCGCCAGCATCTCGGCCGCGTGGATGCGTTCGGCCACATTGCCCCGTTCCAGCTGCCTGCCGACGAGGGCCGGCAGGCCGCATTCGTTGAAGGCGACAAGGACCTCGTCACGCTCCTCGCCGCGCAGCAGCGAAACGAACTCGAAGCCGGCCTCGATCGCCACGCCCGGCGGCACCGAAAGAATGGCCGTTTTCAGCGTCTGGCGGTCGCGGTCTTCGGTGAAGGCGATCAGCGCCGTCAGAAGCTGGCGCCGCTGTCCGGCTCTGGCGCTGTCCCGGCGCTCCCGCAGCAAACGGCGCGCGATCAAAAACAGCATGATCACCAGGGAGAGCGCGCTGAGCAGTATGGAGAGATTCCAGACGTACCACATGGTCAGAACCGCGCCGTCAGCCCGAGCCCGAATATGCTTCGGTCGAATGTCGGGCGTTGTTCATGCGCGATGCTGGCGCGCAGCGTCAGCGGATCGCTGACGTCGACGGAGAGGCCGCCAAAGACGGTGCGCGTCGGCACCAGCGTGCCGTCGGAGATTTCGGGGGCGTCGGCATAGCCGCCGAAGAGATTGACATGCGGCGTCACCGCGAGGTCGGCACGAAGCACATAGCCGTCCGCGCGCGTCCCGATATCGTCCTCGGCATGCACCCAGCGGGCGGAAAGCCCCAGACGGCCGTCGAGGAGATAGCCCTGCAGCCAGGGCTGGATGCTGGTGACGTCGGCGTCGGCGAAATTGTCGTAGCTGGCGTCGACGTTGAGCGACAGCGGGCCGAAGACCTTCGCCGGCGCCACGACCTGCCACGAAGCGCCGGCGCCCAGCGAATAGCGCGCCAGAAAGTCGGCATCCGGCGTCGCCGCGGCCAGCGCATAGGCGGAGAAGGCCGGCGAGAAGGCCTGGTCGACGCGGCCCTCGATCTGGACGTCGGTGTTGCCGAAGCGGGTGGCGAGCCGCGTGCGGCCGGAGATCGTCGTTTGGGGCGACAAGCGATAGGCAAGGCCGGCCGAACTGTCGGTCCAGTTGCCGAGCCCGTCGGTGAGATCGCTCAGCTCGCTGCCGAGGTCGAGCCGCCATTTGCGCGGCGGCGGCACGGCCAGCCTTTGCTCGACATCGGCGGAACCGGGCTCGATGGCGAGCGCCAGGCTGTAGGCCTGCCGCGCGGCCTCATCGTCGCCCTCGGCACGGCGCACATCGCCGAGCCCGACCAGCGCCTCGGCATTGCGTGGATCCAGCGCCAGCGCGCGCTGCAACGATTGCCCGGCCCGCTGGTAGTCGGCCTCGAGCAAGGCGATTCTCGCATCAAGGTTGAGGGCCTCGACATTGTCCGGCGCCGAGGCCAGCACATCACCGACCAGGGCGCGGGCGCGCGGCGCGTCGCCCTGCCAGATCGCCAGGCGCACCTTGCCCAACCGCGCGTCGAGAAGGCCGGGCCTGATCGCAAGCGCCCGGTCGAAGAACCGCCCGGCCTCGTCGAAGCGCTGGGTGGAGCCGACAACGAGGCCGAGCGCGACCAGGGTGTCGGTGTTCCTGGGCGACAGCTTGAGCGCGCGGCGATAGGCGGTCTCGGCCTCGGGCAGCTTTCCCGCCGCCCGCAACCGCCGGCCCTGCTCCAACTGGATGGCGACGGGATCGGGCCGCCGGTGGGGCGGCTTCTTCGCCGGCGCCGCAGCAGCCGGAACCAGCTTCGCCTGGCTGGCCTGCTTGGCCTTGCGGATGTTCTCTAGAAGCGCTGCCGCGTCGGCATTGCCGGGCTCTGCCTCAGCGACCTTCTCGGCGAGCGGCAGCGCCGCATCCAGATTGCCGGAGCGGAATTCGACCTGGGCCATGCCGAAGCTCGCATCGCGATAGGCCGGGGCAAGGGAAAGCGCCCTGGAAAAGGCGTCGCGCGCCGCCGGCAGATCGTTGCGGCCGAGCTCGGCGAAGCCAAGCTGCACAAGAGCGTCGGCATTGTCAGCTTTCAACGCCAGCGCGCGCCGGAAAAGATCGGCGGCCTCGTCGAAATGCTGCGCCTGCCTGGCCTTGACGCCGGATGCGTAGAGCTCGTCGACAGTCTGCGCCAGCGCCGCGCCGGGAGCGGCGGCGATCGCCAGGATCAGGCATGCGGCAAAGGCTGAGTGCCGGCCGCGCCGCATCAGCGCTTCCCGCCCTTGCGGGCGATGAGACGCGCCAGCCGGGCCAGTAGCTCCTCGGGAATGAACGGCTTCACCAGATAATCGTCGGCGCCCTTCTCAAGCGCCGAAACGATGTCCTTCTCGGCCTTGCGCGCGGTCAGCATCACCACCGAAGTCTTCGACAGCACCGGGTCGCCCTTGATGCGCGCCAGCACCTCGATGCCGTCGGCCTTGGGCATCATCGCGTCGAGCACGATGATGTCGGGGCCATCCTGCTCCGCCTTCGCCAGCGCCTCGGCGCCGTCCACCGCTTTGATGACCTCGTAGCCCTTCGCCCTCAGCCTGAATTCCATCAGCTCGAGCAACAAGGGATCATCATCGCAGATCAGAACTCTTGCCTTCGCTCCATCCACCACCAGTCTCCGGTTCCATCGCCCCCCGGAGAGATGACGCCGCGCGATCTTAGATAAAGCCGATTCGCGGCGGCCGCATTTCGACACAATCACTAGATGAATATTGGGCCATGGTATAGGAGCGGCAAACGCAAAACCGACCTTGCCGACAGGCGTCTTTTGCGCGGCTTTCTCGCCGGCTAAACCGGGCCGGAACGCCCCAAAAGCAGCCTTCTCACCTCGCCTGCAAGCGCCAGCGGGTCGAACGGCTTGGCGATCACTCCCACGGCTCCCATGGCGAGATAACGCTCCACCTCATGCGTCTGGGTGCGCGCCGTGATGAACGCCACCGGAATCGCGGCCGTCAGCGGCGAATCGGCCAGGCGCCTCAGTGTTTCCGGCCCGTCCATGTCCGGCATCATCACGTCGAGCAGGATGAGGTCAGGGCGCCAATCGGCGGCATCGGTCAGCGCTGCGATGCCCGAGGCGCTGGACCGCACCTCGAATTCCGGCTCGAGTTCCAGCGACATCTGGGCGATTTCGCGGATGTCGTCCTCGTCATCCACATAGAGGATCCTTGCCGGCATAATCATCACTCCTTGGCACTGGAGGCGGGTCTGGCGCTATCGAGCGATGAGACCAACATGCTCCTGACCAGCCTGGCGACATCGATCTCCGACGCCTTGGTCTTGGTCATCATCGCCTGCACCCGGTCACCGAGGTTCTGATCCAACTCGGCCGCCGAGAACACGATGACTTGGGTTTCCAGCGGCAGATCGATGAGCAGATCCAGTCCCGATCCGTCGGGAAGCAGTATGTCCAGGATGACCAGGTCGAAGCGATGCTTTGCGACCGCCTTCCGCGCCTCCTGCAGCGTTTTGGCGGAAGCGATCAAGACGCCCGGACCCAAGCCAGCTGACATCACGGCAAGGACGCCCTCGTCGTCCTCGACGTGGAGGATCCTCGGCCTCCGCTCGACCTTGCT
Organism: Mesorhizobium sp. M1A.T.Ca.IN.004.03.1.1; assembly: GCF_003997555.1. Taxonomy (NCBI): domain Bacteria; kingdom Pseudomonadati; phylum Pseudomonadota; class Alphaproteobacteria; order Hyphomicrobiales; family Phyllobacteriaceae; genus Mesorhizobium; species Mesorhizobium sp. M1A.T.Ca.IN.004.03.1.1. Next base: position 456,941 of record NZ_RZTV01000003.1, on the reverse strand, counting down.
GGCGAGGATCTTGGCGAGAGCGGCGTGAAGGCGCGCTGAATCCACCGGCTTCTCCAGCCAGTCGACGATGCCGATGGCGGTTCCGTTCAGCGAGCGCCTGGCCTCGTCGGCGATGGCGGAGATGACGATGACCGAAATCTCGGAATTCACCGGTGAGACCCTGATGTCGTGGAAAAGCTTGATGCCGGATTCCCCGGCCAGCTTGATGTCGAGCGTCAGCGCCACATAGTCGCGGGAGTTCAGGAGCGCTTTTGCGGTACCGATATCGGGGGCGACATCGCTGGAAAAGCCGTCGGCGTCGAGAAGCGCTGCGATCACCGCAGCGATGTCGGGCTCATCCTCGCAGATGAGGACGCGCAGGCGGCCATCGCGCTTTCGCGACCGGCGCTCGACCAAAACCGGCTTCTCGACACTTCTCTGCGCTTCGGCAAGATCGACGTGAAACGAGGTCCCCTTGCCTTCCTCGCTTTCGAAGGAAACGGCGCCGCCGAGCTTTTCGACGATGGTCTTGACGATGCTCAGGCCCAGGCCGGTGCCCCCCTTCTTGCGGGTGCTGGAGGCATCGGCCTGCTCGAACTTGCCGAATATGCGGCTGCGGAACGCTTCCGGGATGCCGGCGCCTTCATCGACAACGGAGATGCGCAGCATGTCGCGCTCGCGACGCTGGAGCTTCACCATGACAGTGCCGCCGGGATCGGAGAACTTGATCGCATTCGACAGCAGGTTCGCCATCACCTGGTGCAGGCGATCGGGGTCGATATTGGCTTCGGCGCGCGGGGCATCGTCGACCAGGACGATGCGGATCCCGCTCTCGGCCATGTAATTGGAACTGGCGGCGATGGCCTGCTCCAGGACCGCACGCACTGGCATCTGCTTGATCTTGAAGGTGATGACGCCCGACTCGATCTTCTCCATGTCGAGAATGTCGTTGATGAGAAGAACCAGCCTTTCGCTGTTGTTGTGGGCGATGTTGACGAGGTTGGCGGCCTTGGGCGGCAGCTCGCCCGCGACGCCGGCTGCGATCAGGCCAAGCGAGCCACGGATGGATGTCAGCGGCGTTCGCAATTCGTGGCTGACCGTCGAAATGAAGTCGTTCTTGAGCTGGGCGTTTCGCTTCTGCTCGGTGATGTCGCGATTGTAGGTGATGACGCCGACGATCTTGCCGGCCTCGTCGCGGAACGGCGCCTTCAGAGTGTAGAGCCAGCCCTGCCTGCCGTCAGGCAGGAGCGCGGGCTGATCGATGCGCAACGTCTGCCCGGCCTCCAGCGCGCCCATTTCATCCTGCCTGAAGCGCTCGGCCACGTCCTTGGGATAGAAATCGAAATCCGTCTTGCCGATGAGGTCCTCGACGGAGGCGGCGCGCACCAGTTCGGCGGTGGCTGGATTGGCCGCGATGAAGCGCCCCTCCGCATCCTTCACGTTGAGACTATCCGGCAGCTCGCGAACCATGGCACGGAATATCATGTTGGACATGGCGAGATCGCGTCGCCGCTGCTGCCGGTCGAGCAGCACGGCAATGATGAAGGTGCTCAGGAAGCGGAACAGGAGCGACGGCAACGTGCTCTGCTGCACGAAGCCGGTCACGACCTGCGAGGGAATGACCAGAAGCGTGATCAGCCCGGCCAGCGCGACCGACAGGCCGAGGCCGAGTATGTCGAACGTGGTGCGCGAGCGGACCGCGACGATGTGGTGCCAGGCCAGACCGACGACGGCGGTGATCAGGATGCTCATGACGCCGACTTCGGCGCCCTGACCGCCCAGATGAAGACGATAGGCGATGGAGCCGGCAGCGGCGATGAACATCGCGGGCCATCCGCCGAAGAACGCGGCCGCTCCGATAAACGCGGCGCGCAGGTCGACGATGAAGCCGGAGACGGACAAGGCCGTCGCCATGGAAATGACCGCGCCCGCGCACATGACCACGCCCAAAAGCAGCGACTGTGCCCGCCGCGAGAGACGCCCGGTGAAATCCGCCACAAGGTCCCAGGCGACGATAAGGATGGAGACCAGGGCAAGATTGGCCAGGAGTGAGTGCCAGATCTCGGTCATGACTTTTCCGGCTCCGTTTTTTCCGACAAATACCGGCAAAACCTATCCGAGGTCTAAAGAGCGGGCGGAACCGGCCTAGTTTGCGGGGTGGTGAGCGCTTGGCGAAGGGCAGCGATCGACCGTCAAAGTGGCCTGATCGTGTCTGGCCTGCATCGCCCGTGGCCGAGCATTGTCGGGCAATGCTCAAGCTGCGCTCCACATCGAGGTTGCCGACGTTTTGTTGCTTTACACTGGCGACCGCTTCGGGCAGTAGGCCGGTGAGCTTGCCGCCGGCTGCCAGGTGGGCCACATCAGCGGGCAAACTGCCACAACGACATGCAGATTCGGGCCTCGGCGACGGCCTGCGGCTGCGGGCCGCGGCAAGCCGCTGTTTCCGTCTACAAGCCGCTTGCACTGAAGCTGGTTTTTTGCTGTGCCGTTCAGCAACGGCGTAGTGGCGCTGGAGTACCGACGCACAGAGCCGAAGAGCTGACCCGAGGATTTCAGTCCGCGCGCTACTTCTGCCGGAAGGCCGTATGCAGCGACGTGGTCAGCGGCCCCAGAATGTAGTCCAGCGCGGTGCGTTCCTCGGTGACGATCATGACCTGCGCCGGCATGCCGGGATAGAGCTGGATCTGCGGCGCGGCGGCGAGTTCCTGCTGATTCACCGCCACGTCGGCAACGTAATAGGGAAAGCCGGTCTTGGCATCGGTGACGCGATCCGCCGAGACGCGGGTGACGCGGCCGTGGATGACCGGCGTCGTGCGCTGCTTGTACGAGGTGAAGCGGACCTCGGCAGTCATATCGGCGCGCAGGCTGGATATGTCCTCGACCTTGACCTGCGCTTGAACGATCAGCGAATTCCTGGTCGGCACGATATCCAAAATGGTCTGGCCGGGCGCGACGATCGCGCCGGTCGAAAAGACGGTCAAGTCCATCACCTGGCCGTCATAGGGCGCGCGCACTTCGGCGCGGTCCACCGTGGCCTGTGCGGCAAACATCTTCGGCACCAGATCAGCAAGGTTCGACTGGGTGTCGATCAGCATGGCCGAAAGTTTTGCGCGACGCTCGTTGGTGAGCTGCGCGATCTGGCTTTCGAGTTCGGCCTTGCTCTGGCGATTTCCGGCGATCTCGCCGAGCGCCTGGTCGATCAGGCCCTGCAGATCGGAGGCCGAGCGGTCGAGCTCCAGGATACGCGGCTTCGTCGTCAGTCCCGCCTTCAGCAGCTTGTTGAGGCTTGCCTTTTCGTCGATCGTCGACTTGAGCTGCGCGCGAAACGATTCGACGCGCGCCTGCTTGCCATCGATCTGCTCGTCGAGCTCGGCGATCCGCTTCTGCAGGATCTGCCTGGCGCCGGCCATCGAGGCGCGCTGGCTCTCGAGGTCGGCAATCTGGTTGGCCATGGCGTCCTGCAGATAGGCCTGGTGCTCGGCTGTGATATCCTGCGGAAAGGCAACCGCCTCATGGCCGTCGAGCTCGGCGCGGATGCGGGCATCGGTGGCGCGCAGCAGCGCATATTGCTGGGAATAGAGGTTGAATTCGGACCGGGCGCGGGTGTCGTCGAGCAGCACCAGCACATCGCCGGCCTTGACGATATCGCCGTCCTTGACCCGGATTTCCTTCACCGTGCCGCCGTCGAAATGCTGGACGCTCTTGCGGTTGCCCTCGACCTTCACCACCGCATCGGCAAGCACCGCGCCGTTGAGCGGCGCGACCGCGGCCCAGCCGCCGAACACGCCGAAGAAGGCGGCGATGATGAGCAGGCCGATCCACACCGGTGCCCGGATCGAGTCCGCATTGGCGCCCGCATCTTCGGTGCCGGCGAGGTTGCGATAGGTAGCGGCGATATCGGTCATTGGGCCGCCACCGTGATCGGGGCCGCGCGCTGGTTGAGCAGCGCCACGATCTCGTTTCTCATGCCGAAGGCTTCGACCGCGCCATCCCGCAAGAGCAGGATCTTGTCGACATTGGCCAAAGTCGAGGGCCGGTGCGAGACGATTATCACCGTGCTGCCGCGACGCTTCAGCTCCAGCGCGCATTCGGCCAGGGCGCGATCGCCGTCGGCATCGAGATTGGAGCTCGGCTCGTCGAGCACGATGAGGTTCGGCAGGCCGAAGACGGCGCGGGCAAGCGCGATGCGCTGCCGGTAGCCGCCGGACAGCACCGCCCCGCCCTCGCCGATCTGCGTCTCGTAGCCTTGCGGCAGCCGGATGATCATCTCATGCACGCCGGCGAGCCGTGCCGCCTCGATCACCTCGCGGTCGACATCGGTCTTGAAGCGGCCGATATTGGCGGCCACCGTATCTGAAAACAGCTCGATGTCCTGCGGCAGGTAGCCGATATGGTCGCCGAGCGCCTCCCTTCCCCACTGCGTCATGTCGGCGCCATCGAGCCTGACCGTGCCGCGGCTCGGCTGCATGATGCCGGCTAGGTGACGCGCCAGCGTCGACTTGCCGGCGCCGGAAGGGCCGACGATGCCGAGCGCCTCGCCTGCTTCGAGCCGGAACGACACATCGCGCAGCAGCACCTTCTGCAGGCTGGGAATGGCGAAGCTCAACTGCTCGACGGCGACCTTGCCGGAGGGCTTCGGCAGGTTGAACGAGCGTTCGCCCTGCGCGCCGCCGTCCAGCAGCCTCTCGACCCTGCCAAGGGCGGCCCGCGCCAGGATCAGGCTGCGCCAGAGGCCGACGATCTGCTCGACCGGCTGCAGCCCCCTGCCCAGCAGCAGGCTGGCCGCAAACATCGAGCCGCCGGTGATCTGCCGCTCGATCACCAGATAGGCGCCGAGGCCGAGGATAAGCGACTGCATGGTGAGGCGCAGGAAGCGGATCAGCCCGGACATGACCGCTGCCCGGTCGCTCGCCCGCCCCTGCTGGCCGATTGCCAGGCCGCGATCGCGCCCCCAGCGCCGGACGAGGCCGTCGATCATGCCCATGGCGCGGATGACTTCCGCGTTCCTGAGGCTCATTTCGGTGAAATTGTAGTTGGCCGTGGCAAGGTCGTTGGCCTGCTTCAGCGGCGCCCGCACGATATATTCGTTGAGCACCGCCATGGCGATGAGAAGCAGCGAGGAGCCCAACGCGAAGAAGCCGAGCCAGGGATGCAGGAGGAAGATGATGCCGATATAGATCGGCGACCAGGGCAGGTCGAACAGGGCATGGATACCGCTGCCGGTGATCACCTGCCGGAAGGTGTCGAAATCGCGGATCGGCTGGCTTGGCGAGGCACCCTGCGACGGGGTTTCGACGGAAGCCGCCAGGATCCTGGCCGAAAGCAGCCGGTCGAGCCGCGCGCTGGCGCGCGTCAGGATCGCGGCGCGCACGAGGTCCAGACCGGCGAGCGCCAGGAACGCCGCAAGCAGCACCAGCGTCAGCATCACCAGCGTCGTCTCGCTGCCGCTGGTGACCACCCGGTCGTAGATCTGCAGCATGTAGAGCGGCGATGCGAGGTAAAGCAGGTTGATGGCCAGGCTGAACACCGCCGCAAACAGGAAATAGCGGCGGCAGGCGCGAAGCGCTTCCCTGACGATTTTAGGCTTGCCGTTCAATTCCAAAACCCCACTCGATACACGTCAGGCCGAGTTTTCAGAGGGGCGAGCCGCCGCTGCCGGCAGCCCGCCTGTCGGTTCACACCAGCTCGCTCGTCCCGCTTCCGATTCCCGTCAGGGTGAACTCCGCCGGATTGTAGGTCACGACCGTATGGCCCTCGCCGTCATCGGCGAGCTTGAAGCCGCTCGCATCGTAAGTGCCGAGCAAATGCAGCGTGGCATTGTGCGCGCCGTCCGAGACGGTCAACGTGCCGCCACTGCCATCCTGGCTCGCCTGATAGACGACCGTCGTTCCGACACCGAATAGGATGTCGTTGAGGTCCAGCTTGTCGTCGTTGGTGATACCGCCGATCCGTCCGCTGTAGTCAAAGGAGTCGTCGAGCTCCAGCGTGCCGGCCGCATTCTGCGCAAAGGTGACATCCGTCGACGAGGCTGCGCCGAATTCCAGCTTCGACAGGTTGCCGATCGTGGCATCGCCGTCACCGGTGACTTCGCCGCGGATGACAATGTTGCCGCCATTGGCCGAGAGCATGCCGGAATTCGCCAGCCCGCCGGCGACGACCAGGCCGCCCGAACCGGTCGCTTCCAGCATGCCGGAGTTGGTGACGACGCTGCCGCCGGTGTCGATGACCAGGGCATTGCTGCCAGAGGCGATGATGATGCCCCTGTTGTCGAGGCCGAGCATGCCATCGCCCAGTTGGCCGGCACCCGAGATCGTGTTGTCGACATTGACGAGCGTAACGTCCGGGCCGGTGCCGGAGATGACGTTGGCCGCGCTGTCGGACAGGACGACCTGCCCGCCGCCCTCAAGGGTCACGCCATGCTGGATGATCTGCAGCAGGGTCTCGGCGCCGGTCGAGTTCAGCGCAATGATGCCGCTGTTGTTGACCGTGCCGCTCAGCGGCAGCAGGGCGCCGTCGCCAATCGTCATGGTGCCGGCGTTGTTCACTACCGGTGTCTGGTCGAAGACAAAATTGCCGGCGCCGAGCGCGGAGGAGTGCACGCCTTCCAGCGTGATCGACTGGCCGTCGGCGAGCGTGATCACCGCATTGCCGCTGGCGTCGTCGGCGGTATGCGCCTGGACGTCGGCGAAGGTCTGGAAGCCGGAGTAGCCGATGAGGTCGATCTGGTCGGCGGCAGCATCGAAGCTGTGCACGGTATCGTTGCCGATCGGCTGCGAGAAGACGAAGAGATCGTTGCCGCTCGAGCCGGTGAGCACGTCGTCGCCCGACCAGGCAAAGATCGGCGAACCTGGCGCGTAGGCCTCGACGTTGTCGGCGATGAACACGCTGCCCGTGGTGCCGTCAGCATTGGTCCAGGTCATCTGGACGTCGAGCACCGCTGCGCCCACGAAATCGGCCGGCGTTGTTACCGTCAGCTCGTGCACGGCGGAGGACTGCACCGTCCAGGAGCCGTCGGCATTCTGCGTGGCCCCGTCGATGGTCCAGCCGGAAGGCAGATCCTTCACTATGACAGTGACGGCCTGACCATCCGACGGGTCGGTGAGTGCAAGGTTGATCGGCTCGCCGGCGGTGCCGGCGGGCTTGAGGCCACCTTGACTGGCGGGGTGGCTCAGGTTGCCAGCGCCGTCCTTAAAGGCCCCCGCGCTGAATGTCGCCGTATAGGTCGTACCGTTGTTGGGCTTGTTCACGAACAGAGTATACGTGTCGACTGTGTTGCCACTGCCATCGGTTGTCGTGCCCCATGTTCCGGGGGTCGTCGCCAGGAAGACGCCATTCGACAGTGCCAGCTTCGTTGAATCGAAGAACGTGTGGTTCATTCCGCTTTCGCTGAACTGAACGATAAGGGTGCTCGGCGCCCCGGCATTTCCCTGAACGCCGCTGATCAGCGTGATGCTTGGCGGCGTTACGTCGCCAGCGGTGTCGATGCCGACCGTGTCGGAGCCGGCGCCGCCGAGGTTGAGCGCGGCGTCGGTGTAGCTTCCTGCCGTCACCGACACCGAGCCGGTGCCGGTGAAGCCGTCGGCGGCGGTGAAGGTGGCGGTATAGACCAGCGGGTCGGCGGTGGCCGCAAGGCCGCTGATGGTGCCGTGCGTCGCCGTGATGTCGGCGGCGGTGAAGCTGACCGGCGCTTCCGAGAAGGTGAAGGTGACGACCGAGCTGTTGTCGCTATCGCTCAGCGCCGTGTCGACGATGTTGACCGCAACCGTCGGATTGACCCTATCGATCGTCACGCTGTCGGATCCGGCGCCGCCAGTGTTGCCAGCGGCGTCGGTGTAGCTGGCTGCCGTCACAGACACCGAGCCAATGCCGGCAAAGCTGTCATTGGCTGTGAAGGTAGCATGATAAGTCGTCGCGGTATCCTGCGTCAGGCCGGTGATGGTGCCGTTCGTCGCCGTGACGTCGCTCGCGTCGAAGCCGCTCGGCGCCTCCGAGAAGGTGAAGGTGACGACCGAGCTGTTGTCGCTATCGCTCAGCGCCGTGTCGACGATGTTGACCGCAACCGTCGGGTTGACCCTATCGATCGTCACGCTGTCGGATCCGGTGCCACCAGCGTTGCCCGCGGCGTCGGTGTAGCTGGCTGCCGTCACAGACACCGAGCCGGTGCCGGCAAAGCCGTCATTGGCCGTGAAGGTGGCATGATAGGTCGTCGCGGTATCCTGCGTGAGGCCGGTGATGGTACCGTTCGTCGCCGTGATGTCGGCTGCCGTGAGGCTGGCGCCGGGCGCCTCGCTGAACGTGAAGGTCACGTTCGAGCTGGGCGTTCCGTCACTCAGCGAAGTCGCCACGATGTCGACCACGACCGTCGGGTTGACGGTGTCGACCGTGGCCGTGTCGGTGTTGGAGGCGGTGTTGTCGTTGCCGACCGGATC